>JBBRPR010000079.1:0-35824 GCA_038227875.1 Planctomycetota bacterium
CTGGATTGTAAACCGCGTCTGTCCTGTAGACAAAGCGGTCAATACGAAGCGAGCCCCTTGACGAGGCCGCGAAAGGAAGGTACGTTTCGGTTTCGGCTACGGACGTTCAACCAATTTCAACAACGGATGGGACATCCGCGGACAGATTCCCCATAATCTTAGCGCCCTGAAAGGGCGCCGGATCACTACCACAGAAAACGAGCGTTGTACGCGACGCCGCTCGTTTTCAGGAGCTTAAGATATTCCTGTTTGAACGAGTAGCGCGTATGTCTGTCTTTCTGATCGCGAACGTATTCGCGCACGGTCTCTAAAGCTGAGGCGCTTACGGTGAATGCGGCGTAGCCATCCTGCCATTGAAACTTTGGAAAATGAATATCGCTATGTACCCACGTCGACGATGGCGTTTTGATGTCCCGCATGACATTGGCGATGCAATGGGTCGCCTTCAGACCGATGATCAGATGAACGTGATCTGGCATGCCATTGATCTCAATCGGCACTCCTCCGAGCTTCTTCACGCAACCGCCGAGGTACGCGTGCAGGCGGGATTCCCATTCCGGTGCGATCCATCGCTCGCGATTTTTCGTGCTGAAGATGACGTGATAGTTGAGGCTCAGATGAGTGGATGGCACGCGTCTCCTCCGGCGCCCCTTCAGGGCGCAATGATTAATCGCGAGGCTTTCCGGGGGCTCGGCCTTTCAGGCCGGCCCCCGGCTAAGCTCCAACAGTCCCTTCGGGACACGAACATTCTGGCTGGTCTGGCGCGTAATGTTAATTCTAACGGGCACGGAAATGCAATGGGTCTCGTTCCGCAACGCGGAATTCCTCAATCTACCCCTTACGGATAAAAGACATTTCTCCCGCACTCCGTAAACGATTCGCGGTAACAAACGAACATCGCAGTCCGATCACCAATCTTACCCCGTCTCCCCCTTCCCTTACAGGGAAGGGGCCCGGGGGTTAGGTTTGCGCAAGTAACTCGCGGAAATTTCGGCGCGCTGTATCTTCTCGTTATCACAGATCGAATTCCACATCTGGGAAGGCCGAGAAGATGAGTGGCGTTAACTTTTTCGAGAGCGTTAAAAATCGCGCGGGGATTGCGGCGTTTTTGAAGGCGCTGAAATGGGATGAGGACGGGCGCGTCACGGTCGTCGCTCAGGATGCGCGCAATAAGGAAGTGCTCTGCGTCGCGTTCGCTGATCGCGTGGCGCTGAGCAAGACCTTGAAGACGGGGCTGATGCATTACTATTCGCGCAGCCGCAAGAGGCTCTGGCTGAAAGGCGAAACGTCCGGACACTTTCAGAAGCTCGTGGAACTGCGTGTCGATTGCGATGGGGACGCGGTGCTGGCAAAAGTTCATCAGATCAAGGGCAGCTGCCATCTCGGCTTCCGCTCGTGCTTCAGTTCCACGGTATCACGTAATAAAAAGGGGCAGTGGGTCGTGTCAGTTTCAGGAAAACAGGTGTTTGATCCGGGAAAAGTGTATACTGAGTAACGTTCATTTCGCTTCGCCGGGCTCATAGGATTCCTCCCACAATGACGCGCATTGGCTTCGTTCTGTGTTTTGGTTTGTCGCTGTTTCTCGGCTCCGCACACGCGGCGGATGCAAAAGGCGCGGAGAAAGATCCGCTCGCCAAATTCTCCGATGACGATTTGATCAAGATCGATTTCTGCTTTGAAAAATTCTGCGCGGCGGTCGCGGCCAAGGACGCGAAGACCGCGGCGGCGTTTCTCGACGAGATGCCGAAGAACCTCGCCAAGCTGGACCTGAGCAAGGACGCGGACAAGACGACGTTTCTGAAGGCGTTTGAATCGTTCGTGGGCGCGTCGATCACGGCCTCGCAACGCCTGGCCGGTGGCATCGGGCAGGTGACGTACACGGACAAAGGCGGCGCGGAGAAGACGCAGCGGATGCAGAACGTCGGCGGGCGCTGGAAGCTGACGGGGCAGTAATGAATACGGAATGAGTCGGGAACGTCAGGGGGAGTTGAGGGCGGGAGTCGGGATTCGTAAATCAGAGAGCGAGGAGTGACATCATGAAGAAAAAGTACACGCAGATTGCAGCCATTCTCTTTGCCATGGTGTCCATGGCGGTCATGGCCGAGCCGATCCTGGCGCAGAAGCCGTTTCTCGCTCGCGTGCGCAAGCACTACCAGCTCGACCGTGCCACCGGCAATTGCAAGCTCTGCCATGAACTCAAGCCGCGCGAAGAACCCAGCTCGAAGAACCTGAACAAATTCGGCCTCGTGATTCAGGCCGATCCGGACATGAAGCCGCTGCTGGGCAAGGATGAAGACTATAAGTTCAGCGAGAAGGAATTGGATATTCTCGAGAAGGTCGTCGTGAAACACGAGAACGAAGACAGCGACGGCGACGGCGCGACGAACAAGGAAGAACTGGACCTCGGCACGTTCCCCGGTGACGCGACGAACACGCCGGACAAAGCGAAGCTGGAGAAGTACCGCAAGGAGCATCCGGCTGAGAAGAAGTAGGCGCGGAGCGCGCTGACGCGCGAAGGGTCAGGGGTCAGAGGTGGGGGGTAAGCGCGTGCGGGTCGTGACTCTTATTCTCGTGATCGCGGCGCTGAGTTGGCTGGCGGGGCCGGCGTTGGCGCAGAAACCGTTCAAGGAATTTGTGCAGACGCATTTCAGTCTCAGCGCGGCGCAGAACAAATGTACGTTCTGTCATGGCGAAAAGAAGGGGCCGAGCAAGGAAAACTTGAACGACTTCGGCAAAGCAATTCAGGCCGATCCGGATATGAAACCGCTGCTTAACAAAAAAGTTGGATACGAGTATTCGGCCCAGGAGTTGGCGATCCTCGGGAAGGTGATTGAGAAGCTGGGGCCGAAGGATTCCGACGGCGACGGCGTGACCAACGCGGAGGAAATCGCACTGGGCACAATGCCCGGCGATACCAAGAGCACGCCGGCTCCGGTGGATGTCGAGGCGTATCGGAAGAAGCACGCGGGAGACGCTAAGAAGTAGCGCGGTCTGCGGGCGAGGGGCCAGAGATTGGGAAACTCGCCGCGCGATGCGGCGAGTTTTTTTGTTGGAGCATTGCTAAACCCTTGCGGATGGTCTTGAACCGTCCTGTAGTTTCCAACTTCACGGACTTCCGCTAAAAAGTGGCGATCAACCTTGAACCAGGGAGAACTCATGGCTGCTCAGAAAAAGATTCGCGTTGCTGTCGTTGGGTGTGGGTCGATTGGGCAGATTATGCATCTGCCGTTCATCACGCAGTTGTCGGACACGTTTGAGCTCACGGCCATCTGCGATATTTCGCCTGGGGTGTTGAGCTACTGTGGGGAGCGCTACCACGTTCCGGAGAAGCATCGCTTCACCAGCGTCGAGGCGATGCTGCAGACGGCCACGCCGGACGCGGTCGTGGTCTGCGACCTGCTGCATTCCGATCCGGCGCTCGCGGCCTTGAAGGCCGGCTGCCACGTGATGTGCGAAAAGCCGATGGCTCACAGCCTGCCGGAGTGCGACGAACTGCTCGACGCGGCGGCCAAGTCGGGCAAGACGTTCATGATCGGCTACATGAAGCGCTACGATCCGAATTACGAGTACGCGCAGTCGCGCGTGGCGAAGATGAAGGACATCTTCCACGTTCGCGCGCATGACTTCGTCGGGCCTAATCCGTCGTTCATCGCGGACATCCATGACGTTCGCGTCTTTAAGGACGTGAAGGATACGACGACGCAGACGCTGATTTCCAAGCGCATGGAAAGCGCCATCGGCACCGGCGATGCGGACGCGAACTGGATGTACATGATGCTGCTGTATCTGTGCTCGCACGATCTGACGATTCTGCGCGGCATGTTCGGCAGCCCGAAGAAGATCACCGCGGCGCTGTACAGCAAAACCGGAAAAACGTTCCACGCGCTGATGGACTACGGCCCGTACATGACCGGCGTGTTTGAATTCGGCACGTACGATCTGAAGAAATTCGACGAAGAGCTGTCGATCTACAGCAAGACGGAAGTGGTAAAGGTTCAGTTTCCCAGCCCCTACATTCCGTACGCGGCGACGGAGGTCGAGGTCTGGGAAGCCGAAGGCCCGGGACGCGCGGAGCGGCCGGACCGTCCGGATCTTCCGACGGGTCCGGCGGGGCAGGGATTCAAAGTCAGCCGCGTGACGGCCAGCTACGACGAAGCGTTCCGCCGCGAGCTGCAGCATTTCGCGCACTGCATCCACACGGGTGAGAAGCCGCGCACGACGCCAGAGGAAGGCCGCGAAGACGTGAGGTTGTGTATCGAGATGGCGAAAAAGGCGCTGGGCTAAATCCAGCAAATGGAAAATTTTCCATATGCTGTGTTGTACGTTGGAACCTGGTAACGAATTCGTTACCGCTCGAGTTAAAAAAAACTGCGCCGAGATTCGGCGCAGTTTTCATTTTTTCAGGATGGATTGAACTGAATTTAGCGACGTCCGCCGCCGCGGGAGAAACCGCCGCCGCCCCGACCGTAGCTGTAGCCGCTGCCACCGTGGTAGCCGCCACCGTAGTATCCGCCGCCGCCGTGATAGCCACCGTATCCACCGTGGTATCCACCGTGGTAGCCACCATAGTAGCCGCCGTAGTATCCATTTCCGCAGTAACCACCGTGACCGTAGTGACCGCCGAACGAGAAGCCAATCGACAGACCACTATAGTACGGGTAGCCACCGTAGTAGCTTGAGTAGTACGGGTAGCCGCCGTAGTAGACGGGGTAACCGGCATCCACATACGTTACCGTTGACGGGACAACGTAAGTTGAAGGCTGGATGTAGGTTGTCGTTGCCGGGGCGATCACCTGGGGTTCGGACTGTACCGGCGCCTGTTCGGTCGTCGGCTGATCGGCGACTCGGCGAGCGGCGATGGTTGCATCAGTCTTACGCAGCCAGCCGTGGTCGGTGACGGTCTTGTTGGACAGCGGTCCAACGTTGAGCGGTGTGTTTTCATTACCCTTGATCAGGGCAAGGATTACATCGTCGGAAACCTTGTGGTCTTTGAGCGCGATGATGTTTTCGGCGCTGGCTTGGAAAGCGGGCTGTTGCTGGGCCCATGCAAGAATGACGTCTTTGTTGACTCCGCCCTCGGTCAGTCTGATCGTGTCGCTGACGACGTCAGCAGCCATTACCGATGCACCGACACAGAGCACAGCCACCAAAAGGACTTTTTTCGCTATGAACATCGTGTAACTCCTCCTCACGGTTGTCTTTCTATATTATACGACGCGTGTCACGCATTATTCATCGGTTTTTTCGGATTTACAACTCATCGTTTTACGACTTACCCTACAGGCGCGTCCTTTTAATTGTGGTAAGCTCAAGCTGCTGTTGTACTAGCTGGTCCGACCCGTGGGTCCCATTAATGGCAAAATTTTCAGCAGAAGCCTATCTTCGTCCCGAAATCATTCGCCAAGTCCAGCGCTTCGATCTGAAGGCGAAGTTTGTGATGGAGGGGTTTCTCTCGGGGCTGCATGGTTCTCCATTTAAGGGCTTCTCGGTAGAGTTCTCCGAACACCGCAAGTACGTCCGCGGGGACGACGTGCGCAGCATCGACTTTAAGCTCTGGTCGCGCACGAATCGTTATTACGTCAAACAGTACGAAGCCGAAACGAACCTGACCGGCACGCTGATCGTCGATGTTTCCGCGAGCATGGGCTACGCAGGCAAGCCCGGCGCGCTGACGAAACTGGAATACGCGACGTACCTGGCCGGGGCAATGGCGTACTTGATGGTCCATCAGCAGGACCCTGTCGGGCTGATCACGTGCGGCGACAAGATACACAATTACTTGAAGCCGAAAAGCCGGCCATCGCATCTGCTCTCGATTTTGAAAGTGTTGTCGACGACGCAGCCGAGCGGGCCGACGCGACTGGCGGAGAATCTGCACCAGATCGCCGAGATGATCGATCACCGCGGCATGGTGATGATTTTTTCAGATCTGCTCGACGACGCGGGCGAAGAGAAGGTGCTCGACGCGCTGGCGCATCTGCGTTACCGCGGACACGATGTGATTCTGTTCCAGATTTTTGACGCGGCGGAGACGCAGTTTCCGTTCACGGAGTTCACGCGGTTTGAGGACATTGAAGACACGTCGAACACGCTGACGGCCGACCCGCTCTCGCTGCGCGCGGCGTACCTGACTGAAGTGAAGGCGTTTTTGCAGCGGTACAAGGACGAATGCATCAAGCGGCACATCGATTTCGTGCCGATCGATACGTCGGCGAGTTTTGATAAGGCGTTGATGGCGTACTTGCAGATGCGCACACGCGGATAATTAGAGAATGTTTGAAGCGCCACTTCTACTCTGGGGAATGATCGCTGCGGCCGTGCCCGTGATTCTGCATCTCACAGGGCGTAGCCAGCCGATCGTTCATCGCTTTCCGGGGATGCGCTTCATTTTGAAATCGCAGCGGGCCAGCTCGCGCGCGTTTCGGTTGAAACATTGGCTCGTGCTGCTGCTGCGGATTCTGGCGGTGCTGTTGATCTGCCTGGCGCTGGCGCGGCCCTATCTGGGGTCCAGCGGCGTGGCGGCGTGCGGGACGTTTTTTGGCGTGATTCTCGCGGCGGCGACGGGGTGGGCGCTCTTCCGGCGTGAATTTATCGCGGGGGCGGTGACGCTGTTGGCGTTGCTGGCGCTGTATTCGTCGCTGCCGGATCTGTCGCCGCAGTTGGTCGGATCGCTGCACGGCGACGTTGTGATCGTGCTCGATCAGTCGCTGAGCATGGCGTATCAGGAGTCCGACGCGTCGCGCTTTGAACGCGCCAAGCGGCAGGCATCCGAACTGCTCGACCGGCTTTCGGCCGATTCCCGCGTGGCACTGCTGCTGGCGGGAAAAAATGTCGATCGGGCGCAGGGACGCCTGACCTATCGCATCGATGCGGTTCGCGAGAAATTGAAGGAGGCGAAACCCACGGCCGGCGGGTTGGATTTGGGTCGAGCTCTACAGGCGGCCGAGGAAATTCTGGCGCGCGATGCTTCGGCGCGCACTGAAGGCGCGCCCAAGCAGATTGTGTTCTTCAGCGATCTGCAGCGCAACGCGTTTGAAGCGTACGCGTCGAATCACGTGATGGCTGTCACGCCAAAGGACGCGCCGGCGAAGCCGAGCCTCGTACTTGTCGACGTGGGGTCGGATGAAGCGCGCAACGGCGGCGTGCTGGGGCTGTCGCTGCCGGGAACGATTTTGCCTGTCGATTCGACCGAAACGCTGACGGCCAAAGTGCGGCTGATGGACAGCAATCACGCCAGCCTGGTCGAATTGTTTCTGGACGGCAAACGTGTGGATCAAAACCAGATTAATGGCGGCGGGCGCGACGTGGTGGATGTTGAATTCCGCTTCCAGACCGGGGCGCCGGGGCCGCATGGGCTGACGGTGCGGCTGGCGGATTCCGACCGGCTGCCGCTGGATCAGGAATGCCACGTGACGTACGTCGCCGGCCGGCCGGACCGCGCGTTGATACTGGAATCTCCCGCGGGTGCCGGCAGTGCCGACAAGCACGGTACGGGATTTTTTATCGACAAGGCCCTCGATCCGGAATCATCCAGCGACGAGGAAGCGGTGATGGGGATGAGCGGCGTGACCAGCGTGCTCAAACCAGCGGAAGAATTGAACGCGGCGAAGCTGGCCAACTACAAGGTTGTGATTCTCGCCGACAGCGGGAGTTTAAGCGAAAATTCATGGGCAGCGCTGCAGCAGTGGACCAACGACGGCGGCGGTCTGTTTGTCTGGGCCGGTTCGAACACCGATCCGGCCTCGCTGAAGAAGTACGGCTTTCAGGAATTTGCGATTCACCGCGGACTGCTGCCGGCGACGATCAACGAAATGGTGACGCTCGATCCGCCGCAGGATGTGAAGATCGTTGCGCCCGAGCACCCGCTGCTGGCGCACTTCACGCAGGATGTGTCGCGCGATTTGAGCCGCACGCAGGTGCGCCGGATGCTCAAAGTTTCTCCCGACAACGGTGAGGGTGGAAGCGCGGTCGTGCTCAGTGCAGCCGATTCACCGCTGTTGCTGGAGAAAAGTTACGGCCGCGGTCGCGTGCTGATGTTCACCATCGATCCGGGCCTGGGCTGCAGCGACCTGGTGAAGCACGGCGGGTCGTTCGTCACGTTGATGCTCGACGCGGTACGTTTGCTGGCGCAGAGCGAGGGCGATGTTCATGCGCGTTTCGGCCAGCTGCTGGCACTGACGTTGCCGGTCGGGGCGGCGGATGGCAAGGTCTATTGGACGCAGCCGGGAGCCACGGATGCGAAGGTGCTGCGCGCGGAAAATCTCAACGTCGACGCCACGCCGGGTTCCAAGCCGGTCGCCGGGCCTGTAACACTGAGCGTGCCGCCGCTGATGATGACGGGTTTGCATCGTTTCAGTTGGACGCCCGCCAATTCGAAAACACCGGTGCAGCGCATCCTCGCCGTGAATCACGACGCGAGCGAAGTGGACTTGAGCAAGATCAAGAAAGCCGACGCCGAAAAAATCTTCGGCGAGGCCAAGCCGGAGATCGTCAAGAGCTACATCGACGCGATGCTGTTCAAGGCGCAGGCGACGGCGAGCTCCGAAGAGCGGCGGCATGAATTTTCGGCATCGCTGATCGTGGTGTTGCTGGCGCTGCTGCTGGCGGAGAGTTTTCTCTCCAACCGTTTCTACCGCGGCGACGATGAATCCGTGAGCGCGGTCGCGGACGCGAACGCGGAGGTGGCGCATGGCGCAAGCTGATTCCGCCGCTCCGAAACCGCCGCAGCCGCAGGCCCCGGCGCCCGCACAGGCTGAGCCGACGGCTTCTGCCCCCGTGGATGCGGCGGCTCCGGCGGAATCGTACACGCATTACCATTTCGAACCGTTCATTCCGGGGTGGATGTTGCTGGCGTTGTCGGCGCTGATTCTGCTGGGCGTGCGCCGCGCCTACAAACGCAGCACGCGCGCGATCCGGCCGGAGTACAAAATGGTGCTCGGCTTTGTGCGTCTCTCGGCGTGCGGGCTGCTGCTGCTATGCCTGACAAGGCCGGTGGCGGTGACCACGCATTCGCTCACCGAAAAGGGACTTTGCTACATCGCCATCGACAGTTCCGGTTCGATGAACCTCAAAGACATGCAAGGCCGGCGTTCGCGCTGGGAGTGCACGGCCGGAATCATCAAAGATGAGCACGAAAGCCTGGATACGCTTTCGTCGAAGTTGGAACTACACCGCTACCTATTTGACGGCAGCGTTCGCGAAGTTGCCAAGCTTCCCGGCGAACAAGGCTCGACGGCAGCCGCGACGGGAACGTCGACGGACATCACCGCGCTGCTGGAAAAACTGGCGGCCGAAAGCGGCGGCAGTTCCAGCGCCGGCGCGCTGCTGATCACCGATGGCCGCCACAATCTGCCCACCGATGTCGTGCCCGCGGCGCAGGAGCTCGGACGGCTGGGCATCCCGCTTTGCATCATCGGCGTCGGGCAGGATGCGACGCCCGGCGACTTTAAAGACGTCGCGATCCGGAGTCTGATCGTGCCGGAGAAAGCGTTCGTCGGCGGGCGGACGATCTTCCGCGTCGACATTGAATCAACGCTGAAGAAGTACGAAACGGTACCGCTGACAGTAGAGGTGGACGGTAAGAAAATCTTCGAGCGCGACATGATCCTGCAGCCCGGCGCTAATCATGCCGCGCCGGAAGTGGAGGTGCCGTACATCCCCGACGTGCTGGGTCTGCATCGTGTCACGGCCACCATCGGCATGGTGCAGGAAGAAGCGAACGTGATCAACAACACCGCGACGGCGTTCTTCCGCGTCTTCCGCACCAAGATTGGCGTGTGGTATGTCGAAGGCGCGATCCGGCCGGAATTCGGAAAGATCCGCGCGGCGCTGGACACGGCGCCGAACGTGAGTCTGCATGCGATCAACGCGTTCATGGCCAACAACAGCGCGTCGAACGAACTGCTGCCGACCAAGCCGGAAGACTGGGCTCAGTTGCGGTTGGTGATCATCGGCGACATTTCGGCGCTGCGATTTGAAGAATCGGGGCTGCGCGATCTGGCCAAGTTTGTGGACGAAGGCGGATCGGTACTGATGATCGGCGGAAAATCCAACTTTGGCGCGGGAGGCTGGCAGAGCTCGCCGCTGGCCGAAGTATTTCCCGTTGAAATGTCGCCCGGAGACGGTCAGGAACCTGGGCCGCTGCGCATTACGCCGGTCGGGCAGTACGTCGATCATCCAATCTTGAGCGTGGGCGAGAATTTTGAGGACAGCACCGTCGCATGGTTGAAGCTGCCGATGCTCCCGGGCGTTAATCGCGTTACCAGCGTGCATCCGACGGCGGAAGTGCTGCTGAAAGCGGGCTCGAAGGAACTCCTCGTCGTCAAAGAATACGGCAAAGGCCGCAGCGCCGTCTTCATGGCCGACATGACGTGGCAGTGGGTGCTGAAGGCCAATCAGCCCGGCATCCACCGCAAGTTCTGGCGCAACCTGGTCACGTGGCTGACACGCAGCGATTACCGCGACGCGGCGAAGGCCGTCTACGCCGACGCCGAGCGTCTGCAGTATTTGATCGGCGAAGAAGCGACGTTCCGAGCGCACGTCAACGCGACGGAGAAGTGGAAGGACGCGCTTAAGAACGCGCGGATCACCGTGTCGCTCGCGCGGATCCAGGGCACGACCGTGACGCAGGTCTTCACGGAAGTTGCCGGCACCGGGGCGGGGGAGTTTGCCAAGCACTTTACGCTTGGCACCGCGGGCACGTACCGCTTCAAAGCCGTGGCGACCGGCGCTGACGGCGTGGTGATCGACAGCGATAGTATCGACCTGCAAGTCACCGCGCCGGATATCGAAGTCGACAATCCGCGCGCGAACATCCGCCTGCTGCGCCGCATCGCGGACCTGAGCGGCGGAAAGTATTTCGACTACGGCAACGCGCACAAAGCATTCGAATACCTGCTCGCGCGTCCGTCCGGCTACTCCAAACCGCAGACGGACGTCATCGAACTCTGGAACAGCGCGTGGGTGATCGCGCTATTTGTCTCGCTGCTGAGTTTCGAGTGGCTGATGCGCAAGAAGTGGGGCCTGGTGTGAAGGTTAGGACGCGTGGCCCGTTTCATTGGAGCACTTCGGAACGCAGGTGGTCCGAGTGTTATTGCATAACCGCGGCGCGTTGCGTTGAGACTCTATAAAACGCTCGACAACAGACTTATCGATCTCCAAATCCGATATCGAAATTATTAGATTTAATAACCAGCAGATCGATTTATGAGCATCAAACGCGCAGCCGCTCGCACGACCTGACTATCCAAATTCAATCAGGGTATCGACCTGTGCAGAGACCGGCGTCAGGAAAAGCCTTCTCTCTGAACAGCCGAGATTCGGCATGGGAAATGCCCCCTTGGCTCTTCAAGAATGCTAGCTGTTGGAGCCAAGTCTCCGAATATTGAGATTCTTAGTTCCAGGGAGGAGGGTGCTCGTGAAACAATTAACCACATTCCTTCTAATCGCGGTTTCGATTTGTCCGATTGTGCTGTCTTCCGAATTCCCGGACATCCAGGCTGCGGATGTCGTGGATGGTCAGGCCAATACCGCGCTGCGATATGAGATGACTGTATCCGGCGGCGGTCCGATTCGAGTAACGGCAACGGACCTTCCGGAGGGGCTGTCACTGCTGGAATGCGTCATTTCGGGAGTACCGGCGCTTCCTGGCGACACGCTGGTCATTGTCAGCGCGACGAACGAGGCAGGGGTCAGCCAAAAGGCAATCCTGTTTCGGATTGCAGAAGGCGCCGGCCCGCAAGCTCCGCGTACTCCGTCAGTCTCGAGCAATCCCGCACTGATCCAAGCCGGCGTGCCTGCGATCTTCGATTCCAATGCCACCGGACTTGCCGATTTCATATGGAATTTTGGCGATGGGTCCATCAGCACGGCGGCGCATCCATCGCACACCTATTCGCAGGCGGGTTCCTACCTGGTGACACTGACGGCAACGGTAGCCAATACTACGCGCATTGTCAGTAGCGACTTTGCAGTCTCAGTCGCGGAACAAGTACCCGGCGCGCAGACTGCGGCAAAGACGCCGCCCCAGACTTTTCCGATTACACTGAGCGTGATTAAAGCCAAATCAGCCGCTCCGTTCAGTTCCCTGGTCTTGGGCGCCACGCCGCTGGATCCGACCCTATCGACTCAGGTGATATTTGCGGCGAAGACTTACTCGTACACGGCCACAGTCTTGTCGGCGCAGATCACGTCCACCGGGCTGAAGGTCAGCGTGCCGCCTTACTATAGCAAGGGGAAGTTCGGCGCAGGCTCTGTGACCGCGCAGATCGTGCAGGCATCGTCGACCAAATCGAACCCGCAAAAGCTGAAGATCGGCGGTCTGCCAAAGGCAAAATCTGTGGGCGCCGCCTCACTCAGCTTCGTCGATGCTGCAACGGCGATGTTGGCTGATCTGAAAGCCAATGTGAAGGGCGGAATCTATGACACCTCAACGTTCCAGTCTTCCGCCGCGCAACAGGCGACCATCCTCAATAACCTGCACGCATCCATACAATCGATGATGGGCTCCAAAACCAGCAAGAGTAAAGCCAAGTCGTTTTCGATCGGCAGCATCAATGGTGCGGATTTGCAGGTGGACGCAAAGAATCTGGCCGTCTGCGATTCACTGGTCGCAGCGATCGTTTCTGCTGCAGGGACAAGTTCTTCTGATACGGAGGTCGCCGTCGCCGCGAAAGCGTGGGCGGCCGCAATGATTGCAGGGAAGGGCGACGTAGCCGTGGCAGCCGCCGGTTTCACAACGGCGTACCATAATCTGGTGCAGGTGCAGACATCGAAGCGCGTGTACGCTGACTGGCAGCAGGCGGAATTCTCCCTGCTGCCGTTCAGTTCCGCACTCGATTCTCTCAGCTTATTACTGGGCAACACCGGCCTGGCCAGCAGATCTATCGCGAAAACGCCGCCGGTGGGATCGGCTCCCGGCGGCGCCCTCGCCCTCGCCGGGCTGGCTTCGATCAATGCCTCTTTCGGCGCGAATGAAAAGCGAGTCGGATTTGAGGAACTGCAGAAGGGTAACGTGCATTTCGACGACTTTATCGCCGACTATATCCTGCAGCCGCATCCGACAACCGGCTCGATATCCGGCGGCAACCTTCAGTCTCTCGCGCAATTGCTTTCAACGCTGCTGGCCTATTTTGCGAACACGACGCAGGATTCCACCAACATCCTGCCTCCACTCACCGTCTCACATCAGTCCATTCTGGTCGGTGCTTATGACCATGGCACCGTTGACGGCGACATCCTGACCATGTCGATCAACGGCAATCCGGTGTCCGGATTCAGTCCGCTGACATTGCCTGGTCCTCCGGGACCGATGGTCAGCATCAAACTCGACCCGGGCGACAATGTTCTGACAATCAAAGCATTGAATGAGGGGCAATATCCCCCCAACACCGCCACCGTGCTGGTCGACGGCACGGAGTACATCTACGACCTACCCACCGGCGGCGGCGCTGTGATCAAAATCAGCAATAGCGACAAGCTTATTTCCGCTACGAAGGTGGCGGCGCCTGACGGCACAGACAATTCCCGCGCCCTTATCGGCGTCTGTGAAGCTGTGACCATTACCGCGACGGAGGCCGTCACGTGGACTGTGACCGGCGGCGGCAGCCTGAGTTCGGCCAACGGGACGACGACGGTGTTCACGGCGCCCGATATTGCCGCGAATTGCAAGGTTACGGCGACGTATACCAACAAGAGCACCAACTACATTACCTACGGCGTCATTCCTCCAAGCGGTCAGACTTATACTAAATTGCAGAATAGGAATGTTTACCCAGTCGGACAGGCGGGGGCCGGCATGTACTTGAGCGTCAAGCTCACTCCTTTGAATGTCTGCTTCGGTGGCATCGATTGGAAAGAAATCGGATTGGATCCGATCAACGTCACCGGGTACTTTGTCGGCAAGGCCGGGCATCACAATCCCAATCCAGACTTCCTGCCCGTTGGAAATGATAACTTCGTTCAGGGCACAGATGACGCTTCATCGGGCGTCGGAGCCCGGCCGCAGCCCTGGTCCAACGGCTCCTACACCTGGCCGATTCCCAACAATTATATTCGTCGTGGCGCGGCAGGAAATGGATACAAGTTCGTCGATACCACTCAGACCTTTACAATTGCGGCGGACGGGACCTGTGGTGTAATCAAAGGAACGGCATCGTGCTCGAGAAATCCCAACACTGGGTACGCGCCGTAGGGAGAAGACCATGTGTAGCCAATTTCCGATCCGATTCCTATTCGTCGCGCTGCTTTGCGGCATCGTATTGAACGTCTGCGCGGGAGATGAAATGAGCGCTTACACGCAATCCGTCCGTGACGCCGTAGGCAAGGGCGATGCCACAACAGTTATGAGCATGGTCGACAAACTGGAAGAAGGATTCGGCACAGGCGGCTCGACTGAATACTTTCAGAAAATCAGCATTGTGTGTCAGAGCCTGGCTGAATCGGCCCATTGTGGCAACGCGATGTATCCGGTGCTCGTTCGTTGCGCCGATCTGCTGCTCGAAAAGGAAACCGTCAACGGTCCCTTGCGCTCTGCGCTTATCCAAAGTCAATTCGATGCCATCCAGCCGCTCTTGCGAGAGCTGGCGGCCACTACGTCGGGACGCGACCGTGCATGGGAAGAAAACCGGGCGCATTTGATGCGGTTGGTCTCCATCTTCAGCAAACGCGTACGCAGCCGATTAATTGAGAATTTCAAACCGTTTCCCGTCTCGATAAACGTTGCGCCGCCGGAGGGTGGAGGCGACTCTGGATCCGACCCCGCGAGCATCAAAGACCCGGTGGTGCGAGCTGCCTATGTAAAATTGATACATGAGAACTCTGAGAATACGTTAGTGAATCAAGAGCAGCGTTACCTCTCGGACTTGGCGCGCGATGGTTTTTCGCGAATCGAGGATGGCATCGTTCCGCTCTATTCGAGCGCGCCGCCGCCCTACGATGAATTATACCAATTCCTGCAATTGGGCCAATTCACGCAGACCCAACGCATCAAGATCATTAGAGGCGTCGAACGCGCCTCGAATACTCAGGCTCCGGTTGCTATTCAGAAGATACTGAAAACTGAACCCTGAGTAGAGAAGTTATCGAATTCGAACTGCCTTAAAGTATCCAAGTAATCATTATACCTTCGCCGTATTCCGTAGTTAAATATAACACTATATTTTTATCACAATTCGGACTATAGATTTTAAAACTGTATAAATTAATTCCAAAATTTCGCAATTCAACCTTGCGAACGTATGAATGTTTCTTCTGGAAGTTAGCCTCCCTACCAGTCTTGTATCTAAAGAGTCAACGCAAGCTCTATGGCGCGTTGATTGCACAGGTGAAGAAAGAGATTCTTCGTTAGAGCTGAAACATTGAGGAGGGCAAGAACATGGCTACATCTTTCGCGCCCATTGCGCAATCCAACGATTTAAGAGGTGTAATCATCTATTCAATGCGCGAGCGATTCCGAAACATGAGTCTGAGATTAGCAAAAATGGGGAACATGCGCTGTGTACTCACCTTTTCAATGGCCGTGCTACTTCTCTTGGCGGTCGGAAACGCCAGCGCGCAGACTACTGTTTCCTCTGCGGCGACAGGAAACTGGAATTCACGCACGACGTGGGGCACGAGTACCAATCGCACGGGAACCGTTGCGACTTCGACAGCTTCAGTCCTGGTAACGGGAACAGGGACGGTTTTCACTTCGGAGTTAGCCCCGGGAGCGGTTTTAACGACGCAAGGTGATGTAGCCATCGGGACAGTGCTGAGCATCCAGAGCGACACCCAGCTGACGCTGACTGGAAATTCTGCGGTGACTTTGGCAACAAGTTCTTATCGCACTCAATACCCATGTGCTTCGGATGCGGTCTCCATTATTAACGGATTCACTGTGACAGAAAATATTAATGCAGCCTGTTCGTCATTGAGTTTTCAAAATAATACTGTTTTTTCCAATACGTTAACAATCAGCGGTACGAATTCACTGGTCGTTTCTGGTGCGATTGATTTACCCAGAGGATTTCTTATTGGTGTAAATACACTTGCCGTCAATGCTGGCACATTGTCGGCCGGAAGCATTGGCTTTACGAACGGTGGAATTTCCCATTTGCATGTCCTGACCATTTCCACGGGAACCGTACTGATCGCTGGAAACGTTACTCAGACGGGCAGTACCGGTAGCGCCACCATTACCTTTACGGGCGCAGGACTGCTAAAAGTCGGCGGATCCTTTTTGAATTCCAGTACAGGCACACTCAATTCGTCGCCTGGCTGTACCGTTGAATACAACGGCGCCGCTCAGACGATTGGGGACTTCGCCTACAGTAATTTGACGCTTTCAAACAGCGGTATCAAAACTTTTCTCACGGGCACCGCGGTCAACGGGAATCTAACCTTAAGCGGCACCGCCTCCGCGACGACAGTCGCGAATTTTTCCATAGGTGGAAATCTTGATGTTGGCAGCGGCGCGGCTTTTACCGTTTCTGCAAACCGTACGCTCGGCGTCACCGGCACGACGTCTGTGAGTGGTACGCTGACACTGGCGGGAACCGGCACCAAAACCTTCGGCGGATCGGTCGTCGTGAATACTGGAGGAGTTTGGAGTGAAACGGGAAATTCCGCGTATTCGTTTGCAGGTAGTCTGCAGAATGACGGAACGTTCACCGCAAACGCCGGAATTCATACCTTTTCCGGGGCCGGCATGACGTTCAGTGGCAGCAATACCATTACCATTCCCAGTGTGACGATTTCCGGCACAGGTTCGCAAAATGGAGTCCTATCTGTTGGAACTGCTCTCTCGGGAGGAGGAACACTAACACAGGGCCCAGGGGCAACGCTATTTTTGGGCGGAACGTCTGGAATTTCCACTTTGGTTGCTACCGGCAGCAACAATGCTGTAATTTACAACGGTGGCGTCCAGGTTGTTAAAGCCATTACCTATGAACATTTGGTTATTCTCAATACAGGCGTCAAGACGCTGGCAGGCGATATTCTAGTCCAAGGAATTCTTAATATATTCTCCGGTACCTTGGACGCAGCGGGACATACGATCACGTTGGCGGGACCCGCCACACCGCTTATTGTGACGGGAACGTTGAATCCTGCCTCGGTAATTTACACCAGCGCGTCAGGTGCGTACATCACGGGAGGAATTACCTATACCAATTTGACTATCAACAGCACGGGTCAGATCTTTGCCGCTGCTGGCGACGTCACAGTTGAATCCGTTCTGAACGTTCAAGCTGGAGTGTTTGACGGAGTCACGTCCACCATTACTTTGATGGGATCCGGGACACCGTTCGTGGTAACCGATACATTTAATCCTTCGGCGTCGACCGTGGTTTATTCCAGCCTTAGCGGCGCGCTCGTCACTGCGGTGCCTTACACTAATCTGATCATTAACGGTAGTGGAGTATTTACTGCTGCCAATTCCTTCGCGGTGTCCAAGGACCTCACGCTGGCCACAGGTACGTTCGATGACGGCGGCAATGTAATTACTGTAAATGGTAACATTATCAATTCCGCAGCGCACACAGGTACCGGTGAAATCCTGCTCACGGGTCGCGCGCTTGACCATGTCTTGTCCGGAATTGGAACCTTTACGAGTATCGAAGTGAACGACCCCTTCGGAGCCACGTTCGTATCGGATATCCACGTCAACGGATTGCTGTCATTGACGAACGGAAACCTGTCGACCCCCCTCAATAATACGGTCACCATCGGCAGCGCCGGCGACGTGACCCGGGGTTCAGGTTACGTGGTGGGCAACTTGCGTAAGGTGTACGGCGCCCTGGGATCAAAAGTATTCGAAATTGGTACTTCCTCTGGTTATTCACCGGTCACTGTCGATGTGACCTCTGGAATTGGAAGTTTTACGGCCAGTGCAACTGAAACTCCTGAACCGTTTGCCGTCGATCCGAATACGGTCTTACATCGCTTCTGGACCCTTTCCGGAAACGTGGGTTCGGTGGATTTGCAGTTTGCGTACGTTTTTCCAGGAGACGTAAACGGCGATGAAACCAGTTATATTCTTGGCCGCGATACGGGCTTTCCATCGTGGACCTACCCCGGCGGGAGGGTCGATTCAAATACCCATACCGCTTCAATTTCTGGCGTAGTATTTTACTCCGGCAACTGGACCGCGGGAGAACGACACGGTCTGAACGGTCCTGCCACGCAGGCAATAGTGGTGTTGCCGGGTCAGACCTTAACACCGGCCGTCGGTCTTACCGGCTCGCCATCCAGCCAGACTGCGGGCACAACGTTCACTGCAGACGTCAAGGCCGTCGATTCGAATTTCAACGTCGATCCATCGGTCAACGGCCCAGTTTCGATTACCACCTCCGACCCCAACGATGTCGATCCCGCGCCCACCACTTTCAGCGCTGGTGTCGCCACGTTCTCCATTACAAACATGACCGCCGACGCCAATCAGTCCATTGCTCCAGATGCGACGCCGCTGGCAAACATCACGTCGTCCGCGTATACGGTCATCGCGCATACATCGAGCACCTTGGCGTGTTCCCCCAATCCTGGCGTGGTGGGCAGTCCGGTTAATTGCAGCGTGACGGTCGCGGCCTATGCACCTGCATTCAATATGCCAACGGGAACAGTGGACATCTTCGTCGATGGAAGCCTGTTGGCCGCTGGCACGGGTACGCTCGTGAGTGGTTCGTGTGTCATTCCTGTGACATTGCCCTTCGGCGCACACACCCTTGTTGCCGTCTATAACGGCACGCCCATTTTCTTCTCGAGCACATCGAATTCGGTGTCCGAGTCCATTGAGCAGCCCAGCACCACCACACTCGTTTCCAACGTAACGCCGTACTCGGTATTCGGGCAGCCGGTTGTTTTCACTGCGACTGTGGCCGATACGTTGAACCCAACGCAGCCCGTGAGCGGAGCAGTGCTATTCTCCGTCAACGGTCAAATTGTGTCGATGCAAACGCTGCTGAAAAATTCGGCACAATTCACGACGTCGAGTCTGCCGGTTGCGGCTGCGAACCAGGTCGAAGTACAGTTTGTGGGTAACGGCACATTCCTGGCAAGCTCCGCCTTAGTGACACAGCAAGTGAATAAGGCAGCGACGACCACAACGGTGGTCCCCAGTGGCGTGCTCCTCTCCGGCGCCGAGATTACATTGACCGCATCCGTGGCCACGACTGCGCCAGGCGCGGGTACCCCGGCGGGCACGGTGCAGTTCTTTGACGGCGCAACTTCCTTATCACCGTCGATCACAGTGGTGAGTGGATCGGCGGCGTATACGACCAACACGTTGACCGTGAGTGGAAACATTCATTCCATCACGGCCGTGTACAGCGGAAATTCGGATTTCGCCACCAGTACCTCTGTGGCGGCTTCCGTCATGATCAACCCAGCCAGCACGAGCACCACGCTCACGGCCACGCCGGCTGCTTCGATCTTCGGTCAGAGCGTCGTCTTGAGCGCCACGGTCACGGCGGTTGCGCCGGGGTCCGGCATTCCCACGAGCACGGTGACATTCATGGATGGCGCTGCGACTCTGGGAACGGCCACACTGTCGTCGGGCGTCGCGACGTTTTCGACGGCTGCACTGACGGTCGGCTCGCATCCCATTACGGCCGTCTACGGCGGCGACTCTGAATTTAATCCAAGCACTTCCAGTATTTCCAACGTGGTGGTCAGCGCCCTGCCCATTCCCGCGATTATTTCACTTAGCCCGCCGAAGGTGCTGGTGGGTTCGGCCGGCTTGAACATCCTGGTCAACGGCAGCAACTTCGATCCACTATCGGTAGTCAAATGGAATGGCGCCAGCCGTCCCACGACCTTCGTCAGCTCCACATTGTTGATCGCCGCAATTCCAGCGTCCGACCTGGCGGCGGTGGGAATTGTTCCAGTCCTCGTCACCAATTCGCCGCTGGCCACGTCCGTGTCGACGAATTTCACGGTGGCCAATCCGGAGCCCGTGGTCATTACCATGACGCCGGCCATCGCGACCGCGGGTGATCCCCCGCTGGTCATTTCACTGACGGGAATCAACTTCGTCAGCACCTCCACAGTTAACTTCGGAGGTGTTGCGATTTCCACGGTCTTTGTTAACAGCAACGCGCTGACGGCCACGATCCCTGCTGCAAAGCTCGCGGTGGATGGAACTGTGGGTATCACGGTGGTCAACCCCGGTCCAGGCGGGGGAACGTCGAATTCGGAATCCTTCGTGATCGGAAAGTTCACCGTTAACAGCCCGCCGACGGCCACGCCCAATCCGACGCATGTGGGACAAACTGTCGCATTTTCAGTGAGCGCGACCAACACCAACAACGATGCGATCTCCTTTGCGTGGGACTTCGGCGATTCGACCGCCGGCGCCGGCCCGACACCGACGCACACGTATTCGGCGCTCGGTACCTATACGGCGACGGTTACGATCACGGCCTCCAGTGGCGCGAAGATCGTGGCCACGGTGAACGTGGTTGTCGAGACGCCGGATATCGGTGGCGGCGCTCTTCCGCCGGGGACATTCAAGGACACCAACGGTTCGGGCATTCCAGATGAAATGTTGAGTGCCGCGGCGACGGTTGGAATTTCGACAGTCAGTTCGTCCAAACCGCTGCCCAAAGTTCGGCTGGCAATCAAGCTCAACTTTGCCACCTCCAACAGCGATTCGATCACGCTGAGCGCGATGCTGGACAAGACAGGCGCCGGGAAGCCGCTGGTGATCAATGTCGGCGGCGTGATCAAAGCCTTCACGCTGGACGCGACCGGCAAGGCCAAGTCCGGCGGAGATTCGGTGGCTGTTTCACCCAAGACGGGAAAGTTGGCCGCCCGATTCATGCATGGATCGTTCGCGGCGCAATTGCTCAGCTCCGGGTTGACCAACGCGACCGTTTCAGGCGTAAGCCTGAGCATTCGCGTGGGCACATTGTTCAACAATTCAATGTGGTTCGCCCAACAGCCGCAGCTCTACAAGGCCACGCAAGGCAAGAGTGGCGCGACGCGGTAGTGCGGTAAATTGAATCGAAGCGGAGAACGCAGACCACTGATTGAAAGTTTATCGACGCGCCGGATATAGTTCGCCGGCGCAACGCGTAATAATGTGGGTGGTGGAGATAGAATCAGCCAGCAGCATGCCGCGCCATTAAAGATTCCTGCGGAGCTGAAGAGACGCCAAAGAAATGATGGCGCAGTTGCTTAAGTTGCGATACGAATAAACGGGTGACCCGTTCAGTTATCTACCCCGCACGATTGCTCGCCGACCAGCTTTCCCGAACGCGGCTCCAACCCACGCTGGCGGTTGGCATCTCCAAGCACGCTGGCGGAAGTGTTGGGCCACTCCGTCAGATTGACAACTACGATCTCCATTTCATCACCCAGGGAGTCATGTGCTACGAGCTGAAGCACAAGAGGTTGATGGCGCCGGCGGGGCATTTCTGCCTGTTGCCTCGAGGGGCGCGATTTATCGAGCGCAACGTGACACGGGGCGGCAGGACAATGAGCGTCTGTTTCGCTCACTTTATCGCGGACTCGGGTGACAGCGATCCCTTCAAGTCACTTGAACTGCCCGCTGTTTTTCGGGCGAGCAGCAGCAACACCGCCAGCCGCCTGTTTAAACGTCTACTGGAATCGGTGCGACGATGGCAGGCTGGCGAGTCATGGGGGCCGCTCCAAGCTCAACGCGAATTGTTCCATCTGCTCACCCTTGCGCTTCAGGATGCCGCCAAAGTCGGAGCGCTGCGTTTCAATTCAAGCCGCGTGGGTCCGGAATGGCTGGAAGCTGTGCTTGAACACATTGAAAACGGACTCGGCGATCCGACCATGGACGTGAACACCCTCGCCGCGGTGGCGCATCTATCGGCATCGCACTTTGCCCATATGTTCCGGCGTTACGCGGGTATATCGCCCAAGCAACTGCTGCTGCGAAAGCGAATGGAACGCGCGGAGGCGTTATTGATTTCAACCCACCTTTCCGTGAAGGAAATTGCGTCCCGATCGGGATATGACGATCCGTATCATTTCTCCGCCATTTTCAAGAAATGGACGCGTGTCTCTCCCATGCACTATCGCAACACTCGCAGCAAGTGATTCAATCACTGGCAGCAGCAAAACACATCCCTTCAGCAGTCAATCGCATGGCGCCCAGCAGCCTGACCTGATTTAATGCGCCTGTGGCAGCAGAAAAACCAGGAGCGACAAAAATGAAGCTGGGACTCGTGACGTACAACATGGCGGCGCAGTGGAACATCGACACGATTATTGAGAACTGCAAAGCCACTGGATTTCAAGGCGTGGAGTTGCGCACAACGCACGCGCACAAGGTCGAAGAAAGTCTTTCAAAATCCGAGCGACTTGAAGTCCGACAGCGTCTTGCGGCCGGGGGCATCGTTCCCTATGGCATTGGGACTGTGTATGAATACCACTCGCCCGATCGCAGCGTGCTGAAGCAGAACATCGAGGGCAGTAAACGCGCCATCGATCTGGCGTCGGAGATTGGATGCGAGGGGATCAAGGTGCGGCCCAATGGGTTGCCTCCAGAGGTCGAGGAGGCGAAGACGCTGGAGCAGATCGGACATTCGCTGCGCGAAGTTGCTGCGTATGGAAAAGAGAAGAATGTGCGTGTGTGGCTCGAAGTTCATGGCAGGGATACGGAGCGGGTCGATCGCATTCATAAGATCATGCAGTACGCCGATCATTCCAACGCCTTCGTAACCTGGAACTGCAATCCGGGCGAAACCGACGCCAACGGCGATCTTAAGACCAGCTTCGAACTCCTGAAGAATTACATCGGCTGTGTCCACATCCAGGAGCTATGGGATTCGCGCCGCTATCCGTGGCTTCAGATCTTCTCGCTGCTGAAGAGCATCCGATACACGGGCTGGACAAGCTACGAAGGCCCCGGTTCCAGCGACCCGCTGCTGGTGATGAAGTGTTATCGCCGTCTCTGGGAACTGCATCAAGTTGGATAGTTGAAGCGGACAGCGGTGAGCGGAATCCCGCTCACCGCTGCCGTAATTTGATCTAAGGATTCGCCGGCTTGTCTCCCGCCTTTTTATTGGAGGCCGTTTCGGTGGCCGCCTTGGTCTCCTTTTTGAAGCGGTACACCCAAGTTGTCGAAGCCTTGTTGACCACGAAAACATTCCGCGCGCTGTCAAAATAACTGATCGTGCGGCCGGGAGGGCAGGGCGGCCCGCTGACTTTATTCTTCGTCCACTTCTTGTCCTTTGCACTGTAGGACCACATCACGTCCGGCGTGTCTTGATGAAAGAGCAGGCAGACGCCGTTGCCTGAGTCGTAGTACATCGTGCTGCGCGCATCCATGCCTTCCGGCGCGTCGGCGGAGTCCTTGCCGGGATCGAGCACCTTCTGCCACTTGTTCTCATGAATATCGAACTGAAGCGTGGACTTCTCCGGTTCCTGCGCCACCAGCACTTTGTTTTCACTGTCGTAGGCCATGAGCGACTCGTAGATAGGCTCATTGGAGAGCGCTTTGAGTTGCTTCCAGGAATTGGTGGCGTGATTGTAGAGCCACGTGCCCTTGCCGCTCCACCCGCCGGAAACGCACACCGGGCCGCCCAGGTCCGACACGTATTCCATCTGCGCCGCATAGGGAACCTGCGGGAAGGGCTTGGGTGACAACACCAGTTTCCACTGTTTTTCGTAGGGCTTGAAGGACCACATGGGCGGGCCTTCGTAGATTCCTTCTTTGCTGTGCGTGGTTTGTTCAATGTAATTGGCGAAACGGTCGCCAATGCCGACGTTCATCCACAGCGCGGCCTTCATTCCCGGATCGTAACAAAACGCCCACCAGGTATGGCCGTAATGCGTGGGACCGCCGCGGTTGGTCTGCACGAATTTCACTTTCTCTGTCGTACCGGGAATGGTCTCCTCTTTGATTTCCATCACGCCAGTGGCGTTGTTGGCATCCGGCGCGAATAGCAGCACCCACGTGTTGGAGGCCAGGTCGTATTCCCACGCGTCGTCGAGACGGTGCGGTGCGCCATGGTTGGCGCCACAGTAGAACGCGCGATTCCGATCGGGCATCCAGACGGCCTTGTTAGTATAATCGCGGCCCACGGGACCGGTGTGTTCCATGTCGAATTGCTTGGTAATCGCGTTCCACTCACCGACGGTCTTGATCGGCGGCAGTACCGCGCTGGAGTTGTCCCCGAGACCGTTCAGGATCTCCGTCACCTTGGCGTCGGGAGGCAACGCCGGTTCGACGGCTGTCTTCTCACTGGCGCTGACGCCGCCAAGAAAAATAGACCCCACAATTACTGTCAGTAAGACCCGCGCTCGAACGCCCATGCTTTTCCTCCTTGATTGGTCGTATGGATTTGAGCCTCAATTCCTGCCACACTATACACCCGGCCACGGTGGAGAGACGCCTTTAAGCCATTTCATTTGCTGTGAATTGCTGTAAAATCAAGGGATGGTTTCACCGAAGAAAAGCCGTCGTGCGCGAGGGCGTCCGCCCAGTTCACACGCAGAACACCGCAAGATCGCAGCGAAACTCCGTACGCAAATCAACGCCGGCGACTGGGCGCCTTTTGACAACCTGCCAACCGTGCGCGCCCTGGCGGAGGCCCATGGCGCCAGCATCTGTGCGGTGCGCCTGGCGCTCGAACAACTGGAAAGCGAACAGCTCATCGCCCGGACCGCGCGCCGCCGCCGGTTGTTCCTGCGTCCGCGTCCATTCTCCATGGATGGGCGCGGCATTGTGCTGGAGGTGCTCAGCGATCCGCTGAAGGCCGTGGCTTTTGATCCCACACTCGCGGAAATCCAGCGCGGTATCATGTCCGGCTGCAGCGACAGTGGCGCGCCGCTGTTGATCGCCCATGCTCACGAGCTTCAGCACGCACAGCCGCATGGATTTCTCGACCTGCCGCTGAAAGGAATCCTGCTGGTGGGCCGCTTTGCGGCAAAGAATCTACGCGCCTACGAGCGCCTGACGGTGCCGGTCTGCAATGTGGATACGCCCTCGGACGGACAGCGACTGCACTCGGTATCGGTGGATAACGTCAACGCAGCGTACGACGCCACCCGTGTGCTGATTGAGGAAGGCCATCGCCGCATTGCGTTCATCCAATTCATTCTTTATACGCTGCGCGATATCGATCCAGACTCAAAGGAGCGCAAGCAGGGATTCCAGAAGGCGTGCAGAGAGGCCCGCGTGTCCGGTGCGGGAAACACGGTGTTCAGTTTTCTTCCCGGGACAAGTGGTCAAAACTCGTTGCGTGCGCTGTTGAAGGTGCGACCGCGATTTTCAGCGGTGCTCTGTGTTGATCCGTCCAGTGCGGCAGCGCTGACCGAGGAGGCCACGAACGCCGGATGGACTCTGCCCCGAGACTTGAAGATTGTGTGCTTCCAGGGCCTGACGGAATCGACGCTGTATTCCGGTCCCGCCAGCGACTTCGCGGCGCTCGGGCGGCAGGCGGTCCGATTGCTGGACCACCCCAAGTCGCCGCCCATTCACGAGCGCGTGCGGCCGGTCTGGCGCGAACGCGCGGCGCACCGTCCGTGAGCCATTAACGCAGACCCAACTGCTCCCGCAGAAATTCCACTGCTCGCGCGCCGTCCCAGCGGTGCGCTCCGGAAAAGACGACGTGTTCGAACTGCGCGGCGGCGCCGAATTGCGCGAACGCTTTGCGTGTAATCGCGGTTTGGCTCGTTACGTTCTTGAGTTTGCTGGCACCGTTGAGCGGATCTTTCTCGCCGGTCTCGATCAGCAGGCCGCGTGGTGCGACCATTGCGCCGATGTCGCCGGCGTCAAAGTGCTCCCAAAGTCCCGGCACCAGATTGCACATGCAATTGCCATTCATCACCTGCAGCGATTCGCGGAAACCGTAGAAGTAGCCGCTGACCACGGCAGCTTTCACGCGTGTGTCCAGCGCTGCAAGATTGAGCGTCTGCAGTCCGCCGCCGGAGAGTCCCGCGCAGCCGATGCGCTGGGCATCGACACGCGGATCTTTCTCGAGGTGATCGAGCAGGCGCATCAAGTCCCATGTCCACATCCCTTGCACGGTCAAACCCAGCGGCGCGCCGGCGAGGAGTAATTCGTGGCAGGAACTGGCGGTGAGTTGTTCCGGGTGTTCGCGGTCGTGCTGTTTGGACGGTTCGCGGCGTTCGCCAAATCCGCGCGCGTCGGGGCACGCGGTGATGAAACCGGCGCGGGCCAGTTGTGGTGCGTATTCGTAATTGTAGCGTTCGATCGCGGCGACAATCTGCGGGATGTCACGCCGACCGGCCACGGCCAGCTTTCCACCGGAACCGTGCCCGTGAGGGGCGAGGACGAGTGGACGCTTTTCGGTTCCGCCATTGGGAACGAACAAATAGTAGGGCATCCACACGTCGCGTTCGGTCTGAATGCGCCATTCTTCGCGGACGGCGCCGTCAAGTTTTACACTATCGACGCGGACTGGCCGAGGTGGCACGCGCTTGAAATGTTGCAGTCCCAGCACCTTCGCAAAGACCGCCCGCGCGCGTTTCTGCCAGGCAGCGGAAGCTTTCGCGCCTTTGGCTGAAAACCGGAGTTTCGCGCCGCGTTCGTGGAATTGGCGTTCCAGCGCAAGCTCGCTGGTATAGAATTTTTGGACGTGCGCGCTGGGCATAACCGAAGCTGCTCCAAGGTGATGGGACAGAACCGCAAGATACCGTGGCACGTAACGTTTGGGAAGGAGCGAAACGAACTGCTCTTGTGCATCAAAACCTTTTGATTTCCGCCTATCTGCGGATATCTTTTACGGTTTACACTCGGATCGGAAGATCGCATACAAGCATAAGCAGGGAGAGATCATGGGCGAGTACCACCGCAAGGGATTCGGGCTGAAGGACACCGTCAAGCCGCTGCTGGAAGCTCAATACGCAAGCCGGGTTGTAGACCTGCTGCGGGTCAAGGGCCACCAGATCACGCGCGGCGGATTAACCATTCGCCTGGCCAAGGAATTTGGCTTCTGTTACGGCGTTGAACGCGCCGTGGACATCGCCTATCAGACCCGCCACCGCTACCCCGACAAGCGCATCTTCATCACCAACGAAATCATCCACAACGCGTCGGTCAACGAACGCCTGCGCGACATGGGCTTCATCTTCCTCTCCGGCGGCTACAATAAGGGAGAGACGTACATGGACATCCGGGGGGATGACGTCGTCATCCTTCCCGCATTCGGCGCGCCGGTGAAGGAAATTGATATTCTCAAAGAGAAGAATTGCATCCTTGTCGATACGACCTGTGGTGCGGTGGTGAATGTGTGGAAGAGCGTCGAAAAATACGCGCGCGACAAGTACACGAGCATCATTCACGGCAAGTACAACCACGAAGAAACAATCGCGACCTCCAGCCGCGCCGGCGCGCGCTACCTGATCGTCCGCGATCTGGATGAAGCCGATTACGTCTGCGATTACATCCTTGGCAAGGGCAGCCGTGAAGCATTCTTGGAGAAGT
Source organism: Planctomycetota bacterium (assembly GCA_038227875.1). GTDB lineage: Bacteria > Planctomycetota > SZUA-567 > H5-PLA8 > H5-PLA8 > JBBRPR01. The sequence continues at coordinate 27,398 of JBBRPR010000079.1, forward strand.
TCGCCAAGGCGGCGTCTCCGGGCTTCGATCCGGACAAGGATCTGCAGTTCCTGGGCCTGGCCAACCAGACGACGATGCTCTCGACGGAATCCATGGAGATCGCGGCGCGTCTGCGTGGCGCGTTCAACAAGAAGTACGGCGATGCCGAAACCCAGCAGCGCTTCCGCAGCTTCGATACGATCTGCAGCGCGACGCAGGACCGCCAGGATGCTGTTAATGACCTGATGAAAGCGCCGCCGGAATTGATGATCGTGATCGGCGGATACAATTCGTCGAACACCACGCATCTAGCCGAAATTTCCCTGCATAAGTGCCCGTCGTACCACATCGACGACGCAGCCTGCATGATTTCACGCAGCCAGATCCGGCATCTGCCGGTCGGCAAGCATCAGGAAGTGATCCACGAAAACTGGATGCCGGACAAATCGCCCCTCACCATCGGCGTTACCGCCGGAGCCAGCACGCCGAACAACAAGATCGGCGACACGGTCGTGCGGCTGTTCGAGATGTTCGGCGAAGACATCGAAGACCTGATCGCCGAAGTCGAAGCGCTGGGACCGGAGCTGCCCAAGGACATTCAGGATGCGCTGAAGCGCGGGCATGAAGAGCACGAGCACTAAAACGGCAATTCAAAATTGAAGATTCAAAATTAAAAAACGCACGCGGGTTGGGATAGGCGTCCGGTTAGTTTGCGTGCTTTCGGGTGACGCGGACTCAGGACGGAAATCGATGATAGCCGCGTGCGTTTTTGAATTTTTACTTTTGAATTTTTAATTCATCGACGTACGGATCGGTGCGCGCACGTCTACTATAGTGCACGCGATCCGAAGGAAGCCGCCCCCCATGTCCGCTGACACTCTCGACCACTCCGTAACCGAAGCCTTGCGCGCACTGCGTGTGCAGCATGCGTCGGGCGTGAGTGTCGAAGCGTCACTTAATACGTGTGCGACGGTCTGTACGTCCAGCTACGGCAAAGAGGCGTTTCTCGAGGCGGCGCAGCGCGCCAAAAAAGGCGAGAGTATCGAGAGCCTGATGGACGCGATGTCGCAGGTGCTCTCGGAAACCGAGCGCGCGACGGTAATCGCCGGCTGGAACGGCGGGCGCGTCGAAGTGGTACTCGATTCGGTCGTCGCGCAGCGGGAGCTCTGGTATTCCGCGCGCCGCCGCATCCGCGCGCAGATGATCCTGCCGGTGCTGGTGCTCTTTATCGCGGCGTTCGTCGCGCCGCTGCCGGGATTCATTGCAGGACAAATCGGCTTCATCGGCTACATGCTCTCGGCGTTCACGCCGCTGGTGATCTGCTTCATCGGCTGGAGATTTTTGGCGAAGGTACTCTGGGGACGCGCGCCGGATGGCGCTTTCCGGGGACCCAACGCGCCGCCTGCGCCGCCGACGTCCGCCGATGAATACAAGATGAAGATTCCCGTTCTCAACAGCGTGGAACGCAACCGCTGCCTGGCCGAATACGCCAGTTGTCTTGGCAACCTGATCGCCGCGGGCGTCACCATCTCCCAGGCGCTGGACACCTGCGCGCGCGCGATGAGCAACGGGCTATACCGCCAGGCTGTGGCGCGCAGTTCAGAAGTCGTGCGCGGCGGCAATCTATTGACCACGAGCTTGTTTCCCACGGAACTCTGGCCGCAGGATTTCGTGGCCGCCGTACGCGTCGGCGAGCAGTCCGGAAAACTCGATGAAGTCCTGCTGCGCTACGCCGACCATGCGCGCGAAAATTACGAACGCGCGATCGAAGCCTTCGCGCAGTGGCTGCCGCGCATTGTTTACGGCATCATTTCCCTGTACGTGATCTACCAGATTCTGTCGATGTTCTTCAACGTCTACCTTAACCCGATGAATGACGTCTTGAATTCCATGGGCAAGTAGTCCGCCGGCAGCAGCGACTACAAATGCGCAAGAACTTTGCGCTGAACTGACGCAAGGCCCACGGCTTTACCGCTCAGGATTTCGGCGGGCTTCAGCCAGCAGAACTCGGTGTACTGGCCTGACCAGCAGGGAAACTGCGCGGCGTCGCGCCAGCGCGGGTCGTGCGCTTCCTTCTTTATGCGATGAATGCGGATGTTCAGACGGCGGTGGCTGAGCACATGAGTCACCTTGCCGAGCAGGGGAAGTTTGTTGCTCTTCTCCGTGGTTGAAATGCGTTCGGTGGGTACTTCCCAGAGTCCGCCGAAGAGGCCGCTGGCTTCGCGTTGCGCGAGGAGAATGCGGCCGGTGGCATCCTCAACAATCCACGCGCGGAGTTTCCACGATGGCACATCGGACTTCTCGGGACTCTCCGGGTAGTCGGCTTGCACGCCGTTCTTCTTGGCGAGACAGAACTCGGCGAGTGGGCAGTGCGAGCAGTCCGGCGATTTGGGCGTGCAGACTGTCGCACCGAGTTCCATCAGCGCCTGATTGAGGTCGCCGGGCGAGCCAGTCTTCCGAGCGTGAGAGGTAGTGACGAGTTCGCGGGCCAGTGCCCAGAGCTGGTCTTTCATCGCGCCTTTGCGCCAGTCTCCTTTGATCAGCAGCAACCGCGAGAGCACGCGCGCGACGTTGCCATCGACGAGCGGTTCGGGAAGCGAGAAGGCGATGCTCAAAATCGCGCCGGCGGTGTACGCGCCGATGCCTGGGATTTCGCGGATCAGTTCGGGCGACGCGGGGATCTTTCCTCCAAAGCGTTCGACCACCAGCGCCGCGCCGCGATGCAGGTTGCGCGCGCGGCTGTAGTAACCAAGTCCGGCCCAGAATTTCAAAACATCATCCAGCGGCGCTGAGGCCAGCGCGTTGACGGTCGGAAAACGTTCGACGAAGCGGTTGAAGTACGGGATGACGGTGGCGACCTGCGTCTGCTGCAGCATGATTTCGCTCAGCCAGATGCGGTACGGATCACGCGTCTCTCGCCAGGGCATCGCGCGCTGATTCTTCGCAAACCATCCACACAAGACGGCCGCAACTTCTCCTCCCTTTGAAAGGGGAGGGTAGCGGTGGTCGACCTTTGACGGACACGCCCGCGGCATTGTCAGCGGTACTTCGGTCCCGCGGCGTTGGCTGCTTCAGCCACGAACGCGACGTCACTCTCGGTCATCGTCGGATACATCGGCAGGGTGACGATGTTCGCGGCGACCTTGTCGGTCACGGGCAGGTTGAGTTTGCCGAAGCCGAGCGTCTCCGCGTAGTACGGCTGCGTGTGCACGGGCGGATCGAAATGGACCGTCGCGCCAATGCCCTGGCCGCGCAAGTCGGCGAGGAACTTCGTGCGGTCGATGCCTTTCAATTTCAGCGTGTACATCTGGTACGTATGGATTCGGCCGGGCGCTTCGACGGGGAGTTCGAACAGATCCTTCTTCAGCAGCGCGTTGTACTGCACGGCGTGTTTGCGGCGCGCGGTGTTCATGCGGTTGAGCTTCTTCATCTGCACCACGCCCAGTGCGGCCAGAACGTTGCTCATGCGGAAGTTGAAGCCCGGATACGTCGCGGCGCGCAGCCACGGCTTTTCTTTCTTTTCGCGCGCCCACGTCGAGGAGGCCACGCCGTGTCCGGCAATCGCACGGGCCTTGTCGGCCAGCGCGCCGTCGGTGGTCGTCAGCATGCCGCCTTCGCCGGTGGCGATGTTCTTCGTCGGGTAGAACGACCAGCAACCGATGCCCCAACTGCCCGTCTGCTTGCCGTCAACGGTGGCGCCGATCGCTTCGGCGGAATCTTCGATGATCTTGAGCTTGTGTTTGGCGGCGAGGGCGGCGATGGCATTCATGTCCGCGGCCTGGCCGGCGTAATGGACGGGCATGATCGCTTCGGTGTCGCGGGTGATCAGCGACTCGGCGTGCTTCACGTCGATGCAACACGTGTCGTAGTCGATGTCCGCAAAGACGCACTTGGCGTCGCCGGTAACAATGGCGTTGGCGCTGGCGACGAAGGTGAAGCTCGGCAGGATAACGCTGCCCTTGATCCCGCTGGCGTGGATGGCCAGGAAGAGCGCCGACGCGCAAGAATTGAGACTTACGGCGTGCGGCACGCCGATGTATTCACAGAACGCTTTTTCGAATTCGTGGTTGTTGGGACCGTGGGCCAGCCAGCCAGACTTCAGGACCTCGGCGATGGCGCGAACTTCTTCGTCGTCCATGTCCGGGATGCACAGCGGTACGGAGCGTTTGGTATTGGGAGCAGCGTTCACGTTTGGTTCACTCCTTGTCGGTTACTTTTTCTGCTTCGCCACCGCGTCGTCGAGATATTCGATCATCTCCTTTACGTTGCCCGCGGTGAGCAGGTCGCGGATCTGGCGCGGAACATCAAATCCCTTTTCGTGGAAAATCAGAAAGTAATAGCAGGCCTGCTTAACGGCGGGAACTTCCTTGTGAGCAATCGACTTGGTCGCGCCCGCGGCCCAATCGAGCATGATGTTGCGCATCGCGATGTCTTCGGAGAGATCGGAGTTGTCGGAGATTTTCTGATTCACGCGGCTGCGCAACTTGCTGGCCATGCTGTCAACTTCGCTCTTCGAAACACACGTATTGAGATACGCTTCGGCCGAATCGTGGAGCTGCTGCCACGGTACATCGTACGCATGAGCCGAGACACACAGCGCCGCGGCGGCGGTGACCAGGAACGGCAGCTTTCGCATGATCGATCCTCGTTTATGAAACGGCCTTCGGGCCGCGGGTCTTCAGCAGCGAGATGTATTCCTTGATCCCCTGTTCGATGTCGATCTTGGGATCGTAGCCCAGCAGCCTGCGCGCTTTCTCGATCGAGAGTGTGCCGCGGTCGGGGCGCGACGTGTCCGGCGGTTTTTCAACGAGCTTCGCCTCGGGGTAATACTTCTTCACTTCGTTGGCGAACTCCAGCACCGTCCGCGCATTGCCGCGCGTGATGTTGAACGTCTGGTTGGCGCCTTCCTTAACCATCAGCGCGCGCGCGTAGCCGTCGGCGACGTCGGTGACATAAGAGAAGTCGATCTTCGAGCGGCCGCCGTCGTGCAGGATCAGCGGCTTGCCGTTGATCGCGTTCTCAATCAGCTGTTGCGTGACACGCCGATTGCAGTCGCCGAAGCCGTAGACGGCCGACGGACGAATGACGACGTGTTCAAAACCGTGCTGGCGCGAATAGGCGCGCGTCAGGATTTCGCCAGTGAGTTTCGTGCCGCCGTAAACGTCGATGGGATCGGTCGGATGCTCTTCATCGGCGATGGGCTTCTTGAAATTGCCATACACGAAACTGGAGCTCGTGAAAATGAAGCGCTTGACCGTACCGCAGGCCTTGACGCCTTCGAGCACCGACAACGTTCCGTCGACATTGATCTGCGTCGCTTCGGTCGGGTACATCGTCGACTCTTTGGCGCCGGGCAGCGCGGCCAGATGCACGACCCCGTCGGGCTTCCACTCGTTCATCAACTGCTGCATCTTCTTCTGCACGCGGATGTCGCCGCGCTCGATCTTCACCTTGTCCACCATGCCCTTCATGCGTTCGATCAGGAAGTGCTGGTAGTTGCTGGTAAACGGATCGATGTAATTGATGTAGGCATCGAACAGCAGAATTTCGCAGCCCTGCTTCAGCAATTCGCGCGTCAGGTACGAACCGACGAAACCCGTTCCGCCAGTAATGAGAACTTTCTTGATGTCGCCCACGTTACTCGTCTCCCTGATCGTCTTCAGCCTGCTTCTGATGGTGTCCGCTCTTCGCTGGCAGCGGTTTGAAAATCTCCGGGTCCGGCGGATGCGCCGGATCGGGTTCCACTAAAATGAAGGACATGTCGCCGCGTGGAATGGCCGGACCCAACACGCGAATTGCATCACGAAACCGCGGGTCCATTTTGTGCTTCGCATCGTTTTCTGGCGTGAGCAGCACCGCATCGGGATGCTCAAACCACGCTTTCAAATCCGGACGGCGAAGCTGCTTGATCTGCTGTGTGGGACGGTTGAGATACCACACGGCTTCATTCTGCGATTCTTCAAAAGTGACCAGCGGGCGGTCCTTGATCCGCTCCTGCAGCGCGGCGAAAAACTGAATCCGGTCCGCCTCTCGCTCGCGGTTGGGCACCACGACAGTTTCATACCCGATGACCAATGCCGCTGCCATTGCCAATATCTGGACCATAAAATTGAAGCGGCGTCCAACTTTCAAGTTCAGCGCGGCCGCCAATCCGAACACCGCGAGTATGACCAGCAGCACCGTCGCCATGTGAATTTCTGATGGCATCGGTTTGAAAAGCGTGTCTGGAAATTTCTTCGTCAGCAGCGCCAGCAGTTGATCGGAGAACCCGCCGACGGCGATCGCCAGTCCGCCAAACAGTACCACCAGGATCGCGCCGAGCGTGTAGGCGCAGCGCGTGCAGAACGACTGACCTTCCTTTTTCAGGAACGTCGTCTCAACCAGCCACCCGGCCCACAACGCGAGAAATGGATAAATGGGGAGCAGATACAGCGGCCGCTTGCTGACCGAGATGCCCATGATGAAAAACGGGATCGCCAGGCAGCAGATCTGCAGCTTCGACGCGTCGGAGAGATCGTAGAGCGCTTGCTTGATAGACTTCTTAGGCGCGGACGCATCACCGGAGGGAATTACACCGATGAAGCGCAGCGACCAGTACAGCGCCACCGGCAGCAGCACAATCCACGGCGCGAAGTTTTCACCGAGCGTTTTCAGATAGAAAACGAACGGCGTCGGGTTCTGCGTGTGATCCTTGGCGCCGAGGAAGCGCTTGATGTTCTCCGTCAGAATAAATGAGCCGGCATCGAGTCCCCGTCGCTGGATGGCGACCGACCACCACATGCCGATGAGCAGCGAAATCGGCGCGCCCCAGTAGATTCCGGCGCGCAACAGCAGCTTGAAATTGCTCGTCAGCCAGAGATACGCCAGCAGCGGCATGACCACAAAAATGGCGACGAGAAACGGTCCCTTGGTCAGGCAGGCGAATCCCAGGCAGAGATAAAATCCCAGCAGCGCGGGAAACGCAGACTGGCTGCGTTCGATCCGCTTGGAGGCGATGTGAAAGAAGAGCCACGCCCAGAGCAGCCAGGCCGTAAGCGTCATGTCGCAGACCAGTTCGCGCGAGAGCTTGTGGAATTCGAACGTCGTCAGCAGGATCGCCGCGGAGATGAAACCGAAACGCTCACCGCGCAACCGCGTGCCCAGCAGAAACGTGCCGAGAATCACCAGCAGTCCCATCAGCGCCGGGCCGAAGCGGAAAGCCGTGCCTAACGGCGCACCGAGCGCGCTTCCCACTGCGCCGACTCCCGCGAGGAGCCAGTAGAAGAAGACCGGTTTGACCAGGCGCGGCGCGGCATTGAATTTCGGCACGACCCAGTCGCCGGAGTCGAGCATCACGCGCGCGGCGTCGGCGTAGCGCGGTTCGTCGGGCGAGGCGATGGTTTGCAGCTGGATGTTCCAGAGCGTCAGAATGAGGTACGCGACAACCAGCACGCCGGCGAATAGCCAGACGCGCGAACCGCGGCCGTCGTTGTCGACGCTCACGAGATGGACGACCCCGCGGGAATGGCGGCGGTCATGGTGCTTTTGGGAAAGTCGTAGATGCCTTTGCGCATGCGCCGCTTGCAGCGCAGCAGCTCGGGAAATCCGGTGATCGCTTTGCGAATGGCGCTGTACTTCGACGAGCCATGCTTGCGCGCTTCGTGGCGCGTCGGCGCTTCGCCGATGCGCTTGGGGTCCATGCCGCGCAGCACGCAGATGGGAATGACGTAGCGGTGGTCGTTCTCGAAGAGCGTCAGGTCGCGTACAAAGCTGGATTTCAGTGCCGTGAAGTTGCTGGCCGCGTCGCTGACCGGGCAAGTCATCAGCATCTGGATCAGCACGTTCCCGAGCTTGGAAATGGCAATCAGCGAGCCAGCGTGCTGGCGCTTGGTGCGGATGGCGTTGACCAGATCGAGCCGGCCTTCTTCGATGGGCTTGAGCAGCAGTGGAATATCTTCGGGCTGATTCTGCAGGTCGGCGTCCATGGTGACGATGACATCGCCGCTGGCGTTGCGGAATCCGGTTTCAAAGCCGCCGGTCTGGCCGGAGCGCTTCGGGTTTCGGACCGGGCGCAGATGCGGGTGCTTGGCGACAAGTTGCTGGAGCAATTCCAGGCTGCCGTCCGTGGAATGGTCGTCGCAAGCGAGGTGTTCCCAGTCGCGGCCGGCTTCGAGGGCGCGCCAGGCTTCCATCGTTTTTTCGATGCGCTCGACGAGTTCGGGAATGTTCCGGGATTCGTTGTGGATGGGTGTGACGACGGAAACTTTCATGCAATCATTGCCCGCTGGCCACGGTGTTGACGATGACTGCATCGCTGTCAGCTTCCGCGGCCGTGGGCCGCTTGACGCCACTGAGCACATACACCACGCCGCCGATCAGGCTGGACATGATGATCACACCGAAGTAGGCCAGCGACAGCGCCATCGCTTCGTCTTTGATGTTGTCGCCCAGCTGGCCCTTGAGCACCGC
>JBBRPR010000080.1:0-35127 GCA_038227875.1 Planctomycetota bacterium
CACCCTTGTGCTTCGAAAAAGACTGGCCGACGAATTTCGAACTCTATCTCGTCAGCCGCTGCTCTTGCGATCCTTCATCCAACATACCAAGCTTCCACTGCTCCTTTAGGTAGTCTCTTTAGATGTGCGCGGGTCAATAATCACGCGCACTTTCAATTCGGGAAAGTATTTGCGCAGCAGTTCGACGGCCGCCAGCGTTTCCAGTGTCGGCACGTCGCCGGCGCACGCCATGACGACATCGGGTTCGCAACCCTGATCGTTGCTGGCCCACTCCCAGATACTGATTCCCGCAGTGCAATGTTTGACTGCTTCCTCCATGGACAGCCATTGCGGCGCCGGTTGTTTGCCGGCCACAACCACGTTGACGTAGTTGCGACTGCGCAGGCAATGATCGGTGACCGAAAGGAGCGTGTTGGCGTCGGGCGGCAAGTAGACGCGGATCACTTCTGACTTCTTGTTTACCACGTGATCAAGGAATCCCGGATCCTGGTGGCTGAATCCGTTGTGGTCCTGACGCCAGACGTGAGACGTGAGCAGGTAATTGAGCGATGCGATCGGCCGACGCCACGGAATGTGGCGCGTGGTCTTGAGCCATTTCGCGTGCTGATTGAACATCGAATCGATGATGTGAATGAAGGCTTCGTAGCACGAGAAAAATCCGTGGCGCCCCGTGAGCAGGTAGCCTTCCAGCCAGCCTTCGCACTGATGCTCGCTCAGCATTTCCATGATGCGGCCGTTGGGCGACATCTTTTCGTCCACGCTGGCGATCTCGGCCATCCACGTGCGCTCGGTGACTTCGAAGATTGCATTCCAGCGGTTTGAGTTGGTCTCATCGGGCGAGAAGACGCGGAAATTCTTCGTGGCGGCATTCTGTTTCATCACGTCGCGCAGGAACATGCCCTGCACGCGCGTCGCTTCGCCATTGACGCCGCCCGGGCGCGGGACATCGATGGCGTAGCTGCGGAAATCGGGCATGGTCAGGTCGCGCAGCAGCAAGCCGCCGTTGGCGTGTGGATTGGCTCCCATGCGCAGCGTGCCCTTTGGCGCAAGTTCCGCCAACTCGGGCAGCAGCTTTCCGGCCTTGTCGAACAACTCTTCGGGCTTGTAGCTCTTCATCCACTGCTCAAGCAATTTGACATGGCCGGGATTGTTGGCCATTTCAGAGAACGGCACCTGATGCGAGCGGAACGTGCCTTCGGAAGGTTTGCCGTCCACTTCCTTCGGACCCGTCCACCCCTTGGGGGTGCGCATCACGATCATCGGCCACATCGGACGCTGGACTGAGCCCTGCGTGCGCGCGTTGGACTGAATCTGCTTGATCTCGGCGACGCAGGTGTCGAGTGTCGCGGCCATTTGTTGATGTACAACTTTCGGATCGTTTCCTTCGACGAAGTACGGCTTGTAGCCGTAGCCCTTGAAGAGATTTTCGAGTTCATCGTGACTGATGCGAGCGAGGACCGTCGGACCGGCGATTTTCGCGCCGTTAAGGTGAAGAATCGGCAGCACGGCGCCGTCTCGCGCAGGATTGAGAAATTTGTTCGAATGCCAGCTCGTCGCCAGCGCGCCGGTTTCGGCTTCGCCGTCGCCAACGACCGCGCAGACCAGCAGATCGGGATTATCGAACGCTGCGCCGAACGCGTGTGAGAGTGCGTATCCCAATTCTCCGCCTTCGTGAATCGAACCCGGTGTTTCAGGCGCGACGTGGCTGGGGATTCCGCCTGGAAATGAGAACTGGGTGAAGAGGTGCTTCATTCCCGCCTCGTCCTGAGAGATCCCGGGATAAAACTCCGAGTAGGTACCCTCCAGGTAAACATTGGCGACCAGACCGGGACCGCCGTGTCCGGGCCCGGTGACGTAAAGCGTGCTCAGGTTGTGGTTCTTAATGATGCGGTTGAGGTGAACGTAGATGAAATTCAAGCCCGGCGTCGTGCCCCAATGTCCCAGCAGGCGCGGCTTGATGTGCTTCATCGTCAGTGGTTCGCGCAGAAGTGGATTGTCGAAGAGATAAATCTGGCCGACGGAAAGATAGTTCGCCGCGCGCCAGTATGCATCCATCAGGCGCAGCTCCTGGGCACTTAGCGGAGAGGCATTCACAGTCATGTAATTTCCTTTCTCAAGAGTTGCGTGCGTCAACATAGCCGATCAAGGGATTACCACTTCACGGTTTACTCCGGGCGTTAATGCAATCAACCGTCAAGCGCAGCAGTTCCAGCTCTTCGTTGGTCGGAATGACCAGAATCTTCACGCGATTTGTGTCCGTGGATTCTGCCTGAATTTCGTTAATGCCGTGTGAACTTGCGCGGTTCCTGGTGTCGTCGAGAACAATGCCCAGCCGCTCCAAGCCGCGGCACGAGCGCGCGCGGACAGTGGCGCTGTGTTCGCCGATACCCGCTGTAAATACGATCGCATCGGCGCCGCCGAGCGCCGCGAGATACGCGCCGATGTATTTTTTGACGCGGTAGCAGAAAATTTCGAGCGCCAATTCCGCGTCCGCATTGCCGGAAGCGGCCAATCGCTCCACCTCACGCATGTCGTTGACGCCGCAGAGGCCTTTCAGGCCGCTGGCGGAGTTCAACATTTTTTCCACTTCGGCATAGCTCAATCCGGCGACGCGCATCAAGTACGTTGGAATCTCCGGGTCGAGATCGCCGCAGCGTGTGCCCATCATCAGACCTTCCAGCGGAGTCATGCCCATGGAGGTATCGATGCTTGCGCCGTGCTGAATGGCCGCGGCGCTTGCGCCGTTGCCAAGATGGAGCGTAATCAGCTTGAGCGATTCCAGCGGCCGTTGCAGATACGCCGCGGCCTGCCTGGCGACAAAACTGTGAGACGTGCCGTGAAACCCGTAACGTCGAATGTGGTGCGCGTCCCGGATCTCGCGGGGCAGGGGATAGGTGAAGGCGCGCGGGGGCATAGTCTGGTGAAATGCGGTATCGAAGACAGCGACCTGAGGCACGCGCGGAAAAAGCTCGCGAGCGATTTCAATCCCGGCCAAATTGGGTCCGTTATGCAAGGGCGCCAGCGGAATCATCGCACGGATCTCTGAAATGACCGCGTCGTCGATCAGCGCCGGGTCTTCAAATTTCCCGCCGTGAACCACGCGATGCCCGATGCCGAACAGATCCGCATCGCCGTGCAGCGCGCCGCACTGCTTCAAGGCTTCAACAATCAGCGCATAACCCGCACGGGCATCGGCCACAGACAGAAGGCGTTCGCTGTCCCGCATCGTGCCGTCAGGAGCGCAGAGATGTTGGACAAAACGCCCGCCAGGTTCCCCGATTTTTTCAATTGTTCCCACCGTCAGCACGCGGGCGTCGCGTGCTTCGAAGAGCTGATATTTGATCGAAGAACTTCCGGAATTCAGAACCAGGACATTCATTCACCGCGCCTCTGGCTGACCGGTCGAGCTTACTCGTGAACTCCCGAGCTTGGAGCATCGCCGAGGTAACGGTAGAGGGACGATAGCGAAATGCCAAGTTCCTTCGCGGCTTTGCGCTTGTCGCCGGCACAGTGCTTTAGAATGCGGTTTACATGCATCTGCTCAAACGTACGCACGGCGTCTTTGAGCTGCGAGGTATTGAAGCCGTTGATCGCCGGTGCGGCGGACGACGCCAGATCGGATTCTTTGATCAGGGGCTCGACGCCATTGATTACTGCGCGCTCGAGCACGTTCTGCAATTCCCGAACGTTGCCCTTCCACGGCGCTTGAATCAGCGCTTTCATCGCCCCTTCTTCGACGCCCGAGAAGTTGCGGTTCAGCACGTGATTGATGCGTCGGAGCAGATGATTCACCAGCAGCGGAATGTCTTCGCGCCGTTCGCGCAACGGCGGCGCGTGGATGTTCGTTTCGGAGAGTCGTTGCAGCAACTCCGGGAGGAATGCGCCCTTGGCGGAATCCTCAGCCAGGTTCTGCCGCGTGGATGCCACGATGCGGGCCTCGAAGGGGATTGCATGGGTTCCCCCCGAAGGCATCACTGATTTTTCATCCATCGCGCGCAGCAGTTTCGCCTGGGTGCTCAGCGGCAGGATCGTCACCTCGTCAAGGAAGAGTGTGCCCTTGCGCGCAGAGCGGAGCAGCCCTTCCGAGTCCTTCACTGCGCCATTGAACGCGCCTTTTTGATAGCCGAAGAGTTCCGATTCGAGAAGTGTTTCCGGAATCGCCGCACAGTTGACCTGGACGAACGGTTCTCGCTTCATGCCCGACAATGCGTGGATCGCTCGCGCCAGCAACTCCTTGCCGGTGCCGCATTCGCCGGTGATCAAGACCGCGGAGCGTGAGGCCGCGGCGGCGCTGATGGTCTCGCGGATGGTTTCCAGCGCGGGGCTCTGGCCGATCATGTCGAATTGCCCGACCTTGCGCTGCAGGTCGCATCGCAGAATCCGGTTGCACTGCTTAAGTTCGGAAATTTCCAGAACCCGTGCGGCGCGGAGGGCGATGTCTTCTGCCAGAAGCGGTTTGATCAGGCAGTCGGCGGCACCCACGGTTGCGGAGCCGTCGCCAGCTTCTGAAATGACAATGAACTGCGTGTCGGGTGCGAGAGCGCGCGCCTGTTGAATGACATCGACGCCGTCCTCATGCGGCAGCTGCAGATCGGCAATCAGGAGTTGCACCGGATTGTCCAGCAATTGCGCCATGGCGCTCGCGCCGTTATCAGCGGTCAATACCCGGTGGCCCCGCCGTGACAGTGCCGCCGCGACATCGTCTCGTACCGACACTTCATCGTCTGCAATCAGAATCGTGCTCATGCGAATCGTCCTCTCAATCAAGTGCGTCGACAACGGAGCTGTCAGGTTAGCTCAGCTTGGGACGCACGGTCATTACCGGGCAGGTACTCATGCGGACCACTCGTTCTGCCACAGAACCAAACAGGAAGTGCGAGAATCCGGTGCGGCCATGCGTCGCGATCACGATGCAATCGCTCTGCAGGTCCTTCGCGGCTTTCAGAATTTCAGCTGCGCCCAGTCCTTCGCGAAGACACGGCACACAGGTGACGGATTCGTTTTTTTGAATCTTCTCAGCCAGCATGGAAAGTCTGGCTTCTCGTTCGATGCGCGCGGCATTGACCCAGTCCAGCGACATCACCGGCTCGCCCGGCATTCCCGTGACCAGCGCAGTGTCTTCAAAAACGTACAGCAGCCGGATTGTTCCGCCAAACTTACGCGCCAACTCCGCAGCAATGGGAACTGCGACTTCGGCATTGGGTGAAAAGTCGGTCGTCAGAAGAATATTCTTGAAGCTGGCCATAGGTTCGATCCTCCTCACGGCAACCGATATTTAGTCCAAGAGCGAGACTGTGAATGCCGTTTCTCAGTCTCCGGAATGCTATGAATCACATTTCGTGCCAGCACGAAATCCGTTCAAATTTCTGAGTGTTCATAGGTGAAAACGAACCAGCGCCCGTTGGCGAAAGCCGACGGGGGTTCTGTTGAATGAGAATCTGTTTTCAGGAATGACACGAAAACTGCTTGGAATTAAAATGCCAAATATTTACCTAATATACTGCGTTTGATAAGGCACACGTCTGTGCCTAGGAGATCAGTTTCATTACCTTTTTCACTTTGTCTCCGGCGCGCGCAAACTTGCGAAGCGTCGCAGGCGAAAGCGTGTGGAATTGATCGTAAACGGAATTCATGGTTTCGAAAAATTCCAGCAACTCGCCCAATCGTTCGCGTTCCAGCGATTCCGACGATCCGGATTTCTGGGCTTCGGCGACACAATCCTTCAACAGCGCGCGCGTGGGATCAATTTCGCGGCGTTTGCGTTCGTTGAGAATGACCTGGAACATTTCCCAAACGTCTTTCATCGCTTCAAAGTGATCGCGGCGGTCACCGAGTACATGAACGACGCGGACGATGCCCCAGCCCTGAAGTTCATGCAGGCTGGTGCTGACGTTGGAGCGTGCGACGCCCAGGGTCTCGGTGATCTCTTCGGCATGCAGGGGTTGCGAGGAGATGTAGAGCAGCGCGTGAATCTGCGCGACCGTGCGGTTGATACCCCAGCGCGTACCCATTTCGCCCCAGTGGAGGACGAACTTCTGAGCGGCGGGCGAAAGTTTGACCATGATGCGATTCCCCTGATTCTGTTAAAACAGAAATAGGAGAATTTTCGGAAATGTCAAGGCGCGAGTAAACCTGGCGTTCGGCTACTTCTTTGCCGTGAGCGTTGTGAGCACGAGCTCCACGGCTTTGCACAGCTTTTCCTTGTCGAACGAGCCGCCCAACGGGTCTTTCGTCCCAAAAGGAGGCACATGGATGAAGCCGCGTGCGCTGACCTTCAAATCGGCCTGCATCAGCCGGTAAAAACATTCGTTGCAGAGGTACCCGCCGGCATCCTTGGAAAGCTGCGCGCCAATATGGGCGTCCTTCAGGGCCTTCAGAATGGCATCGGCCGGCAGCGCGGTGGGAATTTCCGCGGCGGCGGCAGGGACAATCTTTTCCCGCGGTGGCGGTTTGGATTTGTTATCCAGTGGCTTCATTGGGTGATAGCTGTTGCGCGCCACCGTTTCGATCTGGACGACAGCTGAGCCGACTCCAAACGAAATCACAATCGAGGGATGCGCCGCCTGGATGGCATTGAGCAGCGGCTTTTCCATCTCATCGTAAACCACCGGCAGCAGCGCGGTCTTGACGGTGTAGCCTCCGATTTCCCGGCCGTCGAAGGTCTTCACCACTTCCCAGGAAGCATTGATCGGATCGCCGCCGAACGGCTCGAAACCTGTCAGCAGAATTACCGGCTTGGCTGTAGTCGCGGGCTGGGGGGACTGCTCCGCGAAAGCGGATGAACTCCATGCGACGCACACGACGACAAGGCTGGCGATGATTCGCTGACGCATGAACGATTCCTCCACATTGCGACTGCAACGTACCGCAATGGTTTCGACAGTCAACGCGAGTGGAATTTACGGAGCGATTCTAACAGTGCGCATCTCGACGAATCTCTACATCTTATTGCAATTGGGTCGGTTTCAATCTTGCGATGAATATTGCAGAAGCAAGAAAAAATCAAGCCAAGCAGTTCTTTCCAGACTCCCTAAGTACGAGTGATCAAATAGGTTGTGCAACGTTTTTGAAAACGGTCCGGCGGCACGAACGTTGCACTCCCACAAGTGAGGAACCACTTTGGAGGGGCGGGTAATGTTCACGCGGAAGAGACACTCCGGCTTCACCTTGGTTGAACTGATGATTGCTCTGACCATCGTCTCGATCGCCAGCACGGCAGCTCTGACGGTTTACTTCTCCCATTCACTTTCTGCACAATTGAGCGGGCAGCGGCGCACAGCCAGTCTTGCGGCGCAGGAAAAATTGGAGGAGATCCGCATCGCGCTGGTCAGCGGTTCGACGACCGATCAAGTGTGGGCCGACTACGGCCCGCTGCCGACCACATCGGGCGGACCGAAAGCAACCTTTGCCGTACCTGGACTGATGCAGGACGGTACCGTCGTGCAGGGCACAGTCACCATAATCAACGACGAAACGCCCGACGAATCGCAGTTTGGTTACAACTACAACGGCGGCGTGCCGACGCGGTTTGGTGTCGACCTGAATGGAAATCGCAGTTACTCGGACCTGATCCCCGCACCATTTCCTCTGGATCTGAACAGCAACGGCAAGCTGGATGACCACAACGTGACCTCCGGATTCGTGTTGCTTCCGGTTGTGGTCACGATCCGCTGGGTGGGGCCTTACGGTTCAGAACGACTGGACATGTTCGCGATCATCGCGCGCGACAGCCAGCCGTAAGGAGCGCATCATGAGACAGACGCGAGGTACGACATTGATCGAGTTGATGTTCGGCATGGTGATACTCAGCATTCTGTTCATCATGTCGATGCACATCCTGAGTTCCATGACGCTGAGTTATGGTGTGGAAATGGCCGACGCCGAACAGCAACGGTCGGTCACCGGTGCGATCTACGATCTGATGAGCGATGTGGGCAGTTACACCGTGCTTTCGCCCATCGGACCCGCGAGTAACTCGCATCTCAGCGCCAGCGGCGACCGCATTACATTCCGCCTGCCGACAGGGACTGACTCCGCCGGCAAAATCACGTGGGGTGAGCAGATTACCTACTGCCGCGAATTGAATCCACGCGAAGTTCAATTCAATGGCGTGGACGACGACGCCAACGGCCTGGTCGACGACGATGACGGCATTCTCGTCCGCCGCGTTGAAGATGCCGCGACCGGAAATGTCATCTCGAAGACAGTACTGGCGACCAACATTCCCACCGGCGGCTTCCACATCGATCAGCTGGGCTTTTCCGCCCTGCCGACGCCTCATTTTGGACCGGATCTGCAGGGGCAGAGCCTCCGCATCCGAATCACCCGGGTGTACTCCAATCGCGCCATTGCGGACGCGACGAAAATGACTGCGGCGACTCAGCGCACGTTTTACCTGCGCAACGCGCAACAGTAGATCGGAGCCATCATGACTAGCATCGAATCCACGACATTGCTGATCGACAAGAAACGGGGCTCGGCGTTGTTCTTCGCCCTGGTCCTGGTCACGATTCTGGCGGCGCTGACGCTCGCGTTCACGGTGCGCATCAAGTGGACGGAAGTGCGCATGGAAAGCGATCTCGCCGGCACACAGGCCGTGCAGGTTGCGCAGTCCGCCAGCGACTTGAGAGTTCAGGCCATCTGGAAAAATTTCGAGACCCAGCCCACGAATCTTCGCATTGTCTGGCTGGCCGGCGAAGATCTCAATGGCAACGGCGCGCTCGATCCCGGCGAAGACATCAACGGCAACGGCAGACTCGATGTCGCCGCGCTCTCCACCTACAGCGACGCCGATTGGATCACGACAGGGCACGGACAATCGAAGACCACGTTGTCTGTGATCGGGCGCGACGATCCGAATTTTTGGGTGGATGTGCGCATGGTAACCTCAGCGCGCGTGCAGGACGCGATGACCGGTCGCTGGACGTCGCGTGAATTCGAACGCGTGGTTCGATTCGGTGTGACCAACGCCAACGTTTTCGATTTCGTCTACTTCGCCAATAACTACGGTTGGATGTACGGTAATGCAATTTACATCTACGGCAACATGGGCGCCAATGCCAACATCGGCCTGCAGAGCGGCCCGACGGTCGACGGCATGATCTACGCAGCGCAGAACACGGACCTCGGTGCCCTGGGCACCATTAATGGCACGGCCCGCGCTGATACGCTCGATCAATACAAGACTATCGCGACTAGCAACCCACTGATGCGTCCAACCAACCCGACCGCCGTCTCTGAAGACGTCAACAACAACGGCGTGCTGAATTCAGGTGAGGACCTCAACGGCAACGGACTGCTCGATAATTATCCCTACGATCTCGGCTACAGCGGTTTACAGCTACCGATGGCCGGCCAGGACATGCTCGACATGCCGTACCTCGGTGATTTGGGCCTCTACAAAAATCTGGCCGGAAATTACGCGCGAAATCCGAATCCGGTCATCGGCGAAGTCTCTGCTGCAAGCGGTGGCATCGTCAAACAACTGAAGGCTCCCGGTCTTGATCCGACCAAACCGGAAAACTACAACGTCATTGTCAGCGGGATATACGGCAGCCAAACCGGGCAGAATGGAATGTTCTCGACAGTGGACAATGCGGGTGCTGTCACAGTCACCACGATTCCCGCTCCGTTAAATGCCGGTCGCCAGGAAGCCAACGGCAACCTAGCCCTGATCGGCACCCCGCGGCAACCGATCATCGTGATGGGACCCGTGGTCGTCACCAATGATCTCGTGATCAAAGGCACCATCACAGGGCAGGGCACGTTTTACGTCGGACGAAACACACACGTCGTCGGCGACTTGAACTACGCGAACCCGCCCAGCTGGAAGCAGAACGACACTAATTTCGCCTCCACAGTGGCCACGAACAAGTCCAGTGATGCTGTCGGATTTGCCGCGAAAGGCAGCGTGGTGCTCGGCAACTACACCGACGCCGCCAGCGGTGCGGACGGCTGGAACACCACGACCCAGTATATGCGTCCTCCGTTCACGCAGGCCTATCCGGTCGATGCCACGGACTCTGTCAACGGTTACATCACAGGCCACAATGCCAGCGGCAACCCCACGTTCCATGGCGACTACACACAACTCGATGGCAGCTCGAAATTCGCCGAAGCGGCAAACCTCCATGCCACGGCTCGCAAGTATTACGAATCCACTTTCTCGGACGCGTACATCGCTTCGATCGCTTCCAAGCCGACGTCGGTTCATGGCGCGTTCTACACCAATCACTACCTCGGTGGCCGCGTCAACCAGCCCACGTTCTACGGCAGCATCACGATGCGCGATGAAGGCATCGTCTTCGACGGGTCCATCCGCTTTTCCTACGACCCGCGGCTGTCGCAAAAATCGCAGAGTTCCTTTGTCGAACTGTTCCTCCCACGGCAGCCGATGTACCGCACCCTGCTGTGGCGTGAAATCCCGGCGGTGGACTGAGGACGGTGTCATCATGCTGACGCGCTTACTGTTTTGCCTGCTGTTCGTCTGCGCCGTGCCGGTGCTCCAGGCTGCTGTCTCGTCCGGTGGAACTGACGCCGAACAACAACGACTGTCCATCGAGGCCGCTCGCAACGAACGCATGAACATGGTCTCGAGCAATCGAGTCGCCAGAGAAAATGCCGACGCGCTGAACCTCGTGCGGGAGCAGCAGCTGCTCGACCTGCGCAAAGCGCCCCTGGCCCTGCCCACGTCGGCTGCAGTTTCCGTCAGCCCCATCCAACGGCGAAATTCGGGAATGATGGTGTTTGGCGGGATCGTGTTTCTAATCGCGGTCGTCGGCGTCGCCGCAGCCATCGTGGCCCGGCGCCAGATCGCGGAACGCGACCGCGTGCGGCGGATGATCCGCCACATTCCTCTCGCGCCGAGCATCCTGATGCTCAATCACTTGAACGACGTGGAGACAGTACCGGAAACGGCCGGCGATAAGGCGGGAATATAGTGGCGATTGAATTTGAACGCAGCGCTGCGGGCTTGGCGCAGAAGTCTACGCGAACTCCCGCGGATTACGTCCGGCAGCTGGAGGATCAGCGGCACCTGCTCACGCCCCTGTTGCGGATTCTGGTTCAGAAGAAGCCCATTCACGCGGCAGATGGGATGGCCGCGATCTCTGCAAGCCTGCGCAAAGTCAGTGACACGGTACAGGCACAGATGGGCGCTTTTCTGATGGGATCTCCGGAACGACACGAGTTGCAAGTCGTGGGCGTAGCGCTTTCTTCGCGGTTATTACAGCGCAGTGGCACCCGGACGCAGGAGGATTTGGATAACCTGACTGTGCGGTTGCAGAATCACCCCTTGAGCGCGAAGGGCTGCGCGGAAGCTCATGCAATCGCGACCGGCATTCTGTGTTGTAATTCCGGTGTCCCCTCCTGCTTCAATGACACCCTTGTCGGCCTGGGGTATCCCGTGCAGTCGTTGCTGGTGGCGCCGGTCAAAGGTGGTGGCTCGCACGCGGTAGGGTGCGCCACATTTCTCAACCGCTATGCCAACGACCGCCAGTTCACCCACTTTTCGGACGAAGACCTCGCCCTCGTCGAGAGTTTCGCCCGTCACAGCGGTCGCGTAATGGCACGCGTGCTTGAACCGCACACGCCGCTGAACGATCACGAACTGGCCGGATACTTCGCGCGTCTGGCGAAGTGCGAATTGATCACCGATCTAAAGCCGGATCTGGCGTTGGTCTCGGCCATTGGCGCGGAGAAGCTTCGCAGGCATCTCGTCATTCCGCTGGGCAAGTCCGGCTCCACAGCCATCCGTGCCGCGCTCGTCAATCCTTTGGACTTCCAGCGCATCAGCGATTTTGAAGCGGACGTCGGCCTGCGCATCGAAGAGCGCTGCGTTGCCTCCGAATCCGATATCCGGCAGGCGCTCGAGCATGCATCGCCGCAGAGCTCCCGCGTCTCGCTGGTGGCCGAACGCATCAGCAAGGAATTCACGGAGATCGTTCCCGACGAGTCGGCGTTCGGCAACGAGAGCAACGAAAACTCCGCGCTGATCATCAACCTGGCCAACCGCATCATCGAGGACGCCTTCCAGCTCGGTGCCAGCGACATCCATGTCGAACCAGCCGAGACCAAGCTGGTGATCCGCTACCGCATCGACGGCGTCTGCCGCAACAAGCTCTCGCTGCCCTACGCCGCGCACCGGCCGCTGGTGACGCGCCTGAAAATCATGAGCGATCTGGATATCGCCGAACATCGCCTGCCGCAGGACGGCAAGATTACGTTCAAAAAATTCAGCCCGAAGTACGATGTCGACCTGCGCGTCTCTGTCGCGCCCATGGCTCACGGCGAAGCGGTGGTGCTGCGTTTGCTGGACAAACAGAAGTCGATGCTGCCCCTCGATCGCCTCGGATTTTCGGACTACAACTTGAAGCTCTACCGCAACATGCTCGCCGCGCCTTACGGCATGATCCTGCACTGCGGGCCCACGGGCTCGGGCAAGTCGATGACGCTCTACGCGGCGTTGAATGAAATCAACACGCCCGAGTTGAAAGTGCTCACCGCCGAAGACCCGATCGAATACACGCTGCCGGGCATCAACCAGCTTCAGGTCAAACGCGACATCGGCCTGACTTTCGCCTCGGCGCTGCGCTGCTTCCTGCGTCAGGATCCCGACATCATCCTCGTCGGCGAAATCCGCGACAAGGAAACCGCGGAAATCGCCACCGAAGCCGCGCTGACCGGGCACATTCTTTTCTCGACGCTGCACACCAACGACGCCTGTTCAACTGTGCTGCGCCTGGGTGAAATCGGTGTCGAATCGTTCCTGATCGCCTCGACGCTGGTCGGCATCTGCGCCCAGCGCCTGGTACGGCGGCTCTGCTCGTGCAAACAGGATGTGGACGTGACCAGCGACCAGCGGGACCTGCTCCGCCGTGGCACCCGCAACGGACCGCTCGGCCGGATTTTTGGCCCGGGCGGTTGCGAGAAATGCGAGCAGAGCGGCTACAAGGGCCGCACCGGAGTCCACGAACTGCTGCACGTCACCGATGAACTCCGCGAGCTGATCAATCGGGGCGTCAATACCGAAACTCTGAAACACAATGCGCGTCGCCTGGGCATGCGCACGCTGTTTGAAGATGTCATGGAAAAAGTGAACGCCGGCATTACGTCGCTGCCGGAAGCTCTCACCACCGTCTGGCCGGATGAAGAACCGCCGGAGACGTTTGTAAAGGACAACTCAAAGACCCAAGGGGCAGGAGGCATATCATGACCGCAGAACTTCGAAAAGCCATTCGGCTGCATGTGGATAAAGGTGTCGCGGTGCTGCGTTACTCCGGTTGCCCACCGTTCGCCTGCCCGCTGCAGGATTTAAGCGACAGTGGTTGCCAGTGCGAAGTGTCACTGGACAGCATCGATGCGGAAACGGCCAGGCAGTGGACTGCGCTGCTCAAGCCCGGACTGCGGCTGAGCGTGAACATCACGCGCCCCCCGGCATTCGTCAGCTTTGAATTGATGGGTGATTTGACCCACGTCGAAGCCATGGGGCCACACAAGCTGAACCTGGGCATCCGCTTCCTGCCCATCAACAGCCAGGTCGACCTGCTGAAAAAGGGCGTGCTGGCCATCGCGATGGAGAAACTGCAGACACCCACCTCGACGTTGCCGACGGGAGAACCGTCTGGCGATTCCGACCTGGTGGTCTCCGACGCCCATCATCCCCACGATGCGGCGCAAGCGGGAAAACCCGCGGGTGAGCACATCCATCATCACAAGAACCCGCCGCTCAGCGATATTCTCGTGGATCGCGGCCGGCTGACCAAGGCCGCCGCTCACGCGGCGCACAAGGAAGCCACGGCAACGAACACCAGCATCACGCGCTTCCTGATCAAGAATCGTTCCGTGAAGCCCCTGGATCTCTGCCAGGCGCTGGCGATTCAGTCCGGGCTGCCCACCACGCGGCTGGAGGGCGTGGACGTTCCCCTGGCGCTGCGCAAGGTCTTCTCTTTCCTGACCATGCAGCGCTACGAAATCGTGCCGTTCTCGGAATCCCGTGAGATGATGTGCATCGCTGCCGCGCATCCACTCACCGACATGGCTCGCATGGAACTGGAGAAACTGGCCAAGCGCAATCTGCTGGTCTTCCTGGCCCCGATCGATCAGATCCAGGATCTCCAATTCCGGATCCGGCCGCGCGGACCCAACCAGGAACGCCGCCATGCGCGCGTCAAGATTGCCGTTCACGCCGACTATCAATTCTGCGACGAGCACGGTGTAAATCTCGACGAGACTGTGCGCGAAGGCATCGTGGAGAACATGAGCGATGGCGGCTTCCTTATCGTCGGCCCTGTCGAGACGGCGCATTCAGCCAACGAATTGGTGCGGCAGGGTTCCTGCCTGCGTATCGGTTTCCTCTGTGGAGAACGATCGATTCACGCCATCTGCAAGATCCGCCACATTGAACCGGCACCAGCGGTTCCAGAAGGTGGCCAGAAGCAGTGGCATTTCGGCCTGGAGATCGCCCAGGTGGAACCGGAAGACCTGAACCAGTTGAAGGACGCCTGCGCCCGCTCGACGATGGACCAGATGAAGAAGCGCAGCCGTGGCTTCAATCCCGACGAGCAGTAAGCAAAAGTTGTGTCCTGGAAACAAAACAGCCCGCGTTCCCGCGGGCTGTTTCGTTGTTCGAGGAGCCGGATCGTTACTTGCGCTTCACCAGCTTCTTGCTGGTGCTGCCGACGCCGACGATCACCTTGCGGTGTGCGTCTGCCTTCAGCGCCTCGGCCTTGTCCGTCTTCTCCCAGGTGAAGTTCGGGAGGTTGCGGCCGAAGTGGCCATTGCGGGCCGTTTCCAGGTAGATCGGGCGGCGCAGGTTCAGGTGTTCGATGATCGCGCGCGGGCGGAAGTCGAAGTGCTTGCGCACCAGCTTCGAAATCTGCTCTTCGTCGATCTTCGACGTACCCTTGGTGTCAACCAGCACGCTCACCGGTTCGGCGACGCCAATCGCGTACGCGACCTGGACCTGGGCTTCTTCGGCCAGGTCGGCGGCGACGATGTTCTTGGCGACGTAGCGGGCGAAGTACGCGGCGCTGCGGTCGACCTTCGTCGGATCCTTGCCCGAGAACGCGCCTCCGCCGTGCGGGGCGTAGCCGCCGTACGTGTCGACGATGATCTTGCGTCCGGTCAGTCCGCAGTCGCCGTGCGGTCCGCCGATTTCAAAGCGGCCCGTCGGGTTGACGTGGTAGATCGTGTCCTTGTCGAGCAACGCGGCGGGAATCGACTTCTTGACGATCTTTTCGATCGTGTCGCGCTTGAGCACGTCCTGCTTGCTGTTCATTTCCGGCGTGTGCTGCAGGCTGACGACGACGGTGTGCACGCGGACCGGCTTGCGGCCCTCGTATTCGATCGTGACCTGGCACTTGCCGTCCGGGCGCAGGTACTTGAGTTCGCCGCTGCGGCGAATGTCAAAGGCGCGTTCGGAGATGGCGTGGGCCAGCGAGATCGGCAGCGGCATCAGCGACTTGGTGTCGCGGTTGGCGTAGCCAAACATCATGCCCTGGTCGCCGGCGCCCATTTCCTTCTTGGGGCCTTCGTCGACACCGCGGGCAATGTCCGCCGACTGGCGGTCGAGCGAGACCATCACGGCGCACGAATTGGCGTCAAAGCCCATCCGCGGGTCCACGTATCCAATATCGCTGACCACTTTGCGAACGATATCGGGGATGTGGACGTACGTGTTGGTGGTGACTTCACCGGCGATGACCGCGACTCCGGTCGTGACCAGCGTTTCGCAGGCCACGCGCGACAGCGGGTCGTCTTTCAACATCGCGTCGAGAATGGCGTCCGAGATCTGATCGGCGACCTTGTCCGGATGACCCGGAAACACGGACTCCGATGTAAACAGCGTGCGAGACATGTTGCTCCCTTCATTTGTACGGGTGAGTGATCGGGATTGCGGCAACTTCACCGCGCCTCACCAAAGGAGAAAACTGCCAGCCGGTATCCAGACCTCCCCCATCCGGAACGGCTTCCTGCAACACGCAGGGTTACGAACCGTAAAAATTCCGCGTGGCAGGCTTGAAACAAATTAGCCCTTTGCCGGCGCTGAATAGTTCACGGCTCGAAATTTGGTCTTACAATACCAGGTCCAGAGTTTGTGCGGCGTAGTGATGGCTGGCGACCACCTGCTGTGCCAGCGTCTTGCTGCCCTTCTCGAGTTCCACCGTTGCCCAGCCGGAGAATTCAGCGGCCAGCAGCGTGTCTACGAACTCTTCAAGGTCCAGCATGCCCTTCCCGAGTTCGACGGTCTGGAACTTGGAATCTTCGCCCTTTTTCTTTTTTCCGGTCGCAGGCTTGATGTCGCGCAAATGGACCGCGCCGATGCGCTTCTTGTGTTCCTTGATGAACTTCGCGGCGGGAATCTCGGCCTGCGCCAGGAACCCGACGTCCACGCACAATCGCATCGCGCTGGCGTCGGAATGTTCGATGAATTTCTCGAGCGACTTCTGATCGTAGACCAGCGTGCCGATCTCCGGATGGAGGCAGGCCATGATCCCGAGCTCTTCGGTCCGGCGCGCAATTTCGCCGTACGCCGTGGCCACGGGGATCAGGTCCGTTTCGTCTTCGATCGGCTGATCGGGATTCGGGCGCGGCGGCATCAGCGTCAGAATCTTGGCATTCGCGGACTTCAGGAAGCGGACGATGTTGAGGCTGCGTTCGACTTCCTCTTCCAGGCTCATCCCCGGCCACATCGCGCCGCCGGAAGTGATCGCCACCAGATGCATCTGGTGCTGGACGAGAATTTCGTTGAATACCTCGACCCGGTCCTCGAATTGTTCGACGACGCCGGTCGTGGTCTCAATGCCTTTAAAGCCCGCCTTTTCAATGTCGGAAAGCGCATTGATAAAGCGATCATCGCCCCACGCGGAGGTGTGGCAAGCCAGTTCAATGTCGGCCATAAATTGGATTTAATTCCTGATGTGGAACACTTCGACTTTGCGGGCTGACATCGAATTTTCGCTGCCAGACTTCGCGATGGCAGTCTGTTGCCCGCTTCACCTTACGCCATGCCCGGAACTATAGCGCCAGCGGTCTTTTAGCGCTACTGCTCTTTATACGGGCGTCCGCCTTGCAGTTCCTTGAACTACTGGTCGAACTTGAAGCCCGCTTTGGCCTGATCCTTCAGCCACTTCGTGTAGATCTGCTCGAGCTTGTCGGCCGGCATGCCGAAGGCACCGAGGATCGCTTCGTCTTCCGTTTTCCCGGCCTTGATCAAGTTGATCATCTTGGGGATCGACTGGTGGTCGAAGGACCGGTAGAGGAATTCCATCTTCGACCACGCGTACGAGTAGCCGACCAGGTCCATGCCGCCCATCGGCCGCTGGCGCGTCTCCTCCCAGGTCAGCAGATCGCCCATGCGCACCAGGCGCGCCATCGACGTGGCTCGCTCGCGGCGGTCCTTGCCGTAGGCGTTGTTGGCGGTGCCTTCCTTCTCGACCCAGAATTCCATGAACTGCGCCAGCCCCTCATGCAGCCAGCGGCTCAGCGGCACGTCTTCGCCATTGAGCTGCAAAAAAGCATGCGTGCCTTCGTGAACGACGGTATCGCGAGCGTGGTGCTCGGCTTCCTGCTGGCTGCCGGCCTTCTGTACGTCGAACGGAATGCAGACGTGAACTTCGCGGCCCATCGCCATGAAGTATCCGCCGGAATTTCCCGCGCCCGGCGAACCGTCAATCACGGCGGCGAATTTCTGGAACTGCTCGAACTTCTCGAAGTAATAGATCGGGCACTTGTTGTTCCAGAGCTTGTCGCCTTCCTTATGCATCAGCATGCGGCTGACGCGGTCGTAGAAAATGTGCTCGTTCCAGTCCGTGGCGATGCGCTTGTGGACGTCTTCCTTGATATTCGCAAAGCAGTAGAAATGCGCCGTCTCGATCATGCGCCACGTGCCGCCGATCTGATCGTCGAGATCCTTCTTGCGCTTCTCGAGAAACGCCTTCATCTCGTCGGGCGACTTGGGTGGCACGACCGCGCGCTTGAACTTCGCCGCGAAGTCTTCTGAAGACTTGCCGGTGCCGCCCGAATCTTCGTCGTCCTTACCCACTTCAATGACTTTAGTGGTGGACGGATCTTTCTTGGGGTCGACCTTCTTGGAGTCATCCTTGGCGAGATCGTCCTTCTTCTCCGGTTCCTTGGCCGGTGCCGCGACGGTCTTGACGCCCAGCGCCTGATGGATTTGCTCGATCAGCGGGTCGATTTCAGCCTTGAGATTGGCATCGATGCGCAGCGCCGCCTGCAATTCGTCTTCGGCGGGCTTGTAGAGCTTCGACTTGAAGTAGTACTTCCCCATGTCGTAGTGCCAGTGGACATTGAACATGTCCGGCTTCAGTTTCGCGCACTCGGCGACGCTCTTGGGGTCGACCTTGTCCAGCGCGTAGACGACTTCCTTGCCATCGACCTTCAGTTTCACGCCGTCTTTGTCAACGCCGAGAACATCGGCCATCACCACTTTGCCTTCTTTGAGCAAAATACCGGTCTGTTCCGCGCGAGCCACTGGGCTATGCGCGATCAGAATTAGGCCCAAGGCCGGTAGCAAAGAAGTGATTCGCTTATTGTGCAAATAAGAAGCCTTCAAGAGCGCTCCTCCATATATAGGTTGTCACTGACCCAGCAACTGTATACCCTTAGACCCCGCGGTCAACGATTCCGTACGGGTATTCTGGAGAATTCGTAGTGCCATCCAAGCCCAACGCACAAGGGCAGGCTGGCGCAGAACATGCGCTGGTTAACTATTTCCTCCAACACATGGCTGTGAGCACCCATGTTTGCAGTTTCCAGAAGCACGACCATGGTTACACCTTAGTTAGTCGCACCGTCCCCGACTACAATTACATCTTTGTTACGCGCGGCACGGTCGTTTGGGTGGTTGAAGGCGAAGAATTTCCGCTCGGACCCGGCGACCTCGTCATCGTTCCGCCCGGAATTGAGCACCATGCGTACTCGCTCAAACGCCGTATCACGCTGATTTCGATCCACGTCACCGCCACGCTTCCCGGTGGCCAGGATGCCTTCTCTCTCCTCTGCCCGCCGCGTTTTCAGCACGTTCCGTCCCGCTCGCCGTTGGACCGTTATCTTCGCGGCGCGGAAGCGGAGTACCGCCGGCCCGCGGCCGAAGCCGCTCACATGCAACAATTCTGGGCGCAACTTGTCACCCATGAAGTTTTCCGCAGCAACGCCAGACTCGGCCTGTTGCGTTACCGCAGCGCCGACCCGCTGATCGCCGGAATGCTCGAAGACCTCGAACGCCGCATCGCCGAGCCGGTGACGCTGGAGGCGCTCGCGAAGCGCTCCGGATTTTCCGCGCAGCATCTCAATCGTACTTTTCAGCGCGTGCTCGGCGTTACGCCGCTGAAATACCTGGCGCGCCTGCGCCTGCAGCGCGCCGCCGAACTGCTGCGCGACGGCCGGCTCACCGTCGCGGCCGTCGGCGCGCGCGTGGGTTTTGACGATCCGTATTACTTCAGCCGCCAGTTCAGTGCTCTTTTTCAGATCAGTCCTTCCGAGTACGCTGAGCGGGCAGGTTCAGAATCTCCATCCCGGCGTTCAGCCGCTCCATTCCCTGTTTCCCGCTCCCGCGGTAAATAGAGACCGTCGAACGAACGCGGTTTCTTACGGCATTCAAAGGAGCGCATGCAATGAATTCCATTCTGACCAACGAACAGTGGTGGCAGTATCACGAGCAGGGCTACCTGCATCTCGGGAAACTGCTCGACGACGCGCAGCTCAAGCAGCTGCAGCAGCGCATCGACGACATCATGCTCGGCAAGGTCACCTATGATAAAATGTTCATGCAGCTCGACGCCGGTGGCGCGTACGAAAATCTGAACTTCCAGGAGACCGGCTACAAAGGACCGCGCCTGGATTACCGCAAGATCGAAGACCTCGAACGCGATCCGCTGTTCCTGTCGTTCATGCAGCGGCCGATCTTCCGCGAAATCTGCGACTACCATTACGGCGCGCATGCTGCCGTCTCCGTCTTCCGCTCGATGTTCATGAACAAGCCCGCACAGAAAGGCACACTCCTCCCCTGGCATCAGGACGGCGGCGACGGCTGGGGCCTCGATCGCGATCCGCTGGCGACGCTCTGGACGGCGCTCGATCCCGCGACCATCGCCAACGGCTGCGTGCAGGTGATTCCCGGCAGCCACAAGCTGGGTCTGCTGAGCAAACGCGGACACACGCTCTCGCCCGCCCACGTCGAACAGTACTGCCCTGAGAACAAGATCGTTTATCTCGAGTTGAAGCCCGGCGAAGCCGTGTTGCTCCACAATTGGCTGGTCCACCGCAGCGACGTGAACAAGACCGACATCCCGCGCCGCGCCTTCAGCGTATGCTACATGGACGCCCGTACCCGCGGCACCAAAGACGGCCGCTCGTACCCCGTCATCTTCGGCGAACCGCGGCAGAGCCGCGAGGGGTCAGGGGTCAGGGGCCAGGGGTCAGAGGTGGGCGCGCGTGCAGTGGCCACAGTGTCCTAAGCGCGGTCGTTGTCATTGTGCCACGGATGCGCGGCCACTTGAGCGTAGCGAAAGTGGCCGTTCATCCGTGCGTTGCGTAAAGCATTCATGAACGCGCGTTGGCAGTTCGAACGCGTCACGCACGGATGAACGACTTTCTTCGCTACGCTCAGAAATTCGCGCATCCGTGGCACCATGTCCGCAGCCTCCTGCCTTCTGCTTTCTTCCCCCCAAATGCAAACCCACACCCACTCCCCCCGTGCCCGCCCTCTACTCTGACCCCTGGCACCTGACCCCTAACCCCTCGCGGCTATGCCGCGCTCGCCGCTGGACCGCAGAGAGCCATCGTGTAGTCTCTTCCGGACACTCAACTCGGATGATCGAATGACGCGCTCCAGTGGTATTCTGCTTCACATCGTTTCGCTTCCCGGTGGGCATGGCATCGGGGATCTCGGCAAACCGGCGTACGAATGGGTCGACTTTCTTGTTGCCGGCAAGCAGAGGTATTGGCAGATCCTCCCCACGGGACCGACGGGGTTTGGGAACTCGCCGTACTCCTCCTGCTCGGCGTTCGCGGGCAATCCGCTGCTGATCAGTCTGGATGAATTGGCCAGCCAGGAACTGCTCCGCCACGACGAGCTCGAGCGCTGGCACGACACGCATCCGCATTGGGTCAACTTCGATCAGGTTCAGAAATTCAAGCGCCAGCATCTGCTCAAGGCCTTCGTTCATTTCAAAGACCGCAAAGACTTGCGCGCGGCGTACGCGCAATTTCTCGAGAGTAGTCCGTGGCTGGAAACGTTCGCGAAGTATCTTGCGCCGAAGGAAGATTGCGATCCGGATTTCATCCGATTCACGCAGTTCATCTTTGCCGGGCAGATGCAGCGGCTGAAGGCGCACGCGAATCAGAAGGGGATCAAGCTGATCGGCGATCTGCCGATGTACGTCGCCGAAGACAGCGCCGACAAACTCGACCGGCCGGAATTGTTCGAACTCGACACCGGCTACACAGCCGGCACACCGCCCAACCGCGAGAACAAGAAGGGCCAGCGCTGGGGAAATCCGCTCTTCCGCTGGGAGGCGCACAAGGACGAAGGCTACCGCTGGTGGCTCAACCGTGTCCGCGCGCAACTGCAGCAAGTCGACGTGGTGCGGCTGGATTACTTCAACGGCTATGTGAAGTACTGGGCGTTCAGCAAGAATTCGGGCCGCTGGCGGCGCGGGCCGGGCGCGGATTTGTTCCACATCGCGAAGCAGGAGCTTGGCGGCATGCCGTTTGTCGCCGAAGACCTGGGCGAGTTGACCAAGGAGATCCATCACCTCCGCGACAGCTTCTCGATTCCCAGCACCAAGGTGCTGCAGTTTGGTTTCGATGGCCTGGCCGGCAACCCATACCATCCGGAGAAGTTTACGGACAACGCGGTGGTCTACACGTCGACGCACGACACGGATACCTGCAAGGGTTGGTGGCGGACGGCGCCGGACTACGTGAAGGAAAACTGCCGCCGCGCGATCAAGGCCGACGGCCGCGACATCTCGTGGGACATGATCAAGCTCGCCGCACACAGCAAGGCAAAGCTGCTGGTGTTGCTCTATCAGGATGTCTTGTGTCTGGGGAGCGACGCGCGCTTCAATACACCGGGCGCAGTCTCGAGCGCCAACTGGTCCTGGCGCGCACAACCGACGCAGATCACGCCGAAAATCGCGGAGTCGCTGGCGTGGTTGGCGAAGGCGAGCAATCGGTTGTGAGTGGCGGGAATCAGCAGCAAATGAAGATGAGGTCCTGCTTCGCTTCGCGAGCATGTTTGAGCCAGTTATAGATTGAGATCAAACACAGTGCGACAGGCTTGTCAATGCCCATGATGTCGAATGGCTCAAGCCGCTCCAGGATCCACATCACATTCTCATATTCGACATACCCGATGCCCCGGTCGCCAGCCTCATCACCCGGACTAAATCCCAGTGGATTGACGCTGGGTTCAACTTCGATGATGCCGTAGTAACGGATTTTTTCGGCTACACCTTTTTTCAGGAGCACTAAATCGAGTTTGCCGGTGACGGAGTCTGACGGAAGTGATTCAAAACCTTGCGCATCGAGTAATGTGCCAAATTGCTCACAGAGACTCTTTGACATCCAATAATATTGCTGAGCTAACCCTGTGTTTGAGACGTCGATATTCCCCTCTATATAGTTCCGTAGTGCCTGGCGGATAGTGATTCCATCTTCATGTTGATCGTGCGGTTCCAACCCCCTTTCGTCTTCATTCAGGGCATCGACAAGCGCTGCTTCATACCGCGACAAAATTTGGGCATCACCCGATCCACGTGAATCTCGCAGTGGTTGCAGGTTAATTGCGAAGACCTCCAGCCCAACGCTCATTTGATTCCTTAAAGAATTCGCTCGGCGACTCGGAGCAACCCATTGGTACTATGGTGAATTTTAACCACCTGGCAAATTTGCCAGGTGGTAGATACGACAAGAAGTGCCTTGTGCCAATTGGCACAAGGCACTTTCTTGTCAAATTGAGGCGTTACTTCGTTGCTGCGCGGTCGATTTCCCGCTGGATCTGTCCGAGGACCGGGCTGTTCTCGTCGAGCGGGAAGAGGACTTTGAAATCCTGCTCGACCAGCTTGGCCTTGTCGACCTGACCGGCGCCGACGTATTCGTGAGCCAGGCCCATCAGCGCGGCCTGCTTCAGACCTTCGCCGAGCTTGCGGATCGGATCGGAGCAGCCGGCCAGCGACGTCGAGAGAATGTCGTCGTACGCGGCGATCGCTTTTTCGCGCTGTCCGGCGAGGCCATACGCGGCAGCCTGACCGTAGCGGGCGGCGAGCGCTTCGATGTGGCGACCCAGCTGCGTGTGGAGCGCTTCGAATTCATCGGCGGCTTCGCCGGCGCGGCGGGCGTCGCCGGTGCGGGCCTGCCAGTAGAGCGCCACAGCGTGGTTGAACGCGGCCAACAGAGCGGACTGGTCGGCGGCGGTCAGGTTGGAGAGCACCGAGCCGGGCGTGTTCATCGACTGTGCCCAGGTCGAGGGCTTCTGCGTGTTGTCGTCGGCGCTGGTGCGCAGCGCTTCTTCGAAGGCCACCGTGGCGGCTTCGAACGCGGAGGTCGCGGCGGCATTGCGTTCGCCGTTCTGATCCAGAGCCAGCAGCACCTGACCGCGGGCGGCATGCGCCAGACCTTCGAGCATGCGGCCGTAAGGGCGGCGGGCGTCGTCGACCGAGAGCATTTCTGAAGCGCGGCGCAGTTCGGCCTGAGCCGACGCGAGCTTGACCACGCGTTCGGTTGGCGAGTTGGTGTCGAGCGCCGTCTGCAGGCCCTTCAAGGCTTCCGGCAGCGCGTCGGGAACTTTGACGTCCATCTTCAGGCGCTTGCCGAGGTCCATGAAATCCGGCGTCTGGAGCAGTCCCACAATCGGGCGGTCCTGCGGGCCGGTGTCCTGCGTGTTCCAGCAATTCTGATCGTCGCGCGCCGTCTGCGCATGGGTGTTGGCCAGGTCGAGCTTCTGCGTGACCGCGGCCTGAGCACTGAAGAGCGCGCGGTCGCCGGCGTTGAGCGTCGTGCCGGTCGGAGTCTTCTCGTTGGCGAAGCTGACCGAGCCGCGGAAGACAGTGACGATCGCGGGAACCGGCGGCTTTTCAGCCGACGTCGAATGCGCCTGCGGAGGCAGCGTCGCCAGCAGGTCCGGCCACGTGATCTTCGATTCCTGCGGAAGCCACACTTCGACCCAGGCTCCGGCGGGAATCGTGACGCTGCCCTGCGGCAGGTAGATGACAGTGGTGTGGCGCGAGCCGCGGGCGTTGACGCCCAGTCGGCCGCTCTGCATGTGGAATTCCGGCGCGTTGCCGCCCTTGTCCACGACCACGCGGGAAAATTCGTCGACATCCAGCAGCGCGTCGCTGGTCAGATGGAGGCGCACGAACTGACCCTGCGTGGCGATGATCGCGTCGCCTTCGTAAATGCGGCTGTCGTGGGTCAGCGCGCGGCGTTCGCCGCTGCGGGTGATCAGACTGGCGACCGTGCCGGATTCCGACAGACCCGCGGCATCGCGCGGACGGATGAGGAAGAAGCAGAGCGCCACGGCGGCGGCGAGGCCGAAGCCGATGGAGATCTGGCGGCGCCACTTGCGGTTGCGGATGACCTGCTGGCGTTTGCGTTCTTCGGAGTAAAGCGTGAAGAGCACTTTGTCGGCGATGCGGTGCGCGGGTTCGACGCGGGGTTCGAAGGCTTCGCGGATCAGAGTCTGTTCTTCGCGGAGCGCGTCCAGCGTGCGGCGGGCCGTGGCATTGACGCGGAGGAGTTCATCGACGGTGCTGCGTTCCTTGGAATCCAGGCGGCCTTCCAGGTAGCGGTGCAGAACCAGTTCATCGAGCGGTTCGGCACTGCCGAGCTTTATATTCTGGTTGCTGTCACTCATAACACACCCGTCGTTTCTTTCGCGTTTGGTATGGTCGTTTTACTTCTGTACACATTTCCTTCAGCGTTGTCTTTTTTCCAGCTTCTCGCGCAGCATGGCTTTGGCGCGGAAGATTCTTGTTTCCACCGTCGAGACCGGAACTTCCAGAATCTCGGCGATCTTTTCGTAACTCAACTCTTCCTGGTACCGCAAAATCAATACCTCGCGGTATTTTTCGTCCAGCTCACCGATGGTTTCGCGTACCTGAGTCGACTGCACGCGGTGCTCGTAAACCTCTTCGGGGCGCGGCGTCTTGACGTCTGCTGCGCGGTCCATTTCCTCGTCGTCGGCGTAGCGCGGTTTCTTCTTCCGCAGCAGGTCGATCGACAAGTTATGCGCGATGCGGTAACACCACTTGACGTAACCGCCGGGAACATCCGGATCGACCTGATTCCACGTCCGGTATGCCTGCAGGAGCGCATCCTGCGTGATGTCCTCCGCGTCTTCACGGCTCCCGACCAGCCGCAGCACCGCGGTAAAGATGCTGGTCTGATGCTCGCGTACAAACTGCGCGTACTGGCGCAGGTTGGATTCGCGAGGGTCGTCACCGTGATCGTCGTTTGGCAAAATGCTCAATCCGCTCTCAAAGCTGATCGGCATTCATCACTCCCTTACCAATCAGTTAACGTGTAGCTGAAATTAAACTTGCATCACCCGTGCGTAAATTTTTACACCGAGTGTAACTGGTTCTC
This sequence comes from Planctomycetota bacterium, assembly GCA_038227875.1. GTDB lineage: Bacteria > Planctomycetota > SZUA-567 > H5-PLA8 > H5-PLA8 > JBBRPR01. Next base: position 25,609 of record JBBRPR010000080.1, read on the forward strand.
CTGTAGTCGTTTATGACTACGAAATTCGGTTTTATTTTAGGATGCACAGGGTGCGAAGCACCCCGCTTGTCAGGCTCCAGGCTCTCAGGCCAGCGCGTTTACAGCTCGTTTTACGCGTTCCGGTAGTGAGCACAGATATAGGGCGATTTCCGGCAATAGCAACCTGCGGAAATGGGCGCCGCTACTGTATTGCCGTTGCAGGGGCGCGGTTTGATGGAGAATTCTTGGGGTTTTTAAATCTCGCGCAAAGACGAAAAGAACGGCAGTGAATTGGACAGAACTGGTGCAGTGTGATTTATTGCGTGGACTCACGGCTCCCTTCTCGCTTGGAATTGACGGATGAGTAACGAAGAAAAAATTCGATTGTTGCGTCAACGGTCGAAGGACCTTCAGGCGCGACTTACAGCGAACGACGACGAAGTTCTGCCGTCCGTTCTTCAATTTTTTGCATCGTCGGATGACGACAAAGTTCAGTTCATTCCTCCTCGTCTAACCGGGCACATATACACGATCAATGAAAGTGGAGACCAATCGGAGAATCCATTATTATTCTATTGCCACGCTGCTTATGAAATTCTGAGTCGGGATCTAAACAGAAATCGGGACGAATCGCACGTAATATCTGAGATGGTTGGACTGTTGGATATCATGTTTCATTGTCAAGCTAGCGGCATGTTCGAGTGCTGGTCCTTGGATTCGAAGAACAACCTTGGCAATATCGGCGCGACTTCGAATGCACAGGTCTGGTGCGTTCTTCGCCGACTGGCCAAGCTGGCACTCGTCGAACGGGGCTGGCCACTCGCCTTTCCTCAGGTCCCCTTTATAAAGAGTTAAGTTTCGAAGGCATGCGGACGCGCTAGTTCCCGATCGAATGCCGAATCCCGATTCCCGAATCCCGCTCTTACGACTCACGGCTGCGACCCGCCATTTCCGATCACGTTCGACGACTTGTTCGCTCTATTCCGATCCGAATCCTTCGCGTGTCGGCCGTAGTCGGCGCTGGTGATTTGGGAGGTTAGTTCGCCGTACCAGCTCAGCCAGGCGTAGGGGAGGTTGCCGAGGTTTTTGCCGGCGATCTGCTGGATCATCTGCGCGCCGGGGCTGTCGGTGTTCTGAGCTACGCCGCTGACTTCCTGAGAACCGGTGGTGACGGGCATCGTCATGCCGCCGGGGCCGACGGGCAGGCCGCGGGTGCGCGTGGTTACGGGGCCGTTGTTGGCGGTGACTTCCGGAATGGGGATCGACTTGATCAGCGCCAGCATCAGGCGCGTGTCGTTGAGCTCCCGGACCACCCACGCGGCAGCGCTGCGGGTGCTCTGGTCGGACGACGAGAGATACTTCGCGATCTCCGCGGTGGCGACGTCGTCCTGCATTTTCTTGATCGTGTGGCAGGCTTCCCGGCGTGCTTCGTAGTAGGGATCGCGGATGGTTTCGAAGGCCAGCGTTTTCGAGGCAAGATCGTCCAGCGGCGCGAAGTCGGCGAGGATGCGCAGGATTTCGATGCGTGTGTATTCCGGCGTCTTCTGCTTCGGATCGAGCATTCCCAAAAGTACCGGGATGATCTGTGTGCCTGCCTGTTTGACCACATCGGCGGCGGCCTTGCGTTCGGAGGCGACCGTCGAGCCCAGCCCGTTCACTTTCTCGATCAGTGCCGCCGTGGAGTCCTGCACCGGCGCCATGATTTCCTTCTTCAACGTCGCGGCCGGAGCCTTCGCCACGGAATTCTTATCGCGTTGAATCTTCGAGATGTCGGCGCGGTCGATGCCGTGCTCTTCGCCGTTCTTCTCGCGAATGAAGACGGTGTCTTCCGTCTCCTTGGTGATCGTGCCGTCGATCGGCTTGCCGTCCTTGAGGATCACGACGTCCTCGGCATAAGCCACGCCGGAGAATATCGCTATCGCGGCGACGAGAAATGCGGTTCGAATAACCATTGCGATTCCCTTCTGCTCTACTGTTTTCTGCCACTGCCTACTGCCGACGCTCATCTAATCCCTGATTGCTATTCCGTCTTGAACGCAAACTTCTCCCGCCCCTTCTCCCACCATTCCGTCCACGTTTTTACTTCCTTCTCGGCCTTTGGGAAGGACTGGCCGGTGACTTCTTTCATCGCGTTGGTGGCGGGGTAGAGGTCCTGGTCGCTGAGGTGCAGGTCGGGCGTTGCGTCGGGCATGCCGATGGGGTTGTCGGTGCCGAGTCCACCCTTGGGCACGCCGCGCAGGCGGTTGTGCGTGTCGAGCGGGTTGCCGCCGGCGAGTTCGAAGGTCACTTCGGTCAGGATGCGATCGACGCTCTCTTTGTCTCCGTAGTAGCGCAGCGCCGCGCAGGCGTTTTTGCGGATGGGCCAGGGGATGTGCTGGTAGTCGCGGCTGCAGGCGACGTCGACGAGCTTGCGCATCGTCACCGGTTCGTTGAGCAGCGGCAGGGCCTTGCTCGCGGCGATGCGGACGGATTCTTCCGGGTCGTAGCAGCTCGAATTGAGCAGCGCGATCATCGTGCGGCGGTCGCCGGCGCGGCCGAGAATCCACGCGGCACGCGCGCGGATCGGACCAGTGGCGGCGACGACGGTGTTGGGTTGCTGCGGCGGAATAATCAGGCGCATGAACACTTCCGGCCGGGTCTTGCCGAGTTCGACGAGGTCCGTGGCGTCCGGCGACCCTTCCCACGCGCTGTCGGACTTCGGCGGCACCGGCGCCGCGCCCGGTTGCGCGGGTGGAGTGGGGGCGGGGAGGTTCTTGCCCAGCCGCTTGACCATCTCGTCGAGCTCCGGCCGGCCGATCTCTTCCGGCTTGATCGCTCGCGTACCGATGCGCATCTCGCCGGGGTCGGACGGGGGTGGTGTAGCCCCGTGCGCCGCCGAGGCAAGCGCGAGGACCATAAGAGGGAGGAGTGTCGTGTTCCGCATGGTGCTAATTAGACGGAGGAGCATGACTTTTAATTCCGATTCCCGTCCGAAAGTAACAGAATGTTACATTCTTTCGGCAAGATCCCATTTTGCAATATGCAGGCGAGCCCTCCAAGATTTCATGTTACCTCTTACTGACACGCCTGTTATAACAGCAATGGAAGCGCTAACGCGGTTTATGGTCTGGGTTAAGTTGCGCAGAGCTGCTGAGCGACCCGCGAAGAAAAAATGGTTTCAGTTGCATTTAACTACAGTTGACTGACCTTCGCCACAATTCGCGAGATGATCAAACGGCTTATTCCAATGAAGGCTTAGGCTTGCGTCGTCCAATTCGCATTTCAAACTGAAGATTTCGAGAAGCTCACGTTTTACGGTCCAGTTTGAAATATGCCACGTTTCAGCGGCGCGCTGGGTGAGATTGAAAACGGCTTCGGCGGTCTCGATGAACGTGGCGTTGACCTGCGAGTCGCGCATTTCCTCCTGCTTAATGCGTTCCACCTCGTCGCGGATTTCCAGTGCCTTGCGGTCGTAGATGGCCTTCTCCACTGATCCGCCGATAAAGGCATCCAGAAGGCGTTCCAGCTTGGTTTCGAGCTCACTGCGGTGCTTCTTCAATTGTGCCTGCTTGTTGCGGTGGAACTCGGCCTCATTGGATAGCGAGGACTTGAGTGTGGTGCGGAACCAATCCGTGACCGCCTGCGATGGCAACTTCAAGGTGATCAACTGCGCGACGATAGCATTCTCGAGCGACTCGCCCGTCCAACCGCCGGCTAGCGGCATGGCATGCTTGAACTTCTTCTTGCGGTCCGTGCCACTCAATATCGCCGATGTAGAAGTGGTTATTCAGAATGTAACGGAGCGTAGTCCGTTCAAACTTGGGGTGGTGCTCAAGGTAAATGTGTCCTTCCGGCCTGAGTATCTCCGATAGGGAGTCGTAGCTACCGGCAAGCCGCGTGAGCCAGGACAGCACTTGCTCCGCCGAGTGGCACAATAAAAATTCAAGCAAGAGCTCCACGAGGGCCTACGTCTTTTCTCTGCAAACGACAAAGTCCACCTGACGCTGCGGTCGTCAGGTTTCGCGAGTTGCACTCCGTTAAAATTTGAAGAGCTTTGTTGAACGGAATTTATTTGCCTTCTGTTCATCTCACCGTTCCACTCACATGCCCAATAGCAGCTTCAAATCCCCAGCCAGCGCCTGCCGAATTTTCTGCGTCCGCGCGGCTTCGAGCTCAAACGTGTTAATGCTGAAAACCAGCGTGTTGACGCCGTCCATACCCTCGTAACAATCCACGCGCAACAACGCGTGGTTTAGATTTTCGACAATCGCCTGCAGATAGTGGTCAGTGTGACTGACCTTGCGCACGATGCCGTTCAAGCGTTCGGTGCCGATAGTGAGATCGAAGCGGCTGCCGGAGCTGGCGGTTGATAGCTCTGCAGAAAATGGACCACCCGGCGAGACCAGCCGCTTCCAGGCTTCCGAGCAAGGCATCGAAAGAGCGACGTTCAAACTGATCACTGTGCGCGGTTTTCCGAAGTGGTGATCGACATATTCCTTCAGCTCCCACAACAAAACGTCCCAGCCACGGCTGACGCAGTCGTACATCTTGTCCCACTTGGCATCGCTCGAGAATCCGAACGAGACCAGGCGCAGTCGCGACGTGCCGCCGCCGCGGTCTTCGATAAAATAATCCACGCCCGTCGGCCTTGCCCCCGGGCGATTCGTGCCGCCGTGCAGGATGCGCAGCCGCTGGTTGGGCTCCCAGATGGCGATGGGCCACTCGTCTTTTAGTGTTGAGCTCCACTGCCGCGTGATCACGCCGCTGGCGCCGGGTTTGAGCTGGATCTGCGGCGCAAACCAGCGCGAGAGCTCCTGGGCGTCGGTGAGCGCCAGCCACACCGCCTCCGCCGAGACTTTCAAATCGAACTGAATCTCGATCGTCCGTTCGCGGGTTTCATTTTCAATTTGATTCTGAGTATTCGACGACATGATTCCCCCATCTTTTGATTTCGTTTAAGAGTCTTTGAATCGCGCATTATTCCCACGGATCGTAAAAACCCGGCCGCAAATCGATACCAAACTCCAGCACCGTTTTCAGATTCAGCCGCAATGCGCCCCACGCTTGCGCGACAGACGCCAGGCCCTCGGCCGGAACTTCATCGTCAACGATGCGCACCTTGGTCTTCCCATTCACATCCGACAGAGTGAACGTGGCGCCCCAATAGGAAACTTCGTATGGCGGCTTGTAAACCTTGAAAGTGCTTTCAGCTCGATTGGACAGATCTGTTTTTTTCCAGAAGAGAATCACTTTTCCGCCCGGACGCGGTTCCGTCTCCGCCGCGCGCGGCCACCACGTCGCCAGCTTCTCGCCGATCGTGATCGCTTCAAAAATCACCGGCGGCGGCGCCGCGATCAAGACAGAACAATCCACACGTGGATGAGCCATTGGTTGCCTTCCTTATCAAGCGACTTGGCATTGATCTATTTGCCCAGATCGTCACTTTTCACCGTCGACCCCAGCGCGTGCGCCAGTTGAGCCACGACCGCCTGCTCGATTTGCTGAAGACGAGCGGGGGCGATGTCAAATGTGCCGATGCTGAGGTTTATAATGTTGCCTTCGTCCTTGCGGGTGTAACCTTCAACGCGCAGCAACGCATTGTTCAGATTCTCGATGATGCCCTGAAAATAAAAGTCCGTTCCGCTGGCCTTGCGCACGACGCCATTGAATTCTTCAGTCCCGGCCCTGAATGTGAAACGGGAGCCGGGCGTTGCATCGGACATGTTCTCAGAAAAAAGACCCTGCGGCGAGAAAATCCGCGGCCAGATTTCCTCGAACGGCGCCGCCGAAACCCCCAGCAGATGTATGACGCAGCGTGGCCGGCCGAGGTGCTTCTCGAGGTACTCTTTCAAGGCCCACAGAAGTTCATCCCAGCCGAAGCTGATGCCGTCATACATATCCTGGCGCTTTGCGCTGTGAGAAAAACCGAAATGGACCAGGCGTACGCGCGTCGAGCCGCCGCCCAAGTCTTCGATGAAATAATCAACGCCAAACAACTCCGCTTCGGGAACATCCGGTTTGCACCACAAAGCGCGCAGACGTTTGTTGGGTTCCCAGATGGAAATGGGCCACGAATCTTTGCCCCTGGAGTCCCAGATCGGCGAGATCGCTCCGCCGACGCCGGGCGTGACCTGTGCATCCAGCGCATGCCAGCGCGTCAGTTCCTCGGCACCGGTCAGTGCTTTCCACACAGCCTCCGGTGAAACTTTTATATCGAATTGAATTTCGACCTTTCCCTTGCCGGATTTGTTCTCACTCTCCTGCTTCGGCACGATTCCCCCCTTCTTGTTCCTTTTCTTGTTGAGCCTTCGCCAGTTGCGCCTCGGCCTGGGCTTCCGCTTCGGTCTTGGTGATCGCCGGATAGGCACCGATCGTGAAACGGAAGGTCCGGCCATCGGCGGCGTTGGCATCCGCGTACTTCTGAACCAGCTTCGCCATCGTGTTGGACAATTCTTCAGTGAACCCATTGAGCGCCGCCTGGGTCGGAAATTTCACGTCGGCGTGGAGTGAAAAAGTCGGCAGCAATTTGCCGACGGCATCCGCACGCTCACGAAGAAGGGCGAGTTCACGAATGGTGCGCGCGGCAAGTGCGACGAGATACGCGGCGCTCAGTTTGTCCTGCACGTTCTCCGGATCGGCGCCGAGAGTGCCCAGCACTTCCGGGCTGATCACGTAGGACGTGGCCGTGGCCTGGACCATGCGTTCGACGCAATTTCGCTTTTTTTGAGTTTTCACCAAGCGCACGAGTCCGGCGCGTTGCAGTTCCCGCAAATGATAGTTAATGCGCTGGCGCGGCAGGCCGGTCGCCCGCGCGAGCCCCGCCGCCGAATCGGGTTCGACGAGTCGCAAGAGCATCTTGCGTCGCATGGGATCGATCAACACGCGAGCGGCGTCTTCATCGCGAACGATTTGAGCAGCAGACATACTGAGATCCTCTATTGAAAAATTAATTTGTCAAGACACATTTAATTGTCAATTGGAATATCTCAAGGATTGTTGGAGGAGTGGTAAGGGCGCGATGGCGGAGATTCGTTGCGCCGACCGATGTGCGGTGCGCATCGCGGATATCGGAAATATTTTGATTCGTGGCTTCAAATGACGGTGCGACTATCAGTCGCGGCGAGCGGGCAAATCTCAAGGACTCAAACAAAATATTGCACTGTCAGTGGAGTGCGCTCGTTGTTCGTGGGCTGCGCTGTGTGGACGCATGCCAATTTCAATATGTGGGGAGAGAATAGAAATGGAAACTGATCCGCTGAAGCAGGACCCGAGGAACCTCAGTGGGCCGGGTAAGATGGCGACATTTGAGGATTGGATGACATTCACAAATTAGTTTTCGAGATTGAGACTACGTGTCGAATTTTTCGAGTTCGTTCAAGATATTGAGCAGTACTCTTGCGCCAACCGGCTTGGTGAGGTGGTCATCGAAACCTGCCTTCAGCGCGCGATCTTTGTCTTTCATCTGACCGAAGCCGGTCATGGCGATCAGTACCATGCCGTCGCAGCCGGAATGTTCGCGAATTCTTTTTGCCACTTCGTAGCCGTTCATTTCCGGCAGTCCAATATCTATCAGCGCCAGGTCAAAGGGGCCTTGTAACGCTTTCTCGAGACCTTTCGGGCCGGTCTCCGCCAGGTCAACGCTGTGGCCAGACATTTTCAGCATCAGCTCCATCGATGCGAGAATGTCGATATTGTCGTCTATGATCAGAATGCGTCTGCTGGGACCTGGAACAACATCGTTTTCCGTAGATACCGATAAATTTGCATCAAAAGCCTCCGGAAAGCACACAATGAACTCGCTACCTTTGTCTTTACCTTCGCTCTTAGCCTCCACTGTGCCACCTTGCATTTCCACCAATTCCTTTACCAGCTTCAGGCCTAGTCCGAGCCCTCCCTGGTTACGCTCAATCGAGTTTTCAGCCTGAATGAAAAGCTCAAAAATGGCTTTCAGCATATGCCGTTCAATGCCAATGCCGTTGTCGCGAACTCGGAGGACAGCCATATTCCCCTCGCCACGGACCGCCGAGACGTGGATCCGTCCACCTTTCGGGGTATACTTGACGGCATTGAGAATCAAATTGCTGATGATTTGCGTGAGTCGCGCCGGATCGACCTCTATTACTAAAGGCGGATCGCATTTGACGTCCACAGTTACCAAGTGGTGATGTTGCTGAATGGAATCGTGAGCTGCATCCAGCACTTCCAAAACCGAACTGGCCAAGCTCACGAATTGTTTACGTAGAGTAACTTTGCGTTGCTGGATGCGCGAGGTATCGAGCAAGTCATCAACCAGCCGGGACATGAAGTCGACCTGCCGTTCGAGAATCATCTGCACTTGGATGATCACCGGATCGTTGATTTTTCTCATCCGCAAAACATCCGAAGCGATTTTGAGAGGCGCCAAGGGATTGCGTAGCTCGTGCGCAAGCATCGCCAGAAACGCATCTTTATTGCGATCCGCCTCGGCCAGCTTCCTCGACAACTCTTTGCGCTCGGCTATTTCCAAACGCAGGGATTCGTTCAAGTTCTCAGCCGCTTCGGTCAGTTCATGCTGGCGCAACGAACTGAGCACTAACGCCTCGTTCATCTGGCGTTGGTCCATACCGACCGATTTAAGTCGAATCTCCTCCGTCACGTCCTCGACGCAATGGATGATCCACGCCACCGAGCCGTTCGCGGCGAGCACCGGTGAGTTCAAGAGTCCCCAGTGACGCTCCTCGATCCCGCCGCCGAATTCCTCCGATCGGCGTACTTCGTATTTCTGCACTGCCATTGCATCGCCGGTGCGATTCAGTAGCACCCGTTGGAGCGAGACCTTGAGATTCTGTACACCGTCGGCGGCTGGCTCCTTCGCGTTGTAGGGAAAGACCTCAAAGATCACCTTTCCGAGAATCTCCTCGCGCTTGTTCATCACAGCTCGCGCGTAGGCATCGCTTACGGCGACGATGCGCAGTTCCAGATCGAGCACCAAATAGAGTCCGGGAGCGGACTCGAACAGTCTCTTAAAGTCCGGCGACAGCGGCGTGCTTGAGGGTGGCTCCGTTTTCAAAATGCTCCTCTACTCAGCGCCATCAGTTCCGGCGCGGGCCCTTCCGGTTGGCTGTTGAGCTGTGGTGTCCGGTAGTCGGCCCGGCGTAATCGGTCTGTCGCGAACTGGCGTATGCCAATCGGAACCTTGACTTGCCCTGCCCAAACAGTATACCAGAACAGCTGGGTGTTTTAATTCGCAAGACCAATTTAGTTTTACCATCCAGCGAAGCGCACGCATTCTTGGGCATGGGCCCGTGCCAGCAAAGCGATGTGGCACGAGGGTGCCGTTCATGCCTGCCAACAACCAACCTACTTCAAAAATCCGGGATTTAGCCGAACGTCTCATTGCCTATGAGACGAAGGCCAATAATTCTGAGACAAGACCTGCAACTGTAAACGCCGGTTTAAAAACGCGGTAGGTGGCGGTTTAAGTCTGCGGCACCCGGCCTGTGTTTGACTGCACCTCTACTCAGAGGTGCAGGTTACTTACTCCTCCTCCTGCTTCAAGTTTCAACGTGCTCTGCGTTCCTC
>JBBRPR010000081.1:0-34985 GCA_038227875.1 Planctomycetota bacterium
AGTGATCACCGGTGGCGTGAACTACTACATCAAGGGTCACGACGCGAAGATCCAGATGAACTACAACGCGATGAAGGACCCGGATGGCGGCCACAACAACTTCCACAACGTTCGCAACAACAGCTTCGTTGTGAACTTCCAGGTCGCGTTCTAAAACGTAAAGAAACAGGCTGGCGGGTGATTCACCCGCTGGTTTAAAAATCAAAAGGGCCGGACGAACCCGCGATCGTCCGGCCCTTTTCTTTTTTGAGAGAAGTTGTTGAACGCCGCAATAGTTGAGCGCTCGCATTCCCAAGTTCTTATGTAACTCTAATTTGTATCTCGTTTTATATATTTAAATTGTGTCTCGATATAGCTTTGCATAATCTTGACACGACCCACAACGAGTCTTAATCCCGCCCGCTAAACTCCCTTGTGCAAATCCGCATACGCATTGAGTCGTCGCGAACAGACGCTGGTCTGTCGTTTTCAATTGTTGAGGGGGGAGTGATGGATTCTCCAGAGCCGGGCAAACAGGGATCGACGGGAGGAGTAATGGGGAGAGTAATGGCAAAAAAGAGTTTGGTAATGCTGTTGGCCTTGATCGCGATGAGTTTCTCGCTCCGCGCAGCGGATTCGGACTTCGAGACGTTGAAAAAGGAGATCGAAGAGCTCAAGAAAGACAACGCGGACATCAAGAAGACCAACGCTGAACTGGCGTCGAAGATCAAGCCCGCTGCCAGTAACACGGAGAAGGCGCTGGACGCGAAGTACGGTCCCAACGCGACGGTTGTCACGAAGACCGGCAAGCTGAAAATCAGCGGACTGCTCCAGGTCTGGTACTATACGTATCAGAAGGATAACAACGCGCTGTTCCAGGATGCGGCCGGCAACGGCATTTTCGACACGAACGAAGCGTCGATGAACAGCGGCACCCGTATCCGCCGCACCGAGCTGAAGTTCACGATGGACCTGACCGACAACATCACGTCCGTGGTGATGATCGATCCGGCGCGCGAAGCGCAGAGTTTCCCGGGCATGCCGGACAATCAGGTGACTCAGAGTATCTTCAAGCGCGGTCTGAACGCCAATTTGGCGAATGTGCAGGGTGGCGTGGGCAGCGCGCCTCGCTTGCTGCAGGACGCGTACATCAACTACCACAATTTTGTCCCGCACCACGATTTCCAGCTGGGACAGTTCAAGCCGTTTATCGGCGAAGAAGGAATCCGCGGCAGTTCGGAATTGGATTTCGTCGAACGTTCGTTCGTGGGCCAGCTGGCTGACAATCGCGACCTCGGCATTGTCGCGCACGGCGAATGGTGGCACGCGGACGGCAAGGGCGGCGGCCAGATTCAGTACTGGCTCGGTGCCTTCGACAACGCGGGGAACTACTATCAGTCGGGTGGCCAGGCTCAGAACCGCGCCGACGACAACGACGAGAAGGATTTCAACTACCGCATTCTCGTTCGTCCCTTCTGGAAGCAGGATAGCTGCGACAAGTGGTGGGGCAGCCTGGAACTCGGGTTCTCCGGTGAATTCGGAAGGCACGGACAAGCGGGCGGTCCTGATCCGGTTGACGCTCCTGTCAACGGTCTGAACCGCCGCCGGGTCTGGGCCAGCCGCCAGGACGCGTGGGGCTACTACGCGCCCGCCGGTCCGGTCAGCGGTCTGTGGTTCCGTGGTGAATGGGAATGGCAGAAGGATAAGAACGCGCCGTCGGCCGTCATCGACCTGCTGGGTCAGGGCAACGCCGGCGATGGCTCGACGCAGACGAACGGCAAGCCGTTCGCCTCGCAGGGCTTCTACGTGTCGACCGGTTACAAGCTCTCGCAGAGCAAGCTCTTCTCCTGCGAATGCCCGGCCTGGTACAAGCAGCTCGAATTCGTGGCCCGCTACGAGCAGTACCAGAACGTCGAAATCGCCGATCCGGCGAACCCCAGCCGTACGAATGCCTTCTACACCAAGGTGGCAACCGGCGGTGTGAACTACTACATCCAGGGCAACACGAAGATCATGGTGAACTACAGTTCGATCCGCAATCCCGAAGGCGGATCGAGCGCACCGTACGTTTTTCACAACACCAAGGACAACGCGTTTGTCGTGAATTTCCAGGTGGCGTTCTAAGCGTAAGATCGGACCACTCCCGTCACGGCCGTGGCGGGGGTGGTCCGAATGCAGTGACGAGTAGTGCGTGAAATTTCCCCGTGAAGCTTAACCCGATTTAGAAATCTTGGAGATTTGTCATGACCATGCGTATGCCAGTTCTGCTGGCACTGTTTCTCGCCGTCTTCGCTCTTTCGGCTCAGGCCTCCGATGATCCGGCCGGAGGCCGCGCCATTGTGCTGGCTCCCAGCACTTCCGGAGCTTCCTTGTTTCCGTTGAAGAATCCCGGCATCGTGACGCTCGGTACATTGTCGATTCAGAACCGCATCGACTTCGCCATCAGCGCCAGCTCGTCATCCAATGGCAATTTGTCCTACTCCTGGAATTGGGGAGACGGCTTGCCCAACAGTACCGGACCTTTCCCCAATCACACCTACATCGTCGCCGGCATTTACGGCGTGGTGGTGACCACAACTGAAAAAAACAGCGCAGGGGTCACGCTGAGCACCCGCTCCGACACCATCTCCACCACCGTGACCGACGGTGTAAAGGCGAACAAGCTCCAGACCAATGAAGACTTCGGCGGCGGCGGCAAGGATTCGATCCGCTTCTCCGGCTCGCTGCACATTCCGTCGACTGCGCCTCTGGCAGGCCAGTTGGTTCAGATCAGCCTCGGCAATCTGAATCTGCCCTTCAATCCAAGCAGCCTGGGCGTCAATGACGGCGTGGTCTTCACCTTCACGCTCAACGAGAAGGGCATTGCCACGTTCACCACGAATGCGAACGTGATCTTCGGTGCAACGTCCAACGGAAATGGCGCGAGTGCGCTGACCCAGGGTACCTGCAAAGGCCAGTTCAAGCTTGCCAAGCGTGCCCGCGCTGGCGGAACCGCGTTCGTCGACGCACCGTTCCTTCTGACAGTGAAGGCGGCCACGTTCGCGGCAGCACTGGCGAACGAAGGCGTGGTCAACGTGAACGCCAACCGCGAGAACGTGCGCATCACCGCCCGCGTGCTGGCCTACAATATCGTTTATCAGTCCGGGATTAATTCGTTGTTTACCGCGAGACAGGGTAAGAAGGGTAAGACGCGTTAGCCGTAAAGCTCCGAATGATCGAATGCAAGCGGCCTCGATGAAAGTCGAGGCCGCTTGTTTTCTTAGAGCAGATCACTCCGCGCGATGACTGTTCGCTCGGGCCTGTTGCGAACCGTGGAACTGATAGTCCGCCCATGGCATCCGGTGGTACATCGACCAGTAGAAGCTCACGAACAGCGTGCTGAAAATGAGCAGATGCAGCCCCATCTTCGGCAGCGAGAACATATTCGTCGTCACCGCCCGCGTCGCTTTCAGCGTGCCGTCCACGACGCGGGTGATCAAGCCCTGTACGGGGCCAAACAGGCCCACGATGAAGGCCATCTTGATCAACGTCCGGCCGGCCAGGGGGATCGACGGCTGGGAATAAAGCCACGGGTTAATCAGCAGATCCGTGATCAACGCCAGCACCAGCACGGTCTCGGCTTTCGCCAGCTTGGAATGATACGACGAGGTGCGCGGTGGCGACTTTTCAGGAGGCATGCCTAGTCCCGGGAGGATTTTAAAGGTGTGAGGCTATTTTTCGGCCAGTCGCAGGCCGGACTTGATCCAATCTCAAAACGGCTGCGAACGAGGCGCGAATCGCCTCAAAATGTTCTGTCGGCGAAAGGTTCGTTGCAAAGTCAGGGTACCTAAAGCATTGCAACTTCACAGAGCCTTAACATGCATCCTATATGGTCTTTACGTTGGCACTTAGAATGAATACAAAAGGGGGAAGAATATGTCGTCAGCGGATGCCACCGTTCCCAAACCCAGGTTCTCTGTGCCAACACCAGCGAGTCCAAAAGTGACCACAGCCCCAAGCGAAGCCGGTATCGAGCCGCGCAACTTTCGCATGACGGTTCGTGACGTCAATTTCTGGTACGGCAAAAAACAAGCGCTCACCGCCATCAAACTCGACATCGTCCACAAGCACATCATGGCGTTCATCGGGCCGTCGGGCTGCGGCAAGTCCACATTCCTGCGCATGATGAACCGGATGTGCGACGTCGTCGACGGAGCACGCTACGAAGGCGAGATTAACCTCGACGGCCAGAACATCCTGGACAAGAGCGTCGACGTCGTGGCGCTGCGCCGCAAAGTCGGCATGGTCTTCCAGAAGCCCAATCCGTTTCCCAAGTCCATCTACGACAACGTCGCGTATGGCGTGCGGCTCTACGAAAGCAAGCCGCGCGCGGAGCTCGATGCCATCGTCGAAAGCTGCCTGCGCAAAGCTGCGATCTGGGACGAAGTCAAGGACGACCTGCGCAAGCCCGGTACGTCGCTCTCCGGCGGCCAGCAGCAGCGCCTCTGCATCGCGCGCACGCTCGCCGTCTCCCCGGAAGTGATCCTGATGGACGAGCCGACCTCGGCGCTCGACCCCATCGCCACCGGCAAGATCGAAGAATTGATGCTCGAACTGGCCAAAGACTACACGATCGTCATCGTCACCCATAACATGCAGCAGGCCGCGCGCGTCTCCGACCAGACGGCGTTCTTCTTCATGGGCAAGCTGATCGAAGCCGGCGACACCGATCAGATCTTCACGAGCCCAAAAGAACGACAGACGGAAGATTACATCACGGGCCGCTTCGGCTGAGGTGCATGTCGAAACTTGAATGTCGAATGTCGAATAAAAAGCGCGCCGCTGAATGCGGCGCGTTTTTTTCTATGTCTTCAATTGTTACTCAGTCGTTCGACATTCGACAGTCGCCTCACTCGTCTTCGACCTTCGGCTTCGTCGGTTTCTTCTCGTCGGCGGGGCCGGGCTTTTTCTCGGGGTCTTTTTTCGGATCGGCGGCAGCAGCGGCGCCGGCTTTGCCGGGCATGACCACGTCCAGATCGGTCTTGCCCGTACCGGTGTTCTTCGCGGCGTCGGTGATCGTGAACGTCAGCGAATTCTTGCCTTCCTTCGTCGGCGTGCCAGTGATTTTGCCGTCGGGCGTCATCGCCAGACCCTCGGGCAGCGCGCCGGAGACCTTGAACGTGTACGGCGCGCATCCGCCCTTGGCTTTGACGTGATCGTCGAAGGCCTCGCCGATGCGCCCCTGCTTGAGCGACGCGATCAGCGCGACTTTCATCTGCGGCATCGTGCCGGTGGGCTTCAACGTCGTCGGTTTGAGCCACGCCGAATTGTGTTTCGGCTGCGTCGCCCAATGCAGTTCGAGCTTCGGCTTGAATTCACCGTCGGTGGCTTTGCAGCTGTAGGGACGTGCATTGGTGGTCGAATCGTTGTCGCTGATCAGCAGGCAGACGCCGTAATTCGGATTCTGTCCCGACTGCCAGGCCTGAACCAGCGGCGTGACGTCGAATTCCACAGGCTTGTTCGACGGGTCGCCGGTCTGATCTTCGGTGAGAATCGTTGACGCAATCGGAGCCGGATCGAAATCCGCCCCTTTGTTGATCCACTCGTCGTCGGCGATCGAGCGCGCCCAGCTGGCGGTCTTCTCCTCCCACGGGCGGAGCATGCGATGAACGCGGATGATGTCGAGCTTGACCTTGTTGCGCACGCCGGAGAGTTTGTAAAACGTCAGCCGCATCACGGCGGAGGTAATCGCCGGCGTCTTCGGCACGTCTTTGAGATCGAACTGAACCAGCGCGCGGAAATTGGGATTGGGATTCTTCGGCCCGTAAATCATCAAGTCGATGGCCGTGGGATTCCAGCCGGGATCGCCGAGCACATCGGGCCGCAGTGTGGTGCTCTGTGTGGCCGTCAACATCATCGGATCGTCCTGCGCCGGAGCGCAGGCCATGAGCGTCAGCAGAGCCGCCAGAAGGACACGTCGCATCGTTGTTTCCTCACGAGAAGAACAGTTAAACAGGCGAGGCAAGTATACTCGCCGGGGTGGGGGATGTGTCGGGAAAAGTACGACAGCTTGTCGAGATATTGGAGACGGAAGTTTTCATTCTGAAAAGGTTATAGGGTATCCTTCGATCTCAAGTCTGGTATACTGTTTCTATGGCAAATGGCACCGTTTCTATCGCACCCGAAGATGCCGTATTCAATCGCGCGTCCAGACTTTTGACGGTGCAGCATGCCGTTGCAGAAATATGTGGAGGTAGAAAGGTGGATGCTGATCCGGAAGCATTGCGGGATGCGGTACTTCAAATTCGCAATATTGTTCGGAACATTGAGGGAGCGTACGTAACAATTATTGGCGGGCTCGCCGTACAGCAACTCGGTTACGAACGTTGGACGGACGATGTCGATGTGGTTGTCGATCACGATCATTATTCCGAAGTGCTGGACCAGTTGCGCACGAACGGTTTCATGATCACGGAAAACTTTTCGCTTCAAAATAAGCATACGGGCGCGAAAGTTGACTTACTGCGTGAAGGAACGACTCTTCGAAACGCAAAATATCCTTTGCCGCATCCGCGTGAACTGGGCCCCAACACCGGATTCGCCACATTATCGAGCGTGGTACGCTTGAAAATCGACGCACACCGGCGCCAGGATCTTGCGGACGTGGTGGCCATGCTCAAGAAAAATCTAGATAAAATTTCCGCAATACGCACCGTGCTTCCAGAACCGATGCTGGCTGAGTTTGACCAACTTTCAGAAGAAGCGCGCCTCGACGCGCGTCCCTGATTAAAAACCGCAATTCTCAACGAATCTTCATCATATCTGCGATTGCATTTTCCCAATCTCGCGTCAATCTTGCGAAACGATTTCAATGTGCATTTATCGCGCGCCGCGCTGGCCGTCAGCGGGGTGCCAACTTAACGGTTTTGGGGGTGCGTCATGGGTGATCTTGCGCTGTGGGACCGGTTCAAAAAGTACTACCTGGCCTGTGAATCCGTGGACGTCTGCGTCGATGTCAGCCGCATGAAGTTCACTGAAGCGTTCCTGCAGGAAAAGGACGCCGACATTCGCAAGGCCTTTGTTGAGATGGATAAGCTCGAAGCAGGCGCGATCGCCAATCCCGACGAAAACCGCATGGTCGGCCACTACTGGCTGCGCGACGCGTCGAAGGCTCCGACGCCGGAACTGAAAAAGGAAATCGAAAGCACGCTGGCCAAGATCAAGAAGTTCGCCAAGGCCGTTCACGCTGGCACGATCAAGCCGCAGAAGGCCAAGGTTTTCAAGAACGTCCTCACCGTCGGCATCGGCGGCTCGGCGCTCGGACCGCAGTTCGTCGCCAAGGCGCTGGGTACCGCCGGCGATCCGATGAAGCCCTTCTTCTTCGACAACACCGATCCGGAAGGCATGGACAACGTCCTCGCCCAGATCGGCGATGGCCTGAAGGAAACGATCGTCGTCGTCATCTCCAAGTCCGGCGGCACGAAGGAAACCCGCAACGGCATGCTGGAAGCCAAGCAGGCTTTCGAAAACGCGAAGCTCGTTTTTGAAAAGCACGCCGTCGCTGTGACGCAGGACGGTTCGGACCTGGACAAGGTCGCCGTCGCCGGCGGCTGGCTGGAACGCTTCCCGATGTGGGATTGGGTCGGCGGCCGCACGTCGGAATTGTCGGCGGTCGGTCTGGTTCCCGCGGCGCTGCAGGGACTCGACATTCAGGGCATGCTCAACGGCGCGAAGGCGATGGATGCCGTCACGCGCATCAAGGATCCGTTGAAGAATCCCGCCGCGCTGCTCTCGCTGATGTGGTACTGGTCGGGCGACGGCCGCGGCAAGAAGGACATGGTCGTGCTGCCGTACAAGGACCGCCTCGAACTGTTCAGCAAGTACCTCCAGCAGCTCGTGATGGAATCGCTGGGCAAGGAAAAGGACCTGAGCGGCAAGGTCGTCAACCAGGGTATCGCCGTTTACGGCAACAAGGGTTCGACCGACCAGCACGCGTACGTTCAGCAGCTGCGCGACGGCGTGAACAACTTCTTCGTCACCTTCATTGAAGTGTTGAAGGACCGCGAAGGCAAATCGCTGTTGGTGGAACCCGGCGCGACGAGCGGCGACTTCCTCAACGGCTTCCATCAGGGCACGCGCGAAGCGCTCTATCAGAGCAACCGTGAGAGCATCACGATCACCGTCCGCGACACCAGCCCCGAGACCGTCGGCAAGCTGATCGCGCTCTACGAACGCGTCGTCGGTTTCTACGGCACGCTGGTGAACACGAATGCGTACCATCAGCCCGGCGTCGAAGCCGGCAAGAAGGCCGCGACGAGCGTCCTGGCGATCCAGCACAAGATCGTCGAGCACCTCAAGGGTCACAAGGGCCACGCGCACACCGTCACCGAAGTTGCCGAACACATCGACGCGAAGGACCAGGTCGAGACCGTGTTCAAGGTGCTGCAGCACTTGACCGCGAACAAGGATCACGGCGTGAAGAAGAAGCAGGCCGCGGGCGCGTCGGTGTTTGAAGCGACGTACTCGGCGTAAACTCGGAAGTAATCGCACGACTTAGGTCAAAATGAGGGCGGCGCTCCCACGAGCGCCGCCCTTCTTATTTGTCTCGTACGCGGTACTTAGAAATTCTTTTCCATACAATCCCGCAACAAAACCCGCTAGACTCCCGTCAACCCTTCCGTAACCAGAACACGCGAATGTTTTTGAAGAATTCGCGTAATGGAGGCCGCGATGTCTCGACTGATTAAGTGCGGCACCAAGGAAACGGGTCGAAAGGGTTTACCTCATGGCGTCGCTACTACAGGGCGAACTACGCGTGCAAGATAAGTCTTCGCACTCCGCGCCGCAGGGAATGCCGTCGCACGACCGGCATGCGGCCCCCGTGTCGCCCGACGATTTGGCGTTGCGAGCAAAAGGCGGGGACAAACTCGCCCTCGAAGAGCTGATCAAGAACTTCGAAGGCGCCGTCTATCGCATCTGCTACCGTATTTTGAATAACCCCGTGCTGGCCGAAGACGCCCGCCAGGAAGCCTTCATCCGCATGATCCAGTCGATCCATACTTTTGAAGCGCGCGGCCGGTTCTCAACCTGGCTCTTCTCGATCGCGACGCACGTTTCGCTGGACATCGTCCGCAGCAACCGCTCCGCGCCGCCCAGCGACAACCTCGCCGACGACGACCCGGCCGAAGACCCGCTCAACACCTGCATCAAAAAAGAAGACATCGGCCGCCTGGAAGAAGCGATGGTGCTGCTCAACCCGCGCATGCGCACGCTGTTGACGCTGCGCTTTCAAGAAGGGTTGTCGTCACGCCAGATCAGCAAGATTCTTTCCGTCTCCGCCAATCAAGTTCGCGTCGACCTGTTCCGCGCGCGCATTGCGCTTCGCAAAGTTCTCCACATCCGGGTCGACGAGAAGGAGCAGTAAATGTCGTCGAATTGCCGCATGCGCCTGGAAGCGCTCGATGCCTATCTCCACGGCATGCTCAACGAAACGCAGCAGCGTGAAATCACCGCGCATTTGCTGGTCTGCCCCGAGTGCAACAAGAACCTCTCCACGCTCGAAGCCGAAACCTACACGATCAGCAAAGGCCTGCGCAACGTTCCGACGCCCCCGATGAGCGTTTCGGCGCGGAGCCTCGTCGCACGCTACGCCGACACCAAGCCCGGCGACGCGCCTTCGCCGTACATGTCGCTGGAATCCTCGCGCTCAATGCAGCCGGCGACAGCCTCGGCCAAACCGCCGCGTCAGCGCGGATACGTCTTTAAGAAGGTCGCCTCCGGCGCCGCCTCGGCCTGGCGCTTCGCGCATGAAAAGTCGCTCTTCAAAGTCGCGGGAATTACCTTTGCCGGCGGCCTGGCGCTCTGGTTTGCCGCAGCCACGGCCAAGCGTATCGAATCGATCAACCAGTCGCAGGCGGCGCAGACCGAGAAGGTTGCGGAGATTCAGCGTTACCAGATCGAAATGCAGAAATCGTTCGACGCCACGTCGCGGGAGCTGCTGAAAAATAGCGTCGTCAAGGAAGCGATGCTGGCGCAGTTGCAACTGCTGGAGGACCAGGAGAAGCGCAGCACCGAGATCGAGGACTTGAAAGCCAGGATCAAGGAGATGAGTTCCAAGAGCAACGAACTGGCTAACAACTCGACCCGGCTGAGCGACGATCTGAAGCGGCAGCAAGAGAAGCTCGCCGAACTGCTCAAGAAACGCGATGAAGACAAAGCGCTGGCCGACAATATCAAAAAGCTGATCGACAAACCCGAAGAGCTCGCGGTGGCCGACGCGCTCCCGCCTGCACCGCTGCCCGGGCCCGCGATCCCCGCGGATGAAGTGGGCATGATCCGGCTGCTCTCCAATCCCGATCATGGCGTCGCGTGGGACAACAAAGATGGCACGATGACCGGCGCGCTGATGGACAAGGATCAGGCCGTCGGCTGGACCATCAGCCTGAGCAATCTGGGCGGCCCGTCCGGCGTGGAAGATGCGGCGGCCGAGCGCCTTGCTGCGGCGGCTGGCGTGGAAGTCCCGCGTTTTGTCGGCGCGGCGGCGGCCAACGGACGCGTCTTTGTCGGCAACGGCTCGGCTGAAAAAAATCTCGTCGCCTTCGATGGCGCCAGCGGCAAGATGCTCTGGTCGGTCCGCACGCCGGAAAGCGGCGGCGGCGCTCCGGTGATCGCCGACGACGGCCGCACGGTCTTCTTCGCTGAAAACACGTCGGTCCGCGCGATCAACGTCTCCAACGGCGTTCAAAATTGGAACCGCCCGATGGGCGGCATGGTGCTGACTCAGCCGGCCATCGACGCCCACCACATGTACATCGTCCACGCCTCGTCGCGCAACAGTCCTCCGGGCGTCGGCGATCCGAAATTTCCATTCAGCATCACCTGCCTCCACACCGACGGCGGCAACGTGGTCTGGACCAAGGGCCTGACCGCTGATGCGATCTCCGCGCCCGTGATCGATGGCGGCAAGGTTTTTGTCTCGACCCGCGACGGCCAAGTCTCGATTTTCGATTCGCATGGCAACACCCTGCCCAACTACCAGGCCAACGTGACCAGCGCGCCGGTGGTCTACAGCGGCGCGATGTACTTCTCCGCGTGGAACTCGAATCCGCATTTCGGCTTTGAAGAAACGCTCTGCTCGCTGGGCGTCGAATCGCAGGCCCGCGGCGTTGAACGTCTGGCCGGCCCCTTTCCCGCGCCGTACTTTTTAAGCGCCCCGGTGATCGTCGCCGAACCCACCTCCGACAACAGCGGACGCGTGAACACCAAAGTCGTCGCAGTGCCGCGCGAAGAACAATCCACGCCGACGTTGCGCGGCGCGTCGAGCTACTACGGCGCGCGTCCGACAATCGTCGATCAGACCGCGTACATCGTGCTCGGCGATCACCTGGTCAGTTGGGATTTGAAACAGGCCAAACAACTCTGGTCGGTGAAGATCGTGGGCCGTTCCGATAGCCCATCGCGCGCCCGCGACGGCCAGCCGCCGCTCACGCCGCCATCGTACGCCAACGGCCGGCTGTACCTCGGCAGCGTCTGGGGCGATGTGCTCTGCGTCGATGCGTTGACCGGCACCATCAAGTGGCGCTTCCGCCTGCCCGGCGCGCAGAGTGTGGCCTCACAAGTGGTGCTCGATCAGGGCCGCGCCTACACGACGACGTCGAAAGGCCTGTTGGTCTGTATCGATGCCGGCGACCCGAACGCCACCGGTTGGACGACCTGGGGCGGCTCGCCAAGCCACAACGGACAATCGACCACGAAGTGGCTGCATAAGAACGATTAGCTTCGTCGGACAGAGCCCGCACAAACCCAATCGCATTTTTCGGCAGTCGATATTTCGAACTTCACAACAGCGCGCGAATCTCATCGTTCGCCGCCGTCAGGCGCGTGCAGAGCAGCTTCACGATGAAATTGTGAAATTCGATCGCCGCCGTCGGGTCCGTCGTCGCCATCTTCTGCAATTTTTCGGAGCTGAGCTTTCTCACACGGCAGGGCGTGTCGCTGACGACATCCGCCGAGCGCGGTTGCTGGCTGAAGAGCGCCATCTCGCCGACCACCGTCCCGGGGCCGAACGTGCGCAGGCGCTTCACGCGGCCGGCTTCCAGTTTCAGCAGCACGGACAGCTCGCCGCGTTCGATGAAGTACAGCGCGTCGCCGGGGTCGCCTTTTTTAAACAGCGTCGTGTTGGCTTCGAGCTTCATCGTCTCGCAGTAGTTCAGCAACGTGTCCAGATTGTTGCCCGTGAAATGTCGCGCGAGCATGCGGCGCAGGTCCAGCTCGGCGAAACTGGCCGTGTCGAGACTGGCCGTGGAGCGCGTGCGAATCTCTTCGGCGATTTCTTTCAAGCCCACGCTCGGCCCGCTGAGCAGCACGTTTTCAATGAACTCCAGGCCGTGATCGAGATCGGAGAAGACCATCAGGTCCGGCTTGGGCAGGAATTTGGTCTGCCGCAGGACCTTTTCCACGTCGTCGCTGATGCCGGTGAAGACCAGCCGCGCCTTGTAGCGCGCGCAGATCTGTTCGAGCTTGGTGAAGCTGAAAACGGCCGAGGCGTCGAGCCCCTGGACCATGCGGAAATCGAGCAGCACATACTGCAGCTTCTCGCGTTCAATCGCTTCGCGCGCTGCGCCGACGATGGCGCTGGAGGTGCCGAAAAAGATGAATCCCTGCAGCGTCATCGCGCGCGCGACTTTGCCGCGGACGCGCAGCCGCTCAACTTCCTCAATGGGGCGTTCCTTGTTCGAAAAATAGGTGTCGGCGGAAAAATTGTTCTTCACGCAGGTCGTGCGGCTGTAGCTGTAGACGAAAATCACGCCCGCGACGAGCAGCCCGAACGCGATGCCGGGAATCAACCCCTGCACCGCAATCTGCAGCATGATCGTGGCGACCAGGAGGTACTCGGTCAGCGGCAACTTGAAGGCCATCTCCCAGATCCATTCGCGGATCATCGATAGCCCCAGGAAAAAGAGCAGTCCGGCCAGTACCGGGCGCGGCAGGTAACTGATCGCCGCCGTAAACACGAACGCCGTGCCAAACGCCAGCACCGCCGTCCAGATGCCTGCCAGGCGCGACGTCGCGCCGGCCTTGAAATTCAGCATGCTCCGGCTGATCGAAAGGTAGCCGATCATCCCGCCCAGCAGGCCCGAGAGAATATTGGCGATGCCGCTGACGCGCAGTTCCTTGTCGACGTGGACGTCGCTTTGCGTCGCCAGATCCAGCCCGGTCATGTTGAGCAGAATCGTGATCATCACGACGATGGTCATGGCGATGAACGTCTGCCACTGCGAGAGCAGCACATTCCAGCGCACCCAGTTGAACGCGTTGTATGGAGTCAACCCCGAAGCCGGATCGTCGATGGCCGGCGCGTGCAGTTTGCTCAGCGCCGGAAAGAGCAGCCCACTCTCGCGCGCGCCGGAGATGCTCAACCCCGCCAGATGCAGTCCGCCATAGAACAGCAGAATTCCGCCGATGATCACGCCGGGCATGATCAGGTAATGTTTGTAAATGCGCGGCAGGACCAGCAGCCCTGCGGCCACGCAGAATGTCACCAGCCAACCGGCGGGATGAACGTGCGGGAGATGGCGCAACGTCGCCCACGTCATTGACTCGCCCGTGAGCACCTTGAACGCGCCGCCGACAACGAGATACCCGGTGCCGGCGAGGAATCCGCCCAGCACGGAATACGGCAGAAAGCGGATCAACCGCCCGCCGCCGATCAAGCCCAGCACCAGCACGAGCAGCCCGGTGAGAATGGCGCTGAGCGTCAGCATCACCAGCACCGTCGCGCCAATTTCGCGCGGCGAAGCGCCGACCTTGACCAGGCTGTCGGTGATCGAGGCGCTCATCACCGCCAGAATGGCCGTGGCGTTGGAGTCCGGACCGGCGAGCGCGAACTTGAACGAACTACCCAGCGCCACAACCAGCGCGATCACCCACGCCGCCATCAGCGCGCAATGGAGCCCGACGGGCACGAACGGCTGCAACTCTTTGCCGCTGAAAATCAGCGCGCCATAGCTGACCGAATAACTCAGCGTGACCAGCGCGGAGAGCGTCCCGGCTATCAGATTCGGCGACAGGTTCGCGCGCCATTCCTGCGCGGGCTTGCCCGTGGTTCTGATCGATAGATGATCCATAGAGTTTTGGAAGTATACGAAGTCGGTCCGTGAATTCAGCTATTTAATGCAGGTGCGTGCTGCTCCCGAGAACGACACTGTTGCTTTTTGCGCGCTTGAAAATGGTGCCACGGATGCGCGGATTTCTGAGCGTAGCGAAGAAATGCGTTCATCCGTGCCATAGAACTCGCGAGTCCGTCGGTCCGCGAGACCTCACGTCCGCACGGATGAACAGTCGCTTTCGCTACGCTCAAGCGTCTGCGCATCCGTGGCACCAATCGCCCCGACCGCGCAAAAACGAAACGCTTATTCCGTGCGCCCACCCATCCCTGACCCCTCGCGCGACAGCGCGCTCTCGACGGAGACGATGCGCCCGTCGAGCATCTTCGCGATGCGGTCGCCGAATTTGAAGATGCGGTTGTCGTGCGTCACCACGATCACGCAACGCTGGGCGTCGAGCGCCGTGGCGCGCAGGCTTTCCATTACCTTCAGGCCGGTGTCGCCGTCCAGCGCCGCGGTCGGTTCGTCGCAGATCAGGAGTCTTGGCGCGGAGACCAGCGCACGGGCGATGGCGACGCGCTGCTGCTCGCCGCCGGAAAGCGTAGAGGGCATCGCCGCCGTGCGGTGGCCGAGACCCACGCGCTCGAGCATCTGCTCCGCCTGCTTCACCGCATCCTGGCGCGCGTGGCCTTTGATCAGCAGCGGCACGGCGGCGTTTTCCGCCGCGGTGAGAGTGGGGATCAGGTTGAACTGTTGAAAGATGAAGCCGATGTTGCCCTTGCGGAATTCCGTCTTCTGCGCGGAACTTAATGTATTGAGCTGCGAGCCGAGCACGTCGATTGATCCGGCGTCGGCGTCGAGCAGGCCGGCCAGCAGGCACAGCAGCGTCGTCTTGCCGCAGCCGGACGGTCCAACCAGCAGCAGGATCTCGCCGTTGAACGCGTCGAGTTCGATGCCGTGAAGCACGTCCACGCGCGTCGAGCCGCTGCCGAAGGCTTTCTTGACGCCGCGAGCGGAGACAGCGGGTTGCGTATCGCGGGATGCAGGCATGATCAAAATTAAACTTATGGCAACGGTAGGAATTAAAAATTCAAAATTCAAAATTAAAAAACGCACGCGAATGGGTATGGTTTCCGTAATGAACACTGGCGTTCCAACGGAGAGAAATTGAGCATGCGATACGTTGTTGGCCTGATGACGGTCATGGTTTTGTCTACGGCCTCCGCTGCGGACGCCAAGCCGAAGACCTACCTGGCGCTGGGCGATTCGTACACGATAGGGCAAAGCGTCGACGAAGCCGAACGCTTCCCGGTGCAGCTGGCAAAGTTGCTGACGAAGGATGGCATCGTCGTCGCCGATCCTCAGATCATTGCGCGCACCGGATGGACGACCGATGAACTGAGCGACGGCATCGCCACGGTTGCGCCGAAAGGGCCGTTCGATCTCGTCTCGCTGCTGATCGGCGTGAACAACCAGTTCCGCGGGCGGTCTCAGGACGAGTACAAGACGCAGTTCGACGCGCTGCTGAAGCAGGCCATCGCGTTCGCCGGCGGAGACGCCAGCCACGTCATCGTCTTCTCCATTCCCGACTGGGGCGTGACGCCGTTCGCGAAACAGTATGACTCTGCAAAGGTCGCCAGGGAGATCGACAGTTTCAACGCGATCAACAAACAGGCCGCGGAAAAGGCCGGCGCGAAGTACGTCGACATCACGCCCGTCTCGCGCAAAGCGTCCACCGACACCACGCTCGTCGCCCGCGACGGCCTGCATCCGTCCGGGACCATGTACGCCGAATGGAGCAAGCTGGCGCTCGAAGGCGCGAAGGCTGCACTGAGCAAATAGCGTCGCGCATACCCCCCCGATAATTTTCCGGAGGGTCCACTGCACATGTATGATTTCATTTTTATCTACACACACGCGCGATAGCCTTTTCCACGAACATATTTGACATGCCTTCAGCAGCAGAAACATAAAAGGAGGTCTTATGATTTATGTCGGCCGGCGTTACACCTCGCGCGTCAGCGGATCGGTGCTGAAAGGCGCCTACTGCGAAAATTGTGAGTGCGAATACCTCTATAAGATGGTGCGCACGGCGGAAGGGCAGGGGAGCAGCCCGTACTATCTCGATAACGCCGGCGCCGAGCGTCGTGCGCAGGAATCCGCGATCAACTCGCTGACCGCCGCGCTGAAGGGCGTCGACGCCGTGCCGTGTCCGGACTGCGGCTGGTACCAGAAAAACATGCTCTGGAAAATGGGCGGCTCCTACGGCTGGTTGATCGCGATGTGGGTCATTGGCGCCTTCGCCACATTCATTTGTTATCAAAACGGACTTGCGCCATTTCTCTACTCCGCATCAATTACGATTTTCTTTTTTGCGCTGTGGCGAATTCTGAAGTCGAGTTTCAACCCCAATCTCAAAGCCGCATCGCGGGTCAAGAACCGGCCGCGTGGCGTTCCCGAAGCCATCCTCCGTTCCGTGCTCGAACCTCAACTGCCGCAGTTGGAAGAAGGTGCGCAGGGCGCGCTGCGGCGGGCGTTTGACGAGATCGATGCCGCCAAGGCCAAGCTCGCCAACACCATCAAGCCTTCGCCGATGGATCCTGGCGTTCAGGAGATGGCCGAAGCCGACCGCAAGCGCCGCATGCTCCTGCAGTTCGGCGCGCTGGCGCTGTTCATGGTCGCGGCGTTTCTCGTCATCGGTCCATTTACCGCACGCAAGGCGGAAAGCGACGCGTACGCCAAGGCCACGGTCTCGAAGTCCAACATGTATGCCATCGAATCGTACCTCCGCGACTATCCCGCGGGCCCGCACGCGCAGGAGCTGCGCGAGGCGCGGGACGATCTGCGTTTCGAATTGGCCTCCGTCGCAGCCCGCTCTTCCAAGTCGCCGCAGAGTTTGCGCGACTACCTGGCCTCCAAAGAAAACACGCGGCACCGCGACGAAGCCACACAGCTCCGCCGCGAGATGTACCTCGCCGCCGTCGCGAAGGTTGAAAATCTGCCGCATTCGGAAGCGTACGACGCGGCGTTTGCCGGCGGCATTGTCGCGGCGCTGAAGTCACAGGTAGATGTGGACGCCCCGGTGATTCCCATCGCCGTGGTGCCGACGTATGTCTTTGAACCGCGGACTGCGGAACACAAAGAGATGGAAATCAAGATGAAGCAATTCATCATCAACAAGTACCCCGACGTGCAAAAACTGATTGAAGAACAACCGGCGAGCAACCACATCATCGAGCCGGGTGAACTCAACGCGCCGCAGGTGGAGGCCACGCGCCTGGCGTTTATCGTCAGCCGCATTCAAGAGATGATCAACCAAGCCGCGGGCTGCCAATTGGCAGCCGTCAATCTGCAACCGAAATCGGACAAGGCGGCTGTCACACCGGCGCTGATTGAATTTACGTACCGCGTCCGGCCGTATGGCGGCTTGAATGCGTTTACCTTCACCAACGAAAATCCGCGGCCGTGGAATGCGCCGGGACATCTGAAGTCGGAAGATCCGAAGGTGCGTTTGGCCGGCTTTGTCCGAAATTACCTGGTCGAGTGGGGCGTCAGATTCAACGTTCCCAATTTCGTTCAGCCTGGACCGGTCAACTGGTCCTGCGCGCCGGAGGACGAATTCGAATTCCGTTCGTCGTCGCAGCAGGATCATGCCGACTGGCAGATTTACGCCGGGATGCTGCATCACGCGACGTACCGCGCCGGTCAGATCATGTTTACCAAGCTCGGTCTGCCCGAGCCCACCATTCCCAAGACGTATGGCGTCAACGGACCCCAATGATTCATGTGGATTCTCGTGCTGCGCGTCGATCTGCTCGTGCCCGGTTCCCGCTCGTTGAAGGATCGTCGCCAGGCGGTGCGCAGTCTGAAGGAGCGGCTGCGCAACAAGTTCGACGTCGCCTGCGCGGAAGTCGGCGATCTGGAAAGCTGGAATCGCGCCTCGCTGGGCATCAGCGCCGTCTCTAACGAGAAGGCGCTGCTCCAGGACATCGCTGACGAGATTTCGCGCTACGCGCAGAACGACCCCAACGTCCAGGTCTCGGGCGTCGAGCGGGACTATTTGAACTATGGGCAAGAGTGATGTTGTACTTCTTACTTATGGCCAATTGGCCATATGTTGACTTTTAACCACGCCTGCTTTTCTTCAAGAATCAGCGTCACGAGCTCTGCCCTCGCCCGTATCCCCTGCTGAATACTGAATAGGGTGAAATGGAAAGTTGGGGGCGTTCACGGTTGGATTCCAGTGCTATAGTCATGGGCGTGCGCGACGCGTCCCATACAGACTCCGAAGACTTCCGCGACTTCTCTCGAGATCGCGATTCGGTCGCGATTTCCGCAGCGGAGTTGGAAGCCGTGCGCCCCTTCATGCTCCGTTCGGCCGGCGTGATTTTGCGCCGCCCGGAAGATGTGGAAGACGCCGTGCAGGAAGCGTTTTTGCGCATCCTGCGGAGCAACACGCGCGTCGACTCTGCCCGCGGATCGCTGGCCGCGTTTGCGGGAACCACGGTGCGGCGCGTGGCGCTGGATATGCTCGCGCGGCGCAAACCGGCCTTGGGCAACGCCGCCGATCTTGCCGCACCGATGCCGGAGCCGGATGCCGAACGGCTTGACGCAGCGCACACGAAAGACCGGCTGCGCGCGGCCGTCGACGCGCTTCCCGATGCGCAGCGCACCGCATTTTTGCTCGTCCACCAGGAAGGTCTTTCGCACGAGGACGTGGCGCGCGAACTCCGCATTTCGCAGGAAAGTCTGCGGGCTCGGTTGTTTGGCGCGCGCTGCCAGTTGCGCCATTCGCTAAAGGATCTACGCCCATGAGTGAACCGCATCTGACCGGCATTGCGCTCGAAGCGCTCGCGGCAGGCGACAACACCGATTTCAACGCGGTCGCGCATCTGCAAAGCTGTGCGCGGTGCCGCGCGGCGCTGGCTGCCATGCGCGACGAAAACCAGCTCTTCGCTGCCGAACTCGCCCCATCGATTTCTCAGGAGCAAAACGCTATGACCACGCCAGGCGCCACGACTATTTCCAAGCTTTCGCGGCAGTCGCACCTGCCACTGGTCTTCTACGCGGCCGCGGCGAGCGTGATGCTCGTCGCCGCACTGGGCATGATTTACTTCACCGGCCAGGCGCCGACACCCGTCCCCATCAAAAAAACCGTAGCCGAATCCGCGAAGACGCCGCTTGAAAAAGTCGGCGACGACAAGACCAAATCGGCGGAGATTCCGAATGCCGAAGAGTCGGTCTTTGAAGGCACGACCGCCGCGAATTGGGAGGCGCAGCTCGAGAAGGAGCTCGCCAACGGCAAGGACGGGCAGCTCAGCAAGCTGGCCGCGAAATGCATACATGCCTTGAGCGTGCTGGGACGCGACGCGCTGCCGCAGGTGATCAAGCTGATGCGTTCGCCGGACGTGGCTTGCAATGAATCCGCGATGACGATTATCCAGAACATCCAGTTCGAGAAGGACGACCTGCCGCGGGTGGCGGAGTTCCTGAAGAGCGACGATTATGCGACGCGCAAGGCGGGGGTGCAGATTCTGGCGACGCTGGGTCAATCGCCCGACCTGACCGCTGCGGTGCGCGACCTGCTGCAGTCGGTGCTGAAAGACCGCGATAAAGCCGTGGTGGAGGTGGCACGTCAGGCGCTCGACGAGATCGACACCCGAACTCACGCGGTGGAGGCGGAGAAAGCCAACGAGGCCGAACGCGTCAAACTGTTGACGACCGCGAGAGACGCATTGAAGGGGAAACTTTACGATGAAGCGCTCGCGCTGACGATGAAGGCGCAAAAATTGAAGCCCGATGCCGAAACGGAGCAGTTGCTTGTAGCGATTGTCGAATCCAAAAAGAAGGAGCAATTGGATGCGGACGTGCACGCGAAGTTGATCCAGGACGAAAAGCGCAGGCGTGAGGAATTCGCAAAGCTGATTGAGACGGGAAGAACCGCGCTGCAAAGCGGAGATAACGAGAGTTGCCTGAAAGCGGTTGAGGCCGCGCGTAAACTGTATGCCAACGACCCGGCGGTCGAAGACCTCTTTCGAAGCGTGAAGTCGAAGATGTCCAAAATCCCGGCCGAGCAGCCCCGGCAGACACCGACGAAAAAAAGCGTGGTGGGCGAACAGTCCATCGACGACTGAACCCTCGCTCCTGAAAACGCTTGAACGCCAGTTCGGAAACTCATACCCTGTGCGTCTCCCTTTCTCGAAGGAGAAACCAGAGACGTGCATCGCATACTCCTGTTGGGCGCTGGAAAAATAGGCAGCGCGATCGCCAAGCTGCTGGTCAATAGCGGCGACTACGATGTGCTCGTCGGCGACATCGATCAGCGCGCGCTCGACCGCCTCGCCGCTGCCGTAAAAATCAAAACGTTGAAGCTCGACATCGGAGACCCCGCCGCGCTGCGCCAGGCGATGACCGGCCAGCAGACGGTGATCTCCGCATGCACCTTCGACGCCAACGTGCGGATCGGCGAAGCGGCTCTCGCCACCGGCGTGAGCTACTTCGATCTGACCGAGGACGTCGCGACCACGCGCGCGATTCAGAATTTCGCGCTCAGCGCGCGCCCCGGCCAGATTTTCATGCCGCAGTGCGGACTGGCGCCGGGCTTCATCTGCATCGCCGCCTTCGACCTCACGCGGGGCTTCGACAAGCTCGACGAAGTCCGCATGCGCGTCGGCGCGCTGCCGCAATTTCCGTCCAACGCCATGAAGTACAACCTGACCTGGTCGACGGACGGTCTGATCAACGAGTACTGCAATCTCTGCGAAGCGATTCACGAAGGAAAGAAAATCGACATCCTCGCGCTGGAAGGCCTCGAGCATTTCTCCCTCGACGGCATGGACTACGAAGCGTTCAACACCTCCGGCGGCCTGGGGACGCTCTGCGAAACGCTCTCCGGAAAAGTACGCACGCTGGACTACAAGACCGTACGTTACGAAGGCCACCGCGAGCTGATGGCGTTCCTGGTGAACGGCCTGCGACTCTCGGAGCGCCGCGCGATCTTGAAGGACATTCTGGAGAACGCGGTGCCGATCACGCTCCAGGACGTGGTGCTGATTTTCTGCACCGTCACCGGTTACCGCAACGGCTACCTGACGCAGGTGACCGACGCGCGCAAAATTTATCATCGGCAGATGTTTGGTGAACATTGGAGCGCCATCCAGGTGACGACTGCGGCAGGCATGTGCGCGGTGGTCGATTTGCACGCGACGGGCAAGTTGCCCGACCGCGGCTTCGTGCGGCAGGAGCAGGTGTCGCTCGACCAGTTCTTGGCCAACCGGTTCGGGGAGTATTACGTGCAGAAGTAGTTTTCAAGAGAGCCACGGATTGGCGGCATCGTTATGTCGCCCCTCCGGGCTCGGTTGCTTTCGTGATTGCTCTAACCCATGGCTCACGCCATGGGCTACTCTATGTCGCCACTCCGTGGCACTATGACTTCGCCAACTTCACAAGCAAGAATACCGCGCGCCGTCTCAACCAAGTTTTCCGACACCGCGATCTCTCCGAGATGCAGCGTGTTTTTGATGCGGACGATGCGCGCGTTAGCGGCCGTGACTCCGGGAACGCAGGAAGCGGCGGCGAGGATCGCTTGATCGTCGGTGGGAAGCGCCATGGGGATACGGCCGTTGCTGAGGCTGCCGCTGGTCAGCGCGTTGGTGTAGGTGACGGTGCGGTCGATGGCTTGGAACAGACGCTCGGTGATCAGATCGGCCTGGCCGACGCCGACAGCGTTACCGTGCGTTTTTTCGGTCAGGCCCAGCACGACGATGCGCCCGATCTTCGGGCCGGTGAAGCCGGGCACCGGGCCGGTGACGCCGCGGCCAGTGACGTTGGAATCCATACCGACGCCACTGATGTCCTTGCCGATCTCCTCGACGACCAGCACATCGATCTCGGGCAGCAGCAGGCGCGGCATCAGCGACTTGGCCAGGTCGAGCAGCTCCGGTTCGCGCGCCATGATGCGGCCGGCGGGAACGGCTTCGACGTGCGCGGTCTGCTCGCTGGCGTTCTCGATCAGGGCCACGGCGAAGCCGATCTTGCCGGTGTTCAGCGCGACTTGCGCGGCAGCCGGAATGAGCGCAGGAAATGGATCGTACCCGCCGCGGTGGATGCGGCTGCAGCCGATGTGCTTGGCCAGTCCGATCGCCAGCATTTTGCAGAGCCCGCTTTCGTACCGTCCGCGGAAACCGGTGTGCGGTTTCACGCGCGCGATGGGGACGATCAGGTCCGCATCGCGGTGCGCGGTCTGGTCCATGAAGATTTCGACGCCCATCGCGTCGCCGATCTTCACCACGTCCAGGCACGAGCGGATCGGCGCGCCGATGAAGTCTTCGGTGACCCCCAGCCGCGCGAGAACATCGCGCTGACCGCCGGCGGTCCCGCCACCGTGCGAACCCATCGCGGGGATGATGAAGACGTTCGCGCCCTTCGCCTTCAGCGCTGCGACAAGGGCTTGAACGGCGACCGCAATGTTGGCGATGCCGCGGCTTCCGACCGCCACGGCGATAGTCGAGCCGGGTTTGATCTCTTGTGAGGCGACGCTGGCGCGGATGGCAGCGCCGACGTCAGGAACGGCAGGGCCATCGAAGCGCTGCCGCACGCGATACATCGGCGGCAGGCGCAGGGCGGAGAGGCCGGGAAGGAGTTCGGGCATTTGCTTTTTACAGTCCGGGCGGCTCGCCCGGAGTCACATCACCACGGGCGGAAGGCTATGTCGATCACCAAGCATTTCACCGCGTTACTATCGCGATAATTCCTTTTTGCGTTCAGTTGAGGTTCTCCGGGCGAGCCGCCCGGACTACAAAGGTCACGCGTACACGTTCGGATCGATCTCCGAGAAGATGTTGTCGCGCCATTCCAGGTCGCCGATCCACGGTTCTTCGAGGCGGTTTTCGACCAGCTGCAGGTAGAGACCGTTGAAGCGGTGAAGATGATCGCGCGTGCGCTTCTGCGCGTAGGCGACCATCGTGCCCGTAGTCATGATGAACGCCCAGTCGCTCGACTGCGCCAGAAGCAGTTCGCGCGCGGCCTGTTTCATCGCGCGTTCCTGCAGGTGATGCGGATGCGGGAAGCGGCGGGCAAGATCCTGCATGCGGATTTCCGCGGCGTGCAGGTGGCGGTAGATCCAATCGTTGGCGCCATTGAGCCAGACTTCGTAATAGCCCTTGTCGCCCCACGAACTGGCGCTGGGTTCGATCATCTGGTGGCGGCGGAACTTGTCCAGGAAGCGGGGCGGCGTGGTGAGCTGGATTTCGTTCTGATCGAAGGCGATCTTGCGCATCAGGAAATTGAGGAACTGCGGGCCTTCGAACCACCAGTGTCCGAACAGTTCCGCATCGTATGGCGCAACGATGCAGGGCTCGACGCCCAGCACGCTCTTGA
Organism: Planctomycetota bacterium; assembly: GCA_038227875.1. Classification (GTDB taxonomy): domain Bacteria; phylum Planctomycetota; class SZUA-567; order H5-PLA8; family H5-PLA8; genus JBBRPR01. The sequence continues at coordinate 23,442 of JBBRPR010000081.1, forward strand.
GCCACTTGGCCTGGTGCTGGCGGTTGAACATGAAGTTGCCGGCGTGGCTGGCGGCTTTTTCAGTCGCGTTGTGCGGGTTGTACGGTTGCTTGTCGCTGAGCGATACCTTGCCGGTGATGCGGTGATACTTCATGCCGACGTTGCGGCGCACGCCGTCGCTGTGGAGGAACGGCTTGATCATCGGGTATTCGCCGTCGTAACCCAGATCGCGGTAGAACTCGCGGTAGTCGACGTCGCCGGGATAACCCTCTTCGCTCGACCAGACCTGCCGGCTGCTCTCCGCGTCGCGCGCGAAGGCGGCGACGCCGCTGGGGCAGAAGACCGGCCGGAACGGGCCGTAGCGCGGGCGTGGCGTGCCGAAAGAGACGCCGTGTGTATCGATGAAGAAAAAGTCGATGCCCGCTTCGCGCAGGTACTTGTCGACGCCCGGCGCGTACGCGCACTCCGGCAGCCAGATGCCGCGCGGGCCGCGCCCGAAGTGCTTGCGGTAATTCTTCGCCGCAACCTGGATCTGCGCGCGCACGGACGATTCGGTGACCATCAGCGGCAGGAAGCCATGGGTCGCGCCGCAGGTCATGACCTCGACGAAGCCCTTCTCCTGGTAATGGCGGAATCCGTTGACGAGATTCTTGCCCCACTTCTGTTCAAACGTTTCACGGCAGTCGGCGAAGTGCTTTTTGTACATCTGCGCAGCGGCATGGAACGGTCCGCCGTGCGTGCGCTTTAGTTCGAGTTCCGTCAGTTCCTGCAGCTTGATCAGCTTGGCCAGATAGCGGTCCTGGAGCATCGGGTCGGCCATCATCTCGCACAGCGGCGGCGTGAGACTCATGGTGAAGCAGGCGTTGACGCTGTCGCGTTCGAAGCCGTCGAGCATCATCAACAGAGGGATGTAGGTTTCCGACATGGCTTCGTAGAGCCAATCTTCTTCCAGAAACTCCGGATGCTCAGGATGGCGCACGTACGGAAGGTGCGCGTGAAGTACCATCGCGAGGTAGCCGTCGGGAGAATTGCCGTTATGCATGGTCAGCTCGTTTCCGTTGTTAAGTTTTCTGGCTTACGTACGTAGAAGGCAGTGGGCAGTAGCAGCAGGCAGTCCCGTTCAATCACAGTTTCCTTGCTTATGCAGCGGCGAGACTGCCAACTGCCGCTGCCTATTTCTTCTCGGTCCCCTGCTGTTGAAGGAGATAGCTGGAGAAGATGCCGATTGCGCGCGGCAGTTCGGAGCGCGGCAACGCGGGACGTTCGGAGCCGGGCTGGGGCGAAAGCAATTCGGGGCTGACGCCGCTGGCTTTCAGCAGCTTTTCCAGTTCGTCGCGCAGGATCACCCAGCGTTCATCGCAGATGCTGGAGACGCCGGCGCTGGGCGTCGAGACTTCCTTGCCCTTCAGCACTTCGACGAAGTGGCCCTGCTGGTTGATCAGGCCCATGTCGATCACGAACGTCGTCGCGGGCGTAACGTGCAGGTACCACTGGCCGATGCGCAGATCGATGTCAACGAACGTGGCGCGGGCATCGCCGCCGGCGCGCACGCGCAGCACCCAGCGCGCGTTGTCGATGATCTCGGCGGAATGGTGGAACCGCAGGCGGTCGATCGCGCCGCCCTGAAGTTCCCAGTAGACGAAGAGCCACTGCGGATCGCGCGGAAACGCAGCGAGACGGTCCATGCCGTAGTTTTCGGGAATCGGCGAACCGCGGTCGATCAATTCGCTGGGCGTGGGTTCTTCCGGCAGCGGCGCGGGAACGGACGGGCGCGGCGCGCGTTCGGGCGCGGTGACCATTTCGCTGTCGAGTTCCGGCGGCGTGGCCAGCGAGGGCAGTTTCTCGAGCACTTTCAGACGCTCATCGAGCGTCACCAGCACGCCGCGCGTGCTTTCCGGTGCGGCAGGCCTTGACGGCGGAGCCGCGCGGAGTTTACGGCGGCCGGACTTTTTGGAATCGTCGGCGTCAGGTTCCGCGGCTTCCGGCTGCAGCGCCTCGCCTTTTGGCGGCTGATCGCCCTGCGCCGCGTTGGCGTCGCTGGTGGGCGGAGCAACGATCTTGCGGGCTTTGGGTTTCAAGGTCATGTGCTGGTACCCCACTTCTTGTGTGCCTTATTCCGACACCGGATTCTGCCACGTCGACTCTGGCATACTATTTACTATCGTCAAGAATCGGACTGTGATTACTGTGGAAAGAGCGGTTAACTCGTCCAACCACCGTTTTGCATTCTGCGTCGGCATCCGTTGCCAGCAAAAAACAACGGTCGGTACAGATACCTTATTCCAGCGTCATTTCTTTCGGTACCACCACCACGCCGTTGGCCGTAACGGTGAAGCGCGCGCGGTCGGCTTCCAGGTCGTAGCCAATGGTCGTGCCTTCGGGGATTCGCACGCCCTTGTCGATGATCGCTTTCTTGATGTGCGCGCGCCGGCCGATGCTCACGCCTTCCATCAAGATCGAATCCTGAACGTGGCTGTAGCTGTTGATGCGCACCTGCGGCGCGAGCACGGAATGTTCGACGGTGCCGCCGGAGACGATCACGCCCGTCGAGATCAGGCTGTCGAGCGCCTGGCCGCGGCGCGCGTTGCCGTTGGCGGAGATTTCGGAGAAGACGAACTTCGCCGGCGGAAACTGTTCGCGGTACGTGCGGATCGGCCAGGATTCGTCGTAGAGATTGAAGAGCGGGTTGACTTCCGTCAGATCGAGATTGGCTTCGAAGTAACTGTCGATGGTGCCCACGTCGCGCCAGTAGGCGACATCCTTTTTGTTCTCGTCCTTGAACGGATAAGCGAAGACGCGCGCGCCGTCGGCGACCATTTCAGGAATGATGTTCTTGCCGAAGTCGTGCGACGTATCTTTGCGCGCGTCGGCGGAGACGCGGCGGACCAGCGCGTCGGTGGAAAAAACGTAGATCCCCATGCTGCCGAAGCAGGTCTCGGGTTCGCCGGGAATCGTGGCCGGATTTTCGCGCGGCTTTTCCTGGAAGCCCTGGATGCGGTTGTCGCTGTCGACGACCGCGATGCCGAACTGGTTGGCCGTGGCCTTGGGAATGTTGACGCAGGCGATGGTCAGGTCGGCTTTCTTCTCAACGTGGTAGCGGACCATCTCGGCGTAATTCATCTTGTAGATGTGGTCGCCGGCAAGCATCAGCACGCGCTCGGGCTTTTCGCGTTCCAGCGTGTAGATGTTCTGGTAGATGGCGTCGGCCGTGCCCATGTACCAGCTCTGCCCCGTGCGCTGCTGAGGCGGCAGAATGTGGATGTACTGGCCGATCTCCGGATTGTTAAAGAGGGAGCTCCACCCGAGCATGATGTGGCGGTCGAGCGAGAAGGATTTGTACTGGGTCAGGACGTAGATGCGCGGGCATTCGGAATTGAGGCAGTTGGAGAGCGTGAAGTCGATGATGCGGTAGAAGCCGCCGAAGGGCACCGCCGGTTTGGCGCGGTCCTTGGTGAGCGGGTAAAGCCGTTCTCCCTGGCCGCCGGCTAAAACAAGAGTGAGTGTTCCTTTGAGTAGCGGATTGCCCATGGGGTGAGAGGTCTCATCGAGGAAATTGGTTTAAGACAGTGTTGAGTTTTTAGTTTTGAGTTTTAAATTAGTACGGCGTTTGCCGCGCTGTAACTCAAAACTAAAAACTCAAAACTATCGGCACTCTCGCTCTCTCGGCTGGCGCGGTGTTACGAAGGAATGCCGCGCGTCTTCAACACATCCTTGATCTTGGCCTTGAGTTCAGTCAGGTCGCCGGACTTCACGACGTAGGCGTCGGCCGACCAGGTCATGAAATTATCTTTGTAGGTCGAGTAGGCGGTGTTGAGGATCACGGGCATGGTCTTGTCTTTGGCGAGAATTTTTCCGAGCGCTTCGATGCCGTCCATGCCGGGCATGGAGATATCGAGGATGATCAAATCGGGGCGTTTGTTCTTGAGGTAATCGAGTGCCTCGGGCCCGCTGCTGGCCAGGCTCACTTCGTGACCTTCTTCCTGCAACTCCTGTTCGTATAACAGTCTCAGGTTCTTGTCGTCATCCACAACCAGAAGCTTCGCCATGCTCTTTGTCCTCGAGTCGAATCACGGAACTCCCGTTCCGCGGCGTGAGCCTTTGCCCATGCTAGAAACCAGCTTATGCGCTCCATTGCATTTCACAACTGCCTAAGCTGCTGCCTTTGGCAGAGGGGTCAGTTCGCTCGCAAGCAGCCGCGAGCGAACCAATTGGGGTCAGGGGTTCAGGGGCCAGGGGTCAGAGTGGGGCACGGGCACGGAATAAAGCCGAATTGCCCATTAATGATGTGTCTTCCGCCCCGAAGAGCCAAGATTCTCCTTTCTAGCTTTGCAGTACGTCTCCCGCGGCTTCGACGCCGGCTCCGGCGGAGACTTTGCAGCCCTGCTTCTTCAAGATCGAGCCGAGTGCGCCGAGGAGCAGGAGCACGGGGTTGGCTCGCGCACCTTCGCTCATCAGGCCCACGCGCCAGACCTTGCCTTTCAGTTCGCCCAGACCGCCGCCGATTTCGATGTTGTGCTGTTCCAGCAGCGCCTTGCGGGTCGCGATGTCGTCGGCGCCGTCGGGGATGCGGACGGTGGTGACGGTCGGGCAGCGTTCGGACGCGGTTTCGACGAAGAGCTTCAAGCCCATCGCTTCGACGCCGGCGTAGAGCGCTTTGGCCATGCGCGCGTGGCGGGCGACGCGGCCGGCGAGCGTTTCTTCGCGGATCAGCTTCAGGCCTTCACGCAGCGCGTAGGTCATGTTGATCGGGCCGGTGTGGTGGTAGACGCGCTTTTCGTTCCAGTAGTCGCGGATCAAGTTCAGGTCGAAGTACCAGGAGGTGACCTTGGTCTTGCGCTTGGCGAGGATCTCTTCGGCGCGCTTGCCCAGCGTGATCGGCGCGACGCCTGGCGGCACACCGAGGCACTTCTGCGAACCGGAGTAGACCACGTCGACGCCCCAGTCGTCGGTGAAGAACTGCGTCCCGCTCAACGAGGCGACGGTGTCGACGAGGAGCACGGCGCCGGCGTCGTGGCAGATCTTGGCGATCGCGGGAATTTCCGTCTGCATCACGCCGGTGGAGGTTTCGCCGTGGACCAGCGCGACGACTTTGGCGGGCTTTTCTTTCAGTGCCTTGGCGATTTCCGCGGGGGGCGTGGCGTGGCCCCAGGGCGTCTTGACTTCGCGCACGTTGGCGCCGTAGCGCTTCGCGATTTCGGGCATGCGGCCGGCGAAGACGCCGCCGTTGCAGACGATGACTTCATCGCCCGGTTCGACGAGGTTGACCAGCGCCGTTTCCATGCCGGCCATGCCGGTGCCGGAGATGGCCAGTGTGAGCGGATTGGTGGTGACGAAGGTTTCGCGCAGCAGTTCCTGAACTTCGTCCATGACCTTGAAGTAGGTCGGGTCCATGTGCCCGACGATGGGCATAATCATGGCGCGGTAGACGCGCGCCGGCACATTGCTGGGCCCGGGTCCGAGGAGAATGCGCGCCGGGGGATCGAGTTCAGGAATCAAGGACATGAGTGGCTCCTATGGCGATGGGTTGCGTGTTGGAGAAAGTATAGTTATCAGGATCAGTTCCGTTTTCCAGCGCGCTAAGGCGCGCGCGCGTCGCACACCGTGGCACCCTCGATGACCTGAAACCGCGCGCAGGGGGTGAGGGCTTTGCCGGTGCGGATGATTTCGGCGGCTTGCATTGCCAGGGACTTGAAGGGGTACTCCAGCGTCGTGATGTCGGCGTGGAGGGCGCGGAAGGTGGGGCTGGCGTCGACGCCCAGCACGGAAACTTCGCGCGGAACGGCGATGCCGTTTTTCTCCAGCGCGCGGAGCGTGGAGACGGCCAGCCAATCGTTGTGGCAGAAGAGCGCGGTGGCGTGGTGGGTGCGGAGCGCGGCGAGCAGCAGCGCGTCGTCGGGGCGGGCGAGGACGATGGGCTTGAGTCCGCGCTGCTGCATGGCGAGCTTGTAACCCTTCTCGCGGGCGATCACACCGTGAGCCCGGCGCGCGTACGTAAGATGAAGGATGGAGCGGTGGCCGCGGCCGTAGAGGTACTCCACGGCGTCGGCGCCGGTCTGGGTTTCGTCGGGCGTCAGGAACCAGACGTTGCTGCCTTTGCAGGGGCTGACCAGCGAGATCAATTTCATTTCGCGGGTGAGCGTGGCGGGGATTTTCAGGCTCTCCTCGGGCGGGACAGCCAGCACCGCGGTGCAGCGGCGCGCGGCGAAGTCTTCGAGCGCTTCGAGAAACTCCTGGGCGTTGGCGACGGGAGAGATCAGGAGCCGATAGCTGTTCTCGGCAGCGGTGGCGCCGCCCTGGCGGAGTTCGGTCTTGATCGCGCTGAGCAGGTCGAGAAAGAAGATGCTGTTGATGCTGGGGACCAGGGCGCCGACGGTGGTGCTTTTGCCGCTGAGCAGTTCGCGGACGAGCGGGTTGGGGCGGTAGCCGTATTTCTGAGCGGCTTTGAGGATGCGCTCCTTGGTGGCGGCGCTGATCTCGCCGCGTCCGTGGAGCGCGCGGTCGACAGTGCCTTGGGAGACGCCGCAGATGCGGGCGAGTTCGAGAGAGGAGATCATGGGCCGTGGGCCTCGAACGGCATTTCGGATTGCGGATTTCGGATTGCGGATTGGGTCGGCATGGTTGGTTGGGGAGTATAGCGCGGGAAAGGGGATTGGGGAATCGGGATTCGTTCTCCACGTGCAATGTTACGGAATGTTACCAAATGTTACATCGATTGGGGTCTCCTTTTCAGTGCACAGGGGGCGTGCGGGGCGCTCTGGCGAGGTCAGAATCCAGTCCGGCTAAAAGTGGTCGGTAACGGCGGTGGCGCTTCGCGCGCGTGTTCGGTATGAAACGGGAGCGTCGCATATTTTCTATACACTATTAAGCAGTTCTCGAACCCAAAAGTCAAGTGTTTTCTTTGTATTTATGAAAAAAGATTTTATAATACAGAATATGCATGAGGCGCACGGTGTGAGGCGGAGGTGCGGGACAGTTTTGAGTTTTGAGTTTTGAGTTTTGAGTGATGGGTGTTGAATGAGGGTGATCTCTCGATGGGTCGCGGCAGCGACCTTGTTAGTTGCGTTCTGAGGGGCTGTGGATGAGTCGGGCATCGGAATGGCCTTTCGATCGGGTTAGAGCTGGGGAAGCGGTTGCAGGCTTCTGGGACGCAATTGTGGGGCAGTTCTGAAATCAACGGGCTGGTAACTTGGACTACGGGGACCGGGACCAGATTGGGATAATGGGTTTTCTCTATAGTATATAAGCGGTCGAGAAACCCAAAAGTCAAGTGTTTTATTTTAATTTAGTAAAAAAGATTTTATAATACAGGATGTGCATGAGGCGCACGGTGTGGGGTGGTTTTGAGTTGAGGGGCACCGCCTGACGGCAACGCGCCTGACGCAGCTGTCGCCGCGGCAGGCGCGTTCCTGTCCTTTTCACAATGTCCGTACGTTGGGTTGCCCGCCTACTTCAAAACTCCCACTTAAACTTCGCGCCCCACACGGCCTTGGCGTTGGTGTCGAGCACCTGGCCGAAATAGCCATAGCCGACTGTGAAGACGCCGCGCGTGTTGATCAGGTATGCGACATCCACCGTGAACCAGTCGTGCTCGTGGCCGACCAGCGCGCCGACGGTTTTGTAGTTGCACAGCTTCTGGCGGTATTCTCCGGCCAGGAGCAGGTTGTCGCGTATGAACAGCCCGAAATTCGCTTCCGCCGTCGCGTGGTAATCGCGCGTGAAGCCCAGCAGACCGGTCTGGGCGTCGCGGCTGGCGCGGACCCCGGCGCTCACCAGGAAGGGGCGCGGCAACTGCTTGAAGAGCTTGGTCGTCACCAGCGTGTATTCCAGATCGTCTTTGCGCGTCACGCCGAGGGCCGAGAGCGTGTGACCGAGATCGTTATTGAGTTCGTTGTAGCCGAGGTTGTATTTGAAATGCACGCCCGCGGTCACGGCCGGCACCCACGACGCGTATTCGCCTTCCTTGACCAGCATGCCGCGCAGATTCGCGTTCAACATGTCGACGGCGTCGCGATCCACTTTCAGGCCGGTGGCCGCCGTCAGCTTGCGCGGCAGATGCCCGAGATCGAAATGTTCCCACGCGAACCCCGTCTCGATCCGGCCGAGGATGTTTTCGGTGAGCGTGGTGGAGGTCAGGAATTTTCCATCGCTGAGATTGGCGTAGTGGCCTTCGACGGTCGGCAAACCAAACCATTTGTCCTTGGAGGGCGGATTACACATATACGCGGTGGAGGTGATGAAGATTCCGCTGCACCCTTCGACGTTATGCAGCGGCAGTGGCGCGCCTTTCTCCGGTTTGCAATCGCACGCTTCTTTGGCGGCCTCCGTGGCCGGAGCTGGCTGCGGTTTTTCAGCCGCGTTCTCCGCCGCGAACGCCGAAATGGAAAGCACGCACAACACCACTGCAGCCAACCCGATTTTCATTCCAAAAGCTCCCCTCAAAAGTCAGCGGTTGCCCAAGGGCAATGCGCCTAAAGTTGCGACGTGTGAAAGAATCGAAAGCGCTTTGCAAAAAGTGGGCCGTTGTGGTCACGAATTTAAACCATTGGGATTGTTGAACTTTGGCGACGGATGAAGCTGGCGATTTTCGCTGAACTGAAGAAGACGGTGTCAGTTTTTGAAAGGTGAAGTCGATGCGTAATTCTGAGAATTGAAAAAGCGTGGGGTGGTTTCAGAATTCACGCGGGCGCGTCTTACGCGCAAAGTTGCAAAGTTGCAAAGGGCGCTAAGAACGGATTTGGGGAGGAGGTCAGGGGTCCTGAACCCCGCATAAATTATTCCCTCCGCAAACACAATTGAACTTCGACACAGCATCGGACGCACACAGGCGCACCGGCAATAGGACTAATTAATTTATTGAAAAGGCTGCGATAAATCAATTAATGCTCCGGTTTCTGTGTCGCGATATTCCCAGGAATGCTCTGATATTTTTTCTCCTTTAGCTAATCGACCAACAACATCTAATAGGCCAAATGTAAAGCTAACTGCACCAAGGCTCTGGAGTTCAAGCTTTAGTTCGTATTCTGGATTAGCGTCACGAAGTTCCGCCCAAATGATAACATCGTTTCGCCCCTTCAATGCAGAGTCGGCGAAGGCATTCCAATTCGTGGTTATGACTTGTCCATTTACGACTACATTCTCGACGTTGCTAAAACGCAATTTGCGAAAGTCCTTTGGAGGAGCAGTCTCATTGGAAATTAATTGATTCTGACTAACTTTAAACCAATCAGAGACGACCTCGGCAGCATAGTCGATGACGAGAATAATGTACTTATCGCCATTATTGAACTCCAACGTTAGAACGCGGCTCTCGCGGAGAGATATCCTCTTAAAATAGTCCATGATATTAACAATGTTCATTTTAGTCGGCCTCCTATCTACTTTGTGGTATTATGTGTGTCTTTTGATGAAACATTGGGTCGCTATCAGGGACTACATTACCATCAGCGTCTAAAAATTCGCCATTTTCATTTTGCCATCTGAAGTATCCTTGCTGTTCATGGTAAAATTTAGCATCTTTATCGGGGTACATATACCGAAGGCGTTCTTGATTATTAGCATCAACAAACTTCCACCCATGGCCTCCCGAAGCTTTCTTTTGCTTCCAATTTTTCGGTGCAGTCGCGCGAGCTTTTTCTGGGCTCTTGCCCCGTAAACTTTTCCAACAGATGTTTCCCGCATTCGGTGTGGCCCCTACGAGTAAAACTAAGCGGATTTGTGTTTAAAGGGCAGAGTAAATCGCTTCCTCAGACAAGCCATCGCTAAGCCAGGCACTACGGTTTGCAGGGTGGCCGATAGTCGTTCGCCACCCTGCGTGAGATACCCCCGATATTTGGTCCAGTAAGAGTTAGAGGATTTGTGACCTGCCCCCTGAAATTTGAGCCAGCCTGAAATAGAGGATCACTGTACATTTGTTCTCCCGTGTTTCATCGCACGCCTAGGGGTGATCGCGCTCGCGCCCCGCATAAATTATTCCCTTCGCAAACAATTGAACTTCGACACAGCATCGGACGCACACAGGCCGCAGCAGGGTAGGCGGATTTACTCAACCACTAATACTAATTAAGCGTGAGTCTGACTCGGGAAGTACGACAGCGTTAACGGGGACCGGCTTTGGCGCCGAAACTGGGGCATCGCCTGCGACTACTATTCTCGAAATCAATATTATTGCCGCGGCAACGGCATAGCCACAATTCAACAGAATCTTCATACAACCCTCCTCCACATTGTTACTCGCAATTCAAGCGTCGTCAATTTTACTTGTGCTCTTTGGCATCCGTATCCAAAGCATCTAGAAATATTTTCAATTCGGCGCGCGAGTCAGTCGACAAATTTGCTATGACAGGCGTCCAAACGTCGTCCTTTGCGACTGTCACCAAAAGTTCACATCTGTCCTCGATCGATTGTGCACCATCTAGCCATAGGCGACACAATGATTTCAAAGCCTGCACGGTATGGAATCCATTAATACTCCGAACAATTAATCGTCGCACTGCGGACTTTTCTCGAATAGTTCTCAAGCGCTTGGGCTTCCAAATATAGAATAATTCCAAAAATTGAATTGACTCCTCCGATTTAATGGTGTCTAAAAGTTCAAACGAGTACGCATAATCAGTTGCCGACAAGATTAGACCATATTCAACAGCTGGAAGAAACGACACGTTACCATATTGCTTCAAAACACTCTCTTTCGTGTGAATTGGAGGGCTTTGCCTTTGAGTTGATGTCGGAATTGTTCGATTGACAACGGCACCATTCGCCAAGCGACGAGCTAAATAGGGACAGTCCTTGTCGGCTGCAACCGCCAAAAGCTCAGTGTTGGAGAATTTTTCCAACGCTTTTACTCTTAAGTTAAACTTCTGATTTTCATCAATACTGTTTACCTCCGCCTCAAGATGGGCAGCAATGTGAATGCATACATCGCGCGCACTCTCTTGCATCTGATCCACCTCTTCACAATGGCAAGTAAATATCAAAGTCCAGACAGTGACAGTCATCGCGCGAATTGACCACTTCATTTTCTAGCCTCCCACCACTTGAAGTCAAATCGCTCACGCTTTGCAACCATTCCACAATGGATGTCCCCACCCAAAATGTGATAGTCGTCCCAATCCGAAACCCAGGAAGCATTAGGAAACTTTGATTGAGAAGCTACATTACTTTCAAAAATGTCGTTGCCAAATAACTTTGACAAATACTGCTTTGGAAACAGAACCCTTCCATCCGATACTTGAAGATTAGCCAAATTCGGAGTTAACGCCTCAGCTAGAAAGGGCTTGTGCTTCTGTCCGTCAATTTGTCCTGAATACAGAACGGGTACTTTCACGACTCCAAGGGATTTGGCTATTGCATCCCTCGCTTCATCAATTATCAACTGAACCGCATCATTATAATCATATAAATCACTATTTTGAATTTCATATACGGTCACGTGACCTGCTCCCCAAAAACTGAACCAGGTGTTATGAGAGTTCTTAGGCCTGAAGAGGCCGGAAGGGATTCTCATGAAACGCAAGAGGCACAGTCCAGAGCAGATCATCGCCAAGCTGAGGGAGGCGGATACGGCGC
>JBBRPR010000082.1:0-33472 GCA_038227875.1 Planctomycetota bacterium
ATCCGCAGCCAGTCATTAGTGTAGCTCGTCGTCGCTACCAAAATGATCCGCATCTATTCAGGCTCGATATCCAAATGAAACGTTCAGCTTGAAGTACCTTTCGCTCTTTTACAACCTGTCCGTCGATGCCAACCCGCTCCGAGATACTCCGTTTCCACGTTTCCAGTCGTCCTATGAAAAACGGCAAATTTCGGGGCGGGCAGGTCTTTTACTGCTATTCCGAATTCGCTTGGCCGCAACAGTCTGAACATGGGACGGACACCTAAAGAAAAAATTCAACGCATTTCGGACACAAGAAACTAGTTACTAGAAGTGATAAATTGTTGTGTATACTCTGTTGTGTAAACGTTGTGTGAGATCGAATACATGATAGGTAGACGGTGACTCTTAATCACCGGGTCGAAGGTTCGAGTCCTTCAGGGCGCACTTTCTTTAGAACATCCACTTCCCCGCTTCCGTCAATTCTCCTATGAGAATAACCACTCTTGACGCTCGCGTTGTTTTTTCGCGACTTTTTTCGTGTGAATATGTGGCGGTGTGCAAGCGACACTGTCATAGAGCATGAAAAGCGCGCCTGATTACGCCCCGCGTCACTTCCGTTACGGCACCACTTTGTCCCCCACCCCTCGCGCGCCAGCGTGCTTACTTTTGAAATGCGCAAGCGGGGAGCGCTTCCACTGTTGACTTTCGACATTCGACACTCGACATTCGACGATTGCCGGGGGGCATGGAGGGCGAGCATGATTCAAGAGAGCGCCATTGAACCGCGTGTGCAGCAACTGGGTCGGGAAGTGTTCGCCAAAGTCAGAGCGCGCAAGCAGAAGGCCGCTGGCGCGTGGTGGAATTCGAAATTGATCGAACACTCGTTGAAAGACGAGGCGCTGAAAGTTCAACTCTTCCGCTTCACCGACGTTTTGCCGATGCTCAAGGACAGCAAGCAGGTCGCGCGGCATCTCAACGAATATTTCAACTCGCCGGGCCAGTCATTTCCGGGCTTCATGAGCTGGGGCGCGTCGCTGGCGGGGCTCTCGTCACTGACGGCCGGGATCGGCGCGGCGGCGATTCGCAAATCGGTCGAAGACATGGCCCGGGGTTTCATCGCCGGAAGTTCGCCGGCCGACGCGATCAAGGCGGTTGCGGCCTACCGCAAGAAAAATCTGACGGCCACGTTCGATCAGCTCGGAGAGGCTGTCGTCAGCGAAGGTGAAGCGGACGTGTGCTTCAAAAAGTACATGGATCTGCTGGATGAACTCGGTCGCGTCGCGCCGTCGTGGCCGGCCAATCCGCTGATCGATTCCGACGCGAAAGGCGCGATTCCGCGGATCAACATTTCCGTGAAGCTCTCGTCGCTCAATTCGCAGCTGGACCCGATCGACCCGGCCGGAAGCCTGCGCGGCGCGGCCAAGCGGCTGGAGGCGCTCTTCGACCGCGCGATGGCGGTCAACGCGTTCGTCAACATCGACATGGAAGATTTCCGGCTCAAGGATCTGACGCTCAGTATATTTAAAGCGACAACCGGCGCGGCAAAGTACCGGACGTACAAGCATTTTGGCATCGTCCTGCAGGCGTACTTGAAGGAGACGTCGGCGGATCTCGCGCAACTGGCCGAATGGGCCAAACAGCGTGGCACGCCGGTGACGGTGCGGCTGGTGAAGGGCGCGTACTGGGATTTTGAGACGATCCACGCGCGGCAGCACGGCTGGCCGGTGCCGGTCTTTACTCATAAATGGGAGACCGACGCGAATTTCGAGCTCTGTGCGCGCCAGTTGCTGGATGCGTACCCGTATCTGGAACCGGCGTTCGGTTCGCACAATATCCGCAGCGTGGTCGCGGCACTGGCGTACGGCGAAGCGCTGCAACTGCCGAAAAACGCGCTCGAAATTCAGGGGCTCTACGGCATGGCCGACCCCTTAAAGGAAGCGCTGGCGGAATCCGGTTACCGCGTGCGCGTCTACATGCCCTATGGCGAATTGCTGCCGGGGATGGCGTACCTGGTGCGCCGGCTGCTTGAGAACACGGCCAACGATTCGTTTCTGCGGCAGGGTTTTGTCGAAAATGTGAGCGAGGACAAGCTGCTGGCCAAACCGCACGGACCCACGTCGCCCAGCGCCTCTCCGCCGACGACCACCTTCGTGAACGAACCGGACACGGCGTTCATCAAGGAGAAAGACCGCACGGATTTTCAGGCGGGCCTCGCTGCCGTGCGCAAGCAATTGGGCAAGCAGTGGCCATTGGTGATCGACGGCAAAGATGAAGCGGGCGAGGACGGCGAGATTCAGTCTCTCAACCCCTGTCGCCACGCGGAAGTGGTCGGCCGGGTCGCGAAAGCTTCAGTCGCACAAACGGAACGCGCGATCGCGGCGGCGCGCAAGGCGTTTCCGGCGTGGCGCGATCTGGGGGTGCAGACCCGCGCGGGAATTCTGCGCAAAGCTGCCGCGCTGATGCGGCAGCAGCGCTTTGAACTCTGCGCTTGGGAAGTGCTCGAAGCGGCCAAGCCGTGGCGCGAAGCGGACGGCGACGTCGCGGAGGCGATCGACTTCTGCGAGTATTACGCGACCCATGCGGAAAAGCTGATGACCCTCGAGAAGCACTCGCAGGTCCCGGCGGAAGTCAACGAGTACAGCTACCAGCCGCGCGGCGTCGCGGCGATCATCGCGCCGTGGAATTTTCCGCTCGCGATTTTGACCGGCATGGCGGCCGCGGCGCTGGTGACGGGAAACACGATTCTGATCAAACCGGCCGAGCAGACGCCCGTGATCGGCGCGCTGCTGATGCGGATACTTAAGCAGGCCGGCGTTCCCGCTGGCGCGGCGCAGTTTGTTTCCGGAGCGGGCGAGCTGGTTGGTGCTCACATGGTCACACATCCGCAGGTGAACCTGATCGCGTTCACGGGGAGCAAGGATGTCGGACTGTGGATCAACGCCGAAGCGGCGAAAACGCGGCAGGGGCAGCAGGGCGTCAAAAAAGTGATCTGCGAAATGGGCGGCAAGAATGCGATCATCGTCGATGAGGACGCGGATCTCGACGAAGCTGTCCAGGGCGTGATCGAGAGCACGTTCGGCTACGCCGGCCAGAAGTGCTCCGCCTGCTCGCGCGCAATCGTGGTCGGCAGCGCATACGAACCGTTTGTCCGGCGGCTGCTCGAGGCGGCGTCGAGTCTCTACGTCGCGGCGGCCGACGATCCCGGCTGCCGCGTGCCGGCCGTGATCGACGCCGAAGCGCAGAAACGGATCCTCGGGCTGATCGAGATCGGCAAGAAGGAAGCGAAGCTCGCCTACCAGATGGAAGCGGCGCGCGTGCCGGTCGGCGGAGCGTTCGTGCCGCCGACGGTGTTTATCGACGTCCCGCACACGGCGCGGATCGCTCAGGAAGAAATCTTCGGACCAGTCTTGAGCGTGCTGAAAGCGGCGACGTTCGACGCGGCGCTGGAGATGGCGCTCGACGTTCCCTACGCGCTGACCGGCGCAATCTATTCGCGCAGCCCGGCAGACATCGCGGCGGCGCGCGAGAAATTCCGCGTCGGCAACCTGTACATCAACCGCGGATCGACCGGCGCGAAGGTCTGCCGGCAGCCATTCGGCGGATTCAAGATGTCGGGGATCGGTTCGAAAGCCGGCGGCGGCGATTACCTGCTGCAATTCGTGGAACCGCGCACGGTGACAGAGAACACGCTGCGCCGCGGGTTCGCGCCGGCGGAGTAGGCGGCATCGAGTTCGCGAGTTGGGCGTGCTCCTGGATTGTTCATTTCGGCGACAATATCGGGTAGGCGTCTCCCGGATCGTAGGCGTAGGTCCCGTCATCACGATCCGCGCGCAAGGATAACCGGCGGTATTCGCGTGGCGTCATCTGCTTGATCTGGCGGAACTGCTCGTTGAAATTCGAAATGTTGTTGAAGCCCGCGTCGTATGCGATCTGCGTAATGCTGGCATCGGTCTCGAGCAGTGCGCGGCAGACGCGGCCGATGCGCAGCTCGTTGACGTATTCGACGTACGTCTTTCCCAGGCAGCGCTTGAAAAACCGGCTGAAGGCCTGCGGCGAAAAGCGCAGTAGTTTGGCCATCGCGTGCTGCGAGGGAATCTCATCCATGTGCGCGTGGATCAGGTTCAGCACCTGGTTCACTTTCTGGTTGGCGCGTTCGCTTAAAAGGGGCGCGTAGTCGGCGACGGTGATCGGCGAAAGCTCACGGCTCTCCGCCAGCAGCGTCAGGATTGTGACGAAGCCGTTGAGGTGCTGCAGCGAGCCGACGCGCTGGCGGCGCATCTGCAGCAGCAGTTCCGTCACCTGTTGCCGCGTCTTTCCGCGGATCTGCAGTCCGCGCGTGGACCGGCCGAGCATCTCTACTATCGGCCGCGACTCGGGCAGCGCGAGAAACGTTTCGCCGAGGCACTGCGGCAGAAACTGGATCACCATCGATCGCTCGTGCGATTTGGGAATGACCGGCGAGAACCACGTGTGCGGGAGATTGGGCCCAAGCAGGCAGAGGTCGCCTTCCTTGAATTCCTGGATCGAGTCGCCGACGAAGCGCAGGCCGCGCCCCTTGATGATCAGCGCCAGTTCCAGTTCCGGGTGGTAATGCCAGACGAACTTGTAGTAGCGCGGCCGGAATTCCAGCAATGCGAACGAGGCTTTGGCGTCGAGCGGGATGGTCTCGCGCTGGAGCCGGCGCGCGGCGGACTTGGTGATGATCATTGATGAATTACCATTTCAGTGCCTCTGCTCTCAGTCATAATGTTAAAAAACCATCGATAATAGTCAAGGGGCTGGTAGTGGAAGGCCCGGAATGAAGGTAGGGTCAGTCCGTCGAACACGGGTTCGGCACAATTTTCATAACAGGAGCTTTTGCGACGCTATGTCCAACGCACAGAAACCCAGCACCTTTCTCATTGAGCCCGCCACACGCCCGGAACAACGCCAGGCGGCGGCCGATCGCCGCGCGAAGTACCCGTACAAGTTTCCGCGCGACACGCGGCGCCTGGGCGGGAAGTACTCCGTGGCTGAAAATTCGCGGCGGCTTCTGCGCTTCTTCTACCTCGAACGCCGCCTCGCGCACGGTCTCGGATCGTGGACGCTGACAATTCCGGACTTCGAAGTCAAAGTGGAAACCGGCCGCCACATTTTCTGGCACGCCGATGCCTCCCGCAAACTGCGCGAACGCCTGACTGAACAAGAACGCCGCGTCGACGACATCGATAACTTCCGCGATCCGGAAATCGACCGCTTCGTCGAAGAGATGCTCTCCGCCGAAGACACGCCCGAATTGCTGATCGGCATCCACCTCGTCGCCGGCAAGGCGCTGGTCGATGCGTACAACCACCACATCGACGACACCTGCCCCGTCGCCGATGCGCCGACGATCCGGCTGCTGCGCCAGATCCTGATCGACTACTCTTCCATGCTGGAATGGGCCGAAGAAGTGGTCGGCGCGTACATCGCCGGCGGCGTGGACGAATCGCGCATCGAATCCTGGCGCTGGCACCTCGCGCGGTTGCTCTCCAGCATCGGCGGCGTCACCGGCGCCGACGAACGCGGCCAGTCGCCCGCGCCGCTGCGCATCGACGTCCAGCCCTACAAGCGCGGCGAAGTGCCCAAGCGCGACAGCCGCTTCGACACGTTCGTCAACACCGGCGATTACAATGTCGCCGACGGTTCACCGCGTTATCCCGCCAACACCTATGAAGACGAACGCCTGCGCTTCGTCCGCGCGCAACGCGATGAAGTCGACGCGATCGAAGCGTTCGGCACGTTTCTGTGGGACATCCGCTTCAAGGATTTCCAGGCCGAATACGATCTGGCCCGCATCACGTGGGACGAAACGCGCCATACGGAAATCGGCTACAAGACGCTGCAGACGCTGGGCTACGACCCGTACGAGCTGCCCAATCGCCTCACCAGCAGCACGTGCCGCGGCCCGATGGAAGCCGCTTATGCGATGACGGAGATCAACCTCTTCGGCGAAGTCGGCGTGCTGAAAACCATCGGCGGCCTGATTGAACACGCGCGCAACAAGAACGATTCGGTCGTCGCGCACATCAGCGACTACATCCGTTCCGACGAACGCACGCACGTCCGCAAAGGTCAGCATGTCCTGAAATGCATGACCAACCTCGGTATGCAGGATCTGGAGATGCGCACGCGCGAACTGTTCACCGAATGCCTCGTCAGCCTCGGTGCCGTAAAGAAGGACGGCGACATCTTCACGCTCACCCGCGAAGAGATCGAGAAGTACATCGGGGAATGACAGCGACGGAAGGACTGAGGAACAAAAACTCCCCGCTCGCGCGGGGAGTTTTTGTTTCGCCAACCCTGTTGCAAATTTGCAACAGGGTGTCTGATTTTAACCTGCGCGTAAATTTTCACACGCCGATCTCCTGTTCGCCCCTTCTCGCGATTAGCGCTTTTTGTCGACGAAGATCGGGTATCGCACGTGCGGCTGGGCGATGCCTTGGAATTCCGAGAACGCCGGCGTCAGCGCTTTGTCGTCGAAGTTGTCGCCGTAATGGTAGAGCAGGGTCTTCTGCTTGATGCTCGTCGGCAGGCTGCGGCATTCGCTCAGCGTGGCGTGGACGCTGTCGGGCTGGTCGAAGAGCTGGCAATCGTGGAAGCAAATATCCGAGTCTTCCATCATGCGCACATACGCCGGGTAATCGAAGCGTGTATCGCCGGAGAAAAACGCCGAGCGGCCCTGCTTCAGATCGTTGATGTACAGGCCGTAGCTGGGCCAGTCGTACTTGCGTTCGATGTGGACGTGATCGGTCGGAAAGATTTCGAAGTGGTAGTTGCCGAAATCGAACCGGTTCTTGCCGGGCTGGCTGCTGAGCGCCCGGATGAAAAAGTAATCCTGGAGCAGCGCGTAGCGATTCTGAATCGTGTTCAGTCCACCCTTCAACGAATGGTCCCAGAGATTGACGAGGATGTTGATCGTGCTGATCAGCTCGGCCTTGTAGGGCTTGCCCGTTTTCTTGTCGTTGAAGACGAAGGTGTTGATCAGCGCCATTTCTTCCAGGCCGCCGATGTGATCGGCGTGCTGATGCGTGACGAAGACGCGCCGGATCGCTGGGTAATTGATCATGCCCCAGGGCGTCTTGAGGTAATTGAAGCCGGGCTTCTCTTTGAGCGCGTACAGGGCGTGCGGGCCGGTGACGCCGAAGTCGACCAGCAGCGTGTCGTCGGGCGGACCGGGCGGGATTTCGCCCTCCCAATCTTTCTCCCAGAATTCGAAGAGTGTGTTGGAGTTGAAATTTCGTTTGGCGAACGCGGCGCCAACGCCGAGGAAGGTCATCGTCAACATGCTACGCTCCTGGCCATGATAGGCCGAACGTGTTTGCGGTGAGTTCACAATGGCTTGATAGCCAATGGTATTAATACCCAAAAGTATGCTTCATTTCTACCCAAAAAGGCGTGCGGATTGCCCAAAACAAGCGCGCGTCAAACCGGCAAAAATGGCCCAACGTGCAATTTCGGATGGACCCCGCAGCAATTCAACATGAGGTCGCGTCGTTCCAGTATCCGCGCTCGATCTTCTATGCCGCGGCCTCGCGAGAACGCTGATGCGATATTATCTGATCCTGATCGCGCTATCGCTCTCCCTGCAAACGCACGCCAGCGACGTCTGGCTATTTCTGAAGGACGGGCGCGTCGGACTCGGCGATCCGGCTGCATTGACAGGGACGCTGGCGGACGGCACGGCGCTCACGTTCACGAAAGACGACATCCAGTCGCAGCGCACAGTTGTTGAGATGGATCAGGCTGTCGACGCGATGCTCGCCGACATCGCACACGGCCGGAATCTCGACGCGCACGCCACGCGCTTTCGGACGTTCAAGAACGCGGCGGTACCGCGGCTGCTGCAGCATCTGAAGGACGACGCGCAAGCCGGCCGCATCAGCGCACTCTATGCGTTGCAATTCTGCTGGTCACCGCAGGCGATGGCCGCCGTCGATCCGTTTCTCGATGACAATGACCCGAACATTTTCAAAGGCGCGATGGCGGCCGCGTGCAACAACTCCACGGTAAATGTGATGGTCAAGCGTCTGGCAGGCCGCGCCGACGATCCGAACCTGATCATCGCCAGCGCGATCTTCGAATTGATCGAGAAGTACAAGCCCGACGCGACACTCAAGCGCTTCCGGCGCATGCTCAGCGACGCCAAAGCGCGTACAGCGACGCTGCCTGTGCTGTCGCATTACTTCGCGCCAGATCTTACGCCGCTGACGTTGCCGCTGCTGAGTTCCACCAACGCCGCCGAGAAGCGCGCGGCCGTCGTGGCGTTGATTCAGCAGAATGCCGACGGCGCCGATGTGCGGAAACGATTGCTCGCGATGCTGGCGTCTACAGATGCGGATTTGCGCGAAACTCTCGCGGACTATTTCACGTGGCTGGGCAGGAGCGAGGACCTCGAGGCACTGCGTGCCGCGCGGAAGACGGAGACCGATCTGTACGCGCGCTCGGCCCTGGATGGAGCGCTCAAGGTCATCGAGCACCGATCGACCGAGCGGGCGAAGCTGCCCGATGGAAAATCAAACGTGATCGCGAAAGCCAATACCGCGGAGAACAGCCTCGCGGGCTACGCGAGTTTTCTGACTGCGTTTGCTTCAACGCCGAATCGCGGCGATCTCGATGCGGCGCTCGCGTTCTACCGCACCGCCGATCTCTTCGAACCGTTCACGCCGTATGCGGTCGGCTATCCCGACGATCCGGCCTGCCGTTTCCGCCTGCGCACGCTGCTGGCGCAGCATCTATTCGCCGCGCCGTGCGGAGTGCTGGATGACAAGGCCGTGACGGAATGTCGCGACGAAAAGGAAGCGCCGGCGGCCCGGCAACTTGTGCCGCCGATCCGCGAGTACTTCGATGCGCGCCGCAAGAGCTTCGGGTTTTTCATGGACGCCGATCGCGCGATGTTCGCGAACTCCGTCCATGTCGGCGACGACTGCGGCTGGAATCACGAAAGCCGGAGCGTGGTGAGCATCGCGCCGGGCGTCGTCCGTCTGGTCGCGCATATTTTCACGTGGGGGCACATCGTGGTGGTCGAACACACCGGCGCCGACGGGAAGAAATTCTGCTCGCTCTATGGCCATCTGTCGCCGCTGATCCACGTGCGGCCCGGTGAGATCGTGGAGGCCGGCCAGAAGCTCGGCTGCATCGGCCGCTGCAACAGCGTCGACAATGGCGGCTACGGCGCGCATCTGCACTTTGGGATTCACAAAGGCCCGTACGCCACCGATACGCGCTGGGTTTGCGGCTACGTCGATCCCTTGCTCTTTAAAAATGGCGAGCACGGCTGGTTCGATCCGCAAAACTTTTTGCAGACTCAGGGCGCAAAGCCGGTGGTGGCAAATTTGCCACCATCGAAATGAGTTTTCATCGCGTGATTGTCGGACGGTGCGACCGAAAATCGATGCGCGGCCAGGTCGGACTCTGACCACTGAACCCTGTCGTAATTTTACGACGTGGTTAGAAATCACCACTGAAAAACAACGCGGGCAGTTCAGAGAACTGCCCGCGCGAAAATGAATTTCAGAAGTGTTTACGCCTGGTTGTTGTCGTCGCCGATCAACGCTTCTTCGCCATCGTCGGCGATATCGAAGTCGTCCTCGCGCTTGCGGCGCAGAATGCCGCGCTCTTCAAGCTCCTGACACTTGATGCACATCGTCGCCCACGGCAGCGCTTCGAGGCGGTCGGGATTGATCAGTTGATCGCACTCTTCGCACTGGCCGTAGGTCTTCTCGCGCACGCGAACCAGCGCGCGGTCGACCTTGCGCAGGAGTTCTTCTTCGCTCTCCATGCTCATGAAGGCGAAGGCCTGATCGAACGCGTCGGACGCGTTCTCTGCACTGTTGATGGGGGATTTCGAATTCTCGGTCGCCTGCGTGGAATCGGCGGCGTCCTTGGCCAGCAATTCAACCTGGTTGGCAAGCGCAGCGCGCTTCTCGAGGAGAATTTCCCTGGACTTGGCTAGTTGTTCGGCGCTCAGTGGCATGATGAGTTCTCTCTTTGGCTTTACGATCTGTCGTACTGCATGCGTTCAACAATGACTTCAGCGGCCCGTATTTTTCTTTCGGACCGCGCGAGATTTTCCAGAGCTTCCCGCGCGCTCGTTTGAAAAAGAGTTCGTGTGCAGTGAGTTAACCCCCAACCGAATAGAGTCAACCTTTTTCCTCGCCGATTCGAAATTTTTTTCGCGCACGCGTGTAATGGCACACACGCAAAAATTTTCCGATCAGCGGAACATCGCGTCTCACACAAGAAACTTTCGTGCCGAACGCAAGCTGTCTTGACAGAATTTTTGAGATCGCTAGAACAGTTCTATGGAAGACACAACGTCGCCCCTCCTCAATCTCTTTTTCGTCAGCGCTCAAGCTGGCTGCGGTTTAAGCGGCGTGGCAGTGTCACACCTGTTCACAAGGAGTCTGCGCCATGACGCATAATTCCGCTGAAGACGACCCGCGTTTCATGGGCAACGCCATCACCTTCGACGACGTGCTGCTGCTGCCCGGCAAAAGCGACGTGCTGCCCGGCGACGTGCTCACGGGAACGCAACTGACCGACCGCATCCGCCTGACGATTCCGATTCTCTCGTCGGCGATGGACACGGTGACCGAAAGCCGACTGGCGATCGCCATGGCGCAGGAAGGCGGCATCGGCATCATTCATCGCAACATGAAGCCCGAAGACCAGGCGCGCGAAGTGGTGAAGGTGAAACGCAGCGCCTCGGGCGTGATCACCGGACCGCTGACGCTGACTCCGGAACACACGATCGCCGAAGCCAAGACGTTGATGACCAACCAGAACATCTCCGGCATTCCCATCGTCGAACACGAAGCCGAAGACGCGCCGGGCGTCGCGCGCAAAAACGGCCGCGTCGTCGGCATCCTCACCAAGCGCGACCTGCGCTTCCAGACGAACAACATCACCCAGATCAAGGACGTGATGACCCGCAAGCTGGTCACCGCGCGTCCCGGTACGCAGTTGGAGCAGGCCCAGGAAATTCTGCACAAGAACAAAGTCGAAAAGCTCCTGCTCGTTGATGATGTCGGTCGCCTGGCCGGACTGATCACCATTAAAGACATCGATAAGATCCTCCGCTTTCCTCACGCCAGCCGCGACGACAAGGGCCGTCTGCGGGTCGGCGCCGCGATTGGCGTCCACGACGAAGCGCGCGTCGAAGCGCTGCTCAAGGCCGGCGTCGACGTGCTGGTCGTCGATACCGCGCACGGACATGCGACACGGGTGATCGATACCGTTAAGTGGCTCAAGAAAACGCACCCGACGGCCGAAGTCATCGCCGGCAACGTCGCCACCGCCGACGGCGCCAAAGCGCTGGCCGACGCAGGCGCTGATGCAGTGAAGGTGGGCGTGGGTCCCGGTTCAATTTGTACGACACGCGTGGTCTCCGGCGTTGGTGTGCCGCAGATCACCGCGATCCTCGAAGCGTGCAAGGGGCTTGACGGCTACCAATGCCGCCTGATCTCCGACGGCGGAATCAAGTATTCCGGCGACATTGTCAAGGCCCTTGCAGCCGGCGCTCACGCGGTGATGATCGGCGGCCTCTTCGCCGGTACTGACGAATCGCCCGGACGCGTGGTGCTCTACCGTGGCCGCCAGTTCAAAGTCTACCGCGGCATGGGTTCGCTGGGCGCGATGGTCGACGGCGGCGCGAGCCGCTACGGCCAGGACGGCACGACGCGCGAGAAGCTGGTGCCGGAAGGCATCGAAGGTCGTGTGCCCTACACCGGTCCGTTGGCGTCGTTCCTGTATCAGCTCGTCGGCGGATTGCGCGCGGGCATGGGCTACGTGGGCGCGCCGACCATCGAAGAGCTGCCGGTGAAGGCACGCTTCGTGAAACAGTCGTCGGCCGGTTTGCGCGAAAGCCATCCGCACGACGTCCAGATCACGCAGGAAGCGCCGAACTACCGCATCGAAGAAGACTTTGAGTAGTCCAGGCCAGCGGCTTGCTACGCGGGCTTGAACGTCTGCAGGAAGTGCGCGTAAACCTGCGCGGTCGCGGTCAGGTCGCTGATGGCGACGCGTTCATCGGTGCCATGCCAGTTCTCGCCCAGCACGCCATAGCCCAACGTTGCAATTTTTCCGGCGATGCGGAAGTAATGCATGTCGGAAAATCCTTTTGAGCACATAAAGTCGGCTTTGCCGCGCACCGTCGCGACGGATTTCAACAGCGCTTGAGCGAACGGGAGGCGCGTGTCTTCCAGGCAGGGGAAGATGCGCAGCTGTGTGCTGATCTCGACGGTTGCCCCGGCGCTCTTCGCGGCGCGTTTGACGGCGGCGAACACTTCCTTTTCAGCGTCAGCGATGCGCTCCGACGGCAGCACACGGCGGTCGATGGTGAACGTGGCCTCTCCGGGCACGGTGTTCACTTTCGCATCGGTGCGGCCAGTGAACACGCCGCCGATATTGATCGTCGGAAAGCGCACGGGCTCGGCGCCGACGCGGAAGCTGCGTTTCTGGTTCAGCACTTTCTTGTAGGACTGCAGCGCCATAATGATCGCCGCCGCCTTTTCGACCGCGTTGACGCCCAAGTCGGGCCGCGACGCATGCGCCGCCTTGCCGCGCACCCGCACGGACATCCACAGCACGCCGTTGTGTCCGCAGCCGACGTGGTTGGTGAATCCGCCTTCGCAGACGATCGCGTAATCAGGCTGCACGATTTTCTTTTTCACGATGTAACCTGCGCCCAGCTGGCCGCCGGTTTCTTCGTCGGCCGTCAACGAGATCTCCACGTTCATTGCCGGCTTGACGCCATTGCGCATCAGCGCTTCGACCCCATGAATGCTCGCGACCAGACAGCCCTTCATATCCGCGGCGCCGCGGCCGTAGAGCCAGCCCTTTTCCACTTTCGGCGTGAACGGCCCGAAGCGCCAACCGTCGGCGACGGGGACGACGTCGTAGTGGGAATTGAAGTGGACCGTCTTCTTCGCGCCGGTGTTCCAGCGGCCAATCAAATTGAAGCGCGGAAAGGGCGGGTTGTGATTGTCCTTGTCCGGCACGCGCAGCACGCGCGTGGTCATGCCGATGGAGCGCAGCTTTTTTTCGAGGACGTCGACCATCTTCCGGTAATTGTTCCCCGGCGGGTTGACAGTGTTGACGCTAACGACGTCCTGGAGAAAACGGACGGCCGATTTTTCGTGGCTGCTGATCCAATCGCGAACGGCATCGTGCGGCGTGGGCATGCGGGACCTCATGGGTTTGGAAATGGTGTAAGGACGCGAGTGTCGGCACTTTTGCGCAGAAAGTCAAGGCGCACGCGATTGGCAATTGGAACCGCGGCGGCTAAAAGTGAGTCTTGACGAATGGAGCACGAAGCGTTGGAAACCCACCTGAGCGCCGACGAGATCCAGCACTTCCGCTCCGCGGGGTGGGTCGGCGCGTTTCCGCTGCTCCACGCCGCCGGCGCGGCTCACGTCTCGCGCGTGCAGTATGAACTCGGCGGCCAGTTCAAGCCCTGCGATTTATCGCAGGTGGCGTCGCCGGAGCATTTTCAGCGCCATCCGTGGTTCAAGAGCATGCATGCGTACGTTCCGCTGATCGCGGAGATCGCGGCGCATCCGGCCATCGTCGAACGCGTCGCCGATTTGATTGGACCGGACGTGATGGTCTGGGGCACGTCGACCAACGTGAAGCAACCCGGGCAGACACACCGCTGGCACGTCGACATCGAAACCAAGCGCTGGCGCGGCATCACCGCGTTCATCGGACTGGAAAACCTGACCGCGCTGACGACGCTGAAAGTCGTCAGCCGTTCGCACCTGATTGGCGTCCTGCCGCAGGATGCCGGCATCACCAGCGACGAAAGCGCCGTGGTGTTCTGCAAGGCCCGTGACGCGGCGGCCGATCTGGTTCCCGTGCGGATGTCG
This sequence comes from Planctomycetota bacterium, assembly GCA_038227875.1. GTDB lineage: Bacteria > Planctomycetota > SZUA-567 > H5-PLA8 > H5-PLA8 > JBBRPR01. Next base: position 13,869 of record JBBRPR010000082.1, read on the forward strand.
ACGGGCGAATTCTTCCTCTTCGACGGACTGGCGTGGCACGGTTCGCACAACGCGTCGGCGGCGCCGCGCGTCTCGCTGATCGTTCAATACGCCGCGCCGAGCGCCAAGATCGAAATCCCGGTGACGTGGGATCCGCCGGTCCGCTGGATGGACGCCCGCCCGCCGTGCCTGCTAGTTAGGGGCGAGGATAAATTCGGCATCAATCGTTTCGTCACACCGCCGGCAAATTCCAGGATTTAGTCGACGTCGCCGCCGTCGCGAGCGCGGCCACTGGCAGGCGGATGCTGCAGCGGTACGTTTTCCATCCACGCCAACGGTTTTTCCAACGCCACGCGGTGTTTGTGCATGCAGCGCAGCGAGTGGTCGACATGCATGACCAGGCCCCAATTGCAGTTGTCATTGATTTGGAATTGAATGTTGTTGGTCTTCAGCCAGGAGACGCCCGGTCGCAGCAGCACCAGCGCAGCGTCGGGAAGCGTGGCCAGCAACGCGCCGACGTCGCGGTGATTCTGATCGAAGACGTCCAGCGCGGCGGCGATGCTCGCCTTGGATCGTGCAATCGCGGCGGCGTTCCAATCCTTCACGTACGGTCGCGCGATCGATTCGTCCGGCGCGATGGCCTGATAGAACAGGTCCGTCCAACCAAGATCGACTTCCGTGATGTGGTGAACGTACTCGCCCAGCGACCATTTTCCGGCAATGGGATGCGCGTCAAAGTCCGCGTCGCTCAGGCCTTCGACGCCCGCGCGAAAACGCTGCCCGACGGAAGCAATCCGCTCTTCCAGCCAACGTGTTGACATGAGATTCCGCTCCACGCCGATCGCTCACGACGTTGGGCGAAAAAACATGAATGTCAAGTTGCGTGCGTCTACTCGCGAACCACGTTCCTCGTGTTTCGCGCATCGATATACACGCCTTCCGCGAAGCGTTTGCGCGTGGCCTTCTCGGTGTTCTTGCCGATCGTGACGTTCGACGAGCGTGTGATCATGATCGCGCCGTCGGCCTTGGCGTCGATGGCTTCGCCGGTTTTCTCGAACGGTTGCGTATTGGCATCAATGATCGTGTTGCCGCGGATCGCCACGGTGTCGCTGGAGCTGACCAGGATCGCCAGCCCGGGCGTGTCCTCAATCGTGTTATTCTCAATCACGACGTTGCGGTGCGCGATGCCGTCGGCGAGGCGACCGGTATCGGCGACGAGGTTGATGCAGGCCATGTGCCGCCCGCCGGCGTTGCGTTCCCACATCGCGTAGTTGCACCCCTTGAGCGAGTTGTTGCGCACGATCAGATTTTCGCAGCCGTACCCTTCGTGCCAGTAATTGACGTCGGTAGTGAGCTGCAGCGCGGCGGCCTGCGTGTTCTCAATACGATTATTCTCGACGATGCCATTGCGCGCCTGGATTAGCATGCCGCGCGCGCGATGGTCGTGAAAATGGTTGTTGCGAATCAGAAAATCCGGGGATGAGCGGCTGACGTCGCCGACGAAATCTCCCACGGCGATGTCGGCAGGCAGATCGGCGTCGACCGTCACGCGGCTGACCTTGGCCACGGCGTCCCACTCGGCGGCGACGACTTTCAATCGGCAGCGTTCGTCCAGATCTTTCGCACGGCAAAACTTCAGTTCGTCGCCAACGGAAATTTCCGGACGCTCGCCCCACTTGCTGTCGACGAGCACCTTTCGCGCGCCGCTGCGTTCCTTGATCGTCAACCAGCGGGCGTGAATGTTGACCGAGTCGTCGCCCATCAGCGTGAAATCGCAGTCTTCAACGACGATGCCGCCCAGCGTTGAGCCGAACCATGCGCCGTCGGCGGTGGTGGTGATCAGTTGCTTGCTACCCGGACGGCGCATGATGCGGCAGCCTTTCAAATGAAAGCCGCGGTCGGCACCGTTGGTGTTGAACGCCATGCCCGGCACGGCGTAGAACGTCAGATTCTCATAGGTCAAATTTCCCGTGCCCGCTCCGTATGCCATTATCGCCGTGGCATGGTAGACCCAATGGCGAACGACGGTGGTCATGCCCGGTTTGAATGCTTTGAATGCGCTCGATGCGTAGACCTGGGGGTGAACGACTTTTACGTCGGCCGGATTGTAGATTTCAACCGCGTCGTTCTTCCACGCGTTCTTCTCGAAATTAAATTCGGTCACTGACGTCACAGGCGTCGCAGCGGTGATCGGGAAGTCACCAGCGATGCGGATGACCGTACCAAATTCCGGATCGCTCTCCACCGTCCCCGGCGACGCGAGCGGCAGATCCCAATCGATACTGAAATTCCTGAGCACCACGCGCTGGCACTTCGTCAGCACAAAGACCGGACGGATGTGATGGAAGATCAACTCCGCGCCGTGACCGTCGACCGTCAGATCGTGCAGGGAATCGAGCAGAAACTGAGCGCCCTTCGCATCGAGAATTTCCGGCGAAGTGAATACATACTTGCCTGCCGGAATGTCGAGCTGCGAGGCCTGTTTCGCTTTGCACGCGGCGAACGCATCACTGAACGCTTTCCACGAACAGCGTGCGCCCGTGGCATCCGCGCCAAAGTCGCGTACGTTCAGAATCAATTCCTTCTCGGGTTTGGGAAGCGCAATCCAGTCGTCGGCGGACATGGCGGATGCTCCAGCGGTATACACTATGGCCAGAAAAAGCAGGAGCCCACGGAACAATCGGACCCTGGCAGCCCGTTGAAAAAGCGCCGTTCTGCCAATTTTTTCCCTGAAACCCCTGGCAGTAAAGGCGTTTCGCGGCGCAGTACAGGGGTTTGTCAACGGGCTGCTAGTCATGGCGGAAATGTACTCCTTCGAAAGTCGTGGCACAATCCAGTAACATCTGCGCATCCAAATTGTGCCACCTGCGTAACACGCCACTCGGACATGGGAGCCATGACTGAAACTTCTGAAACGAAATCCATCGACCCTGTTGCCGCCAAAGAGACCGGCCGGCTCGAAGCGTTCAGCGACGGCGTCTTCGGCATCGCGCTCACGCTGCTGGTATTGGAATTGAAAGTGCCGCACCCCGACGCGGCAGCCGGCGCCCGGACCTCCGGGGCTCTGTGGAACTCGCTGGGCCAGGAGTGGCCAAGTTATTTCGCTTACGCGACGAGTTTTATTTCCATCTTGATCATGTGGATGCACCACCACACCGTTTTTAAATTGGTGCAGAAGACAGACTCGCTGTTGTTGTTCGCAAATGGGTTCTTGCTGCTGGTGGTCACCGTCGTGCCGTTTCCGACCGCGGTACTCGCCGATTACCTGATGACGTCGGCGGCTCCCGCGGCGTGCATGTTTTACGCGGGAACGTTTGTGATCATCAGCAGCGCCTACTGCCTGTTGGTGATCGCCGCGTTCCGCCCAAAAATGCTGGCGCCCAACGCTTCGGCCGCAAAGGTAACGCAGCTGCGGAAGAGCTATTGGCTGGGTCCACCGCTTTATCTTACAGCGCTGATCGTCGCCGCGTTCAACGTGTGGATTTGCATCGGCATCTGTACCTGTCTCTGGATCTTCTGGGCGATTACCATTATGGACAGTTGCGAAAACTAAAAGGCTTGGATCACATTGCCCACGGATGCTCTGTTGAAAAAATCGGAATCCGCAGCGAACGGGCTGACCTCCGCGGAAGCGCAGCGCCGTCTGGCGGCCGGCGGTCCCAACACCATCAAGCACACGCGGCGCGATCCGCTGTGGTTGCGTTTTCTGCGCCAGTTCTGGAGCGTCATGGCGGCGCTGCTCTGGGTCGCGGGAATCCTGGCCATCCTCGCCGGCATGCAGGAACTGGGCTACGCCATTTTCGGCGTGATCGTGATCAACGGCGCGTTTGGCTTTCTGCAGGAATACCGCGCTGAACGCGCGATTGAAGCGCTGGAGAAGCTGCTGCCGTCGCGCAACATGGTGCTTCGCGACGGCAAGGAAACGCGCCTGGACGCTTCGCAAATTGTGATCGGCGACGTTGTCTGTCTGGAGCAGGGCGACCAGGTTCCAGCCGATGGCCAGATGATCGCCGCCAACGAATTGCAGATCGATCAGAGTTCGCTGACCGGTGAATCGTTTCCGCAGACGAAGGTTCCGGCGGATAACACCGGTGCCGCGCCGCTCTCAAAACTGGAACGCCGCGATTTGATTTTCGCTGGAACCGGAGTGGTCTCCGGCAGCGGGCGCATGGCCGTCACCGCAACGGGCATGGCGACGGAGATCGGCACGATCGCCAACCTGACGCAGACGGTCCGTGAGCAACCCAGCCCGCTGCAGCTTGAGATCGCCCATATTGTCCGCATCGTCACCGTGCTTTCCGTGGTGCTTGGCGGCGTCTTTTTCGCACTGGGGATGGCGTCCGGAAAGATGAACGCGACGACCGGCTTCTTCTTCGCGCTGGGCGTCATCGTCGCCAATGTTCCCGAAGGCCTGCTGCCCACGATCACCCTGGGCCTGGCGCTGGGTGTCCAACGCATGGCGCGGCAGGGCAGTTTGATCAAACGGCTCTCCAGCGTCGAAACGCTGGGCGCGACCACTGTCATCTGCACGGACAAGACCGGCACCATCACCAAAGGGACGATGGAAGTCTCGGAGCTCTGGAGTTCCGGCCGCACCGTGAAGGTGAGCGACGCTGGCGCCGCTGACGATCAGGAACTGCGCGGGCTGCTGTGCCACGCGATGCTCGCGTCGCAGGCGCTCAGCGAGCGCGGCAATCCGATGGAGACGGCGATCTTCCGCTATTCGCAGCAGCTGAAACTGGATGGCAGCGCGCTGGTCCGCGAACGTCCCAGCCTGTCCGTTCATCCGTTCGATTCCTTTCGCAAGCGCATGTCCATCGTCCGCGAATCGGGATCGGCGAAAACCGTTTACGTCAAAGGCGCGCCACTGGTCACACTGGGGCTGTGTACGTCGTGGCTCAACCGCGGCGCTGTCGAACCGCTGACCGCCGCGACGCAGGCGCGGATCCGCGCCGATCACGATGCGCTGGCCGACCGTGGCTTGCGCGTGCTGGCAGTCTGCGAAAGGAACGAAGGACCGAATCTGGAGCGCTCTCTGCCGGCGGAACTCGAACGGGAGCTCACCTTCGTCGGCATGATCGCCTTCTGGGATCCGCCGCGCGCGGAAGTCGCCGGCGCGATGGAACAATGCACGCGCGCGGGCATCCGCGTGATCATGATCACTGGCGACGACGGCCGCACCGCGCAGAGCATTGCGCGGCAGATCGGACTTCCAGTCTCGAGCGTGATGACCGGCGATGAGCTCGCCACGATTTCACCCGAAGCGCTGCGCGAGACGGTCAAGACGTCGCAGATCCTTTTTGCGCGCACGTCGCCGCAGCACAAGCTCGCCATCGTCAAAGCGCTCAAGGAAAACGGCGAGATCGTCGCGGTGACCGGCGACGGCGTCAACGATTCTCCCGCGCTGAAGATGGCCGACATCGGCGTGGCGATGGGCATCCGCGGCACCGAAGTCACAAAGGAAGCGGCGGAGATGGTGATCACCGATGACAACTTCGCCTCGATCATCTCCGCAATCCGCGAAGGCCGCACGATCTATTCCAACATTGGCAAACTGGTGACGTATGTGTTCGCGTCCAACGTACCGGAGCTCATTCCGTTTCTCTGCTTCGTCTTTCTCGGCATTCCGCTGCCGCTGACGGTGCTCCAGATTCTCGCCGTCGATCTCGGCACGGATATGTTTCCAGCGCTGGCCCTTGGGTCCGAGCCCCCGGAGCCGGGCATCATGGACCTGCCGCCGCGGAAGAAGTCCGACCACCTGCTTGGCTTCGGCCGGTTGGCGCGCGCGTATCTTTTCCTGGGCCTGATTGAAGCCGCGCTGGCGATGTTTGCGTTTTACGGCACGTACTGGCTGGCCGGCTGGCGTCCCGGCGCGCTGATGGACGACAGCGGCGAACTCTACCGCCACGCCACGACGATGACGCTGACCGGCATCGTTGCCGCGCAGATCGGCAACGTCTTCGCATGCCGCTCGGAACGCGCCTCGATTTTCTCGATCGGACTGTTCTCGAATCCGCGCGTCTTCTGGGGCATCGCCGCCGAACTCGCGATCCTGGCACTGCTGATCTTCGTGCCCTTCCTCCGCGCCCCCTTCGGCCTGGCGATCCCGACCGTACGCGAACTCTCGCTGCTGCTCGCGTTTCCGTTCGTGCTGCTGTCGTTGGAGGAACTGCGTAAAGTCATCGTGAGAGTGAGAGCGACCGGACCACGGCGCGCTCACGCCACCTAGGAGAGCACGGATGCTGCGTCCGGATTTTCAATGCGACATCGTTGTCGGCGGGGTGACGATCCAGGTCGAAATGGAACCGGGATGCTGGATCGGAAATGGCCGCCTGGCGATCCTGGCGAGCGGAAAAGACGTGGGTGGCGATACGTACAGCAGCACGCGCGAATTCAACAAAGCAACGGACGCCGACGTGAAGCGCTTGTTGAAGAAAATCAAACTTGCGCCGTGCAGTGTGACCGGCTGCAACGGCCGCTTTATCGCCGGCGAGCGTTTTGAACTCTATAACAAGGAAAGGCACTGCGAACCCCACCGCCGACAGGCGCTCAAGGAACGCGACGCCGCGGAACAAGTCCGCCAAAAGGCAAAGCAGGCCGCCGCCGACACGAAACAAAAAGCGAAGGGATTCACTTACAAGGCAACAGTCTGGATTCACCGCGACGGCCGCAGCGACACGTACGTCGTCACCTATTTCAAAACGAAGCCGACGAAGGATGAGCTGACGACACTGGCGAAGAAGCACCGGTCGAAGATCGTCGACGACTTCAGGATTCAAAAATTGTAGACATGCCGAACGAACCGCCGTGCGCGCTTACTCGCTCTTGGGGAGGTCCGTCTGCAGCGGCGGGTTCCGGCGCAGGTCTTCGATCTTGCGCGCGCGGGCGCTCATCTCTTCGGCTTCGGCCTTCTTGAAATCGCGCTTGGCGATCGCCGGATTGACATTCTGCGGCGCGTCGACATAGACGATCTTCCCGTCCTTGCCGACCTGCTGAATCGGCTTGGGTTCGAGATCGGCCAGCATCTTCGCGGCGATGCGAACTTTGCGGACGTCCGTCAGCGTATCGTTGTACGCCCAGCGTACGTGCGACCAGACGCGCGGGCTTTGCGAGAGTTCCGTGTTCAAGTTCAGTGCGTCGCGTTTGACCGTGCCGCAGATGTCGTGAAACTGCGCCTCCTCGACCCACAGATTGGCCAACAGCGTGATGTCCTTGGCCAGGGCATCGCTGGTCTTGATCAGGCGCGTGACTTCCTTGCCGTTGTTGTCCAGGTCCTTGCTGATCTGTTCCATGTGCGTCTTCATTTCGGCGAGCAGATGGTAGCAGCTCGTTGCACGCCGGTTGACCGGACCGTCGGGCGTCAGGTCGTCCATCAGCGCCTTGGGCTTGGCGGCAGCCACGGCTTCCGGCTTGTCGCCGATCATGTCGACGTCCTCACCGCCGGCCGTTGCAGGCGCTGGCGGTGCCGGTGGTGGCGGCGCGATCACGGCCGCGTCGGTCTTTTTCGGCTCAACGACAACCGGAGCGGGTGCGACGGGAGCAGGTGTGTTTTCAGGCGCAACGGCAGGCGCTGTCGTTTCGGCAGGAGCCGGCGCAACGTCTGCAGGCGCGGGCGTCACGGCCGGGGCGTCTGGCTTCACTTCTTCCGCGCTGCACGGCGCCGCCAGAAAGCTCAATCCGGCAAACAATAGCCCCAACAAAATCGTCGACGATCGTTCCATCTGTCGCTCCTCGCGCGGATTCAAGTCAGCTAACATAACCTCTTTTGGGGCTGCTTCTATTATAAAATGAGACGCCTGAATACGTTGCGCACGATGTGAAATCTACTTTTCGTTGCGCAGTTTCTCGCGAAAGAACATAAACCGCTCACGGTAGACTGCGTTTTTCGGCTCCAGCTTCGACGCCTCCTGCAAACAGCGCGTCGCGCCGCGCCAGTCCTTCAACGCCGCCTTCACCTCGCCTTCAGTCGCGTGCAGGTACGCGCGGTTGGGGTCCGCGTTCAACGCCGTCTCGATTAACTTCTGCGCCGCCTTCGGTTCGAACTCCGGCGCTGCGGGATCCTTCACTTTTACGTACGCCAGGTTGTTCAGCGCGCGGACGGAATTGGGATCGATCGTCAGCGCCAGCGCGTAATCGCGTTTGGCTTCCCTCAAGTTCCCCAGCATCTCCTGCGCGTAACCGGCGTTGATGCAGGCGGTGATGTTCTTCGGGTTGAGCTGCAGCGAACGGTCGGCGTCCTTCAAAGCCTGCGCGAAGTTCTTTTTGCTCGCGAAAAAACCCGAGCGCGAGGAGAGAAAGACCGCGATCACTTCGCGGTCCGTCAGCGGCCGCATGTACGCGCCGATGGCTTCGGCGTGCTCGTCAAAGTGCTGCCACTTGCGGTAGAAGTCGTCGTCGAGCTTGGTCCAGTTGCTGGGCGTCAGGCGCGTGACGTCGAAGTTCACCGTCGTGACGTGCCCCTTGCCGTCCGGAGGCGGGACGTAGCGCAGGAAGAAATGCGATGGGCAGTGCGCGCCGGAAATCGGCGCACCCATCCGCCGCGCAACGGCCAGCGTCATGATCCCGACGCTCAGGCACGCGCCTTTGTGCTTGGCAACGGTGAAGTTCAGGTCGTAATCTTCCAGCCGGTCTTCGCGGAACGGCTCCGCGCTCTTACGGTTGAGCACCACTTCGTAGAGTGAATCGAAGTAGTCCTGGACGTCCGGGTCCTTGGGCAGATCGGCCTTCGCGCGCGCCGCGACCTCATCGAGCGCCGCAAGCGTCGCCTGCGGCTCGCCGGTCGCGCCGACTTCCTGCCCGAGCGCCAACACGGCTTCCGCCAGATCGAATTCGTTCGATGGCAGCGCGATGATTTCATCGAACTTGCGGATCGGATTTTTCGGATCGGGCGCCGTGAAGCCGGACTGGGTTTGCGGTTTTTCCGGGGGCGTAATATCGGGAGCAGAAACAGGCGAGGGAGGCGGAGCGGGTGTGGGCGTCGCCGCGTCATCCTGCCGCAGCGGTTCGCAGCCCGGCAGCAAAACCATCGCCGCCAGACCCATCAAGAAAGCGCGCCCAACGCGGCGCGGTTTAAACATTACTTGGATTGCCCCACGCAGTGCTCCCAAGAGCTAAGAGCCACGAGCCAAGAGCCGTTACTACTTTCCGAAGCTGATCTTGTCCCCGTTGGCCACCCACCACGTCTGCCATTCCTGCTGGTCGAGCGTGGGGAGGTCGCCCTTGTAGCTGGTGTGCGCGGTGATGATTTCGGTCAGCAGTTCGGAGCAGATTTCACCGCGGGTGCGGTTGCGGGTCGCACGACCGGTGTCGGCCTTGGAATGCCCGGCGAGCTGGTAGTTGGCCTGCAGCGCTTTGCCTTCTTCGTCGACGTTGGTCATCGCGTCGATCAGGAACGGAATCGCGTCCTTGCCGTAGGCGATCAGTTCAGCGCGCGCTTCGCGCCAGCCCACGGTGCCCAAACGGCGAATGGCGCTGTGGATGCTGTTTTCGAGTTCAATCTTGGCCGCGAGCGCCGCGGTCTCTTTGCGCTTGGCTTCCTTGCTCGGATCGGCCGCCGCTGCCGCGCCGCTGCCGCCGCCTTTGCTGCTCGCGGGCTGGCCGATGATGTTGAACTTTTCGTCGACGTATACGGGATTGCCATCCAGGATCACCAAGCGTCCGCCGGCCGGTGCATCCACGACGGGAACGCTGGCCGTCACCGCTGGCTTGGCTGGCGCGGTTGCGGCCGGAGCGGGAACCGGGGCCGTTTCACCCTTGGGCTCGTCCTTCACACCATACTTGGTGGGGCCTTTATCGTTGGAGACGCCCTGCTGCGTGGTGTCGGGCGTGCGTTCCGCTTCTTCGGCGAACGCCGGCCCGGAGAGACAAACTCCCGCAAACAAAACCACCGCCACAAATTTGACGTGCGAAGCCATGAGCAAACTCTCCAAAAACCAAAACCCAATGCGTAGGAAATCGACACTATGCTCCCCTGTTCCACAAGACTGTCAAGGCGCAGTTTGCAGTCCTTCCGGCTCGTCGCCTCGTCTCCCGGGTAAACTCAACCGAACTGGCAATCCGAATTTTGAACTGGCCGGGGTCTCTGCTATATTTGAGGCATGGCATCTGAATCCTTCTGGGCTAAGTACGGGGCTCGCACGATCATTTACGTGACGTGCCTGGGACTGTTCGTCATACTTGTGCTCGCGGGCGCGGGGTCGACGGCGACGGTGGTCAACAACACCGAAGTCGCGATCGTGGTCAACAACATCACGGGTTCTGTCTCGGAGCTCCAGAACGGCGGCATGGTCGTCCATCTGCCGTTCGGGCTGACTTCCGTATACAAAATCGACAAATCGCAGCGGCTGCTGCGGCTGACGCGGGAAGAACACACGGCCGAGCATCCCAACGGCGAACAGATCAACATCAAGACCAACGACGGTTGCAACTTGGATCTCGACATCGAAATTGTCTACCAGATCATCCCAGCACAGGCGTTCGTCGCCTATCGAGAACTGGTCGAAGAGAGCCGCGAACAGAATCTCGATGAAATCCTGCGTGCGATCGTGCGCGCGGAGGTGCGCGGACAGTTTGGCGAGTTGTCCACGCTGGAGCTGGCCGAGGCGCTGCCGCGTACGGCGAAGCTGAAAGTGATCCAGCAGGATCTCTCGGACATGTTTCAACCACTGGGCGTCGATGTGGTCTCGGTGACGGCGCAGAATTTCCAGTTCGACCCAGAGTTCGAAAAAATCGTCCGCGACCGCAAGGAAGCCGACCAGATCCTGGTCAATCAGAAGGACTACCAGGACGCCGCGCGCGAAGCGGGCAAGCGCAAAGTCGCCGAAGCCAACCGCGACAAGGAGACCGCGCTGGCGCAGTTGCAGGGCGAATTGGACAAGCAGACCATCGCCGCCCAGGGCGAAGCGCAGCGCACCAAGACGAAATCCGAACAGCAGGCCTATCAGCTCGAACGCGAAGGCGAAACGGCATTCCGCACGGCCGATCAGGAAGCGGCGGCGATCCTCGCCGAGGGCCAGCGCAAGGCCGAAGCAATGCAGACGCTCTTTGGCGCGTACGAAACCGGCGGGCCAGGCCTGGTGAAGGAAGCGCTGGTAAAGCTCTATGAGGGCGTCACGGTCCGCGCGCGTCCGTATGCGGCTTCAGACCGGATCGATCAGTACCAGACCGTTCCTGTCATCCAGCCCAAGGCCTCAACAACCAAGACGGGAGACCGCCCATGAGCGACTCCCGGATCAGCAAGTTCGGTTGTTTTGCAGCCGTGGCGCTGGCGGTGATGGCCGGCTGCGTGACGCTGCTGTGGACCTGCACGGTGTGCGTGCCAGCCAACAGCGTGGCGGTGCGCACAGCGCTGACCTCATCGGGCATTGAAGCCCGTGACTACGGTCCCGGCTTTGTGCTCTGCATCCCCGGTTTCCACCGCGTCAAGCTCTGGGATCCGACCTGGTCGAATTCGTACCAAACGCTGCAGGTGCGCGGCAGCGATCAGTACACGACGAGCGTCGACATTTCGGTGCTCTACCGCATCCGTCCCGGCTTCGCGCATGAAGCAGCGCAGCATTTCCTGGACTACAACCACATCGAACAGCTGGCCAAAACGACGCTGAGCAAGTTCGCCAACGAAATCCTGGCGCAGATGAATACCGAGGACTTCTACAACTCGAAAATCCGCACGGCGAAAGCCGAAGACACGCGGCTGGCGATGGAAAAGCAGCTGGAACCCTACGGTCTGGAAGTGAAGAAGGTGCTGCTGCGCAACATCGTCTACGATCCGAAATTCGAAGCGCAGTTGCTGCAGAAGCAGCTGGCCGGGCAGCGCAAGAGCCTCGAAATCGCCCTGGGTCAGAAGGCCACGGCCGAGACCGAAACGTCGCTGATCTCCCGCCGTGCCGAAGCCGAAGTGAAGCGCATCGAAGAGAGCAAGGTTCAGGAGATCGAAAATCTCAAGGCGGAGACCGACCGCAAGATCGCGCGGATGACGCAGGACGCGAAAATGGAATCCGCCGCGCTGATCGCCAAGGCCGAATCCACCAAGCGTCAGAAATTGGCACAGGCTGATCTGCTGAAAGCCAATGCGTCGGCTAAGGGCACGGAACTGATGAGCAAAGTCTACACGCAGCACGGCGCGGCCTACTATTTCGCCCGCAAAGCGCTGGAAGGAATGAAGCTCGGCGACATCGAATTGAATTCGAACAATTTCAACCCGCTGGACATTGAACGGATGCTCAAGGCCGTCGGGCTGGACGCGCAGACATTCAACAAGGATGCCGGATTGCCCGCGCCGCTGGCTCCGTCCACGCCCGCTCCCGGCAAACAGTAGTTCCTCCGGATTCGCAGCGCATGAGCGAACAGCAGAACACGCGAGGCCGCAAGCCGAAGCAGTCGGACGCAAAGGCGGAAGCCCCGGCGCCGGGCGCAGGCTCCGTGGCGCCGATTGCCGGCGATCTGCCGCACGTGTGGATTCTGCCCACGGCGCCCGGGGAATTCCTGGCCGTCGCTTCGGAAGCCGATGTCCGCGCGCTCGGCGAACACCTGCGCGAGACGCCCCCGCAGGTGCTGGCCGCGCACGTGGATCCCGGCAGCGAAAGCGCGGCGGTGGCGCGGACGTGGAAGAGCATCGAGCCGCGCTTCGTGGACCGGATTCAGGAATCGATCTTCGATTTCGCCAAGCGCATGATGGTCAGCATCGCGTGGCTGACGGTGGCCTTCGGCGCCGCGCGCATCCGCGGGGAATTCGAAGACATCGGCGTGGCGCTGGGCGTGCTGGGACTGGGTTTTCTCGGCTATACTGTATTTCGCTACGGCTATGGCATCGTGCGCTGGCACAACCGCCGCGTGGATGCGAGCCACGCCTTCGCGCAAGCGACGCTGCAATCCAATAAGCTCGCCGCGCGGCTGGCATCGGCGCTGGAACTGCGCGCGAATCTGAAACCTGAAGAGCGCGGAAAATCGCCCGACGACGAATTGCTCGATACCAACGCGTACCGCAAGTTGATCGCCGACGGCACGACGACCACGCGCGAGTTGATCGCACTGGGTGAAGCGATCAACGGCGCGTTGAAATTTCAGGACGCGACCGGCAACCCGCGCAGGATTTCCGACGTCGCCAAGGACGCGAATTTGAGCACCGAAACGGCGATCTTCTACCGCGATCTGTCGGCGGCTGCGGCGGAGATCAGTTTGACCGCGGGTATGCCGGTATAGAAAGCAGCGTCGGAAATGATCAAAAGCCAACATGCCGCAAATTTGCGCTATGATATAATATATATAATTTTCTACCTTTTATAAAGCAAGCGCACTTCGGCACACGACGTGCATCAATCCGACATCTTGTTTCACCTGTCGCAATCTGCGTATTGAAAAAAGTATCTTAAAAAATGTATGCTATCATTATTATTCTGCTACCATCCCTTGTCGCAATGCGCGGGAGACATCAACTATGAAAGACTGGCAAGCAAACCTTCTTTTTCCCAGGCGGCCGCGTCGCGGCATTGTCCTGATTATTGTGGCTGGCGTGCTGACGGTGCTGGCGGCTCTGGTCGTCGGCTTTTACATGATGGCGCAGACGCAACAAAAAGCGGCGATGCATTATTCCGATTCCGTCCGCGCACGCTTGATGGCAGACGCCGGAGTAAACGATGCGATCGCTCGTCTGCGCGCTCAGGCGTTTGTGAAGACTGAAGATCCCTCCGACCCATGGTTCACCGTCGACTACATGAATGGCAAGAAGACGCGCGTTTCCTATGCGGCCACCGATCCGGCCAATCCCGCCAAACTGCTGGCGTACTCCAATGCGCTGGCCTCGACAATCGGGCCCAACAGCGACCGCTACACGCTGCAGATCGAAGACGCGGCCAGCAAGATCAATCTCAATGCGTGCGATAATCTCGGCGTGTTGCTGGACAATCTCTGCCGCGTCATCGGACCGCCGCTGGTCGCCGCCGATCAAGACCGCGCCATGCCGCGCGTCTGGGAATGGTACGGCGCGACGCCGTCGGCCAGCCCCAATCCCAAGGACTGGCCCGCGGGCGGAAGCCAGGGCACCGCGCCCTACGGCAGCGTGCCGGAAGACGTCCTGTATCTCCCCGACGCCGACGGCCGCCCGCTGCAGAACGCCGACGGCACCGCGACGTTCGGAGACGGCTACGCGACCGCCGGCTACCGCAGCAAGCGCGGCCTGTTTCAGAATATTGAAGACGTCAAGAATGCTCTCACGTACGTGAAGCGCCCGGGACGTCCGGAGCTGGAAGAGCTGGAGCGCGAAGTGAAGTTCCAGGCGCTGAAGCCTTACATCACCGTCAATTCGTGGGTCGACACAAACACGACCTGCACGGGGAAATTCGAATGGATTTCGCACGTCACCGGCGGAGCAGTCCGCGCCATCGACCGCGATAAGAGCTGGGTGGCCGACGATCCCATCAGCGACCCGCTCAACTTCCGCGGTTCGCTGCGCGGCTGCTATGTCTCGATCATCAGCGGACACGGCGCGGGACAGCTGCGGCGCATCCGCACCAATGGCATCGATTGGATCGAAGTGGATGGCGGCTTCGCGGTGGATCCGGGTCCGACGAGTTCCTACATGATCATCGCCAACGAAGATGCGAAGCTGGCCGACGCGGCCGGCAACGCGCTGGCGTACAACTATCCCGATAATCCGCCGCCCGTCGGCACCACCACGTTCCCGCTGCAGAATGCCGATGGCACACTCGTGGACGAACCGAAGATCGACTACAAGCATCATCCGCTCTGCATCCACCGCGCGCCGGTGAACATCAACACGGCCTCCGACAAGGTGCTGGCGGCGCTGTTCCTGGGCATCAATGTTCAGTATGGCACGTTCATGGCGCTGGGCACCGACGGCAACCTCGACGACCACCGCAAGGCCTGGTTTTTCAAAGACGATCCGTGCAAGCGCTTCGCCGATCAATACACGCTGCCCAATGGCATGGGCATCAAGCGCATCCCCGTCAACACCGGTCGCCTCGTGTTGAACCGTCCCAAACCGTGGGCGGCGGCCGATGCGGCGAAATTCGGCTACATCAACAATCTGGACACGCTGGGCACCTCCGATTTCGTCGGGATCACCAATACCTGCAGCGAAGCGCATGAACTGGCTTACCGCGTGATCATCGCGCGGCAGCCGGATCCCGCGCTGCCCTTCGTTGACGGGGTCAGCGGTAACGGCAGTCCGGTCAACACGGGACTGGACCGGCGGCCATTTGTCAGCTGGGACGATCTGTATTTTCGCGTGGTCCGTCCGTGGGACGATCAACGCGTCTTCGCCAACAAGGCATCCATTGCGCGCATGATCATGGCGCAGTTCAACAGCAACACCGACATCCTGAAGATGAATCCCAACATCGAATGGATCGACCGCTGGGGCCGGAATTTCACCGAGATGGAACAGGTGATGCAGTTCACCAATGACAACTGGCAGAACAACGTGAATTTCACCTATGACGCGAAGAACGTCACGATTCCCTACATGCACGTGAATCCCACAATCTCCGACGCGCTGAACAACGACGCCAAACCGATCTTCACCGTCGACAAGTATTCGTACCTGCTCTCAGGCACGCCGCACGAATTCGTCAACAAGATGTTCGGCACACAGCCCGTCGATTTCGGCAGCTACATGACGCGCACGTTCCGCTATAAAGCCGACGAACTGCTCGACAAAACCGACCTCAATCGCGCGACGACGGAATTTACGTTCGATTCCGGCGGCATCTTCCAGATCTCGTCGACGGGGCAGATCGTCGGCAACGGCCAGGTCGCGGCGCAGACGCGCGTGGAAGCGCTGGTCCAGGTCTACGACGTCTGGCGCGAAACCACACAGCGGCAATTCGTTAACGGGACCATCTCCAAAGCCAACGGCGCGGCGGGAACCGACAGCAGCGGCCAGGTCTCGCGCGACGCGGACATCGGAACGCACCGCCGCGCGCTGGTGACGCTGCCCGAACCGCTGGTGCCGTTGAATTACCGCATCGTCAATCCCAACGGCAACGCAGAGCTTGTTGACCGCGCGGGGCAGGCACGCGATGCAATGGGCAACGCCAAGGGCGTGACGGTTCCGGACATTGTCGCCAACCGCTTGTTGCCTTCCGGGTACGACGGCCAGTTGATGCTCGCGACCAACACGCTGAATTTCGATCCCTCCTACGATCCGATCACTGACACGGGCGACAAGGACACGTTTCTTTCCAGCTTCAACGGCGATCTGGATACCGACACCTCAAATTACAATGGTCGCGAACAGGCGAAGGTACCGTGGACGGCGGCCGGCGACGGCGACAAGTACCGCGTGATCGATACCTGCGGCCTGCTGGGCGTGCTTAACGACGGGATGCTCGACTTCGATCCCGGACTGGGCAAGGACGCCTCGGGCAAAGACCGCTCGACGCTGATGTTCCAGAGCATCAACAAAGCGATGAAGCCGTTGAATCCCAATGTTTTCTGGAACAACGTCACCTGCCGCCAGGGCGATCTGCGCACCGACGGCGTCTACATCAGCAGCGCCGGCCTTTCCGGCCGCGATGGCACGCTGAAATATCTCTTTGGTCCCAACAAGGAGAACTTCGATCCGGGCTCGCCATACGGCAATTGCATTTCGATGTGGATGAAGCCGACCTGGCACGAGGACGACGGCCTGTACCATGAACTGTTCAACGCCAACAACCCCGGCAGCTTCGGCGCGACCAACAACGCGCTGCCTCCATTTGCGTTCTTCCTCTGCAAGCCCGGCACTATCTGGCCATCGGACATGTACTGGGGACTTGACGACGGTCAGCCTGGCGGTTCGTGGTGGCAGGGCGACAACAAGGACAACGACTTGCTCTGCAATTTCTCGGCTGACATGAGTTTCGGCTGGTGGGACCGGCCTGCGAATTTTCCACTGACGGTGGCCGGTTCGAAAGACCCGACGAAATTCATGAGTTCCAACCACATTGGCAGCTTCAGCGCAGGGCTGCATGGCGGGTCGAGTTCAGTGCCGGCGGCCCGGCAGCAGCTGATCCGCGAATCGCCGTCCTACCGCGTCCAGCCGTTCCGCTGGCATTACGTCGGCATGCGCGAAAACTGGACGGCGGGGCGCACGACCTACGGCAACGGTTCGTGCATTCCCAACCTGATGTTCTCCGGCATGACCGGATTCTGGAAGAAGGATTTCAACGCGCAGAACACCGGCGGCGTGACGAATTTTGGCCCCTACCCTCCGTTTCCGGTGGTGATACCCGCGTATTTGCCGGGCGGCACCCGAAATCCCATGGGCGGCACGCAACAATACGGATTTCAGCAGGGCGGAAATGCGGCGCGCCACGTTCCATTCAACTACGATGTGGACAGCGGCAGCGTTTTTCCAATGCCCCAATATCTTCTGACCTACCGGTTGCGTCCGTTCATCGACACGCAGCGCAATCCCGATTGGGGCGACCCAGTCACCGGATCGACCACGTGGAAACCCAACTGCTTCTACGCCGGCATGGAAACGCCGATCTTCTGGGATCAACAGGGATCCGTCTTCGTACCCAAAGATCCGCCCTTCGGTCCGGGCTCGTGGTGGAATGTGCCGCCGCCGCTGAATGCGCCGGGAAAAGTGCGCTGCGATATTGGCAACAGCGGTGCGGAGTACTCCACCAATCCCGGACCCATAGTGGTCCCCCGCCCCATCGACAGCGCCGACAGCTATTCGATCGATTGGACGAAATCGACGCTGCATGAGAACTACAATTCCGATCCCAGCGGCACCAGCCGGCTGGTAACCACAGCCCGCATTGCTCAGGACGCCAAGTGGGATTGGGCCGATCCGGCGGGCGTGCCCAATCCGAACAAGATCTTTGGCGTGAACAATCTCAACTACAACAACACCATCTCCGTCGACCGGCTGAGCTGCACCGACGGCACGTTCGCGGTGATCGATGAGCTGAAAATTTCGAGCGTCGATCGCGTCATCACGCGAAAAACCAATCCCAATTTCCCCGACGCCTGGAAGGATTCATCGAATCTGCAGAATCCATACACGGCCAGTGTCACCGACCTGCAGACGCGCCCGTGGATGGACGACACGCTGGGCAAGGTGAACCCGTCGTTCCCCGCGAAGACAATGTGGCAGAAGGACCGCATCGCCCGTGAACAGACCACCAGCCGCTATTACCTTGATACCGCCAGTCCGCCGACCTTCACGTCGCAGTCGATGCTGCAGTCGCTGGAAGGGTTCGACAAGGTCTCCGGCGGTGAACCGGTGACGCTGGTGCGCGTCTCGTGGACCGTGTTCACGCCGCGCTTCATGAACGAATACAAAACACCAGGCGCTGCGAATCCGAAATTGCCGGGCGGGATTTTCCAACGCTACGAGAACATCACGCATCTGGGCGACGCGCTCTACCCGATCAGTTTCGTCGGGCCGGCCGCAACAGCGGATTTGGTGCCGTACAAGGGACCGTTTGATTATAAGAAATACAACGACCTCCTCGAGGATCCCAATCCGAAGAATAACAACCAATCCAACTCTTATGACGACGCAGCCTACGACGGGGACTTGACGGTGATACCCTACCGCTGCCTGCGCCCGAAGCCGACGTCGTACCCGCAATACGCCGCGACGAAATCGTATCAGGCCAACTCTGGCGTGGAGCTCGAACTGCTCAACGGAGCGGCGACCGTGGCCGGCGAAGAAAACTCCACCGGCACATTCAACGGCACCAGCACGTTCACCAATCCCGACGTGATCAATCACTTCGGCAAGCCCGACGCGCCAACGGTGGTGAGCACCGATAAACTGCACTATCGCGTGCGCTTCAAATACCCCGTCGATCCGCTGGCTGATCCGGCGGGGGGCAGCACCGTCGATCCGAAGAAACACTACCTCCTCGATTCGCCCGTGTTCGACGATGTGTCGATCGTGTTCATGACCAAGCCGCGGATTCTGACTTATCGCGTGGCTACGGAATGAGAACTTTGCGAGGCACTCCCATGCGAACTGTGAAGACACTGCTGGTCATGATGCTTTCCGCCACAGCCCTGAGCGGCGTACGCTGCGCGTTCGCGGAGGACAGCGACGCCGCCAAACGCGCTCAAGCCCAGGCTGCAGAGGCCGCGGAAGCCGAGCAGGAGTTGAAGACTGCCGCCGAAAATCAGAAGATGCGTTACGAAAACTACATTGGCACATTGACGCTCTGGCCGCAGGAAAATCCGGAGATGCCGGATGTTCTCGGCACCTTTGAGACCAAGGAGCACAAATACTTCGTCAAGCTCGGCAACGGCGATTTGAAGAAAAGCTTGATTCCCTTCGACGGCAAAGAAGTGACGCTGATCGGTTGGAGTAGCAACAATTTTAAGTACTTCGTGGTGACCGGCACAGTGAGCAGCAGCGGCGGCGCGCCGACGCCCACGCACCGCAAGCGCGGCGGGCTGTAGTACTGGTGTGTCCCTCCGGGCCAGCTGGCCCGAAGGGAAAATGGGCTCCCCTATTACCTATCTTTTAGTCTCAGCAATTTTCGCACACACGCACTAATATCGTTACAAACAACATTATCAGGTAGAGGAATAATGAACGCGAAAATCTTCGGAGTCGTATTAATCGTTATTTCCGGATGCATCCGATTTCGCCGTCGCCAGCTCGAGAAACAGGA
>JBBRPR010000083.1:0-32769 GCA_038227875.1 Planctomycetota bacterium
AAACGTGTCTCCCGCTGCCTGCGGCCCCATCCTGCCAACCTCTTCCACTATTTCGTCACTTTCCATTTTCATCGCTCCCATACCTTTCTTCATCGGCACGGGACGCTCTTCAATTTTCAACAATCAGTGGGACGCTTCCCGGTCCAGGCGCCGTGCATCTGATGAACGGAATTTACGACGCCGCCATGGAGGGCGCGCCCGTGCTGGCCATCACCGGTTCCGTTAACCACGATCTAACCGGCACATCCTTCACGCAGGAAGTCAACACGCTGGCCCTAATGAAAGATGCGACCGTCTATAATCAACTCATTACCGGCCCGCAGCACGCGCGCTCGGTTGTGGATCTGGCCTGCCGCATCGCCGCCACGACGCCAGGCGTGAGCCACCTGACAGTTGCGAAGGACACTCAAAATCTGAGTGCCGAGGGCGACAAGCCGTCCAAGGAGGGAGAAAGCCTGTATGGATCATCAAAGCTCACGCCGCGAATCGAAACACCAGACGACGATGAACTCAATGCCGCAGCCGCACTGCTGAAGTCCGGCGGCAAGATCGCCATTCTTGTGGGACGCGGCGCGTTGAACGCGAGTTCCGAAGTCGAAGCCCTAGCGGAGAAGCTCGGCGCTCCGGTCGCCAAGGCGCTGCTGGGCAAGGCGGTTCTCCCCGACGATTCGAAATACACCACCGGCGGTATCGGACATCTGGGTACACTGCCCTCGCTACAGATCATGCAGGATTGCGACCGGCTGCTGATCCTCGGAAGCAATATGCCTCATCTTGAGTATTATCCGAATTCGAAAGCGGTGAGAGTCATCCAGATCGACCGCGATGCGAAACGGCTGGGCTTGAGGTTCCCGATCGAAATGGGGCTTTCCGGCGACATCAAAGCAACGCTCAAATTGCTGATTCAGAAATTGGACTACAAGGCGGACCGGAGTTTTCTCACGCTGGCTCAAAAACGCATGGCCAATTGGCGTGCAACGATGAGTGGGATCGAAGCCGACCAGAGCGCCCCGATCAAGCCGCAGTTTCTTGCCGCGAACGTCAGCGAGTTGATCGCGGATAACGCCATGATCTCCATCGATACGGGCGCCCATACGCAGTTCAGCGCCCGGCATTTGAAAATTCGACGCGGGCAAAGTGTCGTGGTGTGCGGCAATCTCGCGAGCATGGCGCCGGCGTTGCCTTACGCCATCGCCGCGCAACTTGCCTTCCCCAACCGGCAATCGATCGCGCTGACCGGCGATGGTGGCTTCACCATGCTGATGGGCGAAGTGGCCACGGCCGTCCGCTATAATCTCCCCATTAAAGTGATTATCTTTAAGAACAACGCTCTCTCCATGGACCGCTTCGAGCAGGAAGAGATGGGCTACGAGCCATACGGCGACACGCTGCAACCCATCGACTTCGCCAAAATCGCTGAAGCCATGGGTGCGGAGGGCTACTCTTGCGCCCAACCCGCCGAACTCGCCGGAACTTTAAAACGAGCCTTCGCCAGCCCGCGGCCTGCCGTTATTGAAGTGGATGTCGACCCCAACGAACCACCCTTGCCGCCGGAAAAACTTAAGTAGACGTCTAACGTGGAACTCCGGATTCAACGAAAGTAGGCAGATGCGCCATCGAATTTCAGACAGCCCTATAAAGTTTTTGTCGCGCTAGTTCGTTGAACTTTGTTACTGGAAATGGCGTCATAGTTGCGCCGGTGCCCGTTCGCAGACTTCGAGTCATGTGACAACAAGTCGATTCGTACTTCAACCCGGGTCCCGAGGAGTTAGATCCATGTACCATCACGTAAAGAAACTGATGTTTACGGTGAATGTCGACAAACCGAATCCTCGATTTGGGAACATGCTGTTGGAACAATTTGGCGGCGCGAATGGAGAACTCGCCGCGGCCATGCAATATTCCGTGCAAGGGATTAATTGCGATAATCCGAAATGCAAGGATCTCCTTATGGATGTGGGCACTGAAGAGCTCAGCCATCTTGAAATCATAGGAACACTCGCGCGCATGCATCTCAAACCCATGAAAACGCAGATTGATGCCGCGGAGCAGGATCCGCTAATCGCCATTGCCGGCGGCGGTGGAGTGGGGTTATATAATTCGATGGGCGACGCTTGGACAGCGGACTATCTCAAGGTCACCGGCGAACTGGATGTGGACCTGCGCAGCAATATTGCCGCGGAGGCGCGTGCAAAGATCGTCTACGAACGTTTGATCAATTTCTGCGACGATAAAGGTACGCAAGAGGCGTTGCAGTTTTTGATGACGCGCGAAATTACCCATTTGAAAGCGTTCACCCGTGCACTGGAAAGCATCACGTCGGACGTTTTTACCATTGGAAAAATCCCGCCTACTCCGGAAATCGTCGTTCAATACTATAACGATTCGACTGGCACTGGCGACAATGGAGAAGTAGACGGTTCTGGTCCGTGGATCACAAAAGATAAGCTAGACGTGATCGATTCGCCCGCGTTGCAGGAATTTCAGGTGACCAAGGCTACCCCAAAATCAGCAAAGACCGTGACGGGTAAAAATAAATAGTTTCAATTCAAGCTGAGCGCCCCACTCATTCGCGCCTATTCGCCTATGAGTGGGCGCTTCGCCTAAGGTGACCCCTGTGAATCAAGCAACCCGAATTCGATTGATGGAAGCAGCCTTAAATGAAGCGCAGCGCGGTATGGCGGCGAGGGAAGTGCCCATTGGTTGTGTGATAGCGCGGCAATTCGGATCACGGGTGACGATTGTGGCGCGCGGATTCAATCGCGTAAACGGACTGCAAAGGCGCAATGCTCATGCGGAGATCGTCGCCTTTGAAAATGCCGGGATAGTGCGTTCGACCGGAAGGGCCCGGCTGCCTCTTTCGGCTGATAATGCGATTCTCATCTCGACCCTGGAACCTTGTGTGATGTGCCTGGGTGCCGCGATGGAAGCTGGATTCACCGACGTGATCTTTGGACTGCACGCACCAGCGGACAATGGAACACAACGCGTTCGTCCGCCACTGAGTCCGGAATCCACATCTCCTAGAATTACGGGTGGCATCTTAGCGGATCGCAGTTACGAGTTATTTGTGAAATGGCTGCGTGACAATGAAAATTCGGAACAGGCCAAATTTGTGCGCCAATTAATTGCGCTAAACGAAAAAGCAGCGGCTTCTTCACGGACTTAGTACAATGACAAATTATTATACTGGTACTTCGGGTTGGACAATTCCTTCAAAATGCGCAGCGCTATTCTCCTGGCCAGGCTCGCACTTGGAACGCTATGGCAAGGTCTTGAATTCTGTAGAGATCAACAGTTCTTTCTACCGCGATCACAGCAAGGATACCTACGCGCGATGGGCGGCCAGTGTGCCAGACGACTTCCGATTCGCAGTGAAATTATCGCGGAAAATTACACACGATTCCGGCTTGAACGTAGATTTAAATACGCTGAATAAACTTATCTCACCCATTCTTAACCTTGATGAGAAGCTCGGTGTAATTCTTATTCAGTTGCCACCAAAATTCAAATTTGACGCTGCGTTAACGAACGCATTCTTTCGGAACATGCGCTCACTTTATTGCGGCGCAATTGCGGTTGAGCCACGCAATCGTACGTGGTCTGGCAGCCACTGCCTCGAACTGTTTCACTCTTTCCAAGTGGCGCGAGTTATTGCAGATCCAAATCCGTTGCCGGACGTTTCTCTCGAACCATTCGCGGCATTGTCTAGTCTGACCTACTTTCGCCTCCACGGCAGTCCTGAAATATACAAAAGTAACTATCCAATTACTGAATTGAAGCGATTCTGCGCGATGTCGGAAAAAAGTAAAAGGAGAGCAAATGGTGCTGTTTGGTACATATTCGACAACACAACATTTGGTCATGCGACGCAAAATGCATTAACGATGAATAAATTGGTGGAGCAAACCGCGCCACGTCTTTCGCGCTAGCGCTGATGAAGAATCGATAATCCGCAGGCTCTCTGATTTTTTTATGTAGTGTTGCCCCACGCTATCGATGCAGCTCAGGTCCGGCAGCTTTTGAACGCGCAATGTAGGATTACTACAGGTTGCAGGGTGGCTGTTAATCGTTCGCCACCCTGCAATTCCTGTGAACTTTTCCTATGTAACATTCAGAACAGTCGAAGTTCCGAGGTCGTTGTCGCGATGTGCGATACGTCGAGCACAGCTTACTAAACGCCGCGTGTTCAATAGAATCTGGCTTCAAAAAGTCAAATCGGGAAGCACTTCCCGAAAACTTTGAGAGGGTTTCCGGAGAATTTCCGACAGCGTTGCACGACGCTTTGGCCACGCATCAAGACTGTCCGCGCCGAAGTGCGGTGCCGAGGACTTACTGGAACGCGACCTGCTACTTCGAGGCTTCATGCGCACGCCGGTCATCTGGTGCGCCGCCATCATCATCACTTTGGCGCCGAAACCATTTTGAATTTATGCAGTGGATCAAGTTCGGAGCGGTGAACACGATGAAACTTGCCGGCTGGGAGCGATCTGAGAAATGGACACTCGAACCAATGGAAACGTCGATCCTCTATTTATCGAATTTTTTCTACCTTTCATTTTTCTCCAAACGAAACTGGGGCTGCTGGAATCTACAGTTAACGTGAGATTAGCACCCGACAAATGAAGCTTGCACTGCAAGTAACTGCCACAAAATGGGTTACATAGAGAACAGGGCGTCTGGCAAAGGAAATGAACATGGTTCGCTCCCGCAACGCGCTCGTTATTTTAGTAGCATTTTGTGTCGCATTGGCAGTCGGCCAAGCCCACGCTGCTGCTCACGGCGGTGGCGGAGGTCACGGTGGTGGTGGCAAAGGCGGGATGGGTGGCGGGAAGCAGAATAACAATAATAATGATGATTCGGAAGACCGCGGGCTGACGTGGCAGGACTCGTACGACAGCGCGCTCGATTTTGCCAGTCACGGTGCGCACCCCGTGATGCTCGTGATCGCGCGCGACGGGAATGACGTTGATCGCAAAGCAGTGGAGCTGATGACGTCCTGGCCGGTGATCGTGGAGATGAGCAAGAAGGACTTGGCGTTCGTTTGGCAGACGGACAAGACCAACCGTGGCAAAGACCTGATCTCACAATTCAAAATCAAGACGTTTCCCTATGTGGTCTGGAAAGACCAGTACGGCAACGCGCTCTTTGGGCAGACCTTCCCGGATACAGCATCGGCGATTCAATCGGTTGCGCAGAGCTGGAAGTTAACACTCGAAAATGTCAATAAGTTCATGCAGGATCGCGTAGCACACGCCGATAAGACGCTGGCGAAGGGAAAGTTGCGAGAAGCTTATCAGGAATACACGCTCGTCGCCCCTTTTAATGGACCATACCCCGACCTGGCACGCGCGGGCAAGTCTAAGGTGTTGGACTCGTGGAAGAAACTCCTGGAACTCGCCGGCAAGATGCCGGCCGCGTCGCACGATCGCGCCAGTGTGATTAAAGGTTTGCTTAAAGAAACCACGGGTCTGGATTGCGCGAAGACGATGGCTGATGCCGTCGCCGAATTGAACAAGGCCAAGCCCGCGGCCGATGATGCGCCCGCTGCCAATGTTCCAGTTGAAGTCGCCGCGAAAAACGACGCGATTGCCGCGTCCGTGACCGCGATGCCTCCCCCGGAGATGAAGGCGCTAAAGACTCTGGCCAGCGCGCCGGTCAACCTGGAACGCGAGAGCGACGATTCAAGCTTCGACACGCATCTACTAAGCGACAGTTCCGACGAAAAGCTGAAGGCCGCCGACAAGACTTTGAAAGAAGGCCTGATCGCCTATCGCCAAGCCTGCGCCGATTCGATGGACCGCGGCGAAGCGCGCAACACGCTGTTGAAGAAAGCGCACGATCTCTTCGACCAGAGTGTTCAGACCATCGACGCCGTCAACACCGCCAAGCCCAATCCGCAGCTCGATCGCATGATGTCGCAGATTTCGATGCTGATGTACGGCTGCTTGAAGTATCAGTCGCTGTAATTCAGGCCTGCAGTGCGGCGCTGACGCTAGCGCCCCGCTGAGGGTGAGACGTGCTCTCTGTTTCGCTCACTTCGCAGAATAGTTTCAGCCTTCGGATGCATCAGAACCACGCGATCCCGTTTACCCTCGGGCTGCCTGGCTTAGTGAACTCGGATATGGCAATCTTTTTGATTGGCTGGTCATTCATCCCTGATTTATACCGCGAAGGCCGGGAAGAGCGGGGCAATGGTGCTGATCGAACTGGGCGTGTTCCACATTCCCGGCGATTATGCGGGCTGGCGTTCAGCGGGACGCATGAGGTGATCGCGGGCGCGAAGGAGTGGGTGCTGCGGATGGCCGTGAAGGGCCGCAGAAGCAGTGATGTTCCGAGGACGGTCCGTGTGCAGAAACTGGAGTCCGTCTTGAGACTCTACGCGGATACGCAGAAACCATAGCGGGAACGTCGCCATCAAGGTCCAGGCCGTCAGCCGTGAAGCCCTGAACCGTTTGGCTCCGCGATGTGGCGCACGCAGCCGAGTCGACTTTCTACACCCACCGCAACACGAGCTGATTGAGCTGCGCCGACGGACGCTACGACTGGACAATTTGGGTGGTATTTATATAGTTATCTGATTGTTTTAGGTTTTATACTTGCTGACTCGAGAGAATCGCGAGGTCCTATGTTGCGCTCTGCCTGTGGAACGCGTCGAATGAGAATCGTGGGATGTGCGGCTGCTCTTCTGGCGCACTGCGTATTTAACGCAAACTCTGCAGAAACCATTCTACATTCCTTTCAAGGCCCCTATCTGGATGGCGGCGATCCGGCGAACGGTGTTATTCTGGGTAGCGACGGTGCGCTTTACGGCACAACCCGAAGTGGTGGAACACATGACCAGGGGACGATCTACAAGCTCAATGTCGATGGTACGGGCTACACGGTGTTGCGCAACTTTTTCGGATATAACTTAGCCAATCAGGCCACTGATGGTGCGGCTCCGGATGGTGAACTGGTTCAAGGCTCCGACGGTGCGCTCTACGGTACAACCGAACTGGGCGGCGCGAGTGGGAGCGGAACAATATTCAAGATCAACACCGACGGTACCGGATTCACCATCCTTCATGCGTTCCCCAGTACTCCCGACGATACGGATGGCTCGATGCCCATAGGTGGTCTGATCGAGGGTGCCGATGGAGCACTTTACGGTACTGCGTGGGGCGGAGGCTTCATCGGAGTAAACGAAGGCGGCATTGTTTTCAAAATCAGTAAAACGGGTGCTGGGTACACGGTCCTGCATTCTTTCGTTACCTCGCCCACCGACGGTTACGATCCGACTGGAAGACTGGTTCAGGGCAAGGACAACGTTCTTTACGGCACAACTATCAGCGGTGGCGCGTCTGGAGACGGGACGATCTTCAAAGTCGCCACAAACGGAACTGGATTCGCCGTGCTACACTCATTCAATGGTTCGGCCGGCGATGGTATAAATCCGTCCCTATCACCGCTCATTCAAGGTAGTGATTTGGCCCTTTACGGGGTGACAATGAACGGCGGCGCAAATAACAGGGGCACCATCTATAAAATCAGCACAGACGGAAGTAACTACTCCATCCTGCGTTCGTTTGTCAATAATCTGGTGGATGGCACCGCGCCCCAAGGAGCGCTACTTCAAGCGAGCGACGGTGCAATCTACGGCACAACCTCACAGGACGGTACGTTAGGGGGCGGAACGATCTACAAGATTAATACGAATGGAACTGGCTACGCTACTGTTTATCCGTTCACGCCGGCGAGTGGGGCTGTAGGGCCGCTCGCCGGACTAATACAGGGAAGCGACGGAACAATTTATGGAACGAGTTCCGCCGGCGGATCTACGTTCAATGGTACAGTATTCAGCTTCAGCATTGCCGGCCCTTTGGATCACTTCGTTTTAAACTTTGCTTCTTCCGAGACCAACGCAACCCCGTTCTCCGGGACCAATACGATCACCGCTCAAGACGTGAACAACAACACGGTGCAGAATTTTGATGCTTCTACCAACAATGTAACGATCGTCGCCCTCTCGCCACTGACCGGTGGTGTTTCGGGTCTCGGAACGGGCGTCAACAACAAATTGAATAAGGCCTCCGACTTT
This sequence comes from Planctomycetota bacterium, assembly GCA_038227875.1. Classification (GTDB taxonomy): domain Bacteria; phylum Planctomycetota; class SZUA-567; order H5-PLA8; family H5-PLA8; genus JBBRPR01. The sequence goes on from JBBRPR010000083.1 coordinate 8,081, forward strand.
ATAAAGGGAGTTGCCAACCTCACCGCGCTGGGCATGAATTACACCGGGAACTCCGGCACCGGGACGTTCAAGGCGACGTCGGCGGATTCGAAGAGCGGCACATCCGGAAACGTAACCATCAATTCGGGCAGCCTCGATCATTTTAACCTGGTGCTCGCCAGTCCCCAAAGCAACGGTGTGGCATGCACGGGAACCAACACGCTTACGGCGGCGGACATTTCCAATAATACCGTATCAAGTTTCAATGCGTCGACCAACAACGTCACGCTCTCTGTGAACGTACCGTTGACAGGCGCGGTTTCTGGATTGGGCAGCGGCGGCAACAGCGTCTTGAACCGGGCTTCCGATTTCACCAATGGCGTCGCAAATCTGACGGCTTTGGGCCTGACGTATAACTGCAACGCGGCGACCGGAACGCTCACCGCGACTTCCGCGAACGCGAAGACCGGAACGTCTGGATCGGTCACGGTCAATGTCGGCCCGCTGCATCATTTCCTCTGGTCGCTGGCCGGTGCCGAAACGGATGGCGTCGCATTTGGCGGGACGAATACGTTGACTGCGTTGGATTCTGGGAACAACACCGTCACCGCGTTCGATGCCTCCGCAAATGCAGTCGTCATTACCGCGGTTTCGCCGCTGACAGGCGTGGTCTCCGGCCTGGGCACGGGCGCCAACAATGTCTTGAATAAACCGACGGACTTCACCAACGGTGTCGCCAATTTGACCGCTCTGGGCATGACATACGTGGGGAACGCCGCGACCGGAAAATTCCTGGCGACATCGGCAACCTCGAAGTCGGGCCAATCCGGCAACGTGGCGATTGCAATAAATTCGCTCCACCACTTCGGTTTCGCTCTGGCGGCGTCAGAATCGACCGGCGTTCCGTTCGCTGGAAGCAATACGCTGACGGCTCAGGACATTGGCAATAACGCAATCACGACATTCGATGCGTCGTTGGACAACGTTACCATTATCGCCAACGCACCGCTGACGGGAATCGTCACCGGTCTGGGCACGAGCAGTAACAATGTATTGAATCGAGCCGCGGACTTCGTTAATGGCGTCGCCGATCTGACCGCGCTGGGTTTGACCTATACCGGGAACATCCAAACCGGAACGTTCACCGCAAATTCCGCCAGTTCGAAGACTGGAACCTCCGGCCCCGTTGCAGTCAAGCTGCCGCAGACGATTACCTTCAACGCGCTCTCAAATGTGACGTATGGAATTGCGCCGTTTCCGCTCACGGCGTCATCGGATTCCGGATTGACCGTGACTTTTTCGGTGGTTTCCGGCCCCGCGTCGATCACCGGAAATGTGCTGACCATCACCGGTGCCGGTCCCGTCTCGGTGCAAGCCGACCAGAGCGGAGACGCCACGCACAGCCCCGCTCCGCCAGTAACTCGGCCGCTGACGGTTACGCGGGCGACGCTCACCGTAACCGCGAACGATAAAACAAAGGTCGCGGGAAATGCCAATCCGGCCTTCACGGCCACATTATCCGGATTTGTGAATGGCGATACCAACTCCGTGGTCACCGGTTCGGGCGCATTCAATACGACGGCAACCGTCAACAGTCCACCGGGCACATATCCGATCACGGTCGCGGCCGGAACGCTTAACGCTGCTAACTACGATTTTTCGGCGAGTACCTACGTCGGCGGTACGCTGACTGTGTTCACGAAACTGCTGCTCGCCAACGGACCGTCCGCTGCGCCGAATCCGGCGTTGATTGCGCAGACGGTACAATTCTCCTGCGGCTCGACGCTCGGCGGAGCGACGTTCTCATGGAATTTCGGCGACGGGACTGCGGTCGCAGGCGGAGTGACGGTCACCCATGCGTTCGCCGTGAAAGGTACATATTCTGTCGTCGTCACAGCCAGCGACGCGGTGAGCGGTCAAGTGCTTTCGGGAAGCGTGTCCGTAACGGTCAATCCGACAGTTGGGCCGCACTTTTCAAGCCCGCTCACGGCGAACGCGACGCAAGGCGCTGTGTACTCGTATCAACTCACGGCAACCGGAACGGCGCCGATCGCGTATAGCGCCATAGGATTGCCCAGCGGATTGACGCTGGTTAACGACATGATCGCCGGCACGCCGACGGAATACGGCGAGACGGCGATTCAACTTGGCGCATCGAACGCAGGTGGTTCAACGTCCGCGGTGCTGTTGCTGACGATCGCTCCGGCGGCAGGCACAACGGTCACGCCGCCAACGATTTCTTCTCCGCCCAATCCGCCCGCGCCAACGACGGCCGGTCAGCCGGTGACGCTAACCGGTGCGGCGGACTCCGCGCCCGGAGCGCTGATTGTCTATCTCTGGGATTTTGGTGACGGCACAAGTGGCGTGGGTCCAACGGTTTCTCATACCTACACCGCCGCCGGCGTGTACATCGCAACGCTCACAATCACCGATGGCATGACGACGACAACGCAGACTGTCGACGTGGCGGTAAATGCGGCTGGTCAGGCAGGAACGGGATTCAGCGTCGCCAAGGTCGCCATCAAGTTCAGCTTTTCGTCAGCGGCACACGATACGTTGACGATTTCCGGTACGATTCCCGTCAGCGCCGGCTTTTCGCCGCTGGATAAAAATGTCATCATCGCGATTGGTAAACTCGAACACCAGTCACTGCTGAACGCCAAAGGTGCGGCGAGCGACAAATCATTTACTCTGACGGGCAAATTGAAGAGCGGCGCGTTCACGGCATCGCCGGCGACGTTCACAATCACGCTGAAAAATCAGGATCTCTTCAAAAGCCTGTCGGACCTCGGTTTTTCTAATGTGACCGTGGCGAAGTCCGGAGCGAAAGTGTCGTTGAACGTGATCGTTGCACTGGATGGGGTGGGCTATCAGCAATCAGTTCCGGTGACTTACACGGCTACCAAGGGCAAGTCCGGCGCGGCGAAGAAATAGCCGTCGGCCGTTGGCTAAGCGCAAAAACGTTCCAATACGCGAAATGTATCGACGCACCGCTAAAAAAGCGCCGGTTCTGGCAGCGCTCTTCGACAACGGACCATGCGCGACTGGTCCGCGCCGATGCTCCGCGAGTACGAAGAGCGTGCCGCCTTGTTTGAGTACCTGGGTAACGCGAGACGGATCCAAGCGAACAACGACGCGTTCGACTTTGTCGTCAGCATTTTGACGGAGCGTACCCGTCCCATGATGGCGCGTGTCAGCACGGACTGAGATTCTTCACGATGATCGATCACGCGTTTCCGCTAAGATCGCCAATGGTCCGTCCGCTCCTCAGAGATTGAGGCGGTAAGATAGGAATCAGGACGCGTAGCCGGAGATTGGGCGCATTTGGTCATGCTCAGTGTCCAGGAGGAAGTCCGTCGAGACCCATGGCGGCAACACCGGCGCGTTCCATCAGCGTCTTGCGTCACTCAGCGATCTTATCGCGGTTCATTTTTGTGTCGGCCGGTGACTGTCTCGGAGCTCCTTCTCCGTCGCCTTCTCTTTGGCCCGAACCGCCGACCAGGACAAAGCCAGGGCGACAACACCCATTTATTCGCGCCCAGAGGCCACCATTAAACGATCCTCCACTTACCTATCCCATACCAAAACACGCTCCTGACCATCGCGGCACCGGCCCCAGCACCGAAATCCACAGAAGCGAGCAACCAGCTCGGCAATTGTCCCAGTCCATATTCCCGCCAGTATTCTTGGATCGCCCACCGTCGACCGTAGATTAGCAACCGATAAATGAAGCTTGCATTGCAAGCAAGTGACTGCCGCGAAATGGGTTGCGTATTGAACTACTAAAATTAGGTTCATTCGGGTTCGAATTCCCGCGGGTATATCACCTTTTTTCATAGGAGCACGTTTCGACGTGACAGGGAAAGCATTGGATCTGACGTAAAGTTTAGCTAGAGAAAAAGTCGGCACCGAATACACCACATGGGTAGCCGCCGATTTTGCCCAGCTATTCCATTCGCTGTAAAACCAGCCGCAATGTTTCGCGCAACGGCAGGCCCCGCAACGGATCGACCATATAGACAAACTCCACACGTCCGCGAAGGTACGCGGCGAAGTCGGGGCGTTTCTCGCGATTCTGACTCGCCAGACCGTGTTTCAACGCGTTGTGTAAAATCGCGCGAACCTCTCGGATGTATTCGCGCGAAACGGTGGGGCGATTGTTCACCGTCAGGCCGGTCACTTCCTGGCGCTGGGACTTGCGCATGACGTGGGTCTTTTTCGGATGCTCCGTGAAGCCTTCGTCCTGCAAAATCGAGCGGACGCTGCGCAGCAGTCTGCCGACAGCGCGGGTGTCTGTCCCAGAGAACGTGAGATCGTCAGCATAGCGCGTGTACGTGAATTCGTGTTTGTGCGCCAGGCCCGCGAGCCGCCGGTCGAGTCCCCGGCAGATCGCGTTTGTGATCGCGGGACTCGTGCACGCGCCCTGCGGCAGGGAACGTTGCGCCATCGCGACGTGATAAACTTTTCCTTCCACTTCCGCGGCAACGCGCGGCGGTTCGGTGCAGAGCAGCGCCATCACTGTCGCGACATGTTCGCAGTACCCCAGGAATTCGAACAGCCCCTTCACGCGCGGAAAGCCGACCGTTGGGAAGAAATCCTTCAGGTCGAGATTAATCACGACCGGCTTGGCCGCATGCGGACGCGCGTTGGTCAGGATCGAGCGTGACGGAACGAAGCCGTGTGCTTCCGGTTCGGTATTCAAGCGCGCGAGAATGTTGTCCTGAATCCATTGCTGTGCTTTGGCCAGCGACGGCTTGGGCGCGGAGATGTACCGGATTCCGCCGCTCTTTTTTGGCGTGCCGTAGCGATGGTAGTGAACCAGCGTCGCGCCGCGGCGATGATAGGAAAGCCAGCGCAGGACGCCCACAGTGATGTTCATGCGCAACGCAAGTTCGACGCCGGTGTGAATGATCGGAAGTTTGCGTGCGTCCAACTTTACGGCATCGCTGAGCGCAGGCTGCAATCCGGCGCTGACGCCAATGCCAAGATGCAGGACCGAACTTTGCCGCGCGGCTTCCCAGATCTGCTTGCGTTTCAGGGCATCGGCCAGGCGCTTTTCCTTTTTCTCCGCGCGCCGCTTGCGGCTTTCTTCCATGCGGCGCTTGTTTTCTGCCGCGAGCGCTTTTTCAGGATTCTTGGCGTTCGAATGCTGCTGCCGGAGTTTCGAGATCTGCTTTTCGATCGTGCTGCGTTCGTCGCGCTCCGCCGGTGGGTCTTCGGGAATGGGCACGCCGTACGGCCAGAAGCCGTGCGCCCGCATGCGTTCAAGCAGCATGTGTTCGTTGGCGTGAACGATGCGCTGATACAACCAGGCTTTTTCTTTGTCTGCTGCCATGCTGTCGCCCAGACTTGAAATATTATCGAAGGGGAGCGGCGGCGCTTACGAACATCCCACGGACGAGACCGGTCCACTCAAGTGGAACCGTGCCCTGCCGCAAGCCCGCGGGGCCCGAGGCCCTATCCAGCGCGGGCGGGCAGGGCACGGTTCCACGGGTGACGAACGGGCGCGTGATGAATGCCTGACACGTGAGCAAGCGCGGCGTAACGCCGCACAGTTTGCTAAGTCGTGCCGCCGCTTCCCTCCTCGATAAAGGTTACAGAACGATCTTCGTCTGCAAGGCGACTCATATGAGCTAAACGCAACGACAAACTATGCTCGCACGGTCCCTTGGTCAACTGGTGTTTACGCGCAAATTCGCACGTACACGTCGCTTCGATGATGTGTCCCGCGTGGTCGACATGAAGTTGCGGACGTACGCGGATTCCGTCCGCTCCTTTGGAACTGCCACTGAGTTTAAAGCCGGTGCTGACGGCCCGCCGCGCGATGATCTTCACGTTGCCGGCGTCATAGATCGCGCGCGCCGCCTTGGCCTGAAGATTCACTTCTTCGGCCGCCTGCGAGACCAGCGCCGCCGCCTGCTTGGCGGTGAACGGTTCGGCGAAGAGATCGCGATGCAGGAAGACGCCGCCGCTCAGGTCGCATATGGCACGCCCCACCTGGCACAGGTACGACAGCCCGCTGCGCGCCTGTTCGACGCCCAAGCCTGTCTGCATCGCAACGGCGCTGTCTGTGAGCGACTTGCTCTTTTTCAGGACATCGTAGACGCGCAGAAGCTCCGGCACACCCAGGGTCAGGCGCCGTGTCAGAAGATGAAATTTCGTATCGCCCGCCCAATCGTTGTCCGACCAGCCTGACAGCGCCAGCGTGAAGTTCACGGGGCCGAGGTCGAGCACATACATCGTCGGCATTCCGAATCCGGCCAGGTAGACGTCGATTCCGCGGCACGAGGGAATCAGTCGGCCCAGCATCCGCAATCGGTCGCGGCCCCACGTGCGAATGGACTGCGCTTTCGCGCCGTCGTAAACGGATTTTGGCGAAAGCTCGATCGTGTGTTCCCAGGGTTCAAACACGACGCGGACGGGTTTGCCGGGCTCCAGTTCGTAACGCATTGCACGCGGCGATTTCTTGGCCTTGTGTGTGCGCAAGAACTGACAGATCGCGTGCAGATCCGCAGGCTCAAGTCGCAAGCGCGTGAGACTGAGTGTCATCGCGCTGTGAACCTGTAGGAAGCCCATCAGCCAACTGTCGGGCAGGTCGATTTTCTTTTCGTGGTGGGCGCTCTCGTTGAGCGCCACCGTGAAGCCGCCCGGGTCGACGGAAAAACGCGTGCGCCGGTACGAACGCATGCGCTCCAGTTCGCCGTGTAATTTCGCGCTGAAGTCGATGTTGGTCGTGCCGCACTCCAGTTGCTCCACCTTGCTGAAAATCTCGTACTTGGCGCCGACGCGCGCGTAGCTGCTCTCATCGCGCGAAAACGCTTCGAAGAAAATCTCGCCCGGATGGACCGTGATGACGGGGTCCAGAAAATACGAGAGCTCGTATTCGTTCTCGTAAATGTGATTGAAGAATTGCAGCCGCGCGCGGTGGAAGGGCTTCAGCCGTACGTTGCGCGCCTCATCCAGGTCGCTCAACCGCGCTTCGAGCTGTTCGAGCTGCTGGCGGACCTGCTGCGCCTGAATGCCGATCGTGGCGAGGAACTTGCGATCCTGCTCCGCGAGCCAGGCGAAAAACGCCGTGCGGTCCGGCGGGCGGTATTTGAAATCGCTGACGACGACCTGGTAAAGCGCCGCAAGTGCTTCGCGCAGGAGCAGTGGCTGGCCGAGTTCGCCGTGGAAAAACGTCGCCTCGCGCAGCGTGTTGGAGGCAAAGGCCATGTTCGCGGAGTTCAGTCCGTTGACGATGCCGCTGCGGCCCGCGTATTTGTACTCAGCCTGCATGCGATGCCTCCGTTTGAGGCAGCGTGACAGACGGAACGGCCTGCGGGTGCGCGAGCTTTATGCGAACGAGCGCTTCGAGCACTTCTTCGAAGTCGGCGCGCCCCTTTAGATGAAGAAATTCCGTGAGGATGCTGGACGCCACTTCCGCCTGCTTCGCGTCCTCGGTTCCGCGCCGCCCCAGCAGGCGGATGATGCCCTGCTTGAGCGCGCGGTGCGGGTAGTAATCGAAAATGCCGGTGCGACAGAAGCCTTTCAACTTTTCCAGCGCTTCAGCACCAGGCGGCAGGTGGCGTTCAATCAACTGCAGCGCGTATTTTCGAACGTTGGGGTGCGGATGCTGAATCAGCCGCGAGATCAGATCCGAGACGTCGTAGCGTTCGAGATGCTTCCGCGCCAGCTCGATGCCCATGTTTTGAACGTCGACGCGGTTCGAATCGATCATGCCGATCAGGCCGTTGTAACCGACATCCGAACCGGCCAGGCGCGTGCGAATCAGTTCGAAGGAGATGGCGCGCGTGTCCGGCCAATTGCTTTCGGCCAGCACGAGCAGCACCGACGGATCCTTCGCCCAGAGTTTTTCGGCCGCGCGAATCATGGCGTGAGCCGCCTGTCGGACGGCGGCGAGGTTGTGCTGCGCGAACAGTGTCAGCTTTTCCAGCCCAATGCGCTCCGCGGCTTCCGGATGCAAGGCCAGCAGCGCCGATGCAACCGACAGGACCGCAATCGACTCGCTGGTGAGCAGCGTCAAAATCTCATCGAGGGACAGGAGTTTATCGATCTGAGTCAGGAGCAGTTCGCGGCCGACTTTCGCGTACGCTTCGTGCCATTGCGGCGACGATTCCGGTGCGCGCAATTTCGCCAGGACTCGGTCGGAGAGTTCCAGGCGGAAGCTGTGCTCATCAGGAGCATGCGCGATGACGAGCTCCGCGGCGAGCAGCCGCGCCAGGCTGTTCTCGACGCCGAGAAATGCGACGATGCGCGTTACGTCCGTGCACCACAGAGGCGCGGTTTCGCGCAACCACTTCTGCGCGAGCCCCAGCACGGCGGGGTGCTGCACATGACATAGCCGCTCGAGCAGAGCCCAATCGGGCTTCGCCGGATCGAAGCGCCGCGACAGTTCTTCCAGCACAAGCTCTGCGGTCTTTTCGTATTCGACATGAAGCAGCGGAAGAAGTTCGTTCAACGACGCGGTCTGAAGCACCGCGCGGTGGCGCTGCGTGATCGCCTGATACGCAAACGCCTGGACTTCCGCGAGTTTCGCGGCACCGAGCACGCGCAGGTAAGCACGCGGCTGCGCGTCCCAGAGCTGGGGAAAGCGCTCTTCGCGAACGGACGACGGTGCAGCCGCGGCGGCGGAGGAGCGGAGTTTCGTGCGCAGATTCCGGCCGTCGATTTTCAGCCGCAAACTCGCGCCGTAGAGGATCTGGTTGAGCAGGTAGCAGCGCGCGAAAGCGCCGAACTTACCCATGGGATGGTCGGCGTCCGCCTGGGAATAGTGGATCAGCACTTCCGCGGCGGATCGGCTGTACAAGTCCGGGCGATAACGCGCGATTTCGCGCAGGTAGCGCCAGCACAGCCGGCGGATGTAACTGCGCGTGCCGAAGCCGAAGATCCGGATGCTTCGCTGCACGCCGTCGTAGCCGGACTTTACGTTGGCGAGCGTGGACGTCGCGGTGCGGCCGTGATATTCGATCGTGTGGCTCAACCAGCCGAACGTGGCGAAGTCGCTGCGGAGCATTGAGCGCTTCAATACGCTCTTGGCGTAACGCCAGATGAAGGCCTGTTCGAATGGTGCGTGGCCCAGCGCGGTGACGGCCGCGCCGACGGCGACGGGCGTGCCCCATTCGTAGAGGAAGTCGGCATACAAGCCGAGGAACATCTTGTCGGAGCCGTTCAGCGCCAACGCCAGATTCGCCGCGGATTCGACGGCCTTCTGCGGACTCTCGTCGGCGCTGTTCAGCGCGTCGCGCACTTTCGGGCCGAGTTGTTCAAGGGTGCGCTGTCGCGCGGCCGCGAGTCCTTCGGCATCGCCCAGATTGCGCAGCGCTTCCACAGCCGAACGTCTTCGCGAGAGCAGCTTACGCGTGGCCTGTTCGCGCAGCACAGGAATCGCCCGCGCGTCGCCCATGCGGCCCAACGCGTCCATGATCGAGCAGGTATCGTCTGTTGCCTGCGGCACGCGCGCGATCAGTACTTCGACGTAATCTTTGCAACTCTTCAGTCCCAGTAGACGCGCGGCGCGGGCACGAACTTTGGCCTTCGACGATTGGAGCGCGTGGAGTGCCGCGTGAACTCCGGACTGGAGATAACCCTGCGCCTGAAGTATGCGCGAAACTTCCGCGAGCCGGTCGGCGAGCTCTCCGGTGGGGTAGGGGCCGTACGCGGTGCTGTTGCTAAGCTTGCCGGATTTCGGGCCGCGCGCCACCTGGATCAGAAACTGATCCTTGTTGCCCCACGATTCCTGCACGGAGATTACGGCAATCCGGTCCGTGTTGGTGGGATTATAAAAATGTGTGGCCGGTGGAGGCATGTGCAGCCTTTAGCTATTTGAAGTCGTCAAAGTCTTCTTTTGATTTTACGTTGTCGTCGTCCTCTTCCTCGTCATCGTCGTCGTCACTGTTGTGCGGAACCGGGCTCTTGGTCGCGGAGGCTTGAACGGGCTTCGTCGCTTTGCTGGAACCGGAGACCGGTCCGAGTTCGCCCAATTCATCCTGCAGGGCGTTGCGCATGGCGATGAAGTCGTCGAATTCGCGCCGTCGGAACAAATTGTAGCCGGTCCACATCAGGTCGGCGCAGATCTCGACGGGGACTCGTCCCGTGTTGGCGCCCAAGCCCGGCAGCGCGACGGAGCGGATCGAGCCGGGTTCGGCGGCATTCTGCATGTGAATCACCTGGAACGCCGCGGCGCAGGCGAGCGCGACGTTCATCGTGTCGCTGATGTCTTCCGACGAGGTGATCATCGTCGGGGTTGAGATCAGAAAGCGCGGCTGCGGCGCTTCTGTCGGCGTGCAGATCGCATGTCCGACTGGAAGAATCCCATTATATTGGCGGTGAATGCCCTGCTGCAGCCGCGTTTCGATCTTGTCGCCGAGATGCTTCTTGATGATGCCGTCCAGCCCGCCGTCCATGCTGCCGCGCGAATTGGTCGGGGACACCCATGCGCTGACAGGCTGCGCGAGCATGGAGCCTTCGATGATCTGCACTTCCGGGTTTTCTTCAAAGGTAGAGCGCCAAGCCTTGATCATCTTCGGATTGATGTCGACGAGCGTGACGGAAACCAGCATGGCGCGAATCCTCCTTTATCAGCACGAAAATTCAGCAAGATACTCCATGCGCTGCCGGTCAGTGCTGTAGACGACGTATTCGTCGTCCGCGAATTCCGACTTGGATAGAAGCTTGCTTCGCACGCCATGGCAACTGTCGTATCCCGGCGGTGGTGCTTCAAGTCCGTACGTAATCTTGTGGTATTGCTTGATCTTTCCCAGGCTCACGCGTGCGACGGTCAAAAACCGGGTGCCGCTTTTGCCGGCCGAGGTGTAGAAGGCGCTGGTACAGGCCGCATCGCCAAAATAGATCCCGTTGCCGAGCCAGCCGGCGTCCGTGCGGTTGACGCCCATGCTGACGACAATCTTGGGCAGCAGAATTCCGCGCGAAAGCAACCCGACCCAATTCTGAATGCGCGAGCCGTGGAAGAGCAGCCGCTGATTACCGATCTTGTCGTCGAACTTCTCCCATTCGCCGCCGCGGCGCACGGTAAAGAGGTTCTTCACTTTGATGTTCTTCGATTTAATCTGGCTCTTAATGATGTGATCTTCGATCTCATGGTAGATACCCGACGACTTGGGCACCGGCGCGATATCGCATTTCAAAGACAGGTACTGCGCATCGATCTGCTCGTTGTAGAGCACGTTTCCGGCTTCGCCGTTGACCTGGAGCATGTCTTTCATCAACTGCAGCGTTTCCTGCTTCTGCTGGAAGGCGTCCATGGTGTTGATCACGGCGCCGGCAATCGCGCTTCGTGTGCGGCCGATGCGATGCGGGATGACCGTGTAGAATTCCCCGGACAGGTCTTCCATTTTCGACGCCTGCTGCTTGTTGGATTTGAACAGGTCGTACAGTTCGAGCAGGATGGCTTCGCCTTTTTCGATCTGACCGATGGTGAGAACGCCCAGCGGCGTCTCAATGCCGTTGGCGGTGATCTTCGCGCTGACGCTGCTGGTGAGCGCGTTGGTTGCTTCTGAGAACAGGTAACGGACAAGACTCTGGATGCTGCTGTCAAGTCCCAGCGACTTCACCGCCGGAACGGGCTCGCCCGCGGCTTCTTTGGCCTTGGCGAGTTTATCGAGCGTCTTGCTGTCCACTTCGCCGACGCTCGCCCCGCGCGCCTTTTGCGAGCCAATTTTACTCGAGGCCAGCGCCAGCTCTTTGTAACCCTTGCGCGGCGATGTTTTTTCGCGGTAGATCGAGAGGTAGTTGCTGTCGGCTTCGACCTGATTGTCGAAGTAGCGGCATTCTTTCTGGCCGCTGTTGGGATTCGTTTCCAGGTCGTCGGTGCGGCCGTAGTGCGTGAAGACGCGGAACTTTGCGCCGCCGCGGTGCAATTCTATCGCGTAATATTTGTTGCGGTTGGTTTTGAGATCCGTGACTTGGAGCACGGCCTTTTTAACGATTTCAAAGTCGTCGGGAAATTCCGGCTCGCCGGATTCACCGTGTTTCCATGCTTCTGCCATAAAAAGCTCCCCACGATGGCAAAATCTCAAAATTGATGAATATCCCGCGCATCGTAGTCTGATATGCACGAAGCGCAAGATTTACTTTTTCATTTTGCAGAAGCTTAACTACATCTCGAATAAAAATTCGCCGCGCGGTGCCACATATTTACTCTCTTGAGTCGCGGGCTTCTGAGGTTCTTGCGCGAACGCAAAGAGCTTCTGGGAGAAATCGGTAATCAGATCCGCCATCACTACGTTCTTTCGCCAGCTTTCGGGAATAGCGTCGACTCCGTAAAAGGCGCCGGCCAGACTTCCGTACACGGCGCCGGTCGAGTCGGAATCGTCGCCCAGATTGACGACCGCGATGGCACCGTCCTCAAACGAATCCGTGGTGTGAAAGGCCCAGAGCACCGCCTCCAGCGTGTTGACGCAGTAGCCGCCGCCATTGATCGCTGGAGGTTGCTTCTCCTTGAACGAGCCATTGGCGATCGCGTGAATTTTTGGATGCAACGCATCCGGATTCCAACCGCCGAGCGGCGAGTAGCAGGCGCTGAGCAATTCGTCTTTCGACTTGCCCTGAAGTGCACCGACGATCAATCCCCCAAAATAGTGGCAGGCATGGGTCGCCTCAATGGCGCCGTGCGTGGTCTCGCTGCTTTCCCCGGACAACTGAAGACACTTCTCGACGTCGTTGGCGTAAGCGAGAGGCACGGGTGCGAGCCGCATCAGCGAGCCGTTGCCGCCGCCATTTCCCGTGGCCCGCAGATCGCCGTTCGCTCTGAAATCCCCCAGTGCGCGAGCCGTGCCGACGCCAATGTCGAAACAATGTCCGGTGGACGAAAGATGGCCTTCCTTCCACCAGCGGCAGTAGCGTTCGAGCTGATCTTTGGGATCGAACCCGCGCTGCTCGATCAGGCTTTCCGCGAGACACAAGGCCATGCTTGTGTCGTCCGTCCAATAACCGGCGTCAAGGTTGTAGGTGCCGTGAGCTCTAAAACCATCGCCGCGCTTGAACGGCGGAAAACTTCCCGGGCTCTTGAATTCACACCAAGCGCCCAGCGCGTCACAGCAGGCGAGCCCCAACAGGCTCCCGAGGTAGCGTTGTAACGTTTCCATGCCGCGACATGGTACTTCCAACCCGTAGTTCAGCAACCTAGGGTTGAACCTTGTAGCAGCATGTACTTGCTACCTAAAAAGTCACCATGACGCTGCGGCAAATCCGAAGCCGCGCGGGCCGCAAGTTGCCAGCGTCGCCTGGCCGCTGACTATCGTCCGTGCGTTTTCAAAATGGCACGTGTCCCAGTTTCCAGCACACCGTCACTGAAGCGGCGCACCATGTCTTGCATGTGTCGCGGGCATTCCGTGAAGTTCTTAAAGCCGAGCATGCGCGCAGCGCCGTCCAGATCGCGTTGCGCTGAGTTTGGCGCACTCGATTCGGTGTTTTAGCCCGTGGCCGTGTGCGCCCCGTCTGTCGCGACGGCGTGCGCGCAGCGTGCTGGATCAGACCGTAAACGACGCCCGCGAATGAAAAAACGAAATATCGAACGGCGCGCCATTAAGTCGCTCGATGATCTCGACACCGAATGGCGCGCCTGGCCGGAAACGCGCGGGTTGGTCGACAAGCCTGCGAAGTGATGCGTCGGGGGAATTCAAGACTGCGCCGGTTGAATCCGCGCAATGAAGGCCTCGAGCGCCGGTTGCGAATGTGTCAGTCCATAACGCGTGTCGCGAGCGGCCAGTGCCTGCTTTAAGGCTTTGGCGCGCTCACCGTTTTCATTCAACCAGATCGCCAACCACAGACGCCATTCGGGACGCCAGGAAAAAGCGGGCCAGCGAATCGAACTGACGGACTTCTTGCCGAGAAAGACTTCGGCCAAATCCAGTTCGGTTCCGGTCAGGAGCTCAACGCTCGCGCGCGTGAGCTTCTGAACAGTCGGAGTTTTCAGTCGATGGAGTGAAGACAGCAGGATCTGCAGCACGAGCGATTCCGTGAACGGAATATCGGAACGCGGCAGCGCCAGCGATTCGAGATGCGACGCGGCGCGATCCAGGTCGCCGTTTTCCAGATGCCAACGCGCCTGCAACATGGAAATGGTGTCAGCGTACACGTCGATGCCCGTGGCAGTCGCTCGCTTCAAGCTCTGCGCCACCCACGCCGAGAACAAATCGTCCTGGCGGGATTCCACGAACGAAGCGCCGACCCAGAAGAATTCCGTAACGAAGATGGTCTTTGAAAACAGAGCGTCCGGATCGGCCAGCAGCGCTTCGCCATAGTTTGCTGTACCTGTCGACAAGGCCACGTGCATGGCGATCAGGTTGCCGAGAATGCCGATGGAGCGGCTTTCTCCAGCATCAAAACGATTCAAGAATTCGCGCTGCATCCCGGCGCGGATCGCGCAATGAGCTACGGGCGGTGAGTTCCAATTCATCCAATCCAGTGGAATCCAATGCTCTCGCGAAAAAAAGTTGCCGGTCAACAGATCGTCGCGTCCAGCGGCAAGAGCAGTGCTGAGGTAGGACGATTCAAATCCGGGGACGCGGGTTTGAGCGGGATGCATTTTTGCGCGCATTCCACGCGCGTGCTCCAACGCCTTTTTCCACTGCGCCAGTCTCAACAGAAAGCGGATGTGTTGAATGTGGCTTTTGATCTGGCTGCCCGCGGGAGGCGTCGCGGCGCCGGCGGCGAGTCGTTGAATCTCCGCGCGGATTTCCAGATCCTGGGTGCGCGTGGCCTCGTACAGGTGTTTGACGCGGCGGTAGTGGTTGGCGGCATCGGCAATCCGGGCCCGCGCCTGACTGCGGGGAAAGCGCTGCTGCAAGGTTTGCAGTAACCTTAAACCCTTGCGCGGCTGATCCTCGGGCGTTCCCCGCAAATCCATCAGTGCTTCCTCGGCAATCGCGTACGGTTCCAGTTCGGCTCCCGCCAGGGAATGAAAAGCCTTCACCGCCGCGGCTCGGTTTTGCAGACAGACATGACAGATGCCGATCTTCAGCCGCGCTTCCAGTCCGCTGGAGCTGCCCGGACTTTTGGCCACAATCTGCTTGTAGCCTTCAATGGCCTCGGCGTAATGCCCGTACTGGAACAGGCGATCGGCGGCACGCAACGGCGGTGCGTTCAACGGCCAGTTTTGAATATGAATTTCAACCGGGCGCAAGCGGGTCTCGCGCCCCCATCCGTACAATCCCACCCGGTTCCCCGGAAATGCAGCCAGCTCGCGAAACGCGAAGACCCGCTTGCCGTCGATGCTGCACAGCACGACGCCTTTGTCGTCCTGATATTCCAACTCCAGCAGGTAACGCTTGCCCGGCCGGAGCTCCGGGCCGCTTTGGACGAGCACGTCTGACAATCCCCGCGCGAATTTTGTACAGGAATTGAATTCAGCCCCCAGTTGAAAGAAGTACCCGGAGTACAGTGAGTAGTTTTTGAATTCCGGAGAAACGCGGTGACCGATGATGCTGAGCTCTCCGGCTTGCGTCTCGACCCAACCTTCGCAAATCAGGCGGAAGGATGCCGGCACATCCGTTTTCCAGACCAGGATATTCTCGCGATGAAGCGAGCGGAACGCGCCGTCCTGTAGTTCCCACTCTCCCGTCTCAGTCTCCCATTCCGACTGGCTGAGTGGATGCTCCGCGTCAAACCGCACGAGCGTCCAATCCGACTGCGCATCGGTGAAGAGGCCTTGGGTGCCGCCGGGCGGTGCGGACACAAATCCCGCGGTCTGCAACGATGCGCGCAAGTGGGTTAACAGAAGTTCCAGGCGTCGGGAAAGGGTTGGCACGGGAATGCCCAGAACCGCGCTCGCCAGCTTTTGTGACAGTCCTTGTTCGCAGCAGAGGCTGACGATCTCGCGATCCTCGGCCGGAAGCACCAGGAGCGCATGGCGGGCAGCCTGGGTGGCCTCGGCGGCGATCGAGGATTCATCGGCCGATCCCGAAAGGGAATACGCGGAGGCGACGCGCTTTTCGCGCTGCCGGCGGCTTCGCGACGACTTCGACATCTTGATGGCGATGCCACGGACGATCTTGAAGAAATAGACCACGAGCTGGTTGCGCGAAAGGGTCAGCGGCGCGCGCTGCAGTAAGTGCGCGTAGGCCTCCTGCACCGCTTCTTCTGCGACGGCTGGCTCATTGGTGGCGCGCAGGGCGAGCAGATAGCCGCGGTTACTCTGATCCAAAAGTCCCACGACCTGTTTACGCCAGTGGTCATCAGAGACTTCCATATGGAGCTAGACCCTTCGTTTTTGCGATCTAAACCCATGGTACGCAGCCAATTGAAAATATTCAGAAGAAAAAATCACGGTCCGTGAGAATTTTCGCGCCGTGCTGGCACCCTTGTATGAGCAACCGCGGCAAAGGAGGAAAATTTATGCTGACTCCGGGATTTGTAGTGAATCAGGCCAACGACATGGGGGTGTGGATCATCGTCGCGATGGTGGTGATGGTATTCATTACGACGGTCATCATCGGCGGACTGAAGTGGCAACCGCCTCTCCGCACTCAATTGGGAAAAATGCGACACAAGGCCTCTCGCCCTCGAGTCATGTTTCGATCGTAAGACATCTTGTGATTCTAATTCCTTCTCCATGAACCCACTAGAAAAAGGGCGCGAAGACAATGCTGACGTCGAAATTCCGTTTGGACATAAACGCGTTACTGCTGCTGCTGTTGACGGTCTGCTGGCAGCTGCCGGTTTCCGCTTCGGCGTTGAGCGTGACGGTGACGCCCTCCGCTCCCAGCGTTCCGCGTTACGATGTTTACGAACTGACGCTGGGGCACACGGCCAATTACACCTATCCGAACGATGACGTGACCATCGCGGCGAGCTTTACCGCACCCTCGGGAAAGACGTTTTCCGTGGGTGGATTTTTCTATGACGTGAATGCGTGGAAGGTGCGCTTCGCACCCAACGAGACGGGCACTTGGAGTTGGTCCTTAAATTTTACGGCGCCCGACGGGAGCTTCGCGTCGACGGGAAATTTTTCATGCGCGGCCTCCGCCCGCTCTGGCTTTGTGCGGCTTCATCCCACCAGTTCGTATCGCCTGATCACGGAAGACACGGGAAAAGCGTTTTTTCCCATCGGCATTCAGCAAGGTTATGAAGGTCTGCCGAACAATCCGAGCGTGGGCGGCCTGAGCTGGTTTCTTCCCCCCACCGGCAATCCCGGCAGCACGAATAATTCCGTCTATCCCGTGAGCAGCGACACGTATTTTGCTCCGTTTGCGCAGGCCGGCTTCAACCTCTATCGCGACAATGGTGAATCACAGAACGTGCTCCTGGATTTCAATACATCCGCCAGCGGCAAGAATCAGTATGACATACAGCGGAGCAAGAACACCGATCTGTTGTGCAGCGATTCGCATCGCCACCAGCTCAAATTGATGCTCTGTTTTTCAGCCAACCCGCATTTTTATGTGGGCGATACCTGGGATCTTTCCAATCCAGCGGTAAAGCAGGCCTGGCTGCGCCATCACCAATATTGCATTAACCGCTACGGTGCCTATGTGGATATCTGGGAGCTGGCGAACGAATGGGGCCAGCGCGGCGAACCCACACAGGCGTATTACGACACGGTGACGCAGTACGTACACAACAACGATCCGTACCAGCATTTGATCACGATCAGTTATCAGCCCACCCATCCGCAACCCCTGATCGACATCGGTGGACCGCATTATTACATCGGCTCCTCAAATCTGGATCTCGATGATCAGATCGTCAATGGAACTTATGGACTCGTGCACAACACATTCCTCAACAAGCCCATCATCATCAGCGAGGTCGGCAACAACGCGCCGATTGGCGACAATGATATGCCTCTGGAGGAACGCTATCGAATATTCCTGTGGACGTCGTTCTTCAACCGTGCCGCGATCATTCCCTGGGACGGTTACAACGGTAGCGGCCAATCCGGTACCGGCGTGGCCAACCTTTATGTCGGTTCGACGCAGCGCGGGCACGCCTCGAAATTCAGCGCGTATGTATCGGATTTCGACCCCAATGCGATTCCGGTAAGCGTCACGATGAGTCCAGCCAACGCCATGCGCGGATATGTGCTCGGTAGCAATCAATGTGTCGGCGGCTGGTTCACCCACACGACCAGTCACAGCACCACTCTTTCCGGAGCGACGGTGACGCTCAACATCCCCGCCGCGGGAATGGCGGGTCAATGGATCGATCCTGCATCCGGAAATGTGCTCCAATCTTTCAGCCCGGCGAGTGGAACACAGACGTTGAACGTACCCGCCTTCGCTTCCGACATTGCCTTGAAGATCCTGGGCGGTGGCGGACCGCTTGCGCCATCCATTACAACACAGCCGCAAAATCAAACCGTCGCCGCCGGTCAGACTGCCACATTCACCGTCGCAGCGTCAGGCACCGGGCCACTCGCTTTCCAATGGAAGAAGAACGGCAGCCCGATTGGCGGCGCGACCAGCGCGTCGTATACAACTCCGGCGACCACGACCACGGATAGTGGAGCCGCATTTTTGTGCGTCGTCACCAACGCCGTGGGCAGCGCATCCAGTAATGCAGCGCTCCTCACCGTGAATGCGACGGCCGTTGCGCCCAGCGTTACGACTCAACCGGTGAATCAAACTGTTGCGGCTGGTCAGACCGCGACGTTCAGCATTGTTGCTGCGGGAACTGCGCCGTTGACCTATCAGTGGAAGAAGAACGGCAGCGCGATTGCCGGCGCGACCAGTGCCTCGTATACGACTCCAGCGACGACGACGGCGGATAGCGGAGCCGCATTTCTGTGCGTCGTCAGCAATGCTGTTGGCAGTGCCACCAGCATTGCTGCGATCCTCACGGTCCTCGACCCGGGGCCATCCATTACGTCTCCCGCCTCCGCCGTCCCCAACCCCGCGACGGTGGGACAATCCGTCGCGTTTACGGTTGCGGCCAATGATCCTGATGGAGATACGCTGTTGTATCGTTGGAGCTTCGGCGACGGGTCCACAGGCTCGGGAAATTCGATATCGCATGCGTACAGCGCTGCGGGAGTGTTCGCCGCATCAGTCACAGTCGACGATGGCAAAGGCACGACTGTTGTCAGCAACGTGAACGTCTCCGTTACGACCGCCACAACTTCATCGGCGTTGAAAATCAATTTTCAACCCGCCTCCGCGATTGTGCCCGCAGGCTATCTTGCGGATTCCGGAGCGGTCTACGCTGCTCGAGGCAATGGGCAGAGCTACGGATGGGACATCGATCTCTCCGCGCAAACATCGAAGCGCAATCTCAATTCCGATCCACGTCTGGACACCGCGGTTTTTACTTGGAATACGACCCGCAGTTGGAGCTGCGCGCTGGCCAACGGTAATTACCTCGTCACTCTCGCCAGCGGCGATGCCCAATGGTATCACGGCCAGAACTGGGTGGAATTGCAGGGCGCTGTGGTCATTAACAATGTGGCATCGGCGCCAAATCAATTCCTCGTACTCAGCAATGTTCCGGTAACCGTTTCGAATGGAAAGTTGACGGTCCGCATCGGCAATGGCTCCTGGGAAACGGCACTGAATTATGTCGATATCACGCCGGTCTCTGGCGGCAATCAGCCACCACTCATTACGACTGCGGCATCCGCAACGCCGAATGCCGTCACCGTAGGACAGAACGTGGCCTTCTCAGTTGCGGCAAGCGATCCCAATGGCGATGCGTTGAGTTATTCCTGGGCGTTGGGTGACGGTGCCACCGCAAGCGGCAGTACCACTTCGCATGCGTTTGCAGCGATTGGAAATTTCACTGCCACGGTCACCGTCTCCGATGGAAAAGGCGGCATGGCCACCAGCAGCACGGCCGTCACGGTCACGTCCCCGATCCAACCCGGTGTGGTCAAGATCAACTTTCAACCGTCGGGAGCTGTCGTTCCGGCAGGATACCTGGCCGACGCGGGTGCTCCATACGCGGACCGGGGTAATGGGCAAACGTACGGATGGGATCTCGATTTGAGCGGTCAAACATGGCAGCGACATATTAGCAGCGATGCGCGCCTGGACACGGCCGTCTTCACTTGGGGCACAACACGCACGTGGACCTGCTCGGTGGCCAATGGGAACTATTCGGTCAAGCTGTTGAGCGGTGATCCGCAATGGTATCATGGGCAGAATTGGGTGGAACTGCAGGGCGCCGTCGTCATTAACAATGCGGCTACCGCAGCCAATCAGTACATCACCGTTGCAGCTCCCGTCACCGTCTCGAACGGAAAATTGGTCATCCGGATTGGCAATGGTTCCTGGGAGACCGCGCTGAACTACATCGAGATCACACCAGTTCCGGGTGGTGCGGCTACCGCCAGTTCCGCCCCTGAAGTCTCGCTTCCAACCACGCTGGCCATGACCGTGACTCATGCCCAGATTTCGACGAAGTTCAACGCCGCTGGCCGTGACGTCTGCAAGATCAAAGGAACGCTGCCACAGGTTTCGAGTCCGTTCGATCCCGCAGGCAAGTCGCTGCTCATAAATATCGCAGGTGTCTCTGCTCCGTTCATTTTGGATGCCCGCGGAAAGGCCAAATCGCTGGATGGATCCGTGATCGCGCTGGTTTTCAAGTCTTCGCGTACCCTCTCCCTTGACGCGAGCCGCAACGCGGGATTTCAGAAAGTAGCGTTCACACTGATGATCAAGAATGGTGCCTGGACGAAACTCTGGAACAGCGATGGCACGGGGACAGACTCGGCACCGCGCTCCGTGATGGCCAGCGTTCAACTGGAGGGCTCGACGTATCTGGAGAATGTTCAACTTGCGGTCAAAACAAAAAACAGCTCCGGCATGATGCTCTCAAAATAGCCCCGCTATTTTGCGCACGCTCCAACATTGAATCGCACCGATGGACCTCATGGTTCTGCAAATCGTCATCACTACGCAGGACGGGTAGGGCGTTCGAGCGGAGGCAGTGCAATCAAATACTGCTGACCGCCCTCGTTCTCGAACGTCGGGAGATGCCGGATTGCGGGGATCAGGTACTACAGAGTTCCAAGTTGGATTTTGCCGGGCGCACAGGCCGATCCTTGGCCGGCGCGACGGGCAGTGCATGATGGCAATATGCATCGAACGTCCGGTCCATACGCTGCTCGTTGCTTTCGAGAATCGTTGAATTGGAGCGGGGCAGATAGCGGCCGGGCGCGATGATGCCCTGCGGGTCCAATGCTACCTTTAAATTCCGTACCGCGTCCCAATAGTGCTGCGAACCTGCATCAAGTTTATTCATCGACCGGATGCCGCAGCGGTAAGGCACGTAACCGGCGTCCATGCACGTTTTCCAGAGCGCATCGTAACACTGCAGCGCGCGCTGGCCCTCTTCTGGATCTTCTTTGTCGTAAGCCACTGTCAGTACACTGCAGAGAGCGCGCGCGGTGATCGTGGTCATGGTCAGCAGCGTTTCGAATCCGAAAGCCGCATAAATGGGCTCGACCCGCTCGATGAGGTTCAGCGCGTGGCCGCCACTCATCGGTAGAATGGGTGAGAGCCACATAAAGCCCCAGCGGTTGTTAAGTGGATCGAGCGTGGGATCGGCTGGCGCGTCTTTGGCTCGCCATCCCGCACCGAAGAGGTGCTCGCGGCGCGGTATACCCTTCAAGAGATCGAACGCCGGACGGATCAGCGTGACCAGTTCGCACGTCCGCGAAAACAGGCCGTGCCGCCCGGCGAAGCGCGTAAGATTTTCGGCGCGGCGCAGCATGCTTTCGTCGAAAAAGTGAACACGTCCCAGATGCCGTAGCGCCTTGCGGATCTCCGTCCGCGCGCCGTGGACGGTGGCACGCGTACCGTAGATGCCGCCGAGTACATTCCAGGCACCCATGCCGTGCGTCTTTCGCAATTCCTCGCGCATGGCGGACGTCAGCGGCGACTTTCCTTGCATCGCGTCCCATGGGTAGCGCGAGCGCGCCGAAAGCGCGCGCAAGTCATTGGCAATATGAACAGTGCTCTGCACCGTCCCGGCCAGCCGCAGTTCGCGCAGCGCATTCACGATGTCCACGATGTCTTCTTCGCGCTCGGCTTTGAGTCCAAACGCTTCCAGGTATTCCGGTCGGCGGTTGAGCCACACGCCCATGCGCGTCACAATGCCAAAATTGGATTGGGTAAACAGGCCGTCCAGTGAGGGTCCGATTCCCGGTTTGAACAGATGCGCCGCCTGTGCATTTTCGTAGTGGCCAAACCCGGTGGCCAGCAAGCTGCCGTCGGCCAGCACCACTTCGTAACCCGCCGACGCGTGATAGTGATCGCCGGCCGGAGAGTGTCCGAAGCCACGTTCCAGTGTGTTGCCGACGATGCTCGCGTCCGGTCCCGCACCCGTGACATCGAGCCATAACGGGAGATCACGATCGCGCAGGTATTCGTACAGTTGCTGTTGCGTCACGCCCGGTTCGATCACCGCGTACGCCAATTCCGAATCGACTTCCATAATGCGATTCATGCGCCGCAGGTCCACGATCACCTGTCCGTCGGAAACGGCGCACGCGTCGCCGTAACCCCAGTTGTTGCCGCGGCTGATGGGATACAGCGGCACGCGGTTGGCGTGGGCGATGCGCACGACCTCCTGCACCTCCTCCCGGTTTGCGGGGAAGACAACCGCGGCGGGCCGTGTACCTCCGGGATGGGTGCTCCGCGCGTAGCGGTCGCGAACGGCATCGCCGCCGCACACGCGCTCGAATCCCAGCAGTTCGGTCCAGCGCGTCAGGGCATTGTTCAGATCCATGCTATTTTCGCTCCGCACCACGGTGCTCAGGCCATCACTTCCAGGCGTTTCCCGGCGTGAATTTTGAAATACTTCGCTTCCTGAAAACTCATCGTGCGGTGTTGGCTGGCCAGGAAACGCGTGACTTCGCGCTCTTCGTCGGCGGAGAACATGTACGCGTGGATGCGCTTGCCTGAACGGTCGCGACCGGAGCTGAAGCCATTCAGTTCCGCCTCCATACGCATGAAATCCATGCGCAGAAGTACTGCCGGCGCGTCTTTGACGCGCGGGCACGGGCGCTCCGGTCCAACCTGTTCGAAGCGCAGAAGTTTCTTGTAGTACGAGGCGTGGCGCGGATTCACTTCGATCAGCATGTCGGTGCAACCGCCGCCGCAGCGGGCGTACGCGTAGCTGAGATGAAATAGATGAAAAAGCAGCGCGCGGGCGTTGGGTGTGTCGTCGTC
The DNA here is from genome assembly GCA_038227875.1 of Planctomycetota bacterium. Lineage (GTDB taxonomy): Bacteria > Planctomycetota > SZUA-567 > H5-PLA8 > H5-PLA8 > JBBRPR01. The sequence continues at coordinate 31,189 of JBBRPR010000083.1, forward strand.
GATCGCCAGCCGCGTAAACTCAACGAGGGTGCGGCCGCCGGCGCGCATGGCGTCGACCTCGTCGCGGTAGATTTCGTTGCAGGGCAGCCCGAAATGCGAATCGAAAACCAACGTGATCGTACCGCGCTCGTGTCCGTGAATGTCCTCGGCAATCAAGGTGAACGACCCGGCGTACGCGTCGAAGGGTGAAACGCACAGTTCGCTGGGATTTTCATTCACGTAACCCATCCGGCGGTAAACGCGATAGGCCAGAGCATAGGCGCGTCGCCGGCTGGCCTGGTCGGCCGCCACCCGGATTTTAAAATCCGGATTGCCATCGGCCGCATGGACGATCCACGAGCGGATGTCTTCCTGCTCTTCTGCCACGGCTCGCAAGACTTGCGATACGGCGGTCGTTCGTTTGACCTGGGGAGCCTGTGTCGGAATGTTGCCCGATGTGTTCACGTTGCTGTCAATCATGAAGTGGACCTCCAACCGCACTCTTGATTCACCTCGAGGACGGGCTACCAACAAATTCTTTAAGAAAGCGCTGGTGGACACGAATATTGAGTTCGCGAGCAGAGCGAAATTATCGATTTTTCTTTGGTAACGACCGATCCGGAGGCTTCGCAGTGTTGATTCCAAAACCTGCATAATCGAGGAACACGACGATGCCTTGGATTGTGAAAGTCGATGACGAAGGCCAATTTAGGTTTCTCGCCAATCCGGATGAGGCCGTGCACCGGGTGGCCTTGGCAAAAGTGGAGGAGCGCGACAAGGCCAGACGCTTTAACACCGAATCCAGCGCCAACGACTTCGCCAGCTTCCGCGGTTATCGCTATTGGAAGGTTGAGAGGGTCGAGCCGTAACGCCGGTTCACTCACGCAGCCTGCATGGTCTCTTCTACTGCGACTGGCGAGGCCGGCGCGGCAGGCGCCTGATCAATCACGCGGTTCAAGCGCGGTTTCAGGTACTCATGCGTGTACCGATTGCAATGGTAGCACATTAGAATGAAGCTTAGCGTTCGCGGCAGTTGTTCGGGGCAATGCCATAGCACGCGCCAGAGGAAGCGCTTGATTTCCTTTCTGAATTCCGGCGGGAACATGGCGAGGAAATCCCAGAAGAAGCGCACCAGTCCCAGCGTCGACATTTTGGCGGTGCCGCTGCTGTCTTTTTTGTCGGAGGCGCGTTTTAACTCTACGCTCGCCAGCCAGCGGAAATACGCCCAGCGGCCTTTCACGGTCGCAGGGCGTGGAAGCCGCAGAAAGGAATCGAGCGTCCGTTCAAAGTATGCGCGCGGCTCGTAAATGGTCTCGACGATGCGGCGAAATCCGGCTAGCAATTGTCGCGGTGGAATTCGCGTCAGCATATTCGTGTATCCCGATGTGGCCCAGCCGTCGGAATCGTTAAGATCGTCCAGCAGGCGACCCTCACGTTTCATGCGATCGTAAAGGGGCGTGCCCGGCGGATGTCCCATCCGTTGTTGAAATTGGTTGAACGTCCGTAGCCGAAACCGAAACGTACCTTCCTTTCACGGCCTCGTCAAGGGGCTCGCTTCGTACTGACCGCTTTGTCTACAGGACAGACGCGGTTTACAATCCA
>JBBRPR010000084.1:0-32630 GCA_038227875.1 Planctomycetota bacterium
GGCCGTGGGCCGCTTGACGCCACTGAGCACATACACCACGCCGCCGATCAGGCTGGACATGATGATCACACCGAAGTAGGCCAGCGACAGCGCCATCGCTTCGTCTTTGATGTTGTCGCCCAGCTGGCCCTTGAGCACCGCGCAGAAAATGGCTTCACGCACGCCAATGCCGTTGGACGTGATCGGCAGCAGACCGGCCACAGCCTGGAATGTGACGATGGTGGCGATCACCATTGGCGAGACGTTGATGTTCATGCCGTATGCCAGCACGATCACCAGCGCGATTTCGCTGAACTGGTAGAGAATCGAGATCAGGAAACTGGGCAGATAGCGGGGCAGCGGCTGGCGGTAGATCTGGACGGAGTCGTGCAACTTTTCAATGCGCGCGCCAATGAAACGCAGGCGCATGCGTTCGGTGGTGAACATCACAACCTTGCAGAAGCTGTCGCTGAACAGCGCCACGTTGGCGGCAATAAAGCCGACGATCAGCAGCAGGAAAATCGGCCAGATCGGCATGACGTAGAGCTGGTTGGCCCACGTCGCTTCGACGGTGCAAATCTTCGGCGCGGCAATGGAAGCGACCAATCCAATCACCAGCAGCGCCGCCAGGCCGACATTGCGGTCCATGAAGACGGAAGCAACTGCGCTGGTCTTGCTGCCGGTCTTGCGGCCGAGGCCGACGATGCGCCAGACGTCTCCGCCGATGGACGTCGGCAGACACATGTTGAAAAACATGCCGGTGAAATAGACGGGGAACGTGTCTTTGAATTTCGCAGGCCGGCCGCCGAGGGTCGACAATTCCGCCCAGCGGTGCGCGCAGAGCATTTGCCCGAGTTGATCGAGGATCAGAGCGCCGAGCAACAATGACAATGGAAGTTCGGTGAGATGCACCTTGACCGCTGCGAACGAGAGTTCGAGCTTTGACAGCAGCAGATAGACCAGTGCCGCTCCAATGCTCAGTCGCAGTAGCAACTTCCAAGTCGACATATTACGCTTCCGTCCTCCGTTGGATCGGATGACTGACGTTTACGACATCAGGAGACTTCAAACAAGTGAAGCGAAAAGGTTAACCGCCGCTTAACCAAAATCAACCCTGAATCAAAAACGGACCGGGTTTAAACCGGTCCGTTCCTGACTTCATGTCTCACGAAATAGTATCGGCAGCTGGGAACTGCGACTTTAGTAGCCGCGACCGCCACCACGTGAACCGGGGCCGGGGCCGCCGTTGGGGGGCGGGGGCGGGCCATTGGGGCCGCCGCCGCCGGCGCCACTGGGCGGACCGTTCGGAGCGCCGCCACCGTTACCCATGGGACCACCCGCGCCGTTGGGGCCACCGTTGAGTTGGTTGGCTTCCGCTTCGGCTGCGGCGGCCTTCGCCTTGATTTCCGACTCATGAGCCTTGATGCGTTCGCGAATGACTTCCCACTTCTTCTTCTGTTCTTCGCGCGACTTCTCTTCCTGCTCCGCGAGCTTCTTGATGATTTCGATGCCCTGATCGCGGCGCTTGAAGTCGTTGCTCTGCGCGTATTCTTCAACCTTGCCGGTTGTCAGTTCCTTGAGCACGGCCACCTTCACCATCACGGAATCCACGATCTTCTTCTCTTCGTCGTAGATCGGCTTACCCGTGTCCTTGTCCTTCACCTGCACGCCGTCAACCACTCGTGGCGTCCGCTCAACCACTTCGCGCGTGGTGGGCTTCATCTTAATTTCTTCCAGTTCGTACTTGGTATCGAACGGATAGTTGACAGGCTTCTTTCCCGACGGCGAGTGGGCTTCGCCCTTGAGCGTATCGTTCTTCGCGACGGTGATATTGGATTCGCGCCATTCCTGGGCTTCCGTCACCCAGACGCGGACCACGAACATGCCTTTGTAGTTGTCGTTGACCATCGTCGCGCGCGTACCGGGTTCGGAGATGGTGCCGTCCGTGCCGGCCAGGCGAATTTCGTATTCCGCCGGCGTGGTCGCGGTGACCGCTTCGCTCAGGGGCATGGCAAACAACAGCGTCCTCGAGCCGGACTTTGCCGGCGCCACGGATTCCAGGCCCTTCGGCGCCTTGTACACGGTGAAGTGATCGGGCTTGTTGTCCTTGTCCATGTGATCCGGATAGGGCTTGCCGGGTTCGACATTCAGGCGGGTGATCAGGCGAACCTTGTAGAAGTACGGCGTCTTCGGCGTGACATGGGTGTCGGGGTAAGCCTTGACGCCCGCGAATTCGTTCGGCACGTCTTCCTTCTTATCTTTATCACCGCTCTTCGACGCGACGGGAGCCGGAGCGTCCTCCGTGCGGTGCTTGCGGCGGCGTTCGCCGATGGATTCATTGTCTTCGGTCGGCGCGGCCGTCGAGGTGGCCACGGGATCCTTGGCCAGATCGAGATTCAGCGGCTCTTCCGGATTGTAGTCGATGACTGTGTTGGGCACCTTTGGATCAATCTTGTCAGCCGACGGTCCGCGGAAGATTTCGACGCGGATGACGTCCATCACATTCTTGTCGCCAAACTTCTGTGACAGGACCGGCAGTTTGTAGGTCACGTAGACCACGCCGTGATCGGACTTGGCGGCCAGTTCGGTGATGTCGCCGGTCGTCACGTCGACGTACGTCGTGCGTTCGGAGTCGGACTTGGGCAGGCTTTCCGGATCGAGACCCGGCTTCGACGGTTTGGGGTAGACGACGTACTTCGGCGCTTCAACGCTGTCAGGCAAGCGCTTGGCGTTGGCCTGGAACGCCTGCAGCGCTTTTACGTTCTCCGTGTTGAAGTGATACGCCGATGAGACTTTTTTGTCGGCGATCACCTGCTGCAGCTTGGCCTGGTCGGCGCTGAGCTGCGCGAAAGATTCCGGCTCCGTCTCCGAAGAGATGGACGCCATGATGCCGCCGCAGATCAGCAGTATGACCGCGAACAGGATCTTGCCGCCGTGGTTCATCAGGATCGGTTTCATTCCCAGTTTCTCCTTGCGGCCCTGAGGTTCGAAGCGGCCAAAGTCGGATCGGTTTTCAAGTGCGTCGGGTATGCGTCTAAATTCAGGGCTTCTTCACCGGCGCTGCGGCCGGAGCCGGAGCCGGATTCAGTTCTCTGGCGAACTCCGCGGCCTTCTTTTCGTCGTATTCGTAGATGTCGAACGAGACCGACACCTTCACCGGACCTTCGCGGTAGTACGAATTGACCAGTGCGTTTTCGGAACCCGGCTTGGCCACGTCTTCAGCGCGCGGGAAGGGTGAGACCGCGCGGAGCACGTCCACCTTGGTGATGACGGCGTGGTAGCGTTCCGTGTTCTCCAGATCCTTGACCAATGCCGGCACAGCCACGAACGGCGCGACAAAATCGATTTCGACAGTCGTGAACTTGTACGGCAAGGTGGAGAAGGCGGGAGCCGTGGCACTGGCCTGATCGGCCGTGCGGGCAGCACGCTGCAGCGCATTATTCTGGCGTTCCTGCGCCAGCTTCAACGCTTCGGCCGGGTCGGAGATCACCAGCGTGTCGATGCGGAGCACTCCAGCATCCAACTGCTTGGTGCTTTCCGTCCACCACGGGTCGGCGGCGGCCTTGGTAATGTCGACCACGTCCTGCTTGGCCGACTTTTTCAACAGCGTGCCAACCACCTCTTCAAGGATGGCCATGTGGGTGATGCGATAGGGACGGGTGGCGGCTTCTGACGACGCCTGCTCCATCGTGTGGTTGTCTTTAAAGGTGAGCTTGTCGAATTCCGCCGTGGGGAAGCCGATCTTTGCGTCGTTGAGTTTCTTGTACAAATCGTCGCGATGTGCGCTGAGCCAGCCGTCGAAGGGAATCACCGGCACGGGCGGCTGATCGCTGAACGTCGTATCGATCTTCCAGGCCTTGATTAACGCGGCGAGGTCCTTGATCTGACCTTCCACCTTCTGACGGTAGTCGTTGGCCTTCTTGACGTGCGCCTCCGTCTTGATGGCGTCGGGCTTGTCGGCATCCAGCGCCAACTTATGTACGTTGCGGACCTTGGCGTCGCATTCTAATTTCTTTTTGTCCGCCGCTTCAGCGACGTCGGTCACGAACACCGGGTAGGCGATCAGCGCGAGCAGAACGATGGCAGCCAGCACGATCCAGTAGATGTTTTTCTTGAAGTCCACGTCAGTCTCCTTGAGTCTCGATTCCGCAGTTCACATCACGCCGCCCGCTTACTTCTTCTTATCCTTCTCAGCGGGTGGTGCTTCCGTGGGGTCGAGATCCGGATCACTCGGATCATTCCAGCGCATGGGCAAATGGAACGTGGCGTAGGGTGCTTCCGCCTTGGGGGGCGGCAGAGCCTTGGCCAGCGCGCCTTCGTAGGTGTAGATCATCGGCGATTCGGCGTACTTCGCGCCAATGTCCTGCCAATTGTTGGCGCGCAGGTCCTTGATGGGAGCAAGTCCCTTGAGCACATTTTCCAGATTGCTCACCGGAGCGCCGCCCTTCGGCGGGTCCTGCAGATATTCGCCGTCGATCACCACCAGCATCGGCACATCCGGGCGAAGTTCAGTGGGCAGCATCTTGGGGTCCTGACCGCCGGCCATGGCCTTGTTGTAGATGCTGCTGGATCCCGTCAAATCCTGCGTCGCAATGACGCGCATTTGGAAGTCGCTGGTGCCCGCTCCGGCGGCACCGCCGCCTGCCGCAGCCTTCACATCGCTGACCTTGCTCAACGGCTGGCGCGAAATGTAAAGACCGGTCAGCCACAGCTTGTTGTCACTGTCGGGGCCAAACACCGGCTTGCCGTCCTTTTTCAGATTGGCCAGTTGCGTCAAGGCGCCAAGCACCTTGCCGCGGTCGTGGCCGATGCGCGAGAGGCGCTTGAGCAGCATTTCGCGCTGCGGCAGATCGGCCGTGGCAGCCGTTTCGTCTCGCGCGAACTTGCCGACGTCTTCTTCAACCTTGGTGACGTCTTCCAGTTTGCGGGTGTACTTTTCTTCCGTGCCGGACGCATGAACATAGGTGAAGCAGACGGTGGCCACGATCAGCGCCGCCGATGCCGCCGCCCAGACCTTCAGCTGCTGCAGCGAGGTGTTGATGCGCTTGGATTCGGGGAGCAGATTGAGTTTCAGTTCGCTGACATCCAAGCCCTGGATGCCCAGCCCGATCGCCACGGCCATGGTCGGGAATTCGTTGTTCCAGACGTCGGCATTGACGGTGTAGTCGAGCTTGATCTTCTGCAGACCTTCGACCAGCGCGAACGGCGCTTCGCGGACGAGCGCCTGGAGCGTTTCGGCCATGCCCGGCAGCCGGAACGTGTGGCCCAGCAGGTAGCACTGGTTGAGGCGCTGGCCCTTGGCCTTCGACTTGTAGAAGCCGACAGTCTTCTGGATTTCCGATCCCAGCTGACGCAGCGTCGGGTCGATCACGCCGAGGATCTGCTTGGCCTGCGGCGACTGGGAGATGTTCTTCTTGAGCTCTTCGGCCTTCTCGAACGAGACCTTGAACTTGTTCTCCAGCGCGCGGGTGATTTCGCGGCCGGCGATCTGGATCGGGCGCGAGAAAATCTGGCGCTTGTTAAGCACCACAAAGTCCGTCGACTTCGATCCGGCGTCGAGCACCAGCGTGGTGCTGTCGGGCTTGAATTCGTAGTTGATGAAGTTGAACAGCGCGACCGAGGCCGGCACGATGCCGCTGACGTTCAGGCCAAGCCGTTCCAGCATCATCATCAGATCCTGGATGTCGGTCTTGCGCACCGCGAACATCGAGATGCCGACGCCGTTGGGATCTTCGTAGCGCTCCCAGTTCCATTCCAACTGCTCAATGGGCGTGGGGATCTGCTGCTTCACTTCGTAGGTGACGAGGTCCTTGAGTTTCGTTTCGGAACCGGGCGGGAGCTGAAATTCCTTCTGCAAGCAGAGGTTGCCCGGGACGGCAATGTAGACCGGATCGGAGCCGAAGCGGTGGTTGGTGATCAGCGTCTTCATCGCGGCTTCGACGCGGACCAGTGAGTCCTTTTCTTCGCCTTCCGCCGGTTCAGGAAGGTCGATGATGTCGAAGTCGACGATCTTACACTCGGATTCCGAGCGGGTCATCTTCACAGCCTTGATGGCCGAGTTGCCGATGTCCAGCCCCCACACCGTCGGTAAAGCCATAGTAGAAACTCCCGAGTTTACGTTCTGGAACGCGCTGATCGTACGTTGCGCCACAAAGTGTGTCGAAACGCAGGGTCAATCTGTTGTGCAAAATGTCGCGTCGTTTAAAGGACGGCGGATTACAGCAGCGAAACGAAGGTGCGTCAAGCAGGAAAATTGTATGCACGTAGTGAGGATGGCGACTTGGAGCCCTGTCGGTCGGAACGAACGCACCTTATAATTGTCATTTGCGCGCGGCGTTAGGTCGATTTTTGAGTGGAGACTCGAGCGGTGGACGCTCGTACGATCAGTTCTGCGGGAAGCAACGTCGACGTGGGCTCCTCGATGATCTGCTTGCTGCGTTCGGCCAGGCGTCGCAGGAGCAGTTCGGCGGCCCGACGCCCCAAGTCGTAGCGCGGCTGGCTCACCGTCGTCAGCGGTGGAACGGAGTACCGACTTTCTTCCAAGTCGGCAAAGCCCACCACCGAAATATCTTCGGGCACACGCAGTCCCATCAACTTCAGTCCCAGGATGGCGCCAAACGCGAGGTAGTCGTTGCCGCAAACCAGCGCGGTAAAGTGCGGTGACTGCTGCCTCAGCACGCGGACGGCCTGAGTGCCGGCGGCGACCATATCGCCCACATTGTCGCCCTCGACCACCGCCTGCGGCGCCAGCGCGAGTCCGGATTCCAGCAGCGCGTCCTTGAAACCCAGCAGTCGCTGCGCGCCCGTGTAGGTCTTCAGGGGCAAGGCGATGGAGGCCATCTGCCGGTGGCCGAGTTCCACGAGGTGGCGCGTGGCCATCATCGCGCCGCCGCGGTCGTCGACGCCGATGAAATCGCAGCGCACATTCTTATAGCGCTGGTCAATCGCCACGACCGGGAGGCTCTGCCGGCGGCGCAAATCCTGGAATGCTTCTTCGTTGACGGATTCTTCGACCGGAGCGACCACAAACCCGTCAACCCGGCGTTCCAGCATGCGGGCGATCGTGAGCAATTCACGCTGGCTGTTGTGTCCCGGGCAGCTGAAGAACATGCCGTAGTTGGCTGCGTCGAGAACATCGGAGATAGCTTGGAGAATCTGCGGGTAGAACGAATTGGAAATGTGCGGAAACAGGACGGCGACGGTCATGCTCCGTCCGGACCGGATAGCGTGGGCGAGCATGTTGCGTTTGTAATTGAGCGCTTCGGCGACTTGGAGAATGCGTTCGGCTTTCTCAGCTTTGACTCCGCCACGCCCCGAAATGACCCGCGAGGCGGTGGCTTCGGAGATATTGCAAAGCTTTGCAATTTGCTTCAGATTTGACATCAGGTGAGCCTCTTTCCGCGCCGCATAAGCTTATCTATACTTTATCTATACTGGTTCTTGGGCAGCGTCGCAAGGGAGCATGCTGTTCCGAGCTGAACCGAATTCGATTTCAAGAGGGTCTCGCTGCTCCTGAAGGAATGAATCGGCAACGTCAAAAGGCGCAGACAGAAACGTTTTCTGCAATCGTAAATGTTGACCACAAATCATTATTTTTAAATGAATTATGGCTATTTTAATAGAAAATTGACATCGATTGCAAAATGGGCTATTTTTAGGCATCAAGATTAAGTCCGACTGCCGGGGGGCATGCAGATGGAAGTTCATTATTGCAACACCTGTGGTCTGCGGATCACGAGCATTGGGTTTTCCAAAAACTATGTGCGGAATGCCGCCGGTGTCCTGAACTGTAAGAAGTGTTCCTTGGCGCTGCTGCGAGTTGCGATGGAGACTTCCTCGCAACCAATCCCAACGTCGCTTGGCGCGGTATCGAGTCACAGCGGTCCCATCCATTCGGTTACGTGTGCCCACCCTGATTGGCAGTCGAGCAGTCCACAAAGGGTCAAACAGCCATGAGTGATGCGCTCCCAGCCCATCTGTTGCCGGTCACCGTCACCCCTGACATGTTCGCGTTCCTCACCGAGTTCGATCAGGCGGAGTGGGGCGACGGCATCCCGTCCTCGCGGGATTACACGACGGTCGAACAGATCCGCGCGCAGGTGCCCACCAACGGCACCCGCGTCTGGACCGACTACACGCGCGAAAAACTCGAACGCGCGGTGGCGGGCGGGCGCTTTGTCATTGTCGATCTGTGGCTGGGCTCCACGCAGACCGTGCGCCATGCCCAGCGCGATGGCGTGCCGTATCAGCAGTACCTCGACGACCGCGTGGCCTGGTTTCGCGAACTCTGGAAAAAGTGGGGCAACCGGGTCTGGTGGTGCATCTGCGGCGAACAGGACATCGGCATCAAATTTCCCGATCGGCCGTTCGCGTCGCGCCAGGAAGCGGCCGCGTTTTTCAAGTCCGCGCACTTTGATGCCGTGACGCCCGCGTTTCCGCCGGATCCAGGATACGGCAAGCTCTCGCTGCGCAAGATGTCCGACTTCGAGATGATGTGGGACCGGTACCACGTCGATTTCAAGACCGAACCCATCAGCATGCAGATCGCGATGTGTTTCGACGCTCACGTCTCCTTCGAGTGGGGATGCGGCCTGGTCTGGCTGGAACGCAACGTCTATCTGACCAACAACCAGGTGGGTATCGCTTTCTTGCGCGGCGCAGCGCGGCAGTACGGCGGACTCTTGGGACTCGATTTTTCCTCCTGGGGCGACCCGACCCGCATGACCTGCCACTTCGGCTCCGATGGCAAACGCCGCGGCGGCATGTCGGAAAACCTGTTGCTGCGCGAATGGGTTCACGCGTTTTACGCCGGCGCCAATTCGCTCCTGGCCGAATCCAGCGCCGCCTGCGCCTGGATGGACGACGGTCAGGGCGGACTGAAATTGTCGCCCTACGGAGTGAACTGCAAAAAGTTCGGCGAGTTCTCGCTGCTGCGCCATCCTCAGCGTGGCACGCCGCATATTCCCATGGCGCTGATGCTCGAGCACGATCACGGTTGGGAACCGCGCGACCGCATCATCTGGGGCGGCACCGTTCCGTACTCCGACGCCGACGAGATGATCGACAACTTCACCGCGCTGGCCTGGCCCGGTCACGATCGTGGCTTCTATCAGGACGAATGGGTGCGGCCGGGATGTTCGCCGCAGTTCCCCTTCAGCACGACGAATATTCAAGACGCGCGCGCCGCATTGAACCGCGGCGTGGACACCCGGCCGCTCGAAAAGGGCATGCTGGTCGGGAGCACCTGGGGCGACGCGTTCGACTTCGTCCTCGAAAATTGCCCGCTGGACGTCCTCGCGAAGTATCCGATCGTCCTGTTGCTCGGCGGAATCCGGCTGACCTCGGCGCTCAAGGAAAAGCTCGACGCTTACGTTCGTGGCGGCGGCACTGTGGTCGCGAATTCCGAGCAGACCGATACCGAACACGACGCCTGGTTCGGCGTCGCGTGCGACCGCGAGCGGCTGTACATGGATTACAATTACACCGTCTCGTGGTCGGGTAAGCAGTACGACCTGGGGCGCGCGCGCCACCGCGACTTGAAAATCGTTTCTCCCGACACCGTCGGTGTCGCCACGTGTTACGGAAAGGCCGACAAGCCGGTGATCACCGAGCGGAAACTCGGCAAAGGCAAACTGTACTTTAGCGCATTTCCGTTCATGCAGCACAAGACGCGGAGTGAATTCTCGCCGGTCTGCAAAGACTTCGTCGATTTTCTGATCCGCCCGACGTTGCGCGTGGATGTGCAAGGCGAAAAACCGGTCGGCTACCAGACCAATCTGCTCGACGATGGCGTGATCGTCACGTTGATCAACAGCACGCCCGAACATTGGCGCGGATCGATCATCGCCTTGGATTCGCGACTCGAACCCGCCCGTGCGATGGAACTCTGGACGGATACGGCAGTCTTGCCGGCCTCTGTTTCTGAGCACACGCTGGCCGTCGCCCTCGATCCCTTCGCCTTTGCCATCATTCGAATTCCAAACAGAGCGCAACACTAATAAGGGATCGCCATGCAGATGAATGTCCTGCTGTTCGCCACCGCCACCGCTATAGCGGCGCTGGCCATGTCCGCTCCGATTTGCGCCGCCGACGCTCCGGTGTTCGTGCCGGACGGCGAACGCGCGGAGCTCGATCTGTCCGGCACGTGGGAGGGCGTGAGCACCACTGTCGCTCTGCCGTGGCCGCCGCCGGAAGCCGGCTGGCAGCCGCTGCCGGTGCCCGCGCAAGATTGCGCGCTGATCGATGGCGACACCAGTCCGTATCAGCCGCCGCTGCCCGAGAGACTCATCGCCGCAGACGGAAAGGGACCGGCCAAACGCGAGAAGCAGGCCGCGTGGTTCCGCCGAAGTTTTGAGCTTCCCGGCGGCGTGCCCGCGGGAAAGCGTGCGCTGCTGCACTGCGAAGGGATCGCCTGGCGCAGCGTCGTGCGATTGAACGGAACTCAAGTCGGCGCGTCCATTCTCGGCGTTGTTCCCAACACCTACGACGTTACATCCGCGCTGAAAAACGGCACGAATCAACTGGTCATCGGCGCCACCTGCCGCTCGGGTTTGTGGGACGCGGAACACAAAACGTTCATCGCGCCAACTCCGGCGGTGATGCCCGGCATCTGGGGTGGCGTGCGCCTGGAACTGGTTCCCGAGACCCGCATCGACGACGTCTGGGTGCGCACGTTCGTCGCCAAAAAGCTGTTCGAAGTGGAGTTGACGCTGATCAACACCGGCGCGGCGCCGCGCACGCTCCTCCCGCGCGTGATTGCGCGTGGCCCCGACGGCCGGCCGGCTTGCGCATTGGACTCCCCAGCGGTGACGCTGGCTGCCGGAGAGACGCGCGCCGTGGTGCTGGCCGCAAATTGGGTGGCGCCGCATCTGTGGTCGCCGAGCACGCCGGTCACGTACACGGCGGAAGTTTCGCTCCACGATGGCGCGGTGGAAGTGGATCGCGCGTCCACCGTCTTCGGCTTCCGGGAATTCACGGCCAGTGGCCGCGACTTCCTGCTCAACGGACGCCGCCAGGTGCTGCTGCGAAATTCCTGGCTGACCGGACCGGCCGCCGGCCGCGAGCAGGTCTACCGCCAGCTCCGCGACGAGACCACGAACTTCAATTGCATCCGCCTCCATCTCAATTTCATCAACACCCACACCATCGAGCAGTCCGATCACATCGGCATGATGGTCATTCCGGAATTCTGGGGCTGGTTTGAAAACGCCAACCGGTGCTGGCCCTCGGAGCAGTCGGCGATCTGGCTGCCCGCCGTACAGGAAACCATGGCGCGGACGGTGAAGCGCTACCGCAATCACCCGTCGGTGATTATGTGGAGCATGGCCAACGAAACGATGTGGAACGACACCCGGCCGGATTGGATGGCCATCGCCGGCACGCTGGTCGACACCGTCCGCCGCGCGGATCCCACGCGCCTGCTGCAAGGCGACGCCGAGATCACCTGGAACGGCCGCCTCGACGCGATCAGCATTCATTACCCGGAGGGCGATGCGCTCGAGACCGGCACGCCGCGCGACCATTATCCCAATGCCAGTTGGATCATTCCCAACGATCTCGATTGGATCAAGAAAGAAGGTGTGAAGCATTCCTGGCGCGCCGATTTCACCTGGGACCGGCCGCTGATGCTCGGTGAGTTCTATTGCCCCGACGACTCTGCCGTCGAGAACTGCTCGGCATACATGGGCGACGAAGCGTTCGATCTGGCGAAGTGGCGCTGGCAGGCCTGGGACGGCCGGGAAGCGCTGATGCCGCGTGCCGATAACGGCTGGTTGCGCATGGTCAAGATCAGTTCGACCCGTTATCGCGCCGCCGGCGTGGCCTGTCTCAATCCCTGGACGGGCCTGGGCGTCGACATGGTCCCGCCGCTGTTGGTCCGCCCGCTCGACCTGCATCCCAATGCGTTTGGCGGCGAAGACTGCACGCGCCGTATTTTCGTGGCCAACGACACCGGGATGAGCTGGTACGGCATGCAGCTGCAAGTCGGTCTGATCAGCGGCGGCCGTACGCTCTGGAGCGACGAGAAATATCCCGCGCAGGTGGATCCTGGCCAGTCGAAGGAAATCACGATCACGCTCCGTCCTCCGCAGGTCGATGCGGTCACCGCAGCGACGCTGGTCGTGCGCCTGCGCTGGCACCGCGGCTCGGAATACATCGAGATTGCCCGCCACGAAGAGCCGTTGTGGATCTGCCCGCGCGCGAACCTGAATGGCGCCGATGCCTCTGCCGTGGCGCTGGTCGATACCGCCGACGGCCCGACCGCGAAGGCCTTCGCGAATGCGGGGCTGACGCTTACGCCCGGCGCGTGCGATGATGCCGCGCTGGCCGGCAAACGCCTGCTGGTGATCGGCGAGAACGCGATCGCGAAAGCCGATCTCGCGGCCGCCGCGCGCTTCGCCGACAATGGCGGACAGGTGCTGGTCCTGCATCAGGAGACCGTGGAGCCGTTTGTGCCCGGTTTGCCTGATGTTGATGAACTCCACGCCGCCTCGATGAGCTGGCGCAACGACATTTCGACTCCGGCGCTTTCCGGACTCGCCGACGGGCAGCTGCGCTGGTGGCGTCCCGATCATCTCGTGGCGACGCGCACCCTTGTTCGTCCCTCCGCCGGTCCAGCCGCGTCGCTGGCGGCCAGCGGTGGCCGCTACGGCATGCACTGGTCGCCGCTGGCGGACGTGCGGTACGGAAAGGGCTCCGTGACCGTCTGTCAGTATCTGCTCTGCGATCGCATCGCCGTTGAACCGGCGGCGCGCTTGATTCTGGTCCAGGCCGTGCGCGCTGCGCTGGCGGCCAAGCCGCTCGACGTTGCGCCGCCGCTGCGCCTCGCGCCGGGTGTGAGCAAGTCCGTGCAAACAGTGCTCGCCGATTGTTCGGTGACGGTCAGCGACGGATGGGCGGGAAGGGGACCGGTGATGCTCAACGCCGCCGTGCCTCCCGACGCGGAGACGCTGGCCAGGTTGCGCGCGGACGTGGAAGCCGGCGGCGCGCTGTGGCTGCGCGGACTCGATGCGAAAACCTTGCCCGGCGTCGCGTCGCTGCTGCCGTGGACGCCGGGTTTTGCGCCGCTGGCCGAGAGCGACCTGGTGGCCGCGCGGCGTGCAGATCATCGCTTGATCAACGGTCTGGGCACCGCCGACTTCGCCTGGTCGCGCGTCAAGAAAGCCACCGCACCGCTGGGCGGGCCGGTGCTGGTGCCGCCGTCGGAAGGTGCCGCCGTAATTCTGCTCGAACCGGCGCTGCTGGTCGCGGTGCCTCTGGGAAAAGGCGTGATCCTGGTCGATCAGCTCGCGTGGGATGGTGCTGAATCGGCGGAGACCGAACGCGTCACCCGCATCGTCAGTTGTCTGGCGCGCAACCTCGGCGCCGGTTTCCACCTGGCAGTGGGCAAGCGCTACCGCTTCGCGCAACTGGATCTCTCCGCGCAGGCCAATCGCGGTTTCGTGGACGAGAAATCCGGCGACGGCGGTGGCGGCTGGACCGACCAGGGCGACAACGACATGCGTTACTTCCTCGTCAATCACACCGGCATGCTCAACGGCATGGCCGTGCCCACCCAGGCCTTTCCCACTACGGCGAAGTTCAACGGCATTCCGGTCCGGCTGCTCGATCCCAAGGCCAACGGCGGAAAGTCCGTGATCACCCTGCGCGGTGGCCCGCACGATCCGGCCGCGCCGACGGAAGTTCGCGGCATACCCGCTCCCGCCAATGGCGCGAAAGCCGACCGGCTCTGGTTCCTCCACACCGGTTGCTGGGGCAGCGCGGGCGGCTACGGTGTCGCAGTGGCGCAATACGAAGTTGTGTACACCGACGGTTCTCGCGTCACCGTACCGGTGCGGCAGGGCATTGAAATCAGCGACTGGTGGAATCCGCAGCCCGTCGCCGGCGCGCAGGTGGCCTGGACCGGCCGCAACGAACAGCACGCGCCGATCGGGATTTACCTGATGCCGTGGACCAACCCCACTCCCGACAAGGCCATCGCGAGCATCGATGTCGTGGGCAGTCTGGCCGAAACCCAGGTAGTGCTGCTGGGCATCACGCTGGGTCTCGAAGAGGGTTCCGAACATACCATGGCCTCCTGGGACTGCGGCACGTTTGTTGATGGCAAAGTGCAGGGCGTCGGCTCACCGCTGCAAGGCACCGGCACGCCCGCGGTGTTGGGCAAGCGCGCGCTCCTGAAATTGGCGGGCGGCCAGTCGCTCACCACCGAGCTCACTACCGGGCCGCTGGCTGCGGGAACGCCCGTGGCCCTCGAGATCGAAGTCTCTCCCGACGGCAAACCGGGCGGCTACTTCGGCGGGTTGGTGGAGGCCGGCAGTTACCAACACGCCGGACTGCGGATGCTCCTCCGTCACGATCTGCGTGTGGTGATCGAACACTTCGCTGGAGAAGGACCTGATCATGCCACGTACCTCGTGTCCAAGGAGCCGCTGACCGTGGGACAACTGAGCACCGTTCGTTACGAACACGACGGACATCACGCGCGGCTGCTGATCAACGGCAAGCTCGATGCACTCGCAGACTGTCCGCCACCGGCCGCATGGTCGGGCCGCATGACCATCGGCGTGGCGGGTGGGAAGGATTACTTCTTCAACGGCGCCGTGGGTCTCATCCGACTGGTGGCATTGACGCCGACGTTACCGTGAAGCACCTCACAATTGAGGCGTCACAGGCACCACGATCCGGAAACCGACGTAGTCGAAGCGGTTTTCCGGATCGCTCCAGATGCGGATTGTCGCCCGGCAGTTCCACGGATCGGTGCACCACGAACCGCCGCGCAACATACGACCGGCGCCATGCACAGACCCTATGGGGTTCTGCGTTGGCGAGGTCCGGTAAGAGTTGTCGCCATGGAGATCCTGGCACCACTGCCACACATTGCCTTCCATATCAAAAAGCCCGAAGGCGTTGGCCTCCTTCTGCCCGACTGGATGTGTCCTGGATTTGCTGTTGGCTGACGTCCAGGCGACGCGGGCCAGATCGGCTTCTCCATGGCCTGACGAATACGATGTGGTCGTCCCGGCCCGGCAGGCAAACTCCCACTCCGCTTCGGACGGAAGTCGAACGGATTCCTTCGTCAGCTCAGATAACTCCGCAATAAAGGCCTGCGCGTCGTTCCAGGAGATCAGCTCCACCGGATTGTCCTTGCCGCTGAAATTGCTGGGATTCGTGCCGACGACCCATTCATATTGCTCCTGCGTCACCGTGAACTTCCCCATGTAAAAGGGCTGGCTAAGCGTGACGGGATGCGCCGGCTTCTCGTCGTCCCAGGCATTTTTGTAGCGCGTCATTGCTGCGTTGAACTCCATGCGACAGGTCTCCAACGCTCGCGCCGAATGCCGCCAATGCAACCCGCTCAGCACGCACCCGCCCGTGACCAGCGTGATCAGTGTCAATCGACCCAGCGACAGTTGCGGCCCACGCCGGTTCCGGATGGCTCTGCAGGCGACGACGAGCAACATCACCAGCAACGCCGTGCCGCTCGCCGCCAAACACGCTTTTCCAATCACGATGTTTTGATGGAACTTCGATTCATCAAGCGGCGTGGGCTCCGCCATTCCCATGACGAACTTTCCCGCTGGGACCAAGACCAGGTCCAGCTTGACCGCACCGGGGAGATCCAGCGACTTCGTCGCCGGCAAATGGGCGCGCTGGGCGTACTCCGCGACAGACTCCCGACCGTCCCAAAGCGGGTAGGTCCTGGAGGGAGGAGCACCGGAGGGAAGGAGGGTTGTCGTCAGCGAGAGGACGAGCAGGGCAAGCCCTGAAGTCAGCTTAAAGATGATGGTGTAGCCCCCCACTTCAGGTTCGTCGAACGGGGACAAAGTACTTCTTTTGGCGTTTTTAGTCAACCAATACTGAAATAACTTGCAGTTATATAAGTCTTTATAAGTTATAACTTTAAGAATTTTAAAATAAATATTTTGCAATGGATTGCAACGCGTTTGTGTGGTAATAATGACGACGCATTTGAGAAGGCCGGTGGAGGTGTTTCCTCGGGGCACCGCCTTCTTCATCCTCAGAAAAATTGGGCAACCGTGCGGCTCCAAAATCCGGCGAAGATCCATTCGGAGAAGCTCATGAAGATTTTTTTCTGCGATCAGTGTGGATTGCGCATTCCAGCAACTGAAGTCGCGCGGATCCTGCCCGACGGCGACACCTGCGCGGCCGTGGCGTGTGCCAACTGCATGCTGGTCGGCGCGTCGCCGAAAACCTCGCCACAGAAGCGGCCGCGAATTTCGCGGACGACGATGATTCCATCCCGCACAGTTTCGCGGCAGACCGCTGTCCCGCAACCCGTCGCCTTGGGAATCGGTGTCGGCCTCGGCGCACGGCTTTCCAAAAAATCGCTCATTGGCGGACTCAGCGTCGTGATGTTGATAACGGTGTGCTGGGGTGTTTTTTCGTCGCCGGCCAGCACTCCGGCCAAAGAAGCCACTGTTGCTGAAGCACCCAAAGAGACCCGGCAGGCCCAGTCCGTTCCGCAGAAGCCGGAGGTCGGCCAGGAGGCCGCTGACGTGGCGCCGCATTTCCTGGCCAAAGCGTCCGCCAGTCCGACCATCCTGAGCGAGTGGGCCAGCATTAACATGAGCGGGATGAAGGCCATTGGCGGTTGGAATATGGTGTTCAGCCCGGACAAGACGATCAAGAGTCTCAAGCCCGGGCTGCCTGCTCTGATCGCCAACGAGTCGGGAACCCCTGAAGCGGTCATGCAGAACGGGATGAATGCGCTCCATTTCAAAAACGGACAGAGCCTGCTGGCGCCCAGCGGAACACTTACGGGTCTGGATTCTGGAAAGATCTTCGCTGTCGAAGTCCGGCTCCGCGTGGATGAGTTGCCCGCGACGGGCGGAGTGATGGGCGTTCTGGAAGCGGGCGGCGCCTCGGGAATTCGAATCCTGATCACCGACCAGTCCAAGATGCGAGTCGACGGGTGGGGCAAGGGCACCAACTTTTCGATGGGGAACACGGACATTCCGCTCAACCAGGTCTTCACGGTCCGGGTCATTTTTGGCGCGGACTATTGCGCCTTGCTGATCGACGACAAAATCATGGAGATGACCAGGGGCGCGGCACCCGCGGTGACCTGCCCCCTGTCCATTGGCCGGGCGCTCAGCACATTCCTGAATGGCACTGTTGAATTCGTAAAATTCCATGCTCATGCCGATGACGCTCCGGCCGCGGTCGCGGCGGCTGCGGGTAAAATCAGCGAGTGGGAACACAATGCGACAAGCGGCATGAAGACAACCGGCGAGTGGGACATGGGGAAGGTCTCTGGAACCCTGGTGCGCAGTTCGGTTCCGGGGGCCGGATCTTTCAGCTTCGACCCGAACCAGCAGCCGGTCAGTGCGGTGGTGGACGGGCAGAAAGTTCTGCGCTTTCGAAATGGACAAACGCTGCTCGGCGATCCCAAGCAGATTCCGGGATTCTGCCGGGGCAAGCCGTTTGCCGTTGAGTTTGTGTTGCGCATGGAAGAGAAGTCTCCCGGAGCGCTGGGCGGCATTCTTGAAACCGGAGTGTATTTGAAAAACGGTTTCAGACTGATGACTGCCGGCCAGACGTTGAGCGCTGAGTGTTTCGCCGAACACCCGCGCTATCCCAGCAGCAAGGGCGAACTGGAACTCAATCGGTTCTACACAGTGATGCTCAGTTTTGGCGAGTCCCACATGTCGTTCCTGCTGGACGGGAAACTGACTTCGCTGGTCGCCAGTCCGCCGCCGCTCACCAGCGACAACAGAATCCTGATCGGGCACGGCAGCGGCACCGATTACTTCTTTCAGGGTTGCTTGAAAAGCCTGAAGACCTTCTCCGCGGAAAAGTAATTCATTGAGGTGCCGGTCGCCTGTCGGCGCTGGCACCGAGCTTTGACTTGCGGCATATTACCCGCCATGCAGACCTCTGATTCCGACTTCCAGGCGTGGCTGGCCAAACATCACGGCACGAAACCCGGTTACCGGCCGGAGATCGGCCCGCTTCCTGTCAAGACACTCTCCGAAATTCCGCTTCAGGCGCTTTATGGTCCCGGCGACGTGGATTCCGCGGCGCTGGAGACTGAAGCGTTCCCCGGCGCCAGTCCTTTTACGCGCGGAATCCATCCGGGAATGTACCGGCAGCGGCTCTGGACTTTCCGGCAGTACTCCGGTTTCTCCTCGGCGGCGGAGACCAACGCGCGCTGGAAGCAATTGCTTCAGAACGGTGTCTCGGGACTCTCCACGGCCTTCGATCTGCCCACACAGTTGGGGCTCGATCCGGATGACCCGCGCGCCAAAGGCGAAGTCGGGCGCGTCGGCGTGCCGCTGCCCACCGTCGACGACATGCATCGCCTCTTCGAAGGCATCGACGTCGGCTCTGTCAGCGTCTCGATGACCATCAACGCGCCGGCCACGGTACTGCTCGCGTTTCTGCAAGTCGTGGCTGAAGAGCGCGGCGTCCAGCCCTCGCAGTTGCGCGGCACGGTGCAGAATGATGTGCTCAAGGAGTACGCCGCGCGCAACAACTACATTTACCCGCCCGGTCCCAGCATGGAGCTGACCGTCGACGTGATCGAGCACTGCCACCGCGTGCTGACGAACTTCTATCCGATCTCCGTGAGCGGTTATCACGTCCGCGAGGCCGGCTGCACCGCGCCGCAGGAGATCGCCTTCACGCTGGCCAACGGCCTGGCTTATTTGCAGGCGGCCGTCAACCGCGGCTTGAACGCCGCGGAGATCGGCGAACAGCTCTCGTTCTTTTTTGCGTCGACCACGGAGCTGCTCGAAGAGGTCGCCAAATTCCGCGCCGCGCGCCGGCTCTGGGCGCGCTTGCTCGAACAGCGCTTCGGCATCACCGAGTCCAAAGCGCGCCAGTTGCGCTTCCATGTTCAGACGGCCGGCAGCCTGCTCACCAGCCAGCAGCCGGAGAACAACCTCGTCCGCATCGCCATTCAGGCGCTCGCGGCGGTGCTCGGCGGCTGCCAGTCGCTGCACACCAATGCCTACGACGAAGCGATCGGCCTGCCGGGTGCCGTTTCCGCGCGGCTGGCCGTGGCCACGCAGCAGCTGCTCGCATTTGAATCCGGCGTTGCCAACACCGTCGATCCGCTCGGTGGCAGTTTCTGCGTCGAAGCGCTCACCGACCGGATGGAACGCGAAGCGCTCGCGATCATCACCGAGATCGATGCTCTGGGCGGAGCCAGCGCCGCCGTCGAGGCGGGATTCTACCAGCGCAAGATTGCCGATGCCGCTTTCCGCTACCAGCGGGACGTCGAATCCGGCGACCGCAAGGTGGTCGGCGTAAACATCTTCAACGAAGACACGGCGCCGGCGCAGAGCTCGATCGAGTCCCTGCGACCAGAAATGGAAGCCGAGGCGCGCGCCTTGTTGGCCAAAGTGAAAGCCACGCGCGACGCGGCCGCCGCGCAGAAGGCGCTTGGCGACGTGGAGAGCGCTGCCCGCGCGGGGATTAACCGCATGCCCGCGATTCTCAACGCGGCCCGAGCGCGCTGCACCGTCGGCGAGATCTGCGGCGTTCTGGCCAAGATTTACGGCACGTACAAAGCGAACAGCTAACGCTGACAGGTAACATTTTGGCCATTTGCACGGGGTGAGGTACCACACCGGCTTCATAGGTAAATGTGGCGAAATGTTACAAAATGTTACATGAAACGGGCCGCTAGCAATTTTCCGTACAACAATGCTGTTGTACGGGAACTTGGTCACCACAACCCAACCTTCACGCTGGGGTGTGTGGGAGCAAATACTATTCAATTGCCAGAGAACAATGGTACCTCGTCTATTTACTATAGACCGTATAATGGGTAAAGTCAAGCTCTATTTTGTTTAAATTTTAGGTATGGCTGTCTGCGGCGTTATAGTTCTCGGTGTAATCGACATCGTCGGAGCTGCGTTTTACGACCAGGGTGAAACCCTTGTCCAAGGCCAAGCTGCGACCCGCGGCAATGGCGTCTTCACGATCGGTGAAGTGGCCGAAACACTCTGCCAGCTCAGAGCTGTGAACGGCCCATTTTCCATTGGCTTCCGGTTCGACATAAATAGTTCTGACCGCGGTTGAGTTCATCGCTAAATCCTCCCTGTAGCGCCCACACGTGAAGAGGCAGGAATTGTGCCAATGTGAGCAAGAAGTGGAGCATGCGACTCGCAATGATCGGGCTGACATTCATGGCCCATGACGTGCGGTTTATCTGAGACAGAACTTCGGAGACCTTGCCATGAGCAACGGGACCGTCCTGGTTGTGGATGACGACGACGATGTGCGGCTGTACTTGCGGGCCTTTCTTAAGCGTCATGGCTATACGGTGATCAGCGCCATTGACCGTCAGGAGGCTCTGGACGAGTTTGCGGAGACGGAGATCGATGTGGTCCTGCTGGACTACATGATGCCCGGACCTAACGTGATTAAATTCCTTGATATTGTGGGTTTTACATCGCCCCAGACGCGCGTGATCTTGATGACCGCCGCGTACCGCGCGGAAACTCTGGCGCGCACGCTGGGGATCAAGACCTATTTGCCTAAGCCCTTTGACGAACGAAAAATTCTTGAGGCAGTGGCGCCCGAACAACTCGACCCGCTGCCGGTCTGAATCAGGCCGGGCTCACCGAAAATCAAACAGGCTCGTCACCGATTTTTAGACAACTTCGATTCCGACCCTGGGGGCCGCGGGTTCAGTTCACGCGGCGGGTCGGCTCCGGCTCAACAGCCATCCTAAATCCGCGCTGCTTTATCCAGCCACGCACATGCCGGAATCGCCCTGGTGCTTGCCGGCGTGCTTGAACTTCGAGCGGCTGGGGACGCGCTTGAGGCGCAGCAGCTGGGTTTCGAGCATCTTTTTCTGCCGGTTCATCGAGCGGAGTTGGGTCAGCAGCGTCAGGCGCACGACCAGTTCCTGCATGTTCAGCGGCTTACACAGGTAGTCGGTGATGCCCTTGCGGAAGGCCACGTCGATCACGGCCTTGTCGTCTTCTCCGGAGAGAATGATGATGCCGATGTCTTCGAAGCCTTCGATGCTGCGGACACGCTGCGCCAATTCGATGCCGCCCATCTGAGGCATGTTCAGGTCGATGACCATGACGTCGGGCTTGATCGTCGCGATCTTCTTGAGGACTTCGCGCGGATCGCTGATGCAGACCGGGGAGAAGTTTTCCGATTCCAGCGTGTCGCGTTCCATCTCCAGGATCATCAAGTCGTCGTCGACGCAGAGCACCACCGGCTGGGTGCGCGCTTCGGCGTGATTGGAACCTGAATTCCGGCGGCCGGAGACAGCGGCGAGAATCGGTTCCAGCGCCTGTGCGACTTCGTTGCCATCCTTGAAGCGGTCGGCCGGGTAGCGTTCCAGGCAGCGGCTGAGGAACTGGACGACGTCGGCGTTGAGATCGCACTGCAGATCGCGCGGATCGATCGGCGTTTCGTGGAGCTGGCGCGCGTAGTAGGAGTCATCGAACGGAGCGCCATGGGGCAGGGTGCCGGTCAGCAGTTCGTACATCGTCGCGCCCAGGCCGTAGACGTCGGCGGCCGGGGTGACTTCTTCGCCGTCGGCGACTTCCGGGCTGATGAAACCGATCGTGCCGGCCATGCTGGTGTGGCGCACGCGCGGCTCACCGGGGTCGCGGCGGAAGGTGCCGGCCAGACCCAGGTCGGCGAGTTTGACTTCGCCGTCGCGGGAGCGGATGAGGATGTTATCGGATTTGACGTCGCGGTGGACGATGTCCTTGTCGTGCGCCGCGCCCAATGCGCGCGCGATCTTCAGGCCGATCTCCAGCGCCGAAACTTCCATCAGCGGTTTGAAGCTCTTCTTCAACTGACGTTCGAGGAGCTGATAGGCGGAGCAACCTTCAACGTACTCCATGACCATGAAGTGCAGCCCACTTGAGCGTTCGACGTTGATGTCGTACATGCGCACCAGATTGGGATGGTCCAGGCTGACGGTGAGCCGTGCTTCGCGCAGGAACATGGGCAGATCCGATTCGCAGCCGCGCTTGAGGATTTTGACGGCGACAGGAATATTCAGGCGGGTATGCCATCCCTTATAGACGGTGCCCATACCTCCTTCGGCGATAACCGACTTAAGCAGCACGCCACCGAGCATCACACCCTCAGACTGTTGCTTTCGCAGCCCGGCCAGAAGCGGATCGTTGTCCAGTTCCTCGGACACCTTGAGGTTGTTATCGGACACGCTGGATGAACTTTCGGACATGATCTGCTCCCTTCAACTACCGCGTACTAGAATTCGGACAACTCCCGTCCCAGACGATAGTAGTAGATCAATTGAGGGGCCAATCGACACGGGCTTGCACATGGGGCAGTTTAAGAAATTGCGAATGATTGTAGGTTTAAGCAGGTTGCTGACCGCAGAGTCAACGTTCCAAGTCGTGATGAGATAAGAAGAAGTGCGGCAAATAACGATTACATAATGGCGGCTAATTCTTCAGTTGCACCAGTTCAACATTATAATCGGTGAAAAGTTTAATTCAGACGCTTAATTCTTCGTCACTTCGACCGAGACCGACGCAGGCGTTTAACGCATTTTCGGTGGGTCGGTCATACGATTGAGCTTAAAATCATCACGCCCAACCAGTTGAATCGCTTTATGGCCAGCAAAAATCTGGTCGTGATCGATTTTCACGCACGGCACAGTCACCCGGACGGCTAGACCCATGCGGCGCTGGTCGGAGGTGTTGGCGTTCGAGTGGTGCAGAGTGCATTCGTTGAAAAGGAAAAATTCGCCCGGCTTCAACGGCATGTCCAGACACAGTGTCTGATCCACGTACGCCGGATCGGTCATTTTGTCGAAGGCCATTCCCGGCAGCGCTTTCACCATCGGCAATTGCGTTTTGTGCGAACCCGGAATCAGTTGCACACAGGAATTGCGCGGGGTGGCTTCGTCGATTGCCAGCCAGGCGGAGACGTTGATCGCCGGGTCGATGGGCCAGAACCCGAAGTCCTGATGCCACGGAATTTCAAGCCCGCCGGGTTCCTTGGTGAAGAAGTTGGACCGCCAGAGCACCAGGTCGGGCCCGAGGATCGCCGTCATGCGATCCACAATCGCCGGATGGCTGCACAAATCGTAGACGATGCGGGAATCCAGATGGCGCGATTGCTCGCGAATATTATGCGGGGGATGGGTCGCGAGAACGTCGCGAACAATGCGTTCTCGCCATTCGCTCATCTCGTCCGGGCTGCAAAGCGCGAACGGCCCGACGTAGCCGTTGGCGTTGAAGAACTCCACATCGGAAGTGCTCAAGGTCGTCGAAATGCCAGCGCCACTGCTCATGCTCTTTTCTCCTGAAGTAGTCGAACCGTGTGTATCGCCGACAAACTATGCACCGCGGACTTGCGAACGCCACGATTTGAGTTTTAATACTATCACTAATGATAGTTAAGCCGTCCCAACCCCATCCGCATGCCGTACCCGCGCTGACGCGGGGACTGGAGCTTTTGAAGTTGCTCTCGGGATCCGCGCCGCCCGGTCCCACCGCGGCGGAATTGCAGCGGCGTTCGGGCATTCCGCCCGCCTCGTTTTTTCGTATTCTGCGCGTACTGCAGGACGCCCGCTTGATTGCGCAGGAGCCGCGCAGCGGCTGCTACCAGCTGGGCGCGGGCGCGATGTTGCTGGGATTCACAGCGCGCGCCCATTCGCCGCTGGTGCTTGCGGCGCAGCCGATTCTGCGCGATCTGTCGGCGGCCACACACCAGATGGCCGAACTGGCTGTCGCGACGGGCAACTGGACGCTGATGATCCTGGAGACGTGGCTGGCTGAACGCAGTTCACTGAACATCCGCGCACGTCCCGGCCTATTTTTCCCGCTCAACCATTTGCATGCCCCGGGGCTCTGCTACCTGTCCTTCGATCAGGATTTTGGACTCACGCGCTACCAACGCACCGCCGCGCGAGCCGGCGGCGTGGCGCAACTGGGGTTGACTCAACCGATTGCCGCGTCACTTCCCGGCGAATGCGAACGCTGGAGGCGGCTGGGGTATTGCTATCGGCCGCAACCCGCCAACGCCACGGCGCGCGTCACGGCGCCGATCTACAGCACGTTGCACCCGGGCGAAGTAGTGGGCGCGCTGAGTATCGTCTGCGCCCGCGCGGAGCTGACGCCGGTACGCATCGTGGAGTGGGGGAGGGTGCTGAAAGTCGGCGCCGAACGGATCGTCTTGAACGCATAGCGCCAGTTCCGGGTTATTCACCCGCGGCGCCAGTCCACCTAAACATAATTATGGGTGGCTTAAAATTCGTCTCGTGGCGGAACTGTGGGTTGCTTTACTGTCTTTGGCCCATCGCTCCTTTTATTGTATTCGGCCAAGGCCGCTTGGACGCGAGGATCGCGTACGCCGTCTAAAGAGTCAGCCGCAGCTTCACGGACGTGCGCGTCCTCGTCGTGCAAGAGCGGCAGGAGTGCTTCGACGGCCTCTGGGAAAAAGCGAACGGAGAATGCAGTACTACTTCGGACATGCGGATTCGCATCCTTTAGTAGCGCCAAGAGCGGCTGAACAATGCGCGGATACCCCATATCGCAGATCGCATCAGTCGTTTGGGCGCGCACGTCAGGATCCGGGTCTTTCAAGAGCGCAAGCAGCGGTTCAACAGCGCGCGCGTCTCGCGTCTCGCCCAATGCGAAGGCCGCGTGGGACCGGACTTCGGGAATCTCATCATTTAAGAGTGCAAGGAGCGGCGCGACGACACGAGGATCTCTTGTATGGCCCAGAGCATCGGCCGCGTTCCTTCGCACCATGGCATCGGTATCGCTTAAAAGCGCAATGAGGGGTAAAACGGTTCGGGGGTCACGCACACGCGTTAACGTGGATACTGCGGTATATCGAACGCTGACATCCTTATCTTTCAAAGCGGTGATGATCGGCTGCGTTAACAGTAAGCCCAGGCTCTCACCGCCCCCCATCAATACATGTTTCAGGAAATCGGCATCCTTTGATGCTGCGACTAATTTTTCCTTTGCACGCGGATCGTGGGTCCGACTCAAAGCGTACACTGCGTTTTCTTGAACCTTGGGGTCGGCATCGTTCAGTAGCACGAACAGGGCATCCGTGGCACGCGGGTCGCGAATTGTATCTAGAGCAGTTGCCACAGAGGATCGAACTGTGGCATCTGTATCCTTCGACAGAGCGAGCAGGACATCCATGGCGCGAGGGTCGCGATTCTCGCTCAGCCCCGTTACCGCCGACGCGCGAAGCCTGGGGGTGGGACTCTTCGCCATCGAAAGGAGTGCGTCGGTAACGTGTGGAGTGCGGTTGTGGCCCACGGTCTCAGCCGCTGTGTGTCGCACTTCCGGATCGGCATCGTCACAGGCGGAGAGAAGGGCGGCGATTGCGCGCGGATCAGGGTTCTGATCGAGTGCGGACGTCGCGCTCGATCGCACTATTGCCACATCATCTTTGACCAATAAGAGGAGCAGATCCGTGGCGCGCGGATCGCGGCTGTTGCCCAGGATGGTGCCCATGGTGGATCTGAAATTCTCGTTGGGATTTTTGATCAGAGTTCTGGCCGCCTCCAAGATGCGCGGTTCGTTGATCTGGCATAAGGGGAGCATTGCGCCGTAGCGCACCTCCTCGACGGGATCATTCAGCAGCGGAAGGAGTATTGCGAGTATACGCGGGTCGCGGGTGCGGCCCAACGCGGCGGTCGCAGCCGCTCGTAACTTCGCATCCGTATGCCCCAGTAGCTTCAGAATTTCGTCCAGTACGCGGGGATCGTAGGAGGGATTAATGCCCAACGCGAATTCTGCAAAAGATTGCAGTTCCCAGTCGCTGGATTTCAATTGCGCGATGAGTTGACTGGTGGCAACAGGCTCGCGCGTCCCCGCTAGAAGTAACGCGAACTCCGTCGTGCGGATCATCACATTCCGTTGCGCGTCGACCACTTTTTTCAGAGCCGCTGCGAGCGACCGCGTATCCGGACCATAATGAATCGTTAAAAAATGGCTGTCGCCAAGTTCAAAAATGGCCTTGTTGGAAACGGCCTCGTCGGGATCTTCGACGGCTCGAAACAACAGTGGATAGATGCGCTTGTCGCCCAGCTGCGCCAAATCGTAGACGGCTTCGCACCGCGTTTCGACGTCGCCGTTCTTTAGATTTTTTTCCAGGTCAGCCAGCACTGCATCGTCTGCTTTGCCCCAGAAAACAATTTCGTCGTCATGGTATTCCAATTCAAACTTGCCGTCGGCGGCCAGCTTTTCCAGGACCTGCCTGACCGAAGTCTGCTTCCCCTCCAACGTAAACTGGAGCGCGTTCTCAAGTGATTTCGGCAAGGCGCAGCGAAGCCCCACGCGCTTTTGCAGATCGCCGAGCACCTCTGAAAGCGTGTCGCGGCGAAAATCGATGTCGATCTTCGTGGCGAGAATTTCCGCGAGCGACGTATCGCTGGTTTGCGAAGCGGCAGCCGTAGTGGGCGGAACTACCGTGATCACCGGCGGACCACCAGCATCCTCCTTCGTCTCGTTTCCATGCCGAAAATGGATCGTGGCCAGAACTGCGGCGACACCCGTCAGTAAAATAGCGGCCGCAATGCCGACTTTCGCTTCGACGCAACCCTCGCGACAATAGCGACGCAGAAGCAACGCGTCGTCCTCATCCTGTAAAAGTGGAGGTCGGCGTGATGGCGTAGTTTGAGTCGTCCGCTCCATGCTGAGCATTTTTCGGGTCTCCGCGTTACCTGGCATAGTGGATACAGAAGGGACGACCGATTGGACAAAAAACCGGTGCTATTTTTCAAGCGTCGCGAATTGAGCGGCGCGCTACCGTTGGATAGCGTGTAAGAGATGTTGCGGAACGGCCTTAACGCGAACCATTAGCGAAACAGTCGATTTAAAGTGATCGCAGCCGGTCTCCGCGCAGCCGATAGGCGGTCGGATTGCAGCCGGTGAAGCGTCGAAACTGCTTGTTGAAGTGCTGGCTGTCGCCGAATCCCAGGCGCGCCGCGATGCGGCCGATCGGCAGGTCGGTCGTCATCAGCAGGCTCTGCGCGTGTTCCACGCGCCGAGCCAGCAGGTAGCGCTGCACCGTCTGCCCGTGATGCTCGCGGAAGGCTCTGGCAAACCAGTTCTGCGAGAGGCCCACCTTGCTCGCCAATTGCGGCACCGATAGCTCCTCGTCGAAATGCGCATCCAGATGTGCGGCCGCGCGCGTCACCGCGTCGCCGGTTCTGCCGATGCGCTCGCGGTCGGGAGCGGCGGCGGCCTGAGCACTCTGCGTCGCGTGGGCGGCGAGAGTCATCAACAATTCCTGCAAGGCGCCGGCCGCTGCGGCGCGCGTCAACCGACCGTCTCCGGGCGCGGCCAGCAACCCGCTGATGCGGCCAATCGCATCCACCACGCGCGCTCGGAGCGGGCCCAGCGACATATGAAGCGGGATGGCGCACCGTTCGCCGCTGCCGAGCATCGGATGAAAATGGATGCACCAATGATGCCCGCGCTTGAGCACGTGGTAACGGGTTTCGCCTTGCGCGGGCGAGAGCGTGACGTCGCCGGGATGCAGCGCGTATTCCCGATCGCCAATCCGGATGAAGCCATGGTAGTCGTAGAGATGCAGGGCGTGGGTGGGAGAGCAGTAGAGGTACGAAAAGTCCTTGTCATCGAGCGGATAGCGCCCGGACCGAAGCACGTCGGGCAAAGCAGCGAGCCACCAGGTAAATTCAGAAGTTCTCATCAGAGTGATGAATTTATACCACAAGTGGTCGGATCTTTACAATTGCGAGGCGAACAAACGTGTGGCTATAATGTTGAAATCTTACTCAAGGAGATTTACCTCATGCCAGCCACACTTCCGACCT
This sequence comes from Planctomycetota bacterium, assembly GCA_038227875.1. Classification (GTDB taxonomy): domain Bacteria; phylum Planctomycetota; class SZUA-567; order H5-PLA8; family H5-PLA8; genus JBBRPR01. The sequence goes on from JBBRPR010000084.1 coordinate 27,755, forward strand.
GTCCCCCTGCCACCGACCTCGCTGCCGTCGCAGCCTTTTACCAGGAGTACGGCTACTACATCGGCCGCGGCCTGGTTGATCCCGCGACCCTCGCGGGCCTCGACCGCGACTTCGACCGCATCGTTTCGCAGATCCAGTCCGGCGGCGCGAACGCCAACGCGCGCTGGGATCAGGACACCACCAACGCCATCGACCAAGATCGCACGTCAGTAGTGATTCACACCCATCAGGTTCAGAAGTATTCCGCGGCGTGGGCGCGCTGGTTGTTCGACGACCGCTACCTCAACGTGGTCGAGTCGATGATCGGCCCGGACATCGTCCTGCATCACACCAAGTTGTTCCTCAAGCCAGCCGGGCGTGGCGCGGCGTTCCCTCCGCATCAGGATTACGGCTACTTCCGCACCACTGTCCACTCGATGCTGGCCGCGGCGGTCTATCTGTCCGACTCCAACGAAAGCAACGGCTGTCTGCGCGTATGGCCGGGCAGCCATAAACTCGGACCCGTCGATCCCCAGGAAAGCATGGGCGCCAGCGCCACCTTCGCCGCGCGCTTCCCTTTCGAAGAGTCCGTCCCCGTCGAAGTCAAACCCGGCGACGTGGCGTTCTTCAGCTACCTGACCGTCCACGGTTCACTGCCCAACCGCAGCGATCGTCCGCGCAAGTCGGTGCTGGTGCAGTTGCGCAGCGGCAACGATCCCATGGCCGACAGCGGTCATCCCGATTCCAATCTGGTGCTGCGTGGATGGAACCATCACATGAGTCGGGACCGCGCCAATTCCAACTGAGTAAAGGTCGATGGCTTCCCTATTGTCCATTCGCAAGCCGGCGTCACTTCGCGCCGACTTTTTATTGCAACGGACCTCTCGCTTTTGACCACAGCGTGCAAATGAACCCAACACAATGAACTAATTACACGCGCCCAAATTCCACTCGTGCGTTAAGCCAACATTGCAAACTGCTTTGTCCCCGTAAGTTCCACGAATCGCCATCCCACCGATTGCGTTGGCCTTGTCTTCGCTTTCCAGATGCCTCACATGTTCAACTGGGGCGGGCAATGGTGAATACGCGATCGCGAAAACCTGTGCGTGAAAAGGGCCGGCCGGAGAAGCCCGCGCGCGTTCGTGACGATGCGCACTCCGCCGTGAAAGAGATTCACGGCTACAGCCTGATCTGCAAAGTCGGACAGGGCGGCATGGGCGCGGTCTTTAAAGCCCGCCAGAACAGCCTCGATCGCGAAGTCGCGTTGAAGATTCTCCCTCCGAAGATCGCGGCCGATCGCAGCTTCATCGAACGCTTCCGCAATGAAGCGCGCGCGTCGGCGAAACTCTGCCATCCAAACATTGTTCAAGGCATCGACGTCGGCCACGATGAACGTTCGGGACTGTGGTATTTCTCGATGGAATTCATTAACGGCCCGTCGGTCAAAGCGCTGATCCAGAATCACGGCGCGATCCGCGAGCGCGAAGCGCTGCGCATCGCCGGCGAAGTGGCGCGGGCGCTGACGGCAGTCAATCACGCCGGCCTGGTCCATCGCGACATCAAGCCCGATAACATTCTGCTGACCTCCGCGGGCGAAGTGAAAGTCGCGGACCTCGGCCTCACCCGCGATCTGACAAACGACGCGGCGGATATGACGTCCGTCGGGCAGGCCGTCGGCACGCCGCATTACATGTCGCCGGAACAGGTCCGCGGCTCCAAGGACGTGGACATCCGCGCCGATCTTTACGCGCTGGGCGCGACGTTGTACCACATGGTCACCGCCGCGTCTCCCTTCGATGGCGAGACCAACGTCGATATCATGTCCAAGCATCTCCACGCTCCGCCACCGCACGCGCGCTCCGCCAACGCCGATGTCAGCGAGGAGTGCGAGCGTCTGATTGTGAAGTTGATGGCCAAGAAGCCCGAAGACCGCTACCAGACGCCCGAGAAAGTACTCCGCGACATCGAGTCGCTGCTGAGCGCTAGCAATTTGCTGGAGACGTCGGAGCCGGCCGAAGAAACTGTGGTGCCAGACCCTTCGCGCAAACACGCGTCGCGCAACCGCACGCCGGCGTTGATGACCTCACGCACTGGCATTTCAGCGCAATCGCGATCGCCACTGAAGCCCGCGGCCGCTGCCAGGGGCGTCGCGTGGTACATGTACGCAGCCCTCTCGATTCCTTTCATGATTCTGGCGGCGGCGATGTTGGCCTCAAACAACTCGACTCACGCGGCCACAACCGCTTCGCTCCCTGAGAAGACTGAACTCACGCCCGAACTCAAGCCGGAATCCAAGCGCGAAATTCCTGCGCTCCCGGCGTCCGCGCCTGCCCCTCAAGTGGAAGCGCCCGTTCCGCCGCCGATACAACCGTCCCTGAAACATGTTGACGCCGTCATGCATCCTGCGCCGGCGATCGCCCCTGCCGCCAGCGCAGGTGTCTGGTGGGAAGCCGAGGATGCGACGCAGCAGGACTTTGTTTCACACGTGTGGCTCGCCGACCAGCTCGACAAACGAAACCTGTCGGGGCGCAAGTACCTGAGCCATTTGAACGATCCAAACTGGTGGAAATTTCCGAATCATAAAGTGCCCGGAAGCGTCCACGCCACATTTACGGTCGACGTGCCCGCCGACGGAACCTACACGCTATGGGTGCGCGAGTACGATCCCTATAGCGCCGCACCCTGGAAATTTCGCTGGGATGACCGCAGCTGGTTTTCCGTGCCTGTCGATTATCCGTGGGAGAACAAAATCGAAATCGGCAAAGACCGTTGGCTGGTCTGGCGCAAATACCCCAATCAGACCCTGACCAAGGGCAAACACACGTTCAAACTCGAAGCGGCCTTCGACGACCGCAAGATATTCGCTGCGTACGACTGCTTCTATCTGACGACGGGTGCGTTTAGGCCGAATGGCGTTGCTAAACCGTAAGATTGAATTTCACGGCTTGCTTCTCGCGACTTCAGCGCCCAACCAGCGCTCAATCTCCCGGAAGCATTGCCCGTCCGGTTCGAACATGAGAAAGTGATCTTCCTGCGGGTAGACCTTGTAATCGCAGTGCAAACCGAGTCCTTTCAACGACTCCATATTGCTGGACACGGAACTTTCGGAAATTCTGCCGTCGGCAGTTCCTGTCACACACAAAATCGGACGGTTGCCCCACGCTTTCAGAAAGGGTGCCGAATTCAACACATGAGTATCAATGGCCGGGCTGATGAAGATGGCGCCGGCGTAATGTTCGGGATGCACCGCGATGGTTCGCGAGACGCCCAGGCTGCCATTGGAATATCCCGCCAGAAAAATTCGATCCGGATCCCCGTTAAGCTTCTCAATCGCGTACTGGCGCACACGCTCCACCGCGTCGCTTCCGCCGCCACCCCAGGATCCAAATCCAAAGCTGGGACACAGCACAATGTACGTGTTTCGAATTCCGAATTTCTCCCAAATGGCTAGATAGGCCTTGTTGTTCCCGCCGAAGCCGTGGAGCGCAATCATTACCGGGAGCCGCGATTCGGTCGACGCCTGGGGAACGTATTGATAAACGTGCCCGACATCGAACGTTCCACCCCACAACTGCGCCAGCGTATAGCGCGAGACCGATCCCAGCGCGCAGTACTCCGGTCGCTGCTCCATTTCGCGGTAGAGCGGCAGTAATAGTTCAGACAACCGTCTGGCTTCTTTCTGGCCACGGAGCATGCCCAGGCGCGGGCCCACGATGAATCCGAGTTTGTACTGATCGATTTCGGGAAGAATGTTGAATGGCGAGAAGCGCGGAAAATCATAGTCCCGAAGGAACACCTGGTTGATCGTTGACGTCGAATCCGGAGTTCCTGTCGGCGCAGACAGGATGATCAGTGCGAACAGCAGCAGACCAAGTCCGCCGGTGGTTGCAACAGGCACGAATCGCCGACGCCGCGACTTTTCAACCGCAAAAAGCGCTGAAGCCGGAATGCACGCGATCGTAAAGATGAGTGCCGCGATACTGCGGCCCGCAAACGTCTCGAAGATGAAGAACAGCGCGCCGCCCACTAAGAGACCCGCCACGATCAAAAGGCCGCACGGAATCCAAAGCCACCGGGAGACGTGTTGCAACCAGGACGGGTCATTTGCCTGTGTCATCGGCGTGGATTCTCGACGATCCAGCAGCACTTTCACGCGCTCGGTGGGCAACGCGTACTTATTTTCAATGGCTTACCACGCGCTCCCAAGCTATTCCAATACTTCCAACCTCAGGATGCCGTTTGTGATGACACGGAATGCCGATTTCCAAACGCGGCTCCCGGCACGGTTCCGCCCGCAACCCATCCATGATTGAGATTTCATGTATTTTGCGCTTCGGCATTTTGCTGCTAAACTTCCGCGCTGAAATTCCTCACACTCTTCGTTGAAAGGTCCTGCTCATGAATCTGAAATCGTTCCAGCCGCTCTGTGTGCTGTCCGTCGCGTTTCTGCTCGCGTTGCTCGCCGGATGCGGCGACGCCTCAAAGCCGGCCGCGCCCACGACACCAGCGCCTGCGCCCACAGTGGACAAGGCTCCAGCGCCAGCGCCCGTCCCTGAAGCGCCGAAAGGGTTGGGAATTTCGCAAGGCAAGTTGATGATCGGCACCGGCACGCTGGCGCTCGATCAAGCCGATATGAAGACCACCGAAGGCAACGTTTACATGGGCAGCACCAGCGACGACGCGACGAAGTCCGCCAAGTTGATCGTGTACGGAACATCCGACGTTGTCCGGCACGTCTATCTGGTCGCGAACATTCTGTCGGGAATCACGTACTTCAGCGCTGTGAGTCTCAGATAAATCGGCGCGGGAAAGTGTGAACGGCGCGGATTGATTCTCAAAATATATGGCGTTATGAATCGCGTGACGGTGCCGCAGCCGGAATAGAATCAGATTGTAC
>JBBRPR010000085.1:0-32528 GCA_038227875.1 Planctomycetota bacterium
ACCTCTTCTTTGACCTGCGCCGGCACGCTCAACCTGAATGCCTACTTCGATACGGTTGTCGACATCAATAGCGGACAGACGCTGACGATCAACGGCACGCTGAACCTGAACGACACCGGGTCGAATATCGCGCGGGTTCAAGGCAGTGGCACGCTCGCCATCGGCGCGGGGGGAGTTCTCAACAGCACTGCCTCGGGCCCCTCGAACGTCATTTCCTGCTCCACGACCACAAACGCCGGAAACATCAATGCGCTCGCAGGCGAGACGGTCCTGACCGCCACGGTTACCTCCACGGGAACCCTGACTGCGACTGCGGTGGGGACTCAATTCAACATTGGCGGAACTGCCACGCTCAATAACGCCGGCAACCTGGTGGGTCTCTTCCTGCTGTCGAATGCGCTCAACTTCAATGGTGCGGGAACGCAGGTCGGCAACCTGACCCTTAAAACCATGAGCAATCCGGTCTCGATCGGAGGAACCGGCAACCCCGCGATCGCCGCCAGCAGCACGGTGACGCTGATCTCGCAGAGCGGCAACAATACCGTCAATCTCACCTCTTCTTTGACCTGCGCCGGCACGCTCAACCTGAATGCCTACTTCGATACGGTTGTCGACATCAATAGCGGACAGACGCTGACGATCAACGGCACGCTGAACCTGAACGACACAGGGACGAATATCGCGCGGGTTCAAGGCAATGGCACGCTCGCCATCGGCGTGGGGGGAGTTCTCAACAGCACTTCCTCCGGTCCTACAAACGTCATTTCCTGCTCCACGACCACAAACGCTGGAAACATCAATGCGCTCGCGGGTGAAACGGATCTGACCGCAACTGTAAACTCGACCGGGGTTATCAGGGCAACGGCCGCGGGCGCTCAATTCAGCATCACGGGCACGCTCAGCAGCTCCGGCGACCTTGCGGGAACATTTCTGCTCTATAATACGCTGAACTTCAACGGCAACTCAACGCAAACCAGCAACATCACCGTCAAGACCATGAACCCTACGGTCACGATCGGCGGAACTGGCCCAATCGCGGCCAGCAGCACGGTGACGGTGGTGGCACAGAGTGGAAACAACACCGTTGCACTGGCGTCGTCGCTGACCTGTAACGGCACTCTGAATTTAAATGCATATTTCGACTGCATCCTTGACGTTAACACCGGGAATGCCTTTACGGTCAATGGTGTGTTGAACCTGAATGGAAGCGTTAACAACATCGCGCAGGTTCAAGGTGCAGGGATGCTCACCGTCGGGGCATTGGGCGTCCTGAACAGCAGTTCCGCCAACAACCCGAATATTATTTCATGCACCACAACCACCAGCGCAGGCCACATGAATGCACTCGCCGGTGCGACAAACTTGACCGCAACGGTGACGTCCACGGGCACCCTGACGGCCACTGCCGGAGGCACACAATTCAATATTGGCGGAAGCGCCACGCTCAACAGTGGCGGCAACCTCGCGGGAACCTTTCAGCTGGCCAATGCGCTCAACTTCAACGGCAATGGAACGCAGCTCAGCAATTTGAACATAACGACGGTAAACAGCTCCACCACGATTGGAGGAACCGGCAGCCCCGCGATCGCGCCCGGCTGCACGGTTACGATTCTGGCACAAAGTGGAAACAACACCGTCAGTCTGAACTCTTCACTGACGTGCGCAGGCACTCTCAATCTGAATGCCTATTACAATTGCATTCTCGACATCAATGCCGGCAAAACGTTGACGATCAGCGGTGCGTTGAATCTGAACGGGTCGGCAAACAATATCGCGCAAGTTCAGGGTTCGGGTGCGCTGACCATCGGAGCATCCGGGACGCTTAGCAGCAGCGCCGCCAACTTCCCAAATGTGATTTCGTGCGCTACCACCACCAATGGCGGCAGCATCAATGCGCTGACCGGAGAAACCGACCTGACTGCTACCGTGAACTCAACCGGAGTCCTGGCCGCAACAGCCGCTGGAACCCAATTCAGCATCTCCGGCGTGCTCAACAGCGGCGGCAATCTTGCCGGCGCTTTCCTGCTCTTCAGCACGCTCAATTTTACCGGAAACGGCACGCAGACCGGAAATGTCACGATCAAGACCATGAGTGGTTCTGTGACCCTCGGCGGACCTGGACCCACCGCGGCAGGCAGCGCCGTGACCTTCATCGCGCAAAGCGGTAACAACACGATTAATTTGAATTCATCGCTCGTGTGCAACGGCACACTAAACCTGAATGCATACTTCGATTGCATCCTGGACATCAACGCCGGCAACACGTTGACCGTTAACGGTGCGTTAAATCTGAACGGGTCGGCAAACAATATCGCGCGGGTTCAAGGCGCCGGCGCGCTCACGATCGGAGCAACCGGGACGCTCAACAGCAACGCCGCCAATATTCCCAACACCATCACCGCCGCCTTGTCTCAGACCGGAACGCTGATCTCCACCGTCGGCACGCTGAACCTGGCCAATTCTCCGTACATCCAAAGCAGCGGCACGACCCGGCTGGCCGGCGGCACAATCTCAGTCAACGGTGGAGCGGGCGCCGCGAACATCAACGGCGGCGTGCTTGAGGGAACCGGGACGCTTTCCGCCAACCTCACTCTGGCCGGAATTCTCCGGCCGGGGCTGCCGGTCGGAACGCTGACCATCAACGGAACGTATACGCAAGGGGCGGCGGGCACGCTGGAATTGGATGTCGCCTCGGTGGCCAGCTTCGACAAACTATCAGTCTCAGGCGCCGCCACGCTCAGTGGGACTCTGCACGTGCTGCTGCAGAACGGCTTCGTGCCCACGGCCAACCAGATGTTCAGTCCGGTGATGAGTTTTGCGTCACGCACCGGCGATTTTGCGACGCTGAACACCACGAACCCGGGCGCCTATTTTCTTCACGCATTCAATGCGACGAGCATGTCGCTGCAAGGCAAGCTGAATCCTCAGACCCCGGGCACAACCGCCACAACAACCCAGCCAAACGCCGTCAGTGGTATCCTGCCTGGAAGCGACGCCAACGGCGATCCGCTCATCTTCACCGCAGGCAACCCCGCCAACGGCTCGGTGGTCGTGTCGAACCCAGCGACGGGCGCCTTTACGTATACGCCCGCGCCCTCGTTTTTCGGGACCGACTCATTTACGTATCAAGCCTCGGACGGCGTCGTATCGTCGACGGCAGGCACCGTCACCATCACCGTCATTCCAAAGAACCTGCCGAAAGTGTTGACTGTGGCCGTTGATCAAAACCCGACGCGCGTGGGCTTTGTCGTTACCTTCACTGCGACGGCCAGCGATCCCAACGGGCTGCCGTTGACGCTAAGCTGGGATTTCGGCGATGCGAGCCCGATCGTGACAGGCTCCAGTGTCATGCACTCGTTTGCCTCGGAGGCGGCCTTTACGACGGTCGTCACGGCCTCAGACGGACTGGTCAGCAGCAGCGCCAGTCTCCCTGTTCAAGTGTACGCGCCCAATTCCGGGGCCGACGGAGTGCCAAATATCTCCGACGGGGATGCGCCCATCAAGAATCCGCTCAATAACCTGACCGTGGGCATTGCCAGCAGCGATGGCGGCGTGATTGAACTGAACATCAATACCGACGCGCTGACACGGGACCTGTTCTCGATTTCCACCGACTTCGATGGTATCGGCGGCCGCAGTTCCTCCGCCGACGGCCCGCGCCCGATCGCCAAATTCGTCGCGCCGGGGCTTTACGTCGCCACAGCCAGTGCATCCGATCCGGTCCTCGGAACACTCGTCGGCAAAGGCCGGAAGACTCTGGTGATCTCCCAGGCCGAAACCGGCCGGCCGCCGCTTTTCGCTTCTGCGCCCAAAATCCATGCCATCACCAACTTCAATCTCAAGGGCAACTTCACGTTTGCTGCGCCCTCCGCCGCCGCGCTCGGCAAGTCCGACAGTGTCACTTTGCTCGGCACGATCGAATTGGCCGCCGGCATCGACTTGACTAAAGCCCAGGATTTTTCAATCGGCATCGGCAACATCATCGACGCCGTCACCATTGACGCCAAAGGCAAGGCCAAGCTCCCCAGTTCCAAAAACCTGATCAAAAAAGTTCAGATCCGCCTGCCACGGCTGGCCAAGGGTGCCAAGCTCAGCACTGCCGGCCAGAAGGCCACCTTTTCCGTGACCATAGCGGGAACCGGACTTTCCGCTGCCGGCTTCGACACAGAAGGCATCGCCGGCACGCGCCTGCCCAGCGAATCGGCGCTCAAGGTGTTGCCCCGTTCGATTCAGCTGGCCGGCCTCTTCGCTGGAGCCCCTTACGAAACGCTCGCGCCCGTACAATTCAAACTGGACAAGACCGCCGAATCCGGCGTTATCGGCGGCCGCTCCGCGCGCTAAACAATTAAGCAATCGGTGCGAAAAGTAACGTGAGTGGGAGGGTCGAAACTCCATTGGACTATCCCTAAATACCGTTAACGTTTTCCAGATCCCCCTAAAGTGGAGAATGACCTTGCCGAATCCCCGCACCGTCCACGTCGATCCCACCGCCGCAGGTCCGGAAATCAGTCCGTTTTTGTTTGGCCATAACCTCGAGCACACGCGCCGCGCGATGTGGCAAGGGCTTAGTGCCCAATTGCTGGCCAACCGAAAATTCGCGGGCGAGGTCTTCTCGCGCGGGACCGAAGGCTCGCCGGCTCCGGGCAGGGGACCGGTAAGTCCGGACGGCGTCGTCGCTGGCTGGTTTGGCGTCGGCGGTCCGGCCGTCCGTTTCGCTCACGATACGTCCACCGGCTACGCCGGGAACGAATCTCAGAAGGTCACGCTCGATCCGGGTGTGACGGGCGGAATCGCTCAGCGGAGCATTGCATTAAGAAAGAATGCGCCGTACGACTTCAAGGTCTTTGCCAAAGCCGATCGGGCATGCAACGCGTCATTGCGCATCACCGATGCGGCCGGCCACACGGTTTATGCGCAGCAGAAATTCGATATTTCAGCCGGAGACTGGTGCGAATGGCGCCATACTTTCTCCATTTCCGTCACGGACGAGAATTGCCAGTTGGAAATCATCCTTGAGGGCCCGGCGACCGCCTGGATCGGCGTGACGTCTCTGCTTCCGAGCGATCATTTTCTCGGACTGCGCCGCGACGTCGTGGAGTTACTCCGCGAAATGTCTGTCCCGATGCTGCGCTGGCCGGGCGGCAATTTCACGCTCGATTACCGCTGGCAGGATGGCCTGCTGCCGGTCGATCAGAGGCCCACGATCAAGGCATCCATGTCCGAGGTACTCCCGCATTCCAATAGCTGCGATTTTCACGAGATCGGCATCGATGAATTCATCGCGCTCTGCCGCCACTTGAATGCCGAACCGTTCCTGACGGCGAATGTCCGCCCGCAGGACATCGGGACCGTTGAGGACGCGGCGGCGTGGGTGGAATACTGCAACGGTACACCCGAAACAAAATGGGGCAGTGTCCGCTCTCAGCGTGGCCATCCTGATCCCTACCGCGTGAAGTACTGGTCGATCGGTAATGAACTCTGGGGTGGCCACATGCTGCAGTCGCATTCCGACGCCCACGTTTACGCCCAGCGTGTCGCCGACTACGCGCCGGCCATGCGCAAAGTCGATCCGTCGATCCTGCTGACAGCCGTCGGCATTCCCGCTCCGGTCTGGGACGCTATTGTGGTGAAAGAGGCCGGGCAGTATTTCGATTTCCTCTCCGGCCACGAATACGTCAAGCCCGAAGGCTACGAACTCGCGGACTATGCCCGCCTGACCGACGCGGCGTCGATCCGGGTCTTGGAGAAGATAAAGGAATGGCGCAAACTGATCGACAAAAACGCGCCCGCCGGCAAGCACATTGGCATGGCCTTCGACGAATTCAACATCTGGCACCTTTGGTTTGCCGCGCCCTTCGAGCATGAATGGAAGGTCGGTCCGGTCGACGGAGGATTTATGGCCGCGCTGCTTAATCTGTTCTGCCGCGAATTCCAGAGCCTCGGGCTTTCGCTTGCGGCGCTCTTCCAACCGGTCAATGAGGGCGCGATTTTTGTTGGGCCGCTGACCTCGTTTCTTACGCCTATGGGACAGGTCTACAAGCTCTTCCGCGCCCATCACGGCCAGTGCTTGGTGCCAATCGAGAACGCGGACGGTCTGGATCTCTGCGCCTCGCGAAGTCCTTCCGGCGATCGCGTGAACGTGACGGCCGTTAGTCACAATTCTGGAAACGGAACCGATCAAGTCGTCACGCTTCAGCTCCCGTCGGGCGTGCGTAATGCGAAAGTGGTTATGCTGAGCGCCAAGACGACCACGCCGAACTCCGTCTTTCAGGAGCACACAGAAGGTCTCACGGTTTCGGAAGGAAAGATCGCGTTCAAAATTCCCGCGCTCGGCATGGCGCTGGTAACGATTGAGCTGTAAGCAGCGTGGAATTATTTGTCAAGGACTGCAGAAGTAGACTAATTTCAACCGTGAACGCCAACGGGAATCAAACGTGTGCAGACACTTCAGAAGTTCAAGGAACACTCCAGATTCATGGGAGTGAGTAGGAAGCTGGCTCCGAACAACGGAAAACCTACCAAGCGGAACTCTATTCCGATGAGCGAGAAAGATCTTAAGAGTTTCCAATCGAGCAGTAAGGAGCGGACCTCGACCTGCGTCTGCAGGCACTGTAAATTCAAGGCCATGGCCAACCTTTCTCCAATCTGCAACCCTATTTTCAGCCCTACAAAACTGAGCGGTCAAACTTCCGTGCAACGGCTTTCTGCAACGAGACTTGCGAAGATAAATGCTTGGCATGCTTCTTGCTATTCAGGCATTCATGAGAATCCTGATCGCCGAGGACGAGCGTGACCAGAGAGAAGCGCTGACTGACTTTCTCGTCAGCATGGGCAACTGCGTCGTCGCCGTTGAGGACGGGGAAGCGGCGGCAAGGGAACTGGAAAGCGGGAACTATGACCTTGCGATTATGGACGTCCGTCTGCGTGGCAGGGACGGGTTGTCCGTCCTCAAGGAACTCCGGCGTAGAAATTCGAATACGCCCGTCATCTTGATGTCTACCTTCATAACGGAGGCCGACTTCAGAAAACACTCGGAGAACGGCGCGAACGCCAGCCTGTCGAAACCTTACTGCATAGATGAGCTGTTTGCCACGATGACCAAAGCCGTCCGGGCATAGAACGTTTCAGGCCTTTCTTCTTTCGCTATACTTCTCGAAGATCTACGCTCGTCAACTGCCTCGTGCTTACGGTATTAACGCCAAACGGTTAGCTTCTTAAATCCTTCGAAAGCGCTCGGCGCGAAGACAGCTGCACGGGCCGATTATACGACTATGCCTTCAAGAAACTCCAGCCGCGCCGTCGCAATGAAGCGCGCGCGGAAGCGAGGTGAGGCAAGGCCTTTTCTGACGGAATAGCGCCGGCCTTGAATAGCGCGCATTCTGCGCGCAACTCGAGGTTGATTAAACAAAGCGATTTTGGAATGGAGCGGTCGTTTGCCGCACTGTTACGAAACAGGCATCAATAAGTTCTACCGGACTTGGATCCGTCTAATTCCGTTTCAGTTCTTCCGCTTCCGTAAAAATTCCACGCACACTTTCTCGATCCGTTCGACCGCACGGCCGTCGCCGTACGGATTGATCGCCCGCGCCATGCGTTCATAGGCGGCACGGTCGTTCAGCAGCGTGCGCGTTTCGGCGATGATTTTTGCCGCGTCGGCGCCCACCAGTTTCACCGTGCCGGCCGCGACCGCTTCGGGGCGCTCGGTCGTGTCGCGCATCACCAGCACCGGCTTGCCGAGGCTCGGCGCCTCCTCCTGCACACCGCCGGAATCTGTCAGGATCAACGTTGCGCGATTCATCAGCGCTACGAACGGCAGGTAGGGCAACGGCTCGATCAAGTGAATGTTCTGTGCGCCAACGCCGGCCGCAGGACGCAGGATACGCGCCACCGGTTCGCGCACGCTCGGGTTGAGATGCACGGGATAGACGAAGTGAACCTGCGGGAACTCGGCGGCGAGCGTCGCGATGGCCTGGCAGATCGATTCGAAACCCGGGCCAAAATTCTCGCGGCGGTGCCCGGTGATCAAGACCACCGGCGCACTGCCCCAGGAGGCCAATGTGCCGGCGGAGATTCCCGGAATCTCCGGTGGCGTCGCTCGAACCTTTTCCAGCGCGATGAACAGCGCGTCGATCACCGTGTTGCCGGTGACGAAAATCGATTCCGGCGCGACATGCTCGTGAAGTAGATTCTGTCGGCTGGTCTCCGTCGGCGCAAAATGAATCGAGACCAGGCGCGAGGACAGCACGCGGTTGGCCTCTTCCGGCCACGGCGACTGCAGGTTGCCGGTGCGCAATCCCGCTTCGACGTGCCCGATGGGTATGCGGTGATAAAACGCGGTCAGCGCCGCGCAGAAAACTGTCGTCGTGTCGCCCTGCACAAGCACCAGGTCCGGCTTCTGCGCGCCAAAATACGCATCAAGCGCCTCCACTGCGCGCGAGGTCAGTCCGCCGAGCGTCTGGTTGGGCCGCATCAGGTTCAGGTCGGTCTCGGGAACGATGCCGAAGACCTCCAGCACCTGATCGAGCATCTCCCGATGCTGCGCGGTGACGCAGACACGGCAGTCGACTTCCGGATTCTTCTTCAGCGCCAGGACAATCGGCGCCATCTTGATCGCTTCCGGCCGCGTCCCGAAAACGACTGCGATTCGAAATTTCGCCATGTCATCTGGTTTCCATGCCACGAACGGACGACCGAGAGCATCTTAAACCAGACCGCCGCTCAGACATCGACTATTTCGGTCAGGCTGAACAATGGCGAGATTACCCCGGGCGGGAACTCAGCATCTGCTGAACGTTGCGGATAATTGCCTTCAACGGTTTGCGCGCCACGTGTTCGATTGCGTCGTCTACTCGGAACCATTTTCGCTCCCGAAAACCAGCTTCCTCATAATGGGCATGTTCTGTCCGTACCCGCAGCGCAAAGACCAGGACGCTGCAGGACCCGTGGTATTTTGAATACGTGAATTCGCCCACGACCGGCTCGAGCAGGTCGCCGGAAATTCCAGCTTCCTCCATGCATTCGATTTCGGCCGTCTCGCGGGCCGAGTTTCCCGGATCAATCAAGCCTTTCGGCACGCCCCACTGATCTTTTTCTTCGATCCACCGAATCAACAGAATCTCCAGCGTGTCGTGCGACGTGCGAAAAGGAATTGCCGCTGCCTGGAGGATGATGCTCGCCATGGTTCGTCTCCGCGCTTGCAGGGACCATAACTATAGCAGCATAGTGTATCGCTTACAATAAGAAGTATTGGACGTGCTGGTTTTCGTGAGTGGACGCGTCTTCCCTCATATAAATTCTTCACGCACAATGCCTTGAAGATTTTTGAAACTTTATGCATCCTGTCGTTCGGCGGCTGCATCTCTTTAGTGAACGTGATGGATTAACCACACAGAGAGCGAGCGCCGAAATCCATGCATGCCCATGCCAGAATTCTGGAGATACCGCGAGTGAGCGACGCCAATCCGCCATCCCAGATTGCCGACGCGGAATTGCTGCGACTGTACGTCGAGACGGGCGATGCAGGGCTCATGGGCGAATTTTTTACGCGGCACGCCGCTTCGGCCTATCGCATCGCGCTGTGCGTGCTGCGAAACTCCAGCGACGCGGAGGACGCCGTGCAGACTTCCTTTATGAATGCACTCCGCTCCCGTACCCCTTTTCAGAAAACGGATGATGAAAGCGTGAAAGCATGGCTTTTTAAAAATGTCGTCAACGCCTGTCGCATGCGGATGCGCGAAGAGACGGCACGGCGGCGGCGCGAAGAGGCTGTCGGCAGCGATCGCGCGACGGCTACGGAAGTAGCAGCCACTAACGATCTTGCCGAACGCGCCGTCGATGCCGCGCGCCAGCTCGGTGAAATCTATCGATTGCCAGTCTGGATGCACTACCTGGAAGGCCTCTCTTTTAAAGAAGTCGCCGCTGCACTCGCGGTACCGGAAGCTACGGTCAAAAGTCGGGCCAACCGCGGCATCGAACAATTGCGACAGGTGCTCGCACCGTCCGTTGGAACGACGCAGAAGCTAACCGAGGCGAGTCTGATCGCAGTGCTGGCTGCGGCGCCGCTGGAGTCCGCGCCGCTTTCGCTGACGGCGGCGTTCACACACTCGGCCGCGGCAGCCGCTAAAACCGCAGGCGCTGCGGCCAAGGCTGGCGGAACGACGGCAAAGAGTGGACTGGCGTTCAATCTCACCGCGGTTGCAGTGGTGGCGATATTGGTTGCCGGCGGAATCTTTATCGCAACGAAGGTTCTAAAGCCCGCGGCTCCTGTGGCCGGTCTGAATGATTCGGACAAACATGCTGCCGAAACCGGCGAAGATAAGAGTCCACAAACAGTCGCCACACAGGAGCCGCCGAAGATCACGGGTTGGCGCGGCGACGGGACGGGAAAGTACCCGGATGCCACGGCGCCGCTGCAATGGTCCGTGCGGGGCAAGAACTTGGTCAACGATCTGCGCTGCTCGTCCAAGAAACCGAAGGGCGACGCCGATCCTTCGGGCCTGGCGATTCCCGACGGTCAAATTCGCGAGTGGCTCGTTGCGGGACCGTTCCCATTTGCCAATCCGGGCAAAGTCGCGGAGCCTGGCCTGCCGGGAGAAGCAGAACTTCAGCCTGAAGAAGGCGATAAAGCCGGAAACGCCACGTGGAAAGCGACGACCGACGGGTGGACCGGCGATTTTGGGAAGCTGTTCGGCAAAAATCCAAACCAGGTCGCTTACGCGTGTTCCTATGTCTTCTCCAAGACTGGTGGCGCGTGCCAGACTTGGGTCCGTCACAACCATTGCATGCAAGTCTGGGTCAACGGCAAGGAGGTGTACAACAACGCCGAAGGCTTTGTCTACAAACTCACCGGAAACTTTGCCCCCGAAATGCCCTTCACGCTCAACAAGGGCTGGAACCGGCTGCTCTTCAAAGTGACGTATGCCGAGGACGAGCGTTGGGCATTCAGCGGCCGAATTTTCGCACGGCGCTCTTTCACGTATGAAGGGAACAACATCGCCTGGATTCAACGCCTGCCGAATACGAGCAGCAGCAGTCCGCTGGTCGTCGGCGACAAGGTCTACGTCACGTCAGACCCGACCGATCTGATCTGCTGCAACAAAGCCGACGGCAAAGTGCGCTGGATTCGTTCCAATACTCAATTCGACGCGCTGACACCAGAAGAAATCGAAGCGACACCGGAACTCAAGCAGAAGATTGCGCCGCTGGCTGCGAAACTCAACCAGATCAACGACGAACTTGTTCCACTCTTGAATACCAGCGATCCGCAATTGGGAACAAAGCTGAATCAGAAAAACGACCTGGAACAGGAGCTCGTCAAACAGTTGCAGGCCATCGACGGCAAACGTTTCAGTCTCATTC
Organism: Planctomycetota bacterium; assembly: GCA_038227875.1. GTDB lineage: Bacteria > Planctomycetota > SZUA-567 > H5-PLA8 > H5-PLA8 > JBBRPR01. The sequence goes on from JBBRPR010000085.1 coordinate 11,359, forward strand.
GGCAGGATGGCGGCTTCAGCGTGGCCACACCCTGCAGCGACGGCCGGAACGTTTACGCTTGGATGTACAATGGCGTGTGCTCTTGCTTCGACGGCGAGGGCAAGCGGAAGTGGTGCCAACGTATCAATGAGCCCGAGTCCAGCGATCACGGTTACGCCTCGTCCCCCACGCTCGTGAACGGCAAGCTGATCGTGATGATGGCTGATTTGACCGCGTTCGATGCGCAGACGGGCAAAGTGCTCTGGAAGCAGAAGCTCAAGCGCGGAAATGCTCCCACGTACGGTTCAATCGTGGCGGTGCCGCTGGGCAACGATGCCGCGCTGCTTTCCTCGATTGGCTTCGCCGTGCGCGCCTCCGATGGACGTCCCTTGTGGGATTTCACCTTAAAATTCGCCGGCCAATGCACGACCTCAGTCGTCGAAAAAGGCGTATGGTACAACTACGATCAGGCCGGAGTGCACTGCATCCAACTCCCGGATAACGTCGGCGACAATTCGACCGCGTCAATTCTGAAATATGTCAAATGCGGTGAGTACATTATCTCCTCTCCCCTGTTCCTCGACGGTTTGCTGTACGGCGTTGAGTTCAACGGCAAGCTGACCGTCGTCGATACAGAAGCCGGCACAGTCGTTTACACGCAGCAACTGCCGCTGCTGTCCGGCGGCATTTACGGCAATTGCGCGATCTACTCCAGTCCCACGCTGATCGGAAAACACATCTTCGTCTTCGATGTCTTTGGCAACACGGTGGTGTTCGAACCCGGCCGCGCGTACAAACAGGTGGCGTTTAATAAGCTTGAGATGCTGGACTATCCGTCGTCGGGCGACACTCAAGTCCGCCAGGCGGCGCTGACGCGCGGCAACCCCGCCGTCGACAAAAATTGCATCTACGTCCGAGGTAACACGCAGTTGATCTGCATCGCCGCAGGAGCTCCGCCGCTTACGGTCACACTGCCGGACGTTCCAGATTTTAAGAAGTAACGTGGCGTGATGATTTCAGGCTTTACGTCGGTTTGAATCCCGCTTGCGCTGCAACACACTCATACGAGATTGGATCGATTTGAACGAATTTAACTTGCGCTTTTATACGTATTGGTGTATGAATATTTGAGCGTTTTGAATGAATCAATTTGGATTTTAATCATGATCGCCCCCGCTGCCAAAAAACATCGAGAATAGCGCGCCAAGACCGCGCTTCACGTGAAGCGCAAGGGACCTGTTACCGCGTTTGAGCCGACGCAATTACGAAGTTGGTGGCAGGAACCTTGGATATTCTGTTCAATCCGGACTACTCGGATAAGTTGGTGAAGATCTCAGACCAGCCATGTCGTAGACAATGAACACGGCCCGATAGGTAGCTTGCATGCGTTGCCTGATTTCACCGCTCACTGTGTTGCTTCTGACGCTCGCCCAGGCTGGCTTGGCGGCCGATCCGGCACCGCCCATGCCGCCCACGCCGGCCACGGAGAAAACGATCGAAGTCATCATCTACTATCAGCCCAAAGATTCACACTGGTCTGATGCGCAGAAGGAAATCGACAAAGTCACGGCAAAATTCAAGACCGCACACGTCACGCGAGTCAACACCGAGACATCCGCCGGTGCCAAGCAGCTTCTGGATTTCATTGCCAAAAATAACATTCGAGACCGCGGCGACCTGATGGCTTCCGTGGACGGCGCCTGGTTTGTCAGCAAGGATGACAACCGCATCGTTGAACACACCCTGGAATACGCGTGCACCCGGGCTGTGGCGGGAAAGCCGCCGCACAAAGGCAAAGTCGTCGCCGACGTATCTGCGTACGCCGCTGAGATCTATGGCAAAGCTGCCGTCGTCGCACCCGACGAACACAACGACGGTGAACTGGATCTCGAATATTTCACGGTGAAAGACGGCGGCAAGTTGTTGGGTTGGGTCGCGAGCGCCTACTATCACATCAAGTGCCCTGTCTGCACCGATACGCAGTTCCTGGCTGCAGTGAAGTCTCCGCAACTGCTGATCGTCGATCTGCGGCCCGTGCGCCAGCTGGAATTGCGCGGCACGCCGCTGAGCACCACGAATGTCAATGAATTCATCGGTCAGTTCAAAAACCGGACCTCCAAGGACAGCGGCAAGGACGTCGACGAAGTTTCGGGCGCAACCAAGACCTCCAAGGCCTATCAGAATCTGGTGCAGGAACTGCTGAACCATCTGGGGCAGAAGCAGAAAAAAATCGACAAGGACAAGGAACAGGAAGACGCGAAGGCCAAAGATCAGGAAAAAGACAAACAGAAGAACAAAGATCAGGAAAAAGACAAACAGAAGAACAAAAACTGAGCGATCGACTGCAGTTCAGTTAGGTGCAAGGCACTAGTTAATGGGCGGCATGGGGCAACTTGTGAGCTCCAGGTAATTTGGGCGGTCGGCCATGCTTTTGTGCCGGTAGGCGCTGAGGATCTTGTCGGCCTGAATCAGGAACACGCCGGGCATGCGCATCACGTCGGCATTGGGGCGTCCGATGCCGTGGCGAATAATTGCGCCGCCGAATGTGGCTCGCCACCAGACTTTCACGTCAAACATCGCCGAACTGGTGGCCCGCTTGAGTTCGAATGCGTCGTAGAGGCGGTGCCCCGGATCGCTGATGCGATTGAGATCGCCGAGTCCGTATTGCGCGAAAAATACCGTTGCTTCTTCTTCAGAATGCAGATGGACGAAGACGATCTTGACGCCTTCCTTGGTAAGCTCCGGCTGCAACTTGGAAATGTCGGAGAGCGCTTCGCGGCAGAACGTACAGCCGAAGTGGCGCGTGAACAGCACCATCACGGGGCTTTTATGAGACATTTCAGAGATGGTCGTCCCGGTCTGCGTCTTCATCGACTTCAATGTGTCGACGAAATCGGGGGCTACGGTGGTTGCTTCCACAAATACACTCCTCAAAACGCCAGGTTCCAGTCCAACCAGGCCGTTGAAAAAGGTCAACGGGCTGCAACGCCCGTTAATGTTTCACAAACCAAGGCACGAACACGCTGGTCGTGCGCTGGTAGTTTCGATAATCTTCGCCCCGGCTCTTCAGCGCTTGCCGCTCCGTGTAAGGAATGCCAGTCAGCCAGAACAAGCACAACAACATCAGCATTGGCCCGCCCAGGCTGGCCCAACCGCAGGCCGCCGTGATGCTCATTGGCACGTACGCGAACCAGTGAATCCATTCGAAAAAATAGTTGGGATGCCGCGAATACTTCCACAAGCCCACGCGGCAGGTCTTGCCCTTGTTCTCGGGCTGCCTGCGAAACCTGGCTAATTGTGCATCCGCGGTCAGCTCGCCGCAAAGGGAAAGAACGCCGATTCCCACGCCCAGAAAATCCAGCCACGACAGCGGTCCGGAGGCGCTGGAGCAGACCAGAAATGGAACCGAAAAGAGTACAATCAGCAGCGCCTGAAACTGGAAGAAGAAGAAAAAGAAACGATCGGCGCGATCGCCGCGATTGTCGCGCAGCGTCTTGTAGCGCCCATCCTCCTTGCTCCACCAGATGCGGAAGAACAGGTACGTCGCGAGGCGAAAACCCCAGAATCCCGCGAGGCACGCGACCATCAGCCGCCGCGCCGGTAGTCCGCCGCCGAAGACGCCGTAGAAAACTGCGGCCGCACCGAGCCCGAAGGCCCAGCCGATGTCGACGATGCCAGCGTCGCGCCGCGCGCGCTGGAGCACCCAGAGCGCCAGCATCAAGGTGGACGCTGCGGCTCCGGCGATCAACAGTAAGGATATGGGTGCCATGGCAAATCAGTTCCGATGATCCCGCAAAATCTGTTCAGTAAGTTTCAGAGCGCATCGGAGTATTCGTGACCACACGCGGACGACTTTCTTGATGGAAGAACAACGGTGTCGCACGCTGCCCCAGGTCGCGGCAATTTGGCTTGGTAAAAGTGAATTGCGAGACGCCGATGTGCCGCTCCGCAAACGCGCCTTCACAGTAGCACAGGTAGTACTCCCACATGCGCGTGAAGCGCTCCGGATATCCGAGCGCCCGGACGCGGCCGATGTTGCGAAAAAAGTTGTCGCGCCAACAGCGCAGCGTCATGACGTAGTGCGGGGTCAGCTCTTCCTGATGGGAAATGCGCAGGTCGGTAACGCGCGCGATCGCGCCCGAGATGGAACCGGTCGACGGCAGACAGCTTCCCGGAAAGATGTAGCGCTTGACGAAGTCGACCGAGTGCACTGCGCGCTCGTATTCCTGCTCGTTCATGGTGATGGCCTGGAGGGCCATCGCGCCATCGGATTTCAGCAGCCTGCTGCAGACTTCGAAATAGTCGTCGAGGTATTGATGACCGACCGCTTCAATCATTTCGATCGAGACGAGCTTGTCGTAGCTGCCGTGCAGATCGCGATAGTCGCAGAGCAGAATTTCGACGCGGTCCTGCAGGCCGGCCTGTCGGACACGCTCGGTCGCGAGGCGGTGCTGCTCGCGCGAAATGGTCGTGGTCGTGACGCGGCAGCCGTGGCGGCCGGCGGCGTGGAGTGCAAAGCCGCCCCAGCCGGTTCCGATCTCCAGGACGTGATCGGTGGACTGCAGATTCAGCTTTCGGCAGATCCGTTCATTCTTGGCGGTGGAAGCCTGCTCCAGGTCCGAGTCGGCACTTTCGAAGACCGCGCAGGAATACATCAGTGTCGGGTCGAACATCAGCGAGAAGAATTCGTTGCCGAGATCATAGTGATCGGCAATGTTTCTGCGGCTGCCGTCGCGCGAATTGCGGCGCAACCAGTGCCAGGCATTGCGGACTGCCGCCGTCAGCGCCAGCCCTTTGCCAAATCCGTCGCGCAGCGAACGGTTGCGCGCGAAAATGCGGATCAGCGTTGTCAGGTCGTCGCAGCTCCAAAGGCCGTCCATGTAACCTTCCGCGGCGCCGATACTGCCGGACGCGACCATGCGGGAGTACGCAGCGAGATCGTGGACCGTCACTGTTGCGTGGAGCTCATACGCGGCCGCTTCACCTATTGTTTGTGAGCCTAAGGGATCATTAAAGGTCAAGCGTCCATCGGAAATCGACGCGAGTTTCGCCAATGCGAGTTTGCGCGCCGTACGCGCAAACCAGGAGCAACCGGCGCTTGCTGTTTGAGTGAGGCTCACTGGAGTCATGGATGACGGGGCTCCGATGTCAATGACGGGTGGCGCGGTTTTAGTGCGTGTAACGAAACGTCGCGACTCCTGGGATGCGGATGCACGGGACAACGCTTGGCCCAGAGCTTGAACGCCTGATAATAAATTCCCGCGACGACGCGCAGCGACATCACGGGATGGCGCGCCAGCATCCACGCCATGCGCCGCGACGAAAACTCGCGCCGTTGCAGCAGCAGCGTCGAATCGAAATACGGCCGCTCGGTTTTGGTGCCGTCGGTGTTCTCCATATGGATCAGCAGCCGTTGGGTCGGGGCGGTGAAGCGCCAGTCGTAGTCGGCATCCATGCCAATGAACGGCGAGATGTGAAACTGTTTGTGAAACTGGAATCGAAAGTTTCTGGAGGCGCTGTTGCTGCCGCGGGGCAGGACATAGCAATGGCGCTCGCCCCACGGCGTGTTGGTGATCTCTGCGACGATCGTTTCGATGGTCGTTCCCGCAGGATCATAGCAGTAGTAGAAGCTCACCGGATTAAAGCTGAAGTTGAAATAGCGCAGATTGGTCAGCAGCCGAATGGGACCGGCCGGAGCCGCTCCGGTCCGTTCGTGGACCAACGCGGAGACCGCCTCTTTTAGCGGCAGGTTCGCCGGTCCGAGATAATCTTTGCGGTGGAATGACACGAAGTTGAACCGTTCATGGGAACACCACGCGCAGTGCTTGAATAGTTCGGGCAATTCGTCCAAATCGAGATAGAGCATGAACGCGGAATAGGTGAAGGCGTTTTCCACCGGCGCAAACCGGCGGTGTCGCACCCAGCCCTCATAGATTGCGCTTTCCATACTCAAGTCCTGCTCTATCAGCCCGTTGAAAAAGGTCTATTCCGCCAAGTTTCTTCGTGAAACGCCTGGCAGTAAAGGCGTTTCGCGGCGCAGGCCACGGGTTTATCAACGGGCTGCTATCGCTCACTACAACATTGCTCCAAATGCTTCGCAGACTTTCAGTGCGCTTTTGACTCCGTCTTCGTGAAAGCCGTATCCCCAGTACGCTCCGCAAAAATGCGTTCGCTGCCGCGTGCCGCTGATCTCCGCATGCCGGGACTGCGCGGCGACGCTTGCCGGCGTGTACAGCGGGTGGTGATAAACGATCTTCCGGATCACCTTGGACGATTCAATGGCCGACGGATCCGGGTTGAGCGTCACGCAGTACGTTTCCTTCGCGCTCAAAGACTGCAGGATGTTCATGTTATATGTCACAGTCGTGCGCTCCGCGAACTGCAATGGAAGCCTGTAGTTCCAACTCGCCCATGCCCGCCTGCGTGTGGGCAGGCAGCGGGTGTCCGTATGCAGGATGGCATTGTTCTCCTGATACCCAATCGCGCCGAGTATATTCCGCTCTTCCCCGCGGCAATCCGCCAGGAGGCGCACACTTTGATCGCTGTGTGTGGCCAGAATGACCTGCTCGAACGATTCTGCAGGTCCCGATAGAGGCTGAATTTTCACGTGTTCGGCCGAGCGCGAAATCGAGCGAACCGGTGTGCTGAGCCGGATGCGTGTACGAAATGGCTCGATCAGCTTCTTCACATACATGCACGACCCGCCCGTGATGACGCGCCACTTCGGACGGTTGCGTAGATCGAGAAAGCCGTGGTTCTCAAAGAACTGCAACAGATACCGCGCGGGAAACTCGCGGATGCGGCGCAAATCGGTCGTCCAGACCGCGCTGGCCAGCGGCAACAGGTGCTGCTCGATGAATTGCCGCGAATACCGTCCGGTGTCGAGGTATTCCCCCAGCGGCAATTCACCACCGCCGCGTGCGAGCAGCGCCTTGCCCTCGCGGTAAAAGCGCAGGATGTCTGCGACCATGCGATAGAACGATGGACGGAGCAGGTTGCGGCGCTGGACAAACAGTTTGTTCAGCGAGGTCCCATTGTATTCCAGCCCGGTTCGATCACAGCGCACGCTGAAGCTCATTTCCGTCGGCTGTGTCGCGATGTTCAACCCATTGATCAGCCGGACGAAGTTCGGGTAGTTTTTCTCGTTGTAGACGATGAATCCAGTGTCGATGTTCAACGGCCCGTCCGCGCTTTCGACGCAGACCGTGTTTGTGTGTCCGCCGACATAATCGTTGGCCTCGAATACGACGATCTCGTGCTCGCGGTGGAGCAGGTGCGCGCAGACCAGGCCGGAGATGCCGGAGCCGATGATGGCGATCTTCATGTATTCCTAAACTTTTGGCGTGAATTGCGCCAACTCGTAGATCCCCAATTTTTTCTCGATCGCGGTCACCTTTTCGACGTTCATTTCGAATCCTTCATTCCCGAACAACTGATTTTCTTTCTTCTCAAAATCGGCGCCCAGCGAATCGTATTCATTTTTGCTGACGAGCGCCCTGAAGGCTGGGAAGAGGATCGTGTCTTCGCGCGCTTCATGTGGGTTGTACATGCGAATAAAAAGGTTCAGCGACTCAGACAATTTTCTTCGATCGTCGGCGTTTTTCATGGCGTTGGCGTTGGCGTTGGCCAATTGAAGTGTTGTGTCGGTGAGTTTTCGGCCGGCCTGGTGCTGCGCAAAAAGCACGTCAACCAGATCGACCAGCTTGTTGGCCTTGCGAAATCGCGGGAACAGGAAATCCTGTTCCAGTTTCTCGTGGTAGTCCTCCACAAATTCTCTGATGAGCTTTGCCGAATCCGCGATGGCTTCGGGTGGCAGGTCTTCCTTGGCGTCGAGCCGGCGGGTTCCTTCACCGTAAATGAGCAGGATGCGTTTCAACACGCCATGTTCACGCATCAGATCTTCAGCGGGACTAACGTCTTCATCGTCCTTTTTCGCATCTTTTCCGCCGGCGTCTTCCGCTTGCGCCCGAGCTACAAACAACGCTCCCGCTCCAAGTACACTTGCGCCGATGGCCGCCATACCCGTCAGAAATGTTCGTCGGTCTTCTTGGTTGTTCATATGATTCTCCTTTGATTTTGAGTAAATAGCCTGAACCATGTGCGCATGTGGCGTGCCAGCTCCTCCAATCACTTCGATATATTGCAGTCATATTGATTTCTGGCCAGCAACCTGCCTTGGCCCGGCAAGCTTTGGTTTGAATGATCTAGATACCGCATTCCATATTCTTAACCGCGAACCGCCCACTTGCCCCAAGCCATGTCGCTATTAGACTGTTGTTTTCGCGTGACGCGCTTGTCCCTCCAGGAGCTACCCGTGAAGCTTTCACGTCATATCTACGTCATTATCGCCATTTTCATACTTCCGCTGGCCGGGCTCTCCACCTACTTCGTCCTCAACGGCGTCAACAAGGACATCGACTTTGCTGCCTTGGAGAAGGTCGGTAACGAGTACCAGCGACCGCTGGAAAAACTGCTCGATGATCTGACGCAGCATCAATTGCTGGCGCAACGCATGTTGACGGACAAGTCGGTCTCTCCCGCGGACGTGGCAGCTGCCGGCGCGAAAGTTGGGCAAGATATAGACAGTGTCGCCGCGGTCGACGCAAAGCAGGGCGTGGAACTCCAGTTCACCCCCGCGGCCCTTGCCAAGCGCCATCGCGAGAAGGCAAACGTTTCCCAGTTGCGCCAAGATTGGCAAGCGCTGTCGGGAGCGCAGGAAAAGTTATCGGTGCAGGAATCAAATACCAAGCACGACGATTTGATCGAAATAACCGTGATCAAGATGATTGCCCATGCCGGTGACAAGTCGAACTTGATTCTCGATCCGGATCTGGACAGCTATTATCTGATGGACATGACCCTCAACCGTCTCCCAGTCACGCAAGATAGAATTCGAAAATCAATGTCGGCCGCGATTGAGGCGCTGTCACGCAAGGAATTCACAACCACGGATACGCGAACATTCGATTCGTATTCCGCAACGTTTCAGGAAGTGGATCGCGACAACATCCTGGGCGACATGAATACGGCTTTTGAAGAAGATGAAAATTTCAGCGGTGTCAGTCCAACCCTGCAGCCCAGCTTGAAGCCGAAAGTCGAGGCGTATGTCGCTGCGCTCGATGCCTACCTGGCGGCTCTGCAAAAAGCCGCCAATGATCCCGGGGCTCGCGATCCCAAAGCCATCCTGCAAGCCGGTGCGCAGGCCCAACGCGCCAGTTTTGATCTTTTTGACACCGCCGTTCGTGAACTCGATGAACTGCTGAAGCTGCGCATCCAGGACAAGCGGCACGAACGACTGGTTGCGATCTTGATCGCGCTGGCTACGTTGCTCGTCGCCTGCATTATCTCCTACTTTGTGATTCAACGGCTCACCCAGGCGGTGGCAGGATTGGTGCGGCAGATTCAAACCTCCGGCACCCAGGTGTCGTCGTCGTCGAACGAGATTGCGTCTTCGACAAAGCAACTGGAAGCGGCCGTGACGGAACAGGCCGCGTCGACCAACGAAGTCGTGGCCACCACCAAAGAGATCTCGGCGACGTCGCAATCCCTCGTTCAGACCATGAGCGACGTGGGCAAGGTCGCCCAGGAAACGGCAGGACTGGCCGGCGCCGCGCAAGGCGACCTCGACAGCATGGCCGCGACGATGCGTCAGTTGATCACCTCCACAGGTTCCATTTCCACCAAGCTCGCAGCTATCAGCAACAAAACCAATAATATTGGCAAGATCGTGATCGCGATCACCAAGGTCGCCGACCAGACCAACCTGCTATCGCTGAACGCTTCGATCGAGGCGGAGAAAGCAGGTGAACACGGACTGGGATTCGCCGTGGTCGCTCGCGAAATCCGGCGGCTGGCGGATCAAACCGCCGTAGCGACACTGGACATTGAGCGCATGGTGAAAGAGATGCAATCGGCTGTCGCCAACGGCGTGATGGAGATGGACAAGTTTACCCACGACGTCGGCCAGGGGGTCGACGAGAGCAGTCAAATCGGCACACAGCTTTCCAAGATCATGGAGCGCGTTCAGGAACTGGCGCCGCGCTTTGAAACCGTCAGCGAAGGCATGCAGGCGCAATCTCAAGGCGCCCAGCAGATCACCACGGCGATGATACAGCTCAGCGAAGCCGCGCGGCAGACCATGGACTCGTTGCGGCAATCGAACTCAGCCATCGTTGAATTGAACTCGGCAGCCCACGGTCTGCACAGCGAGGTTTCACGCTTCAAATCGTCGGTGGAATAGAAGTGGCAATGGGTGGGCCGACTGATAGAAACGGTCGGAGTGCCCCACGTGCACTTTTGAGCTGGAATCGATCGCCATGTCGCTGGAAGAAAAGGTGATGAGCCTGCTGCATGAGAAGATCGGATTCAATCCTGAATCCATCGGCTCGGCCAAAGTGCTCTCGTCCATTCGCGAATCGCTCAGCAAAAAACGGATCGGCAATCCCGAAGAATTCCTGCGGGGAATGCGCACCGGCAACGCCGACTTTCACGAAATTGTCAATGCGGTCGTCATTCCCGAGACCTGGTTCTTCCGCGACGGCGCTCCGTTTGAGTATTTGAAACAGCACGTCCTGACGCACGGTCTGCGGCCACTGGCCGGCGTGCTGCGCTGTTTGAGTGTGCCGTGCTCGACCGGCGAGGAACCCTACTCCATTGCGATGGCGCTGTTTGACGCGGGATTGACGCAACACCAGTTCTCGATCGATGCGGTGGATGTCAGTTCCAGATCCCTGGAACGTGCTGCCGCCGGTCAATACAACGCCTACTCCTTTCGTGGGGAAGACCTGACGTTTCGCGATCGTTACTTCGAGCACCAAAAAACCGGCTACCATCTGAAACCGAAAGTCCGCTCGGCCGTGCGCTTCTCGCGCGAGAATCTGCTGGATCCGGCCTTCATTCACGGCCGCGAACGGTACGACATCATCTTCTGCCGCAATCTGCTGATCTACTTCGATGAGCCCACGTGGGCTTTAGCCACAGTGGCGCTGCATAAATTATTGAAAGACTCAGGCCTTTTGTTCATGGGCCACGCGGAGCTTCTGGATCTACGTTCGAAAGCGTTCGAATCGATTCGCGTACCCTTGACGTTTGCCTACCGGAAACGAATTGAGAAGCCCGCGGAAGCTCCTGCAGTCCGCCGCTCGGAACCCCAGAAGTCTGTCAAGGCAGCGCCGAAAAAGCCGGAGCCCCTGAAGCGCGAGAAACGGAAGACGAATTTGAAAATCGCGACCGCGAACGGGGCCGCGTCGCTTGAAAAACTGCTGGATGAGGCCGCGCAACTGGCCGATCAGGAGCAGTTCGCGCGGGCCAGCGAAATCTGTAAGCGCTGCCTGGCGATGAATCCGGGCAGCGCGCGTTCCTACTTTCAGCTGGGACTCATCGCCGAAGTGCAGGGCAAGACCGCCGAAGCCGAAGAGCACTACCGACGTGCGCTGTATCTCGACAGCCAGCACCACGAAACCCTCGTTCATCTGTCTTTGTTGCTGGAAGGTCGTGGCGATCCGGCCAGCGTGGCGCTGCGCAAACGCGCCAGCAACATAACTACTGCCACCCACAGCAGCCGGCGGCCAACATGAACACTGAACTGATGCGAGACCATGGACACGATTGAAAACATCTCCAGTTCGGATGCTGCTGCGGACGGCGACACCACCGAGCCGTGCTGGAGCCGCATCGGCATTGATGGCGATGGTTCGTGCCCAGAATTGAAAACCGCCGTGCATTGCTGCAATTGTCACGTCTTTACCGATGCGGCGCGTGGACTGTTCGACCGTCCGATTATGGAGGATTACCGCGAAGAATGGACATCGCGGCTGCTGGCGGAAGCGGAAGTACAGAAGCGCTCCACCCATTCGGTGCTCATTTTTTCACTGCAGTCGGAATTCATGGCGCTTCCCACCACCGTTTTCAGCGAAGTGACCGACATTCGCGCCATTCATAGAATTCCCGGCGCGCCCGGCAAATTGCTGCTGGGGCTGGTCAACATTCACGGCGAGTTGCACCTGTGTGCCTCGTTGAGCGCGTTGCTGGGCATCGAGTCGGTGGAGAGCGCCACGGTTCCGGCCGCCGGCAAGGGTCGCATGCTGCTGATGCAGCGCGGAGGCGAGGCCTGGGTTTTTCCCGTCGACGAAGTTCATGACGTCTACCGCTACAACGACGAGAGCCTGCAACCGCTCCCGGCCACGGTGGAGCGCTCACCGCTGCGCTTTTCGGCAGGCACGCTGGATTGGCAGGGCAAGACCGTCGGCAGGCTCGACGAGACGGCCGTCTTCGACGCCTTGAAAGGAAGTATGACGTGAGCGGCGGACAGGACTACAGCAACGCGTCCATGCTGGAGCTGTTTCGCATGGAGGTGGAGATCCATTCCTCCGTGCTCAGCGACGGCCTGGTGGCGCTGGCCAATGGCACGGCGGGTACGGACGTGCTGACCGGCGCCTTGCGTGCTGCGCATTCCATCAAGGGCGCCGCGCGCATCGTCGGCCTGCAGAAGGCCGTGGAGATCGCGCACGCGATGGAGGACTGCTTCATCGCGGCGCAGCAGAAGCGGATTGTGCTTCAACCCGATCACGTGGACGTGCTGCTGAAAGGCACGGATTACTTGATGCACGCCGGCGACCAGCCGGCCAGCCCGGGCCAGGATCAGCACGCGGTAATTCTGGCCGGGTTGAAAAACATGATGCCGGGAGCCGCTCCGACCGCTGCTGGTTCAACACCGTCAGGTCCCGCCGCATCAGCATCCTTGCCGCTGCCAGCCGTCCTGTCGGCCGCGCCAGCGCAGCCCGTCCAAGCGGTTGTCGCCGTCAAAGCGACCAGTGGGGGAACCATGCCGGCGGTTCGCGGAAGCGGATCCGCGCCGGCCGTAAGCGTGCCCCCGCGCGCCAAAAAATCTGAAGCACAGCTGCGACGCACGGAAATATCCGCACGAATTTCACAATCGACGCGCGCCGTTGTCTCCGAAAGCGCCAACGCTCCAGTCTCAGAAGGCGGGCGCGCAGTCCGCGTCAGTGCCGCCAGCTTAAGTCGCCTGATGGGCCTGACCGGCGAGGCGCTCGTCGACGGTGGATGGCTGAACCAATTTGAACGTTCGCTGCGGAATCTGCAGATCGAGCACCAACACGTGGCCGAGACACTCGAGCGCCTGCAGCATCAACTCGGACAGACGGCGTCCCAGTCGCCCGCCATCACGGGGCTGCTCCACGAACTCATCCATCAGAACAGCGAGTACCAGCAGCATCTGGCCGAGCGCGTCCATGCCTTTGAAGTGTTCTCACTGCGCTCCGACAACCTGTTGCACCGGCTCTACCGCGAAGTCATCGCCAGCCGCATGCGTCCGTTCGGCGACGGCGTGCAGTCCTTTCCGCGCATGGTCCACGACATCGCCCGCAGTCTGGATAAGAAAGTCCGTTTCCAGGTGTCGGGCCGAGAGACCGAAGTCGACCGCGATATTCTGGAGAAACTCGAAGCTCCGCTCAACCACCTCCTGCGCAACGCCGTGGACCACGGCATGGAATCTCCCGCCGACCGCGTCGCAGCGGGAAAGGACGAGCAGGGAAAGATCGTGCTCCAGGCCATGCATAAGGGCGGCGTGCTGCTGGTCTCCGTTTCGGATGACGGCCGCGGGATCGACGTCGAAAAGGTGCGGCAAAAAATCATCGAACGCAAATTGTCGACCGCAGAGATTGCCGCGAAGCTGACGGAGCCGGAAGTGCTCGAATTTCTGTTCCTTCCCGGCTTTTCCACCGCGGAGAAGGTGACCGAAATTTCCGGCCGCGGCATCGGGCTCGATGTGGTTCGCACCATGATCCAGGAAGTGGGCGGCCAGATCCGCGTCTCGACGCGCCTGGGCGCGGGCTCCTCGTTTCATCTGCAACTGCCGATCACGCTCTCGGTATTGAATGCCCTGATCGTCGAAATTGCGGGCGACCCCTATGCCTTTCCGCTCGCGCGCATCGACAAGTTGCTCAAGATCGAAAAGGAACAACTCCAATCGCTGGAGAATCGCCAGTACTTCAAGCAGGACGATACGAACATAGGCCTTGTCACCGCGCAGCAGGTACTGGGCATTGGTGTTTCGCCGCCTCTGACCGGAGAACTGCCCGTCATCATCATCGGCGAACGTTTCGAGCGTTACGGTGTGGCTGTGGACCGCGTGCTTGGTGAGCGCAAGGTGGTCGTCCGTCCGCTGGACGCCAGACTCGGCAAGCTTCCCAACATCAGTGCCGCATCCTTGATGGAGGACGGCCGGCCGCTGCTGATCGTGGATGTGGACGACATGATCCAATCCATCAACCGGCTCCTCAGCGGCGGCGGCCACGTCGACAAGGTCTTGTCACGAAGCGCTGCAATTCGAGAACACCGCAAGCGCGTGCTGGTCGTCGACGACTCGCTAACCGTGCGCGAAGTCGAGCGCAAGCTGCTGGCGAATCGCGGATATGAAGTGGAGGTCGCCATCGACGGCGCAGCCGGCTGGAATACGCTGAGTTCCGGGCGGTTCGACCTGGTCATCAGCGATGTCGACATGCCGCGCATGAATGGAATCGAACTGGTGAAACGCATTCGCGCCGACGCGCGCTACAAGAACCTTCCCGTGATGATCGTTTCGTACAAGGACCGCGAAGAAGACCGGCTCAAGGGGCTGGACGCGGGGGCAAACTACTACTTGGCCAAGAGCAGCTTTCACGATGAAAGCCTCCTGGTCGCAGTCGTTGAATTGATCGGGGAACCGCGTTGAGAATTGCAATTGTAAACGATATGGCGATGGGGGTGGAGGTACTTCGTCGCGTCGTGGTCACGGTTCCGGACTATCAAATCGCCTGGATTGCGACCAACGGCGCCGAGGCCGTGAGTAAGTGCGCCGCCGACTGCCCGGACTTGATCCTGATGGACCTGCTGATGCCTGTCATGGATGGCGTCGAAGCCACGCGACGGATCATGGCCGCGACGCCCTGTGCGATCCTGATTGTGACGGCGACCGTATCGGGCAATATTTCTCAGGTATTCGACGCGATGGGCCTGGGCGCGATCGATGCCGTCTGCACTCCGGTGCTGGGGATGAATGGCGACATGGGCGGCGCGGAACCGCTACTGGCGAAATTCAGGATGATCCGCACCCTGTTGAAGAAGAAGTCCGCGAATACCGACGTCATTCCGCAGCGGCCCGTTACCGCCGTCAGACGCAACTCGCCGCCGCTGGTTGCTATCGGTTCCTCAACGGGCGGACCGCAGGCTCTCGTGGAGGTATTTTCCAAACTCTCACCGGATTTTGCATCCGCGATTGTCGTCGTTCAACACGTCGACAAACTCTTTACGCCCGGCCTGGTCGATTGGCTGAACCAGTACTCGCCGCTAAAGGTTCACTTGATCGCGCCCGGAGACAGGCCTGAACCCGGCAAGGTCTGGATGGCCTACACCAACGATCATTTGGTTTTTAATTCCGATCTCTCATTCTCGTACGTTCGCGAACCCGTGGGCAATCCCTACCGGCCCTCCGTGGACATCTTCTTCGACAGTTGCATGCAACACGTCCACGGGAGTCACACCGCGGTATTGCTGACCGGCATGGGGCGGGATGGCGCCAGCGGCCTGCTGGCCTTGCGCAAACGCAACTGGCTGACGATCGCTCAAGACAAGAATTCGTGTGTGGTCTATGGAATGCCCAAAGCGGCCGCGGAATTGCAGGCGGCTTCGGAGATACTTTCGGTCAAGGACATCGGCCGGCGTCTGGAAGAGTTAAATCGAGCGCGGGGAGTTTCCAAATCCTGAAGTGCCGTTTGCTGAGGAGTTAAGCATGAGTGCTGGATCGGACCCTGGACTGCCACTGCCCTCACACGGCATCAAAGTTCTCCTGGTGGACGATCAGGCGATGATTGGCGAAGTCGTCCGCCGCATGCTAGCCAATGAACAGGGCATCGCGTTCCATTATTGCAACGATCCGGCGAAGGCTGTCGGCCTGGCCATGCAAATTGAGCCGACGGTGCTGCTGGTCGATCTGATGATGCCGGAGATCGACGGTCTGACGCTGGTTCGTTACATCCGTGCCAATCCTTCGCTGCGCGATATTCCCATAATTGTGTTGTCCACAACGGAAGATCCGCAGGTAAAGGCCGACGCGTTTACCAAGGGCGCCAACGACTACATCGTGAAGCTGCCCGATCGGCTCGAACTGCTGGCGCGCATCCGCCACCATTCGCAGGGTTACATCAACTTACTGGACAAGAATGCCGCGTTCAGGGCGCTGCAGGAAAGCCAGAAAGCGTTGGAGCAGGCGAAGGAGACGGCTGAGGCCGCGACGCGGGCCAAATCCGACTTTTTAGCCTGCATGAGCCACGATATCCGCACGCCCATGAACGCGATCATCGGCATGTCCGACATTCTGTCGGAGTCTGAATTGAACAGCGAGCAGAAGCATTTTGTCCGCATCCTCCGTTCGGCCGGCGAAACGCTGCTGAATCTGATCAACGACATCCTCGATTTTTCAAAGATCGAAGCCGGCCAACTGCGGCTGGAGAGCATCGGTTTCCGGCTGCGCGAATTGGTCTCGGACACCGTTGAGATCGCCAGCATTCGGGCCAAAGAAAAAGGTCTGGCCATCCGCACCGACATCTCCCCGGATGTGCCCGATGCAATTCTCGGCGACCCGACGCGCTTGAGGCAGATTCTGATCAACCTCATCGGCAACGCGACCAAGTTCACGGACAAGGGCGAGGTGTCCGTTTGCGTCGTCTGCGAAAACAACTCTGCCGATTCTGTGGCGCTGCGCTTTTCAGTGACGGATACCGGCATTGGCATCCCCGTCGAAAAACAAGCCGCGCTCTTTCAGAAATTCATGCAGGTGGACTCCACTACGACTCGCAAGTACGGAGGCACCGGGTTGGGACTGGCGATCTGTCGCCAACTGGTCGAAATGATGGGCGGCAGAATCTGGGTCGAAAGCGTGGCGGGGAAGGGCAGTACATTTCATTTCACCTTGCCAACGACGCGCGACCAGGCAAGTGTTCCTGCGACGCAATTGCCGCCCGCGAAAAAGGAAAGCACGGATGCAGTGCCCGCAGTCCCCATGCATATACTGCTCGCAGATGATTCGCCGGAGAACCGGTTGCTGATTTTAACGTACCTGAAGAAAACTCCACACTCCGTTGAGCCCTGCGAAAATGGAAAGGTGGCCTTGGAGCTCTTCAAGACCCGCGCGTGGGACCTCGTTCTGATGGATATGCAGATGCCCGAAATGGACGGCTACTCCGCCACCCGTGAAATTCGGAAATGGGAAAACGAGCGCGGACAGAAGCCAACCCCTATCATTGCCCTGACGGCCAATGCTCTCGCTGAAGATGAAGGAAAAAGCCAGGAAGCCGGATGCACCGGCCACGCCACCAAACCGATCCGGAAAGCAACGCTTTTGGATATCATTGCGCAACATCCGCCACCAAAGTCTTAGTTGGGCATATGTTTTGTGACGAAAATTGTATTTTTGGAATGAGTTCCCATTCGCAACATATAGACCGTACACGAGGACTGGCGGGATGAAAAAAATACTCATCGTTGAAGACGAACCCGTCATTGCGACGATATACCGTAACAAGTTTGTCCGCGCCGGTTTCGCCGTAGAAGTGGCCGTGGATGGTGCCGAGGGACTTCAAAAAATTGCTTCCTGGCAACCAGATCTTGTTCTTCTCGATATTATGCTTCCGCGCATCAATGGACTGGAACTGCTCAGAAAGATTCGCTCAGATGAAGCAACCTGCTCGATGCCGGTCATCGTCTACTCAAACTCGTTCACGGCAACTATTGCCGATGAGGCCCGCAGCTTGGGCGCTTCGCAAATGTTGTCCAAGTCCGATACCCGGCCGAATCAGGTGATCGAATATGCATCAGCCTTACTGGAGCTAAATACGACGGCAGCGGATCCTCAGCCTCAGCCCGAACGAGACCGCGAGATCTGTCTGACTCAGGCACGCTCGACCGTCAGAGAAATGCGCGAGATGCTGCGCGCCTGTCTGCAGCAGAACGACTCGGCCATGCTTTCCGACCTGCGCCAGAAGACGCGATTGCTCAGCACTATGGCCTGGCAAGCGGACGTCCACCGCGTTGCGCGCCTGGCCGAAGGCTTGGAGGCGCTGCTGAGAACGCTGTGCGAGCATCCCAAATATATTACGTTTTCCACCGACAAGTCCATTCTTCAAACGGTCATCTGTCTCGGCGAATTGATGAACTCCGTTGAGGAAGCCAGCATCCCAATCGTCGCTCCCTCAATACTGATTGTCGACGACCAGGAAATTGCCCTTCACGCCGCTCAATTTGCGTTGAATCACGCCCGCCTGCCGTCGACGGGAATCTTGGATTCCGAGTCGGCTGCGCGCGTGCTTGAAAACTCCTGGTTCGATCTGGTCCTGCTCGATATCGACATGCCCGTCATCGACGGCATGGCGCTGTGCGCTTACATGCGCACGCTTCCCCACCACAAGGACACGCCCGTCGTTTTCTTCAGCCAACTTTCCGAGATCGCGCACCGGATTGGATCGTCGGCCGCGGGCGGCAACGATTTTATTGGCAAGCCGTTTTTGTCGATCGAACTGACCGTCAAGGCGCTCACGTGGATCGTCAAACCGCGCGGGCCGGTGCTCAGCTCCGTATAGAAAGGTGAATCATGTCTGAAAACGCAGCTAAAGATCAGCTCCCGGGCGGAGAAGTGCTCGTGGATTTCGAATGGCTGCGTGAATGCACGGATAACGATACCGATGCGATCAAGAGTCTGCTCGATTTGTACTTCGATCGGACGGCCAAGCTTCTGGGTGAACTCGACGTGGCCATCGCCAGCGGCAGGGCGGAGGAGGTGCGCCGGCTCGGGCACGCCTGCTCTGGAACCAGCGGTACCTGCGGAATGGTCAAGCTCGCGCCGCTGTTCAAGGAACTGGAAAGAATCGGAGCCACCGGAACTGTTGATGGCGCTGCCGCAATTGCCACGGCAGTGCGCAGTGAATTTAGCCAGGCCAAGTCATTCGCGGACGGAACGGTGCTGGGGTGAAGACAAATTCCCTCGACGGGCTTTCGGCGTTTGGCAGCGCACTCACCGGAGCGGAACGGCTGCTCCGTGCCCGCCCCGATGATGCCGAGGCCACGATTCGCCGCATCGCCCGGGTCATGCTCGGCGCCGATTACGTTCAGGACATTCCCGATCTTCATTCCACGTGTCAGGCCGTGCTGGATTCTCCGTCGTCAGAACTATCCCAGTGGGTGGTCGCGCTGAAATCCATTGTAAACCGGCATTGCAGCACACTGCCGGCGGAGCGCGTCGTCATTTTGATTGTGGACGACGATCCGGTCATGGCCCAGTTGCTTAGCCTGAGATTGCGCTCTCCCACGCGCGAAATCCTGGTGGCAACAACAGCCGCGCAGGCGCTGGAGCTGGTTGAGCGTCGTCTGATTTCTCTGGTGTTGCTCGATCTCGGTCTCCCCGACCGTGACGGGCGCGACGTGCTGGCTGAGATCCGCCTGAAGACCGCGAGTCTGGCCATTCCAATATTGATCCTGTCCGCGACCGAGGACGACCACGTCAAAATGGAATGCTATGCGCTGGGCGCAGACGCTTATTTCGAAAAGCCGATCAAGATCGAACTCCTGCTTACGGTCGTCTCCGTAAAATTGCAGCGCATCGCTGAAATCGGACGAAAGCTGCGCCACGATCCGCTCACCGGCGCATTGAACCGTCTTTCGTTCACGGAACTCTTCACCCATTACGCCGCACTCACCGCGCGAACCAAGGGCGATCTGTCGCTGGCAATGCTCGACTTGGATCACTTCAAGTCGGTCAACGATACATATGGGCACGCCAAAGGCGATGAAGTGCTTTGCAGCACCTCGTTCGTGCTGGAACGATCGTTGCGGAAATCAGACTCGTTCGGGCGCTGGGGCGGCGAAGAATTTGTGGTCCTGCTTCCGGGCTCCGATGTCGCCGGCGCAACCCGGGCTTTGCAAAATGCTCTGGATGCCCTGCGCCTGGTCGAATTCACCGCCGCCGAGCGCAAATTCAACGTTTCATTTTCAGCCGGCATCGCACCCGTTGCGTCCGGAGACACGCTGGCCGAAGCCGCCGCTGCTGCTGATGCCAAACTCTACACCGCCAAAGCTCAGGGCCGAAATTGCATTGTGTCGTGAACGCGCAAAGATTCAAAACGCACGCGTTGGAAAACGGTTCGTGGGCGGAGTGACCTGGGAACGAATTCATTCCCAGGTATTCCACAGGTACAACTCTACCATTAGTAGTGGTCAGGCAAATTTGCCTGAGGGTCCTCGTTCAAATTCGCGCTCTCGTCTGAGCACAGACTCGGTCAAATATCAGAGAACGGCACGTCACTTTCGCCCTCGCATCGTTCCAACCCGTGAAGCTTGCGGAGTTCTATCGCAGTATTTTTGGTTTGGATATGCGTGAGAAAAAAATGGGCACCTCCACGCACTACATTGGACGGCTCAGCAACCTCAATCTCATCATTGTACCCGGAGAAGAAGCAGGCCTCGAGCCCGGCGCAAAAGGAACGCACCTGATCGAAGTCAAGATAGCGGACTTTGATCGATTCATCACGCATGCGCGTTCGTGTGGACTGTCAGACATTAGTCCGATGGAAATGGACGGCGTTAAACAGGCCTTTTTCTCCGATCCCGATGGCAATCCGTGGATGGTCTTCAATAAAGAGTCGAAATGATTCTGGTTCGCGGCTTTGTTCTGGTAATTCGCCCATGGATTGCGCCGTCAATAGGCGCGAAATGCATTTAAGGAGTAACCTGCCTGTGATCTCTAAATCTGTCCTGGCTTGCGTTCTGATTGCGGTCGGTTGCTGCACGGGCTCGAACGTCGCGGCAACCGATGTTGAACTCTACGAAACATGGGTCGATTCCGCCCGAATTGGAGATTGGGCCGTCATTAGAAAAGGAACTCAAGAGCCATATCGAATGGAAGTTAAGGAGATCAACGACAAGTTCGTCGTCTGCGAATTAGCCGGAAATTTGCGAGGCAAGGAATACGTTTCGCGTTGGAACTTTCGACGCAAGCCCACAGATGTAAACGTCGGTCGAAAAGCGCGGCGGTGAGCGGCGGTTGAAAACTGCGGCACCCAGATAGACCCTGAGCGACTCTGCACAATGAAGTGCGAGAGGCGTGGGAGGGTCAGAAGGGTGTACCGCGATATGGAGCAGTGGAA
>JBBRPR010000086.1:0-31118 GCA_038227875.1 Planctomycetota bacterium
CCCTGCAAAGTTCGAGCTTTGCGGGGACCTGCTGTTTTTATAACCGTCCGAAATCTTCTGCGGCCTACTGACCGCATCGGCGCAGATTAGCGCGAGAATTACTGCTGTCTACGATGCAATACTGTGAGAGCCCTGACACCGGGTGCGCCGTAGCGATGGCTTGTGGCGTTGGCTTATGATCCGTGGCGTGCCGATTCTGGATTCGACAGGGAGAGCCAAAGAATGGACCGGTTCCACTCTCGATATCACGGATCTCAAAAACGCTGAATTAGCGTTTAAGGCAAGCGAAAGCGACTTTCGCTTGCTTGCCGAGGCAATGCCACAAATTGTCTGGGCAACGCGGGCTGATGGCTGGAATACCTACTTCAACAAACAGTGGGTTGACTATACGGGAATGTCCCTGGAAGCCACGGGCACGGCTGGAATATCCCCTTTCACCCGGATGATCGCAAACGAGCCTGGGACGCGTGGCAGGGCGCAGTACAGGGAAATTCTGAATACTCGCTCGAATGCAGACTGAAACGGCACGACGGCGCATATCGCTGGTGGTTGATTCGCGGTGTTCCGGTACGCGACTCCAACGGAAATATACAACGATGGTTTGGAACGTGCACTGATATTGAAGACCTTAAACAGAGTCAGCAAAAAGCGTTGACGACGCAAGCATTATTAGCTGAAGCGCAACGTATTGCGCACATCGGAAATTGGACGTGGGACTCAGTAAACAACGTGGTCTGGTGGTCCGAGGAGTTATTCAATTTGTATGGAAAGACTCCTGGATCGGCACCACCGACGTACGAAGAGGATCAACGAAATTACACGACAGAAAGCGCCGCGCTTCTGAGCCGCAAGGTGATTGAAGCGTTGCGGGAGGGCAAGTCCTACGAAGTCGAGTTGGAATTGAATCAAAAACTATCTGGCCCCGCACGGTGGGTGTCCGCAAGAGGCGAGGCTGTTCGGGATGCAAGCGGGAAAATCATTGGGCTCCGCGGAACCGCGCAGGACATTACCGATCGCAAACTGGCGGAGATCAAACGCAATGTCCTGGAAACGCAGCTGCTCCAAGCGCAAAAAATGAAGGCGATTGGAACGCTGGCCGGCGGCATTGCGCACGATTTTAACAATATACTTTGCATCATCATGGCCAATACGGCAATGCTGGATGCGGCCCTGGACGAGGGGCAGAAAGCAAAACAATATTTGCATCCGATTATAAAGGCTGGCGAGCGGGCCAGCGATCTGATTAAGCATCTACTGGCCTTCGGCAGTCCCAAGGATCTCAAAAAGACTGTCGTGAACTTTGACAGCTCGATTGACAACTCGCTTAAGCTATTGCGCGCAACAATTCCCTCTTCCGTGGCGATTAACGTACGACTGGGCACGGGCAAGGCCGGAATACTCGCTGATGAAACGCAAATTCACCAGGTTGTAATGAATCTCGTCACCAATGCATGGCAGGCAATCCCCAAAGGAACGGGCACGATCGACATTTTCACGGACGTAATTGAAACGGGTTCCGAAACCACGCCTACCGGCGAGACGCTTCCGCCGGAGCGCTATGCCCGTTTACAGATTCATGACAACGGGCACGGCATACCAAAGGAGATGATCGGGCGTGTATTCGAACCTTTTTTCACCACAAAAGGCGTTGGCGAAGGAACAGGGCTGGGATTGGCAGTGGTTCATGGCGTTACTCTAAACCATGGTGGATCAATTGCGGTTGAGAGTGAAGTGGGCGTTGGCACAACTTTTAAATTGCTTTTTCCAATCCTATCAGAGGCGACTTCCAGCTCCGAGCCCCATCAAAAATCCGCGTCTCCGACGCCTGCAATAAAAACGGGCGCTCGGTTGTTTGTAGTTGATGACGAGGTCGACTTGCTCGCCCTCATTCAAGAATGTCTGTCGAATCTCGGATACACCATCGTCGTGTTTAACTCCCCGGAAAGCGCACTGTCGGTGCTTCGAAATATGGATGAGAGATGCGATCTGCTGATAACGGACCTGTCGATGCCAGAGATGACGGGGCTTCAGTTGATCGAGGAAGTGCGCAAGTTGCGGCCGTCGTTACCCGCGATCATGGTCACGGGTAATGCTACTCCCCAAACGCGGTTATCCACTGAGCGACTGGGCGTCCAACTACTGCCAAAACCATGGAGGATTTCTTCGCTTAATGGCGCAGTTCAAAATGGATTGAAGTTAAGTTAGCGAGTCAAATTGAGAGCCCCATCTCCATTATCCTTAAAAATGGAGATGGGGCACCTTCCAACGCTTCGTTGAGCTGACAGGCGTTGCTCAGTGCGCCGCCTTCGCGCTCTCCGCCGTGTCCTTCAGTTCGCCCTGCGAGAGGATGCAGTCGGCGTCCAGGAGGATGATCACGTTCTTGCCGACCTTGGCCATGCCGAGGATGAACTCGGTCGAGATGTTGACTCCGAATTCCGGGGTCGCTTCGATCTGGTCGGCGTTCACGTTCAGCACTTCCGAGACCGTGTCGACGATGATGCCCATCGTGATGATCGAATCCCCGCGCTGCACCTGGACGACGACGATGCAGGTCCGTTCGTTGTCGTCTTTGGCGTCGAAGTTCAGTTTGCGGCGCAGGTCCAGCACCGCGATGACCTTGCCCCGCAGGTTGATCACGCCGCGGATGTAATCCGGCGCGCGCGGGACGCGGGTGACGTTCATGATGCCGATGATCTCCTGCACCTTCAGGATCTCCAGGCCGTAAAGCTCCCCGGCGAGGTTGAAGGTCAGGTAGCGTCCGGCGCGCGCGGTCACTGCACTCTTTTCACTGGCTTTGGTGCTCATGCGATTCATTCCTTTCGGGAAGACTCCGCCTTGGCTTCTAGAAGCCGCTCAGTTCCTCGTCCGTCAGCGGAATCGCCACGGATGCCTTGCGCTTGCCGTTGCCATTGCTCGTGCCATTGACGTGCCCCTTCGCGTGTCCGTTTAGCGTTGCGACGCGGTTGGTCGGTACGTGGACCGCGCTGGCCTTGCGGGCGGCCTTGGGCGCGGGCGCGTAGTGAGACTTCGCCGGCGCGACGGTCTGCAGCTTCTCCGCGCGCTGCGGAGGAGGCGGCGCGCTTCCGGCTTCGCTGGAGCCGCGGATCAGCTTGATCAGCGCGTTGACCATGTCCTGGAGCTCGCGGGACTGCGCGGAGAGTTCCTCGCTGGCGGAAGCCGACTCTTCGGCGTTGGCGGCGTTGGACTGGGTCACCTTGTCCATCTCACTGACGGCCGTGTTGATCTGCTCGACGCCCTTCGACTGCTCGCCGCTGGCGGCGGCGACTTCGCCGATCAGCTGCTTGACCTTGTTGGCTGCATCAACGGTGTTGGAGAAGCTCTTGGCGATCTCCACTTCGACGGCGCGCTTGAGGATCTCGGAGACCTCCGACGAAGCCTTCACGCCGTTTTCGGCATTGCGCTGGGATTCTTCGATCAGCGCCGCGGTGTTCTTCGCCGCTTCGGCTGAACGCTGGGCGAGATTGCGGACCTCTTCGGCGACGACGGCGAAACCCTTGCCCGCTTCACCGGCTCGAGCGGCTTCGACGGCGGCGTTCAAGGCCAGCAGATTGGTCTGGAAGGCGATCTCGTCGATGGTCTTGACGATCTTGGCTGTCTGGTCCGCGGAGCTCTTGATCTTCTGAATCGCATCGTTCATGCCGCCGATGCGCGCGGTCAGTTCGCCACCCATTTTACGCGTGGTGTTCTGGCCGGCTTCCGCGGCGGAACTGGCTTCATCGGAGACCGCGCGTGCAGCGCGGGCGTTGTCGGCGTTCTGGCGGGTCATCGAGGCCATTTCTTCCAGCGACGCCGAGGTCTCTTCGAGACTCGACGCCTGTTGGCTGGCACCGGACGCCATGCTCTGGCTGGACTGCGCCACCTGCGTGGCGGCCGCGGCAACCTGTTCGGCGCTCGAGCGCAGGGTCATGGCGATGGCGTTGAGCGATCCGTTGACGTTGCGGGTGATCCCGAATGCGGCGACGCCGCCCAGGGCCAGGGCCACAAGCAGCGCGATCAGGATGCCCCATTCGGATTCAGAGAGCAAATTCGCGATGCTCACTGAACTGGCGTTGCCAACGTCCTTGTTGTATTCGGAGAGCGCGTCGATGGCGGACATGTATCCGGAAAATGCAGGCATCACTTTGGATTTCCAGACCAACAGACCTTCGGTGTTCTTCTCCGCGTGGATCAAGGCGATCACTTCGTTGTAGGCAAGCAGGTACGCAGCTCGTTTGGATTTAAGCGTCTCGTAAAGTTCCTTGTCGCGCGCTTCAAATATCGTCTGGGCGTATTTATCCAGGATGGCTGTCGTTTTGGTGCGGCCTTCATCGTAGCGGCGTTCGCAATCCGCCAGTTCCGCTTTGTCCACTGCAGTGAACATGGAATGAAGCGCCATGAGGTTATCTTTCACCTGTGCGCGAGCCTCGGACATCAAGTAGACGCCGGGCAGACTGTCTTCCGTGATGCTGTGGGCAATCTTGCTGATCGAGATCAACCGCGAGCGCGCAAAAATTCCCAAGGCAACTGTGATGGCCAGCGTCAACGCGAAGCCGCACATTATTTTCTTGCCCACCGTAAAATTACTCATGACGACGATCTCCAATTCTGTTGGCGCTCACACTGAGCAAGCCTGCATCAAGAGTGGCATTCGCCGTGCCAAGACTGAGAAGCATGAAACAGGAAATAGATGCTGGAATCGGAAGACTTTCAGGCCGAAAGTTCCGGAAATGTCATTACGATGTCCGATTTTTACCACTTTTGGGAATGCAGTATTCCGTACGGTCGACTGCTCAATTTGCCAGAATACGTGAGACGATTCACCCCCAACCTTTCGTAGTGCTGATTTATTCGAGTCTTTAAGTTGAGGACGCATGTGCTTCGTTCCGCTCGTCGCCAAGTCTCGTTTAGAAGCCGCTCAGTTCATCGTCGGTCAGGGGGATTGCCACGGAGGCCTTGCGTTGCTCGTGCCGTAGGCCGTGCGCGCACGCGCGGTTTCTGCCGAGGCCAGCGCGGCTCATCCGAACTTCCAATTAGCTCAGGACGTGCCAATTTTGTTTTTCCCGAAAACTCAGAACGGTTTGCCGAAATTGTCCATCGGACGGCAGAAATTAATGAGGATTGAATAAATGTAGAAGCTCGAATTGAGACAATCATCTATTCCGGCGTCGATCTCAGAATTAAATAGCGTACTTCCACGAATGAGAAATGGTGGCGCGCAATTCACTGCGCATTCCCAAGTCGGATGGGCGGGTTGGTCTGGTAGAGCACCGGGCCTCGAACCATCGACTTGAGCAGGCGCGGCATATCGTTCGTTTCGGGAGGAAGATCGGCGGGTTCGATCGATTTGATTTCGACGCCTTCGATTTCCTCGTTGAACCAGATGAGCGCGAGGTCCCGGGCTGGGATCTGCGCGGGGTACTCGTCGACGATCGTGATCTGGCCGTTGAGGGTTTGAACGACGTAGCGGCCGAAGACGTAGTTGACGATTGTCGGGATGTTCTTCCCGACGTCGTCGATTTTGACGACTTTGTAACCCGAGCGGCGAAACTGCGTGTTGGAGTTCTTGTCGAACCACTGCACGCAGGTGCCACCGTTGCCTTTGGCGTCTTTCAAAAGGAGTTGCGACGAGACCGTGACGGCCACCGGGAGTTGATCGATCGCGACGGGCAGACGAAGGCCGGTGTTGGTGTTGAATTCCGGCGTCAAGCGCGCAGGGCGTTCGCCATCGGCGGCGTGCCAGGTCCACGTGGAGAGAACCATGTCCTGGAGATCGGCGGGCGGTCCCTTTTCGAACGTCCACTTGCGGTAGAGCTTTGACGGCGCAGCCGGTGCGGTAGTCAAAACCGCTGCAGGCTGTTTCAGGAGATACCAACCGCCGGCTGCTACACAGAGCAACGCGACAGCCCAAAGGGATTTTGCGGCGGCGGAAGAACCGCGCGCAGGCGCTTTCGCGCGGAGGCTCGAGCGCTGAAGCTGTTTGAGCAGCCGCGGTGCCAGGTGCGGTGGCGCGCGGTGACCGGAGTGAAACAGATCGCCGAGACCCTGTTCATTGAGCAGGGGGAGCGCGGCGCCGAATCCGGCTGCGCCCAGGCCGACACGCAGATGGCCGAGGATCTTCTTGATGCGCGCCGAGACGGCCTGCTGCGTGATCGAGAACGTCTTGGCCAGCTCGCCCTGGCTCAGGCCGCCACCAAAGTGGAGCGCCAGGAGCTGGCGGTCGGTTTCGGGGAGCGCGTCGACCAGATGGCGCAGGCCTTCGCGCGTGTCCTGATCTTCAGCGCCGACGACGGCCGAGCGGTCGGCGCTGGCGGCCTCGCCGGGGTCGGATTCATCGATGGACTGCATGGCGTGCCTCTTTCGTTTGCGGATATGGCGGAGACTTTCGCGCGCGACGATACGCAGGAACCACGAGCGCGGCGTACCGTCACCCCGGTAGTCGGCGACTTTGGCCCAGACGCGGATGAGTGCTTCCTGCACCGCCTCCGAGGCATCGTCGGCGTTTCCGGTGATGTGAAAGGCGAGACTCGACGCGCTGTGTTCGTGCCGTTTGACAAATTCGACAAAAGCATCCGTGTCGCGCGTGGAGGCCGCGCGATTGAGCAGTTCTTCGTCCGCCAGGTTGGCGTGCACGGCCACGGATTCGTTCACGGGTGTCATCTCTGGAGTTACAAACACACTTTCAACGCGTCGTGCGTGGATTCAAATTCGTTCGCGTGAAGTTCAGGCGCAGCGGCCACTGAACCGGCCGTGAGCGGATCGAGCAGCACCAACTCCGGCGCCAGCGGCACGGTCTCGCCGGCTACGATGCGCACGGCCAGCGTCACGGACAATCCCGCGGCGGTGTACGAGCCCGGACAGAGCTGCGAGATCGGACAGACGTTGCCTGCGTCGAGAATCTGGCTCAACACGCCCAGCGCATACGGCGGGAAAACGGCCGCGTAGCGGCGCATCAGCCGCGCGAAGGCGGAAACGAAGTCCGGAACCGAGGCGTAGGCGTCGTGACCGAGCAGTTCGGCCAGCGAGGGTCCGCGCGGATGAAAAACCAGCGCCGCCCCACCCCAGCCCACGGACATCGGTGCGACGACCGGAATCCCCTGCTCGCGCGCGGTGGCGTGGAGCGCCCGAATCGCCAGCGGCGAGCGAAAGTCGATGGTGTCGACGATCACGCCGGCTCCGTGGAGCAGACGCGCAGCGTTGTCTTCATCGAGGAACTTAGGGACCGATTCGATCTGCGCGTGAGGATGGATGGCGCGGAGGCGTTCGGCGACGGCGTCGGTCTTCGAGCAGTCGACGTCAGAGTTGCGGAAATTCTGGCGGTTGAGATTGTGGGCTTCGACCCGGTCGCCATCGATCAGGCGGATGTGAGTAAAGCCCGTGCGCAGCGCGGCTTCGGCGATGACTCCGCCGAGCCCGCAACCGGTGATCACCAGCGTCGTATGCCGCAAGCGCTTCTGCAAAGCGCCGGGGATGAAGGCCTGATTGCGGGCCGTCAGTGTGTTGTAGGCGTTGTCCTCAATCATGGTGCGCATCTCCCTTTAGGGGTGTGGGCCGTTCTACACTGCTGACCGTTGCGATAAGCGGGCTACAAACGGAAAGTCGAAATATTTTGGAACTTCTTCTTTAATGGGCGGTCCAGCCGCCATCGACCAGGATCGTGGTGCCGGTAATCAAGGATGCGGCGGGCGAGGCCAGGAAGACGACGGCACCGGCCACGTCCATGGGCTCGCCGATGCGGCCGAGTTTGATCATCGAGAGGATGTGCGCGCGCGACGCGGGGTTGGAAAGCTCCTCGGCCGTGCCGGGCGTGCGGATAAACGTCGGCGCGACGTTGTTGACGGTGATGTTGTGCTGGCCCCATTCGACGGCCATGCATTTGGTCAGGTGGGCGATGCCGGCCTTGGTCATGCAGTAGACCGACTCCATCGGCAGCGCGACGGCGCCGGCCTGTGAGCCAAGGTTGACGATGCGGCCGTACTTCTGCGCGATCATGACGCGGGCGGCTGCCTGGCTGACAAAGTAGGTGCCTTTCAGATTCACAGCGACGATGCGGTCAAAGTCCTCTTCCTTGACGTCTTCTGCCGGATCGCTTTTGCCGATGCCGGCGTTGTTGATCAGGATGTCCAGCCGTCCGAAGTGCTGCGCGGTCTTCTCAACGCCGGCGCTGACTTCGTCGAGCGACGTGACATTCATCTGCAAGGGCAGCGCGCGGCGGCCGAGGGCTTCGATCTGCTTCACGAGTTCGCCGCCGGATTTGACGTCGCGCAAACCCAACGCAATGTCGGCTCCGGCGTGCGCGCAGGCCAGCGCAATGGCGTTGCCGAGGCCTCGGGCGGCGCCGGTGATCAGCGCGATCTGGCCGGTTAGATTGAAGCGTGGGTATTCGTTGGCGGTGGTCATCGTGATTCCTTTGAGATGTTCACGCGAGCAGTGTGTCATGCCAGCCGTGCTGGTCCAGCAGTTTCATGACGCGATGAACGGCGTCGTACTTCCGGGCGTTGTGTCCGTCGAGCAGTGATTCGCGCAAGGCATCAACAGGTACGCCGGCGGTCGCGAGCTTCTCCATGACCTGCAGGAAGACCTTGCGGTGGCGGCCGAAGCTCTGGTCGCCTTCGAAACGCAGATGTTCTTCGTGCGCGGGCCAGATGCCGGTGACGGCGAGCAGCTGGCTGGCGGCGAAGGCGGGATGATCGAAGGGCATGTCTTCGAACCAGAACAGGGGCATGCCGGTGGCGACGAGGCGCTTCTGGAAATTCAAGAGCGCCTGTCCGCTGAGCGGCGCGGTGTTGGGCAGATTATTGGCGAGGCAGAACGCGGCGAGTTCGCCGGCCGCTTCGCCGATCGTCCATTCCGACGGATGCATGCGGTACGCGCCGTTGGCGACCTGGCTGACGCCGATCCCCTTCCCCGCCGCGGCGAAGTTGCTCAGCGCCGGAGCGACCATGGCGCTCAGCGGCACCTGGTACGGCCGCGCGCCCTGCCAGAGACTCGGTCCCGGCATGCCCGAACGCGCGTGGATGTCGATGGCGTAGCCGCCGAGTCCGACCGAGTCGCGGAAATGCCTGGCGCGGCTGCCGAGGTTGAATTCGACGGCGAGATCCTGTTCGATCACCGTGCGCTGCGCGACCAGGCGACGGCCTTCGCGGACGTAGGGCGCCTGCGCGATGCCGTCGTCGGTGCCGGTGGCTTCGGGCATGAGGCGCAGTTCGGGGTAGCCGCGGCCGCCCTCATCGCGGGGCGCTTCGGTCTGGAGCCAGTAGATGTACGCGCGGGTCAGCTCGCGGGCGTCGCTCAGGATTTGTTCGCGCTGGGGGCTCTCGAGATACGCGGCGTCGTTGAAGTCGTTGCACTTCACGTTGATCACGGCGCGGCCGGTGACGTTCTCGAAATTCGCCGCGTCGACGACGCAGCGGTAAAACCAGAACGGGCAGATACGGCTGCCGCTTTTCAAGATGCGCGGCTTGAAGAAGTACGAGGGCTCCTCGGGCGTCGCACCGGGACCGGAGAGATAGAAATTGTGGCGGTCGCGGATCGCTTCGTAGTTGGCGGGCTTCGGAGAGACGTGCGAGGACTTCGGCACGAATTCCACAACGGCACAGTACGTGAAGCACTGCACGGCACTGCGGTCGGCGCGCTCCGCGGCGTGGGGTTCATTGAAGTCGGCCGGAGTTTCGGAACCGATGCGGTAAGGCAAATTGAGCAGCGGGTACGTGTCGCCCGTTTCGGAACCATCGAGGAAGAAGTCGGCGGTGAGTTCCAGCTGTCGCGCGGAATTGCCGAGGTCCTGGACGGTGATGGTTTGGACCTTGCCGCCGGAGCTCGAGGCTTTGACGGGCACGACGCCGGTGAGGACTGTCAGTTTTCCTGACGCGATGCCGGGCCGCAGCCAATCGAGCAGTACGTTGTGAGCGACGTCGGGTTCGGCGGTGAGGTGCGAGCAGCGGGCGTTGCCGGGACAGAGATGGAGTTGGGCTTCGCCGAGCGGCGAGAGTTTGTAGCGCGAGGTATAGGCGGCGCGGATGCGCGAGCGGAATTCGGCGTAGCGGCGCGTGACGCCGCAGCGCTCACCGGACGGATCGTTGAGATCGTCGAGCACGCAGAGCGCCTGGCTGGAGACCTGTCCGCCGATCCATGGAAACTCTTCGGTCAGCGTGACGGAGTATCCGCGATCGAGCAGCGCCAGCGCTGCCGCAACTCCACCAAAACCAGCGCCAATTATGGCCACATCGCTACGGATCATGGGGTTTCAAGCTCCGGGTGAACGGTGATGACTCGCCGCGAGCTTAGCGCAGGAATCGGGCTGGCGGTGGACAATTCTATCGAACAGGAAATACGGTGTATCCTGGTTGTATCCTTTTTGTAGTCCGGGCGTCTCGCCCGGTCACCTTCCCCACCCCGGCGAAAGTTTACACTCGGATTGGCACACTCTCCCGCGAGAGCACAGTTTGTTTCGCTTCGCAATCGAGTTGCCCTCCGATCAGAGTACGGGTACTGCTTTCGCCAAGGTTAGACCGGGCGGGACGCCCGGACTACGACGGCCGAATGTTGGCGGCGAGCGCGGCCATCTCGGCGTCGTTCAGCGCGCGGTTGAAGATGGCCAGACCGCCGAGCACGCCGGCGTACCAGTTGCCCATCACACCACTGCGATGGACGGCACCGACAGTGAAATCGGAGCCGCTGGGTCCGGCGTCGAACAGACCGCCGGGGTACGGATACGGATTGCGTTCGGGACGGACGTCGAGCTGGCCACCGAGGTACGAGCGCGCGAAAGCTCCATCGTAGGTGAAGCCGACGCACTGCCAGGCGTGAAACGGCACGGGCGTCGCACCAACACTGGTGTCCATGCAATACTTGAAGCCGGGCGTCGGCCCGCCAATCGACGAGACGTGGCCGCAGACCTGATCGCTGCTCTCCCAAATGTGGAGATTGAGGAAGAGGCAGTATTGGCGCAGCCGCTCGGTTTCGTTCCACATGCCGGCGATGGCTTCACAATGGACGGGAGTCTGCGGAGCGCGGCGGATCCACGCGACGACGCTGACCTGCGCGGCCGGACCGTGGAGATTCAACGCCGGGCAATCGGCGCGCGGGGCGCGCAGCCAGTCTCCGGTTTCCAGGTTTGCGGCGTGTGGAGCGAAGATGCCGCCGTCGACGCGAGCGATCGGTCGGCCCATTTCGTGGAGACGGTAAGGATGTGGACCGCGCGCGACGCGGTCGCTGCCCGGCGCTTCGGCGAAGTCCCAGAAGCTGATCAGGCCAGGAAGTTCAAGCGGATGGGCGGCGGCGGTCATTTTGATGACTCCAGACTATCGATGATGGCATCGGCGATGCGGGCTCGGAATTGGTGCGAGCCGTCGTCGTCGCCACGGTGGACCGGGTGCGTGCGGTTGGTGAGCACAACTGTGAAGAGCTCGCGTTCGGGATCGATCCAGATGGACTGACCGGTCCAGCCGCTGTGGCCGTAGGCGGATTTCGAGAAGCGCTGGCCGCGAGAGTGGGCTTGTTCCGGCGGCCGGAGATCCCAGCCCAAGGCGCGCGCAAGCAGCGGAGGCTCATTCAAGTTGGTCGTGCAGAGCGCATGCGCGCGCGGCGAGAGGATGCGCGTGCCGGCAAGCGTTCCTCCACAGAGCATCATTTGCGCGAAACGGGCGAGGTCGGCGGCGGTGGTGAACAGTCCGGCATTGCCGATGGCGCGGCCGGCGCGGCGAGCGAGACCATCGCTGACTTCGTGGGGCTCAAGGCGTTCGGTGGCGACGAGACGTGCACGATCGGATGCGGAATCCGCCGGACCGAAACGCGTGTCGCGCATGCCCAGCGGTTCGAAAATACGCGTGTGGCAGAAGCTATCGAAAGTTCCATGCGTGACGGCTTCGACAATCAGCCCGAGGATCACGAAGCCGGGGCAGCAGTACTCCCAATGCGTACCGGGCGGGCCAAGAACCGTTCGCGTGCAAAGCGCATGCAGCAGAGCCTCGCCATTGAGTTCGTTGAACTTCTCGTTGGAGAGTCCGGCGGTATGCGTGACAAGGTGGCGGAGCGTGATGCTCTGCAGCGTCGGGAGATTCATGGCGGAAAGGTAATGGTGCGCGGGGGCGTCGAGATCGAGCAAGCCAGCGTCGATGCAGATCGCGACAGCCGTGGCGGTGGCGACGACTTTGGTGATGCTCGCGACGTCGAAGATGGCATCGGGGCGCATTGCTACCGCGTGCGGCGTGATGCGTGCATGACCCAGGACGCGTGTCAACTGCACACCTGCGCGACGACCGGCGACGATCACGACTCCGGGAAAAATGCCGGCATCGATGCCCGCTTGGGCGGCGGCGAGGACGGGATCGGCCTGGTCAGGCATGGGTCAAATGTTCCGTTCAACGGAGTCGCGCGGGCCCATTTGGCCCAGGTCAACTGTGGCATACGTTCCTTGGCGCCGGCGGTCAATGCGATCGCCTTGAAAGTGTAACATTTGGGCTGTTTGCACGGGCTGAAGTACACCAACTTTTTCATAGGCAAATGTGACAGAATGTTACAAAATGTTACGTGTTATCGGTCCTTGATTGTTTCCCGTACAACAGCGTTGTTGTACTCCGGACCGTCCTGCGCCACCGTCTTTTCCAATTTCTGAAATCACCGTCCGCGTGAGATTGAATACTTCACCTATTTACTATACACCGTTGAATCGGATAGTCAATGTCTTCGATTAAATATTTATTACTCGGTGGAGCGAAAGTGAGTCCTGAATTGGACCCAACTGGTCGTCGCAAGCTATTTATATCGCAAGATGTTATGGATTGGACTTTTCTCACAGAATCGTGTGGCCTTTGTCTTGCCTTTGATTGCTTGAACGCATTTAGCTGCTAAACATGAGCTCGCATTGAGGAGCAGTTCTTCCGCCTATGAGTCGCGCTCACATCACGTTTCTAATTGTCGTCATCGTCATTCTCGGCGGCTTTGCGTGGGTTTCCTTTCGGAGCCTCCGGCAGGTCACGGCATCGGCGAAATGGGTGACACATACCCGCGAAGTACTGGAAACGCAGGAGGCACTGATCTCGACGCTGAAAGATGCGGAGACGGGACAGCGCGGTTACGTAATCACGGGCAACGCAGACTATCTGGAGCCCTATCAGAAGGCGCTAACCAATGTGCAGCAGCGCTTTGACAAAGTTGTGGAACTGACACGGGACAATGTGGATCAACAGAAGAGCGCCGGGGAACTCAAGGAGCTGATCGACCTCAAGCTCGCGGAGATGAAGCGCATTATTGAACTGCGCGATGCCCAGGGTTTTGAAGCGGCGCAGAAGGGCATCCGGGATAACGCCGGAAAACGACAAATGGATGCGATCCGGGCGAAAGCTTCAGAGATGGAACAGGAGGAACGCAGTCTCCTGGCGGAGCGCGAACGGGACTCAGAACAGAGCATCGCCAACGCGCACTTGGGTTCGATTGTGGCGACGGCGGCGGGCCTGGTGCTGGTGGCCTTCGCCTTTGTGGGACTGAAACGCGATGTGGAAATGCGCCAGGCGCGTGAGAAGGAAGGCCACGAACACCGCGAGTGGCTGCGCGTCACGCTGTCGAGCATCGGCGACGCGGTGGTCACGACGGACAACGCGGGGCGGATCAATTTCATTAATCCCGTGGCGATGAAAATGATGGGCGTGAAGAGCGAGGACGTGGTCAATCAGCCGCTGGAAGCAACTTTCAACATCGTCAATGAAATGACGCGCACGAAGGCGGAGAACCCGATCACGCGTGTGCTGCGCGAAGGCGCGATCGTGGGGCTGGCCAACCATACCTGCCTGATCGCGACGGACGGAACGGAGACGCCGATCGAGGACAGTGCGGCGCCGATCAAGGATGCAGAGGGAAAGATTCTCGGCGTGGTCATGGTCTTTCACGATGTTTCCGAGCGCCGGGCGGCGGAAATTGCGCTGCAGAAATCGCGCGACGAACTGGAACAGCGGGTGATTGACCGGACCGAACAGCTGAAGGAGCGCGAAGAGCATTTCCGCGTGCTGGTGCAGGGCGTCACCGATTACGCGATTTCGCGTCTGGATACCGAAGGCCGCGTGGTGGGCTGGAACGTGGGTGCCGAGCGGATCACGGGGTATTCGACCGAAGAGATCCTGGGGAAGCCTTTTGAAGTCTTCTACACGGAAGAAGAGAAGAAGGAAGGCATCGCCGCGGCGGTTTTGAAAGAAGCGCAGGAGCACGGGCGGAGCGAGCGTGAGGGGCCGCGGATGCGCAAGGATGGCTCGCGCTTCTGGGCCAATGCGGTGGTTTCCGCGTTGCGAGATGAAAAGCAGACGCTACGTGGGTTCGCGGCGGTGACGCGCGACATCACCCAGTTGAAGCACTCGGAAGTGGAACGCCAGCATCTGCTCGACGA
This sequence comes from Planctomycetota bacterium, assembly GCA_038227875.1. GTDB lineage: Bacteria > Planctomycetota > SZUA-567 > H5-PLA8 > H5-PLA8 > JBBRPR01. The sequence goes on from JBBRPR010000086.1 coordinate 14,375, forward strand.
CCTGGGCCGGAAGAACAAGGAGCTGGAATCGGTCATCTACGTCACATCGCACGACCTGCGTTCGCCGCTGGTGAACATCCAGGGCTACAGCAAGGAACTGGCGCGCGCGGTCCAGGAGATCACGGCGGCGATCGCGGCGCCTTCGCGGACGGAAGCGGAAGCGGCGCAGTTACAGACGACGCTGAATACGGACGTGCCCAAGTTCGTGCGCTACATCCTGACCAGCACGGAGAAGATGAACGCGCTGCTCAAGGGGCTGCTCAAGCTCTCGCGCCTGGACCGTCAGGAACTCACTCTCGAAGAGCTGAACATGGATGAGATGCTGGGCAAGATTTCCGACTCGATGCGCTACCAGCTCAACGCCGCCAATGCGCGGCTGACCATCGATCCGCTATCGAAGTGCTTTGGCGACGAGATGCAGGTGAACCAGATTTTCTCGAATTTGATCGACAACGCGCTGAAGTACGCCGACCCGGCGCGGACGCCGGAGATCCGCGTCTCGAGCATCGCGCCCGACGACGGCGAGGTGGTGTACTGCGTGTCGGACAACGGGATAGGGATTCATGCGGAGCATCAGAAAAAGGTCTTCGAGATTTTTCAGCGTCTGGATCCCAAGGGCAACGTTTCCGGCGACGGTCTGGGGCTGACTCTGGTGCAGCGCATCGTCGAACGCCACGGCGGGCGGATCTGGGTGGAATCGGCGCCGGGGACGGGATCGAAATTTTTTGTCAGTTTGCCGCGCAAGAATCAAGACAATCAACTCACCACCGTGGGCAGGAGGTAACACATGGAACGCGAAGTGGAAATCCTTATTGTCGAAGACGACGACGGACACGCCGAATTGATCAGGACCAACCTGTCTCGTGCCGGCTTCAAAAACGACATGCAGCGCTTCAAGGACGGGCAGGAGGTTATCGACTTCCTCTTCACCGGCGAGCCGAAGACCAAGGCCAGTTACCTGATCCTGCTGGACATCAACATGCCGAAGATCGACGGCATCGAGGTGCTGCGGCGAGTCAAGAGCAGCGAGTTGTACAAGGCGCTGCCGGTGATCATGCTGACGACCACCGACGACCCACGTGAAGTGAAGCGTTGCCACGACCTGGGCTGCAACAGCTATGTGGCCAAGCCGGTGGATTACGAGGAATTCATTGGCGCGGTGCAGCAGCTGGGATTGTTCTTGAAGATCGTGGAGATACCGAAGAACGGTAGAATCTAGTGTAGTGATGACGTGCGCCCGAAGAGGTACGAACATGTCGGAAAAAGAACCCCTGCTGATCGTCGAAGACGACGACGCGTTTGCCGAGTTGCTCAAGACGGTGCTGGAGCGTCATCACTACCAGGTGTCGGTTGTGAACACGGGGCGCGACGCGCTGACGTGGATCAAGACGAATCCTGTTTCGCTGCTGATCCTGGACAGCGGTCTGCCGGACATGAAGGGCATCGACGTCGTCGAGCAGATCCGGCGGGAACGGAAGCCGATTCCGTTTGTGTCGATCACCGGCAACGGCGACGAACGCATGGCCGTGCAGTTGATGAAGCAGGGCGCGCGCGATTACATTGTGAAGGACGGCGCATTCCTGGAGGCATTTCCGCTCTCGGTGGCGAAAGTGCTGGAGCAGTTGTCGCTGGAGAAGCGTCTGGCGTCGGCCGAGGCGGATTTACGGCACAGCGAAGAGCACTTTCGTATGCTGGTGCAGAGCATCTCTGACCACGCCATTTTCAGGCTCAACCCCGACGGCACGATCGCCAGCTGGAACACCGGCGCCGAGCGGATCACCGGCTACACGTCAGCGGAGATCATCTCGCGCAAGCTCAACGAACTGACGCCGCCGGAAGACCGCAGCAGCAGTTCGGCGTTTCTCTCGGCAATCACCACGCATGACAAATTGGATTTCGAAGGCTGGCGGCTGCGCAAGGACGGGTCGCGATTCTGGGCGTATTCAGTGATCACGCCGGTGTATGCCGGCAACGGCGAAGTGCAGGGATTCGCGTGCGTGATCCGCGATCTGACCGACCGCAAGATAGCAGAAGACGCGATCCGCAATGCCAATCTGGCGCTGGAACAGCGCGTCCGCGAACGCACCACGGAATTGGAAGAGGCCAACGAACAGCTGCGCGAAACCACGCGCATCGCCGAGGAGGCGAACAAGGCCAAGGACATTTTCCTGGCCACGATTTCGCACGAGTTGCGCACGCCGCTGACGCCGATCATTGGCTGGTCGCGGCTGCTGCGGACGGCAGCCTTCAGCGATGCGGAACGCACCCGGGGTCTGGAAGTGATCGAACGCAACGCCAAGGTTCAGGCGCAGCTGGTCGAGGACCTGCTGGACGTCAGCCGCATCATCACCGGCAAACTCGCGCTGACCTTCGATGCGGTGGATTTGGATTCCATCATAGAGCAATCGATCGACGTGGTGCGCGCGACGGCTGCGGGTAAGGACATCGCCATCGAAACCGCGTTCACCTGTCGCGTCAGCGTCTCGTGCGACGCCAACAGGTTGAAGCAGGTGTTCTGGAATCTGTTGAACAATGCGATCAAGTTTACGCCCCGCGGCGGACGCATTGTCCTGAAAACAAGCCGCGTCGATGAGCAGGTGCTGGTGGAGTTCAGTGACAACGGCGAAGGCATTCCGCCCGAAGCGATACCGCATCTGTTCGAGCGTTTCTGGCAAGCTGACGGCTCGTGCGTCCGCCTGCACGGCGGATTGGGCCTGGGCCTGGCGATCGTGCAACATCTCGTGCGCCTGCATAACGGCACCGTGTCCGCACGAAGCGATGGCCAAGGCAAGGGCGCAACGTTTGTGGTTTCACTTCCCATTGTCGACAATCCGGTCGCGGCGCCGCCGGTTCCTGGAACGCTTCTCCCAGAAAGTGCGCCCTCGTTGAGCGGGCTGCGCGTGTTGCTGGTCGAAGACGAAGTGGATACGCGCGAGTTGCTCAGCTTTACGCTTCGCCGTACGGGCGCCGCTGTGGAAGTAGTCGCATCGGTGAAAGAGGCCGAGGCCTCCATCCAGCGCGAGATGCCGGATATTGTGATTTCGGATTTGGCGATGCCGGAAGAGGATGGGTTTTCGCTGATCCAAAAGCTGCGTGCGGCGGAGGCGACCCGCGAGCTTCCGGTCATTGCGCTCACGGCGTACGCCGGCGAAGAGAGCCGCATGCGCGTGCTGGCGGCAGGCTTTCAAGCCCACCTGGCAAAACCAGCGGATCCCGTGGAACTGAGCACGCAGATCAAGTACTGGGTTCGCAAGTAGGCACGACTGTTACGACTACCACGGCTGGGGCGGCTACTTTTTGAATTTGCCGCCGGCCTTGGCTTTCGAGGCGTACTTCACCGAGACGGACGTGGCATAGACGGAGCCGTCGAGCGTCAGCGTCGAGGTCATGTTCAACGTTGTGGCGCTGGTGGCGTTGGGGTTCATTCCCCAATCGCTGCTCCACGTACCGTTCTTCAGCGAGATCGTGAAGGCGACGTTGCCGCCCTTGAAGGTGACTTTCTTGGTCGCCTTGTTGCGCACGGTGGGCTTGAATTTCAGCGCGGCGACAGCCTTTACGCCCGTGGCCGTGCCGTGGCCGGATTTGTTGAGCGTGAACGTCACCGTCGCACCGTTGAGGTTGACCAGCAGAGTTTTGCCGGTGGGGTTGAAGCCGGCGACGACGTTGGGGAGGAATCCGGTGATCGTGATGGTGTCGTGACCGGTGGAGGGCTTAACAATGCCCTGCATCTTCTTCACGGTGAACGGCAGCGGACTGCCCGGTGTTCCGGCCCCACCAGTACCGGTGCCCCCCGCCCCGCCCGTACCGCCGCCTGTTCCGCCAGTTCCGCCAGTGCCGCCGGTTCCGCCACCGGCATTCGGATCGGTGACGGTCAGCGTGACGCTGGCAGTGGAGGACATGCCATCGGTGTTGGTGATCGTGACGGTCGCAGTGAAGGTTCCGGCCGCGCCGTAAATGTGGCTGGCGCTCGCGCCATTGCCGGTGATGCCGTCGCCAAAATCCCATGTGTAGGTGAGAGTCTGGCCGCCGTTGTCGGTGCCGGCGGCGGTGAATGTCACGGTGTCGGTGGTCGTGGGATTGCTTGGCGTGAACACCGGCGAAGACGTGATGACCGGCGGGACGTCGGTGATGGTCAACGTGTAGGCGCCCGTCGCGGTGGCAGCGACAGCGTCGGTGACTTTTACTTTGAACGAAAAGACGCCCGTGACCGTCGGCGTGCCACTCAGCACACCAGCAGCGCTGAGGGTGATGCCCGCAGGAAGTGTACCGGACGTCAACGTCCACGTGTAGGGTGTGGAGCCGCCCGTGGCGACGAGCGCCTGTGAGTAGGCCGTGCCCGCGGCGCCATTCGGAAGCGCCGAGCCGGTGGAGATCGCCAATGGCGTGTTGATGAAGAGTGTCAGGTTCTTGGTGGTGGAGTTGCCCAGCGCGTCGGTGATTTTCGCGGTGAAATTGAACGTGCCGTTCACGGTGGGCGTGCCGGCCACGACTCCGGTGGAACTGAGCGTGACGCCGGTGGGCAGCGCTCCGGCCGAAATCGACCACACCAGAGGCGCCGCACCGCCGCTGGCGGTGAGAGTCTGCGAATATGCCACGTTGATCATGCCGTTGGGAAGCGACGCGGAGATGGTGATGGTGAGCGCAGGGTTGATCGTCACCGTGAACGCTTGCGTGGCGGTATTGCTGGCGCTGTCCGTGACTTTGAGCGTGAAGCTGAACGAACCGCTCGTGGTGGGCGTGCCGCTCAGCAGACCGCCGGAGAGTGTCAGGCCGGCCGGCAGAGTACCGGCGTTGAGCGAGAAGCTATAGGGTCCGGTGCCGCCGCTGGCGGTCATGGATTGCGAGTAGGCCGCTCCAACGTCGCCATTGGGCAACGCATTGGTGATTGCCAGTGTGCCCACGGTGAGTGCGAACGCCTTGGTCGTTGAGGCGCCGACGCTGTCGACGACCTTGACGGTGAAGTTGTAGGTGCCGGGCACCGTGGGTGTGCCGGCGAGCACGCCGGCGGAGCTGAGCGTGATTCCGGTGGGCAAGGTGCCGGTGGAAAGGGACCAGCTTTGAGCGCCGGTGCCACCGGATGCGGCCAGGGATTTTGAATAGGCGTTGTTCGCCACGGCGCCCGGCAGCGGCGAAGGCGTGGTGACGGCCAGCGCGGGATTAATGACGAGCGTGAGTGCTTTCGTCGCGATAGCTCCGGCGGCGTCGGTGGCTGTAAACGTGACGTTGAACGTGCCGGACGCGGTGGACGTGCCGCTGATGGCACCCGTCGAGGCGGTCAACGTGATTCCGCCGGGAAGAGCGCCGGTGCTCAGCGACCACGTGACCGGCGCAGTGCCCCCGGTTGTGGCCAGCGTCTGCGAATAGGCAACGCCAAGCGTGCTGGCGGGAAGCGACGCGGTGGAGATCGCCAGCACCGGGTTGATGACGATGGAGAAAGCCTTGGACGTGGTGAACGACGAGGCGTCGGTGACTTTCAGCGTGAAATTGAACGTTCCGGTGGCGCTGGGCGTTCCGGTGATCGCGCCGGTGGATGCGTTGAGTGAAAGTCCTGTCGGCAACGCGCCGGCACTGACTGACCAGGTGTACGAGGGGAAGCCGCCGGTCGCGGCGGCGGTCTGGCTATACGCGGCGCCGGAAGTTCCGGCAGGAAGCGCGGCGGTGGTGATCGTCAGCGTTGCGGCGATATTGATCGACAATGCTTTGGTGGCGCTGGCGCCGACGGAGTCGGTAACCTTTACCGTAAAGCTGAGAACCCCGGTGGCGGTGGGCGTGCCGCTGAGCAGACCCGTGGCAGGGTTGAGGGTGATGCCGGAGGGAAGAGCGCCACTGGAGATCGACCAGGTGAAGGCTGAGGTGCCGCCGGATTCTGCCAGCGACTGTGAGTAGGCGGTGCCCACAATGCCGTTGGGCAGCGCTGCGGTGGTTACGGCAATCGCGGGGTTGACGACGAGCGTCAGCGCTTTCGTCGCGACGGCACCGACGGAATCTGTGGCCTTGACGGTGAAGCTGAATGTTCCAGACGCCGTAGGCGTGCCGGCAATCGCGCCGGTGGACGCGTTGAGCGTGACGCCGGTCGGAAGTGCGCCGGAACTCAGGGTCCAAGTGAACGAGCCTGTGCCGCCGGTGATCGCCAGTGCCTGCGAATAGGCGATAGAGATCGTGTCAGCGGGGAGCGAGGCGGTGGTGATCGAGGGCGCCGCGTTGATGACGATCGAGAGCGCTTTGGTATCGAAGGCACTGACGGCGTCGGTGGCTTTCACAGTAAAGCTGAATGTGCCCGCAACGGTGGGCGTGCCGGTGAGTGCTCCGGTGGCGGCGTTCAGGCTGATGCCGGTCGGCAGCGCGCCGGACGAGATCGACCACGTGTAGGGCGTCGCGCCGCCGCTGGCAGCAACGGACGACGCGTAAGCGATGTTGACGGTGTCCGCGGGAAGTGATGTTGTCGAGATCGACGGTCCGCCGACGGAGACGGTCGTGGCGTTCGAGGCGATGCCATTGGCGACAACGTAGGCGGAGTACGATCCGTTGGGAATGCCCACCGGTACGGTGAAATTGGCAGAGACCACCGTCGAGCCCGTGGCCACGGCCATGGTGCTGAAATTCGACGTCTTCGCGTAATAGACCGTGCCCCCGCCGCTCACCAACCGGACGATGGGGTAATTGGTGGACATCTGCGCGTCGTCGCCGTAATAGGCGCCTTCGGTGAGGCCATTGAACTGCGTGCCGGTGATCTGGTAGTTGCCGCCGCCCAAGGGCGTCACGGTAGAGATGGTGGGTTTCCACGACGCGCTGGGCGCATTGCCGGGGGTGTAAGCGTAGACAAGAGACGAACCGGTAGAAAACAGTACCTGCCCGCTAGGAACGACCAGCATCCGGCAGACATAGGCGACGCCAAAAAAGTTGCCTGCGTTGGAGACCGTGGTCATGGTATTGAGCACAGGGTCGTACTCAAACGTGAGGCCCGGTCCGGCAAAGCCGCCAGCATCGGCGACGAAGAGTACATGGCCGTCGGGCATCACGGCGGCGGGTGCGTCATCGCACATTTTGGCGCTGGGGATCAGCGGACCGGCCACCCACGTTCCGGGATCGGTGGGCAGCGTGCCGGGCGTATAGATGGCGGTGTTGGAATTGCCGCCGAGTCCCAGGACGCGGCCATCGTAGAGCAGACAGGCAGGTCCGATTTCCAAGCCGGATCCGACCAGATCCACGGGCACCCCGGCGGTTCCCACCCATTGGTTGGTGCTGGGGAGGTATTTCTGTGCTTTGAAGCTGCTGCTGGTGCTGATGTAGGAGCCGTCGGGCATCTGAGTGACGCTCTCTTCGTCATTGACTTCGTTGTAGGTCTTCGTGGGGATGGCAGTCCACGTGTCGTTGGTCGGATCGTAAATCCAGCCACTGGAGGAGAGTCGAGGTAGGAGCAGCACGCGGCCGTCGGCCAGGAGCTTTCCCGTCGAGTCGCCAATGTCGCCGTGCGTCCAACTGGCCAGCGTGGTCCACGTGTTGAGCTTGGGGTCGTAGATTTCGCAATTGCTGGTGCCGGTGCCGTATTCGCCGCCGCCGACAAAGACGCGGCCGTCCTTCAGAACGACGGAGGCATAATAGAGACGCGAGTAGGTCATCGGTGCGCGCGTCGACCAGGTGCCGTTGACGTAGCTGCCGCTGGCATCCGGGACCAAGCTATACCAATTAACACCACCACTGTCTTGGGCCATGACCGAGCCATCCGTCAACAGAAGCATGGTCGTGATGGAATTGGGTGCGCCGTGGGCAAGCGATTGCCACGAACCCGTGGCGGCGGAGAGTTTCATACAGAACAAGGCTAATAGAAGGAGGACCGATGCTCGAAAGGTTGCGAAATTAGGCATAAGCGGTGTCCTCAGTTGAAAGCACATGCGCTGCACGTACGCGGTATGTTGTCAGAAAAGGGAAGACACAGACTGAGTAAATGTGAACATTTAAAAGAATTTTTATGCGTTAAATTAATGAACATGTGCAATTTTGATCTTTAAGCACCGCAAAGAAATAAGTGCCATTTTACACATTGAGCAATTTGACACAGGTGGGTCCGGCAAGGTAACCTGTCAGACATCATACATGGAGTGATTTTAGTGATCCAAATTAACCCCGTTTCACAGCCTTCTTTGGTCGACGAAGTCGCCGGACGACTCCGCCAGTTGGTGGAAAGCGGAGCGCTGACGACCGGCGATCGGCTGCCCAGTGAACCACAACTGGTCAAGCGCCTGAAGGTCAGCCGCACAGTTTTGCGCGAAGCGATTGGGCGGCTGGAGGCCATCGGCCTGCTGACGGTTCGCCGCGGTTCGGGAACATTTGTCGCCAACGGCGAATCGCTGACCACCGCGACGCAGTTGATCCGCAGCGCGCTGGCGATTTCGACGCATGATCTGCTGAAAGTCGCGGAACTGCGGCGCTGCATCGAGACGCATTGCGCGCGCCGCGCAGCGCAATTCGCCACGGACGCGGAGATCGCGGACCTCCAGGCGCACTACCAGCGCATGACCACCAGCGCTGGATTGCCGATCGAATCGGTGATGAAGTACGACTTCGATTTTCACAAGAAGATCGCGCAACTTTCCGGCAACGATGTGCTGAGCGGCGTGCTGCAGGTGATCCAGGATTTCATTTACGCGTCGATCGCGCAGACGATGGAGCAGCCAGGTCTGCCGCAGGCGCCGCACGATCTGCATTTGGAAATGATGGAAGCGATCCGCGCGCGGGATCCCGAACGCGCAGAACGCGCGGCGGCGGCGCACATGGATACAGTCGATGCGCGCCTGAAATTCGTAGCGAAGAAAAGTGCACAGGATTAGTGGATTTTGCCGGAGGCCATGGTGGCCGGCCGGCGCTTAAACAGACTGATTCAGGAGCGGCGACGCAATGGTTTTCACGGAGCAGCATAAGCAATTTTACAAGCAGTTTGGGTACCTGCATTTTCCGGGTCTGCTCAACGACTGCATCGGCACGATCATCGATGAATTCGAAGCGGTCTGGGCGGCACGCAAGGACGTGCAGCACACCGGCGAGAAGCGGACGATGTTCCCGGGCAACTTCATCTGCCAGACCGAGCGGCTGTGCGCGCTGATGGACGATCCGCGCATCCAGGAGATCTGCACGGGCGTGATGGGCGCCGACTACCAGTACGCCGGCGGCGACGGCAACTTCTACAGCGGCGATACGCAGTGGCATTCGGACCTGATGCCCGAAACGGGCTTCTATAAGGAATGCGAGCACGTCAAAGTCGCGTTCTATCTTGATCCGGTCACGCGCGACACCGGCGCGTTGCGGGTGATCCCGGGCAGCCATATTCCCGGCGATAAATTCACCGATACGATGCAGGAATTTCTCGGCAAGTCCGGACTGGCCGGGAAGGATGTGCCCGCGTCGGCGCTGGAGACGAAGCCCGGCGACGTGGTGCTCTTCACGCACAATTTAAAGCACGCGTCCTTCGGCGGCAGCAAGCGTCGGCGCATGTTCGTGATGAACATGCAGGCCATGCCGCATACTCCGATCGGTCATAAGGAAGTCCGCGCGGAGTGGACGTATTACGCCAGCGTCGGCGTGAAGAAAATGCATTCGGGATTGATTATGGATTCGGCCTCGCCGGAACGGCTAAAGCACCTGCAGCCGCTGTGCGATCTGATTCAGCCGATGCTGGATGAGTACCATGCGAGCAAGGCGAAGGAGATGCAGCCGGCGTAGGTTGTATATTTTTGAATCTTGAATTCTTAATTTGAATTGCAGTCTTTCGTAAAGCAACTCGCCGCTGAAATGCGGCGAGTTGTTTTCTGTTCATTCCTTTTTCGACATTCGAAATTCGAACATTCACTTTCAGTACTTCACCTCCCCTACCATGCGAATGTTGGCGCCGCCGACGGCTCCGGGAACCAGGCAAAACGGCACGACGGTGGGATGCTTCACGATGCCGTCTTGCGGCTTCATGATTACCACCACGCCGCGCGAGACGCCCATCGGGCCGGCGTTGAAATAGGTCACGCCGACGGAGTACGTGCCGGTCATCGCGCGTTCGCAGCGGATTACTTCCGGTCCGAGACCTTGTGTCTGGTCAGAGTACAGTTCCAAGCCCGATGCGTTGCGCATGTGGCTGTAGAAGCATTCTTCGCCGTTGGGGTCGACGACGTGAAGGTCGACGTCGTTGGCGTCGGTTTCCCACGCCAGGCTGACGCGGAAGGCATCTGTGCGGCGCATGTCCTGTTCGGCGTGATGGAACTGCGCGAAGTTGAACGCCGCGTCCTTATCCTTCTGCGCCCACGCGCGCAAAATGTAGCCGAGTTCTTCGTGAAGTACGCGATGAACGTCGCCGTAACGCGCGTTGTAGTCGATCTGGATCGCGCCATCCAATTCCTTCGCGGCGAGATCGTATTTTTCCTGCATCCACAGAGCGAGCGCGAGGCTGCGGTAGAGGTTCGCGTCGTCTTTGCGGTTCTTCAGGGCTTCGCGGAACATCTGTTCGGCCATTTCATTCTTTTCGGCGGTGAGCAGCAACCAACCGGCTCGGGCCAGCAACGCAGCGCGGTTGGGAGCGACTTCGGCGATGGAGGTCATTGCGCGCAGCGCCAGTTCCTTGTCGCCGAGCCCCGTAGCGCTCTTGCCGAGGTATTCGAAGACCTGCGGATTTTCCGGATCGAACGGCAGCCATTCGAACGCCTGGCCCTGAAGTTCGTCCCACTTCTTTGCGGCGAAGAGCGCGTCGGCGTAGGCGTTGCGCAGATTGCGGTCGCGCGGACTGCCGGCGACCTGTGCGTGCAGGGCGTCGAGCTGCGCAGCCGTCGGCGGCGTGCTGAACTGGCGGGTCCATTCGGGGGCGTTGGATTTAGCTGCGACGGCATTTTGCACCTCGGACTGAAGTTGCCGTGCGCGGGGCAAGTCCGACGCGGGTTGTGGATCGTTGACGACGGGCGCAACTGGGCTGGGGCCGCGCTGTACGGCATCTGCACGGTTGGTGGTCACCGTGCTGGTCTCTGCCAATTGTTCCCTGATGCCTCCACCTGCGCCATTTCCTGGTCCGCCATCGCCGGCAATGTCGGGCATCGATTGTGCGGCAAATGCATTACCCGGGTCACGAGTCCCGGCCGAACGATCGTCGGCCTTGTCCATGGCTTCATCTGAATCGCCTGGCTTTCCGTCTTTGCCTTCGCCATCTAACCTCTGGGCTTGTTGTGCCGTGGCGCTGCGGAGAGCCGTAGGTGTTGGGGCTTCTGGAGCAGGAGCACCACCGTCCTGTCTCCTGCTCGAATCTTCCTTCTTACCCTTCATTGGCGCACCACGATGCACCGCCTGAACCGCAGGCGGCAGTGCGGGTGCGGTGCGGTGGAGCATCGCGATGCCGGTTTCGTTGATGCTCATGATGTCCGCCAGTGAAGTTCGGTTGATTCCGAAGCGGACGTAGTCGTTTTCCGATTCGAGCACGAGCAGCGAGGTCAGCGGGCAGAGCACGCGGTTTTTCTCGGAGAGTTCGATGCGCTGCTTGCGCAGTTCGGCGAGCTTCGCGGGCGCGGCGGTCTGTTCGGCCTGTTCGAGCTGATTCAAGTACGCGGCGATCGCTTCGCGCTGCAGCAGCGGCGCGAATTCAGGGACGGTGGTCGGCGTGGCGGTGAGCGCAGTTTCGACCGGTTTCTCGCCGACCTTCTTGGTGAAGACGCCGGCTTTGCTCGTCTTTCCGTCCTGAAGTTGCGAGAAGACGACGAGTTCCGTTGCGCCACGAATGTCGCGGAAGGTCTTGGGGTAGATCCACGCAGCGGATTCGTCGTAAAATTCGTAGGTCTTGCCGAGCGGTTCGGTCAGTTCAGTGATCACGCGCGGGATGTCGGCGTCGACGTTGTTGGTGAGCGGCAAGGTCACGACGCGGCCGTGACCTTTGTCGACCAGCGCGCTGAGCGTTTTTTCGTCCTGCTTGCTGCCGATCACCAGCGCGTGGAGCGTGTGGCGGTCCGGCCAGTCACCGAGCGCCGCGAGCAGATCGCGAACTTCGCGCGCGCCCAGTGTGGCGATGCCGTCGGAGACAAGGATGAAATTCTGGGGCCGCTGCTCAGCACGAGCGGATTCGCCGATGTGTTTGAGCGCAGCTTCCAGATTCGTTGCGCCGAGGACGTGGCGTTGTTGAAGGAACATCGCTCCGGCACCATAGGTCGGCGCAGCATCTTTCATGCTGCGATTCATTTTTATCTTTAGGTTCGAAACATCGACATCAAAAACCGATATTGAAAGGAATTCGTCTCCCTTTTCGTTGTGCTGATTGATGTAGTCAAAAAGCGATTGAGTCGAATTGTATCTCGCCTTCGCAATATCCGCATTCGACGCCGATGTATCAAAGTAGAAGTTCCAATCCTTCGGCGCTTCCGAGCGCTTCGTGTACTCCTTCGGCGTGGTGAAGCTGATCATCTGATAGTTGCCGGCCGTGATCGCGCGGATGTTGGCCGCGTCGCCGGAATCCGCGCGGAAGGTCAGCACCAGGTCGCTCTGCGGCGCGTAGTCCTTCAACGGCGTCGAAGCGAACGAGCGGCGGCCTGCGTTGGCGCTGTCTTTGCCGTCGAAGCCGGCGATCGGGTCGAGTTTCTGACCGGCGACGTCGTTGACGATCGCCGAATACGTGAAGAGCCCGATCTTCGGGATGCCGGCCAGCGGGATCGAGATTTTGCGTTCGCCGTTCTTCACCGGCACGACTTGGGAGTACGAAAGAAGCAGGCGGACAGTGCCTTCCGCAGCGATCGGGAAAACACGCGCGGAGAAGCGGTTGCCCTGATCCATCTCCAGCAGTGCCGGGTCGCGCATGGTGTGTAGGACCTGCGTGTAAACTGACTGTGCGCGGAGCCTCTCGACGACTTCACCTTCCATCAGAACGCCGTTGACCTCTTTGGCGAAGCGGCTGATCGTCGCGCCGGGCGGGAGGACATAGAGGAAGCGGCCTTCCATCTGGCGTTTTTCAGGATTGCGAAAGACCATCTCCATTTCGGTGAGGTTCAGCGGGCCGTCGATGGCAACGCGGAGGTCGTATTTCTCAAGTGTCAGCGCCTGTCCGTCGGGGTTGGTCAGCGAGATGGGACAGGGTATGGCGTTCTCGACTGCATGCGGCCGGGAACCCAACAGTCCAGCAATAATGACGGCGGCGAGAGCAATTCCAAAAATTTTGAACTTCATAGGCGCGTCTCCAATGTGAGCCGCGAACTTAGACGCAGAGTCTTAACATTGGTTTCGAAGTATTTATTGTGCACTTGGTTACAGAAATCAGTTCAGTCCATGGGGATGGCGTTACGATAAAAATTAAGCGGAGAATTTCCACCTTCTTAGAAGAAATTTCCGAAGTAGGTCTTGAAAAAAAAGAGAAACCGGGCAACTTAGATGTCAGTCAACAAAAGCACGAGTGAATCAGGGGGATGACCGGGGTTAGGATTTTCCTAATATTCGGTCCGCGCGGACTTCTGTTGCCTTTGTAAAGTGTTGCACTCTTTCATATTGTCGAGAGTGCAAGTTGTGGGGTAAAATGGGTGTGGGGGGCGGGGAAAACCAATTCATGCGACACCTCACCTTATGTTTAGCCGGAACATTCCTCCTGATCGGTACCGCTGCGGCGCACGAGCCGGATACGATGCCCGATCCTGTGCTTCTCAAAAACGCTTCGGGCGATCGCGAAGCTGAGATTTCCAAGTCCGAACACGTGGCGATTTCCGTCAGCAGCGAAGTAACGCAGAACGTGGCCGTCGATCCGGCGGCTCAGCCTGTCGCGCTGACGCTCGATGACCCGCTGGATCCTTCCGGCGTGGCGTACGACCTGACCATGTCGTGGATGAAGTCCGACGAGTGGCAGCAGAAGGTGGCGGCACTCAAAGCTAAATTTCAAGACTGGGAAAGCACCAACGGCGGCGACATCGGGCAGTACCTCAACGACCGGCTGGTCCTGGTCGCGATGGGCTGTGCCAATGGCCGAATCGATTCGATCAAGAATGGATTCGTGTGGCTGGCGTACTACAAGGAATTCAACCAGCAGGTACCAACCGTTGTGGCCACAGTCATGCGCGATCACCACGCTTCACTGATGCGGCTGTTCAAAGACTTCACGTGGGAGAAAGCGTCGCAGTACGTGAAGAACAAGGAATGGCGCAAGGATATTGCAAAGAAGCAGTGACGACGAGATCCAAGATTGGGAACGACGAGCAGCCTTCGGGCTGCTTTTTTTATCGCACGCAAAGCCGCTAAGACGCCAAGAACGGCAAAGAACAAACGGATCCAGAATCAGTTCTCATAAGCCAATGCCAGATTCCAAATCCGTTGCCGTACTTTGCGGCTTCGCGGCTTCCCGTGCGATTCGAAACTCAGCACGCGACAAAAAATGATCACTCATCGTGGCGGCATGAGCAGAAGGAATAGCGCGTAACGGTTTTAATGCATGGCGTTCGGGGAACACCAGGGTCATCCCCGAAAAAAAGGAGCCAGCATGAACGTAGCGACGGGCATTACGATTACCGAAGAACAGAAAAAACAGTACCGCGACGAAGGATTCTTTATTCTTGAACGGGTTGTTCCTGAGGACCAACTGGCGCTGGTGCGCGCCGAATGCGACGGTTTTGTCGAACGCCAGATACAGCAAACCCCTCCCGATCAATTCGATCGCAAGAACGAGCGTTACTTCATCGCCGAATGCTACAAGCAGCGCAATCAACTCGGCGAATTTGTCTTCGGCGACGTGATGGCCGAGATCTGCAAGGCGACGATCGGGCCGGACGCGTACCTCTTTTACGATCAGTTCGTGGTGAAAGGCGCGGAAGTCGGGATGAAATTCGGCTGGCATCAGGATTCCGGCTACGTCGGCCACCCTCACCGCCCCTACCTGACCTGCTGGTGCCCGCTGGACGACGTCTGCGTTGCCAATGGCACGGTGTACGTGTTGCCCTACTCCCGCGCCGGCACTCGCGAGGTCCAGCCGCATGTCTACAACGAAGAGACGAAGGATAAGATCGGCTACCACGGCGCGGATCCGGGCGATCCAGTGATTGTACCAGCCGGCAGCATCGCCGTTTTCTCGAGCACCACGTTTCACCGCAGCGGAGCCAACACGACCAGCAAGCGCCGCCGCGTCTACGTGGTTCAGTATTCGCCGGAAGTGATTCTCAACAAGGAAGGTACCGCGCCCTCGTCGCAAGCCGTGCCGTTCTTGAAAGACGGCAAGAAACAGTAGTCAGCAGGCACTTAGCGGAAGGCGGCAATGAAAGGCGAGCCCTTTTGTTGCTGCCTTCCGCCGTCCACGAACCAGACATCGCGTTATCCATTTGCAATCCACAGCCGAGCAGAGTAATTTGTCCCCGCCTTTGAACACGCTTCGTTGCTATTCGACGAAGTCCGCCATTCCCATCGGGGCGTAGCTCAGCTTGGATTAGAGCGCTGCGTTCGGGACGCAGAGGTCGCAGGTTCAAATCCTGTCGCCCCGATATCCTATAGTTAACTACTTCATGCCGTTGCTCCCAGTTCGATCCAGCACCTATCAAGTACATGTGAACCAACACTGATTTACGTACGGCAACTACCGCGAATGAGTCTTGGTTCTTTCCGCTTCACGTATCACATCGGTGTTATCGATTACGTCGTCTCGTTCAGAGATTAGAGCCGGCTTTTCGGAATGACGGCGGGTTGAACGACGAATTAGGAATTCACAAAGGAGCGCTGTTCCGCCGAGCGGCAATAAGTGCATCATCAGCAGGATCGCAGTTTGCAGGGGATTCCTGTAAAAAAGACCTATGACGCTAAAGTTCTTGGCTGCTCCCGGATTTTCTGCCAGAACTCTTTCAATATGCTTAATGATTAAGGCATCCGCCAAGGCCAGGCCGGCGCCCACAAGCATCAGCACCACCGCCGTGCTCAAATGGATCCTGAACCACGGTGTCTTCTTCCCGGCCCCGTCCACATTCATCATGGTCTAAACGTACTTCATCCGTGGCCTTCTGAAAACTGAATACGACGGAGCGTGGCTCGGCAATGATTAAGGCGCGTGGATTCGCCAGGTTCAGCCATTGAATCAGTAGCACACCTCTCACATCCCTGTAAAGTCATACCTACACAACAAAAAATTGAGGCCCGTCGCGAAGGAATCTCCATGTCTCATTCCAAACTCAATCCTCATCCCCGCCTTTACATTACCGCAGAACATCTTCATCGGCTTCACATGCCGGCCGCGAATTCGGCGCTGGAGGCGGCGGAAAAAATTGTGCGCGCGGATGCGCAGCGGTTGCTCGGAGAATTGAGCATTACGGTCAGTGAGGGCCAGCACAACTGGCACTTGCTCCGCGCTCGCGCCATGCAGCGCAACGTGCTGGCGCTGCTGACGGAATTCATACGCACGGGCGACGCGCGCTTTCGCGACGCGGTCCTGGCGTGCGTCAAACAGATGGCGGAATGGGAATACTGGTCGTGGATTACCTGGCGCAAAGGGGACGCGCGGCCGGAAGCGATCTTCGATCTGTCGTATGGCGAGAATTCAACCACGTTGGCGGTCGCGTTTGATCTTCTCGTTGAGACACTGAATGAGGCCGAACGCGATCTGTTCGTTCAGACGGCGCAACGCCGCGCATTCAAGCCGTTGTCAGGGCTCTCACAGTATTGCATCGTAGACAGCAGTAATTCTCGCGCTAATCTGCGCCGATGCGGTCAGTAGGCCGCAGAAGATTTCGGACGGTTATAAAAACAGCAGGTCCCCGCAAAGCTCGAACTTTGCAGGGAC
>JBBRPR010000087.1:0-30221 GCA_038227875.1 Planctomycetota bacterium
CAATTTTCGCACACACGCACTAATATCGTTACAAACAACATTATCAGGTAGAGGAATAATGAACGCGAAAATCTTCGGAGTCGTATTAATCGTTATTTCCGGATGCATCCGATTTCGCCGTCGCCAGCTCGAGAAACAGGAGGAAAGCGTTGACTCCATCCTGATGTTGGAACTCATCGGACGAACGCTTGCGTGTATCGGGATAGTTTGCTCTTTACTGGGTACACACTCAAGCGCTTGGGGCATTATCGCCGGAGTGACGTTCGTGGTGACATCATTATCCTTGCCGAGTGCGATAAATAGAAAAATCAGACCGAAGCCAACTGCATTACAGGGAGTAAGCGCGGTACTATTTATTGTCTCGCTCCTTATCGTCGCGGCCGATGGTTATCTTTTTTGGCGTCCATCGGGGCAAGGCGCGGTGACTCCCGCGGAAATAGATGCGGCTAAAGAAAAAGTATATAAATCCAGCGTCGACGAGTACCTCTCAGGAATAAAAAGTGAACCGGACCGGAGCGTCTATCGCGCAGGCTTTCCACGGGATTTCTGGAGCGTCAAGCTCGCCTTTGGGATGTACCACTATCAACGAGAACACAAGTTGAGCAACCCTGCGTTGTCAGAAGATCTCATTCAAATATTAGAGGCGCGAACGAAGTTGGATTTGAAATCTCAGGCACCGGAGAAGGTTGATGAAACGGTCGGTAATTGGATCAAATTAAATCAACCGCCGGATTGAGACACCACTAGCTCTGTAGTGCCAATTCGCTCGCGTCACTCCGCCGCATCAAAACCTCGCACATCACACCCGCGCCGAGAACCAACGCCAGGCAGATCAAAATGTTGCGCGCACCGATTCCGCCAAATCCCTGCGGCGCGGATTTCTGGAACGCTTCCATCGCCAGGATCGGGTCAGAGGTCTCCACAGTCTGCGAATGCGTCAGCGGCCAGCCACGGCCGCGGATGGTCGTCACGTAGCTGGTGACCTTCGTCTCGCCTTCCTGTTTGAAGACCGTCTGGCAGCCGACGATCGCCGGCGCGCGGAAATTCATATAGCTCAGCCCAGCGGCCAGGCAGACGACGAGCACCAGCGTGCGAATGTGAAATTGATACCAGCGCGGCGCGTACGCTTCGCGCGGAGCAGCTACGTTGCGGGATTGCGCTTTAGATTGCGGTTTTTGAAGAATCTGCGTGTCGCGCTTTTCTGGCGGGGGTTGCGTCGCATGCAACACCGGCGGCGTATGACGCGCTTGCAGAATCGGCGGAGTTTTGCGTGCCACGTGAGGCAGCGGTTGCGGGCCCGACTGGCGCTTGGGAATCAGCGCGGTCTGTGAACCCGACTGTCGCTTAATGGTCGGTTGTGCTGGTAGCGGAACTGGATCCGCGGGCTTCGGTTGCACGTTTGGGTAGTGATGATTCATCGCCGGCGCGGGATTCTGCGTCGGCTGCCCTCCGGAAATCCGTTTGGGAATGCGTCGAGTGTCCGAGGAGGGCGAAGGCAATGGCTGCGGCCCGGACTGCCGCTTCGGTGCGGGAGCGGGGGATTCGGAGTCGGAAGGTCGTGGTTCGTGAGACACGCGTATCGCGCCACCGATTTGATTCAACCCAGGCGCTACCTGGACTTCATGCGCCGTATCCGTAGCCGGCACAAAGCCAATCTCGCGCTGCGGATTAATGATGTCGTAAACTTCAGTCATCGCAAACTCTTCCCATTACAATCTACGGCCTGCCTATTTGTTGCTAATCTGGTTGTCTGTGGAATCGGACGTGCCATCGGGCACGAATCCTTTTTTCACATCGAGTGCTCCGCCCAGCTTCTTGTCGAGCCCCGGATCGACCACCACGAAGCTCTGCAATTTTCCGTCCGGATCCGGATTGTAGCGGCCGTACAGATAGGTTCCGCCCAGCGGCGAAAGCATCGCCTTGCGCCCGCCGGCCGACACCGCCACTTCGTTGGCCGGCAGCTCAATGTAGGGCCCGTAATGCATTTCGCCCCACGTCAGCCGTTGGCACAGGTACGAATACAGCAGTTCCGATCCGTCGGTCGACGCCGTGCCATCGGTCAGTACCGAGTCGGGCGGGTAACTGCGCAATTCGTCGCGGTAGCGTTCGAGCGCATTGGAAATGGTCGACACCATCATCCCGGCCTTCGCCACGCGCGCTTTGGTGCGCGCCATGCCGATGACGGGAAGCAGAATCGCCATCAGGATCGCGATGATCGCGATCACCACGAGCAATTCCACCAGTGTAAAACCACGCGTCTTGGTCTTCATAGTTTCGCTCTAGAGTCCGCGGTAGACCGGAAACGTCAGCGTCACGGACTGCACCAGATTCGGGTCGCCAACTTCCGGCGAGAACGTCAGCGTCAGCGCCACCGCCGACGGCAGCGTGCGCGGATAGAGCGCCGTGTCGCCGGTCACAGCCGCGGCCGGAGGGTTGATCGCTGTAAATTTGAAGCTGCTGGTGATGATGTTTGAAATCATGATGTCCGACTGCAGCGCGGGGGTGACAAAATTGTAGTCACCGAGTTTGCATTTCCACGCCGACGTGAGCGGGTCGAGATTCAGCTTCGTCGGATCGACCGGATCGTAAGGCCCGCTGCTGTCGCGATAGCGGACGAGCATCGAACGGCCGGGAAAATTCGGATCGGCTTCGAGCTTGTAGCGCACGTCAACGGTCACCGGCTTGCCGAATTCGTCGGTCGACGTGGTGAACGTCAGTTCGTCGCCGCTGGGACTGACATAATAGTCGAAGCCCATTCCCGGATTGACCGGGTCGCCGGCGTCCTGCGTGCGCGGCACGGGGAGCATCGCGCCGATTTCCTGACGGAGGCGGATGTTCAGCCCGCGCATGCGTTCAGTGACGGCCACGCGGCCGGTCGTCGCACGCGTGGCATTGATCGAGGTCGTGAAGACGAACGACAGAATCGAAACGAGAATCACGGAGATCGCCACCGACACCAGCAATTCCAGCAGCGTGAACCCGGCAGGACGTCGACGCGTAAATTTCCTGAGTTGCATCACCGTTCCTCCCCCACTTCTCACTGCACGAACCTTCAGTATCCCGCCGTCACCAGCGTGGTGTAAACGGCCACCGGCTGCTTCCCGGCCTTGTAGTTTCGGTAGACAAATACGGCGATCTGATAAAGGCCCGTCGGGTACGGCTGCGCGGCGTTGTCTTTGGTCGGGTCATCGAACGCAGCCGGGTTCATCGGGTTCTTGCTCGCGCGGCAGCTCCACCAGAGATCATTGTCGGCATTGGCGCCGTCGAAGCGGACCGGCACCGGAGTACCGGTCGCGTCCTGCACCCACGACTTTCCCATCACGATCCGGTCGAGGTACGGATGATTCGGCGGCGTGGCCGTATCGACATCGGTGACCACGCGCCCCGCGAGGCTCTGCGCCGTCATCGCCGCAGCGGTCGTATTTTGAGAGGCCGACGTAAACGTGAGCCCGTTGCCGAACAGCGACAGAATCCCGAGAATCCCCACTCCCATGATCACGATCGCGAATAGCACTTCGATCAGGCTGAAGCCTGCAGCGCGCTTTCTCCGGCCGGAGAGTGGAAAATAGGCGGCGTTCATTTGGCGGTCGCCTCCGCCAGGCTGTGAGCGACAACAGCGCGGCCGGTATTCGGGTTGATCACGACGTAACTGGCGTCTCCGGTGGTCATGTCGCTGATGCGCAGCACCGACTTCACCGCGCAGGTGCCGTCCGGCCGGAACATCAGCGGGAAGAGGTACGGGCTGGTCGGCTTGGCCGCCGGATCGGAGATGACGTAGTCCCCCGGTCCGTTGGGATCGACAACGCCCGGCTTCGGTTCGAACGTGTCGACGCGCAGCCCCGGGGAAATCAGGCGGATGCTGCGGACGTCGAGCATGGCGTCGTCGGCCTGGCCATCGCAGTTGTTGGTGAAGACTCCCAGGAATCCGCTGCGCAGCGGCGCGTTGTCGGTCACCGGTCCGACGGTGTACGACGCCGGTTCCAGCTGGCCATCGGCCCAGATTTTTCCGGCCAAGGTCACCGGCCCGGTGCCGCTCGGCGCGCCGGGAGGCGTGACTTGCTTGATCGAGAGCAGGAAGCGGTACCAGACACCTTCCGCCATGCAGCACGTCGGCGACGGCGCGCCGTTGGCGTCGATCACCGTCGGCAGGCTGGCGAGCGCACCGCTGAGCTTGCCCAGCGACACGGTGCTCTGCGTATTGCGCGTGCCGATGTTGAGCGCGCTGGACGGCTCGATCGTCGCGAAGAGGCTGTACGCGTCGACCATCGTCGCGCCGTTGTCGGTAACGCTGCCGAGTATCCCGATCGTGCGCGGCGTCGTGCGGTTGGCGTCGGGCACGATCTTGACGCGGGCTTCGACGATCACTTCGTAGTCGTCGGTGTTCGACGCGGCAACGCGGAAGCCGGGATTCCAGTAGTAGCCGGGCGTGCCGCCCCTGCCCTGCACCAGCAGCGTGTGCGAATTGTCTTCAACGATCTGACGCGGATTGGCGGTGTTGCTCATCCAGGCATTCTGCAGCGCCTTGTCTGGAAATTCCGGATCGCCAGGCTGCACGGCTGAGTAATTTTCAAAATCTTCGTCGGACGTCAGGCCCACGACGGTGATGCGGTTGAGATCGCCGGCGCCCTGCGGATTGAGGCGCGTGAGGTCCACGCGCGCGGTGCGCCGGAACGTCACCGCTGTCGCGCGCGATTCGTCGGCCGTCGCCACAATCAGGCTGATGGCCTGCGCCATGCGCGTGCCGCGCAGCATTGCGGTGACCGACGTCAGCGCCATCGCCGACATAATCAGGATGATGCCCATGACGACGAGCATTTCGATCAGCGTATAACCAGACGTTCGCTGTTTCATGAGCTGCCTCAATTCGTCGCATCCCAATTATTGATGTCGTCGGCGAGTTCGCCGGGCTGACACTTCTGAGTCGTCGTGAGCGTGCCGTTAAACTGCGCGTCGCCGAGCTCCGGCGCGTTGTCGATGATCCCATCGCCGTTGTCGTCGGCATTGTTGTAGGCGGTGTTGGGCGTCGCGTTCCGGTCGCTGGCGGTCTTGCCATCGGGGCCGGCGGAGTAGAGATCGAATTCGCCGCGCTTGTGGATCACGCGGCGCGGATCGCCGACGTATCCAATCGGCCGGCGCCACGCGTCGCAGACAAAATAGCTGGACCCGTTCACCGGATCATTGTAGGCCACCAGTTCGCGATCGGTGAACGCCAGCAACGGCCCGATGGTCGTGCCCGGATCCGTGGCGCTGATGCGGTAGACGACCGGCTTGCCGAGGTACCGCCAGAGCGTGCCTGCGTCGTACGTCACACCCGCGTTACCCGCGGTCGGGCTCAAACCGAAGCCGGAATCCGGCGGGTAAACGCGCCCACAATTTGAATAGTACGACTGCAGCGCGAGGGAAATTTTGCGCATCAGCGCGTGCGTGCTTTTGATTTTCGTCGCCGCCGTATAGTTCACGAAGACGACCGAGAGGATCGCCATCAGGAATCCGATGATCGCGATCACGACGACCAGTTCGATCACCGTGAAGCCGCGACGCGGCAAGAAACTGCACGGAGGGCACATCGAAGTTGCGTGCGTCGTCGCGTTCATTTCAGTTCGTCCACGAATTGATGTTGTCGCTATCCACGCCCGATCCTTTTTGCCCGCTGGGCGTCAGCGAACCGATGCTGTTCTTGCCGTCCGGGCCATACGACCAGACCTTGGCGTTGACGGTCTTCTCCGCGTCGGGCGTGCCCACGGGGTACGGCTCTCCGACGCGCGTCACCGCGCCGGTTTTCGGATCGACCTTGATGTGCAGGGCGTCGAGCTGGTACGGATTGCCCCAGGGATCGCAGAAGAGCATTACATCATTCTGCCCCGCGACTGTTTTGCCCGGGCCGCGAAGAAACTCGGGCTTCATCTGCATGAACGGTCCGTGCGGCTTGCCCATTTCATCGACGACCTGCATGCCGAGGTAGCGGTGCAGCGCGTACGGCTCATTGCTCGTTTCATCAGCGGAGAATGCGCCGGTGTCCGGTGGATAACTGCGCAGCTCTTCGTAGTACATCTGCGCGGCGGCGTAGATTTCCTTCACCTGCGTTACGGCAAGCACAATCTTGCGCTTCTCGCGCGCGGTGCCGATGGCCGCCAGCAGCAGACTAGCGAGAATCACGATGATGCCGATCACCACCAGCAATTCCACCAGCGAGAAGCCGCGGTGCGGATGCGAGCGAATCGAAAGAATCGGCGTGCGGTTGAGCATCGGTCTCACCAGTTTGTCACGTCGTCGACCAGTTCGGCGGCTTCGTCCACGCGTCCGTCGCCGTTATTGTCCTTGTCGTCGTTCTGCGGATCTTTTTTGCCGTCGGGACCAATCGAATAAATGTCGAACGTGCGGTTGTGGCAGAGTGTCGCCGCCCCGCCGGCCTGAAGATGCGCCTGGCAGTTGAGGTAAGCCAGCGGCCGGCCCCACGCGTCGACGATGATCGTGGCGCCGGCGACCGCGCGCAGATTTTCCTTCGGTACGCCCTTCAGGTATGGGCCGTAGTGGTGCTTGTTGAGATCGAAACCTTCACCCGTCGCGCCGTTCAAGCAGAAGTAGAGCGCGTTGGCGTCGGGCGCGGGTCCCAGCAGCTTGGTGCCCGCCGGCGTCGTTGCGTTGGCGGCGTAATCAGGGGTGCTGGCGGGATATTCGTCGAAGTCTGTGTAGTACTGATTGAGCGCCGTGGTGATCGAACCGATCAGCGTTTCGGTGGCGCGGATCTGAGCTTTGCGGCGCATCGAGCCGATCATCGGCGCCAGTAGTGCGATCAAAATCGCGATGATCGCGAGCACCACCAGCAGCTCGATCAGCGTTACACCATACGTGCGGGCGCACAGGTGTCGGCGTGATAATCGAGAGCGGAAAATCGATGTCGTCATTTGCACCGCTTGCCTTTTCTCAACCACCAGATCGCTCGTTTTTCTAACCTTCACTCATCTTACGTGTAGCATCCTAGCATTAAAATAAAGCTATCATACATTTTTTCTGATAAATTTATTCATGTTTGCTCATCGTCGCAAAAACAGTCTAAAACAGGGGGATTGGGCATATGAGAAAGCTTAAAAGCACATTGCGCGCCACTAAGTGCACGAGGGTCAAATCGGTGTTATATGTCCGTCCAGGTTTGGAATTGTGCATATATTCACGTGGATATGATACAATTACGGGACAGTTACTTTTTACCCTATGACCGCCACGTCGGGTATACCTGAAAGCAGTTTGAAACGGTTTTCGGAGACTGACCCCAATGGACGACGCCACCCTACTTTCGCTGGTCACCGCTGACGCCAACGCTCAGAACGCGCTCGCAACCTCTACGCGTTTTCCCCTGGAACGCCACGCCATCGCCGCCGAACTGCAGCACGCGCCAACTGGAGTCGACGACCCGATCTGGGCCGACCTGCCCGTCGTCGGAAAATTCTTTCACGATCGTCTCGAGGACGGATTGGAGTCCTCCACGCGCGCCGTGGCCGCGTGCGACGCGCGCGCTCTCTACGTCCATTTCGAATGCGATGGCATTCCCGCGCGGACAAAAGTTCACACCCAATACTACCTCGCCGACAGCGTCGAACTGTTCCTCGATCCCGCGCACGATCACTACCACTACCTGCAATTGGCGATCGCCGCCGACGGCACCTGCGTCGGCAGCCGGCGCACACGCCCCATCGACAGTCAGCGCTGGGAGAACAAAGGAAAAGTGGACGAACGACCGCTCAACGCCGGCGCGTGGAGCGGCCAGGCGCGCATCGCGAAGACCGGGTGGAGCGCGATGTTCACGATTCCGTTTGAGACGCTTGGCGTCGATCCGCGCCACGCCGGCCCGCTGGGCTTCAATCTCGGCCGCCAGCGGCGCGATGGAGCCGGTGAATTTACGCAGTGGAACCAGACGCACTTTGGCGCGCACGCGCCGTGGGCGTTTGGACAATTGTATCTGCGGCAAACTCCGCCCATTTCCGTTGAGCAGATCGACCTGGGCGAAATCCGCCTCTGGGAAAACCGCGGCGAACTGCTGGTGCGCAATCACGCCAAACGCGACCTGGATCTCACGCTAAAAGTAGCCGTGGAATGTGGTGCCGGGGAGCCGTCGTTTTATTCTGAATCCAAGCCGGTGAAACTCGGTGCGTCCGGTGACGTCCAGCGTGTCCCGTTCATCTTCCCGTTCAATCCCGAGGACTACCGCTGGAACAGCCTCAACCTGGAACTGACCGGAGCGGACCGCATCCCGCTCTGGAAGGGCAGCTACAATTTTGGCCGCGGCTGGCCGGGTTGGCTGCTGCCCATCGATGACCGCCGCGAAGGCCCGGACGTTCCCAACCCCACACCCGAAGATCCGCAGTTCATGGCCAACAAGCGCCGCTACATCATCCGCCGCCTGCCGCGCTTCATCCGTAAAACGACCACGCAGGGCGCGCCCAGCGACTTTACGCTCGAGGCTGCGGACGGCTCCGTCCGCTTCGATCTGATGAAGCCCGGCGTGCTCCAAGCCATGGCCGACTACATTTATTCGCGCTACGACAACGACATCGACCGTCTGCTCGGCGCAACATTTTTCATTCATCAACCCGCCGTGATCACGTATTCCAATAAGCCCAGCGACCTCGTCTCCGCTCTCGGGCCATTGTCAGTAATCCGCTTTGGCGGCGCGCAATGCTGCTGCTCCGCGGCCGCGCTGCTGGGTCTGATCGAAAAAATGAAATGCGACGACACCGGCCGCCTGTACCGCGGCACGCGCGTCAGCATCCCCGGCCATGTCACGACGGTGATCGAATACCGCGGCAAGCGCGTGCATCTCGATCCGTCGGTGGGCCGCTTCTACTATTTGCGCGACAACCGCACGCTCGCGTCGATGGAAGACCTGCTGGCCGACCCGGCGCTGGCGGGCCGCACCGGTAAGCATCTGGAAGAATGCCACCGCACCGCCGCGAAGTCGCCGGACTCGCCGACGTTCTATCGCCCCGACAGCGGCGTCTGGCCCACCGGCGCGCCAGCGGAATGACGCGTCACGCCTCCGGCGACGCGCTCGACCGTCCCGGCACGAGCAGCACCGGCGAGCGATAGAGCTTCGGCGCATCAGTGGGTGACGACTCTGCTGCTGCAAACTCTTCGGCGGCGTCGAAAATGCGCCGCGCCAGCGCCTGCATGTCCAGCCATACGAGCGTGAAATCCTGGCCGCTCTTCGGGGGCGGGCCGTATTGACCCGAGATGGTCACGATCGACAGGTCCCGCGGCACACTGAGATTTCGCTTTGCCATTTCCACGGCGGCGATGCCTGCGAACGTTTCGTCGAATGAGAACAGTGCCGTCGGCCGCCGTTTGCGCGGCAGCGCGGCCCACTGTTCGATCGTCGCGCGCAGATGCGCGAAGCGGTACGCCTGCAGTCCCTTGTGCGGAATCAGCAACCGCCATTCCGGGCGGATGCAGCCGCCCAGGTACCCGCACATCGCTTCAAATCCATGCCGCCGCGCCAGCCACGTCTGCTCCGACGGCCAACCCGGATCGCTCACTTCGTCGGTCACTGCGAAGCGTCGGTGGCCAAGATCGAACAGATGCTGCGCCGCGATCCGCCCCGCGGCGGCGTTATCGAATGTGACGCTGTTGAGTCCATAGACCGTGGCGTCGCGGTCGACGACCAGCACTTTCTTTTCCGCCAACCGGCGATCCGAGAGCGTCACGGAATCCTCAACGTCGATCAGCAGCGCCAGGTCGAAGTGATTCCACGGCACGCGTGCCAGGTCCACGCGGCTGCGCGACGGTGTCGAACGGTCCGTGTGCGGGTTGGGTGATTCGACGAGCTCCAGCCCGCGCCGCGCCGCTTCCGCCGCCAGCAGCGCGTAGAATTTGTTCTTGTTCCATTCCGCTCGCGTCAGCGCCGAAAGAATGCCGATGCGCAGGCGGCTCCCGCTGGATTTCTCACGCGGACGCTTGCCGGCGCCGCTTTCCGCGCGCACCCAGTTCGCGTTCGCGCGCCGCTCGATCAAGTGCTCGTCCGTCAGCTGACGCAGCGCGCGGTGGGCGGTCATCGTACCGACGCCATACATCGCCGCCAGCGCGCGCGTCGACGGAATTGTCTCCCCGGCTCCGAACGAATCGGTAAGATGCTGGCGCAGCTGCGCGACGAGATGCTGGAAGAGCTGGTTCGGGCGAGGCAACGGCGTTTCTCCGAGGTACAGTTATGGTACAAACACCCTCCTGCGCCGTCCATTAAAAAGTGTATACCTGTCTGGGTAACTGGGAGAGACGACATGAAAATCGCACCGGCACTGGTACTGGCTCTGTTGACGTTCGTTCCACTTCAGGCCTTCGCGGCGCAGGTCGCCCTGCGCGCCGATTTTCCCGACGCCACCGTCAAAGACGTCCTGCCGCTCAGCGGCGGCATTCCCCTTCCGCAGGGCGCGGCGAAATCGGTCGACGAAATCCGGCTCCTCAGCGGTGACGCGGAAATTCCCAGCCAGGTTACGCGCCTGGCCGTCTGGCCCGATGGCAGCGTGAAATGGGCCTTCGTTGACGCCGTGATTGAACCCGGCGCCGCGCAGAATCTGAAACTCGAATTCGGTCCGGGAGTCAAGCGCGCCGCGATCGCCGATGCGCTGGCCGCCACGCTGGACGGTGGCGACGCAAAGATCTCCGGTGGCGGCGTCACCGCGAGCATCAAAAAATCCGGCGGCGGTTTCATCGACGAATTGTCACTCGACGGCAAAGCGCTGATCACCGCCGACAAGCCCGCGGGCCTGCATCTCGATACCGTGCGCACCAGCGGACCGTCGGCGTTGCCTGCGGGAACGTTCACGGCGCGCGGCGCCGACCTCATCTCCGATCTGGGAAAAGTTGAGATCAAGGAACTGACCGTCGAATCGCCCGGACCGATCCGCGCCACGGTCGTCATCCGCGGCTTCGTGCTCCTGCCGCATCTGGGCGCGACGCTGCCGGACGTCGTCAAGCAGAGCGAGGCGCCGGGACGCATGCCCTTTACCATGCGCGTCTCGTTCTTCAAAAATTGCCCGGTCGTACTGGGGCAGAATCAGTTCGTCTTCTCCGGCGAACCGGACTGCGATTTCATCTCTCACTGGGGCGTCGAACTTCCCGGCCGCGCCGGCGAGCACGGAGCGCTGATCCTGGAGCCCGGCGTCGCGCTCGAACAGCGCGGCGATACCACCAAAGTCGTCGACGCTTCCGCGCGCCTCTGCTGGGCGCCATTGCAGAGCGGCTTCGCGCTGATCCGTTCCGGCTGGGAGAACCGCCCCTGCGGCGTGAGCCTGGAGAACGGCTCGGCCTGGATCGATTTCTGGCCGCGCGCCGCCGGTCTATGGGACCTGCGCCGCTACGCCCGCGAGTGGTCCGTCGGCGAATCGGGCAACACCAAAGAACCCAAAGACATGGAGTACTACGCCAAATACGCCGCGCGCGGCATGGCCAAGACTCACGACTTCGTGCTCTACTTTGGCGCAGCCGACGCCGCAGCTCTGAGCAAGGCGCTCGCCAGCCGCAGCCTGCTCCTCGCGTCACCCGACTGGTACGGGTCGACCGAGGCGCTCGGCGCCTTCGCTCCCGAACAGACCAGCGGCGACTACGCATCAATCGACACGCAGATGCGCAAGGAACTCAACTACACGCTTTTCAGCCAGGATCTCTTTCAGTGGTACGGCAAGCTCACATACGGATTTTTTCAGAGCCGCTTCGGGCAGACGCACCGCAACGATCGTTGGGACAATGATTACGGCCGCTGGGGCTGGGCGCTGGCCGATGGCGGCGGCCGCTACGGTCACTTGCTGATGCTCGAATTCCTTCGCACGCTCGACCGCCGTTATTTCGACGCCGGCGAAGCGTTCAACCGCATCAACTACGACACCAACATGGTCCACACCGTCATGCATATCGAAAACACGCAAAACTGGTGGAACGCGACGGGTAATTGCCACCGCCACAACGTCCAACCCTTCGGCTGCCCGTACAACGGCCTGCGCGGCGCGTATCCCGTCGGCAACCGCATTCTCTACAACCTCACCAACGACGGCGCGATCAAGGACGGGCTGGAAATCGTCGCCGACGCCTCCTTTCACCACCATCTGGGCAACAGCGGCGGCTCCGACGGCGAAGGCTCGGCCGCCAACGCGCTGCTCTGGAAGTACGAATCCACCGGCGACAAGCAGTACCTCGAAAAGTGCAAAGACATGCTTAACGGCAGTCATCAAATTCCGCCCAAGAACGTCGCCGACATGGGCTACGGACCGTCGTTTGGCTTGTTCAATGCAGCGGGCGAGTACGCCGAGATTTCCGGCGACAAGGAATTTCAGCAGAAGCTTGTGGAGGTCGCGAACATCGGCGCAAAATCGGAGAAGCCCGGCGAATTCATCTACGCCATCGCCGCCGGTTACCGCCTCTCCAAGGACGAATCGCTGAAATCAAAGCTCGAAGGCATTCTTGAAAAAATGGCCAAGGATCAGAAAAGCTCGCTGGCCGACCTGCCGGAAAAGGAATGGCCCGGCCACCCCGGTTACCGCACGCCCAACATTTCTCCGAATTCCGCCCGCGATATCGCGTATGCACTGGCCGTCGTGAGCACCACGAAGTCCGCGGGTTTTCCGGCAGTCGCTCCTAAAGGCACCGCGCATCCGCAAATTCCGGAGAGCTGGTACAAGCCCGGCGGTGCGCAGACGGCTCAGGAAAAAGTTCCCGCGGCGGCGGAACTGCTCAAGCTGACGCCCGGAACCGGCGGCGGAGAACTGACCATCGGCGCGGCAAAGTTGACGCTCACCAACGGCATCGACGCCGTCGCGATCAACGGCGCATCGCCGCTCAGGGCGCCAATCTCGTTCTACGTCGATCTCGCCACGTTTAAAGGCGCGGACACGCGCGCGGCATCGAGCATCGAACGCATGACGGCGGAAGTTCAGAAATTCGGAAAAGCCGCTGACGGTTCGTTCATCGGCACCGCCAAAGC
The DNA here is from genome assembly GCA_038227875.1 of Planctomycetota bacterium. Taxonomy (GTDB): domain Bacteria; phylum Planctomycetota; class SZUA-567; order H5-PLA8; family H5-PLA8; genus JBBRPR01. Next base: position 12,965 of record JBBRPR010000087.1, read on the forward strand.
CGGCGCGGCATCGATCACGTTCCGGCTGCGTCCCGATCAGGCCGACGGCGTGCCGTCGCTGCGCGTCGAAGCTGCGTGCACCGTCAACGGCGCATCGCGCGTCGCGAGTTGGGGATTGCTCCTGCCGCTCAAGATGGGACCCGATGGCCACGCACTGCAGACCACCACGCCCGGTCATTTCCGCCTCGAACGCACGCGCTTGGATCAAAACGACGAGAAGATTCCCAACTGGCTCACCAGCGAATACCACTGGGGCGAAGGCGCGTCGCTCTGGCCGAAGTGGCGGCTCAGCGGCATGGAAGCAGGTCCCGGCGGCAGCTACCGACTCTGGCGCGCCAATCGCTCCGACGTCGTGCCGTTGTATTGCGATCAGGGATTTGGTGCGCCGTCGTGGTTTGACTTCACGGACCGTGGCGTGACGCCGCGCTGGGGTGTGACCGCGCGCGTGCTGCGCCCGGAAACGACGCCTGCCGATCTCTCGCGCCAGGCGATCCGTCTCGATTTCGAAACTGGCGTGATGGAAGTGCAATTCCACGCCGCCGGGGCCGAGCCCGCTCCAGCCAGCGCCGCCGCCGCGGGCTTAAGCGGCGCGGCCGATGTGATCTTCCACGACGGCTGGCGCGCGCCGCTCTCCAAGCCGGAACTCACGGCTGCGCAGTACGAGAATTTCATTAACGATCTCAACTACGGCGAGCACTACGGCTTGCTGGCCGTCCGCTTTGCGCTCTCGATCACGCACAAAGTTCAAGGCCGCGAGTGGGCCGAAAAAGCGCGCGACCTGGGACTGGAGCCGCGCGAAATTCTCTACGGTATGCTCGCCGGCGATGCGCTCGCCGCGCATTGTAAAAAGCTTGGTGTCAAATGGGACGCGAACGAAGTCGAGAATTCCGTGCGGCGGGTGATCGAGCACTATACGAAGTAGACTTGTTGTATGTGTGGAACCTTCCGGTAATTTACCGCAAGGTTCCGTTATTTTCGCTCAATCCAGCACAACAACGAACTGCCCGACGGCGGTCTGCTGAAGATCGCCGACTCCACGCGCATGATCAGTTTTAGCACCGCGTGCGACACCGCTCCAGGCGGCTGAAAGCCGCTCTTTACAACGGCCGCCGTGCCGGTGCTTTCTTTGCGCCGCAGATTGAGCTGCCGCAGTTTCAGCAGCGGCACCATCGAAAATCCCCAGTACCTCATATCGCGTACGGTCAGTCCGGCGGCTTCGATTTCCGTGCGCATCATCGTCGTGTCGTAGCGCCGGAAGTGGCCGACGACCTTGTCGTAGACGCTGCGCAGCGATTCCAGCGCCGGCACGTTGATCAGCAACGCGCCGCCGGGCTTGATGTGATAGGCGACGGCCTGCAGAAATTCGCGCGTGGTCGGAAGGTGCTCGATGACGTCGAAGAGCACCACGACGTCGTAGCGTTCTTTGAGTTCCGGCCGGCGCGTGAGGATGTCGTAATAAAATGTGCGCCCACGACCGGGCTTGATCCGCGCCAGCGCGCCGAGATTCAAGTCGGTGCCGTCGATGGTCCAGGCCGTGTAGCCTTCGAGCTGCTCGCGGACGATGCCGGTGCCGCAGCCGATGTCCAGCACCGCGAGATTTTTATCGAGCGGCAATTGAGCCGCGGCGAGGAGCTTTTTGACCGCGCGAAAACGCCAGTCAAACCAGAAATGGGACGTGGTGTTATACGTGTACCAGTCTTCCGCGAACTCCACTGCACCTTCGGGTTTTGAAAAAAGTTCTATGAACGGCGGAAGATTTAACGGCGCTGCTGGTTGTTCGATTTTCGGCGCGAGCTGACTCATTTTCGGTCACGATCCCGGCCGGTAGTTTCTTGCAAAATGCGGACGAAGGGAGTTGAACCCTTACACCTTTCGGTACCAGATCCTAAGTCTGGCGCGTCTGCCAGTTCCGCCACGTCCGCAGGCACAGAGGCACATGATTTCCGCGCCAAGCAGTGAAGTCAAGTAGCGTGGCGCGTGGGTTGCTACTGTCAGCACTCCGCTGGAAATTTCGGGCCAATTGCAATTTGGAATGACCCGAAGTTCCGAAAGATTTAGTAAACGAGTGTTGTGATGAATCACACTGATCGTTGTGTTCGTGGCACGCGCTGGTCGGCGTCCTCGAATCCGGGTTATTGATTTTTTTAAGGAGGACGTCTCGTGAACGCCATCGGTAAATTTCTGTTCCGCATTCGGACCATCGGCATGGGTCTTGCCGCCGCGTCCGCGGCGTTTTCGTGGGCTCTGTGCACGACGCCTTCGTCTGGCGATTCGCGCTCCTTCAGCGTGCAAGCGCGCGCCGTGGGCAGCGGATTACATATTTCCAATCCCTTTGCGCCGGCCGGTATCTCTCCTCAATTTCCGACCGGCGGCAACACCCCGGCCGATCCTCAGGGCTTCGACCTCGGCGACGTTGTCATCGGCTCGTCGGTCTCGCGCTACATTTCAGCGCTCGACGGCGTGACCCCATACATCTTTTCCTCAACCACTGCGGGAACGCTGGGCCTCGCGGTGTCCACGACTGGACATGTGACCGGCAACGCAACTCTCACCGGTACGGGTGCGGTTCCTTTCAGCGCCGTGGTGCTCGACGCCGCCGGCCTGACCCGCACTGGACTTTTCTTTGTCAAACCCACCTCCGCCACGCTGCACTTCTCGATCGACGCCCTGCCACAGGCACGCGTCGGACAGGATTACGGCACGAACATCGAAGTACTCGGCGGCGATACCACCAACACCGTCTTCAGCGTCGTCTCCGGATCGGTGCAGATCAACGGCTCGGCCGTTTCGAATCTTGAAACCGCGGGCCTGCGCCTGTTTGCCGATGGCACGCTCGCTGGCCGGCCCCTCGTTTCGGGAACCGTGCGCTTCACCGCGCAGGCGATCAAGGGCGGCACGCACGCTCTCAACCGCACGCAGACCGCTGCCGACCAGACCTTTACGATCCCGGTTTTGGCGACCGGAAGTATTCAGTCCGTGCTCGCCACCCAGAGCGCCTCGATTGCAATCGGCGGCCGCTCGCGCGACAGCTTCTCGTTCAAGGGCTTCCTCAACGCCGATGGCCTGAGCAACGCGGCGTTCTCCGGCAAGACCATGACCATTCGCCTGGGCAGCCAGACATTTAAGACCACGCTCGACAGCCGCGGCCGCTCTCCGCGCGGCAACATCAATGTCACGCTCAATGCCCCGCGCGCATTGCTGCGCCTGCAGATCCGCAATTCCGACTTCAGCAAACTCTTCGACACGTTCCCGTCGGGAAGCAATCAGACGGCGATTCTGCAGGTCGGGCTCGGCGACGATTTCCTCGGCACCGAAGCGATCGGCTTCTCGGTCCGCAGCCGTGGTTCGCGCGCGCAGTTGCGCTATACGCTCGGCCACGACATTCAGCTCGGCGGCCTGTTCCAGATCTATAGCGTGAAAGCCAAGGACTTCGGCAACAGCTCCACGGCCTTCAAGATCGGCTTCCTGCTCTCGCACGTCCGCGGCAACACCTCGCAGACGTTCGGCACGCCGCAGCAGGCGACCGTGAACATCGGCCAGGGCTTCACGGAAGCCGTACCGCTCTTCCGCGGACGCTCGCGCGGCACGGCCAACCTGCGCTCGGTGGCCATCAATACCTCGCGCAAGTTTGGCACGATCCAGACGCTGGCGCTGCCCTCCACAAAAACCGGCGTGCTGCCCGCGTCGGCTGGAAAGGCGCAGACGCTGCTGCTGGGGCTGAACCTCACGACCGATACGATTCAGTTCACGGGCGAAGGTTCGGCGGTGCTTGTTCCGTTCACCGGCTTCCGCTAAAGCCGATCGTCAGAAATGAAACTGGAAGAAAACTCCCCGCTCAGGCGTGGAGTTTTTCTTGGGAGACGGCGGTCTCGCGATCCTTTGCAATCGCGGCTTCCACCGCACATTTATCCTTCACCGCACCCCACCACTTCAGCCAGCCGACCAGCAACGCCAGCGAACCGGACAGACCCAAAAAAATGTCGATGACAATCGTAAGGTCCGCGCCGGGCTTGAAGATCAACACGCTGCCGAGGCACACCCACGCCAACAGCAATAACGCCGCGGGAATTGTGCCGATGCTGAAGATGTAGAGTGAAGTATCCCTGACTTTACGGCTGGCGAGGTAGCTCATGCCGCACACCAGCAGGTAGAGCGACAACAGGCTGATCGCAATGGCGAGCGGTGTCTCCGTGGCGCGGTTGCGCTCGGGCAGGTTTCTGAAGACCGCGATGTACGGCGTCAGAGCCGTCCCCGCCCACAGCGCAAGAATTAGAAATCTATTCATCACACGCCAGTAAGAAGTATGAATGGATGCGGCGCTGCATACCAGGAGGTAGACGGGCCCGCCCAGAAACACCGGTAGGGCCAGGCAGCAGAAGGCAACGATAAACAGGAATTCGGGGCCGTTCCTGCGGCCCTCAACTTGACCCAACGCCAACTCCACGATTTCGCGTGCGGCATGCCACAACGATTGAGTGTGCTCAAACGGCAGCACCGTTGCCAGCGTGCACGCCACCGCGCCTACGCGCGCGATGCGCCGCCATTTTCGGCCCGGATCGTCGTTTGGACCTAACAAGTAACCCATGCCGATTCCCGGATTCCTGAATTAGACTTCCGCCCAAATCTTTGCCACGATAGTAACACACCCAACGCCTTCTGGAGTCATTCCATGCTTCGATTTTTTCCCACAATTTTTCTACTCGGTTGCGCCGTGTTTATGAACCTGGATGCCGCCGAACAATCGTTCGAAAAAGACGCCACTGCTGCCTTGAAAAAAGCTCAGCAGAGCGGCAAACCAGTACTGATCCTCATCCGCAATTTCAAAGACTTGGGCTCGCTGGACTGCGGTCACTGGCTCACGGAAGACGCGTCCTTTCAGGAGGCATTGAGCAAATTCGAATGCGCGATCGTCTGGCATGGCGATGAGTCGCTGAAGGAACTCGACGCGCCCAAGGGCGGGTTGCTCTTTCTCACCTCCAAAGGGGAAACGATCCGCCAGGAAGGCGTACCGGAATTCCGCAGCCGCATGCACGAGCTGCTCGACAAGGTCCTCGCGCATCCCGTCTCCGCCGACGACCTGCTCGCGGAAGCCATCGCGGAACTCGCGAAGGGCAACGCGCAGCCCTCGATCGACAGCTCGCGCTTCAAGGACACAATACAAATTCTGCGGGGACTCGGACGCGCCGACGAAGCGCTGCCGCTGCAGCGCGCGTTGGCGGGAATCAACCTGCTCAACAAGACCAACACGGAAGCCGACGACGCCATTGAATCCGCGGCGCTGGAAATCCAGGCCGCGCACAGTCTTTCGGGCCAACTGGCCGCCCTCGCCAAGACCTGCGAAGCATTTCAGAAAGCCGAAAAGCCGGACGCGCGGAAAATCAACGTGGCGCTGAAAAAGTCGGCGCGGATCGCCGCACTTTCCGATGAAACGAAAAAAGCATTGTCCGTCGCGCAGGAAGCACTCGACGCGCTCGCCAAGACTCCCGATTCTGCCGATGCAGTGAAGGCCGCGAAGGAGCGCCTCGGCGCGCTGGCGCCACTGGCCAAGAAGGACGCCGGTGCCTTTCACAAATCCGCCGACGAACTGACCAAGAAGTCCGCGAAGGAACATCCCGAATCGCTCTCCGCCAAACTCAGCGAAATGGGCGAGCTCTTCAACAAACTCGGCCGCGATGAGAAAAGCGAGAAGCGCTGCGTCGAAATCCTCCACGAACTGCTTAAGCGTCCGATGAAGCAGGACGAATTCCTCCAGGTCGCCGGCTATCTGATGTACCCGATCTGGATGCTGCAGCTCCAAACCGAGCGAGTGGAGCTGGCCGAGCGGGTGCAGAAGGAGATCGGCCTGGGCCGCTATGCGGCAGACATCTACATGGACCAGGCCGACCTGTATTTCACCGAAGGCAAACCCGAGGAATCCGAGAAGCTCTGGAAGCTCATCGAGACCGCGACGAAGGATGGCGAGTCGAACTCGTTCTACCGCAACGTCCGCAACATGCGCGCGCTCGTGGATCCGGCGTCGTCGCCCAATCAGACCAAGTGGGCCAGCCGCACGGTATTGAATGTCGTGGTCCTCGCACCGGATTTTGAATCGTATGCGAAAGCCATCGCGCTCTGGACCGACACGGAATTTTTCCCGGTGCTCTTCCAGGACGATCTCTACGCGCCGAAATTCATCGCTGCCTTCAAACCCGCGGACGTCATCCTGCTACCGCCGGGCGCGAAGAATTCGCTTCCACCGATTGCCGATCTGCGCCGCACGATCCTCTCCAGTTGGACGCCAGGCGCTGAGAAAGCGAAAGTCGCCGCGACTCCATCCGACGATGATCTCCGCGCACGACTTACCGCGATTGCTTCGAAGCCCCTCGGCGTCGTCTTCGGCGACGGCGAATCCGGCGAGATGGCCGGCGCTCTGGCGCTCGCGGCGGGGCGTTTCCAGGGTCTGGAAATTCTGGCGCGGCCAACCGTCGGCAACGAAGGCCACATCGGCAGCGAAGAACATTACCTCGATCTCAAGCGCGCTCTGGAATTGGGCGACAAAGTCCGCGATGGTCTGAAGCGCTGGGGCTTGCCATTCAACGACCACTGGGCGTATGTGACGCTCGCGGGGAAATATCCCTACCGCTACATGGGCGACGCCGACGATTGGGGCGGCACCTACGCGACGGAGGATCTGCTCGGCCGCGCGGAAGATTCCTCGCGCATCGCCGTCTGCGGACGCCTGATGGGTGCCAACGCGCGCAGTTCGTACCAGGCCATGTGCTCGCTTTTCCTGCAGCCGGAGTCGGCGTTCCTCTTCAACACCTACGGCACCAATCCCCACAACGAATGGGGCCAGTACAACATGAATCTTGCCGAGTCGCTGCTCAAGGAACGTATGAAGGTCGTCCATCTTCACGACGAAGGCGCGAACCTGGACACGTTCCGCGCGCATGAAATTCCGTGGAACCGCGACGGGCTGGTCTGCATCAATTCCTCCGGCTGGCCCGACCATTGGTCGGTGGCCGGTGGCGACGGCACCACCGACGATTTCCTGATTGGCGTGCCGTGCGCCGTGAACATCGTCCATTCGGGCTCGGCAGCGGAACTCTACGCCTTCGACACCATCGCTCACCGTGCCGTCTGGGGCGGCGCGTTCTGGTATTTCGGCTCGTCGGCCGAACCGCTGCTCGACGCCTTCAACCCACTCAATTACGTCGCGCCACGCATCACCCGCGGCGTGCCGCTGGCCGCGGCCTTCCGCCAGCGCACCGCGCAGAGCCGCTTTTACCCGTGGCGCCTGATGCTCGTCGGCGATCCGCAGTTCGGCCTGCGCGACCAACCCGCGAAGCGCACGGAACTCACCGACGCCGTCCGCAAATCCATTCTCCCCGAAGGCGCTGCCGCAAAGGTAGGCGATGAAAAGTCGCTGCCGTGGGCGACCGATCTGCGCACCGCGCGCTGGACGAACAAGCCTGCCGCGATTCCACCGCTGCTGGAGAAGTTGCCCGATCCCGCGGCATTAACAGGAGCAGACGCCGCAATCGCGATCGAAGAATTGATCAAAGCCGACCGCTGCGCCGATGCCGTGAAACTCTGGAATGGACTTTCCGACGAGGCGCGAAAGCACGAAGCCGCTCGCGTCTTCGCGCGCTACGCCGCCGGACATTTGATGGACCTCGCCCAGACCGCCAAGGACGTAAAGGCGCTTACCGCTTCGTTCACCGACATGATCTCCACCGCGCCGCCGCGCATGTACGTGGAACGCTGGAACGGCCGCGCCGTCACCCTCGCCAAAGCGCAGAAGGCCGACGCCGACTACAGCGCGTGGCTGACCACTATTCTCGCCAACCCGCGTGCGGCCGCGTTCAAGAGTTATTTCGAAGTCGAACAGCGGGGCCGCAAGGAAGCGTGGACCGATGACGACAAGGCCGCCGCGTTCGCCGGCTTCGCGGAGCTGGTGAAAACGCAGAACGATCCCGGGCAAATCACTGCGCCATTCAAAACGCTGGCGGCCTGCTATCTTTCCAAGATTAAAGGCGCGACGTCCGAGCAGTTCCTCACCGAAACCAAAGCGCTCTTCAAAGCCGGCACGCCGGAAGCCAAGCGCCTGCTCGAAGGCATCGCCCCGTATGAGGCCACGCTGCAGCTCTTCAAGGATTGGCTGCTCCTCGGCCCATTCAAAGATCAGAAGATCGGCGCGTGGGAGAACGTCGGCCCGAAAGAGGGCAAGACCGCGCCGGATTTCAGCGCGAAGTTCACCGACGCCACCGCGCTGGAGTGGACGCGCCCCTTTAAAGGAAGCGAGCCGGGCATCATCGATCTCGCTGCGCTGCTCAAGCCGAACCTGGAAGTTTACGTCTACGCCGCCGCGACCGTGAACGTTGAGAAGGACGTCGAAGGCCTGCTCCTGATCGGCTCCGACGATGGCGTCACCGCGTGGCTCGACGGCAAAGAAATCCACCGCAACCCGGCCGCGCGCGGCGTGACGGTCGATCAGGACAAAGTCCCGATCAAGCTCAGCGCCGGCGCGCATTCACTCGTTCTGCGGATCGACCAGAGCACTGGCGGCTGGGGCTTCTGCGCGCGCATCGGCGACAAGGACGGAAAGCCGATCCCGGGCCTGCAGTTCCACTGCGCGAGAGAGTGAGTTTTTTGCCTCGCGCAAAGTCGCAATGACGCCAAGAACGGCAACAGCGGAAATGGGGATTCGGGAATCTTCGCACTCCGCTTTCGGCGAATCCCGAGTGCCGAATCCCGATTCCCGCCGTTCTTTGCGTCTTTGCGCGAGATTAAAGCCGTTAGTTCGCCAGGGCGATTCGGCCACTCCGGCGCTCGCCCTGATCCTTCGCGACGCTCCACAGCGTCGCTGCGAAGAATAGAATCAGCGCCCACAGTTCCGGCAGCATCACCATACCGGCCTGGTATTCCGGGCGGCGTTTGATCCAGACGGTCGCGGTGCCGTTGGTCTGCGGGATGAGGACGTGCGTGTTGTCGACGAACGTGACGCCGGGGCGCGCGAGAATTTTTGGGCCGCAGTCGAGTGTGGCGTTGAGCTCGCCGGTCGACGCGTCCCACACGCGCACCTTGCCGTCGGAACCGCTGGTGACCACGCTCTGTCCATTGGGAGAATAACGCGCGGAGTAAATCCGGCCCGTGTGCCCGGCCAGCGTGCGCACGATTTTTCCGCTGGTCACGTCGATGATGCTCGCGCCCTGTCCGTTGAGCATCCCGGCGAGCATCGAAAGACCGTCCGGCGAATTGCCGACGAAGCTCTCGCCGAGTTCATCGGAGAGAATCCGGCCGTCGAGATCGATCATCCGCAGCGTGCCGTCGCGTTGAGCGATCACGACTTTCCGGCCGCTGGCGGAGAACGACGCGAGGCTCGCGCGTTCGCTGTTGGGAATGGGGCGGTAGAGCGCCGTGGAAACATCGAAGACGCTGACGAGCGGACTTTCGTGGTATTCCTGCGAACCCCTGGCATTGCGCGTCGTCCGCGTCGTGCGCACCAGGACGCTCAGCGAATCCGGCGAGAATCCGCCGAGCAGCGTCAGGTCTTTCATCTCGAGCAGCAAGTTGCCGTTGGCGGCGTCGAAGACGCTGACAGTGTCGTCGGCCGTGGAGGTCAGCAGGCGTTTGCCGTCGGGCGAAAAATGGATCTGCTCAATGGCCGCGCGCTGCGCCTGCAGCGTCAGCAGCAGTGTCCCGGATTGAGCCTCAAAAATGCGAACGCTCTTGTCGCTGTACGCCAGCGCGAGGTACCGATTGTCGGCCGAATACTCACCCATCGACGGGAAAAGTCCCGACCCAGAATACGTGACACCGCCGTGCTCAGCCCACGGCGCATAATTCCAATACAGCCCCATCGCGCTGCCGACCGCAAGCACGGCAAGAAGAAGCGTGCGCAACGACAAGCGCAACCCGCCGACCCGACTGCGGCGGCTGGACAGCTCTATATATGTAGAGTGGACCCTAACGCGACCCGATTTCGCAGCAGGGACGACTGTTGGTTCGGCGGGAGCTGCCGTATCTGCGACCGAGGATGTGGCGGAGCGGTTTTCCATCGCGTTTATCCGAACCGTCGCGAAATTCATCCCGTCACAGGAAAACAAAGAAAGAGCGAACAATGCTGTAGTGCCACGGATGCGCAAAAGTCTCAGCGTAGCGAAGACTGTCGCTCAGCCGTGCCTTACGCCCACTGCGGTGCGCCCCTCATCATGCTTTGACGACTTTATCGCCCTTGATTTCCGCCGGCACGTTGACGCAGGCGTTGCGCGTGTCGATCACCAGCGCCGACTGCTTCACAAGCGCCGTGTAATCGATGCCGTCGTGATTGGTAGAGATCAACACCGCGTCGACGGCGCTGAGCGTCTGCGCATTGAGCGCCACCGACGGCGTGCCGGCGACTTCCGGATGGTGGCGCATGTGTGGCGCGATCGGCACGAAAGGATCGTGGAACGAGACCACCGCGCCGCGTTCTTTCAGCAATTCCCAGAGCTCAAACGAGGGCGATTCGCGCGGGTCGTCGACGTTTTTCTTATACGCCAGGCCCAGGATCATGATCTTCGCACCTTTTAAGGGCTTGCCCCGGTCGGAGAGCGCTTCCATCAAGCGCGTGATCACGTAGCGCGGCATGGCGGTGTTGATTTCGCCGGCCAGTTCGATGAACTTCGTCTGCACCTTGAATTCGCGCGCTTTCCACGTCAGGTAAAACGGATCGATCGGAATGCAGTGCCCGCCCAGTCCCGGTCCGGGATAGAAGGGCATGTAGCCGAAGGGTTTGGTCTTCGCCGCTTCGATCACTTCCCAGATGTCGATGCCCATGCTGTCGAAGACGACTTTCAGCTCATTGACCATCGCGATGTTGACGCAACGGAAAATATTCTCGACCAGCTTCGCCGCTTCGGCCGTGCGTGTACCGGAGACCGGCACGACTCGTTTCACGGCTTTCATGTAGAGGAACTGCGCGGCATCGCGGCAGGCATCGGTCATACCGCCGACGATTTTGGGAATGTCGCGCGTCTGGAATTCTTTGTTGCCCGGATCTTCGCGCTCCGGCGAGAACGCGAGATGGAAATCGACGCCGGCTTTCAGGCCGGAACCCTGTTCGAGGATCGGGCGCAGGTCGTCTTCCGTAGTGCCGGGATACGTCGTCGATTCCAAGCTGACCAACTGCCCCGCGCGGAGGTGCGGCGCGATCGAGCGGCCGGTGCCGAGCACGTACGACATGTCCGGTTCCCGGTACTCGTTGAGCGGCGTGGGCACGCAGATGATCATCGAGTCCTGTTTGGCGACGTCCGCGAAGTCGGTGGTCGCGCGGAATTTCTTGGCGCGCACCAGCTCGCCGATCGCGTCGGCTGAGACATGCTTGATGTACGACTGCCCGGCGTTGATCGCATCGGTTTTTTTCGGATCGATGTCGAAGCCGGTCACCACGCATCCGGCCTTGGCGAACTGAATCGCCAGTGGCAGGCCCACGTAGCCCATGCCCACGATGCCGACGGAAAGCGAGGCCTTATCGTACCCAGTCCAGCGCATGCAAATCTCCCGGTTCAAAACGATCGCGGCACTTTATCACGATTCGGTGCTGTTGACCAATCGCTGGATGCCGTCGGCAAAACGCACCTGCGGCTGATAACCAAGCAATTCGCGCGCGCGGGTAATATCCGCCTGCGAATGCAGGGCATCTCCACTACGCGCGGGACCGTAGGTGGGTTCGATGGAAGTTCCGAGCGCCGCGTTGAGCGCGGCCACCAGGTCCTTGATGGTGATGCGCTCACCGCAGCCGACGTTGCAGACGCGCCCCTTGAGCGGCCCGGACGCTTTCATCGCCAGCAGATTGGCGTGAACGACATTGTCGACGAAGGTGAAGTCGCGGCTGTGCTCGCCGTCGCCATTGATGTGCGGCGCTTCACCTTTTCGCATGCGCGAGAGAAAGACGGAGATCACCGCCGAATACGGACTGTTCGGATCCTGGCGCGGGCCGAACACATTGAAGTAGCGAAACGCAATGGCGTCGATGCCGCGGCAATGCGCGTACGCCGCAATGTAATTTTCGCACCCCACTTTGCTCGCCGCATACGGGCTCAGCGGCGCGGGCGTCATCGTCTCCACTTTCGGCAGGCCGGTTGTGCCGCCGTACGCACTGGAGGAACTCGAGAACATCACGCGCTTGATGCCGAATTGCGCGCACGCTTCCAGCAGCGTCAATGTCGCGACTTCGCCGGAACGCTGCGTCGCCAGCGGATCCTTCAGCGAGCGCGGTACGCTGGGCAGCGCCGCCTGGTGGAAAACGAACTCGATGTCGCGGCACGATTCACGAGCTACTGCTGCTTCGGCCAGATCACCTTTAATAAACTGTGCGCGGCCGTTTAAGCGGTCGATATTGCGCTGAAATCCCGTTGAGAGATTGTCGACGATGCGGACGGAGTGCCCTTCATCCAGCAGCGCATCGACCAGATGCGAGCCAATGAATCCCGCGCCACCCGTAACCAGAACCGTGCTCATGGCCTCTCCCGTTTGCGCAAAGCAGATCCGCGCACTCAAATCGCCCCTCTAATATAACGCGGAATCGCGCCCGGCGCTCTGACGTTCATCAATCATCCATCATCGTTCATCGCGTGTCGTTTGTCCGTTCCGCTTGACCCCACAAACACACTTGGCAAACTTTTTCCTATCCACGTTTTAACAAATCGTGTACGAACTAGCGTGGATACACACGAACTCTGGATGGAGAACACACAAATGGCCATTAAGGTTGGCGATGTTGCGCCCGATTTCACACTTAAGGATCAGGACAAAAAGGAATTCAAGCTCTCCGAACAGAAGGGCAAGAACGTCGTCCTGCTCTGGTATCCGCTCGACTGGAGCCCCACCTGCGAAAAAGAAAACTGCACGATCAGCAACGACAAGAGCCTCTACGGCGCCAACCGCGTGGTCGTCGGCATCAGCCGCGACAGCGAATGGAGCCACAAGGCGTTCAAGTCGGAACGCAAGATCGGCCACGACCTGCTCGCCGACATGGACCTGAAAGTCACGGCGCAGTATGGCCTCGTTCATCCGAAAGTTCCCGTGATCAGCGAACGCGCCACGGTGATCGTCGACAAGACCGGCAAGGTTGCCTTCGTCCAGGTCCAGTCGAACACGCCGGAAGCCCGCGACATGCATGCGGTACAGGACGCATTGAAGAAACTCGACTAAAGGCCCGACGGCGGCAGGAAGCGTTTCCTGCCGCCTCTATTTCCCGCGGAAAAAAATCGTCTTCATGAAGAACTTCAGCGTACACCAATTCGACAACGGCCTGACGACAGTCATTGAGTTCATGCCGCAGGCGGTGTCGACGGCGGTGGGGTTTTTCGTCAAGACCGGCGCGCGCAATGAAGACGCCAAACTCGACGGCGTCTCCCATTTTCTCGAACACATGATGTTCAAGGGCACGCAGAAGCGCGGCTGGCAGGAGATCAACCGCGAATTCGACCAGATGGGCGCGCGCTACAACGCCTTCACCAGCTGGGAAGAAACCTGCTACTACGCCTGGGTGCTCAACGAAGAAGTCCCGCACGCGCTGGAACTGCTCAGCGACATGCTCGCCTCGAAACTCCCCGAAGACGAATTCACCACCGAGAAGAAAGTCATTCTCGAAGAGATCGCCCGCTACCAGGACATGCCCGACCACGTCGTCTTCGAGGAAGCGATGCGGCTGGCGTTCGCGGGACACCGCCTGAGCAGCAATATTCTCGGCACGCCCAAGTCGATCGGCGCGCTGACGCGCGATCAGATGCACGGCTACTTCAACGCGCGTTACGTGCCGTCGAATATCGTGCTCTTCGCCTGCGGCAACGTCGACGAACAGAAATTCATGGGGCAGGTCGAGGAACTCTGGGGCGGCCGCACCGGTCCGCGGGCCGGCAGTCTCACACCGACACCGGGTTTTCATCCGGGCAAAAAGATCATCGAACGCAAGGACGTTGCGCGCGAACACATCGTCATCATGTGGCCGAGTCTGCCGCTCAGCGACCGCCGCAGCGTGGCCGCGTCGCTGCTCGGCGCCGTGCTCGGCGACGATCGCAACTCGCGCCTCTACTGGTCGCTGCGCCACACCGGCCTGGCAGAGGAAGCTGGCGGCGGGTACTGGGGTTTCAGCGACACAGGCTTGATGGCCGTGAGCGCTTCGTGCGATCCGGCGAAGGCGGGTCAGGTAACCGCGCTGCTGCGCAAAGAGTCCGCGCGATTGAAAGACGGAATCAAGGCCGACGAGTTGCAGCGCGCAAAAAACCGCGCGCGGACGTCGCTGGTCTTCAGCGCGGAGACGCCGTTCGACCGTTTCCGCCAGTTGATGCATCAGTGGGCGGTGCGGCGCGAATTGCTCACCACTGAAGAAATGCTCGCACGTGTAGATGAAGTTTCTGTGAAAGACCTGTATACTCTTCTGGAAGAATTCCCACTGAATACGGAAGGCGTGATGACCGGGCTTGGGCCCGTGGCAAATAGTGCTGCTGTAACAGGGCGGTCACAGCCGATAATAAAAACGAAAGCTTCAACCAGCGTGTCCGTGAAGGTGAAGGTGAAGTCGGCAGTAAAACCCACTAAGTCCGCGCAAGCGGCAAAGGAGCGAACCGCGATGGCGAAGAAAGCAAAGAGCAAGGCGAAACCGGCTGCGAAGAAGAAGGCCGCCAAGAAGAAGAAGTAGTCGTAGCAGTTCATCCAAAGAATTTCGTACGCCCGGCTTGACAACCTCCCCCGGTAGCAAGGTACTCTTCCTTCGGCTCGCTTGCGAAGGAGAGTAAAGTGGTGACGGCGGGACGGACTGGCAAGTTTGTGCTACAGGTCGCCGCGCTCGCCGATAAGGCGACGTGGGCGGCCGCGTACGATGAATTGGACCGGGCAGGTCCGCTGGCGATGGATGACATCGTTGTGGGTCTGTCACGCCCGGACGGCTCCGATAAAAAGGGCCGTAGGGTACGAAAATTCTGCGCGGCGTTGCTGGATCATAACGCCGATGCGCGCAGTCTCGGAGCCCTCGTCGGTGCGCTTCACGACACCGACGCAGGGGTCCGTCGACTGGCTGTCCATGCCCTTGGCTGCCAGCGCTGTAAACGCACACCCTTGGATTTCGATGTCGTCGCCCTCCTGATCGACACACTCAACCACGATCCCAGCATCAAAGTCCGCCAGGTCGCCGCACACATGCTCGGCAACCAGGCGCTCCCTGACCATGCCGACCCGCGCGCGATCACCGCGCTGACGCATATCGCCGCCACGTCGAGCAACCTGAAGTTGCGCTCCAACGCCGTTTGGTCGCTGGCGCAACATCGCGCGCGAATGCGCTGACGCTAAGCCCAGTTGTCAGAGATGGACACGCGCGGGCAGTGAATTCGTCGTTCCGCATTTAATTCATAGCCTGCTTTTCCGATACTGCGCCGGGGGCACGCCGGTGTTCTTGCGGAACTGGCGGGAGAAAAAATAGACGTCGGCGTAGCCCAGCTTGTCAGCGATCTCCTTGATCGACAAATCCGATTCGCCCAGCAGCTTGCGCGCGGCGGCGGTACGGCATTGCAGCGCATAAGTGTGCAGCGCCATGCCCGACGCTTCGCGAAAACGCCGACGCAGGGTGCTCAACGCCATGCCCGACTGCGCGGCCAGCCGCGTGTAGTCGAACGCGGCCTCGGGCTGCGCGGCGAACAATTCCAGAATCCGCTCCAGCCACGGATCGCCCTTGCGTTCCTGCGTTCGCGCTTCGGCTAATTCCAGCAGGATCCGTTCGAGCTGATTGGTGGCGCGTCGGTGCCCCCAGGAATGAGGGTCGCGGCGCTGGATCAGTTCCAACAGCTCATCGAAGGGCTTGTCGAAACTCCGCCCGCCAGGCGTGGGCTGCGGCGCTTGCAGCAACAATCCGTCCGCCGCCCACTTTCCCGCCAGCGGACCTTTGAATGCGAGGTAACGGTGTTGCCAGAAATCGCAACCCGGCGCCGCGTGCAGCGTGATGCGCGGGCCCGGAAAGTGCGGCCAGAACCAGCGGCCGGACAAACGATGGACCTCCGATCCATAGCTGACTTCCACCGCGCCGGCCGACATGTACTGCAGCGTGAAGTAGCCATCGAAATGCTTGTCCATCACTGCCATACAGTGCGGATCGCGAGCGCTATGCAGGAAGACGAGGTCTTGCATGGTGATCACATAGTACAAAACAACGGTCATCGCGTCCATTTTAATCCAGCGATACGAGCTACGATCTCTTTCCAGTACGCCACACTTCGCCAATCACATACTGCAAGGAGAACAGTTAAAATGCAGACCGCCCGAATCAATCCCGACGCCATTGTGACCGCGACGACCTTGACGCCCGAGCAGATCAAGTTTTACAACGAGGAAGGCTATCTGCTGATTCGCGGCCTGATTCCCGCCGACGCCGCCGCGTCGCTCAAGCGCGAAGTGCTCGGCATTATGGACCTGATCGGCCTGCCCATGACCAAGCTCAAGCAGACCGGCGAGTACCTGGAAGGCAGCGATCTCGACGCCTTCGTCAACAACCCCAACCTCAAATCGCTCGCCTCACAATTGATGGGCGGCCCGGGCTCGCTCTACCTGCCGTTTACAGCGGTGAAGAGCGGCGGTGGAGGCGGGCGCTTCCACTTCCACCAGGACAACCAGTACACGCGCCACGATGGCCCCGCCTGCAACCTCTGGTGCGCGCTCACACCGATGCGCCCTGAAAACGGCTGCCTGCAGATCGTCCCCCGCTCGCACCTTAATGGCACGCTGACGTCCGTGCAGTCCCCCGACGGCGACGGCCACCGCGCAGTGGAAAACGAGCCGCCGAAATTCGTGAACATCGAAATGGAACCCGGCGACTGCGTCGCGTTCACACGCCTGACAGTCCACGGTTCCGGCCAGAACGTGACGCCCGAGCCGCGCGTGGCCTACGCCGTCCAATTCCACCGCAACGACTCCCGCTGGCTGGACCGCGAAAGCAACGAGTACAAACTCCTGACCGAACACCCGCGCTTTAAAGTCGGCCCGGTGAAGGAAATCACTGTGCCCAAGGGCAAGACGGACGGACATTAACGGAAAGGACTGAGGGCTGAGGTTACCGCGCGTCGCTTCGCTCTCTAAGTCGGACAAACAAAAACTCCCCGCGTAAGCGGGGAGTTTTTGTTCCTCAGTCCTCAGTCCTCAGTCCTCAGTCCTCAGTCCTCAGTCCTCAGTCCTCAGTCCTCAGTCCTCAGTCCTCAGTCCTCAGTCCTCAGTCCTCAGTCCTCAGTCCTCAGTCCTCAGTCCTGTC
>JBBRPR010000088.1:0-26992 GCA_038227875.1 Planctomycetota bacterium
AAGGGAGTTCGGTTCGTTCTCCGGTACGCTGACGTACACACCGGGGAATGGCTACCGGCTGAAGTTGTCGCGCGACCGTTTCAAGCGGCAGATCCGCGAAGCGGTCCGCAACGACGAGTTCATCGACAAGCTCGTGCACGGAATGTTCGTTGTGCGTTGAGTAGTTGTTGCAAAAAGTCCGGGCGGCTCGAAGTGCTTCCGCGAGTCGCCCAGACACGCATTCTCACGGGAACTGCTGCGGGTGGCCCGGCTCCTCGCGGGTTTGGGCGACTAAGACGGGAACGCCGATCTCCCGCTCTCGGGTTCAGCATTCATCTTTCATCGTTCAGAATTTCAAAGGCCCCTGCTACGCGTCGTTCAGGCACGAAAAAACCGGCATCGCTGCCGGTTTTTTCGTTCGTTCAACAAACAGATCAGGCTTACTTGTCTTTCGGAGCTTCGTCGGCCTTGGGTGCTTCCTTCGGCGCGTCGGCCTTGGGAGCGTCCTTCGGGGCGTCAGCCTTGGGGGCGTCGGTCTTCGGCGCATCGGTCTTCGGCGCTTCGGGCGTCACGGCGGCCGGCGCAGCTGCGGGACTGTGATCTCCAGCCAACAACGCCTTCATCTGCTTTTCCTGGTCCGGGCGGTCCTTCGAGGCGGTCAGATTGTCGCCGTCGCGCTGGATCGAGTACTGCAGCGGGTCGTAACCGGCCGGCCACTCGTAATCTTTCTCAGGAAAGTCGATCGTTTCCTTCGGGTAGAGGCTCTTGACAACCTTTTCCCATTCCTTCTTGTCGGTCTCGGTCAGTTCGAAATTCTCAGGATACTTTTCCGGATCCTTGTTGATCGTGGTGATGTGAACGGCGCGGTCCTGCCATTCTTCCTTCTTGTCGAAGTAGTGCCACGTCTTGGCCAGATCGTCGCCCAGCATCCACGTCGCCGCACCGGTGAAGATGAAGGTCAGGATAATGAGCATGGCATAGACGTTGAACGGAATCTTATCTGGAATTTTATCAGTTGTGGCTGGCATGGCTTTAAAACTCCGACTGCTTTTTTCCGGTTGCTGCCTGCGGCCCGCTGCGGGCCGCATCCCGCCGAATCAGCTTAGCGCGTGATGACTTCGTCGTTGATTTCGACTTCGCGGCCTTCTTTGTTCATCAGGCCTTCGACGTAGCGCGCGGAGCTCATGTCAGGATAAACCTTCTCGACGATCACCTTGGTGATGTACTGGTCGCCGCGCTTGATCGTGTACTGGAAGCCGGGCTTCACGCCCTGCTGCGAACCGATCGAGAGCATGACCAGCTTGATTTCCGGGCGCACGCCCAGGACGCGGCCGTCGGAGATGAACGGCTGGGTCGCGGTGGCGTCTTCACCCAGCAACTGAGCGATCGGCACGCCGTTCTTCAGGAGGCGTTCGATGCGGCTGGTCTGGAGGGCCAGGTCTTCTTCGATGCTGTGCTTGTCGCGGTTGAGGGCGGCCAGCGTCTGCTTGGTGACGTTGAGTTCGTTTTCCATTTCGGACTTTTCGTTCTTGGCGCGAACGGCGTTTTCGCGTTCGACGATGACGGCCTGCTGCTGCTTGACCACGACGCCCTTGAGCTTGACGATGTCGTCGAAGTAGCGCTTGTTTTCGCGGATGTACTCCTGGTTTTCAGCCAGCAGCATACCCTTTTCGTTCTCGGCGGTGGCCAGCTTGACCAGCGCGTCCTGCTTGGCATCGCGTTCCGCGTTGAACTTCAAACGCAGTTCCTGGTTCTGGCGCTTCTGGTCGGCGTTGATATTGGTCTGCTTCAACACCTCCAGCGAGAGGTCGCGTTCCCTCTTCTGAGCCTTGGCCACGAACTCAACGTTGTTCTTCTTCTCCAGCTCGTACATTCTCTGCCATTTGGTCTGGGCCACCCAGATGTTCATGGCGAAGATCATGAACGTGACGGAGATCACGAGGTTGAGCACGACGAAAACTTTAGCGACAAGACTCACGGGATATCTTCCTCCCCTTAACTATGAACACGCCTCAACGCATTGCCATCAATGACAACAACATCAAGCGTGGTTTCTGATTGGAAAGTTCCGCGTGATTATCGTGAGCGACCAAAATCTGTCAAGGTTTTTTCACGCCACACGTTCGGCTCTTGTGCTGAACGTAACCCCTTGCTCAAAACGGTCACTACGGCGCTCTCACCTATGTAAAATGGGGCTTTCGACACCCGTTTAAGCTCCTTTCTATATTATCGGACGCGCCGTCTTAAAAACTTATTAGTCTTTTTTACAGACGGCTTTGCAGAAACCTCATGCATTTATAACGGGTCTTTTGTCCCGTTTAGGTGAAATTTGACCCTCAAAGCGCAAAGTTTGAATGCCAGCCGGGCAAGATCGTCTTTACGTAGCACGTGCGCCCCCTTATAAGCGTAGCCCTTGGATTGGCAGCCCTCGGAAAAAAATCCGGGCCTACGCCGTAAAATGCCGTTTCTGCCCGGCCTTTTACGGAGACGCCCGGCAAAATTTGAGTTTTCAACGGGCTGCCGGGAAACACCATGTTCGCACTGGCTTTACGCATCATCTTTCACCAACCTCTGCGCTACATTGTGGCGCTGGCCGGCATTTCCGTCGCCGCGGGCCTGGCCTTTATCCAGCTGGGCCTCTACGTCGGTTTCAAAGAAAATGCCTCCATTATTGTGGACCATACCGACGCGGACATCTGGATCTGCTCCAAGTTTCACGAAAACTTCGACTTCCCCAAGCCGCTCAACCCCCGCGTGCTCGACATTGCCCGCTCCACGCGCGGCGTCCGGGCCGCCTACCCCATGCTGATCGTGTTCAGCAAATGGAAGCTTAAAGACGGCGCGGAAAAGACCGTCCAGGTCGTCGGCTACGATGTCGACCATAAGATGGGACGTCCCTGGCAGATGCTCTGCGGCTTTCCCGATGAACTTTCCGACCCCGGCGCCGTCACCGTCGACACCACCGCCGCCCGCAAACTCAACGATGCGGACATCGGCACGACCACGGAGATCGGCCAGGTCAGCGCGCAGGTCGTGGGCATCACCGACGGCATCCGTTCGTTCCAGGGCAACCCGATGATCTTCACCGACCTGAACAACGCCCGCTCGTTCGGGCATCTCAGTTCGGATGCGATGCATTATGTCATCGTGCGGCTCGACCAGACCGCCGATAAGACCGAAGTGCTCAACAATCTCCGCAACATCGAATACGCCGAAGCCTACACCAAGGAAGAATTCTCGAAGAAAGCCCAGGATTACTGGCTCAACGCCACCGGCGCCGGACCGGCGCTGGCAATGTCAGCGCTGATGGGCCTGATCGTCGGCGTGGTCGTCGCCGGCCAGGTGCTCTACACGTCGACGCTCGAGCACTTGAAGGAATACGGCACGCTGAAGGCAATGGGCGCGTCGAATTTCCAGGTGACCGGCGCGATCGTTTCGCAGGCGATGGTCGGCGCGCTACCGTCGCACGTGATCGCCGGCGGGCTGCTGATGGTCGCGCAGCGTTTCATCGGCGGAAAAGGCATTCACATTTCGATGGATTTCAGAACGTATTGCATCCTGGGGTTGTTTACGGTGGGTGTCTGTGTCGTTGCGTCAATGCTGTCGGTCTTCAAGGTGATGCGCCTGGAGCCGGCAGAGGTCTTTAAGGGATAGCCATGTTGCGTTCGATTGCCTGGGTTGTAGTGCTGCTGATGCTGCTGGGTCTGGCGGCGGTGGTGTATCTTGGCGGAACCAAAGGTCCGCCGGATGAAACGTACGTCACCACCATCGGCATGGTGAAGCGTTCGGTGAAGGGGCTGGGCCGCGTCGAAGGCGTCGCCGAGTCGAACATGTCGTTTGGCCGCCCCGGCCGCCTGGACACGGTGCTGGTAACCGAAGGCCAGGAAGTGGACGTGAACGATATTCTCGCCGAGATGAACCCGTCGGAAGTCGACGCGCAGATCGAGCAGGCGCAGGCCGACCTGAAGACTGCCAAGGCGAAACTGGAACTGGTGCGCGTGCAGCGCGCTCCGCAGGTAATCGATCAGGCCAATGAAAAGCTGCGGCAGGCGACCGATGAAATCAAATCCGCCGAAGCCCGGTTGAAGGCGCTGGAAGATCCGCCGATGCCGCCGCCGGCGACCAAGTCGCAGATCGAAGAGCAGGACTTCGTGATCCTCAAGGAAGTCCAGAACGTGGCGCTGGCGCAGGCGGCATTGAAGCAACTGAAGTCCTCGCCCACCTCCGACGAACTGGCTGTCGCGGCCGCCAACGTCCGCGCGGCGCAGATCGACCTGGACGGCGCGATGAAAAAGTACGACGGCGTCAAGCCCGGCGTTTTTGGCGGCACGTCGCCAATCAAAACCGACGCACAGATCGCTGTCGACCGGGCGCAGGCTCAGGTGGAATTGCAGCAGGCGCAGTACGACCGCGTGAAACGCGGCCCCCGCCCCGAAGAAATCGAAGCGGCCACCGCGCGCGTGGCGCTGGCCCAGATCCAACTCGACAGCGCCAGGGCCGCGAAAGCGCGCCTGGAATCGCCGGAAAAGCCGCCGAAGGCGCCGACGTATGAAATCGAAGGCGCCCGCGTGGAACTGCTGAAGGCGCGGTCGCGCGAAAACATCGCGCGGCTGGTCGTCGATGAACTCAAGCGCGGCACCGAACCGGCCGAAGTCCATCTCGCCGAAGCCGCCGTGGAAAAAGCCAACGCCTCGCTGGAATGGCTGAAGAAGAGCCGCGAAGGCCTGAAGCTGCGCGCGCCGTTTGCCGGCATCATCACCCATCGCCTGTCGGAACCGGGCAGCATGGTCCAGGCGACGACGACGATCGTCTCGATCATCGACTTCACCACCAAGCGCGTGCGCGCGGAGTTTGACATCCTGCGCCTGGGCGAAATCAAGCAGGGCATGCACGTGGATCTTTCCAGCCGCGCGCTGGGTAAGGAGACACTCGACGGCAAGATCGACAAGATCCTGGGCGTCGGCACGCGCAAGCTGACCAACGACGATCCTGCCGCGGTGAAGGGCGGCGAAGTGGCCGAAGTCATCATCACGCTCGACGAACCCAAGAGCGACCTGAAGAAGGCCGCGTTCGCCGTGCTGCGTCCCGGCCTGCGCATGGATTCCGACGTGACGCTGGACAAACGCGACAACGTGATCATCGCGCCGAAGGCCTTCATCTCGCAGAAGGACGGCAAGGAATACGTCCAGACGCTGGAAGGCAAAGCCGGCCCGAACGCATCCGACAGCATTAAACAGCGCGACGTGACCACCGGCATGCGCGACGAACAGTACGCGGAGATCACCAAAGGCTTGAGCGAAGGGGATGTGATCGTGAAGCCGAAGACGATTAACCCCCACTGAGTTTTTGATCTCACGCAAAGCCGCGAAGTCGCAAAGAACGGCGCTGGGTGAGGACGTTTTGATTTCGGCTTGAGCTCAAATCACAAGCCCGAGTGCCACCCGTCTCGCCGTTGAGAGGGGTGCGGGAGTCGCGCGGCGCTTACAATTTGAGCCGCCAGTGAGAACTCGCGGACAACCGTCGCCCCTGTAATCGCTCAGATCGCGTTGTTTCCGAATCATCGTTACCAAACGAACCAGCGTATTCAATGTCTCACCATCCGATCCACCTGTTCGCGTGGGCGGCACTGGTGGCTAAACAGCCATCCACCAGTGGCACACAACAGCAGTCGAAATTACAAACGCTGCGTCTAACTCGCACCCGTCTCAACGGCGAGACGGGTGGCACCCTCGTTTGTGATTTGTGCTCAAGCCGAATTCATGACGTCCACCACAAAAGCTGTTCTTTGCGGCTTTGCGTGAGATTAAAAACTCACGAACCGGCGCCGGAATATCGCCGCACGCCTGAATGCCACACGGCTCGCCCGATTATCAGCATCAAGATCCCAACCAGCGGCACGATGTACGAGAATTCCTTGAACGCGGCGCCGCGTTCGACGAAGGCGGCGGACGGGTAGAACGCCACGAACCCAAACGGGATGATCCACGTCAGCAGGATGCGGATGAAGGGGCGGTAGATGTTCAGCGGGTAGCGCGCGAAGTTGAGCAGGTTATAGACGGGTGGCAGAATTGTCACGCGGTCTTCGGTCCAGAATGAGATCGACGTCAGGCCCAGGAAGACGCCGGTCAGTACGCCCCACGCGCCGAAGACGCTCGCGAAAAATTGGAGCACGATCAGCGGCGTGATCGGGGGCCCAACGGCGCGCCACGCGTAGGTCAGCACCGCGATGCCCAGCGTCAGATCGGCGAGGAAATCGAAGCTGATCCCTTCAAGAATAAGCTGAAAGAGCGACGAGAGCGGGCGCAGCAGCAGGCGATCGAGTTCGCCCTGGACGATGTATTTGTCGGAGAACATGTAGAAGTTCATCGCGAAGGCATCGAAGAGCGCCATGGGCAGCAGCGAAAAGCCGTAGATAAAAAATACTTCCTCGCGCGTCCAGCCTTTCATCGACTGGAACGAATTGAAGAGGAACGTCAGCGTCAGCAACCCGGTCGCCTGTTGCAGCAGCGAGGCGAGGCATTCCATTAAAAAATCGGCGCGGTACTCCATGCGCATCTTCAGCGCCTGGAGAAAGTAGAAGCCCGCGATCTTCAAATTGTAAAGCAGCCGCCGCATCGATTTCGTCATCCACCCAGTATGCTCAGGCGCCGCCGCACGGCGTTCCACATCCACGAACACAGCAGCAGCAGCGCGATCGTCCACGCCGTCTGCAGGATCAGCTCGCGCTGCAGTTGGTCCGTGGGGTAGCGGCCGAGGTAAATGTTCATCGGCGTGTCGGCCAGGCCTTTGAACGGCAGCAGATTGAAGACGCGCTGCAGCGGCGCGGGGAAGAACGTCAGCGGCAGCAGCAGCCCGGACATGAACTGCAGCAGCATGAACTTGGCCCAGAGGAAGCCCTGGATTTTCTCGGTGTACGCGGCGCAGAGTCCGGTCAGAAAATTCACGGCGAAGAAAATATTGAAAGCCAGCACGATGCTGTAAGCGAAAAGCACGCCGCTGAGCGCGCTGGCCGGCGGCTGGATGTTGAAGATCCAGAGCGCCAGCGCCAACACCGGCAGCGCCATAAAGAAGATGCGGAAAACGGCTTCACCCACCGCCGAGCCGTAAAATTGCAGAAACAGCGACGTCGGGCGCATCAGGTCGGTGCTGATTTCGCCCTTGTTGATCCGCGCGGCGAGAATGTTGTCGGAATTGGAAAAGTACGCGCTGCGCACAATCCAGTTCACGCAGACGTACGTCTGCATTTCGGGGAGCGTCCAGCCCGAGCGTACGACGCCGGGGTTGCTGTTAAAGAGCGCGTCCCACAAATAGTAATTCACCGCGCAGTACGTGATGTAATTGACGATGCCGATGACGTAGCGCACGCGATGCGCGAGCATGATCGCGAAGCTGGACTTCGCGAAAACCAGCGAGAGCGAGAACGTGTTGAGCAGCCGCGCTCCAAAGGTGTGGGGGCGCTCGGCAGGCGTGAAGGACGGAGCATCGATCAGCGCGCCGTTGCCCACTGGACGCTATCTCCCCGCCGCGTAGATGCGCTGCACAACCTGCTCGATATTGGCTTCTTCGATCGCGATGTCCTGGATGTTCTCGCCGTAGCGGTCGAGCACCGAGCGGATGACTTCGGCGCGGTGTGGCGCTTCCTTGCTGAGCGTCGCGGTGAGCGTCGCGCCCTTGGTGTCCCAGGCGATGCCCTGCACCGGCAGGCCTTCGGGCGTCCAGCCAGTTTCCACCGAGCGCGTGAGCGAGAACGTGAGCTGGCCAGTGTCGGTGGCTTTCGCGCGGAGTTCGTCGAGCGTGCCGTCGAAGATGATCTTTCCCTTGTCGAGAATGATCACGCGCGAACAGAGCTCCTCAATGTCGCGCAGGTCGTGCGTGGTGAGGATCACGGTGACTTTCCGTTCGCGGTTGATCCGTTTCACGAACTCGCGGATCGACTGCTTGGCAGCGACGTCGAGCCCGATGGTCGGTTCATCGAGGAACAGGATCGGCGGCCCGTGAATCAGCGAGGCGGCCAGTTCGCAGCGCATTTTCTGGCCGAGCGAGAGCTTGCGCGCGGGCGTTTTGATGAAGTCGCTGAGCTTCAAGACGTGTTCGAATTCTTCCATGCGCGCGGCGTATTCGGCCGGCGGCACGTTGTAGATGCGCGCGAGCAAGCGGAGCGATTCGCCGGCGGCCAGATCCCACCAGAGCTGCGAGCGCTGGCCGAAGACCGCGCCGATGTGTTGGACGTGTTCTTCGCGGTCGATCCACGGCACGCGGCCGTCGACTTTCACGATCCCGGAGGACGGGAACAGGATGCCGCAGAGCGCCTTGATCGTGGTCGACTTGCCCGCGCCGTTGGCGCCGATGTAGCCGACCATTTCGCCGCGCTGAATTTCAAACGAGACGCCGTCGACGGCGCGGAGCGTTTTGTACTCGCGCGAAAACAAATCCTTGAACGCCCCGCCAATGCCGGCGCGGCGGTCGTACGTTTTGTATTCCTTCACG
This sequence comes from Planctomycetota bacterium, assembly GCA_038227875.1. GTDB lineage: Bacteria > Planctomycetota > SZUA-567 > H5-PLA8 > H5-PLA8 > JBBRPR01. Next base: position 8,467 of record JBBRPR010000088.1, read on the forward strand.
AGGTCTTTGACGACAATCAAGGGTGCGGACATGCGTGTAGTTTAGCAAGTGCCCACAGAATGGCGATGTCAGATGGGTCTAGCGGTATCGTGCGAAGTGCCCTTTGTAGTCCGGGCGTCTCGCCCGGTCTAACTTCGGAACAAGCAGGAATGGCAACTTCGTTCGTTGAAGCGCTCTACCGCGAAGCAACACCGTTTGCTTCGCGGTAAAGTAAGCAACGCTCGGAACCTTCCGGCATTCGGCTCCGGTGTAGTTAGACCGGGCGGGACGCCCGGACTACGAACTGCCAACGCCAGACAATCAAACGTGCCAAATCTGCACATCACCATTCTTCAGAAACAGCGCGTACTCATCCACGCCTTCCGCCGGCAGCACCGCGTACGGTTCTTCGCCCGGTCCGGCGACGCTGCAGGAGATGACGAGAGTTTCGCCTTCGGTATGATAGACGCGCACTTCCGTCTTCGTCGCGGCGATGAGATCGCCGCCGCGCGTGAAGCCGATCACCGGCGCGAACATGCCCTGCCCGAAGTTGATCCTGTTCTGCTTCCCACCCTTCCCCTCCGGCCAAAGGACCACGCCGCCCTCCTCCATCGCGATGGCAATGCGCGTGCGGGTGAACGGGGCGGAGGCGACGATGCTGCGGATCGTCCGGTGGAGTTGCGTGACTTCGGATTTGCCGGCGTGGAAGGTGATCAAGCCGGATGCGCCGTCGGAGATGTAGGCGTGATCGTTTCGAACGGCCATGGGGACGGGAAAAACGGGTTCGTCTTTGGAGCCGACAAAATGTGGAATGTCATGGCTCGCAAACAGCTTGTTGCCCCTACCGAAGACCTCTAAGTTGCAGTCGATGGCGTCAAAGGCACCGTCTACGCGGAGGATATACGTTACATCGCGTTCATCATACCTGAATGCAACAGTATCGGGAGTTAGCTCGTCCGGCCTTTCAAAAACGAACTCATTCCACTTACCCCCAATATGCCGATGTTTTTTGTTTAGAATCACGATGTCATGATGTTCATTGTGCGGGGCACAAATTGCCAATTCGTCCCCAGAACCTATGACCTCAAATTTCTTTCCTACCTGAGTTTTTCCATTCCAGCTACCCCGTACAATCTTCGTAAGAATGTGATCCTTCGAACCCCCTCCGATTGCAAGAAATCCATCAGCATAGCTTACGGCCGATGACCACTCGTTGCTTATTTCTTTCAGCGATATCGTCCGCACCAACTTCCGCGTCACCGGCTTGTTCGACACCTTTAGCGCCGGCTTGTGCGGCTTCGGCGCGGTCTGGCGTTCCTTCTTCAATCGATGCTCGATGTACCGGCCCGCGTCGCGCGAGAGCAGGCGGTCTTCTGGGGCGAGGTTGGCCACGGCGGTGGTTAGCGCGCGGACGCGGTCGGTGGCTTTGGCCATCAATTGTCCGGCCAACACGCGCGTGGTGTCGGCGGATTTGGCGCGGAACGCGGCGTCGGGATAGACCAGGCTCTGCCGCGAGCAGATTTCCACCGCCGTCTGCGTCTGCCAGTCGGGAAGTTTGTGCGCGCGCAAGCCCTGCACGACTTTCAGCGCGGCACCGTGGCGGCCGAGCTTTCCCAGCAGCGCGAACTGCGCGGTCAGGCACTGCTCGGCCTGCGGCGTGTCCGGCCAACCGGCGCTCAACGCGGCCAGCGCTTCGTCGTGCTCGCCCATCGAGTCGCTTAAAATCCGCGCGGCGCTGACCCGGTCCATCCGCGCGAGCGCTTCATCCACGGCTTTGCGGTACGCGGCGCGGGCTTCGTCGGGGCGTTCGATCCTGGTGTAGAGCCGCGCGACCTCCAGCCACTGCTTGAGCTCTTCGCGCAGCGCGATCGCTTCGGTGATTAGCCCGCCTTCTTCCAGGCATTCGGCGGCCAGCGCCTTGTTTTTAATCAGGTCGCGGTAGATCACGGCGGCTTCGCGGAAATGGCGGCCCTGCTTCAGCGCGTTGGCGGCGGCGTTGTGATCGCCGAGCAGTTCGGAAAAAATATACGCGGCGCGGCGGAAACGCCCGAGCGCCAGTTCGCGGTTGGCGGCCTTGAGGTACTTCTGCCGCAGCTCCATGCGCATTTTTTCCGACATGCCCCACGGATCGACAGCCTGGCCGCCGCGCAAATTGTTGAGACTGAAATTGGTTCCGCGCCGGACCAGGCTCGCGCCCGGCGGCGACGCGCCGCGCGGCTGGCCTTCCTTGCCGGCCAGCGGAATCGCGTAGCTCAAGCCGTTGTCGGGATCTTCGTCGAGCATGCGCGAGAGCCGGTCGAGCTCCTTGTTGCGCGCGTTTTCCAGTTGCTCGCTAAGACGCTGAACGTGCGCGGCGGCCCATTCTTTGAATGCGTCGAAAAGTCCGCCGCCCGCGCCACCCCCGGAACTTCCAGCACTGCCGCTGGCACCCGCTCCGCCGAAGCCGCCCAGTCCGCCGGGGATCAGGCTGCCGATTCCCGCGGCGAGGCCGCCGAGCGCGCCGGCGATCGCTCCCGCCGCGCCGAGGCCCGCGATCATCACTCTGCCGGCGAGCGGGTTGGTTTCTTTGCTGTGTGGCGGCAGCGTCTCGGGCGATTTCGAACCGATGTTGCCGCGGCCGGCCTCCATTAATTCGTCGAGCGAAATGATCACGTCGGGTTCGACGCTGATAAGCCGGGGATACGGGGAGGCGCCGGGCTTGGCGCGGTCCCAGAGATCGGCGCGGCGCTCGGGAAGTTGCAACAGGTCGGCGACGGAGATCGCGTCGGCCGAGCGAAAACCGGTGAGTCCCGCGCCCGGATGGACGACGCTGATTTCAAACGCAGCCAGGTCGCTCAATTCCGCGTCGGTCACCGGCGGATCGAACTGCGCGTTGACCGGCAGGTAGACGCGTCCGGCGACGCAGCCGTAACTTTCCGCGCGCAGCATCTCTCGCGGTTTTGCACAGTCCAGCAGCACCAGCACACCAGTGGCATCGCGGTTGGAGACGGACGTCGCGAGCACGAACAATTTCGCCTTCGCCAGCGGCACATTCCAGCGCGCGAGTTCTTCGAGCCAGAGCGCCGGATCGCTACCGCCAATGAACCACGCCGCCGGCGCGTGCATGGCGTGAGGGAGTCGCGTGAGGCGGAGCGGGAGGCGGATCACTTCGACCTCCGCAGCAGGCCGCTGATTTTATCGAAGAGATTTTTGGCGGAGACTTTCATGACATTCGCCTGCAGATAGAAATTAATCCCGCATTGTTCGCCATCGGAACTCCAGCACGCGACCTCTATATCATCGAGTACGAACGAAATTTCCGGCAGCGATTTATCCCCGCTCTTCAGATGCAACAATCCGCGCGAGTCATGAAACACAGTGACGCCATCCGGCAGGCGGGCGATTGTCACCCTGTACCGGGTGTCCGGCGGCCGCGTCGTCGGCGAGAACGCGACCATCCGCGCGGACGGACCCACCCACTTCTCAAATGCGAGCCGGTCCTGTGTCGGATTGTGGACCAACCGGTAGACTGTGCCGCTCTTGGCGCCAATCAGCAGTGTGCCGTTGCCGCTAAGCCCCACGCTCTTCAAGCGCGAGCGCAATGGGGGCGGGTGGTTCATCGCAGCGAGTCGCATATCGAGCCAGAATTCCCCCGGCGATGTGCCGAACACTACCTTGTTCATGTCCGCGTCGAGCACCGCGTACGAATTGTCCGTCATCTTCACCAGCAGCCGATTGCCGTCGTCGGTCGCGTCCAGCAGCTGTGCGATCATCTTGCCTTGCAGATCAAACTGCACCGCCTCGCCCTGCAGCGACGGCGTCAGCGCTCCGGTTTTGCTTAACGCCCACGGGCCGATGCCCTTCGTCTCGCGCCGCGCGAGGATCAGCGCGACGCAGTCTTTCGCCGGATGCTCGATCAGCGCCACGCGGCCACTGGGTGTGCTCAAGGTCAGTTGGTACCAGGTTAGATAGCGCTTGAAAAATCGCCCGTGAACCCACTTCTCGTGGCGTGAATTCAATTCATACGTCGAAAGCGGATTTGTATTGCCGCCAGATTGACGGCGAGGCTGATAGACGTCGATCTGGCGATCATAAATTACAACGAAGAGTCCGTTCTGGAGCAGCACCTCTTGAGGTACTTTGCCTCGACCTTTCAATGGAAGGCAACCTGATATTGTGGGTCGTGAATCAGCGGACATGGCGTTGTACAGCAGCAAGTTGCCACCCTGCTGAGGGTCAATGACTACATAAACATTCTGTTCGCCATCGACGATAATCTTGCGGACCGCGCCTGCCGGCACCTTGTCGCTCAACTGCCGCGCGCCGGTCTTGGAGGACTCGCGGCGCAGTAGCCGGCCGTCACGCGTGACGGTGTAGAGCGCTCCTTTTTCCGTCATGCGGCAGCGCTTCGGCTCGTACGGATACGGCAGCAGAAACGGGAATTCTTCGAGCGACAGAATCACCGGCAGATTCGGATCGATCTTCTTGTCCTTCAGCGGCACGACGCGCGGAGAATCCGAGCGCGGCGCGAAGATCGCTTCGATTTCGAATTTTGCCTCCCGCACCAGCGTGTGACCGCTGGGCGTAAAATGGAGCAGACGGAAATTCCCTTCCCGGTCCACGCTCGCCGCGTAGAGATTCAAATCCGGAATCGCCGCGAGCGCCGTTCTGAATTCCGCGTCGTCCAGAGCGTCGGGATGCGTGATGAGAATCGCGTCGGCCGCGCCGGCGGAATCCGGCCGCGCGTTGACCGCGTTCATGAATTCACGCACGGCCTCCGCCGGATGCGGTTCCGATTCCAGCGCGCCGAGATGCTCGACCAGCCCCGCGCGCTCGACCAATTCGGCGGACAGGAGCATCGCGCCGCTGGCGCGGTAGCAGTGGATTTCGCTCTCCGTTTCGGCCGTCGCGATCAGCGCCAGCGCCACCGACGCGGCAAACGCGCGCGGCAGCCCCCACATGCGGATGCCGCTGTCGATCAGGATTTCGCGGTGCTGCGGCGGCGTGCGCGGCGGCGATTCGCGGCGCAGGTAAAGCGCTTCGTTCAGCGCGACGCGCACAGAGAGCGTCAAATCGTCGTGCGCCAGTTCGCTGATCAACAAACGGTCCAGGTGCCCGCGGTTGGAAATGTCGGTGAAGCCGCCGAGCGGCAGTTCGTCGCACTGCGTCAGCGTGCGCGGCACGTGGACGGCCGCGAGCAGATCCAAGGCCAGCCGCGCGAGTCCCGAAAGCTCCGCGTCGTTGTCGCTGCGCAGCGCTTCCAGCAGTTTGCGCGCGCGGTCGGGCAGCGGCGCCTCGCGTTCGGCGGCCACGGGCGTCTCGTCGAGTCCCGTTTCGTGGCGGAGTTCCAATTCGCCCGTGTTCATCTTGGACGAGCAGAGCACATCCAAATCGGCCAGCAGCGATTCGCCGCTGTCGAAATCCACTGGCTGCAGCATCTCGCGCGGAATCCCGCGGCGCAGCCCCTGCAGCATCATCTCCGCATCCGGCGGACGCACGCGCCGCTCAGCCGATTCGAAAATACTTTCTGCCAGAAAGGCCTTGCCCTGCGGCGTGCGGCGAAGGTCGTGCTTGAGCAAGTTAACGCCGTCGAGCTCCGCGAGAATTCCGGTGACGCGGCGGCTGACAATCACGTCGATGGAGCGCGCGATCACTGTTCCCGCCGACTTTGTCACCGGACAGGAGATTTGCGCAATCGCGCCGCGCAGCTCGACATCGTCCTTCCAGCCGTCGCGGCACGCGGCCAGCAGCAGCACGATCGCGCCGAACGGCGGCAGGCCTTTGGGCGCGAGGCGTTCGATCACGGCGTCGATTTCCTGCGTGAAGGCGATCGTCTTTCCGCCAAACGTGGTGATGGCACTGCCGTCGGCGCTCCAGCGCCAGAGCGGCTCGCGCGGCGGCGCGAAATAGCGGGCGACCACTTCGTCGGAGACCGTCACGTCGCGTCGTTCTCCACTGGAGTTGCCGCAAACGACTGCCGCACCGCGCTACGCGTGGCCGAGACAAACAGCCCGCCGACGATCACGTCCCACTGGCCGTCCTCGCGAAAGAGGGCCAGATCGCCCTCGGAAAGCTGGAGCAGCGGGCGCAGAATTTCCGGATCAGAAAGCGGATGGAGGGCAAACCCACTGGGCACCGCCAGCCCGCGGTCTTCCACATATTGCACGCCGGCGATGGCCGGAACCGGGCGTCCCCAGATCACCGCGTGCGACGAGGAGAGCGCGAATTTCAGCGGGCGCAGACGGACCGTCGAAATGGAGAGCGCAAAATCGCGCCACGTTTCGCATGTTGCCACGAGCAGGTTTGATTCGCGGATGTTCTCCGTCCGAATCAGGCGCAGCGGAACCTTTTTCGGCAGCGTTCCCGGCAGCGCGCTCGTCGGCGCGGTGACGGAGATGCCGTTCGATAGCGCGACCCAAGGCCGGGCCGGCAAGCGACCCGTTGGCACGCGCGCGCCGGCGGGAACGATCAAGCCATCAGCGGACACCATGAAGAGCTGCGCACCCGGTAGCGCGGCCAGCGCCGCCTGGATCTGTTCGAAAGGCTCCGATCCGCGCAGCCAGACTTGATCCGCGACCGTGCAGAATTCCACGGGCCGCAAACGCAGGCTGCTCGCGGCGGCGAGCGAAGTTTCCGGAATCCTCGCGGCCCACAGAGCGTTCACGCCGCGCCTCCCGGCTTCTGCGGAGCGGCGGATTCCGTCGCTTTCCACAACGCCTCGATGCGCTTCATCAAAAACGCACGCTGCTCGTCGTTCTTCACCCACTGACAGCGCCCCGAGAGCACGCTGACGCGGTCCTTCAGGACGGCGCGTTCGGAGGCCTGCAGCTCCTTGTTTTCCAGCTTCGCCGCGATGCCGTCGAGATCGCGCGCAATCGCTTCCGGGTCGGGCGCGTCGGCGTGGTGCGCGCGCGGATGGTCGGCCGCGTCGGGCGGTTTGGCTTTCAGGAGCTCATCGACAATCGACGCGAGCACTTCGCGCTGCTCCAGCCGGTCCCAGATGTAACGGAAGACCCACAGGTCCGAAACGATCGCGCTGCCGCGTCCGCAGAGCAGCGCGCTGGCCGCGACGAGGCGCTGCATTTTCACGGCGCGCCGGTCGGAGACCTGGATCCCCGCGCGGCGGAGCCGGCCGACCAGATCCACGATCGGCGGACGCACGGCGCTCATGTCGACGGTGCTCAAGATCGCCTGCAGTTTCGCGACATCGGCGACTTTCAGCGGCGGCGGGCCGCCGGCATTCCTGCGGCGCTGATCGAGCGCCCAGCCCGCGTCGAGGACGCTGCCGAGGCGCTCGGGCGGCACGTTTTCGCAGCAGACGCGCATCAGGAAGCGGTCGAAGAGCGCGTTGAGCGCGTCGTCTTCCGGCAGCCGGTTGCTGGCGCCGACGACCATCAGCGTCGGCAGCGCGCGCGTCTCACGGCCGCGGCGGAAGACGCGTTCGTTCAGCACCATCAGCAGGCTGTTGAGGATGGCGCTGTTGGCGTTCAACAGTTCGTCGAGAAAGACCAGCGACGCTTCGGGGAGCATGCCTTCGGTGTTGGTGATCAATTCGCCTTCGCGCAGTTTGCGGATGTCGAAGGGGCCGAAGATTTCATTCGGTTCGGTGAAGCGCGTGAGCAGGTAATCGAAAACATTTCCGTCCAACTTGCGCGCGAGTTCCTGAACCAGCGCGCTCTTGGCCGTTCCGGGCGGGCCGAGCAGGAACAGGTTCTCACCGCCGACGAGGCAGACGCCCATCAGGTCGACGATTTCATCCTTGCCGACGAAGGCCTGCTTAATCGGCGCGAGCGCTTCCTGCGTGAGGCGGCGGCCGAGTTCCAGAATTTCATCGGACATAAATTCAAACCTCCTGAGTCTTTAAATCCGCCGCGAGCGCCGGACAGAGTTCCGGAAACGCGCCGATGCCTTCGCGCACTGCTTCGATCACGCGCGGATCGTCCAACCGCGAGCGCTCCGCAAATTGAATAATGCGATCCGCATAAAGCCGTCGCAGACTGGGATGCGCGATGAACAGGGCGAGTTCCGTCGCCAGCACCGGCGGCAGATTCTTGATGCCCACCGACGAAAGCGGCCATGCTTTCGCCAACGCCAGCAGTCCGACGTTGAGCGGATCTTCCTCCGCGGCGCCGCGCGCCAGCGCGAGCAGATCGGGCAGGTAGCGCAGAGAAAGATCGACGGAATAGCACACCGCTGGCGACGGCTGTTCCGGGCATGGCACCGAAAGCGCCGCGCGCACGGTCTCGGCGCTGACTTCGCGAAAGATCAGAAACTGACAGGCCTGGTGCAACAGCGTCGCCGCCCAGAGTGCCGCGTCGGGGCGGAATTCCGGCACGTCCCCGGCGAGTTCCGCGCGAGCGAGCAGATCCATCTCGCGCAGTTTGGACTCGGCGTGAGCGCGCGCGTCCGGCGTTTTGTCCGGCACAATGGACACGCGAACGCGGCCATTCTCATGCAACGCCGTTAAAAATGCAGGAAGCGACATGCAGTGATCCCGGTGCGATAAATAGTGGTTTTGAGAGTAACCGGCGATGGCAGACGATCAAGGCGCCGTCCCGGCGGATTTTCCAAACAGATTTTTTTAATATTTCGTTATTCAAACCCTCACCCGTGACGGCCAATCCATAGAGGGAGCGAAAAGGGGCTGCTGCCTCGATCGGCGGAGACTACAATGGTTCGCGAACCGATCTTTCAACCTGTGGCGGGTGGCTCAGTTGTGGATGATAGAGACGACATCTCGCTGATCGCCGCCGTCTCCACCTACCGCGATCGCGATGCGTTTGCGGAACTGTGCGAACGCTTCCGCGAACGCGCTTTCAGCATGGCGCTGCGCATCCTGCGCGACCGCGATCTGGCCGAGGACGCCGTTCAAGAAGCGCTGCTCTCCCTCTGGCGCAACCCTCAAACGCCCCCTTTAAAAGATGCCTGCGGCTGGATCTTGAGCATCGTGACGGCCAAGAGCATCGACTTGGGACGCAGCCGCAGCCGGCGCGTAAAGCGAGAGACATCCATGGCGACGAAGCAGAATCACTCCAGCGCATCGGCAGCCGAAGCCCTGGAAGAAAACGAACTGATCGGTTTGCTGCGAAGCCAGATCGACGCGCTTCCGGAACTGGAGCGCACCTTGCTGGCATGCAGTTACTGCGCCAACATGCCGCAGCGCGAAATCGCCAAGCTGGTCGGTGTCTCGCAGATGACCGTCTCGAATAAAATTCAGCAGGTGCTGGAACGGCTGCGCCTGAATCTCTCCAAGGCCGGTGTCGCCGCCCCTATCATGGTGCCGCTGCTGAGCTCCGAAAAATTATTCGAAGCGATGACCTGCGACAGCGCCTGCCCGACGGGATTGACCGAGCGGCTGCTGGGAAGGCTCGACGCGCCGCCGATTCACAAGAACGCCGAATCGCTGCGCCGAGCCTCGCCGCTGGGAAAATCCAGCGCGTGGACGTTCGCCGCAGTTGCCGTCGTCGCCGTTGCGGCGGGCGGAGCGTGGTGGGCCGCGCAACGCGCAAATCCTTCCGCTCCGATCGGCGCGACTCCGTCCTCCGTTCAGGCCATGGTGCAGCCCGGCGGAACCTTTCGTGGCCACTGGGACTTCAGCAAAGGACCGCCGGCCGATCTGACGACGTTTCAAGGCGCGTGGGAATGGCAGAGCGGCAAACAGCCACCGGTTGCCGGCATGAAGGTTACGTCAAAGCTCGACGCAGCTCTGCTGCTGCCCGGAACTGTTCCGGCTTCGCCCATGATGCTGAAGATCAAGTTCTACATCAAGCCCAACGACATCGCGCACTTTGGCTGCTACTGGGCGGATGAAAACCATGTGTTCGAAAGCCGATCGTGGAAGCGGTCGATGTCGGTTCCATCGGATCATCCCATTCAGGGCAGTGGATACCTGATTGGGAAATACATCGTGATGTGCCAGGACGATCACGTCGTCAGCGTCGTTGACTACCCGCGCGAGTATCCGGGAAATCGGATCTGTCTGACCTTCCAGCATCTCATCGCCATCGAGGTTGACGCGCGCTCTGTCACCCTCGACGAAATTCCGGCCAACTTTCGCGATCCGGAGAAATTGCTCAAGGACATGGATGGCTCGCCCGTCGCCGGGCATGAATACCTGTTTAAGTAGCCGTAGCCGCAACCAACTTCCACATCCGTTCGAAGCAGAGCCGATCCACCGGCCAGGGGTGTCGCTTTGAAATCGCAGAACGCGCCAGACCCGTCGCAACCTGCTCCGCCAGCGCCCTGGAGCGTCGACCGCTACGGCCGCCTGCTGGCGGGATCTTCCGTGCTGCTGACCACGGTGCTCGGCATCGTGCTTCATCCCGCATGGCTCGCCGGAACAGTGCTGATCGCCACAAATCTCGTGGTCACGTCCCTGACCGATCACTGCGCTCTGCGCGATCTCCTGCTGCGGGCCGGAGCCAAGGAACGGGAAGATCTGTTTATTCCAGGCGGGCGAATCCGGGCAGAAGTCCTCGCCACGTCCGCGACTCCAGACGACCACCGTGCCGAAAGGGGAGCCAACGCATGCTGACTGCCGAAGATCGCGATGTGCTGGGAATGGCGCTGGAAACACCGAGGGCCAACCGGCCGAGCGCCGTGTCGCAGATTCTACGCGCGCTGAACGACGACCTGGAGCACGGCATTGCCGCGTGGAAATTCTCCGGCTCGACGTCCCATCCAGCGGGGTACAACATGGTGGTGGCGACTGGCCGCGCCATGCGGGTGCGCGCCCATGCCTTGGCGCACCGCGTCTACTCCAGTCGCGGCTATGTGTCCGCCGCTGACGAATCCCCGTTGCCGGCGTTCGACGGGGACCCGCGAACCCTGACGCTCCTGGCGCAGGACGATGCCGGCCACGATGTCGGAACCGTCTCACTGGTTTTCGATTCAACGGCGCTGCTGCCCTGCGATGAAATTTATCCCGCCGAACTCGCCGGCCTCCGCGCCCGGGGCCGCTGGATGGCGGAAGTCACACGCCTGGCCATCGATGAACGCCATCAGCTCTCCAGCACGCTGTTGATTCGACTTTTTAACTTCATCTATATTTTCGCGCGCCGGGTCAACGGCCTCGACGATTTTGTCATCGAAGTCAATCCGCGCCACGTCGCCTATTACCGCCGCCTGCTCGGCTTCGTACAAGAAGGACCCGAGCGCCCCTGCCCGCGCGTGCGCGGCGCTCCGGCGGTGCTGATGCGACTGGATCTCGCCGAGGGTGAACGCACGATCCGGAGCGTCGCCGGAAAACGCGCCTGCTCCCATGCACGCTCTCTTTATCCGCATTTCTATTCGTGGCTTGAGGAAGGCGCCGTGGCCGAATTCCTCGCGCGCAGCCACCCGCCCATGAGCCCGGACGCCGCGCGCTTTGAATTGAAGTAAGGCGCCGGCCGAAGGTCACGCTCGGAAAACAGGGAGACCAGGCATGCTCGCGTTGTATCGAACCTCCACGGCGGTCGCCGTCGGCAGCGGCAATGACGCCTCCTTTTGCACGCTCTACGATCAGCACGCCCCCGCCGCCATGAGTCTTGCGCTGCGCCTGACCGAAAACCATGCTCTGGCCGAAGACGCCGTTCAGGAATCGATGTTGCGGGTCTGGCGCGCGCTGCCCTCCTTTCGGCCGGGCAACGTCCGCTCCTGGATCCTGCGCATCGTCGCCCGGGTCTGCTTCCGCCTGATGCACGCCCGCAAGCGCGAACGCGCGTATCTCGCTAATCCCGTTTCGCTTCCGCTCTACGCGGCAACGGAAGACTCCAGCGAATGCGCCGAGCGCGACCGGATGCTCGCCGCTCTGCGCGGAGCAGTCGCAACACTGCCGCCACTGGACCGCCGCCTGGTCGAATCCCACTTCGCTCTGCGCCAGTCGCAACGCGAGATCAGCGCTGCCACACGCCTGCCCCAGCAGACCATCTCCTATCGCCTGAAACGCATCTCCGCCTCCCTCCGCACGCGCCTCAGCCACGTCTGAGAGCGAAGCCCGATTCCGTTCATGCCATTCATCCCGTTCTCTTGAGAACCCCACCGCATCGGTTACCATCTCAACGGCGTTTTCACTTCACATCAGTCCTTGAGGATACCCATGAATTTTCACATCGTAGTGCTTCCCGGCGACGGCATCGGGCCGGAGATCATCGCTGAAACGCAGAGCGTCCTGCGCCGCATCGGCGAGCTTTTCTCGCACACCTTTGAATTCGAACCGCAGGCCGCCGGCGGCAACGCCATCGACCGCTTCGATACGCCGCTCCCCGACGCGACGCTCAACGCCTGCAAGAACGCTCAGGCCGTGCTCAAGGGGCCCTTCGGCGGACCCAAGTGGGACAAGATTGAAAACAAGAAGCGACCCGAGGCCGGGATCCTCGCGCTGCGCAAAGGCCTGGACCTCTACGCCAACCTGCGCCCCGTCAAGCTCTATGATGCGCTGGCTGACGCATCGACGCTGAAGTCCGAAGTCGTCAAAGGCACGGACATGCTGATCGTGCGCGAATTGATCTCGGGCATCTACTTCGGCGAACCACGCGGCATCTTCGGCGAAGGCGCTGCGCGCTATGGCGTCAATACGGAAATCTACCGCACGCCGGAAGTCGAACGCATTGTCACGAAGGCCTTCGAGCTCGCCCGGCTGCGCCGCAAGAAGGTGATGAGCGTCGACAAGTTCAACGTACTGGAATCCTCGCGGCTGTGGCACGATGTCGCCGAAGGCATCGCGCAGAAGAATCCCGACGTCGCCTTCGAACACCAGATCGTCGACAACGCCGCGATGCAGTTGATCCGCGAACCGAAGCAGTTCGACGTCCTCGTCACCACCAATATGTTTGGCGACATCCTCTCCGACGAAGCGGCGATGCTGACCGGCTCGCTGGGCATGCTGCCCTCGGCCAGCCTCGGCGGCAAGGTCGCCCTCTACGAACCGTCGCACGGTTCGGCGCCGGACATCACCGGCACCGGCAAGGCCAACCCACTGGCCACGATTCTTTCGGCCGGCATGATGCTGAAGTACAGCTTCCAGCTCCAGAAGGAATCCGACGCGATCGAGAACGCTGTCGAAAAAGCGCTGGCCGACGGCCTGCGCACCGCCGATCTTGCCGGTAAAGGCGCGAAATTTGTAACGTGTGCCGAAATGGGCGCGGCCGTGTTGAAGAATCTCAAAGCGTAAGGGGCGACTCGCGTCCAAAGGTTAGTGGGCAGGGGTCAGCAGTCAGGGGTCAGAAGTAGGTGGGCGCAGGGCTGTTGCGCCTAGCGTTTGCGTGGTCGAGGCAGAAGGCAGTTGGCGGTCACGGAATCGCGGGTTTCACAAGACGCTCGTGTACATTTTTTCTTCAATCTCTGGTCAAAAACATGAATAACGCCCCACCCCTATCGTCAAACACTCAGGAGCCCGGTGCGTCGGGTCGGGAAGACGCAGAAGATCCGGGCCTCGTTGAGCGTTCGCTGAAGGGCGACGCGGCGGCGTTCGAGCAGTTGTTCGTGAAGTACCGCCAGCGTGTGTTTGCGGTGGCGTGGCGCCTGGTCGGCGATGAGGACGCGGCGCTCGATGTGGTTCAGGACGCGTTTGTGCGCGCCTACGAAGAGCTGGAAAAGTTGCGCGGCGAGACGCGCTTTTTTCCGTGGGTCCGCCGGATCACGGTGAACCTGGCGATCGACAAGCTGCGCGCCATCAAGCGCAGCCGGGAAGTCAGCCTGTTCGCCACAAGCCAGGAAGACGAAGACGGGCGCGAAGAATTGACTGCGGTGGGGCAGGCGATGCCGGAGCGCGAGCAGGACAACCCGGGCCGGCAGGCCGAACTCTCCGAATTCTCGTCCGCGCTGACCGACGCGCTGGCGAAGCTCTCCGAAAGCCACCGCGCGGTGTTCATGCTCCATGCCGCCGAAGGCATGAGCTACAAGGAAATCGCCGAAGCGCTGGGCTGCAATATCGGCACCGTAATGTCGCGCCTGTTCTACGCTCGAAAACGCCTGCAGGAGCTGCTCGGCGCGCACGTGAAACACCTGAGTCCGGATGCTTGACCATGAACGCCCAGGACCTCCAACACCAACGGCAGCTCATCGCGCTCTCCGCGTACGCCGACGGCGAGTTGGGCGGTCATGCGCGCACGGAGCTTGAAGCGGAACTGGCCCGACGCCCGGAACTGCGCGCGGAATTGCAGCTCATCAAGCAGCTCGACGTTCACGCCGCGAAACTCCCCGTGCCGGATGTCGCCGCCAAACTCAACGCGATCATGAACGCGCCAGCTTTGCGCGACGCCTGTACAAAACCGCTGCCGGCCGATTGGCTCCAACAGATCCAGCGCGTCCCAGACGTGAAGCCGGAGCGCTTCGCCACAGTTTGGAAGGCCATCGCCGCTCGCACTGTCGCGCTGGAAGGCAGCGATGCGATGCGCGCCTCGGCGCTGGCTGACGGTGAGCTTGCCGAAGGCGGCGCCGCACTGAGCGCCAATTCCGGGCTCGCCACCGAGATGGCGCTGTGGAAGAAGCTCGACGCTGCCGCTGCGAACCTGCCGGTGCCGAATTTGCGCGATCTGACTGAACGCGAAACGGCCCGCGCGATCGCCACACGAATCCACGAGACCCAGCGCGCGCGCTATGCTCTCTCCGCAAGCGCGGAGTCCCCGGCTGCCGTGCCGCAGGTCAGCAAGGAAAAGTGGGACGGCGTCTGGAAGAAAATCGAGACGCGCGTCTCGGAACGCTCCGCCGCACCGACCAACATCGTACCGCTTCCGACGCGCAAGGTTTCGCGCTGGCGCTGGATGACCGGCGCAGCGGTCGCCGCCGTCGTGCTGGTGGCGCTGCTGCTCAAATTTTATCCGCACGATCAGCCGCCGCCGGACGAAGGCGTGGCGCTGGACATCCCCAAGTCGGTCAACGAGCGCTACGACATCACCGTCGAGTACGTCAAGGGCGACCCCGTGGTCTGCTACTACCTGAAGCCGGAAGCGCGCTTGAGCGACGCCAACCGGGACTGGCGCTGGCTTCCAGACTAAAATTGGTGTAAGACCACGCGCACTCTTAATAGGTGGTGGGGGGTAACAGCGTGCCGTGCCGAGCCGTAATTGCGTTTCTGATGTGTGCCAGCGCCTTGTTCGCGAGCGGCAGTGTGAGCGCTGAAGACGTGACCGTGAGCGTGCAAGCCGTCGCCGCCTCCAATCCGGGCGCGAAGCAGTCGATTCCAGCCTCGCTGAAAGCCTACGAAGCGCAGCTGAAGGACGCCGGCCCGTTCGGCACGTTCACCGATGCCGGCAAGGACGCCGTGAAAGCCGCCGCGGGTGCCAGCGGCAGCGTGAGCTTGAGTGGCTATGCCGTGGAAGTCACCGTGCTGAGCAAGGCCGAAAAGGGCCGCGCCAAGGTTCAGATCACGATCAAGGAAAACGGAAAAGCGATCGGCTCGCCGTTGAAGACGGAACTTTCGAGCCGCCCGTTCATGACCAAAGCCGGCGACCCCAACGCGCCGAAGATCTTCTTATTCACGATCAAGGACGAATGAAGCAAGCAGTCGCGCAGGTCCGCAGGACATCCAAACGAGTGCAAGTGGCCGGGTAGCCCAACGGCAGAGGCAGGGGACTTAAAATCCCTTCAGTGCGGGTTCGATTCCCGTCCCGGCTATCGCAATTTTACCTATGATCATAGGAGAATAGTTCCACGTTCGCGTTTTGACGTCACGCAAATTTCAAAGAAAAACGTTACGCAAACGTTACGCAGTTCGTTATGATCCTGACCCAGAAATGATGACCTGACTTGTGGGTTTGGGGCTTAGAAAATGGCGAAACACTCCGATGGCATGAAGCAGCAGAGCATTGAGGCATATCAGGTCAACGCCAGACCGGGTTGGCGGGTTGACTGGTATGACCGCAAGGGCGTGCGTAGGACGGCCTCCTGCGGTACGCGCGATAAGTCGGAGGCGAAGGCCGTAGCGCTCGGCCTCGAACTATTGGCCAATGATCCCTCGGCCTACGATGCCGAACCCAACAACGTAAGGTTCGAATCAATTCACGGAAGGGCCAAGCAGATTTTCTGGGGTCTGGAAGTCCCACCCACACCACCTCCCGCGCGCATGCCCATCGGCGAGCGGGAGATTGGCGAGCGACTGGCCAAGACTGGCAAGGCCGGGTTCAGCGCCCCCAAGGGCAAGCGCTGGACAATGGTTCCGAATCCCGAGGTCGATGAGGAGCGCCGCAAGCGCATCGACGCCGAGCGAAAGGCCGCGACGCTGGAGCGCGAGAAGAAGTCCTGGGAGCAGGAGCGGTTGGAGTACGTCCGACGGCTGAACGACCATTGCGACGTGACGGTCGACGAGGCTGTCGCCGCGTTCGAGGTCCACTACACGCCCGACCACGACAGCCACACCGTCGGCCAGGTCATGCGCGTCAACCGCGAGCTGGCCGAGATGATCGGCGGCGACGCCCGCGTCGGAGAGGTCGCCGGAGGCTGGATCAACGACTACATCGAGGGCTACGGGGACGGCGAGTCCGGTTTGGCAACGCGGCGGAAGGTCCGCGCTTACATCTCGACGTTCTGGACGTGGGCCGTGAAGCAGTACCTGCTGAATGGCAACCCCATGGACCACGTTCACTCCGTCAGCGCGGACTCGCCGGAGAACATCCGTGCCTTCCGCGACTGGACAAAACTTGAAGCGTACCTCGACGCGCTGAAGCCGTGGCCGTACTGGCGGGCATGGGTCGCGTTCGCCACGCTCGCCGGGCCGCGATGGTGGGAGCAGACCCGGGTCAAGACGGGTGATATCCACTCGGCCCTGGGGTACGTGCGCATCTTTGCCCGCAAAACGGGCAAGGAGCGCAACGTCCCCATCGAGCGTAAGGTGCTCAAGCCTATTCTTTCGGAGTACCTTGAGAAGCACCGGGACAAGGTCATCCCTGAAAAGAAAGATTTCCCGTGGCTGTTCCCGACGGGGTTCGTGGGGCACGGAGCGAAAGGAGACGGCCTCTGGCGCGCCTCGACCTGGCACAAATTCTGGCGCGGGGGGCGCAACCCTAGGAGCGCGGACGGAACGCCCGGCAAGGTCATCGTCGGCGTCCGAAACGAGGCGGCTGGCAAGAGCAAGGACGAGTGCTGGGAGTACGGGCCAGCGGAATGGCGCCACTGCGCGGGGACGGCGATGGGGCACGCAGGAGTTTCTGGACTGCGCATCTCACAGTGGCTGGGGAACAGCGAGGCGATATGTCGTCGGCATTACATCGCAGACGTCGGGGCTGAGGACTGGCCGTTGAGCTGGGGCAATGGGACGTAACGGTCACTGGAATGATTTAAGTTCTATTCCGCACCTATTCATCATCCTGTCTTGAGTAACGCTCCTGGAGTAACGCGACTATGCCCCGAAAACGTAAACTTGAACGTCCTTCCGCCTGGACCCGCGCCCTAGACGACGCAGACGTTAGTGCGGCGCTTGAGGATGCAACCGTGGACGCGTACGGCGAGTCCGAAGAACACTCCGGGCTGCTCACCTTGATTGAGGATGAGTTGCAGTTCCCTTTTCGCGCCAGGATTTTGGGCGAGGAAGTTTCGATCGTTGGCATGGAGTGGCCGGACGACGATAGCTTCGGACTGAACCTGATCTGCGAAACTGGCAGAAAGAAGTATCTGGTCGAGGCTCGCTCTTTCAAACTGATCGCGCCGTTTCCGAAAGGCCACCTCTATCTGGCTGCGTATCTGGAGTGGAAGAGCAGACTCTAAACTCCGTTTGATCTGAACCGAAGTAGTCCGGCGCTCCAAAGCCGAAAAATCCCGATGGTAGCTCACTTCTCAGCGAACCAAATTGCCGTCTTATATTTGTCCAGCCGTCCCCGAGATTGAGTACACGCCGAGAAAACTCATGCCAGAATACGTTACATTTACGCCCTCAGACCGCTTTGCCGTCCGCCAGCAAAACCCCATTTGTCGGCATAGCCCCTCGCCCCCAAGGGCCATATTGGACGCTTTACTGACAAATCCGAAGGCGATTCGACGGCGTTCCAGGCGACCAGATCGCGGTCGGTGGGCCGACCATAGCCATTTTAGAGCGATATTTGAAAAATCGTGAGGCCTCGGGGGCGCGCTGCCAAAGCCGGCTTGCGTAGTGCGACCCCCAGATCCTATATTGGCGTCTTCCACTATTTGAATGGAGAGAAGTTATGGCCGTAAAATCGCGCGTGAAATCGAAGGTAAGGCTGTACGACGAGGTGCTGGCGATCGAACGGCGCGCTGTCCGGGCGCGAGTTGCCGGCATCTCGCCGCCGAATCCGTACGCCAACGTCCATCGTAAATTAAAGCGGGGCAGCCGGAACGCCGGCCGCTCCGCTTCTGAATGATTTTACTGAGTGTCTTCCGGACCTCAGGACACCTTCACGCCCTTGAACGCCTCGTTGACGCCCTGCGTGACGCGGTCGAGGTAGCGCTGGGTCGTCTTCAGGTTGCTGTGCCCCAGCGCTCGGCGGATGGACTCGGCGCCCGCGCCGTTCTCGTGGGCCTCGGAGGCGAAGTAGTGCCGCAGGCAATGCGGCGACGCCCACTTCGGCAGCTTCGCCTTGGCGACGATCCGCTTGAACCTCTTATAGATTGTGGCGGGCGGAATGCGCAGGTCCGC
>JBBRPR010000089.1:0-26919 GCA_038227875.1 Planctomycetota bacterium
AGTTCGGCTTCCGGTTCAGATGTTTCGAGGTCACTTTGCGTTCACTTGCGTTACGGCCCGGTGACTCGCTCGCCATCCAAGATGGCTTTGTCAGTAGGCTTCAGGTCATCGATTTCTCTCCTCCCTGCTACTCAAGCTATACGGGATCAGACGATCATGTCGACCGTGCTCCCGTCGAAACGCAATCCAGAGATCATAGTGGTTGTACTCCAACGCCCGTGCGGCGCAGCATCGACCATGCGCTCGCCGCCCAGCGACCGTCCATAGAGCCTCGTCATATTCGTTTTCGCACCGCTTTCGTCGATAAAAACAAGCCGATTCAGATCAAGTTCGACTGCTTTATTGCGCCATGCCTCGCGCTGCTCTTTGACATCGGGACGGTCTTGTTCCGACGCCCGCAAGGACTTTTTTTTAAGCGATAATCCAGGCGTTTCAGCGCCCGAAAGACGGCCATGATGCTGGCCTTCTTGCCGGTTGCATCCAGCAACTCGCGTAACGTCGCATCCGGTTTTTGCTCGACGAGTTCCTGTAATTGTTGCAACGGCTGCCCGTTGAATACTGCCGTCCGACCTCCACCATGAGGCCTTGCCGCAAAGGATCCTCTTGTGCGTCGCAGCCGCAACAGCTTCTTCACCCAGGAAACGCTGACGTTGAAACGCTTTGCAGCTTGCGCGCGCGACTCAGTCTTGCTGTCGCACGCTGCCATAACGCGTTCTCGCAGGTCCATCGAGTAGGTTTTCATACCGATGGTATCGGCGCGTTTTCATTCAAACGTGAATTGCTCTAATCCCTTGGTGGCGCTGTGGATTGTCCGGGACTCAACAACGCCGGCGCGAATATGAGGCGCGGTGTGCGTGCAGCGGTTGTGCCCTCGGCCGCAAGCTCGGCGGCAACGTCGAATGCTCGGCTGACGAGATTCGATAGTCTTACCTCGACGGCAGTGATGCGCATTCCGTTTTCAACTTGTTCGAATCCATTTCTCGCTATCGTTACAATCGAAATATCGCGAGGAACACTCATCTGAAAAAGCGCCAGTTCGCGCAAGAGCGGGCCTATAGCCGACGCTGAAGGCGCAAAAATTGCGGTGGGTCTTTCAGCGGGGGAGGCGGCGGCCCAACCCGCTACAGTGGGCGCTAGGAATTCCTTCAGGGTTCGCCTGGACCGATGTGGGACCATCAATCGCCAGGCCGGCATGATCGTTCCGCCAAACTGCCCGATGGCCGCTTCGTAGCCCAGACGCCGCGTTGTCCAGTTCGGATCCCAGGTAAAACCCGGATCGCTAAACTCTTCGGTGACCGCAAATCTGCGATGACCCATTTCGTGAAAATGGCGCGCAGCAATCGCTCCAACTTCGCGGTCGTTGTACGCGACGCTGTCGATTCCATATGCAGTTGCGTCCTGGTCGACAGCGAGGACTTTGTGCTGCTTGAGAAATGGATCGCCTTGCGCAATTGTGTCTTCGGCATCAACCAGAAGCGCAACATCAAACGTATTCCATTGGACCCGTGACAATTGAATGCGGGTCAGTTTCGGTATTGGCCGCTGCCTGTGTCGATTTGGAACTTCGACGACAGTCACGCCGCGGCGACGGGCCTCACTCATGAGTGCGATATAGATATCGTGGTTCTCCCATTCTTGACGCGCACGCCTGGAAAGTATTGCGACACGAAGCGGTGCCGAACTGTGAGGCGATTGATTTCCGGATCGCTCACAGCCAACTCGAAACCACCCGACTCGTGCAGCCGAACGAATCACGCCGTCTTTATTGAGCGATAGAAGAGCGCGATGAATCGTCGTCGGACTGACGCCGTACATTACGGCAAAATCCCGCTTCGAAGGCAAATGATCGCCTGGCGCAAATGACTCGCTGACCTGGCGACGCAGGTCGTCCAGGAGCTTTCGAAACAAATCCCCATTTCTATTCATGCTTATCAATAGTAACTGAATTCAAGGTAAGCGTGACTGGTGAAATCCGCTCCACCGCGGGCGACGATCTTGCTGCACATGCACACATGTGCATCATCCGTATTTTCTTAGGACCAGAGTTGGACCAATGAAAAAATTATGATTCGCGGTTCGCCGGAATACCATTCGACCCAACTGAATCCGATGGGAGAGAAGTTCATGCGAAATAGGCAATCATCCTTTGTCTTGGCGTTCGTTTTCATAATTGCTTCGTTTTTCAGCGTACAGGCGCACGGCGCGGTGGTTTCTGCGGCCCCCTCGAACTATACGAGAATTCTGTCTTCACTCCAGCCGGGCGACACGCTCAACCTTGCGGCAGGCACCTATACCAACGACCTTTATGTTGCCGGCTTGAATGGTTCATCCAGCGCATGGATTACCATTCAAGGACCGGCGTCGGGCCCGCCTGCATATTTCCTGGCCAATGCTTCCACCAATACGGTTGAGCTCGTCAATTGCAGCTTTCTTGCCGTCAAAAACTTGACACTGGATGGCCAGAACCAACCCGGTCCATTCGGAGTCAGCGCCAAAGGTGGCACGTCCAATCTCGTTCACGACATCCTGATTGAGAACTGTACGATTCAAAACTACAACGGCACGCAGGACACCGACGGTATCTCCACCAAGACGACCACCTGGAACTGGACTATACGCGGTAACCGGATCGTGAGCGCCGGGACGGGATTGTATCTTGGCAATTCCGACGGCAACGATCCGTTTATTGCGGGTGTAATCGAGAACAACCTGGTTCAATTCCCGATTGGCTATTGCATGGAGATCAAGCCGCAGAATGAGTGGCCGGCCGTTGTCGGAATGCCCATTGGAACTACCACCACGATCATCCGCAATAATGTCTTTATCAAAAATGATTCACCAAGTCCCAGCGGGGACCGGCCCAATCTGCTGGTGGACAACTTTCCGGATTCTGGAACCGGATCGAATAATAGGTATGAAGTTTACGGTAATTTTTTCTACCATAATCCGCGAGAGTCGCTGTTTCAGTTTTCCGGCCGCGTCACAATTCATGACAATATCTTCGTAGACACGCCGAACAACGCGATCGTCGCCCAGAATCACCAATGGTCGCCAACCACCACCACCACCGCAACCTCGGTGGTCAAGCTGGCATACGTCTACAACAATACAATATACTCGACGGGCAATGGAATCCATTTTTCTAGCGCCGCCGCGCAGGCCGACGATGTAACAGGCAACCTTGTTTTCGCAAGCACCCCCATCGGCGGGTCGATCGTCAATCAAAGCAACAATATCACGGATTCGGTCGCGAATGCGGCAAACTACGTCGCATCGCCATCGATAACTCTGGGTAGCATGAATTTTTATCCACGAGCCGGCCAATGCAGCGGCAGCGCGTTGAGCGTCTCATTATTTACCGGCGATACCGACTACAGCATCGACTTTAATGGAACATCGAAGGGATCGTTTATCTATCGTGGTGCATATTCAGGATCTGGAACAAATCCAGGATGGCAATTACAGGCGGCCAATAAACCGCTAACCGGATCAATACTGCCGCCTTCGATCACCAGCGTCCTGAGTGCCGCCGGTACTGTAGGAACTACGTTCACCTATAACATAGCCGCATCCAACAGTCCGACCAGCTTCAATGCGACGGGTTTGCCTACTGGATTGTCGGTGAACACGACGAGCGGAGTGATCTCCGGAACGCCGACAACGTCGGCAACATTAAACGTCACCATAAGCGCGACCAATGTCGGTGGAACAGGTTCAGCGACCCTAACGCTCACCATCAATGCTGCGCCGGCAAAGCCCGTGATTACGAGCGCCCTAACCGCCACCGGGACGGTAGGAATGTTGTTCAGTTACACGATTGCGGCCAATAACACCCCCACAACCTACGGTGCGTCGGGATTGCCTGCGGGATTGTCCGTCAACACGGCTACCGGCGCAGTCTCGGGCACGCCAACAACTGCGGGAGCATCAAACGTTATTATTAGTGCGACCAATGCCGTCGGCACGGGTTCGGCTACGCTGGCGCTTACCATTAACGCAGCTCCGCCGCCGAAGCCGGTCATCACGAGCGCGCTGACCGCCGCTGGCACGGTGGGCAAGGCATTCAATTACGACATCACCGCCACCAACAGTGCGACCAGCTACAATGCGACAAGGCTGCCCGCGGGATTGTCGGTGAACACATCCACGGGAGCGATCACCGGCACGCCGACGGCGGCCGGAACAACCAATGTCACCATCAGCGGCACCAATGCGGGCGGAACGGGAACGGCGACGCTCGTTCTGACCGTTAAGCCGTTACCGCCGGCGATTACCAGTGCCTTGACAGCAACTGGAACGGTGGGATCGGCGTTCAGCTACACCATCGCGGCCAGCAACAGCCCGGCCAGCTTCAACGCCACGGGTTTGCCGGCTGGTCTGGCGGTCAATGCCAGCACGGGCGCGATTTCCGGGACGCCCACGGCGGCGGGGACATTCAATGTCACCATCGGTGCCACCAATGCCGCCGGCACGGGCACGGCGGTGCTGGTGCTGACCATGAATGCGGCCAACCGGCCGCCCGTTATCAGCTCGGCTGCCACGGCCGTGCCCAATCCCGCGACGGCCGGCCAAAGCGTCGCGTTCACCGCCGCCGCCGCCGATCCCGACGGCGACACGCTGACGTATTCCTGGTCTTTCGGCGACAGCGCCACCGGAACCGGTGCGTCAACGTCGCATTCCTACGCAGCGGCCGGGAACTACACCGCCACCGTCACCGTCTCGGATGGGCATGCGCACACCATTAGCAGCTCGGTAGCGGTTGTGGTCAATGCCGCGCTCGTCGCGCCATCGATCACAACGCAGCCGGCCAACCAAACGGTCACTGCCGGCCAGACGGCCACCTTTAGCGTGGAGGCTTCCGCCTCGGGGGCACTCTCCTATCAGTGGCAGAAGAATGGCGCGAATATCGCCGGCGCAACGAGTGCTTCGTGCGGCACGCCAGCCACCACGACGGCTGACAGCGGTTCGGCTTTCCGCTGCGTGGTGACCAACTCCGCCGGCAGCGCCATCAGCAACGCGGCGACGCTGACCGTCAACGCCGCGGGAACCTACGTGGCGCGGATTAATTTCCAGCCGTCAACTTCGCCTGTGCCCGCTGGATACCAAATGGACAGCGGAGCGGTGTTCAATGCGGCGCGCGGCTATGGCTGGAATGTCGCGCCGGGCTATCGCGACCGCGGATCGATCAATGCCGATGCGCGCCTGGGTACGTTTGTCTTTGTGTGGGCAAAAAGTTCGGCCACCTGGACGTACGACATTCCCAACGGCAACTACCTCGTGACACTGGCCAGCGGCGATGCCAGCTACGCGCAGGGACCGCAACTGATCGCGGTTCAAGGCAATGTGGCCGTCAACAATGTCGGCACGAAGGCCAATCAGTTTGTCACCGTCACTGATTTCCCGGTCAGCGTGTTGGCTGGCCAATTGACGGTGATGATCGGCGGAACGGGATCAGGCAATACGATACTCAATTATATCAACATCAAGCCAGCGACGGCCAGCTCGGAGGCGACGGTAAGCGCGCTATTGTCATCCGAAACCAGCGCCGTACCCAGTGTAAGTCTGTCAGCGGCGCCTCTGCCGCTGGTCGTTAAGAAATTGTCGTGCGCAGTCAGTTTCAACAAGAAGGGCCACGATACGGCGGCATTCTCCGGAAAGATCTCCGGCTTGCCCAGCCTGGCCAAACTGGCAGGTCAGACAGTGCAAGTCTGGATCGGCGGCGAGCAGGCCGCATTCACGCTGGACGGCAAAGGTCATGCCAAGTCCGGCGCGGGGGCGTTGTCGATCACGAGCAGCGGCTCGATCAATGTGGTGCAGAAGGGACAAACATGGTCACAGCCATGGCCGGACGTTGGGATTGATCCCGCCGCCACCCGCGCGAATGCTAAGCTGAAGGTCAACGTGATGCTCTCGATCAACGGAACGTTCTACTCCGGTGAAGTGACTGCGACGTATTTTGGAAAGCCAAACGTCGCAGGGAAATTTCATAACTAACTAAGTGCGACGATCAGGTTTGTCTCACAACAAAGAGCGACGAGTCGATCAATTCACTCGGTGACACCGTTTACTCCGCCGAACCAATGCTGCCGTATTCAGGCAAAGCCAATATCGGAGAAAAGATGCATCAAGTGAAATACAAAGCCACAGAGACACGATTGCTCCTCTTTTTGAGTGCATCTGCCTGCGGCGATTCAATGGGCGGCCAGCGTTCCTGGCTCGCGCTTGACAGCTTAGCACAGTCGTGAAATCATGTCTGACAAGATTTTCATTGGCGGCGCTGGATGCCCGAGTACGACATTGGTCGCAACTCGACGATCTTCTGGGAGAAACACTACGATGCCCAAAACCAAATTCATCATCGTCGGTGTGGGCAACCGCGGACTGGGCTGCTTCGGCAAAGGTCTGCGAGGCATGATGAACAAGGGTCTGCCGGAGTTTGCGGAACGCGCGGAAGTCGCGGCGCTTGTCGACTCGAACCCGATCCGCGGCCGCGTCGGCGCCAAGGAGATCGGGCTTCCAGATCTGCTGGTTACTGGCGACATTGCCGCTGCACAGGAGGCTGTGAAGGCCGATTGGTGTATCGTCACGACGCCGGACTGCACGCACGCCGACATCATCATAGCCGCGTTGAAAGCGGGGTTGAACGTGTTGGTCGACAAGCCGCTGGCGACCAGCGTCTGGGATTGCGACCGCGTGATCGACCAAATGAAGCGCAGCGGCAAGGAAGTACGCGTCGGCCACAACATGCGCTACCACGATTACACCCTGGCGTGCGCCAAGGCGGTGCGCGCCGGGCGAATTGGAGAAGTAATCTCCGTTGAGGCGGCCGAAGTGCTTGATTACTCGCACGGAGGCGACTACTTCCACCGCTGGCACTCCGACTTCCCCCAATCCGCCGGACTGATGAATCACAAATGCTGCCATAATCTGGATATCCTCAACTGGATCCTCGACGACGATCCGGTTGAAGTCTCGGCCGGCGGAGGGCGGAGTTTCTACCGCCCGCGTCCGGATTTGCAACACGCGGAGCGTTGCGAAGGCTGCGCGATCGCAGGAGAATGTCCTCACTACTTCGACATGGACAAATGGGATGGTGTCTACCGGCGCATGTACCGCGAGGCCGAGGGCGAAGGCGGATACGTCCGCGACCGCTGCGTTTTTTCCGACCGGCACACGATTAACGATCACGAGGCGCTCCGAATCCGCTACAAGAAGGGGACGCTCGCTGCGTTTTCACTGGTGACATTTGCACCGCGCGAGTTCTGGTACTTCTACTTCACTGGTACGAAAGGCCGCGCGGAACTGGGAGTTAACTCGCACGACGGTCAGGTCTTCCTACGGATCCTCAATCCAGACGGGGCGACGGAGCACATTAAGTGTTCACATGGTTCGGGTGAACACGGCCACGGCGGTGCGGACATTGAATTGATCGCCGACATTCTTGGCATGGGCCGCAGCGATCCGCTGCAGCGCGCGCTGCCGGAGGAGGCGCGGCGCGCAGTTCTGATTGCTGATCTCGCCGCGCGCTCAATCGCCGCAGGCGGACGGATCGTTCGTTGCGACGAGGCTGGAAAAGATAGGCCGTCCGCGCCACCGCAGCCCCGCTGAGACTTCGATCGCACTCTGTCAACGGGAGGATGAATGGCGCTCAACACAACTACAATCAAACGCATGCGCGAAGCGGGGCTCAACGGCGCAAGATGGTTCAGCAACAGCCAAGTTAGGATGGAGAAGCCGTACTGGGACGCGAACCATGGCCGATTTATTTACGACCGCCATCTGCCCTCAGGCAAGACGGTGCTCGGGCTGAACTGGACACAGGGACGCGGGATTTTCTGCCTGCTCGCGGCGTGGGAGCTTTGTGGAGAAACGGAACTGCTCGAAAGCGCGATCCACGCCGCGAACTACATCAAAATATTGCAGATTTACGATTGCCCGGACAACTCACGCCGCCAGGTTGCCATCAGGGAAGAAGTACCGCAAAGTTGGAGATCGGCGCCGCGCGACGCCACAGAAGCGGCGCTGGGACTGTTGTTTCTCTATCGTGTGACGGGCAATTCAGAATTACTACGGCGCGTGGTCGATTACCAGCAGCGATGGTTGGTTGGAAACAGCCGCCGAACTGCGCTGCACTGCCGGAACACGTTACGCACGTGGCGCCGTGGATTGGGAACGGTTGTGCAACCGGCTAGTAATATGGAATTTTTCATAGCGCTACATTTCATCCGGCATAGGCGAAAGGAACGTGAATGGCAATATTGAAAGACAAGGCCGTCAGGCACCTCGCTAAACACGTTGATGAGATCATTTCCAAGCAGAATGATAAGGGTGAGTTCTTTCCCGACGCGTATTTTGTTCCGTCGTATCCCACCAGCTATCAACAGTTTGCCTATTACCCACTCGCGTGGCTGTACGTGTTGAATCATCCAGAAAATCCGTGGATGGGGAACGGCCGGCTTCTGGCCGCCGTCGAGCGCTCACTACGAAACAATCTGGCGATTATGCAGCCCGATGGACGAACGTTGGACTCAAGCCACGATCATTCGCCAGAACCGCGCGCGAGCAATTGGCGCAATTTCACATGGCTTCGCACATGGGACCTAATAGGTGAACATCTGGATAAGAAACTTGCTGCCGAGACTGTGGCCGCCATGACCACGATTTTTGACGCGCAGCGCCATGAAGCTGAAAAGGCAGTCAACGAAAAAGGCTTCCGCGAGAACAGCAACGTGCGAAATCACCCCGTCTGGCACTTGCTCGCGACATATGCTCTGGCGAAGAAGCTTGGCCGCCAGAAGGATCTTAATTGGGTCGCACAGGAGTTCGAAAAAATCGCCGCCTGCCAGCATCCCGTGGGCTGCTGGTTCGAGCACGACGGTCCCGTGCCTGTTTATCAGCACGTCACAATAAACGGCCTATCGCACTATCAGCATCTCAGCCAATCAAAGCTCGTGACAGCGGCGCTCGATAAGGCGCTTTCATTTGAGCGCCTGTTTCTGTATCCGAACGGCGTGCCCGTTGAGACCATCGATGGCCGCACGCGGTACACCGGCTACTGCATGTCGATCCTCTGTGCTGCGTGGGCGCCGTCGGAGCAGGGCAGGGCAATGTTGCACTTCCAGCTAGACAGGCTGCTTGAGCAGCCGCTCGGCGGCGGATACCAGGTTCATGGCGGCTGGTTGGGCCTGCCATTCTTCACGCAGTTTGCGCGCGATCTTCCCGACACTGAGCCTGCAGAGACGACGCGGCCATCGGCGCTCGCGGGCGATGGCGTACATGAACCCGAACAATTGCCGGTTCGCGTGATTCGCAAGGGTCCCTGGACAGTGGTGCTGTCGGCATTTACACGAAAAGAAGATCCGCAGCAGCGCTGGATGCTGGACTACCAGTCCCACCTTTCGGTGTTTCACGAGCACGCGGGCCTCATAATCGGAGGCGGCGGTGCGAAGCGGCAGGCAGAATATTCACTGTTCAATGGAGATTTCCGACCGCTTGGATTGCCGACGCTGGCCATCTCCGGCGCCGCCGAGACGACAGGAAAGAGCGCGGCGCGAATCAGTCTTCGATTTTCCACCTACGTCGCGAGTGTCGAAGCTCGCATTGAGAACGATGCAGTAACGCTGATCGCGCGTGTCGATATTAATGAAGGTGCGCGCTACGATTCTTCGATTTACATGCAGTTGCCATTCCTGATGGAGGGGCCTGAACCGGTCACGACCGGAAGCGCGACGCGACGCGAAGCGGATCTTCAGGACGAGATTCTGGCAGAGGAGCTAAAAGACTCCATCGGACGCGAAGGAAAATTTACAATCACCGGCTTGAAGGGCGCTCATGCGCTGCTGCGCGTCATGCCGTACAATACGCATTGGCGTGACGGCCGCTCGCCCGCGGGAAAAATGATGGGAATCGTAGCGCAGCCATTGGCATCAGGGGTGGCGCGCGAACTTACGATAAAGGTTCCAGACTAAGGACGGCGGCGTCCGCCTTCCTTACATCGGTAATATCGACCCGTCGTGCACGAAAATTTCATCGAGGATCCAATCAAATAGGACAAACACCCGAGCGACCAAACCCGTCCGCCTAACTAAACTAACTATTAACCAAGAGAGAGGTCTTCTATGCCAGAATGGAAGTCGCTGTATTTTGATTCCATAAACTCGTCCAATTCGTCATGGTGGTCAGAGGGCGGCGAGAAAGTTTACATCGAAGACAATCGCCTTTACATGTTCGCCAATCCACCCATGAAAGCGGATCGTCCAGTAACGGACGGCGGCGTCTGCACCGCCTGGTGCAAAGAACTGTTGCCGGCCAATCTATCGCTTGAATTCGAGGCGCACGTGATCTCCTCGTCCATCGATGCCAACAACATCAATCTGTTCTTTTGCTATGCGGACCCTAGCGGTAAACCGCTCTACGACACGCGCCACGAACGCGCCGGCGCCGGATATGATCGCTATCACATGCTGAACGGACACATCATCACGTTTATTAACGGCAACGAAGCCGGCAGTCCCCGCGCCGAAGACGGCGGTTTCAAAGCCCGCGTGCGCATCCGACGCTGTCCGGGCTTTCAGCTTCTGTCCGAATCCTTCACCGGCCGCTGCCGCCTGGGCGAAACGTACGCGATTCGCGTCACCAGGCGCGACGGCACTATCGCCTTTTCCGTAAATGGCGCTGAGTATCTACGCGCAACGGATCCCAACCCGCTCCCCGGTGGCTTGCTGGGACTGCGGACGTTTCAGACGCGATTATGGTGGAGCAACATCCGATTTCGCGCCGATGTCTAGCAGCTAGTGTAGTGTCTCACGAACGACTGGAGTTATTTGCTCTTTTTTCGTGACGCGACGGGGTGCATCCTTTGTTGATCTTTTCCAGAGTTTGGCGACAGCGTTTGAGTTTTTCAACGATGGAATCGACTATCGCTGTCCAGATGAACGGTTTGGATTGCTGGTTCCAAGCCGCCTGGAATTCGTTATCCCACACCTTGATCCCTTCGGAGCCCCAATGCCAGCGTTTTGCCATCGGGATCAAATGGGATTGCAGTGAAATTCTCAGCAAAAGCCAGGCGGAAGTCGTGATCCTCGGCTTCGCGCATCAAAATCCCGGCGCAGAAAGTTCTGTCTTTGAAATGTCTTGTCGTAAAAAATACAACTCATGACCACTTTCATAAATATATGTCATTACTAAAGTTGCGTTTTAAATTGACAAGCTCGACAAAGAATTTTGCCAGAAATCTCAGCCTAACTCTTAATTGGCGGACTAAGACTAATGAAGGCGGCGAATGTGATTGAAAATTCGCCCATTGCAACGCGATAGTGGGACTACAATGGCAACACGCGAACAGTTTACTACCCGAGTTCCTGTCAGCATGCGTGATCACCCATCAGACCTCGAACTCATCCAGTCAATTGCTCTTGATCGCGATCGCGTCGCATTTGATGATCTATTTTTGCGCCATAAGGATCGCGCTTTCGGTCTCGCGTACCACATCCTCCAGAACTCCGCTTTGGCGGAAGAGGCTGTTCAGGAAGCAATGCTTGCCGTTTGGCTTGCGCCCAAGTTGGACCGCGCCGACCAGAACGTGCCCGCGTGGTTGCTGCGAATCGTGGCGATAAAGAGCATGAACGTCCGACGCGGTCGCAAACGACAATCGAGCCGCGAAGCGCGTATTTCGCGAAACGATGTTGTGCCCGATTCGGAATTGACGGACAACGCAGAACGCGGTGAAAC
The DNA here is from genome assembly GCA_038227875.1 of Planctomycetota bacterium. Taxonomy (GTDB): domain Bacteria; phylum Planctomycetota; class SZUA-567; order H5-PLA8; family H5-PLA8; genus JBBRPR01. Next base: position 11,731 of record JBBRPR010000089.1, read on the forward strand.
TCTCGAAATCGTCCGGCGGCATTTTCAGGAACTTCCAGAGCTGGATTCCCAACTACTGGCCTGCTGCTTCGGCGCGAACTTGACGCATCAACAAATCAGTGACCTTCTCGGCATTCCCCGGCGTACAATCACGGGCCGCATCCAGCAGGCGTTGGAACAGTTGCGTGCCCGCCTTTCGAACAGCGGCGTTGCGCTGATCATGCCATTGCTGAGCACCGAATTGATTCACGAAGCCCTGACGACGGGACATAGTTGCCCGCCCGTGCAGCTCGTCCTTCCGTCCAAACTGCCAATCCGCTCGCGTAGCATTCGGCATTTGTCAAAAGCGACGTCGAAATCAGGAGTGGTAGTAGTGGGGGGGGCGCTGGCGGCCGTTGTGATCGCGGCCGTTGCGATAAACAGCGGAATTACGGCTTCCTCGCAGAAGTCGCCCCAGCCTGAGTCTCCGCCGGCCGCAGCGGCTGCCCCAGTCGTTGCCGGGTCAGAACAAATCAAAGCAGTGGCCGGCACGGCGCCCCCTGAGCCCGCCAGGATTCCAACGCCTGCCGAGACCGGGTCGCAGACTTCGCCCGCTGGGCCTCAATCGATCAACCGGCATTGGAACTTCAAGGAGGAGCCCGAGAATCTCGACATCCAAATTGTCGATAAGAATTGGGTGTGGGGTCGTCGGGTTGGTCGCGGTGCGATGGTTTCAGGCAACGGCGATCCTGTAATAGCCATACTTCCCGTCACCATACATCAACAGAGTTGCAAACTGACTTTCAAAATAACTCCCAGCGCGAATTCTTTCAGCGTGGAAGTCGGGTGTTTGGATGGCGCGGTCTATCAGCCCAACACATTCTGGCAAACTATCACCGCAATAGACAAAAAAGAGAAGCTGACGACGACGCTGCTGATTACGCGGGGGGAATGTGTGCAATTGTTCAATGATCATTTAAACAACCACCGTAAATTTGACCGGGATTGGCCAGGCGATCATCTGCTGATCGGATTCCGGAACGTGGCCGTCGAAGAGATCACGCTTCAAACCATTTCCGATGAAGACGCCGCCAATGAATTCAAGCGCTTAGAGCCTGAGATTCGCGAGATCCATAAGCTGAAAAGCGAACGATGTCCGTTGCAAACGCTGCCCCAATATGCGCAGCATCTACAGCAATGAGGATCAACGCATGGCTCATTGCCCTGCGTTGATCTGAAAGGGCCGAGCAGCCTACGTTAAGCCAGTTCAATTGGATGCATCGCACTCCACGCCGCCAGGCGCGGCTGGAGACACATTGTCTCAATGTGAAAGGAATCCTGCATGTCCGCACAGGAAGACGCAACAGTTCTCGGCATCCCGCAATCTAGCGCTGCGCGCCGGCCCTCCGCAATTTCTCAAATTCTGCGAAAAATCAGTGTTGATATGGATGCTTCGAAAGTCGATTGGGATTTGTCGGGCGATGACGATCCGCAGAACCAGTTCCGAATCATCGTCGCCGCGGATCGTCAGACACGCAGTCGCGCGTACGCGCTGGCGCATCGCGTCTACCAGGAATCCGGGCTTGCCGCCGCTGCCCGCGGCATGATTGTCGCGCCCTACGACGCTCGGCCGCACACGCTCACGCTGCTTGCCGTGGATGAACAGGGGCATGATGCCGCCACGATCTCCGTCGTGATAGACTCGCCCGGCGGTCTGCCTGCCGATGAGATTTACGGCCAGGAATTGACCGCCTTGCGCACAGATGGCCGACTTGCCGCCGAGGTAACGCGGTTGGCGATCAGCAAGGAGCACAAGGGTTCTCGGCTCCTGCTCGTGCGCCTCTTCAACTTCATCTATGTCTATGCGCGGCGGGTCTCTGGGTTGGACGATTTTGTCATAGAAGTCCATCCCCGCCATGTCAGTTATTACCAACGGCTACTGCTTTTCCGTCCGATCGGTCCAGAGAAGCCATGTCCACGTGTAAAGAATTCTCCAAGCGTGCTGCTGCGGCTGAAATTTGCCGAGAGCGATTCGGTGATCCGGCGTTATGGCGGGAAGCGCTCCGCGGCAGCCTCCGACGGTGAACGGTCGCTCTATCCTTTCTTCTATTCATGGCTCGAGGAAGGCGCCGTCGCCGAATTCCTGTCACGTCAGCATCAGCCGATGCACGACGCGGATATCCACTATTTCGGGCTTCATACCCTTGCCTCCGAGCCGGCGCCAATAGCCGCCGCCGGTGAATAAATTTAGAGCGGCCGGGCTGGGAAAATTGAATTCCGGTGAACGGCCACAACTCAAACATTAAGGACGGCGCCATGTTAACGAAGTGTCTTGCCAGCAACGGAAGCGATGCTCCAATTCCGGAGGAACACCTGCTGACGGCCATCCGCCGCGCACTCCTGCGACTGCCCATGCTCGACCGGCAATTGATCGCGCTGCATTTTGGCGGAGGTCTTTCGCATAGCCAGATCGCCCAGGCACTGGCGCTGCCGCATCCGCTGATCGGCCATCGGTTGCGCGCGGCCCTGAGTGGGATGAATTCTCATCTTGAGCGCGAAGGCGTAACAGAGCCGGTCAGTTGCAATTCCGTGGGCCATGCTGTCACCAGCGGAATGCCCGCTCCAGTCGGCCTTCATGAGAAGATTCAGCAGCGCATTTCAATCGCGATCCGCAATGCCGGCGGGTTGCGGCGTGAAATCGGAATTTCCAGCCGTTTCGTGATTGTTCTGGCCGTTTACATCAGTGCCTGCGCCCACCCAGAGGAGCCACAACCATGCACCCCTCCAGTTTTGACTACGAGCTCGCCTTCTCCCGCAACATCGGCCTTGTCAGCCAGCACGAGCAGGACCGACTGAAAAAGTGCTGCGTTGCATTGCCTGGGTTAGGGGGCGTCGGTGGCGCCCATCTGCAGACACTGGCTCGCATGGGCGTGGGCGCGTTTCGGCTTGCCGATCCTGACACCTTTGACGTTGTGAATTTCAATCGCCAGCTCGGCGCGACAATCAACACGATTGGCCGCAATAAGGCGGAGGTCATGGCAGAGGCCGCGCGCATAATCAATCCGGACGCCGATCTCCGTGTGTTTACGGACGGCATCACGAAAGAGAACATCGACGCGTTTCTCGCCGGCGTCGATGTGGTGGTCGACGGCATTGAGTTCTTTTCTATGGCAACCCGTCGGATGCTTTATCGCGCGTGTGAAGCGCGTGGCATACCGGTGGTGACGGCCGGACCTATTGGTTTCGGAGCGGCCGTCTTAGTTTTTCTGCCGGGACAGACCAGTTTCGATAGGCATTTTGGAATTGACGACGAACTGACGCGGGCGGAGCAGTTGCTGGCGTTCGCTCTGGGACTGACGCCTGGAATCGTCAGCGACGTGGATCCGTCGCGCGTCGACCTTGCCGGTCAGAAAGGACCCGCGCTGGCGTCTGCGTGCATGCTTTGCGCCGCAACGGCAGCGACAGAGGTCCTGAAAATCGTCTGTCGGCGCGGCAAACCGCTGGCCTCGCCGCGCGGCGTTTATTTCGACCCGTTCCGCGGCCGGACCTGTAGCCTGCGTCCGCGTCCATCATTGCGTTCGCTGCGCGGACGCGTGTTACGCTGGATCGCGTTTCGCCGGTTTCCGGAGTTTCGGCGGATGCACGACCAGGAGATGCAGGCCCGCGGTTCGGGCCTGCACGCTGCCGTTCCGACAAGTCGATAGGTGTCGTGGCGCCCATTTCCCGCACGAGCGGAGACCGATGCGATGATTGATAATTTACCGATCACCCATGCCATGCACTCGACCAGGCCAGACACCTTAGACGTGTTGCACGCGATGGCGGAAGCGGCCTCGCGGGCACCGTCCGGCGATAACCTTCAGCCCTGGACGTTTGTGATAGACGCAAAATCCCAATGCCTGGAAGTATGGCTAGAAACACACTCGGACCCTTCGTCGCTCAATCCAGGACAGCGCATGTCACTCATCGCTTGCGGCTCGGCGATCGAGTGCGCGGCTTGCATCGCGGACGATTACGGCTGGACCACGGACGTCCAACTTGCAGCGCCGTGCGAGGTTCTCCCAGCGGAGCGGTTGCCGGTCGCCCGTGTGTATCTGCGCGAATCCGTGGGTCGCGGTCCGTGTAGAATATTTCAGCGGTTGATAGACGCGCGCACAACCAATCGGCATCTTTATGACTGCTCGCAAGTCGCCGCCGACACACTCACGACGCTTCTGCGCGAAACGCTACAGTTCGGCACCGCGTCCGTTTGCTGGATTACAGAGCGAAATCAGATCAATGCTTGCGCGCGCCTGGCCGCTGACGCAGATGTCATGCTATTCAGCGAGGACTCCATGCGCCGCGCTTTCCTGAAAAACGTTCGGTTCGATCTGCCGGCGCGTGCACCCGCGGAGCGTGGTTTACCACTGGGCGCACTTGAGATTTCGGCATTTGAACGTCTGACCCTTCGCTCCCTCTGCTTCACGCCAGACTGGCTGTTCAAGCTGACGCCTGCGCCGTGGCTGTTTGCCCGCTATGCCAGCAGATTGGTGCGAAGCGCGTCAGGACTTTGCATCGTTTCAACTCTCGGTGCGAGGCAGGCGGAACTTTCAGCGGGTCGCGCGATGCTTCGCGCGTGGCTGGCGCTCACCGCACAAGGCATGGCTGTGCACCCAATGATGTCTGGAATAGCGATGACGCAAGCGATTGAGTCTGGGTCGCCGGAACTCATTCGCTCCCTGGGATTGGAAAAGCTGCGCGCGTACGTCACCGATTTCCGCGCCACGCTGGCCATGCTGGGCGTCAAAGGCTCGCCGCAATTCCTCATGCGCTTTGGCCGCGCGGCGGCGCCAACAGCACGAACATGCCGAATGCCGCTGGCCGCATTGCTCCGCGCACCACAAGGGCCCAACCCATGATCTCCATCGGCTGGCGCAGTCTTCCCGGCAAGAAAGCACAACTTAACATTGCACAACTCAACACTGAGGTGGCCAATGCGAACGTACGAAGAAGTCGACGCGCTGATTGAGCTGACGCGGTCCTTTTATGCCGAGTGTGCAGCGTTTCGCACCGCCAGTGCGGAGGGGCGCCTCTCCCCGGCTGAGGACGCGAAGGTTCAGCGCCGGCTCGAACGAATGGATGCGCGTATCGAGGGGTTCAAGGGTAACAACGAGCTCGAGCGCTGCAGAGCAAAAAATTTCATAAACATTATTCCGATGACGCCGTTTGGCCGGAAGGCGGCACGATGATCTCCATCGGCTGGCGGAACCTAAAGCGTGATCCGACGCGGTGCGCGATTGCCGTGCTCGGAGTTGTATTCGCCGTCGTTCTGGTCACCGTTGAAGTCGGCATGCTGCTGGGTCTAGTCCGCAACGCGTCGCTGCTGATCGATCAATCTAGGGCGGATTTGTGGGTCTCGACCGTTGACGTCAAGACGTTCGACTTTGCGACGCCGATCGATCAGCGCAAGCGTTATCGCATCGAAGCGGTCCCTGGGGTGGAGCGAGTTGAAGAATTCAACGTCTCATACAGCATCTGGAAACTGCCCGGCGGCGGCAACGCCAACTGCCAGGTGATCGCCATGGACGACGGCGGCCAGCTGGCCGCGCCGCTTAATCTATGCGCAGGCAGCGTCGAGGCGCTGCATAATCAAGACGCAGTCATTATCGATGAGGGTGAACGCGCAAAGCTCGGTAATCCAAATCTCGGCGAAACCGTTGAAGTGTTGGGGCATCGCGCGAAAATTGTCGGCTTCACGCGTGACACACGCTCGTTCACGACGACGCCTTTTGTCTTCTGCTCGCTGCGCCGTGGCGTCAAATACGGCGACCTGCTTCACGATAACAGCGGCATCTCCATCTATTTTCTGGTGAAGGTCAAGCCCGGTTTCGATCGTGAGTCCGTTCGCGCGGCAATCGCCGGCGCCATCCCTGACATTGAAGTTCACACACGCGAGGGATTCAGTTGGCGCACGCGCAGCTATTGGCTGATCGAGCAACTAAGAGTATTTCATTTAAGATCAAAGCCGGAGCGAAGACGATATCGGGGAAGTAGCGTTGCGGTAGAAAAATCTGATCTATCGGAACGGCCCAAATCAAAAAGCAGAACATGCTCGCCAATCACGGCATTCGAGGCTCCGGTAATCTGGGGGACCTCGTTTGACTTGATCCGTACGATGCTTTTTCGGCGGGGAGGTTCACGCCACTGCCGAGTTCAAGCGACTTCGTCATCGGCGGGTTGAGCCGCTTGTCGTGTTCGGCGACAGCGTCATAAGTTTCTCAAGGCAGATAATCGGCCCCGAGTTCGCTGCTTTGAATTGTCGAGTCTCCAAGAAAGACCGGTTGCCCGAACGCCGCATTAGTCATCATTCTTGACGATAGACGTATTCGTTCGGATGCCAATCATTGCATTCGAAACTCCGAGACGAACTACGGGCTCACTGGGTAGGACGCGCGCCAAATGATGGTAACAGAAGTCAAAATCAAGCTCGTTGTCCGGACGGACGATAGACTGCTGGCCTTCGCCAGCATTACGTTCGATCGTTGCTTCGTCGTACGGGACATAAAAATCATTCAGGGTGCCAGCGCGGTTTTCGTAGCGATGCCCAGCCGCAAGATGTCGGACCGATGTCCAAGTTGCAGTGCCAAGAACCATCTGCAAGCGCGCTTTTGCAATCATTGCGGACGCGAACAGAGTGGGAGAAATGTACGCCATGACCGCCACGGTCGAGCCGAGCTGCATGCCGACATCGTTCATCCGATCAATTTCGAATACAGGCAAGACATCCACAACGCCGTATTGAAAGGCTACGACGAAGAGTTGGAGCGCTCGCGTCAGCCCGGATACGTCCCTTCGACTCAAGATGGTTTGGACGCAGGACCGGAATGTAATGACGCGGCGACAAACATGCGGATGGTCGCGCAGTCGGATAGAAGATAGGGGTTGCGGATTCTGAAAACGCATATTGCAACCATAGAAGTTGTCAGGGATCGCGATCTGCCGTAGACAGTCAGCGGCTACGCGTTATGCGCTGAGCGGTCAGAAGGCCTCTGGAGAATTCGGACGTTCGTACAAAAGCAGATCCCACTCCCATCCCAGCGCTCCCTGCCTGTACATCGTCTTGGGGAGCAGGACGCGAGCATTCGGTCGGCTAACCGACCGTCACGACGCCATTCAAATTGTCGTTTGGCCAGAAAATCTATTACCCAGAGAAAATTCGCAAGCGGGCTCCGACCCGACCTGGCATACACAAGCCTATCCAGCGATGCACAACTCCTTTTGAATCTGCCAAAGCGGGGTCGGATAGATAAAACAACAATCGGCCTTGCGCGCTTCGGTAACCCAGAAATCTCCCATTCGTCAATTTGAATGGTCGCCCATGCATCCCTCCCCCGGGGGGTGGCAGTTCTGGTTCCCTGCCCCGGCAGCAGCGTTCCGCAGGCTTGATTCCCCGGTCCCCGGGGGGCCGCGCGGGGACGCGGACTGGGCGAACCATCCTGGCCGCCATGCCAACACGCCCCCAGGGGCCTGTGGAGGGCTCAGGGCGTCAACTTGCGACTATTTACGTGTTTGAGATCCTGCGCTCCACAGCGGACCGCAAATGCTCGTCGGGGTGCGCGGGCTGAAGCCCGCAGTCGCAGGTTCGATCGATCGACTCCAGCCCGCCGAGACCGCATGTCCTGAAACCAGCACCTGACGTTTGGATTACGGGAATACCTTCTGGAGGTCGGCGACCCGGCCGTCGGGCCAGGTGACACGACAGTCCGTGGCAAGCCAGCATTCTTCGAGGTTGGAGTAGGCCAGGGCGACGCTCATGACGTCAGTCTACGACTTGGTTTACCAATCGCCAATTTTCGAGAGCGCTTCATTGGCCGAGAAGCTTTCACGGCCCCGGGGGCGCAGCGTCGCCCGAAACGAAATGGCGACTGCGGTCTTCGAATTGCCTAACGCGAACGCAATGTTGATAGTACGGGGCTGCCACGCGTATACCAAATCATTGGCAATGACGCTCGCATATTATATGTTTTCATTAGATTTGTTATTGAAATGACTTTGGAGACGCGTTGCATGTTCGTCACTGAAGTGAAGATAAAGCTTGCCCCTCGAGCGGACGACAAGCTATTGGCCTTTGCGAGCATCACGATCGACCGTTGCTTCGTGGTGCGCGACATCAAGATTGTCCAAGGGCCCCGCGCGATCTTTATTGCGATGCCCAGCCGAAAAATCACTGATCATTGCGCAGCCTGCGGCACCAAGAATCATTTGCATGCGTTCTTCTGCAATCACTGTGGGCTCAAGCTACGCCGCAGGGAGAAGCGACAGGACGAAACGGGCCGACTTAAGCTGCACGCGGATATCGCTCATCCGATCAACGTTCGATGCCGCCAAGCAGTCCATGACGCGATATTGAAAGGCTACGCGGAAGAACTGGAGCGCTCCCGCAAGCCCGGATATGCCCCGATTGGCCAAGACGATCTTGACGCGGGTCCGGAATATTCCGACGCTGGAACGCTGCCTTTTCGTGGAATTCCTTCGGTCGAATGAAGGCACCCGCCACAAGAATCGCGATGCGAGGTCAGGCGTCGCCCATCGGGTCTTCAAGGTAAGCCAAATACGCGGCTTTGACATCGATCATTCTAAAAACAAGCTCTCCTTGGAAGGTGCGGCATTCCATGAGCCGAGCTGAAAGCACCCACCGCTCCACGCAGTCCCTCGGGACATTGCACATCTGCGCCACCTGGTGAATATCCAGCAATACTTCGGGTTTGGGAGAATTCATGCTTGCATCGCCCCGTCGTCGCTGAATCAGACCGCTCCCTCAATTGTTCGATTGGAGCCCTAGCCGATTTGGGGCCTTATGGCCGACCGCGTGGGAGATTTGCGTCCCGCCCGCGGTGAAACGCGGGCAAACGGTGACGAGGCGCAGCAGGCGCGTGGGATCGAACGGCTTCATCAAGTAAAAACGGATGCCCAACGCGCGGGCAATCACCGGGGCCTCGAGCCGTGTCGACATGAAAATCATGTCCGGGTGCGGCTCAAGCGACCGTGCGTGGGCGATGAAGTCCTTGACCGTGGGGCCGAACGTTGCATCGTCGAAGAGGACGACATCCGGGAAGAGCTCAAGCCCGGCAAACGCGGCATCAGGGTCGCCGACGACATTGGCGTGGTAGCCCTCGGTGTTGAGCGTGATCTCCAGCAACGTCCGCGTGCGCGGATCGCTGTCCACCGCGAGGATCGTCCGACCGACAGGGTAGTGCATGAAATGGCCATCCCAAAAGCTTGCCGTCATCTGTAAACTTGAAAGTAGATGTAAGCATACGCGAACTGGTAAAGAATCAATTAGGATCCCGCTAGATTGCGATAAATTTTTGCACACGTGAAGTAGAGTTTCCGAACGGCAATTCCGTGCCTCGGTGCTTGTTCCAGGCGACGTCATTTGCCGAGACGCTTTCACGGTCCCGGGGGCGCGGCGTCGCGCGGGCATGGCCGTTCGAAGTTCCGGGACCGGGTCGCTGCGCGCCCCATCCTAGCGGTAGTCGCCCAGCAGCGAGTCGGCCTTCTGCGCTGCGGCCACGTCCCGGGATAGCGCTGGATCAATTGCTGGCAGCTCGCGACGACCGTCGCGATGTCCTCCGCGTTCAATTTCCGGAAGGCGGGCGCCTGCGGGTCCTTTTTGCCCGCGACCTCAGGCGTAGCGGCGGTACAGGAAGAACGCCAGCGCGGCCAGCATCAGCGCGAGCAGGAAATTCCAGACGAACCGCCGTCGGCCTTTGCGCTTGATCGTGATTTCGATCCTGGAGAATGAGTTGGCCATGGCGCTCGAATCCGCGGGGCAATGCCTATTTCTGCATATTTACCGGCTCTTCATAAGACCCTTACCTGTCCACTCTATCGTATTTACGAGAGAAATCCATGCGGAGGGTCTGGCATGCTGTCCAAACTTCAACGTCACGCGGCGATCGCGCTTGCGGGTCTGGCCGCCGCCGATCGGGAACGAGTGGTTCGACGGGGCTACCTCGTGGTCAATGTCGACCGCGGCGCGGAGACTGGCGTTTGGACGCCCGTGAACCTGGACCCCGACGTCATCAAGGCGGCAGATGCGCTCGCTATGGCTGGGGCCGTTCGAGACTGAATGGACGGAATCGCCGCTGAGCGACGGAATCAGTACGCGGTATGAACTTACTTCCGACCTTCTGCTCAGCCATACGGCCGACGAGACAACTCCGAGTCAGATCCCTGCCGAAGGCGCGCTTTCGCCTACCTTCTTCTTCATCAGCCTTCCGGCGCTGAAACGGACGACTTGCTTACTCGGTACGTCCACCGCCTCCCTTGTCTTGGGATTTCGGGCTTTCCTCGCCTTTAGAATGCGTACTTCGAAGACCCCGAAGTCTCGCAGTTCCAAACGTCCCTCAGACACCAGAACGTCCACGATGCCATCGAGGGTCAATTGGACGACCTGCTTCACCGCGATCTGTTCTATGCCCGTCTTCGCGGCGATGGATGAGATCAACTCGTACTTTGTCATGGTTGCAACGTTCCGGCCATTCGTCCACCGCTACAAAGTTTTCAGCTCTTCGACAGTCTGCTCCAGCGCTTTCACCGCCGCGCCGATTTTCGCCCCAACCTGCTGCTCTACCATGCGGCTGACGATTGCTTCGATGCCGTCCAGCCCCGCGACGTTCATCGCAGTGGCAGCGCCCTTCGGCCTGCCCGGCCCCTTCTTGACGGCGTTCTTGCTACCCTTGGGCCGTCCGGCTTTCTTCTTGGCCGCAACGGGTGCTTCCGCCTTACCAGGCGCTGCTGGCTTGACCGCCTTACTCGACTTCTGTTGCTTCTTGCCACCGGCGAACTTCATAAGGTACTGCAACTGGCCCTTGTAGCCCGCGTCCTTGGCTGCTTTGAGCGCATCGGGCCATGAGCCGGTCTTGCGAGCGGTCTTGACGGCCTCGATGATTGCGGACTTCTGTTCGTCGGTATAGGGGCTCGTGCGGGGCATGGGCGAGAGGTCTCCTGTTTGGGTTGAAGGTCAGGAGTTTATCGAATTGTGTACGAATTACAAAGGAGCGAAAACCAAGGCGAGTCCCCGAAGCGCCGAAAGCCGGCCAGAGGTTTAGCCGTGGACTGGGCCTGGGCAAAAGTTAACAATTTAACGTTTGGTACTTTCCTTAAAGTACTGATGGCGTCTACCCGTACCAAATCCGTTCAAGATCATTCCTGTGCCGAGCCGGTCAAACGTCACCTTGGCCCGATGATCATGTCGAATTCGTCAATTGATCGCCCAAAGGAGCAGTCCAAGCACGTTGACCGAAGTGTCAAAATTTAGAGGACGGAATTGGGGGCGAGTGGACTTCTCCTCGTGCTCCCAATTCGTTTAGCCGCTGTAATGTCATTGAAGCCGGAACGACACGGAGAGGATTCTGGTCGCCATCCAGAAACCCAACTATGCCAACGAGCGACTCTCCGAGTCTGTAAATAGCGCGCATTTTGAACATCCCGCCCTCAACCATAAAATCGGTATAGCCCGGTATAGCCCCATAGTTCCCCGTGAACAAGGGGATCCTCTGGCCTGACGTACTGCGGTGCCGACGGTAGAAGAGCAAGCACTTCATCAGGCGAGTTCGGTCCTCTGACGTACTCCAGTGGAATCAGGATTTCAATGATTCCATCTTTGCAAACCCGCGTTGAGGACTGCCCCATCCGGAAAGTACAATTCTCATTTTTCGTCGAGCAATGTTTCTTGTTTTTCATCTTTCTAGGCTCCTGTAATTTGTTTGAGTCAATTCACTCCAGACCATGCATGTTGCAACACTGTCTCTGCTTAGGTTGCGTTTCAACCATGGTATGTTTGCGACGGTTCTTGGTCGGTTGGCCGACCAACCAAACCAATCCCAATTCTGGTTTCGGCAGGCTCGTATACAGCGCACTGCTTGCTAGTGCGCCAGTCCTTCAGCGGGACGTGCATCTTCCCTCGCTGATCGAGTACTCGTCCCAGACGACGGTCTCGGGGGCGTGCGCCAGCTCCTCGGCGTGCCCGTCCACATCGATGCAGCGCAACGCAAACGTCAGTCGAAACTTCAAAGACGCGGCCAAGATGAGCCTTCCGATGTGGCCGCCGCCGGAAGAAACAACCAGCCGATCGAGATCGGGCTCCCACACGAGGAGTCGATGCAAGCGGACGTGACACCTCGCCTCTGCGGCAGCATTCAATTGGTCGAAGCCGCCATACCCGGTAAGAACGCTCTCGCCGGGAAAGGGGATGTTGTTGCCGTAAACAAACTGGACGAATCGCAGAATCTCGGCGGGTTCGCCCGTCATTGTCACGAGGGTTTCAAAATTATTCATGGCATTAGGCCCTTCTCTGCGCGTTCTTCCTTGAGCCTCTCCTGTTCAGCGAAGCCGCTCAGAAATTCCAACTCCTCCTCGGCGGCGATGATGTCGATCCAGCGCTGCTCCTCCTCGCTGATTTCGTCGGGCAAATCGTCCTGGTCTGGGTGCCTCCCGCCCGGACGACACATCAGGAACGCATCGGGGTCTTGCTGGTACCAGTACGAGTCCTCATGCGCCGTGGTCCATTCATACATGCTCGAACTCCTGTCATTGCCGCGCCGCGGGGGGCGCGCCCCCTGAAAACCGGACATCGGGCTAGGAGTGGCTCAAGGGGCGCGCCTGCGGCCATTACGGCCTGCTTGGTTGTTGTCGTGGGAATCAGCCCGATGTCCTCGACCCACTGGATTATACAGAACATTGGACGCCGCCGTTTCGGGGGGCGAGGAAGGCGTCTCAGGTCGTGCGCCGCCTTGACGAAAGACAGCCAGTGCCCATGGATGCGCAGGTTGCGGAGTGAAGCCTGCGCAGTGGCGCACGACTTCTTTGTGCCTGGAAGCTGGAGCACCGCGAGCAACTACGGCTGTGCTTCGGCAAGATTCTGGACAGCAACGGCGTGGAGGGGAGCATCGTCACATTATTGCTCGTAAGAGAAACGGTTCGGTCGCATCGTATCTCGGAAGGGTGCCTCGACGCGAGGCAGCCGTGGCATCACCGTGTTCAGGCCGCCCTGAAGCGTTCAAACAATTCTGGATCCTCGATCGCAAGATGCTTCAATTGCGCCGCGAGCATTGTCAATGCTTTGTGGTATTGCGCGCTCAGGTGATCCGACGAATATTCGTGGCCGAATTCGTGGATTAGCAGATCGTCCTGCTCTATTGAGCCGACGTCATCAAACCACGCACGCCCAAGACAGCCCACTTCAAACGTGAGTTCTCGTGCGCCGTAACACGCCGCGAACTGTCGATTGGCCCGGGTGAATCGCACCGTGATGTCCACGCCCATCAGGCGTCGCGCAAGAGTTGTTGCGTACTCCGCCGTGCGTTTCATGCCATCGGTCCATTCGCTTTCGGGGAGCAGTTCCTCGGGAATTGCGTTCGGGTCTCGCGAGTATGGCTTCGGTGACGGAGTCACTTTGCCCGCTGAAGTGATCGCGGCTGCCCTTCGCATCTGTTCCCATTCGCCGGCGGAGCATTGTGAACCCGTGACAACCGTGTAGCCCTTGGAAAAGGCGAGGGAATTCGCCTCTGGGTCCGACGGATCATAGGAAACGCGACGTTCGCCGAACCTCTTATCAGCCATGGTCCGAATGGCATCGTCCGACGCATGCTTGTCGCCGGCGGCTTCCCGAGCCCAGGGTTGGTTCGCGTCGTCCTGCGTGAGCCTTGTGAATGTGGCGTTCAAGGCAAGGACGCGAAGTAGGCGCAGAAATGCCGGCGGAACATTGTCGCGCTCAAAGCCCAGCGGCACCTTCTGCTGTACGTCGTAGTGGAATTTATCCCCGGTCTCCACAACGGGAACGCCCAACTCGTATACGCATCCCTGCTCGCCGGGAAGCGGCTCGTGGATGTTCACACGTGTTTTTCTAAACACCCGCCGGAGTACGCCGGACTCGTCGGCGATTTCCGTTTGAAGGGAATCCTCAAAGGACGCGATGGCTATGCGCGGCACCACGAGTTTGCCGTTAAAGGTGGCCTTTATTCCGCTGGGGACGATCAGTCTGGCCGCCGCGTCGCACATTTCGTGGTACTGGTCCCGGGTCGCGCGCAATACACCGGCGAAGAGGCTGCCCTGCGGCCGTCTCTCTCTTAGGCTGTGGCGGCCGGAGTCGTCGAATCGCACGCCGCCTGAGGTTGTGATCACGCGTGCCTCGTCGCACAGGGCGATCACCATTTTTTCACCCAGGTTGAATCGGCCGCGGAGCAAGGGATCGCCCTTTTTCCCGGACTCGGCAAAGAGCGTCCATGCGTGGCTGAGTTGGGCGAATCCGTCCGGCGAATCGTCCTCGATCTCGACGCGAACCTTTGGCTGGCCCGCCACCGGCTCCAGCTTGATGGCGACGTTCGCAACCCCCTCCGCGTCCATGGCATTCTGCCAAAGTTAAGTTCGAAGATCACGTACGAAAGGCCGCGCCGCTCAAGCAGTTTCGCCAGGCCCTTTTTGTCTACCGAGAATAGCTCCGACATGTGCGCCTCCTGTTTATCAAGTCTTTCAATGGCAGTCCGTCCTACTTTCTCGTCGGGCTTGCCCCACTTTCGCTTGTAGTCCCGCGCCAGCCTCTCCCAACTCGGCGTCTTAACGTGCCTGTCCAGGCCCAGCAATTCGTCCCGAGGATCGACCTTTGGCTTCACTGGGATCGGAGGCAGCGGCGGCCCAGCAGTGCGCCGATGCTCCTCGCCTCCTTCCCAGCCGCGACAAGTGCGCGATCTGCCACCCACTCGAGGCGCTCTGTTTCCACTTGGCGCCTCACAATCCCAGCAGCTCGTCCGAGTCCGGCTTCGTCTCTGGTCCTTGGGGGGTGGGGGTGCTAACGGCATTAGCCCCAATAAGCAACGGGTTGGTAGGGCGCTGTAGTATATTGGGGATGATGCCGTTAGCCTCCCCCCCACTGCACCGAGCGGCCGATTCTGAAATCTGATTCCTGATCCCGGCGAGCAATTTAGAGGCGTACGATTTCTGGCCCCTGAGGCAGGTGGCGATCAACTGGCATCTCTGCTCAAGCCTGTCCCTATCTTCATCCTTGGGGACCCAGAGCGTGTATCGCGCGGCATGTTCACGGGATTTCTCGACCAGTTCCACCAGTCCCGACAGTTCCAGTCGCTTGAGCGCCTTGCGTCCGGTCATCTTGTTGGGAGCGACGAGTCCGACTGGGATCCTGACCGGGCCGGACTTATGGCCGGAGCATGGCAGACAGCCCCTGATCCTGAA
>JBBRPR010000090.1:0-26616 GCA_038227875.1 Planctomycetota bacterium
CTCGCGCTGCTTGAATTGTTCACGTTCGCTCATGGCCATGTTATGTGGTTCTCCGGTCACCCAATCTATGACGCAACACCGCTACTCTATTGGGGTGTAATACCGGAATCGATTTTTGACCCTTTTTCAACGGGCTGCTAGGCCCAACTGCCACCGCGCCGTCGGGATACAGCTACTCAGGGATTACGGTGGGTGGGAATTCGTGGATGGAAAAGAAATCGTCCCCCGCCCCAAAGGGCGCCTCGGCTGGGGCCGCGGCAAATGGGAAAATATACCTCTTTGCCGGAAGCGACGACTCTGGCTCAAGCAGTTCAACATTGGAATTCGATCCGACAACAAATGCGTGGGCGAGCAAAGCTGTCATTCCAACACCCAGAAGATTTCCGGTTGCCGCGACAGCAAACAACAAAATATATGTAATTGGTGGCAATAACGCGTCCCCTGCAGTCGCGACCAATGAGCAATTCGATCCAGTGGGCAATTCATGGGTGTCGAAGGCGCCGTTGCCCTCCGCGAGAACGGGAGCGGCCTGCGCCGAATTTAACAATATTATTTATGTGTTCGGAGGCTTAAATAGTTCGGTACAAAACACAGTTTTTGCATACGATCCCGTCGGTGATTCCTGGTCGACAAAAGCTATTATGCCAACGGCAAGACAAAACGCCATCGCTGTGGTCGCGAATAATAAGATATATGTAATCGGCGGCGATCTGAACAATGCGACGGCTCTCTCGACTGTTGAAGAATACGATCCCACAGGAAACTCGTGGCAATCACGAACACCGATGCTTACCCCACGATCCGAAATGTTTGGGGGGATGGTGAATGGAAAAGTTTATGCTATTGGCGGACAAATGTTCAGGAGCGACGGTGCTCAGGCAATAACTGCGGTGGTCGAAGTTTACGATTCAGGCAATAACACCTGGACGTCTGGAACTTCCATGCCGACTGCGCGGTACAACGGCGCATTTGCGACCTTAAATAATACAATCTATGCGTACTCAGGATCAACGCTAAGCGGGAGCATCGGTTTTTATTCCGTGGTAAACGAAGCCTTCTCACCAGCGAACGAAGCCTTGTTTTACATTCACACAAAGAACTAGAAGCATAAAACCTGATCGCGAAAGGACCGGCATGAATCGCATCTGGAAGTACATTCAAATCATTTGCACACTTTTGGTAATTGGCGCATCAATCGTTACCATGCTGACGGTTCGCACCACTGATGCCACGCCCGGAATCATTAATTACCAAGGGCGTGTGCAGAGCAATGGCGCGGATTTCACTGGTCCTGGATCGTTCAAATTCGCGTTAATACGGTTGTGAGTAATTCAATTTACACATTTGGCGGAGTTGTGCAAAATTCCGTTTCCTACAAGTCAATCGTCACAGAATCATACACATTCGCAAATGAAGCCAAATTCTTTTTACATAGCAAGAATTAAGAGTCTGGCCCGGCACCAATGCAGAAAGAATTACACCAATTTGAGGGAAATCATGTTCAAAGGAATTCGATCGCCTATCTTTGCAATTGTGTTCATCGCTTCTGCGACTCAGGCCGCCACGCCCGGTGGCGCCAGCGCCAACTACGCCCTCATCACCGACACGGCGGATTGCGGTGGCGTACGAACCTCCAGCGCAAATTACACCGCGATTGGCAGCGCCGGTGGCATCGAGGGCGCAGGGACTTCAACGAACTATTCGGCGGGTCATGGTTACATTGCTCAATTGTACGGATTTCCCACGATCTCGACGATCAGTCCGCTCACCATTCAAAAGGGTTCGTCCACCAGTGCCCTCCCGTTTACCGTCGGCGATGACAATTTTGCGGCGGCGGGCCTGACACTAACCTGCACGTTCAGCAACAATCTATTACAGCCGACCAACACAGCCCCCGGATTTGTGTTCGGCGGCGCTGGCGCCGCGCGGAACGTGACGCTTACCCCGGCGGCCACCCAATTCGGAAGCATCACTGTGACGGTTACGGTTTTCGATTCCGCCGGAGGAAATGCCAAGACCACATTCGTATTGACGGTCAATGCTCCACCGGTGCAGACCGGCACGCTGACTCAAACCGCGGCCGCGAGCGGATCCACGTCGATTTCGTTTCTCGCGCTGAAAGTCACGGATCCCGATCAGACTCCGGCTAATTTGATTTACACACTGACTGCGGTTCCCGCGCCGGCTCTGGCAGGGCTATCAGCCCGTTGAAAAAGTCCTGACCTACGACGTAAAGCGCCGTTACTGCCCGGCGTTTTACGGAGAAACGCGGCGGAATTGAGTTTTTCAACGGCTGTTACGGGCACTGATCCGCAAGGTACTGCCCATGGCGCCGACCGTGTGTTGCGCGGTGGTTCTTTGGCTCGGCGATCCCATGAACTGCCGGTCGGCTTTCCGTTTCAGGTACGACCCAGACAACCGTGACTTCGGCTTCGGTTCCGCGTAATTCCAAGTACAGCGCCGCAGAAACAAATGACCTGACCGGGCAAAATTGCACGACGGCAGGGCAAATGTTTACATGGCACCGGCGTTAGAACCTGCATGAATCGCAGGTCGCTACGGCTTCTTGACGTCGGCCAGCAGTTTGACTTCGTCGTCGGTCAGCGTGCGGCGATAGATGCGGACCCAGATTCGTGGTGCATACATTGGATTGAGGGCGACAGAACCTTGCTATTTCACGACATACCAGACTGTAGCATGCTCCGTTTTTGCTCCGAAATGATTTCGAATTAAATTGGTAGAGTCGCAAATCATTATTTTCAAATGTGTTATGACAATAAATATTTCATCTCTCTCGAATCCCTCCCTCTCCGCCAGTTTTTTCTTACTGCTTACGCACACTACTTCCAAGACATCTCATCGAGCCAACTGAAACGTTGTTATTTTTCTATGACGTTCCGCTGATACGGCAACCGTGGTACCGACGCGGCGGCGGGTTTCGTGCGGCAGTCGGTATTGCTCGAGCAGGGTTATTTGGCTGAACCTGATTTGCCCTCCTTTGCCGTATAGCTCATGTGCTGCGTTTTCTGGTAAATCACGTTATTGAAGATCAGGGTAAAGGGCACCATCACCGGCGCGGACTTGGCATCGCTGTCGGTCAGGCCTGACATAGTCAACGCCGATGCAAAAGTTCCATTTTTGAATGAGACCGTGTACTTCGCGGCAGGCGTCGAAAGTACGATGCCTTTTTTCAGCTTAATCGCAATTTTCACGGAGTCCTTCCCGCTGATGCCGCTGCCTTTGGCGGTTAGCGATAAGGTCTTATTGATGCCGCCGACGGCGTAATATGTCTTTGCTCCGTTAGGATTGAAACCCGCAGGCACCGGGATCGTGCCGGAAAACGAGATGGAATCGCTGCCAGCCTTGGAAAAATTCAATTTAATTGAGGCCTTGGCAATCGTTAGCGATTGAATTCCACCCGCAGACGCTGGCTGACCCGTTGGAGTGCTGGCTCCGCTGCCGGGATCGGTGCCCACTGCGATCTCGAATGAATCCGAGAATCCGTCGCCATCGCTGTCGGATCCGGTGCCCACCAGTGATGCGTTCACAGTAACGATGACGTTGGAACTGATTGACGCGTTGGTGGAGTCTGTAACTACTACCGAAGCTGGAAAACTTCCGGCATTTAAATAAGCGTGCGTGACGCTGGCTCCAACGAGGGTCGGAGTGCCGTCTCCGAAATTCCAAGTGTATGTCAATGCTCCTATACCGCCGGTGGCCGAAGCGGAAAATGTCACAGACTGCCCCACGCCGGACGGATTGGGTGTTGCCGTGGCATTGGATGCAAAGGCCAGCGACACCACCGACGCATTGACTTGAATGCTGGCGCTAGTACCCGTGATCACCGCGGAGACCGTGTCGGTGACGGACACGGTTTTTGCACCGGTTGTGTTCAGAGTCACATTAAACGTATGAACGCCATTGTCGCCGGGGACGAAGGTATAGTCGGCCGGCAGAATCGCACCGGCATCGGTGCTCGTGAAGTGAACCGTGCCGGTGTAATTCGTGGTTGTGGCATTGCTGACGTCCTGTGCTGTCACTGAAATCTGAATGCTTGAGCCAGATGTTCCGCTGGTGCTGGCAGTCACTTTGAAATGGTCCGTTAGAACGGGGACGAAGATGGTCACGATATTGCTGGCCGCGCGCCCAACCACGAGTTGATTGTGAACGTAGTCGTAATCAAATCCGGTGACGCCATTAGTTACTGTGCCAAGAACGCCATTGGTGGAAGCAACCAAACCAACGGTGCTGCCGTTGCCCAAACAGAAGCTTTCTGCACCCGCAGTTGCAACTGCTCCAGCGGGATTGGACCATTGTGTGCTCTCGACAACGCAGTGGCCATTGGTCAAAGGTGTCAGGGATGATCCAATATGATCATTCGCCGTGCCGCCGATGAGCGAATTGCTTGCAGTGACCAGGCCAACTTTGCCTGTTGAACCGTTGGCCCAGGTCACCGCGCCCACAGCGGCGATGGGTCCCACGGGATTGGTCCATTTGGATCCCACGACGTAGTTGCCGTTTGCCAAAGCCGCCATCCGTCTTCCAACAGAATCATTGGCGGTCCCGCCAATAAGGGAATTACTGGCCGTCACCATTCCGACCGTTCCCGCACTAGCCCTGACCCACGTCACGGCTCCGGCTTGCGTTGGGAAGCACGGTGACTGAAAATCCAAATTGTCCGCTTCCCGACGGACCGGGGATATCCGTCTGCGAGGCATAAACCGGGATTTCGCCGCCAGCAATCAGGAACAGAGTTAGACAAAGCGTGGCCCGACGACTCAGTAGAAGCCTTTGCATGGCAGAGCTGTCCATTCGTGGTAAGAGAAAATGGGTGGTAATGTTTAGATTTAGTAGGGTAAGGCACTGGGCTGTACGTTCAATACCAATCCTTCGAGATTCATACGGTCTGTAACACGAATGGCGGTCGCGAGCATCCAAGAGAGCGTCATATTCAGAGACGGAACCCGAGACTTCTCACAGACGCGAGCGCACGCGCCCCGACTTCCCGGCCGCTGATGTGAGAGTGGCTTTGATTTCGGCGGTGTAGCCCACGCCATTCAGAGTGAGAAGCGCGACCAAGGTTAGCGGCTTGGACTTGACTGAAGTACTCGGCGTCACGCCTTCGTCGCTCCACGCGGAAGTGAATGAGCCGGACTTCAACACGGCTTTGAAAGGCGCGTTGCCGCCTTTGAATACGCTCTTCTTTGAAACAGCATCGCGCGTCGTTTTCAATTTCAATTGGAACGTACCGGCTGCCGATTTCGCGCTGCCTTTTGCATTGAGGGTGAAGCTCGCGGTCACGCCGCCAATGTTGAGCAGCACGGTCTGTCCGGCGGGATTGAAGCCGGCGGGCAAGCCCATCAGTGTTCCGGAGAAAGAACACACGTCTTTTCCCGCTGCGTCGAAATGCAACGAGGCGGCGAACGCTGAGACGGTCATCGGTTTCGTGCTCGTGGTCGTGCCGGGGCCGCCTGCGCCTCCGGAATTTCCGCCACCTCCGTTTCCGGAACCACCACCGCTGCCGGGGTCGCCGCCGCCGCTCAACTTCGCCAGAACCGTGACGTTAACGCCGCTGCTTGTATTTCCCCCATGGCCATCCTGAATGGTCACGGTGGCCTGATACGTGCCCGCGACTATATAAGTGTGCGAGGTTTGGGCGCCGGAGTTTGTGCCGGCATCACCGAAGGCCCAGGCATAGCTCAGCGCATCTGCGTCTGGGTCGTCGGCGGCAACGGTGAACGCGACGGCATCACCGACCGTAGCAGGATTGGGATTAGCGAATGCGCCGGAGCGAATCACGGGAGCTCGATTGCCGACGCTGAGGTGGATGGGTTGGCTGACGGACGTCGCGCCTTTATTGTCCGTCGCGCGCACCGTCAGCGTGTAGATTCCCTCCGCGACGCTCGGCCACGAGAACGCATACGGAGCGACCGTGGATGCGCCGAGCACGGTAGTTCCCGAGAGAAATTCGACCTTGCTCACGGTGCCGTCGTAATCGATCGCCTCGGCGCTCAATGCAATTGTCGAACCGGTGGCAAAGGTTGCATTGTCCGCGGGAGCAGTCAGGCGGCAGAATGGCGGGAAATTTCCATTTACCTGTCCGAATGTACCGAATTGATCGCTGGCGTTGGCGATGCCTGCTCCGATTGCGCCGATGTCCGTTCCCGCACCGTCGGCGGGATCGCCGGCATCGATCAGCGGGCTGCCGGCCAGCGGCGTGTAGTTGGCGCGGTACGATGCCAGCACTTGGGATAGTCCGGTGACGCGGTTCCACACGTCGCCTTCTTTGGTCGGGTAGGGGAGGGCGAGTGCCTTGGCAAACTTGACGTTCGCCTGAACATCATGCGCGCCAAATCCGGCCTGCCCGACGGTGTGGCCCGTGACGGTTCCGGAAGAATATCGCGTGCCGTTGGCCGTGTTGGGATTCCAGAAGGCATTGTAGTCGACGTAGCCGATGCCTCCGTTGATTGAATCGACAAACGTGATCGCGGTGGTTGGCGTGTAGGACGGGAATGCATTGGTGAACGCATTGTTGCGCACGCTCGCCATCTGGCTTCCAGCGGAAACCATGACGACGGAGGTGCTCCAGTTCATCAACGTGCCGCCGCAATCGAACGTGTTGTTGAAGATGCTGACGTTGTGACCGTCCTGGTACATCCAAATACCGGTGTTGATGTTTCCGTCGCCGGTGGTCTGAATAAAAATGTTGTGATGAAAGAGCGAGTTGTCGCCGATCGATCGCACCCATTCGTGACCGCTGTCAACGACGAGGTTGTATCGAAATTCACCGGACATACTTTGCACCGGCCAGGAGCCGCCGCGGATGACGTTGTGTTCCACGAGCAGTCCGGTGGACTCCAGGAAGATGAAATTGAATCCCTGGCTCCATTCTCCGCGGTAGTTGTGCGTGCTGTAGTTGCCGCGCACGGTACAGTTCTGGCAGCGGAACAGGTTAAAGCCGCAGCGGGGTCCGATCAGAATATTGCTTTCTGCGTCGGAGTTGCCGCCAATGAGCAGGCCGTTCATGTTTTCGAACATCACGAATCCGTAGCCGACGTTGTTGCCTTGGAAGACTTTGGTGCCGGTGGGATTTCCGTTGGCATGAAAGATCGGCGCGTGGTCGGGAATGTAGACGGGGCGCAGATCGATCTGGCAATTGGCGCGGAACTGATTGCGCTTCACGAGCAGACTTCCGGAACCCGACATCGCGACGTTGACGGCGCCGGTCCATTCGAAAATTGAGTCGTTGATCGTGACCGACCCATTCTGCGTCGCCACATCGATGCCGTTGGCGACCAGGCCTCCCAGTCCCGTAACCAGACAATTCTGGATGGTCACTGAACCGGTCCATCCGGCTGCGCTTTTCACCACGTGGCCGTTGCCGGTGATGGTGGCGTCCGACCAATTCAGATTTTGAGATCCCGATAGCACCAGGTCCTGCGTCAGCACAATCGCGTTCGCGTGTGGCGGCGGTGCGTCCACGATGATTTGAATGATCGGACCATGGTTGGTATTTCCGGCTTTATAATGCCCCACCAGATCGAGCGTGTGGGTGCCGGGCGTCAATGAGGTGAGCACGAATTCATTCCAGTCGCGCAAATCGGGAGAGACTTCCGACGTCGAGCCCTGGCTGACGCCGTCGACGAACAATTCGACCACGGGCGTGCCCGTGTTGTCGACAGTCCACGCATCGGGGTCAAGACCATCGGCCAGTACGCGCACCGGCTGCCCCGCGGTGAAATGCATGTCGGGATTGGGGCTTTTGAAATGTACATACGGCGCTACGGCGTTGGGAATGTTCTCGGGATTCGCGTACGGATTTCCTCCGTATACGGGCGGCACCGTGGTCTCCGCGTGCACGCGGACGATGGTCAGAAATAGGAGGGCAACAAGCCCACTGCGTTGTGCCATGGTCAGATTTCTCCCCAGTTACTTTTTGATATGTCCGGATTTGCCGGCCGCCAGAGTGGCGACGGCTTTGATCTGAGCGACATACGTGACGCCATTGAGCGTGAGCGTCACGCCCATCGTTACCGGCATTGATTTAACGGAGGTCGTCGTCGAAATGCCCTCGTGGCTCCACGCAGCCGCGAATGAGCCGTGTTTCAACATCGCCTTGAATGGTCCATTACCGCCCTTGAACACGGTCTTCTTTGAAACGGGATCGCGCGTGGTCTTCAACTTCAACTGGAACGTGCCGGAAGCCGACTTGGCGCTGCCTTTCGCATTGAGGACGAACGTTGACGTAACACCGCCAACATCAAGCAGCACCGTCTGTCCCGAAGGCGTGAAGCCCGCCGGCAATCCCAGGAGAATGCCGGAGAGTGAACACGCGTCCTTCCCGGGCTTATCGAAATGCATGGACGCGCCGAACGCCGAGACGGTCATCGGTTGCGTGTTCGTGGTTGTGCCCGTGCCGCCGGAGCCGCCTGAACCTCCGGAGTTGCCGCCGTTGCCGCCGCCAGTTCCAGAGGTCGTGTCGCCGATCACGGTCTCTGAAAGAGCGCTCTCGACACTGCCGCCGCGACCATCGCGAACGGTGACTTTTACCTGGTACGTCCCGGCAGTGGTGTAGGCGTGAGTCGTCGCCGCGTTTGCGCCCACGGTCGAGTCTCCAAAGTCCCACGCGTAGGAGAGCGTATCGCCGTCGGCATCTGTGGCGGCGACGGAGAACGAGACGAGTTGCCCGGCATTCGCGGGATTGGGTGATGCGCCGGCAACCGAGACCAGCACGGGTTTGTGATTCGGCGGGCCGCTGATGGAGAGGCGCACGGGCGCGGAGAGCGTCGCATTACCCACGGCGTCGGTGGCTTTGGCCGTCAGGCTGTGCGAACCGCCCGGCGCGTTATTCCACGCGTACGTATAGGGCGATGCGGTCGCCTGGCCCAGGATCACGCCATTGTCGAAGAATTCGACTTTGGCGATGGTGCCGCTGGGTTCGCTGGCCGTTGCAGCGAGCGTCAGGTTGATCGGCGACGTGTACGAAGATCCGTCGGCGGGACTGGTCAGTGCGACGATCGGAACCTGGCCGCGCGTGACCAGCACGGATCCCGACGCGGCGGCCGTGAAGGAAAATGCGATCACGCCCTCCGTCGACGATTGCAGCGTCTGGTCAAACTGCGTCACTGCGCCAGCGTTGCTGACGATGTGGTAGAACGCGGAGGGATGGACGTCGGAAAGAATATGCCGCTGCGGTCCGGTGCCGTGGAACGAATAGTTGAACGAAAGCGGCGCCAGCTCGCGGTCCTTTCTGGCAAACAGCAGCGCGTAGTTCGATCCATTGGTGGAGAGTTCCACGCCTTCGGCCAGACCGTCCGCCGAAGTCAGCAGAGCGGCCGGCGTGGCCGTCGATCGGCTGGAAGCGTCGGCTTCAAAGACGTGAAGGAAGTTGTCCTGCAACTGTCCGGTGAGCGTGACCTGATAGGTATTCGAGACGATTCCGTCGCCGGTGATCGTGCCGAGCACCGGCGTCGGATTGGCCGGCAGAATCGAGGTCATAAAGAGCTTGCTCTGTCCGGTCGTCATCGAAAACGTGCTGCCGGAGCGCGAAAGTGGAGCGGCGAAATTGGCGTTAAACGTTTTCTTCACGCCAGTCCGAGCCGATTGCGCCTGGTCGTGAACAACGAATAGGCCGGGGCGCAGGTAGAGCACCGAGCGGATGGCCGCGGTCACGGAGTTCTGCAGGCCGTCGTGCGCGGCGGCGTAAGCGCGCGTGAAATCCGACTGGCTGTAGACGAAGTCTCCACCGTCTGCGTATTTGTAGAGGTGAACATCGCCAAAGCCCCAGCCGCCCTGGCCGGGCGGATACGTGCTGATGTCGCCGGCGCCGCGGTCGTCAAAGAGCAGTGTGTTGTGGTAGACGGTGTCGCCAAAACCATATCCGCCGCTGTCGACCAGCATGTAGTCGGCGCCGCGCTGAATGGTGATGTGGCCCTGATCGTAATGCTGATGATCGTAGAGAATCGGCCCCGCAGCGTGGCTAGCCCAGACGGCATTCGTGGCCCAGGTCGAACGCATGTAGACAGGACCCGATTCCTTCGCGCAGTACGAGAGCGGAAAGTCAATCTTGTAATCGGTCACGGTCCCAGCCGGGACGGAGAGATTCGAGTCTTTCAGAAATTGCCGCGCGTATGGCGCCATCGGATGCGCGGGCAGTACGTTGAGAAATTCCTGCATCGCCGAGACCAGCGGCTGCGCCGGGAGCGTCGACCAGTCGCCGCCATCGTAAAAGGTGACGCGGTCGGGTTTGGTGCCGTGAATGATGGCACGAACGGAATTCTCCGTCCATTCCAGCTGCGCCAGCCGATCGTCGCCGGTCAGCGCTTTCCATAGCGTGAAAATATCCAGACAATCCTGCGTCACGCCATCGGTGTACTGGCCCTGCGGGCCGTAACCGCCGGGGAGATGCTGGTTGAGCGCATCGAACGTCCGCTGCAGCAGGACGGCGCTGAGCGTTTTGAATTCGTCGCCACGCGGATTTTCCGTGCCGGTCGCGTACGCGGTGTACATCGTGCCGGTGAGATAGCCGCGGATGAAATAGTTGCCCAGATCGCCGTCGTGTTCGTAACCGTATGCGCCGTACCAATCGAGCATCGCATTCAGGGTTGTGTAGAATTCCTGCTGCAGGGCCGGTGTGAGCCCGGCGTAATCGTGGAGCAGGTCGTAGCCGTACGCCAATCCGGGACAGAACGTCCGCATCTGATAACCCGGGCCGTCGGGCTGCACGGAATTCACGCCGCCAATGTAGTTGCCGGTCTGCTCGTAATCCGTGCCGATGTACTGAACGAACACCGCCTGTCCCGCCGCCGGCGCGGTGTTGAAGGTGAGATTGGTGGTGGAAGCACTGTAACTTGCGGAGCCCACGGTCGCGGCGCCCTGATCGCTGGCGAGTGCGACGTAATACTTTGCGCCGCTGGCGGGATGGTTGCTGTTCAGCCAGCGCAGAATGAAAATGTCGAGCCCATCGCGATAATTGTACTGCCAGTTGGATGGCGCATAGTCCGCGGTCGCGGCAGGGGTGTTGCCGATCGCGATGATCTTTCCCCAGTCCGTGAGTGTCGTCGTCGACCCGCTGTATGTGATCGGCGTGATGCTGATGGGACTGAGCCAGACGGTGACCGACGCGCCGGTCAGCGGCGCCCGTGGGAGTGCGAAAGTTTTGGTCGTGCCATCGGTGCGTCCGATGTATTCGGAGTTCTCGGGTGTGCCGTAGTTGTGATGCCGGGCGAGGACCTTCATCAGTGCCAGCGACTTCTTTGCATACTTGGTCGCTCGCGTGGGATCGATGCGCAGCGCCACGCGGTACGCCAGCGCGTAGTCTTCCAGCGCGGTGCGCCAGCCCCAGCCGGCGTAGTCGGGCGTGATCAGGCTGTTGAGACTCGCATCGCAGCGGGTGCGCAGATCGATCCAATCCTGCCCGCCCTGCGCCAGCAGATCGACGCGGTTGGCGGGCGCGATCAGGATCGGATGAACGTCGGCCGCGCGCAGCTCGTGAACCGAGGCGACGAAAAGGATGGCGGCGAGAACTCGGATGTAATGCATGGGCTTCATTGGAATGCCCCCTGGAGCGTGGACGATGCGACTGTTCCCTGAGAGTGATTTGCCCGAAGTGCCAGGAAGGCTGCGCAAAAATGGGAAGGATTTTCTAGGTGTCGATGCCGCTTAGAACTGATTGCGATGAGCGTCGGGCACGGGGGTTCCAGCCGGAACAGAATAGTGGATGACCAGCGATGGCCGCCGGTTCTGCTCTGGCGCATCCGTCGTGTGGAAGCGCAACTGGTCCCCGCGATGGGCGAGCCAGAAAATCACTCCGGAGTTGCTGGCCGGTGTCTCGATCCAGCGCTGCACGATCGACGCGTCGAGCGGAATCCGGATGCGCACTTCATTCGCCTCGCCCAGCGTTGGAATCTTCGGCGCCGCGCCAGGGATGCGGTCCTTGTTTGCGTCGCCGGCGCCGGGTGCGCTCCAATCCACGCCGTCGTCGCGATGCAACCAGCCGAGTCCATCCATCTCGCGAGCTTTCAAATTCCACGGAACATTGAGATAAGCGCCCTGCAGCGAGTTGGTGGCGCTCCAGTTCTCTAAATCGATTTCAAGCTGTGCGGATTCCACTTTGGCGTTCGCGGGCAGCGACAGTCCTTCAAAGCGGATCAGAAAACGGCATTCGTACTCTTTGAAATTGCAGAGCAACTGATCGTCACCTTCAAACTGCGTCTTGCCGTTACCATTGGTGAATTCGGCATTTTGCGTAGTGATGTTGGCTTCACGGGTGCCGCTGTAACCGTCGCGGCCGTTTTGAAATGTCGCCGCCAGATCGACGGGGATGGGCACCGCGACCAGTTGCGTTCCGGGGCGGGCTTCCGCCGCGAATCCAGCCTCCACCACAATGCCCGTGGGGTCAGCGTCCCGGCGCAGGCGCACGCGCGATTCGTACACGTTCAGACGCGTGCCGGCGGCTGTCACGTCCAGCGAGAAGCGCGTGCCGAGCACCTCGGCGTCGGCGTTCGGAGTATGCACGACAAACGGATGATCTTTTGCGTGCGGCCCCACGCTCGCGGACAACAGCCCTTGTGTGAGCTCCACGGAATACGCTTTGTTGGCGGGAAATCCAGCTCTGGCACCCGTCGCGAGTTTCAGCGTGGCCCTTTCGTCGAGTTCCACTTCGGCCACATCGCCGCTCGTGCCGTTTTGCAGCAGGTCATCGGCCAGCAGCGATTCTCCTGCCGCCGCCGCGCGCACGGTGCTTCCGCGGGTGAGTTTCAGGTCGGGCGTCGCGTGAACGAGGCGACCGATCACGGCGCTCTGAGCCGGGCCGCGCAACATGTATGCTCCGGCAACCAGGAGAACGATCGCGGCCGCCGCAACTGCGGCGATGCGCAGCAGGTTCGGCCGGCGTTGCGTTTTTGCCTGTTTCAGCAGTCCTTCGTGAGCGCGCGACGTCACATCCAGCACAAAGCGCCCGGAGTTCTTTCGATCGCCATCCAGCGCGCTCTCAACGCCGCGCAGAAAGGCATCGTCGTTGGCGCCGCCATTCAGAATGCAGCGCAAATCGTGATGCAGCGCGCAGGTTTCAGCGTAGGCTTCGAGCAAATCGGGATGGACGCGTTCGTCGGCGAGTTTGGAATGCAGCTCCTGCCAATCGGCGGCGGCCCCGCTGTCCAGGCAGCGCGCGAGCAACTCCTGCAGGTCCGGCGGGAGAGTCTTCATGGCGCGGCGGCCTCTCCTGCTCGGGTTTCAATGCATTGCCGCAGCGCGTCGCGGCCGCGGGTGAGAATCGAGCGGATCGATCCGGCCGTCATGTTCAGCCGCTCGGCGACCTCGTCGCAGCGCAATTCGTCGCGGTAGTGCAGCCGGAAGACCTGCAGCGCCTTGGGTGCCAACCGGGCCAGGCACGCGCGCAAGTCATCAAGCCGTTGATCCAGTTGCTCGGTTGAGGGCAAGGCGATCGCGTGAGTTTCGAGCGCTTCGAAGAGTGCGTCGCCGGTGACTTCGCGGCGCGAGTACTGTTTGCGCCACGCCATGCGCGCGCGGTTGCGGGCAATGCCCAGCAGATAGCTGCGCAGATCGCGATTCGGATCGATGCGCTGCAGGACTTGAAAGGCTTCGAGAAAAACATCCTGCGCGAGATCATCGGCCGTGGCCGGATCAGGGCTCAGCCGCGCCAGGTACGAACGGACCACGCGCTGATGCTCGGTGACGATCGCCGCGATCGCCGCGCGATCACCGCCCTGGGCCCGCACGAGAAGTTCCGCCGACATTCCGCTTCTCCCAACTGCTCCTTGGACTCACGCACAAGTAGTTTGCATGATAGACAAATAAGGCTGCAGTGATTTAAGAAAAACCCCGCCGCCGCTCCGTCACCTCATCTTTATTTCGCCGGGCTTTCACTGGACTTTTGTATCACAGCCGTTATCCACGGTGCCATGAAACGCGGTATTTCCATGTTTTTGATCGTCTCGCAACTCACTCTGGCGGTGCTGGGGTGTTGCGCCGTGTTGTGTGTGCACAGCGACGGTCAGGCGTTTCTCGAATGGTCGACTGAAGCAAGCTGCGACTGCGACGGGGATCATCATTGTAAACATCCTCATTCCAATAATGGCAGCGCTTCCGGAATATCCAATCTCTCCTGTGAAGATCACCCGCTGACTGCCGCACCCAGTCATCCCGTGCGCGGCATGCACGACTCGCTGCTTCATCTCGCGAATTTTCAGGAAGCGCCGACGGCAGTGACAGTCGTGCGAGCGTTGTCGCTATATAAGGTAGAACCGTCAGGCGGCCTCGTATCAGCTGGCACACGGACTTTGGACCACCTTCGTACCGTCGTTATTCTCTGCTGATCAAACCACGCCACTTTCAATGTCGTTTTCGACCGCCCCAAACACTGTGCGTTTGGCGGGTCTCGTTTCATCCCGGGGGGGATATGCGGATAGTTCGAATGTGTGTGATGACAGCGGGAATGGCGATGCTGGCGGGTTGCGAGCATTACCATCCGCAGCCGCTGGATGCGACGGCGACGGTGCTCTCGGTGGATCGCGCCCGCAAGCTGCTGAATGAAAGCGAAGCGGTACCGGTGGAAGGCGCACCGGCCGCACCGATTCCGTTCACGTTTGCGCGTGCGGCGGAGTTGATGCGCGATCACAGCCCGACGCTTAAAGATGTGCGCGCGGAGTACGCGACGGCGCAGGCGTTGGCCAGAGTGAAATCGCCGCTGCCCAATCCGTCCGTCGAAGCGGGGCCGCGCTACGGTTTCGGCCGCGACGTGCTGACGCATCGCTTTCAGCCCTTCGGAGCGCTCGGATTTTCCATCCCCACCGGCCAGCGCTTGAAGCGGCAGGACGAATTGAATCAGGTCACCGCCGAAGCGGCGTACGTGGAGGTGCTGGCGCGGCATCGCGAGTTGTACATGCAGCTGCGACGTCAGTATTCCAAGCTCGCCCTGGGTCAGCTCCGTCTGGTCGCGAAGCAATCCATCGCGGAATCGGCGGGCAAGTCGCTGGCTCTGACGCGCAAATCGAAGGACGCCGGACAGGCCAACGCGGTCGACGTCGTCCTCTTCGAACAGGATGACGCGCGCCTGCAGGCGTCGCTGCTCGACACCAAAGCCGAGATCGCGGCGAGCAAGAATGAGCTCGCGCAGCTGATCGGCGTGCATGCCAACCAATTCGTAGCGATGCCGGAAAGCAGTCTGCCGCAATTGGGAGAGCTTCCGAAGCAGGACGTGCTGACGCAGTTCATGATCGAAAATCATCCCGATCTGGCACGCATGCGCGCGAAGTATGAGCTGGCGGAACGCGAACTCCATCTGGAGATCGCCAAGCAGTACCCGGATTTTCACATCGGGCCGGCGGCCGACGGCGACGTGGGCGACCGGAAGACGACGCTGGGACTGACGCTGGGCATTGATCTGCCGCTTTTCGACCGCAATCAACAGGGCATTGCATCGGCCAAGGCCAAGCGCGAAGAGATCCGGGCCAAATACGAATCCACGGCAGTGCGCGCGCTCAGCGAATTGGACCGTGCAATCACCACGTATCAGCTGGCCGAAGAGAAATCGAAGCTGCTCAAAGATGTGCTGATGCCGCGCGCGCAAGCGGGCATCGATCTGGCTCGAAAGTCGTTCGATCAAGGCGCGACCGATGTCTTTCGCTTCCTCGAAGCGGCGCGCGCTCATCGGTCGCTCCAGATTGACGCGTTGGATACGGAAATATCCATTCGCAACGCGTTCATCGACCTGGAACTGGCGGTCGGTTGCCCACTGGTCATGTTTCCGTCTGAATCGGCCGAAGTCGAACCGCCCGCCTTGAATTCGATCGAGCCGCACGTGAGTGAAGATGCGCACGCAACTGAGAAGGAGCTCAAGGAATGAAGATCACTCCACTGGTGTGTCTGCTGACGTTGGCGGCCTGCTTCGCGGTCCGGGCTGAAGAGAAGCCCGCCGAAGCCGGCAAGGACGCGAAGGACCACGGCGCGAAGGAACACAACGAGAAAGGCGCCGTCCACCTTTCGCCAGAGGCCGTGAAGCTGGCCGATCTGGAATTGCAGCCGGCCTCGGCGGGAACCATCTACACCATGCTCGAAGCCCCCGGCGAAATTGCGCTGAACGGCGACCGCGTCGCGCATTTGAGCCCCAAGGCCCCGGGCACGGTCTTGAAGGTGCTGAAAGTAGCCGGAGACAAGATCGGCGAAGGCGATGTTCTCGCGCAGATCGAGAGCGCGGAGCTGGGCAACGCGAAGATCGAGTACTTCACCGCGACGCTGAACCTGAACATGGCGCGCGCCGAGCTGGAACGCGAAACGCTCATCCACGGCAACACGCAACAGCTCCTCGATGCGCTCAAGGAAGACCTGGAGCCGGAGGATTTGGAGAAGCGGGTCGGCGGACTGGAACTGGGCGAGATCAAGAGCAAGGCGCTGGCCGGGCATTCGGCGTTGCGGCTGGCCCATGTCTCGTGGACTCGCGCGCAGAAATTGAAGGACGATCAGATCATCTCCGCTGCGGCGCTGGAGGCGTCGGCTAAAGAACTGCAGAACGCCAAAGCCGAGTACCTGGGCGTGCGCGAAGAATTGAAACTGAACTACAAGGGCCGTCTGTTGCAGAGTCAGCGGGCGCTGAGCATCGCCGAGACGGCGGCGCAGAATGCGCGGCGCCGGTTGCATATTCTCGGGCTTTCCAACGAACAGATCGCCGCGTTGCAGAGCGAGAAGGAAGAGAATGTTGCGCTGTTGGATCTGCGCGCGCCCTTCGCGGGAACGGTGTTGGAGAAGAACATCGCGCTCGGCGAGCGCGCCGAAGAGAGCAAGGACGCGTTTCTCATCGCCGATCTGTCGACGGTCTGGCTGAACGTGCGCATCAACGCCAACGACTTGAGTTCCGTCCATGCCGGACAGGCAGTGCAGGTTTCGATTCCCGGTATCGCGGGCGAACGCGCTGCGAAAGTCGCGCTGCTGAGTCCGCTGGTCGATGAGAAGACGCGCACGGCTTCGGCGCGGATCGTGCTTGAGAACAAGGATGGCGCGCTCCTTCCAGGCGCGTTCGTGACCGCGTCGCTGGTGCTCAACGAACTGAAAGCGGCGGTGACGGTTCCGTCGGCGGCGATTCAGAACATCGAAGGCAAATCGGTCGTGTTTATCGAAGGCGACGAAGCGGGGGAATTCCGTTCCCAGGAAATTCTGGTCGGCGCCGCGGACGGCAAGCTGGTTGAAGTGAAGGCGGGCCTTGAGGCCGGGAAGAAAGTGGTCGTTCGGAACAGTTTCACGTTGAAGGCCGAACTGGGGAAGGGCGCCGGCGAAGATTAGCGCGCACTGCTTTTCCAATAGTTCCTCGAGCTGAACCGGAGACCTTCGATGTTGCCAGCAATTCTCAAATTCGCCGTTACGCAGCGCCTGTTGGTGGTCATGGCCGGGCTCGGGCTTGCCGCGCTGGGGCTTTGGAACTTCTCGCGCCTGCCCATCGACGCGGTCCCCGACATCACCAACAACCAGGTCCAGATCAACACCGTGGTGACGGCGCTCTCGCCGACGGAGATTGAAAAGCAGATCACTTTTCCCATCGAATCGTCGATGGGCGGCATTCCCGGCGTGCAGCAGGTCCGTTCGCTCTCGCGGTATGGCCTCTCGCAAGTCACGGTGGTTTTCGATGACGGCGTCGACGTTTACCTTGCGCGCCAGCTGGTCAACGAACGCCTCGTGGAAGCCAAAGAGAATCTGCCCGCCGGCGTCGGCGCGCCGATGATGGGTCCGATTTCGACCGGGCTTGGCGAAATCTATATGTGGGCCGTCGAGAGCAGCGGCCCGAAGGCCGACGGCAAGCCCTACACGCTGACGGAATTGCGCACGATCCAGGAGTGGATGATCAAGCCGCAGCTGCGCACCGTTCCCGGGGTGACGGAAGTGAACACGATCGGCGGGTACGAGAAGCAATTCCACGTCACGCCCGATCCCATGAAACTGATCTCGTACGGCATCGGTTTCCGCGACGTGCTGGAAGCGCTGGAAGCCAACAACTCCAACACCGGCGGCGGCTACATCGAGAAGAACGGCGAGCAGTACACGATTCGCGCCAAGGGATTGATCCGCACCATCGAAGACATCCGCAACGTCAAGCTCGGCGTGCACGATGGCACGCCGTTTTTCGTGAAGGATGTGGCGCTTGTCGACCTGGGAAAGGAACTGCGAACCGGCGCGGCGACGCTTTCGGGCGAAGAGACCGTGATCGGCACGGCGATCATGCTGATCGGCGAGAACAGCCGCGTGGTCTCGCAGCGCGTCGGCAAGAAGATTGAGCAGATGAACAAGGTTCTTCCCGAAGGCGTGAAGATTACGACGCTCTACGATCGAACGTATCTGGTCGACGCCACGTTGCACACCGTCGAGAAGAATCTGTTCGAGGGCGCGATCCTGGTGATCGCGGTGCTCTTCCTGCTGCTGGGCAACATCCGCGCGGCGATCATCGTGGCGCTGGCGATTCCGCTCTCGATGCTCTTTGCGATCACGGGGATGGTTCAGCACAAGATCAGCGGCAACCTGATGAGCCTCGGCGCGATCGACTTCGGCATCATCGTCGACGGCGCGGTGGTGCTCGTCGAAAACGTAATGAGACGGCTCGCCGAGAAACAGCATGAGCTCGGGCGCGTGCTGACCCGGCAGGAGCGGCTGGACCTGGTGGTTTCGTCGGCAACGGAAGTGTCGCGGCCGACGGTCTTCGGCGTCGGGATCATTATGATCGTGTACCTGCCGATCCTGACGCTCAGCGGCGTGGAAGGAAAGATGTTCGTCCCGATGGCTTTGGTGGTGCTGCTGGCGCTGGCCGGCGCGCTGATCCTGACGTTCACGCTGGTGCCCGCGCTGGCGGGCATCGCGCTGGGCGGACGGATTTCGGAAAAAGAAAACTTCTTCATTCGCGGCTGCAAAGTGGCCTACCAGGGCACGCTCACTCTGTTTCTGCGCATGCGCTGGCTGGTGCTCGCCGCGGCAGCCCTGATCCTGGTCGGCACGGGACTGCTGGCGACGCGGCTGGGCAGCGAGTTCGTGCCGCAGCTGGGCGAGGGCGCGTTTGCCATCGAAGGGTCGCGCATTCCCAGCATCAGCCTGACCACGAGCGTCGAGATGGAACGCAAACTGGAGAAGAAGCTGGTCCAGGATTTCCCCGACGAAGTCTCGATGGTTTTCGCGCGCACCGGAACGGCGGAGGTGGCGACCGATCCGATGGGGCCCGGCCAGTCGGACACGTACATCATGCTCAAACCGCAGGAGCAGTGGAAGAAGGCGCACTCCTTTCCGGAACTGGTTGATGAACTGGAGAAGAGCGTCGCCGATCTGGCCGGCGAAAGCGGGGAGTTCAGCCAGCCCATCGAGCTGCGTTTCAACGAGCTGATCGCCGGCGTCAAGGGCGACGTGGCGGTGAAAGTCTACGGCGACGATCTCGATACAATGCTGGATTACGCCAACAAGATCGCCGTCCTGCTGAAGAAGATTCCCGGCGGCGAGGACATCAAAGTGGAGCAGGTGACCGGCCTGCCGCTGCTGGACATCGACATCGACCGCGCCGCGATCGCGCGGTACGGCTTGAACGTCAACGATGTTCAGGACGTGATCTCCACGGCGCTGGGCGGCAAGTCCGCCGGCCAGGTTTTTGAAGGCGACCGGCGCTTCGAGATAGTCGTGCGCATGCCCGAACAGATCCGCGGCGATATCCGCGCCATCGAGAATCTGCCGATCCCGCTGCCGAAATCCGACGACGGTGAGCATGAAATCCAGCTCGCCGCCGCGGTGCACGTGTCCGGCAAGCTCTCGTTTCCGGGGTACCTGCCGCTCTCTGCTGTGGCGAAGATCACCGTCGGCGAAGGGCCCAACCAGATCAGCCGCGACGACGGCAAGCGCCGCATCTTTGTGCAGTGCAATGTCCGCAACCGCGACATGGGTTCGTTCGTGGAAGAAGCGCAAAGCCGCATCGAGAAGGAAATCGGCCATCTGCCTGAGGGATACTGGATCGGGTGGGGCGGGCAGTTCGAAAATCTGCTCGCCGCCAAGCGCCGTCTGTCGGTGGTCGTGCCGATCGCGCTGGGGCTGATCTTCATTCTGCTCTTCGCGACATTCAACTCGGTCAAGCATGCGCTGCTCGTCTTCTCGGGAGTGCCGCTGGCGCTGACCGGCGGTGTGCTGGCGTTGTGGGCGCGCGGGATTCCGTTCTCGATCTCCGCGGGAGTCGGCTTCATTGCGCTATCGGGCGTCGCGGTGTTGAACGGACTGGTGATGATGACCTTCATCAACGAACTCCGCCGCGAAGGCAAGCCGCTGCGTGAGGCGATTATGACGGGTTGCTTGACGCGGCTGCGTCCCATCATGATGACCGCGATGGTCGCGTCGCTGGGTTTTATTCCGATGGCAATCGCAACGGGAACGGGCGCGGAAGTGCAGCGCCCGCTGGCGACGGTCGTGATCGGCGGGATCATCTCCGCCACATTACTGACGCTGGTGGTGCTGCCGGTGCTCTACCAGGTCTTCCACAAAGAAGACGAAAAGATCGGAAGCTAATGTACTCGCAGGCTGTCCGGCATATGGAATATTTTCCAATGCTGGCTTTTGACCAGCGGGCAAATTTGCCCGCAGGTTACGACAGCAACAATTCCAGATCGTCGCGCGTCAGCGTGCGGATCAGGCTGTTGTCCGCGTTGATGATCGCGTCGGCGAGGTTTTTCTTCTTCTCCTGCAGTTTGAGCACCTTCTCTTCGACCGTGTCCTGTGCGATCAGGCGGTAGGCGAAGACCTTGTTGCGCTGGCCGATGCGATGCGCTCGGTCGATGGCCTGGGCTTCGACGGCCGGATTCCACCACGGGTCGAGCAGGAAGACGTACTCGGCGGCGGTCAGATTCAAGCCGAGTCCTCCGGCCTTCAAGCTGATCAGGAACAGCTTGCAGTCCGGGTTCTCCTGGAAATTCTTGACCGGCGTGGCGCGGTCGCGGGTCTTGCCGTCGAGATACTCGTGGACAATTTTCTCGGCGTTCAGGCGCTTGCGCACGATGCTCAGAAATGTAGTGAACTGCGAGAAGACCAGGACCTTGTGGCCTTCGTCGACGGCTTCCAGCAACCGCGGCAACAGCATGTCGAGCTTCGCGCTGGGCTCGGCGGCCTTGGTCTTGTCGATCAGGCCGGGATGGCAGGCGGCCTGGCGCAGACGCAGTAGCGCTTCCAGCACGAGAATCTTCGACGTGGCGATGCCGTCGGCGTCGACCTTGTTGAGCAGCGATGAACGATAATGGTCGCGCAGCTCGTCGTACTGTTTGCGCTGCGCCGGTTCCAGTTCGCACATGATCGTCTGCTCGAGCTTCGGTGGCAGATCCTTGGCGACCTGATCTTTCGTGCGGCGCAGGATGAACGGACGGAGCGCTTTCGCCAGCGACTTGCGCATCGCAACGCCTTCGTCCTTGCCGGTGGTGCCTCCGAACTGCTGGAAGACTTTGGCGTTGCCGAGCATGCCCGGGTTGATGAAGTCGAAGAGCGTCCAGAGTTCGCCGATGTGATTTTCGATCGGCGTGCCGCTGAGCGCGAGGCGGTGTTCGCCGCGGAGTAACCGCACGGCCTTGGACGATTCGGTCGCGGCGTTTTTCACGGCCTGGGCTTCGTCGAGGATCACGTAGTCGAATTCGATCTCGCGCAGGAACGCGGCGTCGTTGCGCAGCGTGCCGTACGAGGTCAGGATCACGTCGTAGTCGGCGAAGTGTGCGTGGCCTTTCGTGCGCGCCGTGCCGGTGTGGTCGAGCACACGGAGCTTCGGCGCGAAGCGAATGGCTTCCTGCTTCCAATTGAAGATCAGCGATTTGGGGACGACGATCAGCGACTTCTTGGTGTTGCCGGGCACCGTGCGGCGCTGGTCGAGCAACGCGAGCACCTGCACGGTTTTGCCGAGGCCCATGTCGTCGGCCAGACATCCACCGAAGCCGCAGCGCTGGA
The DNA here is from genome assembly GCA_038227875.1 of Planctomycetota bacterium. Lineage (GTDB taxonomy): Bacteria > Planctomycetota > SZUA-567 > H5-PLA8 > H5-PLA8 > JBBRPR01. The sequence goes on from JBBRPR010000090.1 coordinate 21,949, forward strand.
GGAAGCGGAACCAGCCGAGCCCTTCGCGCTGGTAGGGCCGGAGTTCGCCTTCGAACGTTTTGGGCGCATCTTCGGGCTCGACGCTGCTGAATTCCTGCAGTTCGTTGCGGAATTTGAAGAAGGCATCGTCGCAGGTCGCTTCGGGCTGTGCGGCGAGCAGGGCGTCGAGGAGGCCGGCCTGATTCTTTTTGAATTCGATATGCCCATTCTTGGTCGTGCCCATGTTGGCGAAGAGGCCGATCTTCTGCAGCCACTCTTCGGGCAGCATGCCGACGCTGCCGTCGCTGAGCGTAACCATTTTCTCGCCGCGACGGAGCGCGTTGAGCAGGGCGGGGAAGGTGGCCTTTGCGCCGTCGAAGTCGGCGCCGCCGCGCAGTTCGAACCAGTCGATGCCGGAGGCCACTTCGATCTGCATTTTGCCGGAGCCGCGGAAGATCTTCCCTTCGGCGTTGATGTGCCATTTTTCGGCGAGCAGTTCGGGAACCACGCGGCTCAACTGGCGCGCGGGAAGTTCCGGGGTTTCGTCGCGCGCGGCATAGCGCGGGGCGCGGAAGCCGGCGCGCATCAGCCGTTCGCTGGCCACGCGTTCCAGGACTTCATTGCGCGGAAGGATGCGGCGTTTTTCTTTCTCGAAAATGCGCACGGACGGATCGGAGGCCGGGACGATCTGGCCGGCGTAGTCGAAGTAGAGCTCGCCGGTCAGGATCTCCGGAAAGTGCGCCTTCGGGCGGATGGTCAGGCGCGGCCGCGGTTCGACGAGGACGTGCTCAACGCGGAGTTCTTCCGGCAGGTCGAACGGCGGGAGCTTACCGGAAGCCAGCAGCGTCTCTAAGAATTCTTCGCCGTGCTTCTTGGGGATCGGCGCCTGCTTTTCTTCGAGCAGGAAGGTCATCCACGGAAACGCGCCGCCGTGATCCAGCCGCGCGACGCAATCTTTGAAGAAGATGATGCCGCCGTTGAGCGGCAGGACGCACTGCGAGATGGAGATGACTTCCTCGCCGCGCTGGAGCAGACCGCTGAGCACGTAGGTCTGGTCAGCTTCGTAACTGTTGACGCGCATGCGGAAGACCCAGGGCGGGCCGTCGTCCCAAGTCAGCGCCCGCGGTTCCTCGTCGGAATTGTTGTCGCGCAGCACGCAGCGGCCGGTGGCGCAGAGCTTGGGCAGAATGGTGTCGAGCGCCGCGGGGTGGAGTGGCCGCGCAAACGACGAGGTCTCCGCGCCGTAGCTGAAGCCGTCGGGCACGGCCGTGGTCAGCAGCGCCATGATCTGGCGGTCGGCGGGGTCAGTGAAGCAATCGGGATCGGGCAGGCGTTCGGTGCGCAGCTTGCCTTGCGTGCCGTCGGCCTTCGATTCACGGAAGCAGATGGAGACATAAAGGTCGCCATCGCGCAGCGCCTGGATGTCGAAGACGTAGTACATCGTGCGGCCGGCCGGCCAGTGGCCGCGCTGCCCGCCGGGGACGTGGCGGTTGAGGTTGAGGAGCTTGGATTTCCATTCGGGGACCTGGAGCGCGTAGCTTTTCTTGCCGGCGGCGACGGGCTTGGGGAAGTTGCCGAACGGCGTGCGCGCCACGGTCGCGCGGGGCATGTAGTTCTGATAGGCGCTGTCTTCGCGCGGGCCGTCGTCGTCGCCGATGTGGGCGTCGCCGGAGATGGCGATGCGGAGTGCTTCGGCCTTGTCGACGTCGGAGAGGAAGTTGCGCTGCTCGGCTTCCATGATCGTGGCCCAGAGATGCTTGCAGGGCTGGTCCATGGAGACGATGTAGGGGCAGGAGCAGTAGGCGCGGAGAATCTGGCCGGTGAGGCTGATTTCGACGTTGTAGCGTTCACTGCCTTTCACGCGGGCGGCGACGCGGTTGGGCGCGCCGCTGTCGATGACCACGCGCCGCAACTTCTGATAATCATCACCCCGCTTACGAACGCCTCTGCCGAAGAACCGAGCTGTCTTGGAGATTAAGGACATCGAGAGCTGTTTCCTGAACGGTTGAGATCCAGCGCCGGCCGCACGAAAGACGCGGCCGTGACAGAACGCCGGACGGCTCATTGTAATCTGTCCGGGCTTCAAAGGCGGGATCATTTTCCATTTTCCGATGATCATTTTGCAATTTCCGGCTGGGGTGGGGCGGAGGGCGAGGGTTCAGTTTTTGGCTTTCTTCGGTGTATCGCGTGCGTTTTCAGCCTCCGATTATCATAGGAGAATGTTACGAAATGTGACGGAATGTTACAGCGAACGGGGGTGTCGTATTATTCCACTTTTGGGCTATTTGGCGTGGTCTCCAAGGGGGATGGTGCGGCGGTAATTTTCATCGTGCAGGCCGAATGCGCGGTGTTGGTTGGGGTTTAGGGCTGGGTGAGGGTTCCTTGGCAGGTGGTTAACGGAGTCATTGGTCATTAGTCATTGGTCATTTTTCATTTTACGGCGCTTCGCCGAAGGCGGAACGTATGGGGTGTGGCATTAGACCGGTTCGCTTCGCCAGATGACGGGCTTGTTGTCTTCGAGCAAGTTGAAGACCAGGCGGAAGGCGTAGCGGCCGGGGGGAAGGTTTTTGATGTCGGTAGCCATCCACCGATTGTCAAAGCTCCCCGACATTTGTTTGCGCAAGAGATCCAAGTCACTCGTATCCCGCTCTTCGTTGGCTTCCGCGAGGTATTCCTTGTTGCCCTCGTCGAGGGAAGTGGCGGAGAGGTGTGGCCGGGATTGCAGGGCGGTCCAAAAGTCCCCGGTGTACACGTCGTAGCGGAGTTCGGGAATCCCCTGATACAGGTGACCGGTGGGAAAAACCAGAAGACCTCGTTTGGAGCTCAACGTTGCGGCATAGGCTGGCAACCCTCCTAATCTGCAATACCAGCGAGACAGTTCCAGCTTTGTGGCCGAGTCCTGTTCTGCGGTAATTGCTTTGGAAAAGTCGACCATGCTTGCGTCGGTCAACGGGACGGGCTTATCTGCCGGGCGCGGCGTGGGTTTGTCGGGATGCCATTGGTAGAACAAACGCGCGGCGGCCCGCTTCTGGCTGGTGGTCTTAGCATTGAGTAAAAGGCTGAGGGCCCGCTGTACGATTTGAAGCTGAAACTTACGTGCTGCGGCAGTGGCATCGGCTGCGCCTTGGACGTGATCCCACACGACTTCAGGCCGAGCTGCCAAATCAGCCGCCAGGAGATGCTCAGCTTCCGTCGCAGTTGGGTTGTTCAGTGTGTCGAACAGGAAATCCAGTGCTTCCCGCGAGCGGAATCCCAGGTGAAATTGAATCCGCGTGTTGTAGTCCAAGTCGAGATTTTTGGCATCGAGGAGCAGACTGAACAGCATCGCCGGCGGTGCGATGCGATTCAGGCGCAGGGCGGCCTTTTCGCCGAACGAGCAGGCTTTCGTGACGCTTTCCATTCGCACTGGTTTCTTCAACTTCGGCGGCGTTAGAAATGGTCTAAGCGCCTCGGGATCTGTGCCAGCGAGTGCCCGCTCAAACGACTCTGCACGCTTAATTGCCAGTTCTAGTTCGTCGTGTAGTTTCGCTTCGTCGTAGCTGCCCTTTTCCTTCATTTGCAGATAGTCCGGCGAGTCCTTGATCAAATAATACGGTCCGGGATTGGAGAATTGCTGGAAGCCGTACACGACACCATCCTGTCCGATCAAGCGGGCTCCGTCGGCCCAAGGCCAATACAAATTTAATTTTTTATCATGCATCAAAAAGAGGAGCGCTTTTTTGGACTTCAAGGGAGCGGGTTTTACGGTCTGGACGAATTCGGCGTCCATGGATATGCGGCGATACGCACTGAAACCCACTTTCAGCTTGTCGCCAACCGCGACCGTGCCCTTGTACACTTTCAGGACCGTGGCTTCGCCAACTTCCATGTAATTCTCGGTCTTGTATTCGCCCTCTTCGACTTCGACCACGACTTCGGCTTCGTAATAGAGCGACGCGAGGTCGTAGTTGTACAAATCCGAGGCCCGCGTGTGGTACTGAAGCACGCAGGGCAAGAGGATCGCATGGAGGAGTATGTTAAGGGAGCGCTTACAGCTCATTGGAATCTCCAGAAGTTGCGGCGTTGAAAAAGATACAGCTTAGCAAAACGGCTCTGACATTTAACGGATTGAATGGCTAATGGCTTGCGAGAAATTGTGAGGTTTCAGCCGGCTGGTTGGCGTGTTTTGGACGGGACAAGACGGCAGCGAAGTTGTGTGCATCGACTTCGGCGGTATCGCGAACGGGCGGCGCGTTACCCTTCACCCCGTTCGCCTCTTCGACAAGATCAGATTCACGTCGGACTTTTCCTTCACGGGGAGAGGGGATGGCGCCGGTTGGGGAGTCGGGAGTGGCATCAGAGTTGGATCTCTCGAGGGTTGAGCGTGGCATTAGATATCCTGATACCTGAAAGGGCGGCCCAGGCCGCGGGCGCTACGCGTGATCGGTGGCGACTCGGACGGGCGAGCTTTGTTTGCGAGGTCGGCACTGGAGCTTTACGGCCAGCCACCAGTGGCACACAACTGCGGGCCAAATTGCAAACGCGGCGCGTCTCTCGCCCATTCGACATGCTCAGGGCAGGCGTGTGGAAAGTGTCCTTATATATAAAGCAACTCTCGACACTGAAAATCAAGGGAAATCTGGTGGATGAGCTAATTTGAGCAGGAATGAGAGCGAATGATAGCAAATGAGCGCGAATGAGCAGGAATGA
>JBBRPR010000091.1:0-25392 GCA_038227875.1 Planctomycetota bacterium
ATCGGTGGACGTGTAGACGTAGTCCCCGGATGCATCCGCGGAAATCCTGGTTCCATCGCTGGACATCGCCACGGCCTGCCAGCTTTTCGTGACGGCTCCGGCCGGCTGGCGCTGCGTCCACGTCGCGCCAGAATCCGTTGATGTGTAAACGTAATCGCCCGACGCACACGCGGACATTTTCGTGCCGTCGCTGGACATCGCCACGGCATTCCAATTCTTCACGACCGCGCCTGCCGGTTTACGCTGCGTCCAGGTCGCGCCAGTGTCGGTGGAGGTATAGACGTAATCGCCGGTGGCGCAGACGACGATTTTCGTTCCATCCGACGACATGCCCGCCGAACACCAGCCGGACAAGTTGTTCGTCGGGTAGCCGTCGCCGTTGGGATTGCGTGGAGTAAAGGTGGCGCCGCTGTCGGTGGAGATGAACACACTGTTGTACGCGGCGCCGAGCAGGATTGTTTTTCCATCGGCCGACATTGCCGAGTAGCGCCAATAGGCACGCCCGCCGGAAAGATCCTTCGTCGCCCAGGTATATGTTTCCGCCCACGCAGCCGTGGACACCGCGCTCATCGCCAGAACTGCGAAAAAAGAAACCGAAAACCGATGCTGCATTTTCATGTGGGTACCCCCGTCCGACGCGGTCCTGTAGCAGATCTCTTCACTCGCCTGCAAAATGAGGAAGATTCGTCTGTGACTTGAAGTCAATTGCAGCACTACGGGTTCGAGCTGCCGCATTTTGCTTCGTCTTCATTTTTGCAAATCCTTATACAGAAAGACTTTCCGCTCGCCCTCTCGAGAACAGTCATTGCATCGGACTGAATTTCGAAATGTTTAGGTGGGAAGTGGAAAGAAAGTCAGAATTAGAATTTGGCGCGCGGAGTGGATTGGGCAATGGTCCCTCTTAGGGATCCCGGCAGAGGGAGCCGCAGGGCGGTCTGGCTCTCGTCAGGATGAGACCATTGCATCGCGGCGCGCTTCGAAATACTATCCACGCGTGTCGACTTCCTCGCCTCAGACTACGCCCTCCACTCCTTTTCTTGGCCGTCATCCGTGGCTGCTTTCCAGCGCAGCGATCGCGGCGGCGGGACTGGTTTTGCTGGTGGGCTGCTTCGATGCGGCGTTCAGCACCTACGACGACATTTCCCATTTGAAGGTGGTCAGCGATGCGATCTCGGCGGGGCCGCTGGGATTTTTGAAGCCGGTGACGACCTGGTCGTACATACCGGTCACGTTCCTGAGCTACCAGTTCGACCGCGCAGTCTTTTCACAGTTGCTGCATCTGAACAACTGGGCTGTCGGCGTGCGTTTCATGAACTACGTTTACCATGCCTGCGCGGCGGTACTGTTGTTCCGTCTCGTGGCGCGGCTGGGATTTTCGCGCGGGCAGGCATTCGTGGTGGCTCTGATATTCGCGGTGCATCCGATGGCCTGCGAAACGGTCTCGTGGATCTCCGAGCGCAAAAATGCGCTCGCCGCGCTGTTTGGATTTTTCGCGCTGTGGGTCTGGATCGGCTGGGGCACCGACCTGGGGCGCACGCGTTCGCCGCGCTGGCGTATCCCGTTCGCGACGCTGCTGTACACCCTGGCGCTGCTGAGCAAACCCAGCGCGCTGGGGTTGTTGCCGGTCTTCGGGCTGCTGGAACTGCTGCCGCTGCATACGCCGCGCGAATCGTGGGACCCGATTGCCAAACGACTGAGCCGCGGCCTACTGCGTTGCCTGCCGCTGGCAATCCTGGCCGTAGCCATTGCAATGCTGAATGTTTCCACGCACGGGCCGGAACTGGTCAAGCCGCCGGGCGGCACGGTCTTCACGGCGATGCTGACGGACCTGGAGATTGTCTCGCGCTATCTGATCAACTTGATTGCGCCGGTAAACTTGAGCGCCTTCTACTTCGTCAATCCGATCGTCTCGCTGAGCGACCCGCGCGTCTGGCAGTACGGTTTGATTTTAAGCGCGCTCGCCGCCGGCACGATTTTCCTCGCGGAGAACCGGGCGCGGGCAGCGTTCTGCTGGCTCTGGTTTTTCGCGGCGCTGGGGCCGAATCTGAATCTGATCGCGATCCCGCTCTACATGCAGGACCGCTATGCTTACTTGAGCACCCCCGCCCTCTTCATGCTGCTGGTCGAAGTCGTCGCGGGTCTGCGTACGCGAATCAAGCTCACGCCGATCACGCTACAACTGGTGGCCGGCGCGTTCGTGCTAATGCTGGCGGTGTTCTCCGTGCAGCGCAGTTTCGCCTGGTACAACGCGGCCACGATTTTCGCCGACGCGGTCGTCAAGCAACCCCAGTCGGCCAATGCGCGCTACGCGCTGGGTATGGCCTACGAACAGGCGTCCGACGCCGAGGCGCGCAACGGCAACGCGCAGATGGCGGCGCACTTCGACGAGGAAGCCTCGCTGCAGTGGCAGGCGGCGCTGGATTCGTGCCCGGACGCGGGGCGCTTCGCGTTTTACGTCGAGATGGCGCAGCGCGTCGGGAGACATCAATCCGAACGCGGCAACGCAGCACTGGCTGAAAAATACCTGCGCCTGGCCGGATATCCGCCGCCGGGAATAATGCCGCTGCTTCCCCGGACCGAGCTGGCGCTGCGCGATCTGATCACCCTTTTCACTTCACAGGGCCGCTTCGACGAAGGTATGGCCTGCGCCTTGAAGCTCACCCAGATTGCTCCCGGTTCGGAAATCAACGCTGTGATCCGAGCCCGCGCGGCTTTTCTGCTGGCGCAATACAAACAGGCGCACGGCGGCGCTGAAGACGCGAAGAAACTGATCGCACTGGCGCGTGCGGATCTCCTGACGATCTCTCCCGATTCGCCCCAATTTGAAACGGCGCAGCAATTTTTAAAGCTGCTGGATCGTTTGGGTGTGGAGCGGAAGGAGTAAATGGCTGTGAATAAATCGAAACTATGACGCGAAGCAATTCAAAATTAAGAATTGCCCGGGATGCCCGGTCCGTCCGACAATTCACAACCCCAAGTTAGCCCCGGGGAAAACGGCCTGCAATATTCTTGTAGATGTAACACCCGGCGATGACGAAGCCGAAGATCGAGATCACGATCCGGAGGTTGCGCGGACCAATCGCTTTCGCGCCGCCAGCTCCGAACAGGGCTCCGCAGGTTGCGCCGACAGCCATCACGGCAGCGACTTTCCATTCGACCAACCCGAGAATTCCAAACAGCACCGCGGCAAAAACGTTGATCAGAAACGCGGCGAGATTCTTAAGCGCGTTGACGCGAAAGAGATCGCCGAAGCGCATCACACTTAAACTCGCCAGCATCATGATCCCAATTCCCGCTCCGAAATATCCGCCATACACCGAGACCATGAACTGCGCGCAAAGCAGAATGCGCCAGGCTTTCGCCGTGTACGTGGGCGTCTCGCCCTCAGGCAGCGGCCGGATGCCCAGTCGCTTCATCACCGGTTCGTGTCCGACGAAGAGCACCGCCGCCATCACGATCAGCCATGGGACTACGGCTTCAAAGATTTTCGTCGGCGTCGTGTAGAGCAGCACGCTGCCCACGGTACCGCCGATGGCGCTGACGATGCAAAACGGCCACGCGAGATGGCGGATATCTTCGAGATACTTGCGGAAGCTCAGCGCACCCGCGACCGAAGCGGGCCACAGCGCCATGGTGTTTGTCGCATTGGCAATCTTGGGATCGAGGCCGACGACGGAGACGAGCACCGGATATGTCAACAACGTGCCGCCGCCGGCGACGGAGTTAATCGCCCCGGAAATGGCCGCGGTGAAGAAGACGATGGCGTACTGAGTGGAGGACAAGTTAGATGCGGGGAGTGAATGAAGTGCTGAGTGCTGAAGCTCGGATGAGTCTCAGCACTCAGAACAGTAGAGGTGCTATTTCTTCTTGGCCGGCTTCTTCGGCTTCTTAACTTCCTTCTTACGGCTGTTATTGCCCTTCGCCATGACTGACCCCTCCGAATAAAGAGTTGTTTGAACAACACCTAAACAAAGACCGAACTGAATCCTAACGCATATTTTCAGGATGCAATAGGTTTTAAGCGAATAACGGGCAGACTGTTTTAAAGATCAAAAGGTAAAAATTATATAACGCACGCAGCCCGTTAAAGATTCCATTCCGCCACGTTTCTCCGGCGCAGGCCAAGATTTTATCGTCGGGCTGCCAACCAAAGATACGCCACGTCGAAGTCTTCCGACAAAAAAACGCGCGGCCTTAAAATCAGGCCGCGCGTTTTGAATTTCAAAAACGTTTGTGCTTACTTCTTGCGCTTGGCTTCCGCATCGGAGATTTCCTTTTCGCGGATCGCGGTGTTGATTTCCAGGTACGTGCCGTTCGCGCCCGGGACAGCTCCCTTGACCAGCAGAATGTTGTTGGCCGGATCGATGCGGACGACCTGCAATCCGGGGACGGTCACCAGATCGTTACCCAGGTGTCCGGGCATCTTCTTGCCCTTCGGCACGCCTTTGTTGATCGAGTTCTGGCGGCCCAATCCACCCGGTGAGCGATGGCGCTTGGAACAACCGTGCGACGCCGGCAGACCGTGGAAATGATGGCGCTTCATGACGCCCTGGTAACCCTTACCTTTGCAGATACCGGTGACGTCGACGTAGCGGATTTTCTCGAGCACGGAGACCGTAATCTCGTCGCCAACTTTATCTTCGGCGGCCTTGCTCAGGCGGACTTCGCGGATGAAATGCTTGGGGCCCGAGCCGGCTTTGTCGCAGTGGCCGACCATCGGCTTGGAGGTGTTCTTTTCCTTGGCGTCGGAGAAGCCGAGCTGGATGGCGAAGTAGCCGTCGGTCTGATCGTTCTTGACCTGGAGCACCTTGCACGGACCGCACTCGATGACCGTCACCGGGACGCGGTTGCCTTGCTCGTTAAACACCTGGGTCATGCCGACTTTGCGGCCCAAAATACCTGTTGTGGAAGACATCGAACAAACTCCCATTCGTCGCAGTGGCTGTCAAGCAGCCGGCCTTGGGTAGCGGTCCAGAGATTCAAGGCTGAACTCACGCGCAGCCATGGACTTACCCGGAAAGAGGGAATCCTATGTGGGGTAAGGCTGATTACAAGTGCAATCGCGAAATCCGCCCGTTTATACGCACGCTTCGGGGATACCTTTGTGCAAGGTCTCAGGCCTCAATCAGGCAATTCCGACCTGTATCACTGGTGTGAGCATATGGTAAATTTACCATAGGGTCAAAACTGGGCTGATTGGGAGGTCGTTTATGCTGCTGAAGCATATAAGAGGTAGGATTTTTGCACATTAGAGGAAATAAATGTCGGGTGTTGCACGTCAGAATGCTGTGTCACTGCCCTGTTGACTTGCGCTTTTCGCTGCCTCAAGATAAGTGGCGAAAACGGGAGAGCTAAATCATGACCCTGTCCAACCTTAAACTGGTCTTTGCGACCGGAGTTCTGGGCGTCTCGCTGGGCGGCGCACTCCATGCCGCCGAACCGCTGGTCGATGAGCCGATCCAGGTGACGACGTTCGAATTGAAGGACGGCAAGAAGTTCGCCGCCGTCGCCTACGCCGCGTTGGGCAAGGACGATCTGAAAAGCTACGTGATCACCGAACCCAGCGGCACGCGCTCGATCATCCTCGAAAAGGAGATCGCCAACCGCAAAAAGGAGACGGTGGCGTTCGTGGATCTCGATGAGCCTTCGCGGCGCGAAGTGCTCCGTCAGCGGCGCATCTCGACGGCCAAGAAAGCCGACGCGGAAGCCGCGGCCGCCGAACGAAAATTGATTTCCGACGCGAAGCTCAAGGAATCCGCGTACCGCGCCGCGTTCAACAAATTCAACGACGAATTGATTCTCGCCACCGACACGCTGGCCAAGGCGCAGGAGATCGTGAAGAACACGCCCGTCGACATCGCGCGCGCCGATGCGCGCTACGATGCGGCGAAGACCGAACTGGCCGCGACGGGCGGAGGCGCATACCCGCCGCCGTACGCACGCTACACCGGGGACGCGTCGCGAAATGATTATCTGCGTCATGCGATGATTGAAGCGGCGGAAGACAAGGCCAAGGCGGACACCGCCAAGAAAGAGGCCGAAGAGATCATCGCGCGCACCCAGGAGAAGATGAAGAAACTGCAGGACCGCGCCACGCAGGCGCAGAAGGAATACGACGCCGCTCAGTTGGAAACCAAGGCGGTGGAAGAGAAGGTCGACAAGGCCGAACACGACCGATTGACCGCGCGCAGCGGACTGATCGGCAAGCCCGCGCCTCAACCGCCGCAGGGCGAAGTGGAACGGTCTCCCGAAGAAACCGTCGGTCCGAAAAAGTAGTTTCCTCTTAAAAATACATCATCCAATAATACAGCGGCGCAGGGCGGGCTCCGGTTTTTAACCGGGGCCGGGCCCTGCGTCGCTGTTTACCGACATTCCTTGCTTGCCGATCTTTCTATTCACTTCAATCGCCGATCTTCACCGGGCCGACCTTGATGAACGGCTCGCGCTTTTCGACGATCACTTCACGTTCGCGAACCGGTTCGACGCGGCGTTCGACCACCACGGGCGAGGATTCGTACGTTTCGATGTACGTGTCGTCGGGCGAGATGTCGCCATAGACGGTGTATTCGCCTTCCGAGTTGATGCGGGTGGCGGCATCGCCGCGCAGCACGTATTCACGGTTGTTGTAGAAGCCGACATAATGATCGCCGCGCTTGATGGTCTTCATGCGGTACTCGTGGCCCTTGTGGTTGCCGACACTCACGCCCGCGTGAACATCAACATCAGCGGCATGAACGGCGGTGAAACAGAAGGCGAACGCTACCGGCAGTGCACACAAATATGAAAATTTCATAACCCACTCCTTTAGTCAAAACCAAGCTGACTGTATTCATCGTACTCGGATTGCGGCTCCGAACTGCCCGAGCGCTTTCCTTCAGCGCACGGAATGAGTTAATGCAAACGCGAATCCACCGGGAATCTTTTTGAACAATCAGAGCTTATGCGCCGCGTATAGTGCGAATTGAGGTTTGACGCAGGAGGCAGTTCGAAACAAGAGCTATTTTGAATGATTTATGCTGCATGGTCATGCATGGAAACGATGAATTTCGGTGGCGGCCAACCGAAGTCCGGATTGTAGCGGATGGGATCGTGATTCGCCCCGATCCCATCCCGCTCACGTCAGACCGTCCGGTGGCTTCCATCGCAGAACGGTGAGCCCTTCGTCGCCTTGCACGTACACAACGCGACCTGCTTCTCTGCATCGAGCGTGAACTGCTTGGGACTGAAAGAGGTGCCTTTGTGGGAGCCGTCGCAGTAGGGCTGGTTCTTCGACAGTCCGCACGCGCACCAGTAGTACGTTCCGGCGGCGAGCTTCGTGACGATGGGCGCTTTTCCGGCGACAGTGGGCTTGTCCATGGGTGTCTCCTTTTCAAAATGGATTTGAGTTCGTTAGTGTAGTGGTCAGCGACCGAAGCGCTACTCGCTTGCCGCGATGCAGGCGGGACGCCTGGACCACAATTTGGTCTGGCAGGGCGCTAACATTGTGGTGCAGGCGTCCCGCCTGCAGATTTGAGGACGCGCGCTATTGTTTCGGCGCGACGCTGGTGCCGGTGGCGATGGTGTAGACGCCGGCGGTCGTCTGTACGGGCAGCTTGACTTCGACGTTGCGGGAGCCGTTGGCGCGGGCCTGGTCGAGGTAGATCACTTCAACCAGTTCGCCTTCGAAGAGCGAGAGCGTCTTGGGATCCGGTTCGCCGAGGTTCAGGTTGGTGCGGATCGCGCCTTCGAAGATGCCGGTCTTCTCGCCGGTCTCTTCCAGCGTCACGACCTTGGTGTCGCCACTGCCGCGGGCCTTGACGGTGACGGCCAGCTTGTCGCGGCGCTTGTCGGAGAGATTCATGTCGGCGTCCATGACGCGGATCTTCAGCGGTTCGCCGATGGTCAGCGACCCGGATGCTTTCGCGTTCTCGCCGGTTTTCAGATCCGCGGTGAGTTTGTCGACGACTTCGAGTTTCCCGTCGGCGCCTGCCAGCAGCAGGTCGCCCCAGGTGTCGGGATGTTCGCTGGTGCGGACGGCGGAGGTGCCGGCCCAATAGTAGTAGAGCGGCGTGCCGGTGCAGATCGAGAGGTTCATACCGATGATGCGGCCGGGCTGCGCACTGAAGTTCTTGCACATCTCGAAGGGCAGATGCACTTCCATGGTCCAGCCGTCGGCGGTCTTGGTGGCGGTGCGCTGGATCTGCGCGGAGGTGTAGGTGGGCATCGAGAGTTCGCCCTTCTCATTGAAGATCGCTTCGCCGCCGACGACGTTGTCGTCGCCCTGCATGCCGAAGGGCCAGATCCAGAACTGCTGCGTCCACTTGCTGCCGCGGCCCTTGTCCTTGGTGTTGCGCGCGTCGAAGAAGATTTCAATGGCGTCGCCGTCCCAGAAATTTGCCGGGCGGACTTTGGTGATCTGGCCGTCGGCGTCCTTGACGTCGTAGAAGAAGTAGATGCCCGTGTTGTCCCAAGCGAGTTTGACGAACTGCGGCTCGACGATTTTCAGATTCGCGCCGGCGCCGTCGAGTTCCTTGTGCATGGAGACGGCGGGAATGTCCTTCCACTTCTCGGCCTTGCCGTCGAGCTTCATCGGTTCGCGCAGGTACGGAATCGCGGTGAAGTACTTGGTCGCGAACTTGGGCTTGTACGGATCGGTCTTGGCGGGCACCCCGGCCACTTCGCCGGTCGACGGCGGCGGAACGAGCATCACGCCGTAGCTCATGCGGTCCTTGATTTCCTCGGCCGTCGAGGCGTCACCTTCCGCGCCTTTGCGTTCGAAGACTTCGCCCTGCGCGGCGGCCTGGTCGCGCGTGTGGATTTCATCGGTGAGCTTGGCGTGTTCTTCCTTGTCGTATTTGTAGAGTCCGCGTCCGCCGCCGGTGCCTGCGCCGCGTCCGCCGGAGTTGCGCGAAATCGCGTGCTGGCGCAGACCCGCCACGCCGCCGGGACCGCCAGCGTTGCCGCCGAGTCCGTTTCCGCCTGCCCCGCCTGCTCCACCCGCGCCGCCTGCGCTGGCCGAGCCTGAAGCGCCTGCCGCGCCACCTGCGGCGCCGTTGTTCTTTGCGCCGGCCATGCCGCCGGCTCCGCCGCCATCACCGCTCTCTTCGCCGTCGCCCGCGCCGCCTTCGAGGAAGCCCATGCGTCCGGCTTTGACATTCTTGCTGAGATTTTTGACGCGAGCCAGCAGCCCGGCGACGTTACCCGTGCCGCCGCCACCCTCGCCACCGTCGCCCTCGGCGCCGTCCGCGCCCGCAGCACCGGCCGCTCCGGCGGCGCCCGCGGCGCCGTGTTTGCCATGGCGTCCATTCGGGCCGTGCGCGGCGGCGATGTCCGTGCCGGCGATGCCCAACGCAACGTCGTCTTCACCGGCGTTGTTGGTGACATCGGAGAGATTTTTGTCCGCGAGGCCTTCGACGGCTTTCTTCAGCTTGTCGCCGACGGCCTTGGAGCGCGCCGCGTTCTTGTTGTCGGTGGCGTTGGCCGCGCCGAGGTTCTCGCTCTTGTCGAGCGCGTCGGTGCTGGCGTCGCCGGCGTGAGCGAGGCCCGGCACTTTGCTCTTGAGGAGTTCGTTGACCTTCGCGCGCACTTCCGCGACGGCCGCGTCGTCGGTGATGCCATCCTTGTTCAGCGAGCTGGCGAAGGCGTCGCCGAGTTTCTGGGTCAGGCGCGGCACCGCGTTCTGTTCGAAGTTCTGTTTGAACTTCTCGTCCATGGCGCTCTTAATTTCGCCGTCCTTGAGTTCCTTCATCACCGCGCGGGCCAGCGCGCTGGGATCGAACTGCGCCTTGTCGGCGCTGTCGCGTGCGGCGGTGGCGGCATCGGCGAGTTTCTTCGCCGCGTCGGCCGCGTCGGCAACGTTGCTGCCCATGCCGTCGAGGTTGCCGTCCTTGGCGGATTGTTTGGCCGCGCCGATTTTGCCTTCGGCGGCCTTGCCTTCATTGTTGGCGGCGCCGGCGACCTGGTTGTGGAGATCGTCGCCGAAGGACGAGGCCTTTTCGGCGGCCTTGCCCAGTTTGGCGTTGGCGTCCTTCAATTCGTTTTCGGCCTGGTTGACGGTGCGCGTTTCGTTGGCGACCACGCGGCCGGACTGCGCATCGCCGGTCTTGCCTGCATTGGCGGCCGCAGCTTCGGCCTTGCCGATGCGATCATTGATACCCTTGAGGCCCGCAACGGCGGCGTCGGCCTGTTTTTTGGCATTATCGAGATCGGCTTTGGCGGCCGCTTTGTCCTTGGCGTCGCCCGTGGAGCCGTCGATCGCGCCTTTCAATCCGGCGATGGTGTCGTCGAGTTTCTTCGCGGCATCACCGGCGGCGGCGACATGTTTGCGCGTGGCGTCGCCGTCACCCTTTGCGGCGGAATCTTTCGCGCCGCCGATCTCCTTCGAGGCGGCTTCGCCGTCATTCTTCACCGCGTTGTCGATCTTGGCCTTGACGTCCGCCGCGCCGACTTTCTCGCCGGCCTTCTGGATGCCGTCGAGCGCCGACTTGACCTGGTTCTCCGCCTGTTCGATGCCCGCCTCTTCGCCTTTCACCAGTGTGCTGGCGCGTTCGGTGGCGTCCTTCTTGGCCTGGGAATTCGTGGTGTCGGCGTTCTTGATCCGTTCGGAAGCCGCAGCGAGGTCATCGCGGGCGCGTTCGGCCTGCTTGACGGCGGCGTCGAGGTTGTTCTTGAGATCGGTGCGTTCGCGTTCGACCAGGTTCTTCTCATCGCGCACGATCGCCGCGCCGGCCTGCTGCAGCGGGACGCCGACGGCGCGTTCGATGTTCTTGCGGTAATCATCGGCGAGCTTCGGGACGATGTCCTTGTCGACGGCATCGATAAAATCCGCGGCGAGGTCCTTGGCCGCCGAGCCGGAGAGGTCGCGTTCGAGTTCCGTGACCATCGCGCCTTTGACGTCCTGGAGCTTGGCTTCCAGATCCGCATCGGAGGCTGTGGCGCTGCCGAGTTCCGTGGCGTAGTTGTTGAGCTTGTCGTCGATGCCCTTGACCACGTCCTTCCAGACCTTGTCCTTGGAGTCGTTGGAGAGGTCGTTCTGGACGATCTTCTCGAAGTCCTGCTTGATCAGGTCGGCGACTTCCTTTTTGCTCGCTTCCAAGTTGAGCTTCTTGGTCTCTTCGCGGCCCTTCTTTTCAGCCTCTTTGAGCTGGAGCGCGACGCGCTTTTCTTCTTCGAGCGCCGCGATTTCCGCCTTGTGTTTCACGTACGCCGGCACGCCCCAGCAGACCAGGAAGCCCAAGTGCGCGCCCGCGGAGAGAATGATGAAGACGCGGAGTTTGGTGATGATGGGGCGCGGAGGCGCGACCACGACGGTGGGTTCGACGGGCGCGGTCTCGGGTTCGGCGACGGTGGACATGAACTCTCCTCGATAGGACGAACTCTTAAATCTCACGCAAAGCCGCAAAGGCGCAAAGAACGGCACGAACAGAATTTTGTGTTATTGGTCTTACACCGAAATCGCGTTCCACTGGCTGGGTGCGATTCCCGATTCTATCCAAAAGCAGTTGCCGTTCTTTGCGTCTTTGCGGCTTTGCGTGAGATTGAAAACCTCAATTTGTCTTTTTCGGTGCCGCATCGCTGCCCGCATTGCCTGCGTCGACCTGGAAGCTCACGTTGCGGATGCCGGCGACTTTTACTGCGTTCCAGACTTGCATCACGACCTGGTACTTGGCGTCCTTGTCGCCGGCGATGACGACGGCGGCTTTCTTCTGGGCTTTGTCGCTCTCATCTTTGTACTTCCTCAGGTCGTCGACCAGTTCGGTCAGGCTGCCGTAGAAGTCTTCGGATTTCTTCGAGCCGCGTTTGGCGACCTGGCCGTCGGCGTTGACGGCGACCGTCCAGGCGTCTTCAGTCAGGATCGTTTCGGCGGCGGAGTTGGTCTTCAGTTCGGGCAGATTCACTTCCATGCCTTCGATCTGCTTGATCGAGGGCGCGGTGATCATGAAGATGACCAGCAGCACGAGCATCACATCGACCATGGGCGTAACGTTGATTTCCGCGACGGCGCGTTTCTTGCCGCCGGTCGTTCCGGCGCTCATCCCCATGTTAGTGGCCCTTTCCCGCGACGGCGACTTCGGCTTCCGCGCGAGCTGGGGACTGGCCTTTTTCGGCGTGCTTGCCATTGCTGGTGGTGGGGCGGGGTTCGGCGCTGCTCAGGCTGTTCTCACTGCGCACGGCCAGCGCGACGCGTTCGATGAACATGTCGCAGGATTCCTGCAGGCTGTCCATCTTGGCCAGCAATGCGTTGTAGGCCATCACGGCGGGGATGGCGACGGCCAGGCCCATGGCGGTGGCGATCAGCGCGGCGGCAATGCCCGGCGCGACCACGGAGAGACTGGCGGACTTGGCATCACCGAGGTTCTGGAAGGTCGACATGATGCCCCAGACCGTGCCGAAGAGACCGATGAAGGGCGAGGCGCTGGCGACGGAGGCCAGGAATCCCAGGCCCCAGCGGATGGTGTTGAATTCGGCCTTGCAGGTGTGGTTCATGCGCTGATGGATCTTGTCGATGTAGTCGTCGGGGTGGCTGGCGGCGAGGACGCGGGCCTGCGCGGCGGCCTCCATGCCGGCCTTGTAGATGGCGTTGAGCGGCGCCGGGGCTTCGGCGGCGAGGACGGTGACGTTCATCACGCTGCGGCTGTCGTCGAAGAGCTTGATGAAGGCGTCGTTGTTCTTCTTGGCCTTGGAGATGGCCTTGATTTTCATGAAGATGATCGCCCAGGAGACGATCGAGAAAAGGATGAGCATGTAGAGGACGCTCTGTTCGAGCGGACTGGATGAGGCAACCGACTTGGTTACCAGTTCCCACATTGAGGTGTGCATCACGTTCCCCCGTTCTGAAGTGTCGCCTGAAAAGTTGATCTACTTGTTATAGCCATACACCGGAGTGGAGTATCTATTGCAACAGAAATGGAAGGCTTGTCAAAATTTACACTGACGAGTGACTCACCGGCGGTCTTAGACTTCTTTCCCGATGCGAGTCGCGGAGGGGACGGAATTTTGGCGGGTTCGGTACTCCTTCTATTGGGGTGGATGTTACGGAATGTTACCAAATGTTACAGGGTCGCGAGTCGCGTCATAGGTGCACGGTGTGAGGAGTAATTCATCTCACGCAAAGCCGCGAAGCCGCAAAGAACTGCATTTGATGAGTTCGGTTGTTTTGAAGTTATTCGTGGCTCAGCCGAGTCCTCCAAAGCCTGGCTTCTTCCGTTCGATGGTGTGAATGAGGGCGTTGGCGTCCTTTTTGAGTTTGCCCACGGAACGGTCGGCGAGTTCCTGGAGCGCTGGGAGCGCTTCGGGGCCGATGTCGATCAGGGCGAAGAAACTGGATCCGTCGGGGTCCATTTCCAAGGCGCGCACGAGCGCGGGTGCGGCGTCGGATGCCTCGGGCCCGAAGGTGCCGAGCGTGGCGGCGGCGATGTCGCGGACGTCGCGCTTGGTGTCAGCCAGGAGGGCGATCAACTGCGCTTTCGCGGTGGGGTGATCTTGTTTCAGGATTTCGAGGACCTTGCGCTCGGCGGCGGTGATGGCACGTCGGAAACCGGTCATCAGGTTGGGAACTTTGGAGGTGTACTGTTCGAAGACCTTGTCGTCCTTTTCGGCCTGATGGTCGACGATGAGTAGCGCTGTTCCGGTATCCTCGTTGGTATAGTACTCGTGGCACCACATTGTAAACGGATGCTCGCCCAGTCGCCCCGGTGATCGGTCGTATTGCTTTTCCTCCGTACACGGAATTGGACTGATTTTCTTCACGTCTTGTTCAGTCCACCAAAAATATCCAGCCAACGAACCCTGCTCCCACTGAAACAGCAGTGTTCCATCACCTCGTTCCAGATGAGGTTTGAGGTCCTCCCACCCGATATAGCGATTTCTCTTTTTCATCAGCCGTTTGAAGCGCCAGGAACCCATAGCAGTTGCACCGACCGCAATAGGCCAACAGAAAATCCAAAGCACGCCTAGCACGCAGATCCCTAGCAGGAAAGGCAGCGCGAGGATGCAACCGAAGGGTCGATCGAGTGTTACGCCGCGTCTTCTTCTGGGCATGGAGCGGGATGTTCCTGCGGGATAGCCGTGGGGTATGCGTCCGTATACGCGATCAGTGATTCTCTATTATATAAAGCAACCATTGAGCCCGAAAATCAAGGGAAATCTGGTGAATGAGCTAATTTGAGCAGGAATGAGAGCGAATGATAGCAAATGAGCTGAAATGAGCAGGTTTGAGCGTAAATGAGCGCGTTTGAGCAGGAATGAGCGTGAATGAGCAGGAATGAGCGTGAATGAGCTATCGAACGACCATTTGATGTTTTTCGAGGTGTATCCAGTGATTTTTGTCGGCATGCCTTTGAATCGAAACCAGCCTTCCTTTTCACCGCGAAGGATTTTACACAGAAGTCGATTCCAGCCCTTCTCAACCTGCATGGTAAACCAGTGGCAATTATTCCGTCCCAGCGCGTAGGTAAAGCCTTTTGTGTCAGTATACACTTCTTTCCCGTTGCACCAGATTTTCATTCCGCCCCGGTGTTCCACTGACAGATCAACCGTTCCCGCTTCGTCAAAATACAGATACGAGTGCGCATAGGCGACCTGATTCGGAGCGGTCCAAAGACTGGGCTCTCCAGCCTTATAGTGTGTAATCCAGCCACTCTTCCACTGGTGGTCCTGAACGGACTTACCTTCCTCAGCAGCCATTGCGGCTTCATTAGGCACAGTCTCGCTTTTCAGCGTCGCTTCGGAGTCCTCTGTGCCAGGGAATGGGCCCAGGATCTGGAACTTTGCACTGTGGCCCTCGTCCAGCATGCCAAAGGTCGAGTAAATAAAGGGCGCATTGGGATTGAAATCAAGAGCATCCGGACCGGGTTTGTCGCCAGTGGGCTTGGCCGACTGAATCCGTCCGGTCCCAAATGGACCGTTGAGCGTCACGCTCCAGGTTTTGGGCGGCTTCGCACCAGCATAAAGCCCCGTCCCGTCGCCACGAAATCCCACCGGATGTTCAAGAGATGGCATGAAGTCGGCATCGCCAAGTACGGGCGCCGATCGTTTAGGTGTATCCACTTTCGGATCGCCGGACTCTATCGGCGTCACTTCAGTCAGGGGTGCGTGCTTGTGGGAAAGTGAGATGGCTGTGCCCGTCAGGGTCACCACTACAATACCGCAGACAAATTTGAACATGACGCTACCACCTTTCAGGGAGGTCGAACCTGTTGAGGAGTTTGCGCCGAAGGTAGCGGAGCCACTCAATTCACCTTTCGCGGCAAGATGACTAAGCCCGGTGGCCAGACCCGCGGGAATAACATCCTGCGGAGTCGAAGCCATGGCCGTGACCAACCCCTCAGCAGTTAATGGGTAGCCCGCATAGTTCAAAGTGGCGCGAAGAGTGTCCAAACCCCGTTTGATTTGATTGCGAACGGTGCTGCTGGGCAGGTCGAGCATTGAGGCAATTTCGCCGGGTGTAAACCCTTCGCCGTGGCACAACCAGACAGAAACACGGTTCTGCTCCGGCAGATCGTATAGGGCTTCGGACAACATTTCCCTGAATTCACTGCTGAGTTCTGTACCTTCGGAAACGGTGGCGGGCAGAGTTGCAGCCGCGCGTTCACGGGCGGTCCTTCGTCTTTCCGTGCGAATTTTTTGGCGACAACTGTTCACGACAAAACTCATCACCCATCTCCTTGGCGTGGATTTCCCAGAATGGAAGTCCCCGGCATGCCGCATGATTTCACAGAATGCTCCTTGCACGGCGTCCTCGGCGTCGGCGGTATTATTGAGCAGACGTCGCGCCATCCGAAAGGCGGAGTCCGCGTGCAGTCGGAAGAACTCGCCGAGTGCGGCACGATCATCGTGTTGTGAAAACTGAAGCAACAGATGTTCGTCGGGTTCACGTAGCGTACGCACCGGTGCTTCTTCATCCGTCATCGTGATCGCTCCGCGTCAACTAATATTAAAGGGCCGCTAATCGTATTGGCGTCTCAAGAATTCTATGAATTATCAACGAGTTGCTCACGTTAAATCGGCGCGTGTCGAGGTGCGATGTTACTTAAAGGCGAACGACTCCATCGGCTGTCCCTCTGGTGGTACAACTCACAAGCCCTCTTATTGCCGAGTTGGCCTTTGGAGGCCGCACAATCCGATACGAATCAGATCGATGAGCTGATTTATGGTTTTCCAAGCTCTTTAGCACATCCAGAACGCTAGAGGAAATTCAGATAGATATCACCGGAGTGACTAAGCTTGAACTGGAGACTAAGTGCAGTGGCGATGATAGTTCGCACACGCATTATGAATAAAAACAGAGTTGAAGAACTGAAGCCTCCGTTGGACTTAAATCGAAAACCTCTCCCAAGCGCTATAGGGTCGAATTGATAGGGTGCCTTGCCCTCGCCTGGCGACATCAATGTTTGGCCTCGTCCTGGATGCAGTAAAGGTTTGCTCCGCCGCGCAGGTAAATTCTATTGCCATCGAATACAGGCGAAGCGAAGAAACTTTCCTGGCTTACGAATTCAGCATCTATTGATTCAATATAATTGAATCCAGCTTCCTTGTATTGCGGTCCAGGCTCCACAATCACGACACCTCCAGTATTCTCAGTAATGAATATATTTTTTCCGCCAAGTGTGGGGCTGGCACAGATGCCCCAACTCCCACGGTTGCAGTTCGTGTATTTATCGAGCCGCTTGCGATACAGCTCCTTTCCGTCTTTCACATCCACGGCGATGATTAAGCCCATTTCGTCAACGGCATAGAGTACATCCTTCACCAGCAACGGTGAGCTGATGTAGCCTGCGTGGTAGAGTGGGCCGAGTCCCGCCCCGGGACTTTTCCAGAGCTTCTCAGCCTCAAGCATCCCATCGGGTTTGACTTTCAACCGGGCCGCCGTCAGGTCGAAAAAGACAGTGTCACCGGCCACCACCGGCGTGCTGCACGCGCCGCCACCAAACATGCCATCATTTGCAGCGCTCTGCCACAGCACCTTGCCATCCGCCAGCGAGAAAACGGAGTGATTCACCACCACCGGAGCAGTGCCGACCTGCATGGCGACAGGAGAACACCCCATGCCCCAACCCAGATCCCGGCTCGGCGCTTTGTATTCCCATATCGTCTTGCCCGTCAGCGCATCTAATGCAATCATCGAGAGGCCGAACGTGCAGATCAGCCTGCCATTGGCAAGGACTGGAGAAGCATGATTGCCGTGCTCGGGTGCGCCAAGCAAAAGGTTGCGAACCCATCGGATTTCTCCCGCCAGATCGTAACAACAAACGAGGTTTGCTCCGACATCGCGTCCGCCCCCAAAAGTGGCGTAGACATACTCTCCGTCGCTGCTCGGCGTATAGTTGGCTGTACCGGCGTCATTTTCCTGCATGCGTGGATATAACTTACGGTCCAACTTCATGAACTCGCCCTCGATCTTGCTGGCCAAACCTCTCCGCCCTCGGCCGTTATTAACGATCGCCTCCTGTTGTTCCCAGGTGGGTCCTGCAGGCGCGACTGCATTATTAATGAGTTTTACGACGTCCTTATCGGACTGTCGCAGTTGCTCGACCAATGGCTTGATGACACTCTCGATTTCCGGATGTGCTTCCTTGTCTTTTGGTGAGACCGCATCGAAGAAGGTGTGCGATTTCATCCAAAGAACTTTTCCGCTTTGCCTGTCGAGACATAAAAGATCCGATATCCCCGCGGTCACGAACAGTTTGTCGCCGACCACGCAAAGCGAGGCGCAACTTCCCCCGGGCATGCGTGTGGTCCATGCCAAATTGTGGCTGTCGTATTCGATCGGCATTTTCGGCCTCAGATAGGCCGCGAAATGCCACTGCGACTGTTTGGGATTGTTGCCCACATTCGCCACCGCCTTGTCGCACGCAACCTTGACCAGCAGCGTGTTCCAACCGGCTTTCAGTGCGATTTCAGTGTTGGGCCGCCAGGGATCCCTGAAATTTCCCTTTACCGGAATTCCATTTAGCCACACCTTCAAGGCCTTGCCAGCTACCCACATTTGCATCAGGAGCTTGCCATCGGTGGGCGAGTAAAGACGCGTGAATCCATAGCCCACCTGTTTGTCGAGTTCGCCGAAAGCCCAGACAAAATCGACATTGGGCTTATCGCAGGTCCCCTCGTTAACCGCCTGATTGTTCTGTGTTTCGATTCCAACATGCACTTTCTTCCAGACACCGACTCCGGCCTTGTCCCCGGCATTGGGATCAAGCGTTGCATCCTCCGTGATGAATGCCTGCTCGATGTCCTTCTCTGGATCTGTCACCGCAAATGGCCCGGCCACCAGCCAGTCTTTGATGATGCCCAGTTCCAGGCGCGCGCCAGACACAGTCGTATTCTTGTCTGGCCGGGTGTTCTGGTATCGGATCTCATGAGTCAGGCCCTTTGCCCAGCGTCCCCATTCCAGCGGTGGCGTGGCACCCGGATAGCGGCCGGACCCATCACCGCGCCAGCCGATTGGCCGTTGGAGCGAAGGAGAAAAGTCAGGCGAGCCCAAGAGGGCTTTGTCGCTTCCGGAAACAGGCGCCGTCGGCTTATCGCCGGCTCCCCGCGCGTCCCCGGCGTCGGCGGCCTGAACGGCCAGGGATGGCTTGCGCGTAGCCACGTACGCTGTTACGGCCGTCAGCGTCAGCGTCAGCGCCAACGCCACGACGGCGACGCCTTTAAACGCGAATCCGGAGGCCGCCAGCGCTGAGCTTCCCTTGGCGACTGCGAGTGCCTGGCTACCAAGCGCGGCTAGGCTCGCGGGGGCCGGAGCCAATGGAGCGGTGGCGACCAGTGCGGCCATCGCCGACGTGGATGCGACCACGTATCCGCGCGCGACCAGTTGCGTCCGGACCATCTCGATGCCGCGATGAGAATGATCGCGAACCGTGCTGACCGGCTGGGCCAGAGCGCCCCCGATTTCCTCAAACGACAACTGCTCGAGAAAATGCAGCCAGACTGGGACACGGTAGGGCTCAGGCAGCTCGCGAACGGCCTGCACTGCTTCGTCGCGGAGCTGCGCCTCGTCGGCGGCCTCGTTATCCCGTCGCGCCGCGGAGAGTTTCAGCTCGCGCCGATGACGCCGCGCTTCTTCGCGAACCTTGCGTTGAACGGAATGAATAACGATGCCCATGAGCCATCCTCGCACTGATGTTCCCCGCCGCTCATCGAAGCGGCATTTGTGGGAGACGATTTGGAGGAATGCTGCTTGGACGGCGTCTTCGGCGTCCGCGGCGTTGTGGGTCATGGCCAGCGCCAATCGATAGGCACTGTCGCTATGCCGCGCAAACAACTCGCCTAACGCGTCGGGGGCGCCCTTGGCACCGAAGCGGCGCAAAGCGTCGAGATCGCTGGGTTGAGACTCGGCTACGTCCTGGCAACTCTCCATAATTGAACTCCCGTATCGTTGAAGTCATGGGAGATTCGCCGCAGCGCGCGAACCCAGCGGAGAATTCTGAAAATTTTATAGCGAGTATTGTAACGACCCTGCACATCCTCAATTAAGGTCTTTTTATTCGATCTCGATTGCCTGCAAGATGGCGTCGTTATCGCCTGTCGCAGTGATCCTAATGATTATCTCTCCGTTTTTATCAGGTGCGATATCCTCGACGCGCACGTCCGCGGCCGAGTTTATTTGTCCCGCCGCTGTCGCAGGATCCCAATTCTCCCGCGCGCGCAGGCCGTTCACGTCAATATTCATTGGACGCTTGCCCGCTTCCGGCAGCCAGAGTTCCGCGAACTTCAGATGGACGGCGTACAGCCCCGGAGGCACCGCGAATCGATAGGTGAGTGCTTTTCCGCTGCGTGCTGTGTGGTACAAAGCCTGATCATACATCGTGGGCGATGCCTGGGAAACTGGGACCTTCTGCTCCAGCACGCTCCCGCCCGTTCCGTTTCGGTCCGGAGACCAGACGACGCCGTTCCAGTCCACAAAGCTTTTTTCACTTCCGCAATCCACATGAATCTCCGGCTTGATCTCCGGAAGCACTTCGATTGCCTGCACCATCGCCTCGTCCGTGACTTTCGTCGGCTCCCATCCGCCACTGAAATGCAGAACCAGCATTCCTTCCGCATCCGGCGTGAGACAACGAAGCACTTTCTCATAGGCCAACTTCGGCCCTCGCGCAGCCTGGCAAACATCGAAATTGGTAAGCACCCGCCGCCCATTGACGTCCAGATTCATTGGCCGTTCAAAATACCATTTGTACTGTGTCTCCGCGAATTTCAGGCGGATGCTGTAGATCCCCTGCGATACCGGAATCGCATAAGTGAAATCCGTGCCAACGCGCCCGGCTTGATACAGCGACTGATCATCTTGCGTCGGTTGAGCCGACGCAATGATTTCTTTTGACTGCATTGAAGCGCCACCTGTGAAGAACCGGTCCTGGGACCACACATTCCCGAGCTTGTCGGTGTAGGGTTGGCTGGCGCCGCACAGGATACGGACAATTGAATCGCCGAGCGCGGCCTGCGGCTTCTCCTCGGCGTAGAGGATACGCGGCATCCATGAGACGATCTCTTCCCGGTCGGTGGACGCACGATCGAGGACAAAACGGACCACATCACCTTTGGCGACTTCCAGTGTGAGATCGTGCTGCGAGCCCAACAGATCCGCCGCCTTTGCCTCGGCCCAGCCGTCCTTCGGCCAGACCGGTTTCACACCGAGGAGTATCCGGACTCGCAACGTGGGTCCTGCCCGGCGCTGATACTCTTTCATTGCGCGGCCCACGATGCGGACCGTTCCCGGTTGCGGAGCCGTCCAGGCACGAACGCACTGTGCATTCGCACTGGCAAGCTGCCACCCGCGCCCGACCCGGGCAGACTGTTCACCTTCCCAATATCCTTCCGCGCCGCCCCGCTGCCTGGGAGTTCCACCCCTGTTGCCCGCCGGACTGCCGGCTGGAGCAATCCATTGCATCGGCTTGAAAACGGTTCCATCTGTCGTCGTCTCGGCGCTCCAGCCATCGCGGCCGGCTGTGGAAAAAAGACCACCCAAGGCAGGATATTCCAGCGTGGCATCGCCAGCGCGCCGTGCGCTGGTCCATTCGCTGACGTTGCCGTCGCCGTCAACCGTACGTACAGCATAGGAAGCCGACGGATCCCACCCTTCGGAGTGATCAAAAAAATACGTACCCACACTGGCTTTACCGAGAACGGTTTCACCGCGCCGGATCTCATAGTAACTCAGCCAGTTGTCGTCCGAGCCGGGCGACCAATAGATACCGACGCCGGCATGCCCGATATTGCTTTCCCGACGGGACAAGACCCGTGAAGGAGCCTTCGGAGGTGCAGTGTCTGTTCCACTGCCGGGTCGATTGGGCAGGCCAAGGTAAACCAGTTCGCCTGGTGGCTGCTTTTCAATCACGATACCTTTCGCCATCAAGTCGGCCCCGGTGCGTGAGGTGACAACCGACTTCGAATCAAATCCCACAGTGTATCTGTAGTCCGGCAAGAGTCCGCGCGGAAAAATCGTGACGGCTCCCGGCGCCAAGTGTCTCAGGATGATGCAGGCCTTCTTCCGATCGTAGCTGGTACGCTGCATGTAAAATTGTTCTCCATCGCCCGTGACCATGGGATGGAACATCAACGACCATCTTCCACTGACGCCTTCTCGCGTGAGGAAATTGTAGATTTGTCCCAGCCGCCGGATCTGTTCCAGATCGGGAGCCGAGACCGACTGGTCCCAGGCTGGAACGAGCGCCAGCGACTGGCGTGCATCTTCCGGTCTGTAGCCGCCGCCAGTGTAAAATGGCGGCATGATATCCATCCACTTGTCTGGAATTTCGAAGTAGGAGACATAATGACTGGCGTGCATGCCACCGCCGTTCATGCCCCACCCGGGATCGGCCAACATGTTGATGTCGGTTCGGCGCTGGACCTCAAACATGTGTGAGTACTTGCTGCCGCAATTGGTCGTGTGGAACGAAGCGCGCGGATTCTTCTTCAGGAACGCACTGACCTGCTCTCGCTGCGCACGATCGGACCAGTCGTTGTAATCGGTGCGCCACTGGAAATTGCCCCACGCCGCAACTTTGTTGTCCATCACCCCGGGGCTCGGATAGCCGTTGAACCAGAGCAACCATTTCATATCCATCTTGGCAAGGTAGCGCACCGTGTTGGCGAAGTCCGGTCCCTCGAAGAAAGGCGCAACATAATAGTTGTCCGCGTTGAGCGACCAACCGGCGTCATCCCACAGCAGCGTCATCCCGGCCGTGCGCATCAAGTCCGGAACCGTCAGGTCCATGTTCAGTCGACCGGCCCAGTTCTCCTGCAAATTTGGAGGGTTGTTGTACCAACCCGGCGCCCATAGCATCCGGCCGAACCAGTCGTGATGCGTGTAATCCCACATGTACTCGTACTGCCATGCGAATAAATGTTGCGCCATGTCATCCAAGTCGCCAGCAAACGTACACAAGGTAACAGCCGGCGCTTGTACCTTCTGCTTTGCAGCCAGACTGCTCAGGTTCAACCCGCGCAAATGCACGAGGGTGGTGTTGCCGTCGCGAGTCACAGACATCCCTTTTGCACCGGAGTCATCATCCTGCTCAGCAAACCAGCCATCGTTCGCCGTCCCGGTCCGCCGCATCACCATGTATGGCATGAAATCGGCGCAACCGCCCCCACCGGACAACACGCTTTTATATCCGGGTTTGACCGGAGCCGTTCGCATGACACCAGCATTGGGCGAGTTGTCCGCACCCGTCATCCAGGAGTGCTGCCACTCAGCGGTCGCGTCTGAATCGAGAGGAAAAGCCAGTCCGGTAAATTCCGAAACGGCGAACGCCGTCGCGCCCGTGTTTTCAATATCGAGCCATTGCCGCAGCACGCTTGAGTGCGGGAATGCCACGATATGCAAGCCCACGCGCAGGGATGAGCGAATCAGGACCATATCCAATTGAACCGCCGGCCGGCCACCAGAATCAATCTCAAGACATTTGGCGGATTCCAGGGTCCATTGAGCGGCACGCTCCGTTTCCTTCTGTAAAGCCGCTCGTCTCGTCTCCGGGTCCATCTTATGAACTACAAACACCTTCACTTTGATCGGATTCGCACCGTCTGGCGACAGTGCAGCGGAGCCCTTGACCTGCACCGTCCCATCCTTGGGAGCCACCCAAATCCGGGCGGCCGCGCACGTCGGGGAGGGATGCATGGCAGAAGGCCCGATCCATGGCACATCACCCGCTGCCCGATCACCGCTGGCCTGGCTGGCCACTCTGACTCTGCCCTTTTCGTTTGCTAAATTCAGGTTCAGGAAATCGTCCAGCGGCGCCAAAATGCCGGCGTCCGCCTTCAAGACATCGTAGAACCAAATCGGACCCTGGCCCAACCCGCTGTCATCGGTCGAGGCATAGCGCTCGTCTGCGCCATACTGTATTGTGACCGGCCAACGCGTAGTCGTGCTGGCGTAGTTGCCGCCGTGTTCCACCGAAAATCCAATACGATCTCCTTTCTTTACCGTCACACTCAAATTCTCGCTGGCTGGATCCGCGGTCTCACCCTTCTTCAGATTCTTTTCCCACAAAGATTGGATGAGGATGTCCCCAGGCACGGAGCTCCGATCGAAGGCAAACGGCGCCAACGCTGCATCCCGCTTCAGATATTCGACAGCGGGTTGAATTGTGCGGTTCTTGAAGCTGAGCAGTCGGAACTGCCCGTCCTTGGCCTGGAAGACCAATTCAATTGCCTTGGATCCAATCGCCCACTCCGTACCATCTGCACTGCCCCGCGCGTAGGCATCGCCTACCACAACTTCATTGGTAGCCGCCGCGCAGACACCTGCGACCAAACACAAACAAACAGGTATCAGCTTGGGAACGCGTAGTCTGCGTGTCATTGTCATGGTGTTTTTTTCATTCACGTTCGAGGGTTCCTTATCACCTGATTGAAAATTTATGTTGCACCACCTTAGACCTTGTCTCACACCGCACCAGACATAAGACGTCTTATCTGTTTACCCCACGTGGACTAGCTATGGAGATGTTTTTTGTTTCTCTCATAAGTGAAACATATTTGGGTATCGAAAGAAGAGTAGAAGTGAGCGTTTTATCGGGTATTCGGCGTCTTGAAACTCTGCCGCGAGGCAGGTTTCCTGCAAAACCAGGATTCAGCTGAATTTCTATACATGGGCGCTACTGCCGGACATGAATGAAACGTTGATCATTGATTCGCTTGATACTGGTAAGATGGGATGGCCGGGCCGCGGCAGAATCGGTAAAGGAGCTGACCGTTCTGACTCGGTTGGGCCAGGAATTTTCAACTTAGGGATCATTGAATCCCGAACCAATATGCAGAAAATATGAAATGCCGCGTTACTCGAACGCGTCAAAGCAACTAGAACTACTTGTTAACGACTTGGTGAGCATTACAAAAAGACAAACTATTGAATTTGAGCGTTCCCCAGTCTTAGGAACACAGCCTGCTTGAATGATTCTGCCTCCGCCCCTTTACCGCGCCGCCGCCTTTTCCGATTCTCGCTCTTCTCCCTGCTCCTGTTGGTTCTGGCCATTGGCGATGGGGTAACGGTATGGTGGCGTTGGGAAGCATGGCGTCCCCTGAAGAAGATATCCATACGGGACACGCGGGCACAGTATTCCTTTTCCACTGATCAGACCCGGCTGCTTTACTTGGGAGACGGAAATTCGCTCGTTGTCGACGTCGAATCTGGCAACGTTTTGGACCGGGATCGGCGTGGCGTCGCGCTCTCTCCGGACGGAAAGCAGATTGTCACGTGCGATAGTTATACCGCGCAGCTCATTCTCTCTGATGTGGGAACAAAGACCCGCACGAGTGGCAATGTCCTCATCGAACAATTTCAGTATTCGAATACCTTTGTCATCTTCTCCAATGACAGTAAAGCGCTGTTGTATACCTGTGAAGGCCAGCCATTGAAACTGTGGAATGTGAGCGAAAAGCGCGCCATCAGTCTGCAGTCTCCGCTGCCCCTCCAAGTGCAGAACGCCGGTTTCACACCAGACAGCAGACTGGTCTATGCACTGGGCAGTGATGGCGCATTGCATTTCTGGGACGGAATGACCGGAGAGCATCATCGCGAAATTCCAGCCGCCGGGCACGCGATTGAGTTGGCAGTGATGGCGCCGGATTCGCGCACTGTGCTCGTCGCGCGCGAAGGTTACGCCGATATTTTCTCGCTCGATACATTGAAAGCCGTCGCGCATCTGGCTCCACACGAGGATCATATATTTGCTGCGGCACTCTCGCCCAGCGGCAAGCTTGCCGCGACGGCTAGTGTAGTGTATTGAAAATAGAGTGACCTATGACAGCGCAGACATGTTTCCCTTATCAAGGAGGATGAAGCATGCGCGTAGCGCGAACGGTGACACTGGACGACGATCAACGACAACAATTGCAGCAATGGTCGCGCGGACGCAGCACCGCCTACCGGCTCGTCAAGCGCGCCGAAATTATCCTTTTGGCCGAAGGGGG
>JBBRPR010000092.1:0-24548 GCA_038227875.1 Planctomycetota bacterium
TCAGACCACGAAAACGTATCGGTATTGAAAGTGAATTGTGTATCTGTCCAAATGACCAATATGAGATTCTTTGCATTCGATGGCATCGTAAAAGTTCCGGCGAACAACTGAAACGTCGTCGTCACTGCGCACGAAACGCTATTTGTTCCGATTGTTCCCTGCGCGCCCGTGGGAATCGAAGCCGGGCTTCCGATGTTCGAAAGATTCGTGCCCCACGTCGGTTCCGTGCTTCCGCTTCCCCACGCGGACGGAACAAGCGTCGGCATAACATCAATCGTTCCGGTTGAAGACAGGATTGCCATGCGCAAAGTTTTTGAAGACGATGCGCGGAGTTTAATTTGAAAAGTCATCTTGCGACCGGCAAGCGGAAGCGTGTTATTCGCTTCGATTACTTGGAATATTGCCTGTTTTCCGGTCGTAGTCTTTTTCGCAAGTGTGCCGTAGTAGCGCGCGCTCAACCCGGTTTGAAGCGAAGTACTTGTGTCCGTTCGCGAAAAAAGCGTGTTTGAATTTTCGGACGCGGCTTTCCATCGGTCCGTGGCGTATACGTCAGCGCCTAATCCGGTTCCGATGTTTGCGCCGCCCGTGTTGCGTTGATCGACGGCGCACGCGCCGTTGATGATCAAATTATTTACCGGGCGTGCCTTAGACTCATGATCGCTCAAAAGCAACTGGCGAAAAAGAGGCGATCCGGCCGCGCCATCCGGCGATGCGTAGACGAGGTTTGGCGACGCTGCGGGAAAACTGTAAAGCTGTTTCATGTTCCCATTGGTGTCGAGAACGTAAAAGCCTTCATCTTCGTAGACGAGCGTATCCCCGGCATTCAGCGTGACGGTGTAGATGACGTATGAAGTCGCGCTCTTTTTCACTCGGACCTTAACCGTGTTTGTCGCGGCTCCGTCGATGTTAGCCATGTACATCGTCTTGATGCAGAATTGCCCGGTTCCCGATCCGGTTAAAAGCGTGGTAGTGGTTGCGCTCGTGATCGCCGCAACGGCCAGCTTGGGCGTGTCGGTTTGCGTGTCGACGTAATTTATCGAAGAGTGGATATTCGCCGTCGACGATGTAACCAGTTCTAAAATGTCGCCACCAGCGCCGTCTAGATTAATCATATTCCAAAAATCCTCTGCCACCGCTTCCCGCCGCCAGCCCCTGTTGCGCCGGTCACACCGGTCGCACCCACAGGCCCCGTCGCTCCAACGGGTCCGGTTACTCCCGCTGGCCCCGTTGCGCCTGCAGGCCCAGCAACGCCGGTCGCGCCCGTTACGCCGACGGGTCCGGTTGCTCCCGCTGGCCCCGTTGCGCCCGCAGGACCCGCCACGCCGGTCGCTCCAACTGGCCCCGCCGCGCCGCTAGGCCCTGTCGCGCCCGCCGGGCCGGTCGCGCCCGTTGGCCCAACCACGCCAGTCACGCCGATCGGTCCAGTTGCTCCCGCTGGTCCCGTTGCACCAGCCGGGCCAGTGACTCCCGTCGATCCGATTCCGCCAGTGACGCCTGTTGCGCCGATTGGACCCGTAGCGCCCGCTGGCCCGGTCGCGCCAATGGGTCCAGTAGATCCAGCGCCGCTCGGTCCAGGAGCGCCACCGCCGCCGCCCAGTCCGGTATGCTTTACCCACGGACCAGACGCGCCGACGTTGTAGAGTCCGTTTTGCGTAGGATCAGTCTGCGCGGTCAGGCCGACTACCATCCCCGCCGTGAGGGTGACAGAGCCTTCGGTAGTGACGCTGCCGTCGATGGCGACGTTGCTCGTAAAGCAGACGTCGATCTCCTCGAACGTGTTCTGACCGCCGCCGCCAGCGCTGGGAATACTGACCAGGGCGCGATGAATGTCGGTACCTGTATATGCGTCTTCATTGACGATCTGCCCACCGGCCGCACCGGTAGTCATGTACGTTTGCCCGGCAACAATGCCGACAACGTTTGATGTGTCGCCCCCGCTGCGCTTGATAAAAACAGGTGTGACACCAACGATCATCGCCTTGCCACATTCACCAGATTTCACGGGCTCCTGTAGCACTGCGAATTTGGCTTCATAGCCAGCAACGGGAGTGATAGCCGCGTGAATGTAACTACGGTGATCTTCGCCGTCGCTGGGATCTGTCAGCAGCGCGTCCACGCCGACCGCCGAGAAAACATCGAGATCGGCACCGGTGTCATTGCGGACGATGATGATGCCAGCGCGCGCGGCCGCGACGGCCTCGCCAGAGCTAGCGCCGCCCGCCTGCCGAGACCTTTCGGTCTGCGCAGCATCAATCATCGAATTCACAGTCGACGGTTTCAGCTTGAACTTCTGAAACGATGCGACCTTAATTCCGCCTTGCATGACTACCTCGCGCTGAATGAAAATTTCGTCGACGGCGGATTGAACGTGCCGATGGTCAGCACGGACATGTCAGCAGTAAGCGTCGCGGTTCCACCCGACTGCCAATTCATTGTGGTTACCGTTCGACCGCGCGACGATCCGGTGAAGTCGACAGTTCCTCCGTACAAATTCATCGTCGTGATTGTGCCGGTCGAATTCGACTTGAGCGCGCCCGCATAGAGATTGAGCGTGGTAATTGCAAACGCGCCTTCAACCTGCAGCGTGCCCGCTTTGACATTGCAAGTGGTCACTGTCGCGCCCGCCTGCAGTTTGTTTGTGCCTGAGTATTGTTCCCACGTCGTCATCGTGGTGCCGAGTCCGGTCACAACTTTTGAACTGCCGGTGAGATCAGTGATGGCCATCTTGCGAAGCGTGGAGGTCTCGCCGTTCTGATCGATGGCGACACCGAAGCCGCCTGGAGCGGAGCGGACGAAGCAATCGAGCGACGCGCTATTGCATTTGATCCGGACCGCTGGCCGGCTGGACTCGGCCGCGCTGGAACTTGTGTTCTGAATTTCAACCGTGCCCGCCGACGTACCGAGGTCGAGCATAATGCGCCGGGAGCCCGCGAGCGTGGTTCCTGCCGTCGAATTGTTTTCGCCGATAACGACAAGCTGCGAACTTTGCAGTCCGATCTGCAGATAAAGCGGCCGGTATTCCGTGTAGAGCGCATTACTCGTGTTGCCATCGGCCGACGTTGTGAACACGCTTCGGTTGAGTCCAAGCAAGCCGGTGAAGCTCTGCATGATTCGCAGCGAGTTGACCGTCACAGCGGATTGATTGAGCCCGTAGGAAATGTTCAGTGAGGAATCGTTGACGACGACGTCGTCACCATTCACGGGCACCGCGCCTGTCGACCAATTCGCGGCCGTACTCCAGTCAGTCGGGCCAGCGGAAGCCGTATCTACACCACCCGCAGCGCCGAACGCACTCACGCTTCCCGATCCCGCTCCCGATTTCGAAATGACTGCGGTGAACGGGACGCCTGCTGTGAGCGACGTACCCGTGACCTTCGCGGCGCTGGGATTTGTCCAGGCGACGGCCGTGAAATACGGATGCGTCGACGCGGTGCAGGCGGCCACAAGCGCAGCGGCCGTCGTATTGGCGTTCGTGATCCCAGTGACAGTCACTGCGACACCGCCGATGGTCACAGTGAACGTATTGTTCGCGGGAGTGCCGTCGACGGAAGCAATCGCGGCCGTCGCGACCTGCGCAACGGCAGGCGCGTTGCCGATCCAGATCGGCGTTGCCGCCGCGACGTGGAGCGAGAAGACGAAAAGAAATGCCAGTGCAAGCTTTCGCATTTTTAGGCTCCAATGCCGAGGGAGGAGAACGGACCGTACTCGTAGATTTGCTCGACGTAGACGGCAGTCGGCTTCTTGATTTTAACTTTGGCCGTGGTGTCGACGGCGTTGTTGTAGAAAACCCAGAGATATTCCCAGCCCTTTTTCTCAATGCCAGAGATGCCGCCGATTTGGAGACTCACGGCGTTGGGCTGATAGCCAAATTTAAAATTTACTTCCCACAATCCGTCGTCGCGCTCTTGACCGGTGACTCCGTAAAACAAAACTTCACCGGCGCTGTAGCCTTGAAACGGATCGGAGTTCACGTGGCCCGTGAGCGCGTAGTAAGCGGGGACATTGAGCTCCGCGTCCTCAAGAGCATGCGTTTCGGTCCAATTAAAAACGGGCACAACCTTATCGACGCCAGCGACATTGTCCCCATCAACCCCGATGGCTTGTCCGAGTTCGTCAGAATAGTTACCGTACTTCCCGACCGTGGCAATGGATTGAGTGATGTGCTGCGTGCCGCCCGTGGAATCGTACTGGACGACTGTTGTCGGCTTCGCGACGTAACGAACCGAACACCGCCAAGTGTTATGCGTGAGCTGCTCGACGACCTCCGCCGAGTGGTAGCGCATTTCATTAAACGTGTCAGGAGCGAACGCGATCACTGCGTTCAACGCGTCGGTTTCATCCGAGGCGTTGCGCGCGGTATAATCCAACGTCGCAACCGAACGCTCACTGATATTGTCAGTGTTCGTCTGCTTGCGGCTGTTGAGATTCTCAGTGATATTCGGCACTTAAGGATTCCTCACGGCATCATTGCGTGGGTCCGTATTCTGCGCAGTCTTTTCACACGACTTCGCGATGCGCTCGCCGATGTTCGGGCCGATCCCTAGCTGGCCCACGGCGCTAGAGTTGAACGTGCCAACAGACGAGCCCTTGATACCGGAATCCAAAATACCGGGGACATCCTTCTTGTCGGGCGTGCCGAACGGTGTGGCCTTGGGCAGTTCCGGCGCTTTGATCGCGCCGACTGCCGTGCTGAGCGCGCCAGTAATTGAATTCCAGACGTTGTCACCGATTTTAGTCAGCGCGCCTTTCGCGCGGTCGGTGTCCAGGTGAACGCCTTTTGAGCCGTCCTGTGGATCTTTCTTAAAGAGATCGGCCATCTGCTTGTCGAGCGCTTTGTTTTTGCGCTCGCCGGTCAGAAGCGTGTTGTCGCGTGCGCTCGCGCGTTGATCGATTTCCTTGTTGCCCGTGTCGCGAAATCCCTGGAGCGCCTTGTTCGTGTTGTTGAGAAAACTCGTATCGATCTTCAGCGACTTCGGAGCGATGGAATTAAACGCTTCAATGATCAACTGCAGCCCCTCCGTCAAATTTGAAATCATATAGGAAAAAGCGTTCGCGATTTTTGTGATGACATAGCTCCACGCGCCCCACCACGTCTGCGCAACCCACGAAATGCCAGTGACGAGATCGTTGAATCCTTTTTCAATGAAAACCCAAAATGCACCGAGCCATGTCCCTAATCCGGTGCCATCCACTCGGATAGAATTAAAGAGTTCTCCGAATCCGGTTGCCGTCACACCTAGAGAATCGGTGACAGCAAGCGAAGCCATGCCAATCCCTATGACAACGGCCGTCAACAGGATCGCGGGAGAGAGCGCCGCGTAGATCGCGCCGCCAACGGCAAGAAACGCTGTGCCGACGACACTGAGCGCCACACCGACTTTAAAAAGCCCCTGAACCAATTCGGGATGAACGGCGATCCACTCCTGGAAGCCCTTGATCACCTGGACGATCTGTTCGATGAACGGTGTGAGGATCGGTGCCAACGCCGCGCCGATGGACACCTGCAGCCCTTCGGCGGATTTAGATACGCGTTTGAACTCCGCGCCGAGCTTCGCCGCGGAGTCGATTGCTTTTTGATCCAGCGCGAGACCGAACTCGCGAGCGGAATTCGCCGCACGATTCAATCCGTCCGCGCCCTGCGAGAGCAGTGGCAATAGTTCAACGCCAGCGCGTCCGAGCAACCGCTGCGAGAGCTCCACCTGCTGACCTTTGTCTTTGACGGCCGCGAGCCGCTCAGCGACCAAGCCCAGCTGCTCTTCCGGAGAAAGCGCCTGGAGTTCTTTGAACGTCAGTCCGAGCGCCGTGAATGCTTCGGCGGACTCTTTGGTTTGATTGACGATATTGCGCTGCATTTCTTTTACGGCGTGCCCCAGCGCTTCCGCGCCCGCGCCGCCCGCGTAGAACAATCCAGCGACAGCCGAGCTCGACATGCCGGTCTGCGCCATGAACGCTTTGGTCTGCTTGCCCAGATCGGCAAAGGCGTGCGCACTGGCGACCAGCGGAGCCGTGATCGCCGCGCCAATTCCAGCCATCGTTCCGCCGATGGTTGTGATGGAACCAGCGAACGCCCGGAGAGAGGACTCGACACCCTTCATTGCGGCGTCGAATTCCTTGGTGACGGCGCCAATGACAACGTATGCGCCGCCTGCCTTCACGTCACCAGACTCAGCCATATCTCTCCCAGCCTCCGCGTTTCAAAAACGCGTCATACCGCGCTTCGATTTCCGACTCCGTGAGTTCCTCACGTTCCCTTACACTCGGATTCAGCAATTCATCCTTGTCGACAACCGGCTTTTCGGAGTCAACCAACGGGTGAATGTCGGCCAGCCTGGTCTTCGCGAGCGCGGTACGAACGACGTATGCCGTCCAAACCGCACGATCCCACGCCATTCTTTCCCGCTCAGTCCGCCGCCACATCAATTCCCGCAGCGTGAACCGTTTGATGTTTTCCACACCGGCCAGCGCGGCGGTTTCGTGGACTAATTGCCACTCCCATTGCCGGGAGCGGGAACCGGAACTGGATTGCTTTTTTGCTGGCTCTGGAAAAAAAGCGCGATAGCCGGCCCGATGGCTTCGGCGATGGAGAGCATTTGAATGTCGCTGGTGAATGAATCCGCAAAATCGTCGAGCGCGACATTTCGAGCGCGCGACTCTTCACGACAGGAAAAGAACGCCAGCGCAATCAGATCGCCGACGCTCAAACTCTTTTCGAGATTCTGCAGCG
This sequence comes from Planctomycetota bacterium, assembly GCA_038227875.1. Classification (GTDB taxonomy): domain Bacteria; phylum Planctomycetota; class SZUA-567; order H5-PLA8; family H5-PLA8; genus JBBRPR01. Next base: position 6,725 of record JBBRPR010000092.1, read on the forward strand.
TCTGTGGATCGAAAAACTTACGGCCGGTATGCGTCTCAAAACGCATGAGTGTTCCGCATGTGATCTTGGGATGCCACTGACGGCCCTGCGCATCGCGAGCCGCAGGGGGTTGATTCGAATCGGACATTTAAGACTCCTCCATGCAGTTGCAGTTGGGTTTAGATCAAACCACAACCAGCGCGCCGGTTCCCTTTGCGGTCAACGAGACCATCAACGCGCCGTCGAGCGGCTCTTTTTGCTCCAGCTTCGTAATGATCATGTTGCCGCTGAAACCCTTGCCGCTAGTGGCGGCATCGACAGCACTCCAGGCGAGGACCGTGCCGCCCATGAACGCGGTCTGCAAATCCGTATACGCAGTATCCGACGACAGCCACAGTTGCTCCCAACTCAGGTCATACTCCTTGAGCCCCTGCATGAATTCTTTCCACCCGGCTCCCGCGCGCGTGGAAATGTCGATCTCTTTTCCCTGCGAACTCATGCTGAAGTCGCGACATTTGGCAACAGTCGTCGGGGAAGCGCCTTCGGTGAATTTGCAGCTATAGCCAGCGATACCCATGGCAAATCTCCTTTATCAGGCACTCGCCGACGTACGAAGTACGCGGACATTAGTGCGGATGGTCCAACCCGGAAAACCCAAACCGTCGTTCGTGGCCATCGGCAGAGTGGCGCTGACACCCCACTGCTCTAAGTAGAGCGGCGCGAGCCACGTGCTGAGATCGGCGCGGTCGATCAGTTTCCAGAGCTTCAGCGCGAGATCGCGCACGGGCTTGCCTGAGAAATCCTTCTTGCCGAAAATCTGCGCGTCCGCGACGAACGTGCCGCCCGAGAATTGACGACAGCCAAAATCAGGCGCGCCCGACACGTCACCGACGACAATGTAGGGCGTCGCCATATTGTCTGGGACAGTGTGCTCGTTAGAGAAAATCGCAGGCGCATTGCCCGTGCCGAAATCGAACTGCGAGAGTCCTGCTCGAATATCTATCGCGAGTTGCGCGGAACTCGTGGCGATCAATTTGTAAAGCGCCTGAGAGATCACGAGACAGCACCTCCCAGCGGAATGTTTTCAAAGACCTTGGCGAAGCGCGCGCGGCAGTTGTCCAGGGCGGGCCGCATAAACGGCCGCGCTGGAATGTGGACGCTGGAACCCACGGCCTTCCAGATGCCAAGATTCATCCCGAGCCACATTCGCATTTTCGCGGTCACGCGGATCAGCCCGCCGAATTCATGAATTCGGCCGTAAGGCGCGGTTGTGGCCGGGCCAACAACCCAGCTGCCGTCGGGCTGCCGAGCGGCTTGAATCGAGCCACGAAGATTTCCGGAGCGCAAATGCGGCGGCATGCCGGTTTCACTGGGCGTGTATTTGATTTCCCTCTTGCCGCTGGAGGTAACCGGAGTCGCGCCGCCTTTGGAAAGCAGGCGCTTGGCTTCAGCCTCGACCATGAGCGCGCACTTGCCGAGTCGCTCAGTGACGCCCTTTTTCAGGTGATCAGCGATTTCATCTGTGTTGAGGTAGACTCGCGCCTTCATGTCGATCATGAACTAGATAGATACGCATGGGGCGGGGAGTTACGGCGAGACCGGCCGATCAATGCGGGTGAGATTCACTTCGCGTTTGGTCGTGTCCAGGACGCGGTTGGCATCGATCACGCGATAGAAGGTTTCTGTCGAAGTGTCTTCGGGAATGATGCCGACGATATCATTGATCTTCACGTCCTCGTAAAGCTCAACGATCATCGTGATCTGCGTTTTGTTTGCTTCCAAGATGCCAAACAAAACCGTCGCAGTGCCGAGCGTCTCGGAAAAGCCGCCGTCGCCGTCAGGCACGCGGGTCGGCCGGTAGCGGTTAAAGGGATAGGGAAGTGGCATCTTCAAGTCCTCGCTTTTGATTTCAAGGCGTAGGGCTGAATCATCTTAGCGATGTCGCTATCCACGAACGCGCCGAACTGGATTGACGCACCTTTCGCGCCGCTCGACATCTCCGCGCCACGCGCGCGGTAGGCGCGAGTGACCAACGCCAGCGCGGCCTGCTTGAGCAGGGCCGGGGCCGTGGCATATCCGGCGGTGTAGTCGGCTCGGTAGCGTCCCATGCCGTCCATGAATCGCACCCAGTACGCCCAGCGGTTTTGCTGCATTGAAAGATCGTAGACCGTGGGCTGCAGCCACGGGACGCCGGTACCAGGATCCGCGCGGACGATGCGCCCCTTGCCGATCAACGCCACCACAATGAGATCACCGGTAACGCGATCAATCACAGTGGGGTAGGTTTGGCCGGACTGCACCGTCAGAGCCGTCACAGGCCGACTAGAAGGGAAGAGGATGCCCATCCCGCCGTCGAGATCCTCTTCAACGGCCGAACTGCCGAATTTGATTCCTAAATGGGTGGCGAGGAACTCTTCCGAGGCGTCGCACAGGATCTGGATTACGGCATCCTGCGCCGTGTGCCCTACCATTAAATAAGCCTTTGCCGTGGCCAGATCGATGATTGTGCTCATTTTAGCCCAATGCCTCCGTCTGACAGCCCTGCAACGTTGGATAGATCGCGCTGTGGGCGATTATCTCATTCAAAAGGCAAGAACATGGGGATTGACGTATCCGAGCGCTATAAACGGCGGGAATTCATCCTCGGGGCGGGCTGGGCGTAACTGTGGAGGAGGTCAGTCCGCTTCCAGCGCCCCGAGGCGATTCCCGCGATCAGTTGGTTTCGACCGTCATGGCGTAACAGAGAATGTCGTTCGCGGCCGTGCCCGATTGACCGCTTACCTTAATAGTAATGGCTCCCGTCTCGGTTTCTGCACCCGCTGCCGAGTAGTCCGTGATGTTGACGGTATCGTGTACCATCTTACCAAGCACCTGCTGCGTACTTGCGCCGGTGCGGATCACGGTCAGTTCGGCGTGCCAGTTTTTGTTCGAATCGGTCAGTACCCCGGAGGTAATGACCTCCGAACCGAAGTAGAGCTTGATCGTCTTGTTATTTCCGGTTGTCGCGCAATGGCCCCACGCATGGATTTTCAGCACCTGGTTGGCGGAAGTGAGCGTGTTGGCGGGCAGTGCATACGTGAAAAGCACGTCTTCGCTGGTATCCGTGTTCGCCGCGCCGGTCGCGCTGGACTGTGCGCTGAGCACGCCATTGGATTTCCCGGTAAGCACGACGTCGCAGATATCCCCGTCGCTGGTCGTAGCGTTGAGCGCGATGCCCAGGCGTCGAGTAGCGGCAGTTGCAGTGATCTTGCCGACGGTATCGGGATAGACGTTCGCGCCCGCCGTGATCGCGCCGCTGGCCGTCAGGGAAAATACAGGCCGAAAGAGCAGCACGGTTACGCCGCCGCCGGATGCCGTGGTTTGCAGCGCACGCCCAATCGCTTCGTCGGCAGTGCTCGCCTGGGCTACCGAGTTCGCGCCGGAAACCTTGACCAGATTATTTGCCGTGATGGCACCGGACGCGGTGAAGCTCCGGCTATTTTCGGCGTCGCCAGCGAAGAGCGACGGAATAAAAACGAGCATGGCAGCGAGCAGTAGGCTCGCCAGAATGTTGTTTCGAGTCTTCATTGGTACAACCTCCCGAGTGATTTTGGTTTTTAAAAAGCGAGGGGCGGCAATCGCCCCTCGCGCGGATTCCAGTTTTGAACTATCAGAGACTTAGGCAGCCAGCTGCGCGAACGCGCGGAGCTCAACCGGCTTGCCGCCGACCTGAATGAACATCACGTAGACCATCACGTTCTGTTCGATCTTTCGTTCGGCGCTGCGGGCCATGATGATTTCCTGCTCGACCGGCGCGACGTACGACGCGAAGTTTCCGAACAGCACGTCACCCTGAACGCCCAGAGCCGGGAGACGCTGCGTCGGCACCACGGGGTAACCGAGGATCGTGCCGAGGTTCGCGCCCTGACCTGCACCGGAAGTCAGCGGCACAAACAGCGGGCGATTCTGGGTGTCCTTCTGGAGCTTCACGTCCTGCAGCGCCTTGTCCTGGATCGCAAACACCGCACCCGGCCGCAACTGCGGAGCGAGAGCGTGCTCCAGATTGACGAAGTCGTCGTACTTGACGTGCGCGCTCGTCGTGCGCGCAACCGTGTTCGCGAAGCCGATGATGCCGGTCGGCCGCGTGGTTCCGTTGCCGTTGATCACGGCGCGGTCGATCTTTCCCATCAGCGAGCGGCGGAACAAATTGTCGATCAGCGATTCGATGGGAATCGTCGAACGGTTGACCAGCTGGCGGGAGAGTTCGGTGCGCGTACCGAGTTCGAACGTCGGGATGGACTGCTGTTTGAACTTCGCTTCGGTGCCGTTGATTTCCGCACCTTCGGCGGTCCAGTACGACGCCGCGTAACCATCTTCGGCGAATTCATCTGCCGAATCTTCCGCACCCGGAGCCGCCTGCACCAATTGCGGCCAGAGGATCGTGCCGTAGCTGCACGGAACTTTGTAGCAGAGCGGCCAGAGCGCGGGCGCTTCGGACGGATACTGCAGGAGGTTCTTCATGAAGTCGGCCTGGAACAAATTGGCCTCTCCCGCCGATCCGCCAGACGACATCGGCAGCGCCTTGCCCGCGTAACCCGCGCGCGAACCGCCGTTCAGGAAGGATGAGTAGTCGGACTTTCCGCCGAAGAAAGCTTCGGGCAGAATCTGCATTGCGACGATCTTGGGAACCGCGACGGCACCTTCGATATTGCCTTCGCTTTCCATCTTCCAAGAGCCCTTCGGCGCGAGCAGATCGCGGGCGTTGCCGCCGAAGCTATCCAAGGTCTTACCCTTGAAGTAGTCGCTGAAAATAATGTAGTGATCTCGCGCTTCGTTGTCGTGATTGCGCGCCTGCGCGGGCGTCTTGGTGGCGAGCGTCCTTCCCTGCACCGTAACGAGATCGTCGATGCCGGAGAGTTGCTTGCGCCGGTTGGCGTGTTTCTTAGCCTCGTCCAAATCGGCGTTCAGCTTGTCGTACTCGGCGACCTTGCCGCGATATTCGGCGAGCGCATCGGTCTTGCCTTTTTCGTCGGTGGCCTTCTCGATCTTTTCCGACGCCGTTTCCATTTCGACTAACAGACCCTCCATCTTGCCCTTCAAGAGTTTGAGGTCGAGCTGCATGGTTGAGTTCTCCAAAATTGGTTTCGAAAATTTAGGCGTCGAGCAGAGAAATTTCTGCGCGGCGCAAAGCAATCTCCCGCTGAATGAGAGGCAATGCGGACGGCTGCAATGCGGGCGCGGCGGGCGTCTCAGTCTTTCCTGCGACGATGCCTGCGGCTTCGCTTTTGCCGGTGCTTTGCGCGGACTGTGCGGAGTCGATTGTTGGTGAGTCTTCGGTCTTTGCGGCGAGTATGGCTGCCTGCGGATTGGCGGGGCGTACCGTGACGGTGACCTCGCAGAGCTCGCATTCCTGATGAACAAGGACGTTGTCCGGCCCTTTCGGCATCGCCGAATTGGAGTAATCCCAGCGGACCGGTTTATATCCAACGCTCAAAAGGTTGACGTGCCCTTCGATCACGAGCGTCCGGATTTCCTGCGCCAGTTCAACGCTGGAAAGTTCGGCATGAATCCAGAGACCAAAATCGTCTTCCTTGGCCTCTGTGATCGTACCGATACAGTCGAGCGCATCGCCGCCGTTGCAGAAATGCCGGACCATCAACTTCACCACGCCACGCGGAACGTTGATGCCAATCGAGCGCGTGAAACATCCACGCGTCATGATTTCACCTTGCCCGTCGACGTTATTCCACACCGCCGCGTAGCCTTCGATCCAACCGCTCTTTCCACTGGCCGCGTCGTCAGTCTTGGCGCGGAGCCTGGATTCGGTGGGATGCATTACGCGGCGTGCGTGCCGGTCGACGCCGTTCCGTATTGGAGCCATACAATGCCTCCTGACCGCTCACCTTGGGTCTTGATTCAATTAAATAGATACGCAGCCAACGCCGATCAGGCGCTTTCCTCGAAGATCGGCACGATGGTGCAGCGGCAATTGGGGTGCAGCGGCGGATGCAGGACGTCGAAGCCCTTCGCGCCGGCCGGGATCTTCAAATTGATTTCGTCGATGGAAAGTTTGTCGCCAGAGCTAAAGAACGGCTCGCCGGTCTCGATACGCTTGCCGTTCATTTCAGCGCAGAACGGGCAGCGCACGTCATCGTCTGCCGTGAGCCATTCGACGATGGTCACGCCGGCATCTTCATAACGCTGCAGCGCGCCTTCGTTGTAGCTCCAGATCGCGCCGGTGTGCGCGAGCATACTGGCACGCGCTTCGATCTGCGTCAGGCCCGCCTGGAGAATCTCCTTCGCAATGTCGCGCGGCGACTGGCCATCTTCAGCGGCTGCTTTGAAAATGTTCTCCAGCCGTGTCGCGCTGGTTTGCGCGCCGCCCTCTGCCGTGGTCTTGATCCAACGATCAATGCGCGAGACGTCGGCCTTCGTGAAAAAGTTTTTGGCGTCGGCGACCGTCAACGAAGATTTCCCGCGGTACTGAGCATCGTCGGCATTTTTGCCGCGCGTGGCGTGGCCGACTTCCTGTTCGGCGAGTTCCCAGCCGTGCTTGACCATACCCTTGATCATCGAATTCTGAACGCGCGTGAAATCCTGCGACCAGTGTTTCTTCATCGCGGCAGAAACAACGCGTGACGACGAATGCGCGTACTCGCGGACCTGTCGCTGCAGCGCGCCAAGAAACATCGAGCGCAGGCGCGCGTAGTTCTTGTCGGCGTAAGCCGCGCGCATCAATGCCGCCCGGACGCGGCGCGCTTTTATTTTCTCAGCGACAGACATGGTTTATTGCTTCGCGTTGTCGGCCAGTTTTTTGAGCTGCTCTTCCGTCGCAATTTTTGTATTGCCAACCTTTTGAGGATCGTCGAGCTTCGGCTGATCTGGCTGCCCATCGTCTTTCGGCGGTTCGTCTTGAGCGTCGAGCGACGACGTATAGCCCATCGGCAGAAGAAATTGCGTACCGTCCGCCCCATCGATCGGTTTCAGTCCGGCGATCTCGCGCGCTTCGTTCTTGCTGGCGAGATTGTTCGTGTAGAGCTTCACCGCGCGTTCGATTTGTTTATCTTCGTCGTCGCGCAAACCGCGCACGTCGCTGGTGTCGTGATAGATCTTCAGTCGCGTATCGCCTTCGTCGCGCAACAATCCGCGCGTGAGACCGCCGTCCAGCATCTTCCAGCGACCAGCCATGGAGTGATAAAACGCCTTCATCGCGGCTTCGTAGTTTGAGTACGTACCGTTCTCCAAGCCACTACGCAACCCGACGATGATGGGCGGCACATCGAACGCGGAGCAGATGCGCGTTTCGGAAAGATTGGCGACGCCGGGCCAGTCCAAATCTTTAAGTGGCGCCTGCGTCTCAATCGTCGCGCCTTCGCCGTCGAGAAACAGCGGCCGTCCGCGACGGCCCTTGCCAAGCCCGTCCAAAATAACAGCGCGGACTTCGTCCTTTTGATCCGGAGACCAGCCCTCTGGTTGCTTTAAAATCATTCCGGGAGTGCGTGCGTTGGCGAGCATTTCCACGATGTAATCCTGCCGCTCGGTGTCGGTATGGACCTCGCGGATCGCGGCCTGCAGCGGGCCGAGCCCAAGCGTGGGATTCGACGGGTCCACGTGGATCTGCCGGATCATGTCCTCGCGCAGGACGGGAAGCCAATCCTTGTTTGCGCCCTGGTACACGAGAAAGTGCGATAGCTTTCCGTTCGGATCGCGAGCTTCCCTCACCATCGACGTGGGCATCGGCCAGAGCTCGCCGATCTGGCCCACGCCGTTGCGCCACTTCCAGGCGTACGTGCGGCCGGTCAATTCGAGGTGCGAGATGTAGTGCGTCAGAAATTCGCCGTAGGACATTTCGGGGTTGGGATCGGCGAGCAGTGAATTGAGATAATGGTTTTCCTGATCGACCCAGCCCTTCGGCGTGTCGCGCCCGATCCGCAGCGGCGCTTCCTGCGCCGTATTGCAGATTTTCCGAACGCATGAATAGACAATGATCGCTTTGCGATAAATGCTTTCCAACTCAGTCGAGTTTGCCTTGCCGAAAATTTCGTCGGCTCCGATCCACTGCGGATTGCCGTCGAGAATATCCCAGCCGCCGCTGGTACGGGGATCGTCGGCGAGAGACTTGCCGCGCAGCGTGGCGGCGCGAAAGAGATCGAATGTGCGGTCGCTGCCGCCGACGAAAATCCGGGTCTTGCCTTCGACGCGGCGAAACTCAATGCTCGATGCATTTGGATTGAAAAACCGTTTCACTGTTTCGAACATTGAACCTCCTTAGCGCGAGAGACCCATGCGGCGACCCGCGCTGTTGAGCTCTTCGGCACCGATCACGAAACTGTCGACCTGGTCATCGTGCTTGCCTCGCGGAAAAGCCGAGACCTCGGCAAGCCACGCATCGTTCCACGCGCCGCGAACGAGAAAGACATTCTTGTTTTCGAACGCCGGCTCGACCAGCGAGGCGCGCGCGACCTTGTCGAGTTGAGGTGTGGAATTGCGGACGATGTACTTTCCGCGCAGGCGGTCTCGGATTCGAATGTACGTATCTTTGTAACCGGCGACGGTTTCTATTTTGACGGTGCAGCGCGGACCATCAGCGACCGCAGCCGCCTCGATTTGTTTGTCGCGTTCGGTCGCCGTCCACTGTCCGCGAATCACGTCGACGACGAAATAATTCATCCCGTCGTATGCGACCTTTGTTCCAACCGTGTAGTCGGGATCGTCCTTCACGCGCTCTTTTTCAGAGCTCGCTAAATCCCACGAGCGCACGTACCGCAGTTTGCGCGCGACAACCTTCGGATCGGACTCCTCGCCAACAAGGACAGTCATCGTTTCCGGAATAGCGTCGATGATCTCAGCCAAATCACTGCGCAGGAATTGTCCAGTGCGCGGTTGTGGATTGCCCTGGTACAGCGACTGCCATGCATACGGGCCAACGATGGCTTTCTGTCCGCGATAATACTTGGCGTCGAAGCGCTCCGGGAAAAGAAACGTCCCGTCTTCGGCTTCGGCGGGGAAGTTGATGTGCTTGAACCGGGGAAACTCCGGATCCTTTTCCATCGCCTCAAAGATTCGGCCCACGAGGTCATCAGGATGCCATCGCGTGGCGACCACGATAACAGCGTGGCCTGGAGCGCCGCGCGTGATGATATCGCTACGAAAACTATCCCACGTGCTCTGGCGAATCGTTTCGCTTTCGGCCTCCGCGCGATTTTTGCAGTAGTCATCAATGACGATGATGCTGCCGCCGCGCCCGGTCATTGCGCCGCCGATGCCGACGGCGACCATACCGCCACGATGGCCTTCGATCCTCCACGCGCCGATCTGGTTTCGGTCATCGCTCAGGCGCAGGCCGAATTTGCCTCCGGCTTCCGCAAAGCACTTGCGAACGTCATGCGCCAGATCGTGGGAGAGGTCCGCGCCGTATGTCACCAAAATAACTTCATGGTCCGGATTGCGCGACATGTGCCAGGCGGGATAGCGGCGTGAACAAATGTCCGACTTGCCGTGGCGCGGCGGCATCGTGACGATGATGTAATGGCGACCGCCCGCCTCCACGATTTCAGAGGCGTGCTGGAGCTCCGCGATCAATGCTTTGGTGTGTTTGCCAAACAGATAGTCGAGCGATGGCGGATAGGTCCGAAAGAATTTATCAAAGCTGAGCGTACAGCGCTTGCCCTTCTCGGCATCGGCTGTCGCACGGTCGAACGTCTCGATCAGCGGATCGGATTTGGGTTTTGGTTTGCGCGCCATAAATCAGCTTGCCGCTGCAACCGGCTCCAAGTCATTGGAAAGGGTCTCGTTTTCGCGGATGTAGCGCTCGCGTACGCGCGCGCGCAAAACCTTCGCCTTCTCAGGCCCGAACAGCGCGAGCGTCTCTTCAACAAAGATCGTGATGAGTAGGGAAGCCTGCCTCGAATCGGCAACCGCCGGGATGGTTTGAGAGCGGATCTTCTCTACGATTTTCGCCACGGCCTCGAAGGCGCGCACTGCAGAGCCCAAGTCCTTGTCGGGATTCTTGCGATGCTCTTCAAGCACCTGCTCGAAATGCTTGCTGCATTCGGCAAGCAGACGGTCGTAAGACCGCAGCTGGCCAGTCAACGTGCCTTCCTGCTGAGCCATCGAGCGCGCGCGTTCGGCGTCGAGAATCGCCTGCATCTGTTGCGTGCGCACTTGCTCGGTGAGCTCCGCTACCAGTTCGGTGAATTTTGTTTTTTGAAGCAAGCGGCGCAGCGTCGATTCGGCGATGCCGCGAAAAGATTCGTACTCCGACTGCAACGCCTTGACCGCCGCCGAGATATTCATCCCGGAGCGCGCCAGCTGGTAAGCAATAACGCGGACGTCGCTCTCGGTGTACAATCTTGCTCCTTAGTGCATGAGGCCGTGAACTGCGGCAGTGACTCCGCCGCCGAGCGCCGCGCCTGCCGCAACAAGTCCACTCAGCTTGGCTAGACCAATTCCAGTTTCCTTTTCTTCCTGAGAGAGATCCTTGACGTCGGCTTCGATTTTCTGGAAGCGACGCTCCCCCTCGGCGAGGCGCTGACTCACTGCGGACAACTCCCGACCGTGCTCCTGCAGTGTTTCGTTTTGCCGTTCAATGTCATCTTTCACTTCGTGAATTTCTTCTTTGAGCTCCTTGCGCGACGCCTCCACCTGACGCGAGATGGTTTCCATTTTCGTGTCGATGTGGCGCTGGAGTTCGAGGGAGCTCTGAGCGACGTCGCGCTGAACCTTGGCGACGTCGCGCTGAACGGCGATGGAAAATTGGGTGGTAAGCTCTCGAATGAATTCCTGATCGTGCAGGGAGAGCTTCGACTTTTCCTGCGGATCAGAGTCAGGCATGATGCGCACCCTCGGGATTTTCGGGCTAGATAAGATACCATTTATAGATACGCCGGGTTTTATGGGACTATGAACTTGCATCAGAATAACAAGATGCCAACCACGATGAAAGCCCGAGGGGAATCTCCGCGCGCGCGGCGCGCTGCTTTGACGAAAATGATTCCTTCGGCCGGTATTGAACCGTAGGTAATAAGCCGGGAACGCCATCGCCCCAAAGATAGAACGGACCAAATTTCATCGTCGGGTTTCCCAGCCAGCGCCGCGCACCGCGAACGTTCTCCATAACAAGCGGCGCTTTCAACTTCGCTGCAATCCAGCGACAGCGTTCAATCAGTGCCAGCGATGGAGGCGGTGGATTTCTCGCTCGTGTCCACGGCATATCATGGCGCGAAAATTCATCGCAGGGTGGAGAGGCACAAACAATTTTTACCCCCCCTTATTACAGTGGGATCGTACTGTAGTAGATCACAAACAATGAGCTCGCCGGGATAGCCGAGATCGACAACGTCGACGCCGATGCAGCGGAAGCCGAGCGGCAGGAATCCCTTCGTCCAGCCGCCCTTTCCGCAGCACAAATCGAGCATAACCGGGCGCACTTACTCGCAGCCCTTTTCGTCGAATTTCGACGCAGGCACGTATCCATTGGGACAATAGAAACCCCATTGCCGGGATTTCGGTCCGGTGATTACTAGCGTCCAGCACGGCCGTTTCGTGCCATCTGGATTGCTGCGTAACTCGACGCGATGTTGATAGTCGGCGCGATGGAATTCGATTGAGCCAGCGCGGCGCAGCCGTCCCTCCAGCCAGCCGCTCGCATAGTTCGGTGTCAGATCCAGGTACATACCCTTGAGCATCAGCGAAAGAAACCACCACGGATGATCGTGCGGCGCGCGATCATCGTCATCCCGCAGGAATTTGTGGATGAAGATCTTGAAGAAGCGATTCTGCGGGATCACGTACCAGCGCAGCATATACGGATTGGCTTCGCCGCCAATTCGTTCGTGCGGTTGACCAGAAATCAGAATTCGGAACCATTGCCAAATCGTCATGACTCATGCCCTCCGTTCTCTTTGAATTTCTGATTGAACAATTTGGCCCAGTCGATTGCTTTAGGATCAAGCGGGGGCGCTGGTTTCGGAATGCGCTTATCCCACGCCGTCATCGAAATGATGCTTTGGGAATGCGCGCAGATCTCGATTCGGTCAGGCTTACCGCGCGCGCTGATGATCCGCACCGTCGAGTTCTTTGTTCTGATTCGTTTGACGCGCATCAGCAGCCCCCAATCGAATCGTTCTCCAGCATGCACGCTAACTCCGGATCACAGACGCTGTAGAATCCTTCGCGATCAGGAAACGTGTCCGCCGCGTCGACTAAAATCCGAACGCGCAGCCGTTCGGCTGCGTTGCTGATCAGATAGTTCGATGGCCACATGTCCGATGCGATCAGCAGCACATCCAGAACTTCCGAGCGATTGCATCCTCGCGCTCTGCGGCGGTCCGCGATCTCCACGAGTTCCCGCGTGAATTGCTTGTCACCGAACGCGTCATGAAACTTTCGCAGCGCCTGCCGGATAATTTCGATACCCGTCTCGCGCGCGTTTTCGAGTGCCTCCTCCAAAAAACAATTCATTAAGCGATCCTTTCCAAGTAGTCGATGAGGGGAAGACTTTCTGTCGTAGCTTCCGCGCTGCAGCGCATGTTCTTGCGCTGGAGATCGGCAAGCGCGCAGCACGCCGCGAAGTACGCGTAGTTCTGTAGCGGGAACTTTCCGCCGTGTTTAAACCGCGCCAGCCTGCGCACGGTGCCGAGCGTGACCTCTTGCTTAAAATCCTCCCACCCCATCTGTAGCGGCGGACGGCCGCGATGCCTGCGGATGATGGCGAGATTCACAACGGGCTTGACCACGTCCGCGATTTCCGACTGCGTCGCGGCGCGGCGCAGCGGATCGCCGACGTCGAACAAATAACCATCCATGATTTACATGCCCCAAAGCGTGCGCTGTTCGGACGCGACTTTCTGCGCGCCTTTAGCGGACCGCTGTTGCTTCAGCGGAGTCCATTCGGATTTGCGGTAGCCACCGGCGCGCGGCTCCTCCTGGATCAGCAGCCGATAGGCTTCGACCAGCGGAAGCGTTTCGACGGTGTAGTGCGTGGATTGTTCGCGGTAGCGCTCGAATTTCGGCGCGTTATGCATCATCCAATTGACCCACTGGTCGGGATTCTTTTTGGTCTTACTCAGGACGTCGCGCAGGCGCGCGTGGATCTTGGGCGGCTTGCCATTAAGCATGTCGCGGAGCGCATTGAGCTCAAAGTCTCGGCAGGCCGTTAAGGTCGAGATTACGCGCCCGAGCACGCCAGACGCCCAGAGGTACGGCGATTCGATTTCGACCGTCGTGTTCGGCCAGAAGTATTTCGGATCGCGGACTTCGCCCGGTCCAACGCAACCGCACGTCAAACACCAGCCGTCCGCGTCGCGCTCGGCGGGCCGGTGACAGTACACGCAGTTGGGCTGCAGCGCCGTGATCGTGCCATCGGCAACCATGCGCTTGAACTGCGCGTGGACGGCCTGCATCTGCCGCTTCCGCTGGAGTTCATTCATCGCTTTTCCTCCACTGTGGAGGGGGCGGGCGTAAGCGCGGTAGGCGCGGGCGGCAACCAGACTCCGCTGCCGTCCCACGGAAATTCGAGCACGAATTTACTAAGGTCAGACGGCTGACCGGGAGGGCCGAGAGAGCCCTGTATCATACCTTTAAAAAGCGCCGTCTCATCGGTGATCTTATTGCGTTCGCAATAGTGCCCGTCGTTCTCGAAAATCCATGCGTCAGCTCCATCAAGTCTGCCGATCACGCCATTCAAATCACCTATCTCATCAATAAATTTACTCAAACGCTTGGGGTTCGAAATGATGATGAGGCGATAGAACCAGCGCGTATTTCCTCCGTGGTATTTCAACAGTTCCGACATGAATTCCTCCTCCAATTTTGAATGGTTAAGCTTGCTTCTTAGCCGTGACAATCCACGCGCCGACAGACTCGCCGCGTACAAACAGTTCAGGAATTTTTGCTTCAAATTCGCCGTTCAGTTGAGCCGCTACGCCAGAAAGAATCTCAGCACATACAGCGGCACACAGGACCTCGTTGGCATATTGCTTGGGGAACGCCTCGATCATTTCGCGGACGCGACGGCCGAGGGCGATATCCCGTTCCGACTGATTGATCGTCTCGCGATCCTCGTCACTGAGAATCGGAGTAGCGGGTTGACGTCCGAGCACAAAAGTGAGAAACGCAGCGACTGTGCGATGTTCCCATTTTGAAAGTTCGAACCAGCCCGCTCCGAGCGCAAGAATCGCTGATCGGGCTACTCCGGCGTCGCGAGCGAAATAGACTGAACGGATCAAATATCGACTACGCTTTTGGAGTTCGGCTAATGCCTGCGTCCTATCCATCGTTTCTACACTCCAGTGTGTTTGTTGATCGCTTCGCGCAGCTGCAGTAGCTCCGCGTCCGTACAATCGATGATGTGGCTCACAGTTCGGCCGAGGATTTTGCGCGCGTACTGCTCGGTGGATTCAGTCGGCATCGCGCCGCTGAAAACGCGGCGGCGATGCAGTGCTTTGACCGAGATCGAGAGGTTCTGGTGTTTGAACTTGTCGATGGCATCGAGATCCTCCTGAGTGGGTTCAGCCTTCACGCCGCTTCCTCCTGTTCTTCCTCGATTTCCTCTTCCGCGATGGCCTGACCCGGCGCGAGCACTTGGAGTTCGAGCTTGCCGGGAACGCCCGTGCTGCAGGCCGCGAGTTCCTTGTCGCTGGGCGTCGCGGCAAGCAGTTGATTGAGCTTTCGCGTTTCGGGTTTGCGCGGGCAGTAGAGGTCCAGCTGCGCGGGCCGGAGGAGCTTGGCAAGCAGTTTCACAACCCATTTGATGCCGGGCTTAGATACGAGTTGTGCCAGCGCGCCAGTGGCCGTGCGGAAGGCCGTGGCGTTACGGAACTGTAGTTCGTCTTTGATGTCGCCGCAGAGTTCGCGGTATTCGTTCGCGACGGGCCGGATCTGAATCAGCCGGTCGATTTTCTGCGCCAACTCCTGATCGTTGAGCGGAGTGCGTTGCTTCTTGGGTCCCTTCGCCATCTGAAGTGAATCTCCTGCGGTTGTGTTTTTAAGAAACCGAGCGCGACGCGCGGTTGAAAGTTCCAATCACCTGATTGATGCTCAGCTTCTGCTGCAGTCGCTCGTAAAAATTTACGGACGGCCGGACTTCTTCGGCGCAGATCTCGCGATGGTCCAGATCGCAGTCCTTGCACAGAACCATCGCGCAGCGCATGCAATGGATCAGCTGCGATGTCTCGACTGTTTCACGGCAGAGGTGGCACTCTTGCTTTATTTCCGGGCTCATTTGGTCGCTTGCGCTCCCGTTGCGGCCGCGTCCGGCGCGCGCACAGCGCGCGCGTCTTCCGTGAGATTGAAAAGCGTTTTGGTTTCGTCGTGTTCCATCAGCGCCTTCTTGAGTTCACCGGGAGTGTCTTCGCGGATTTCCGAGACGTGGCGGATGATCTTCGCGGCAGTCCCGATCAGTTCGACTTCGATACGATTTTGCGAGTGCAGCTTGACGATCTTCACCGGTGCCCCGAGTTGATTGCGGATCATGCGTCCTCCTCCATTTCAAAAGTTCGATGGCGGCGCTTCAGCGCCGCGCTCAAAATTCAGGCGACTGACGTTCCTTTCTTCTGGCTGTCGCGTGCGGCGGCGGCGGCAGCCGTGGCGACGGCGGCGCGCTGGCGTTGGGCGTCCAGTTCGGATGCGTGTTCGGTGCGCGCCGTAGCGGCTTCCTGTGGCGGTAGAACGCGGTCGAGCAGCTGGCTCACTGCGGATTCGTAGAGCGCTTTCTCTGCCCGGTTAAGTTCCTTCTTGCGACGGTGGTACGTCTCGCCGAAGGTCTCAACCACGCGCAGGAGTACTTCATTGTCCGGGCCGTTGACGATGTCGGATTTCTTTCCGTCGAGCAGCCATTCGGGCGTCGTGCGAAGGGCGTGCGCAACTTTGCCAATGGTCTCAATTGGACTGCGCTCGCCGGTTTCCCACGCCTGCACGCTCCGGACCTTTGCGCCGAGTTGCGCGGCTAAACAGGCGCGTGTGAGCATTAGCGTCTGGCGGGCAAGCATGATCCGTTTGCCGATCTCACGGCGCGCGGTTTTCTGTATCTCTCCACTGTCCATCTACCGTTCCTCCCTCCCCCAACACTTCTGACTGCATCCGCACATGCGGACCGCAGTAGGTCCGCTCTGCGCCCTTCAAACCGCAAGAGCCGGGAGGTCTCACTCCACCAACCCAGCTTGCTCAGTCGGGCGCAGAGCGGATAAATCAGGCGAACTTCAGGGCCGGGCGTTCGACGTCGTCGAGCAGCGTCGCTTCCTCTTCCTTCACCGGCTGGAATTTCATCGCGCTTTTGACGAAGCCGAACGACTTCGGGCCGTACTCGTAGGTCCGCCATCGCGGCTTCAGTAATTCGTTTTCCTTCGGCCACACCGCGACGACGGTGCGCAGCTTGAAGTCGTAGGCGTGGACCTTCGTGATGACGACGATCAGGTGGACGGGAATCTCCAGGCGGTAGGCGCAGTCGTCGGCCGCGCGGAAGGCCGTCTCCAGCCGCTCCGCAGGTACCGCGCCTGCGTGATCGAACGCGATACAAACCGCGCGGCCTTTGCCGTGGCGCTTACTCAAAACGCTGATGAGATTCTTGAGGCCCTCTAGATACGAGTTGGCAGCGGTCCCGAAGCGCCGGGCTGATTCCTGCATGCCGGTGTAGAGCCCGCGCTTGGCCGTCTCGATCAGACAGAGCGCCGGCTTTGACGCGCTGGCCGTCTCGCCGGTAGAGAATCGCTCTTCGCTGCGGAGCGCCGTCGTCAGGCCCGCAAAGTTCGCGGACTGCATCACGACGTCCAGCTTCGCAGTTCCCGGCTCGCCGCCTTCGCGGCAGAGTTTGATCAACGCGCGCTGGCGTATGTCGAGTTCCATACTCATTTGAAACTTCCTCCGTTCTTCCCCTTCACCATGATTGAAAAGCCGTTCGCGTCGGCCACAGGGCTGATCGCGTTGAAGAATTCTTTCCAGGCGGCGCGGTCCGCTTCGCCGATGGACCGTTGCACGCGCTCCGCGATTTCTTTCGCGCGCTCTTTTGCAGATTTCGTTTCGGGCGTGAACAACTCATCCATGCGCGGATGCTTCGGTGGATCGACGATGGGTGGTTTCATTTCGAGCGTGGGGAGTTCTTTCAGCGCGCACTTCAGCACGCCGCCCTTGCCGTAGTCCGGAGCTTCCACGCGCGTCTGCGCGCAGTGCTGCTTGAGCGCGCCGAGGTATTGCCGCGCGCATTGCTTCAGGTACTCCGGGCTGTAGCCAGTGGCCCGCGCCAGTTGATCGGAAACCCAACTGTGCGCGCGCGTATCTGTGCCGCCGCTGATCTTCTTGTCTTTGGAATTGATGATATTGAGTTGCGCTTCGACTTCGGCGGCGCGGCACGTCTCGATAATGTGCCGACCGATTTCGATGCCGACGCCATTCATCTGCGCGCGTAATTTCTGGCCCTGCTTATAAAGCGGTGCGACGCGCTCGGCCAAATTTGTGATGGCCGAGCAGACTTCCTTTTCTGCCTTGGCTACCAGCGGTGCGGGTGTGTCCAATTCCTTCATTCCGTGCCTCCTTTTTTTCGACCTCGTCTCCGAACTCTTCCTCTTCTTCGTCGATGTAGTTCCAGCTGTCCGGGTGTTTGGGATTCATCGGCCTCCCATCAAACTTCACGCGAAATTTCCCAGCGCCGCTGACACTGGCTCGTTTGTCGTGCCCTGCTTGAGCGCGGCGGGCGCATGCACGCCCGACTCATGCCACGCGCGCAAACGGCGCTGTTTGTCCGTCTGCGGTTTGGCGACTGGGTGCTCGCTGATCTTGGGCCGGTCGTTTTCAAACCCGAGGAAGCTCTTAGAAACCTTGAGCGCCTCGATCTGGTGATACTGGGGCTGGCCGTTGGTCTGTTCGATGATCA
>JBBRPR010000093.1:0-22730 GCA_038227875.1 Planctomycetota bacterium
CCAAACTCCGCTGCCGTAACCTCTCCCATGTGGCGTATCCTTTCTGCCCCGCTGTGGGGGCTTTGGTGTTCCTTTGACAGATCACCAAGGATACGCCGCACTTTTCCTCCCGCCCAATCCACAAGATTTGACAATACCCCCAGCAGCGATCAGAACATTCTGTTGTCGAACTACTTCCCGAAAAGCAGCTCGTCGTCGAACATCTTCGACAGCAACCTGTATTTCGCGCCCGGCGGCGCCGCGGCGGCCCGGTGGATCTTCAACAAGAAAGAGCGCATTGGCTTCGACCAGTACCGGAAGGCGACAGGGCTAGAGTCCAAATCCCAATTCATCGATCCATTGTTTGCGGCCCCTTCCGCTTCGCCGCCCGACCTGCGCCTTGGCACTCGTTCTCCCGCCATTGACGCCGCCGACACGGCATTCCAACCCGCAGCCGGCGAGACAGATTATGCTGGATCTCCCCGGTTGCAGGGGAACGCTGTTGATTTGGGCGCGTTAGAGTCTCAGTGAGCACGGGAAGCGGACGAACGTCCACGCAACTCGAAACGAATTTGAAGTTGCCGGTATGGCACGCTTATAGTCGTCAGAAAATCACAGAGACGACAAATGTTGGCTAGCAGTCCGTTGAAAAAGGTCAATTCCGCCGAGTTTCTCCGTGAAACGCCTGGCAGTAAAGGCGCTTCGCGGCGCAGTACAGGGGTTATCACACAGGGGTTTATCAACGGGCTGCTAGTGTAGTGTATTGAAAATAGAGTGACCTATAGCAGCGCGGACATGTTTCCTTTTCGAGGAGGGAACTTGAACGTAAAACACGATCGATAGCAAAAAATAAGTTGTAAAAAGTAATACTAAAGGATTTATCACTAGTGCAATCGGTTTCAATAGCAAAGTCGGACATATTTTCCTAGCGACCCAACTGCATTTTTAAGTCATTTGTGCGTAATATTTTGTGGATTTTAAATATTCTGTTCATGACTTCTATTTGATCAAAATAAGCCAATCTCCATGTTGTAAATAGTAGGACTGCTGTTTTTCTGTCAGTCCAGTCAAGTGTCTCCTTGGCGCCGCTATTTGTTGGAGGTGCAGCTTGTTCCATCATCGCTCCAAGGTCAAAAGTCCGCTTGGACCCGTGGAAAGCCCACCTCTCGTCAGCGCTGCGGCTGCAGCCTCCTCGTTCTCAGCGGCCGAAACGCAGGGCTGGCATGCAGATGCCAGCTGGCTCTTTTGAATGTCGGAATCGTCTCGGTTTAGTACTGAAACCTCTCGCTGTATTGCTCTACGGCTGGTGTATCTTATGCCACAGCGCACGCGGGAGATCGAGGCTGTACGCGCATTCCTTCACCTGAGAGGCATCGCCATGAATCCACGCTACACCGCTCCAGTTCTGACCCTCTCGATCTTTGCGACCCTTGTATTTGGGCTCGCCACATTCGCGCTGGCAGGTGTCTCCGCGGCTGACACGCCGACCGCGCCAACCGCTGAATTGATCAGCGCGCTGAAGAAGGTCAAAGACGGTCCGCTGCCGCAAAATTTCGACCCCGGGCGCGGCGTGGAGTTCCTCGGTGACTACATCTACCTCAGCGGCATCACCGCCGGCACGATTCATTATTTCAAACGAGACGTAAAGACCGGCACAGTCGCCTACGTCGGCGCGATCAACGACACCACGATCAAGTCGATGATCTTTCTGAAAGCCGCCGGCGGACACCTGTACGGACTGGGCTGGACCGTCTGGGGCGTCAACGACGACGGCAAATGCAAAGGGCTCTCCTGGTACGACATCGAACCGGGAACCGGCAAACCCGTCCAGAAAGGCACGCTCGATGTCGCCTCCGCCGCGCTGTTCAATGCGCGTTTCATCACCGGTCCGGAAGGCAAGGAACTCTACGGTCTGTTCAACACCGCCGCGGGCGTGAAACTGACGTGGGTGAAACTGGCCGCCGACGGCACGCCCTCCGTGGGCGGCGAAGTGGCCGGGCAGGGGCTTTCCGAAAACCTGAGCCTCTCGCCAGACGGCAAGTTCATCTACTCTGTTGCCGATCACAAGATTTCGATCATCGATCGCAAGCCCACCGGCGAAATCGCGTACAAGGGCAACGTTTCGCTGGATCCGCTGTATCCCATCGATGGCCCCAAGGCCGAGAACGAACGCGATCTCCGCCCGTCGCTGGCGGGTATTTCTCCCGACGGCAAATGGTTCTATCTTTGCATGCACAGCAACGAAGGCTTCGCCAACAGTTACTTCGCGATCTACAAGCGCGACGTCGCATCGGGCGAGCTGACGCTTTCGGAAGGTGGCTCGGCGTCCAATCCCGTCTGCGCCCGCTTCGCCAATCTGGCCGGCATGGAACTCCAGTTCCTCCCCGGCAGCAGCACCAAGGCCTATCTCACGAGCGGAAGTTGCCTGCTGCAATCCGTCGAGGTGGATGGGGCCACCGGCCGGCTGTCGGTCCTCTCCGATCTGGTCTTGGGGAAAGCGGAAGAAGTGAAGTGCCGCCCGATTCAGCCGATTCTCTTCGATTTCAAAAATGGTCTCATGTACGGCATGGGCGTCTGGCAAACTGGATCGTACGGCGAACACCAGCGCGGGCTCTGGACCGCGAAGCTCGGCACAACACCCGCCACCGGCGAACGCGCGGACCTCAAAGCCACTGTCGCTTCCGCCGCCGACGCCAAGCCCGCCAACGAAGCCGACTGGCCCTGCTGGCGCGGTCCCAACGGCGACGGCAAAGTGTCGCTCAAAGGCATCCGCAAGGATTGGTCCGGCGGGTTGCGAAAAGTCTGGGACGTCGCCGGCCTCAGCCCCGGGGACGTCACCTGGTCGGCGCCCATCGTCCAGGGCAACAAGCTCTTCGTGATGGGCACCCACGGCTTCGTCGACGAACTTTTCTGCTTCGATGCCGACAAAGGCGGCCGCCCGCTCTGGATCTCCGAACTTCCCGGCGGCGGAGGCGATGTCACGCGTTCGGGCGGTCGCGACGGCTGGTGCGGCGGGCCGGTCGCCACACCCTATGCCAGCGGCGACAAAATCTACGTGACCGTCGGCGGCCGCTTCACCTGTTTCCAGGCCGCCGATGGAAAAGTCCTGTGGCGCAAGAACGTCCTCTCCGCCTGCCACGTCTACGCTGCCAGTCCACTGGCCTGGGACGGCGTGTTGATCGTGCCTGGGATCTTTCCCCCTGGCGAAAAGCCGAGTCTGCTCGCCGGATTGAAAGCCGACAGCGGCGAGATCGTCTGGCGCTACGGCGTCGGCGAACCCAATGGCGGCGACTCGCCCACATTCGGCCACGTCTCTCCGTTGCGCATGAAAATCAACGGCGTCGAGCAGGTCGTCTACAACACTGGCGCGCTGGCTTGCGGCCTCGACCCCAAGACCGGCAAGCCGTACTGGGAACACCGCTACGTGGTGAAAGGCTCGAACGTCAATGCCACCGAACCGGTCACCGACGGCAGCATTCTCGCCGTGATGCTCGGCGATGG
Source organism: Planctomycetota bacterium (assembly GCA_038227875.1). GTDB lineage: Bacteria > Planctomycetota > SZUA-567 > H5-PLA8 > H5-PLA8 > JBBRPR01. Next base: position 3,481 of record JBBRPR010000093.1, read on the forward strand.
CGAAGGCTCGCCCATGGGCGTCCAGATCGAGAACAACACGACCGCCAAACCGCTGTGGGGCAAGAAGGGTTTCCGCGCGATGTGGAGCGACCCGATTCTGCGCGACGGATTCCTCTATATGTTCGCGTCGGACGGACTCTACAGCGCCGGCAACAGCGACTTCCGTTGCGTGGATATAAAGACCGGCGACGCCAAGTGGATCGAAAAGAAAACCGGCTGCGGCACGACCGTCGAAGTCGACGGCTCTCTGCTCTGCCTGACCTATTCCGGAGACCTCTGGCTGCTCAATCCGACGCCGGAAGGCTTCAAAAAAATCACCGAATGGAAAGGTGCGATCAAGACCGAGCCCTGGTGGACCGCCAACGGCGGCAACTCCCCTGCCCCCTGCTGGTCGGTCCCGGTAATCGCGCGCGGCAAGCTCTACCTGCGCTACAGCAACACTCTGGCCTGCTATGATTTGTTGAAATAACGGCCTTGAACACGCGGCGTTTAATAGGCCTTTGGGCTCCAGCCTGGACGGGCTTGCCATCTCGGGCTTCGACAGGTTTCGAAAACAGTGTCGACGACGCCGATCCGTCAGACATGCGCTTGATCTATCCCCCGCCCGAGCGGACCCGCGCGTCCTTGGTCGCGGGCACCGTGAATAAGTTACTTTGCAACCTCCGCGATTTCTTTGGCGCTCAGTGCGCGGTTGTAGATGCGCAGGTCGTCGAGTTCTCCTTCGAAGCAATTCTCGCCGAGGTGCGACTGGGCGACGGTCAATGGAATGCCTTTCAGATTGAAATTGCCGCTAACGGTATCGGACTTCTCGCCGTTGAGGTAGCTGATCAGCGTGGTGCCGTCGAAGGTCATCGCCACATGGGTCCACTTGCCGACTTCCAGTTTGGGGCTTAGTTGCGGTCCGCCCCAGGTACCGAAGGCGGTGCCGCCGGCGGGGTTGATCAGCCAATGGTGGCTGCCATCGCCCTCTCCACCCAGCAGCAGCAGCCACGCGCGCGTCTCCGGCAGTTTAGCGATCTTGATCCATGCCATGATGGTGTGTGGCGTATTTCCGGGGGTGAGTCCGTTGATGCTGGCGACACTCGCTCCGCTGTTGGAGCCCGCGGGGAAGGAGAGAGCGCCGTTGCTTCGGCCTTCAACCCAGGCGATTCTGCCGTTCAGCGTTCCGTCATTCAGATTCTCCGAAGCGTCTTCGGCGGTGGAGCCCATCCAATCTTTAAGTTTCCAAGACAACACGACGTCGCCGCCGGATTTGAGCGGCGCCGGGTTTTCAGACACCGTAAACGTCAGCGACTCACTGCGCGGCTCGCCCTGATCGACCGGAAAGCATGGATACGTCAGATTGACGGTGTCGCCGGCTTTCCATGTTTTGTCGGTGGTCAGAATCACGCCGGTCGGAACGAGTTTGACATTCGTCACAGCCGCGCCGGAGATAGCATAGGTGGAAACCGCAGTCCAGATTTTGTGATCGAGGGAAGCTTTGCATTGCAGCTCGATCGTGTTGGCCTCGCATTTTGTGCATTTAAGAACGCGCGCGGCACTCCAGCTGAACGCGGACACCGGCAGGCCGTTCTTCCCTTTTAGCGAGCCACTCGCTGCATACGAAATTTTGAATGGCGCGGGGACGTCTTTGATGTCGATGACAAGACTGTCACCGTCGAGCTTCGTCCTGGCCGGTTGGATGCCGGTGCGGCTGATGATCAGAACATCTTTCAAGCCATTGGGCCCCAATGAGCCACCGGTCTGTCCGAATTGGAAGGTCGCGGCGATTTCGTGAATGTCGGCAGCACCGTTAATTCCGCCACAACCGACAACGCTGGACAGAAGAACCCAGCAGCACCGCCTGAATTCTAGTTATTCCAATTCTCCTATGGAAAGAACTCGCACTACCGAATCTTCACTGCCGCGTTCAATCCAAACGTATTCGCCAATGCACCAAATGTCGCGGATTTCTCGCCCCTGCAAGGTGCGCCGTTAGTCGCCGAGGTGGGCCGCCTTGACGGAACACAACTTTCTTGTGAATAAACAATTCAAGCGAGTAAACGCAAGAGTTCTTGGTCGGCAAATGGCGTTGGAAGCCAATGGCAGTCGTTTAGGACTGGCATTGGGACTTGCATCGTCGCCCTTAAAAGACGAGGTCCGCTAGTTTGACGGCGCTATCACTTTCGGAGACATCCTGACTATCACCGTTTTCAACTTCATCGCACAGTCCTCGGAATTGGGACTATCTGAGCGCAATGCTGCCAGAGCGTGATCGATGGACTTGTCGACCACTGTCCAGGCCGTTTCCGATTTTGGCCGCATTACCACTTCTGCGTTGTCCCAGGCCGTTTCTAGATCCTTGATCCGCGCTTTGGCGCCGGCCATGTCCTTTTTCTCAACGATTGCCAGCGTGTCCTCGGCAATTTTCTTGAATTCGGCAAGATCGCCCAGTGCGGCGATGTCGGCACTGGCAGTGGTGGGCTTTTTTGCGGTGGAACAGCCGGCGAGTTGAATCAACACCAACACAGCGAGGATAGGTTTTTTAAACATTCTATTCTCCAAGAACAGGCGTCGTTACGGATTTCGGCGTGCAAGTAAGGCTGTACCAGATTGGACAAACCAAAAAAATCGACGAATACGCACCGCAGATCAATCCCAGCAGGATCGCCAGGGCGAACATTTGTAGCGGTTCGCAACCGAGGAAAAGCAACGATGCGGACGCGGCCACCACGGTGAGTACGGTGTAAAGTGAACGTGACATCGTCTGCCAAATACTCAGGCGAATCACCCGCAGCAAATCCTCGTTTGGCAGCAACGCCCGGTTTTCACGCAGCCGGTCGAAGATCACGATCTTATCGTTGATTGAGTAGCCCATCACCGTCAGGATCGCCGCGATGAATGTTACGTCTACTTCAAGCTTGAATAACGCGAATAGTCCCACTACGACCAGGATGTCATGAAGCAGCGCAAGAATGGTTGCCACGCCTGTCTGCCACGAAAACCGCCACGAAATAAAGAGCAGAATTCCCAGTCCCGAAATCACGATCGACTGAATCGCCTTCGCGCCCAGTTCGGCCGCCATACCCGGATCGGACGTGTTCTCTTCGAACACTACCTTCGCGCCGTAAACTTTCTTAAAGGCGTTAACGGCCTGATTCAGGTCATCGGGCGCGAGCACACCGTCGAACCGAGCCGCGACGTGATCATTTTCATTTCCGCCGATCGCCACCGTCGCCGCCGGCACACCCGCGTCGAGAAAAATCTGTTCGGCCCTTCGCTGATCAATGGTTGCACCGACATCGATGTCCAGCGCGGTGCCGGCCGTGAAATCAATGTCCCAGTTGAAACCATAAGCGTAGTAGCCCCAGCCGCCGGCGGCCAGGATCGCCAGTGAGAGCCCCGCCGCCCGCCAGCGCGTTTTGACGAAGTCGTAGCGGCGCTCCGGCGCTTGGTGGAGATTCGGGGGGAAAAATGCGGCCGCGGGAATTGCATTACTGTTCACGAGCAGGTTCAGCAGCCAATGCGACAGAAACACATTAGTAACCAGGCTAATCGCGATGCTGGCGATCATGCTCAGCGAAAAACCCTGAATCGGGCCGATGCCCACCGCGTAAAGCACGATCAGCGCGATGCTGGCTGTGATGTTCGCGTCGAGAATTGTGCGCAGCGAGCCTGAAAATCCTGCTGGCACCGCTGCTTGGAGCGCTTTTCCATGCCGCAACTCCTCCTTGATGCGCTCGAAGGCGATGATGCTCGCGTCGGCGGCCATGCCGATACCCAGCACAAACGCTACGACCGCCGACAACGAGAGCGTCGCATGAATCAGATTGAAGAGCACCAGCATCAACCACAGATGCGTCGCCAGCATCAGCACAGAGACGACCCCGGCAAGTCGGTACATCGCGATCATGAACGTCAATACCAGCATCGCGCCGACAATACCAGCCGTGAGCGTTTCCTTCAGCGCCGTTGCGCCAAGCACCCCGCCGACTGTCTGCGTGTAACGTTCGACCAGCTTTGCCGGCATCGCTTCCGGTCCGCTGAGGATTTCGCGGATTTGGTCTTTCGTAGACAATCCCGCGATCTTGATGCGAATGCGATTAGAGCCTTCCAGTGCGATCTCCGGCTCCGCCATACCCAGCGAATTGGCCCGGCGTTCCAGGATGGCAGCGGCCGCAACAAGTTCCTGGTGCGTTAGTGTTTTGCCGGTGTTGAGCGGTTCGGCCGCGTACAGGATTTCATAGCCGCCATTGAATTCGAGTCCCAATCGGATGTTTTTAAGTAGTCGCTTCGAACTCAATCCGACTACACAAGTCAACGCTGCTATTGTGAACAGCGCCAGAATCAGCCTGTTTTTTTCGTGCATCAATGCCTCCTACGATTTGAGACACGAAAAATGTAGCGATCTTCGAAAATTAGGTGGGAACTTGACCTTTAGTTAGGGTGTCAAAGTAACCGCTAAAAATCACTTTTTTGAGGGCGTGCAGATATCGATGACCGCTTGGATTGCGTCCTTGCACTTGGTAGAATCGGTCTTGTCGGCGCGCACGGCGAACAACGCTTTGTCGATCAATTTGTCGACCACGCTCCACGGCGCCGCTGCCTTTTTCTTGAGCGTACCCTCGGACGCGTCCCACGCCGATTCCAATTCTTTCATTTTCGCCTTAGCTTCCTTCATGTCGTCGTCGTTCACGGCCTTGAGCGCCGCGTCGGCCGACGATTTGAACGCCGAGAGATCGCCAAGTGCTGAGACGTCCGTATCAGCGGCGATTGCGCCTCGGACCAGGCCCAGTGAAACCACGGCAGCAAGAGTGGCAATACAAATCATGCGCGTCATTGGCAATCCTCCACGAGAGTTGCGAAAATATTAATCTTCGCGTTGGACGAATACCATCCTCCTCATCCTCTATGAAGAAAGTGTAATAATTTCGGGTACCACTTTAACGAGTTTGAGGTGAAATAAATAGTAAAATTGAAACTGTACTATGAACTGAGTTATCGTCGCTTGAATCAAACAAGTCTGCGGTTTTTAGCCGCACTCATTCCTCGGTATTCATTCCATGGACCAGTGAGATTGGCGTATTCATAGACGTGAGCTTTTGGCCCAGGTCGGCGCAGTTTGGTAGGAGTGGGCCATCGACCGGATTTGCGTAACCCACTATCGAATCTAGTCTTTACATTAGCCAGTAGTAGTGGTGTGAGTCCTTGAGAAACGAGGAATTCAGTTAGCAGCCCGTTGAAAAAGGATTCTTCCGGCAATTTTCTCCGTGAAACGCCTGGCAGTAAAGGCGTTTCACGGCGCAGTACGAGGGATTATCAACGGGCTGTTAGGGTTCCCTGGGGCGTTCTCGGCGGACTCCCGCCAAATCAGCCACCGCGCCCCGAACGACCTCACCTACTGAAATGCGATGTGCGGACGCGTATTGTCTTATCCATGCGTATTCGTGGGCAGAAATACGGAAATGAATAATTGCGTTTAACGCCGACGCTCCGAGCGGTTTTCGGCCAGCTTTTTGTTTCATTCGGGTTAACCCTCTGTTGAAAAACGCAGAAATGAAAAACTTATTAGGGCCGGTGGAGGCTTTTGCGTGAACGTGAGAATACTCAAGTGTACCGCGCTCAATATTCAGGAAAGGAGAGCAGATATCGTTGAAGAATACTTTCACGACCACTATTATGTACCACCGTAATGAACAACATTGGAGCTGGATTCCTACGCAACCCTGCCGATGAATGAGTTGGATGACAAGAGATTTACATGACAATCCAGCCAAGCAGCGACAATTCCAACTCAAAAACGGTTCAAGCTCCCATCGCCCCGGCGGCCCCGGCCCCGACCGATTCTAAGCGGGAGGTTGCGAGTCCAGAAGGCAAAGTGCGGGCGGATTTGCTGGAGCTTTCACCCGCAGCACAAAAACTCGTGCAGAGTGGAAACGGTCCCACCCCACAGCAGGCCCAACAACTGGCCGCGCTGTACGCGTCGGCCAGAGGAATGGTTATGGTTACCGGCCAATGGCGGAAATCAACGCTTCCGGCGTGAATGGCTTCCGGACAAATGTGACTATATTCAGAAAATCGGCGCGTGCTTCCGCGATGTTGCTGGCTGTCGTCAATATGATTCGAGTTTTCGGCGATTGCTCACGTATCTGTTGACAGAATGAAAACGCACTCGTCCCCGGCATCATGTAATCCATGACGATCACGTCCACGTCCATATCCAAAAGCATGGCTAGCGCCTTGTCTCGATTCTCCGCGACTTGAACGTGATAGCCCTCCACCCGCAAAATCAGAGCGGTAATTTCCCGGCTGTCACGGTCGTCTTCGATGACTAGAAATCGCGTTGCTTGAGACATGGATGATTGCACTCCCACGTGACAAATCTGTTGAAGGTCCTTTCGAACACGGTCGCGCTCACTGCGCACTCGCGCGGCCCACCCCCTGCTTCTTCGGCAACACCACAATAAAATCCGTCCCTTTAGCTTCTGAACTTTCGATTCGAACTGTTCCGTGATGCGCAGCAACCATTCCGCTTACCAACGCCAGGCCCAGACCCCATCCCGAATTGCTGGTGGCGTTGGAAGCCCGCAGAAATCTTTCGAACAACGTCGGCTGGATTTCGATTGGAATCGGGTTCCCTTCATTGTGAATTGTGAATCCTGCCTGGATCGCATCTTGCGTCAGCGTCACGAGGACCGGGGAATCTTGATTTCCGTATTTCAATGCATTGATGATCAGATTCTCCAGCACGCGGCGCAGGCCAGGACGGTTCCAGGCGCCACTCGTCGGCTCATCGGCGTTGAGTTCAAATCTGCTCCCATAGGTTTCCTTCATTTCCCGGACTACATCCTTAATCAATTCGTCAAGGCGCATCTCTTCGAACTCAAAATCGATTCCCATGCCTGCGCGGATGCGGCTTACGTCCAGCAGTTCCTTGAGCATCGAATCTAGACGCTCCATCGTGGTGTCGATTTTTCCGGCGGCTTTCAGCGCGCTTGCCGATACCGACGGATCTCGCTGGATGGCATACACCCACATCCTCGCGACAGAAATCGGCGCACGCAGATCGTGCACGAGCGTCAGCGAAAAGTGCTCCTGGATTTCGTTCTGTACATCGGCAAATCGCACCGCGACGTCACTCACCGTCTGGTCGAATATATCCAGGATCAGATTCCGGTCCGTGATCGGCAACGGTCCATCGCTTTCCAGCACCTTCAGTGCGACGTCGCGCATAATCTGGAACTCACGCACGATTTCGGCCAGCGTGTAACTCAGCGGTACACGGCTCTGCTGATGCAGCCTGGCGAATTTCAGCGCGCTGGCACGGTCTTCCGCCACTTGGTACCGCGTCCTGTTGATCGAATTGTCGAGAGCGAAAACAAGCTGGTCGAGGAACGATTGAAAATGATCCTTCATCAACAGCGACGTCACTCCCCAGGACGAGGGGATCTCCTGGTGAGCACGCACTTCCCAATCGGCAAGAATTTTGGGCGAAACACGTCTTAACTTTTCTGAAGTCTGCTTTGACACAATCTCCTCCCGGATTCCAAGCTTTCTTTCAGCCAGAAAGTTTGCGAATGGTCGAGATCAATTCGCGGGGAGCTGTCGTCTTGGATAGGCAAGGTATCGAAAGCGTTTTTGCCGTTTCAGACGCATTCGGCGCGGTCGAAAACAGCACCATCGGCAGCATTCCATACCGCTCCCTGACCAACTCGACAAATTGCTCCAGTTTCATTCCAGGCATGTTCCAATCGACAATGATCAGCGCGGCGATTTCATGCGTCAAAATGTCCAACGCGTTATCCCGGGACGAGCAGGTTTTTACGCAGAAGCCTTCCAGCGCCAGCAGCGTGGACAGCGAATCCCGAAATGCCTCTTCGTCATCAATCACCAGCAACAGCTTCGACGCCGTTCTCCCGGAAACATCTGCACCTGGCGGTAGCACATCGATCTCGAGCAGCGACTGCGTCGAAAATTCGACACAGCCGTTGCATCGCGGGCATTTGGCCGTGTAACCCAGGTCTGAAGCAGGCACCGTAGGCGCTTCGATATACACGTCGAACGCGTTCCCACATCCAGCGGCGCCGCACGTTTGCATCGTTTTGAAATACATGATCAGTCACTTCCACGCAGTGAGGCGATGAGCGAATTACGAAAATTGACCGGCCAGAGCGCCCTTCACTGAGCGCTCTCAGGTGCGTCCCTTTCGTACGATTGCAATTTTATGACCAGAGTGCTGCGCGCCATCTGCAGGATCTTGGCCGCTTCGGACTTGTTTCCGTTCACACTTTCCATGACTCTAAGAATGTGACTCTGTTCAGCCGCGGCCATCGATTGGAGCGCATGGCCGGAATTTAAATTTGCCACCGCGTCTCCGTGCAATCCCAATTCGTCCGATTGAATGACATTGCCGGCTGAAAAAATGATTCCGTGCTCGATCGCCGCGCGCAATTCCCGGACGTTTCCCGGCCACGTATAGCTCTGCAAGCGGTCTTCTGTTGCCGCGCTGATGCTGCGCGTCCCGCCGCTCAGGAACCGAACGAAGTGGCGCGCCAGCGGAATGATGTCCTCGCGGCGTTCGCGCAATGGCGGAACCACCAGCGTCACCGTGGCCAGCCGGTAATACAAGTCTTCGCGGAACGCGCGCGTCTTGCAGGCCTCGCGCAGATCCTTGTTCGTCGCACAAATGATGCGCACGTTCACATGCTGATCCTTGTCGCTGCCCACGGGATGAACCATGCTGTCTTGGAGCGTGCGGAGTAGCTTGGTCTGCAGCGTGTAGCTGAGATCGCCGATTTCGTCGAGGAACAGCGTGCCCCCGTCGGCTTCGACAAACGCGCCCTTGCGATCCTTGTCCGCGCCGGTAAACGACCCCTTCTTGTGGCCGAACATCTCCGATTCGAATAGATTCTCGGGAATCGCCGCACAGTTGCGTGCCACGAAAATCTTTTTCGCGTCAGTTGAAAGTTCGAAGAGCTTCAGCGCAATGCATTCCTTGCCCGTTCCGCTCTCGCCCAGAATCAATACGCTCGCCTTGCTGGCCGCGGCCTTGCGAACGCGTTCCAGCAGCAGCTTCATGCTCGGCGATTCCGCGATCATTTCGACGGACGAGTTTGATTTGCGCAGCTGCGCCACTTCGCGTCGCAGTTCGCGTGTTTCTTCCACGCGGTCGAGGCGTACCTTGAGTTGATCGAAAGCGAAAGGCTTTTGTAAAAAGTCGGAGGCGCCCTCTCGCATGGCATCGACCGCCACATTCACCGAGCCGTTGCCGGTGATGAGAATGACGGAGATCTCTGCGTTGCGCGTGCGGATTTCCTTAAGGAACCGCATCCCGTCAATGCCAGGCATCACCAGGTCGGTCAGTACGACGTCCCACTGGCGGCCTTCCAAAGCAGTCAGGGCCGTAGCCGCCGACTCATGCGCCTCCACGACGTATCCGGCGTGTAACAACTCCTGCGTCATGATTTCACGCATATCAGCCTGATCATCGACAATTAAAATGCGCAAGCTCATATATCGAGGGTTCTCGGTATCGGGAAGTGCCTGTAGCAAGTGCTTTCGCATAACTTAATCGCAAAGCTTGAGCCAATGGCGAAGCGAAACCATCGCCGATATTCGGTATGATTTTCCTTGAAGTGTATGGATTTCGATTGAGATGCCCGATTATCGGGAACTTCGTAGACAAGCTTGTGAAACGAGCCAGCGATGACTTCCAGCGCGAGATCGGTGAGTTCGGGAACGTCGCGGATTAGAGTGGGTTCCATTTGCGAGGGCGACTCATAGCAGGCTGTCATTTTCAAGGCCTCAAATCATTTTAAGCACTTACTTTAGTGGGCGATCTTATAGGCGATCTAGTAAATTTTTAAGTCAATAATATTAAACAGTTTGTATTTATAATGTCCAGAGAAAGTAAGTGTCTTCAGGCGATTCCATAGGCGATCAAATGTGCGATCTCGCTGAATTTCTCTAGATCGACGGCGGTCACTTGGATTTCATCCTTCGCAATTTGGTGATTTTTCGGGCGATGTCGCGGGCCCAGGCGGCTCTATAAGTTACTTTGCAATCTCCGCGATTTCTTTGGCGCTCAGTGCGCGGTTGTAGATGCGCAGGTCGTCGAGTTCTCCTTCGAAACAATTCTCGCCGAGGTGGGACTGGGCGACGGTTAACGGGATACCTTTCAGATTGAAATTGCCGCTAACGGTATCGGACTTCTCGCCGTTGAGGTAGCTGATCAGCGTGGTGCCGTCGAAGGTCATCGCCACATGGGTCCACTTGCCGACTTCCAGTTTGAGGCTTAGTTGCGGTCCGCCCCAGGCACCGAAGGCGGTGCCGCCAGCGGGGTTGATCAGCCAATGGTGGCTGCCGTCGCCCTCTGCACCCAGCAGCAGCAGCCACGCGCGCTTCTCCGGCAATTTGGCGATCTTGATCCATGCCATGATGGTGTGTGGCATATTTCCGGGGGAGAGTCCGTTGATGCTGGCGACGCTCGCTCCGCTGTTGGAGCCCGCGGGAAAGGAAAGAGCGCCGTTGCTTCGGCCTTCAACCCAGGCGATTCTGCCGTTTAGCGTTCCGTCGTTCAGATTATCCGAAGCGTCTTCAGCGGTGGAGCCCATCCAATCTTTAAGTTTCCAAGACAGCACAACGTCGCCGCCGGACTTGAGCTGCGCCGGGTTTTCAGACACCGTGAACTTCAGTGACTCACCGCGCGGCTCGCCCTGATCGACGGGAAAGCACGGATACGTCAGATTGACGGTGTCGCCGGCTTTCCATGTTTTGTCGGTGGTCAGAATCACGCCGGTCGGAACGAGTTTTACATTCGTCACGGCCGCGCCGGAGATGACATAGGTGGAAATCTCAGACCAGATTCTGTGATCGAGGGAAGCTTTGCATTGCAGCTCGATCGTGTTGGCCTCGCATTTTGTGCATTTAAGAACGCGCGCGGCACTCCAGCGGAACGCGGACACCGGCAGGTCGTTCTTACCTTTTAGCGAGCCACTCGCTGCATACGAAATTTTGAATGGTGCGGGCACGTCTTTGATGTCGATGACAAGACTGTCACCGTCGAGCTTCGTCCTGGCCGGTTGGATGCCGGTGCGGCTGATGATCAGAACATCTTTCAAGCCATTGGGCCCCAATGAGCCACCGGTCTGTCCGAATTGGAAGGTGAGCGTGTCTTTTTTCGTGATCACGTCTTTCACGTAAACGTGGTGTTCCTGCAGATCGTAGCAGGCTATGCCCATCTCCGTGCGCAAGAACAGCTTGCCATTGGCCAGCGCCATCGGCGCCCAAGGAACGACGCCGGGATCGAAAGTGCCGAGCGGAATGCACTTTTCCGGCGTCGCACTCACCATCGCGATTTTGTAGTCCTCCATCAAATAGTCGCCAAAGCCTTTGCCGACCGCCATGAGGATTTTTCCGTCGGCGAGGATCGAGGGCGTGTTTTCGGCGAAGTACGCATTGCCGTATTGCCAATTCAATGCGCCGGTCTTCAAATCAAAGCAGCACAAGCCGCCGATCTTCTGACGGCTGCCTTCGATACCGTTGACCAATTGGTATAGATGATCCTGATGGATCACCTGGTTGGCGTTGAATAGCGTGGTGGGAGAACATTCGGCTAGCGCGGCGACGGGCTGCAATTCCTGTTGCGTCATTGTGTAGATCTTACCCTCCGAGACGAACGCATTGCCATCGCGGCGACTGGCAAAATTGACCAGGGAGAATCCGCTGTTTTTGTACTTCAATGTCCACGAGTCTTTGCCTGTTTCCAGGTCCATGCAGAAAATCGAATTCGTGGCGGCGCCGTCGCTGGCGATGATGCAGGTCTTTCCGCCGGAGGTCCACAGCGACGGCGAGGTATTGCGGCCCCAATCATTCCAGCCCTTGTTGCTATCGCTTTTCCACACTGGCGTTTTCCAGAGCACCTTGCCGGTGTCGGCCTGATACGCCACGCCGCAATAGTAGACCACGCCATTGGCAACCAATACAGAGACGTGTTCGACGCCGCACTTGGACTGCCAGAGTACTGCGCCGTCTTTCGCGGAAAGACAATATAAGCCGCCGGCGCCGACAAAATAACATTTGCCGTTCCACACCGCCGGCGAACCGCAGAGGCCCAGAATGTCCGCCGTCCCGATGTAAATGTTTTTCAGTTTTTGAAGGGACTCGGCATCGAGCGGAAACTCCTTTTTCCAGAGCAACTTGCCGGTCGACGCGTCGAGGCAGACGAGCAGATCCAACTTCGTAAAGCTGCGCCGCCACGCGCTTTCCAGAATAGCCGAATTGTTAAAATGACGGTCGAGCGCGTTTTCCCATTTGAGTTCCTTTGGAAGTTGCGCCACACATTCCCGCAAACTTACATAACCACCGGGTTTCAACTTGCTCAGTTTGACCAGATGTTCCCACGGTAGGCCGGTGGGCATACACAGTCGCCGGCGAATGAAATCGCCATACTTCGCCGCCTCCGCTGGAGGCAATGTCGCGACGAAATCCTTGATGTACTTGTCCAACTCCGGTTGCTTGGACAGGTATTCGATCAGCTCCTTATCCTTTTCTTTCAGGTCTTTGGGATCCAGCCATTGCCAACCCGGAGCAGCGGGGCGGTCTTTGGCCGTACGCGCGACTTCGATTTTCTGGATCAGTTCTTCCGGCACGTCGCTGCGCCAACCCGCGCTTTCCAGAAATTCCGTCGAGAAGATGTTGTAGCGGTCGCCGCCGCCCACAGGTTGCTTGGCCGTCGCATACACGAACACTTTGCCGTCCGCCACCACCGGACCGCTGCAGCCGCCCTGGTACCAGCCGGGAATCCGTTCGCTCTTCCAGGCCAGCGGCGGACCTTCCTCCGGCCACGTGTCCAGCAATTTGGGGCTGTAAACTGCGATGCTGTCCCGATTCGGTCCACGGTACTGCGGCCAGTCGCTGTTCGTTTCGTTGGTCGCAGACTCCTGTGGTGGCGCTACGGCGGATAGCGCGCGCGTTGCCACCAAGCAGAGTAACAACACGAGCGGCAATCGCGTCATGGGATCGGTCTCCTCGTGGCTACGTTTCGCTCACCCATTACGCCACGCCGTAGCAGGTCGAATTGTCGCTGTGTAGCGATGGCAGAATTGGCCATGGGCAACATCGAATATACTCCGCCACCCGCGTCGACAGCATCCTTTTCTCGATGGACAAAGTAATCATACTTATGTACTTTCTTGTTGCGACGTCCCAGCCGTCGACAAACGGAAAAATCGTCCGCACAGGCGGAAAAATAGGATTGCGGCAATGGTTCCGATACGTCGTTTTTTTCCGAATTCAGCTATGAAATCGACGCGCCTGTCGATCTTCGGAATCGGGATACTGGAGCATCGGCGACCATCTGTTACCTACCGGCCCACGGGTACCGGCGACTACCTGTTTATGTATTTATATGAGTCCGGATGGTTTCGAACCGAACGCGGTGTGGCGCGGCATCCGGCGGGGACAATGGTGCTCTGGCGTCCCGGCGAGCACCAGTACTACGGTTGTGAAGAATCGCGCTGGCGGCATTCGTTTCTTCATTGCGATGGATCCTGGGTGGAGGCCTGCGTGGAGTCGGCGGACCTCCAGTTCAATACAGCGATTCGCGTACTCGACCCCGTGGTGATCGAGCGGGGGTTGTTAAGCATCCATCAGGAAGTGATAGGATACCCGAATCCGGATGAACGAATCGTCTGCAATCTGTTTGAGAATTGGTTGCGCGATATTCGCCGCGCATCGCTGACGGACGAACAGACGTCCACGACGCCGCCAAAGCTTCAGGCGTTGAAGACGCATCTCGATGCCCATTTTAATCAGGATCAATCTTTGGATGCATTGGCGCGCCGCATCCATTTATCTGTTCCCCGGCTGTGCAGCCTGTTCAAGCGGCACTACTCGTGCTCGGTGACGAAGTACATCATCGGCCTGCGGATGAAACACGCGGCGTACTTGCTGAAAGACCGCAACCTGTTGATCGCCGAAGTTGCCGGCCAGGTGGGATATGATGATCAGTTCCATTTTTCGAAGCTCTTCAAGAGCCGATATGGATTAAGTCCGCGTCAGTTCCAGAAGGTGAATGAGACGGAAGAAAAACCGCGCGGATAGTGCTGTCGACCACGTCGTTATAGCGAAATCGGAACCTTCGCGCACACGGTCACCCGCATAAAAGTGGGGTCCTTGCGCCACGCCCGGGGGCCCCACCCCACCACATTGACGCGAAGAGATGCCATGGCTGTCAGGAGCAAGCCGCCAAAGGCGATCCGGAAAACAGAGCGGCAAATGCTCTTTGTACCAATTAATGGTGGTGAAGAAATAATTGTTGCATTATTTCCCCGCCTGCCCCGGCGGGTCGACGAATACGCCGCTGACGGTGGCGTTTTCTTTTCCGGTACTGAGGAAGTGGAAGGATGCTTGTCCCTTGATCTTCCAAACCAGATACTTTCCGTTCTTGAAATCCATCACGGTCTGAGTATCGAGTACGGCATCCGACACGGCGTCACGGACCTCCACTTTCACCGCTCTTCCCAACGCATCCCAATCCATGAAGTACACGGCCACCTGATGCTCTTTGTCGTCCGTAGTTCCGACGTCGATATCGAAGGCCGTATCGCTAAACCAGCAGGCGGCGATGCGATCCTTGGCGTCGCCGGATTTTAGCAGCGCTCGGGCCTCTTGAGTCGTATCGACCCAGGTGCAATCCCGCTGATTCCTCGGGGTGACCGCGGCACACTTGGGAATGACCGACGCGGCGTCGTGTTGGACCACCGCGCCTTCGGACCCATAGACGCCTTTCCACCCTCCAGACGTGGTTTCATCAGTCTTCACGAATTTTGCTGTCGCATGGACGACTTCCGGCGCGGTGAAGGTCAGTGTCTCACGCCGGGGGTCTCCCTGATCGACCTGAAAACACGGATACGTCAACGTTACAGTGTCGCCGGCCTTCCACGTCTGGTCTGTGGTCAAGGTTACGCTCTCGGCAAAGACGCTGACGGTGGTGACCTTCGCTCCAGAGACATCGAAATTTGCGGCGTTGTTCCAACCGGCTGTGAGCGGACGATTGCTGGTCAGGACAATCGTTTGATCAAAGCACTTCGCGTATTTCAGAGCGCGCACCGCGTTCCAGCTAAAGCCAGGTGCCGGGAGTTCATTCTTTCCCGCGAGCGCTCCGGTGCCTGCATAGGAAATCCCGAACGGAATGGGGACATCCTTGATATCAACCACGATTGTGTCGCCCGTCATCGTCGCCTTGGCCGGTTTGGCCGCGCCCTTGGCGTCGGTGATCATAACTTCCTTCGGGTCGTTCGTCCCATCTTTCAAAACGAGTCCGCCACCGGTCTGTTTGAAGCGGAAAGCAAGCGAGTCCTTCTTCGCAGTAACGCCCTCGAGATAAATGCCATGCTCTGCCAGATCGTAGCAGGAAATCCCAAATACAGTGCGGATGAAGAGTTTGCCGTCGGCCAGCGCCATGGGTGCCCAGGGAATCATGCCGGGCGCGAAGCATCCGAGTGGCTCAAATTTTTCAGTTGTCGCCCGCAGCATCAGCACGTCCATGGATTTATCCCCGCCCCAGAAGTAGTAAGGGAGATCACAGATAGACATCAGGATCTTGCCGTCAGCCAGAATCGAGGGCGTCAGGCGGTACCCTTCAGTCCCAAGCCAGACTTCCTGCCTGACACCTTCCGACATCACGCCTTTCAAGTCCTTGGCCGTAACATCGCAGTTCCATTTGTCTTCCCCGGTCTTCAGATCCCAGCAGTTCACTCCCTGGTTCTTCAGGTGTCGTCCTTCCCCGGGATGGGTTTCCTGAAAGAGATACCCCTGATCAATAATGCCGCCGTTCATGACAGGCTTGCCATCCACGGTCGTCTGCACCGGCGTCACCGCCGTCGGGCTCATCCGGTAGACTGTGCCCCCGGCTGTTAAAAGATCCCCATCGCGCCGCAAGGCAAACCAGTTAGGAACCCATCCGCGGGAAAAGACTTTACACGTCCACGCTTCTTTGCCGGTCTGCAGGTCCAGACACAAGAGCGTGGAGGAACCGCCGTTCACATCCACGACATAGTCCTTGCCGTCCGCGCGCCAGAGCACTGGCGAGGTGTTGGCGTCCCGGCACTTCTTCCAGAGCGGGGTTCGCCAGAGCTCCGCGCCGGTGTCGGCGCGGTAGGCCACGCCAGCGAAATACACCACACCGCCGCACACGAGCACAGAGGCCTGCGTTGGCGGAACGCTGGCTTTCCACAGGATGGCGCCATCCTTGGCAGACAGACAGTAGAGCCCGGTGAATCCAGAAAAATAGCAGCGGCCAGCCGCGACGGCCGGCGTACCGCATGCCCCGAGGTTTTGAAACCACATGCTGTCGTCACAGGTCCCGAACCACGCCAAGGTTCTGTCATCCATCGGAATTTCCGTTGCCCAGAGTTTCTTTCCCGTGGCAGCATCCAGACAGGTCAGTTGATCAACACGCGTGAATGATTTTTCAAATGCGCTCTTTAGAAACTTGTCGACAATCATGTACTTAGAGAACACGGGCGTCTGCACTCCGCCCTTGACCCAGGCAGCACCCACCGGAGCGCACGACTCCAGCACGGTGGCAAACTTCTGTCCCCGCGACTGTTCCAATTCGACGAGCGCAACACGGGTCAGCCCGTTATTAGCGTTCCAGTCCAATTTTGGTCTTGCGCAGAAGCGATATCGAATATAGGCGCCATATTTAAGCGCCTCCTCCGGGGTCAAGGTGGCGATGAAATCCCGGATGAATTTGTCCAACTCCGGCGATTTGGCCAGATATTCATCCGCAGCCTTATTTCGTTCCACCTCGTTACGAATCTCCCACCAGGAAAAACTGGCGCCTTCCGGCATCGGGTGTTCTGGGGAAAGACGAGCCGCTTCAATCCGTTTTGACAGCTCTTCCGGCAATCCCGGCAGCCATCCTGCAGAGGCCAGCGCATCTGGCGTGAAGATATCGTAAGCCGCCCCACCCCCCACAGGTTTCTTTGCCGTTGCGTAGACGAACACCTTTCCGTCTGCCACCACGGGGCCGCTGCAGCCACCCTGGGTATAACCGGGGATCAGGTCACTTTTCCAGACCAGTGCCGGTCCGTTTTTCGGCCATGAGTTCGCCAGTTTCGGGCTGTTCGCCGCCACGCTATCCCGATTCGGCCCGCCGAACTGCGGCCAGCCCTCATCAGCCGGCTGCGCTGGGCTTTCGGCGGCAACAGATATCGACTGTAGAATCGCAAGTGCAACTAGACACATGACACCTATCTTTCTCATAGTTTCCATAACAAACTCCTCTCTTGATGCGATCCTTGGCGTCGCCAGATTTTAGCAGCGCGCGGGACTTTTGAGTAGCATTGACACACGTGCAATCCTGTTGATTCTTCGGCTCGTGGGAATGGCCGCGCCGCACCGCATTGGATCTTCGTGGCGTTCAATGTTCTTTACACCAAAAGTCCAACGCCCCGGCCGTTATTTCGATGCTCAAGGTTATCAATAACATGCACTTTCTTATTGGATTGTGGGCTTCGGGCTTGGCAACCGGAGCGACGGGAAATGCACATGCTTATTGCCCGCGGTCTTGGCGACTTGTAACATAAATCTTGAAACATCGCAGCGTTGATCTTGTTGGCTTCGATGTCCGCTTGAAATTTTATGGATTACCCACGGTCGTGGCGCTGACAATCGTGACAGGTGGCATCGTTGGCTTGAATCTCGTTCCAACCACTATTCGCGTTGGCCCACCTGGAAAGTGATGGTGTTTGCGAATTGTATGGTTGGCCGATGAACAACGTAGTGGTCAATTCATGGAAATCAATTACTACCAGGAAACGCTATTTAGAGTTCACGTGACGGACACAATGATCCTGAGATGGTATCCGTTACCGCCGCCGCAAGCCGGGCACCTTTCAGGCAGCCGCGCGGCGTGAACTTCGTCGATGGAACGAAGGCTTCGTGCCATAGTCGTCGCCGCTCTTGCGGCCTGGCGGCCTGGGATCGGGCTTGGGTGGGCCTTTGGAAAAAGGGGCATCGGGCGATACGGTCGCGCTGCCGTTTAGCATGGCGAAACACCGCGATGTGAAAATGAGGAGAATTAATGCAAGATGTTTCATTAGTTCTCCGATCTCGGTGGCCGCGCTTTGTTGTAAGATACGACGCGCGCCTTGTTCGCCGCACGCCATACCCGATTAATTTCCCGCATGCAGAAAACACACTGGCGGCGACGACCGCCCACGCCGTTTGACGGGAATTTGGACTCACTCAACCTTTTGAAACAGCGATTACATTTCTTTCTAACGTTCGTCATTTCTCATCCCTCCGTTTCCGCAGTTTGTATCGAGCGTTAGCCTCTCGGCGAATTCGGCGAAAGCGGGGATCGAGTTTCATATCCACGTATCGCTGCTTTGCTCGTTTGTTCTCGAATTTCCGCATGCACAGAACACAAACCGTCCTACGACCGACGCGACCGCGATAGAAATGCTCGCCGGTTTTTTATTCCCAGCATGACGTACAGGGACGGAGTTCCTCGTCGGGGATATCGGGCATTCTAAATTCCTATGGCGGGCTAAAGAGCGGTCCGCTGTGGGCGGTGCGGAGACCGTCCCCGCCCTCGCCCGCCTACCTATTTTTGTTTTAATGTGAACACGCGCTCGTTTGAATCAATTCGTGCGACTGTCAACCTATTCACAATTCTGCTAACACCGCTGTTGTCCGCATGGGCGATGCGTTGGCCTGCTCGGCCATGGAGCGCACGCTCGGCAGCGTCTTTACGCTGCCGCAATGCACCAAACAGGGGCGTTGCAAATGCGGACGAAATCCATCTGGTCGGATAAACCTCGCTCCCTCGAAACAGTAAGGGGACCCATAACAGCCCGTTGAAGAATCATCATTTGCGTTCAAGTTACGCGGCCGGTTGTTGTCGCAACCCAGGCCCGTTGCTTGACGGCGCGGAGTGGCGAGTTGTCGCAAAGGGCCATTCCCAGACACCCCCAACTTCAATAGCGCGAAAAAGAGCAAAAACGGTGGCTTTAACGGCTCGCTGATATACGTTCGAATTTCGGCGTCTGCGTGTGTCGTCAATACTTCATTGCTGTGATAGCCCTTGTCCGTCACCACCGCTTCTACGTACGGGTTGGTTTTTTTCTCGTACCGCGGATCTTGCGCCAGTTCCTCTAAATTCTCCGTGGCCTGCGTGACCGTCTGATAGATCGTCGTGGTGTCGCCCAAATCCGCATGTTGCAACGTTACCGCGAGCACCGCGCCCGAATCCATGTCCA
>JBBRPR010000094.1:0-22692 GCA_038227875.1 Planctomycetota bacterium
GAACAATACCGACACGAATGGCGATGGCGTCACGGATGACAAGGATAATATTTACAGCAGCGATCCTGGCGCGTAACAAACGGAGTCATTGGTCATTGGTCATTGGTCATCGGTCATCGGTCATTGGTCATCGGTCATTTTTCATTTACGGAGAGCGTGAGGTCGGGCCAAAATCCGTGTCTCCCGCTCCCCGTAAATGACAAATGAAAAATGACCAATACCCAATGACCAATGACTCCGTTCCTGTCCGAATTTCAAACAACCGCGTCTAATCCTCAACATTGCCATCCCCTCAGGACCGGGGTATTGATATCCGTGTCGCACGTGCACTGGATTTCGAACCCGACGGCGCTTCTGGCCGAAAATCAAACTAGGAGACGTTCCCCCCATGCTGACCCGCGAACAGGTTGATTTCTACGAAGAACACGGCTACCTGCGCATCCCCCAGGTTTTCAGCAAGACGGAAATCGATGCGATGGACGTCGAACTCGAAAACCTGATCCAGAATTGGGCCAGCAACGAAGCCGGTTGGACCGGTCCGTGGCGCAAAGTCTATATGGATGCGGAGACCGAAAAGAAGTCCAAGCTGATCGCGCTCCACGATCTCCAGTTCCTGGCGCAGTCCTGGTGCAAGGCTGTCGTCAACGAACGCCTCGTCGGCGCCATGGTCGATCTTCTCGGACCGAACGTCGAACTTCACCACAGCACCCTGCACGCTAAGCCGCCGGAGACCGGCCACCCGTTCCCGATGCATCAGGATTGGGCGTTTTATCAGCACGACGACGGCCGCTACGTCGATGTGCTCGTCCATCTCGACGACACCGACGACAACAACGGCTGCATCCGCTTCATGGATGGCTCGCACAAGCTCGGTTCGCTGGAGCACATCACCCGCACGCCCGAAGGCCCGTGCACGCCGCACTTGCCGACGAACAAGTTCAGTCTGGAAGACACCGTGCCGGTCCCGGCCAAGCGCGGCGACGTGGTCGTCTTCCAGATCAACACGATTCACGGCTCCCGCATCAACAAGACCAACAAGATGCGCCGCCTGGTTCGCGTTGGCTACCGCAACCCCGAGAACAAGCAGACCGGCGGACAGTCGCTGGGCCGCGAATGCCTGATGGTCTCCGGCATCCGCGCCAAGGTCCATGTGGCTCAGCCGGCGTTCGTGGAAGAGTAAGAAAACAGCATTGCGGATTTCGGATTGCGGATTGCGGATTGGATTCGCAATCCGCAACTTTTTAATCTCGCTCAAGGAAAATTGACCATGCAGACGGCTATCGCTTCACCGCGCGCTCAGTTTGAGGCGGACGGGTTGTATCTCTCGCCGTCGGCGGTGATTCCCGCGGAGCTCGTGGCGCGTGCCGTTCAGCACATGGACGACGTGATGAACTGCAAGTACGAGACCGGCGTGCCGGTGCCATGGCGCTCGTGGAATCCCGGCGACAGCCCGACGGCGCTGCGCAAGCTGAACGAGACGCACATCAGCGACCGCACGATCCACGAACTGATCTCACACCCCGCGCTGGGCAAGCTCGCGGCGGAGATCACCGGCGCAAAAATGGTCCAGGTCTGGGCGACGCAACTGCTCTACAAACCGCCGAGCTCCACGCTGGAGAAGAACAGCGTCGGCTGGCACCAGGACCGCCAGTACTGGAAGTATTGGGACGGCGAAGTCTTCACCGCGTGGGTCGCGCTGAGCGACGTCACCGCGCAGTCGGGACCGATGAAGCTGATCCGCGGCTCGCATCACTGGGGCGAGAAGGAAGGCGGCGATTTCTTCAGCAGCAACATGGACGAGATGCGCCGCGCACTCCAAGCCCAAGTCGGCACCGGCGGCAAATGGGAAGAAGTCGAAGCGATCCTGCCGCCCGGCGGCGTGAGCTTCCATCACCGACTTACCGTCCACGGCAGCGGCCAGAACACGTCCAACGCCGCGCGCCGCAGCTTCGCCATCCACCTGCGCACGGAGAAATCAAAAGCCGCGAAGGACGACCCCTATACGAATAGTCTCGGGGATCCGCAGCGCTGTCCGATTATTTATGACGCAAGGTGAGACGATTTATTGCGGATTGCGGATTGCGGATTAGCGATCGAATGCAAATCCGAGAAACGCAAGACCGCGTGATAATAGCCCGTGTTCAATCCCGATCTAATCCGTAATCCGCAATCCGAAATCCGCAATAGCAGTTCCCAGCCCCTTCGCTTGACGATGCCAAAGAATATACTAAAAGAATACAAACCGTGCAGACCTCTCGAGGAGCAGCATGGAAGCGATTCTCTCTGACAAAGTGCTGGTTCTAAATCGCTCGTGGGTGGCCGTTAACGTCGCCACCGTGCGCCGCGCTTTGACTCTCGTCTACCAGGACGTCGCCCGCATCGTCGCTCCCGACGATTACTCCACGTATAATTTTGAAGGCTGGATCGAAGCGACGCGCGAAGCGAAGTCGGGTAACCGCATTCAATCCGCCACCGTCTCCTTTAATGTGCCCGAAGTCATCGTGCTTAGCGTCTTCAACGGGCGTTTCAGCAAAGAGGTGCGTTTCAGCCGCCGCAACATTTTCGAACGCGACGAGAACACCTGCCAGTACTGCGGCCGCCGCTTCGACCGCAGCGAACTGACGCTCGACCACGTTACCCCGCGCAGCCGCGGCGGCACGAGCACCTGGACGAACATCGTCCTCGCCTGCATCAAATGCAACATGCGCAAGGGCGATCGCCTGCCCACCGAAATCAACATGAAGCTCGCCCGCCGCCCGATCAAGCCGCAGTGGGCCACGCGCGTCGGCGTGAAACTTGGCCGCGCCTGCAAGCCGTCGTGGGAACGCTTCCTGGAAGAAGCGTACTGGGACGTGGAGCTGAAGGAGTAGGTGGAAGGCTTTGTCTCCGAGCAAATTTTGAATTTTGAATTCTTAATTTTGAATTAGAAACGCAGCCACAGCAATTAAGAATTCAAAATTCAAAATTGCCTTCGAACTGAACCGGGCCGCACACAGGGGATAACCATGCCTTACCGACTTTCTGCCTTCGCTGACGAAATCGCGCCGGACATTCAGGTGCAGATGGATCACCTGCTCGAGAATGGCATCACCGCCTGTGCGATGCGCGGGGCGAACGGCAAGAACGTGATGGAGTTCGAAGACTTCCAGGTGAAGTTGATGAAGACGCAGTTCTTCAACCGCGGCATCCGCTTTTCGTGCATCGGGTCGCCCATCGGCAAAATCAAAGTCACCGATCCGTTCGAACCGGAACTCGAACGCCTGAAGAAGGCGATGAAGCTGGCCAAGGCGTTTGAAACCAAGGTCGTCCGCATCTTCTCGTTTTACATTCCGGAAGGCGACGCCCCGACCAAGCACAAGGCCGAAGTGCTGCGCCGCATGAAGGCGCTGGCCGATCTGGCCAAATCGGAAGAGATCAACCTGGTCGTCGAAAACGAGAAGGGCATCTACGGCGACATCTCCGACCGCCAGCTGGAAGTGCTCGAACACATCAACATGCCCAACGTCCGCAACGCGTTCGATTTCGGCAACTACGTCGAATGCAAAGACGACCTGATGAAGGCGTGGGGCAAGCTGAAGAAACTCACCGTCGACATCCACGCCAAGGACGTGAAGCACGGCCACGGTGTGGTCCCCGTCGGCCAGGGCGACGGCCACGTGAAGGAGATCCTGCAGGACGCCTTCGCGACCGACTGGAAAGGCTACATCTCCTTGGAGCCGCACCTCAGCGCTGCTGGCCAGTTCCAGGGTTTCACCGGCGCGACGCTGTTCAAGACCGCCGTCGATGCGCTGAAGAAGATTTTGACGGAAGTCGGCGCGAAGTAACCCTGTCATTTATTATTTTGACTGCTCGACTCAAGGGCAAACATGTCTGATTCCGACGCCCCGCCTAAACCGTTGCCTAAGGCGGGGAGTTCATCGATCCTATTGCTGGCAATCATTCTGATCGGTTTTGTGCTGGCCATCATCTTTGGCATGAAGACGCATCGCACTTCGCAGTCCTATCAACCGCCCTCAATCAAACCGCAAATCGCCGATATTCTTATATCGGCTCCGTTTTTGACTTTGGCGACTGTGTGTGTGCTTTTGATTTTAATTCTCTGGAAGCTGTTGAAGCGAAATTTCTCGGTTCACCAGAAAGGTAATGATGCAGCGGCGTTGTTTAATGCCGGAAGGCTGGACGAAGCCGAAACGCTTTTTTCAAAATTGCTGGCCGAGATGAATGGCTCTTACCTAATGAAATACAATCTCGCCCTGGTTGCGCTGCAGCAGAGCCGTTTTGATCGGGCAGCCAAGCTGCTGGACGAGTGTTCGAAAGTGACGGAAATTCCACGGCTCCCTTTTGTGCCCACCGCCTGTGCCCAGCTTCATGCTCTGAATTCCGAATTGGCCGTAGCGGAGCATGCCTACGACGAAGCGTTTGCGCTGACTCCAATCGATCAAATGGGGAATTTGGCGCTTCCCCATGCGCTGATCGCGATTCGGAGGGGTGCGTTCAAACTAGTTGCCGATATGCCGTCCGAAGAATGGTTCGGCGCGGAGATCGGGTCACCTCAGCAGATGCGCTGCATGCGAGTTCTTCGCGCGTTTGCAATCTCGAAAATGCCAGCAGGCGAATCGTCCGAAACCTTGGTTAAGGAAATGCTCTCCGGCGCGCGCCCATTTCGAATGAACGAATACAATTACCTTGTTCCGCGATTGCCGGAGCTACTTGTGTTTCTAAACGAGCATGGATTTTCCACTACGGCGGATGTGAATAAATCATGACCAAAACCACCCTCCGCGAAGTCGCCTGGATCGGCGACGCCTACCTCAAAAAGAAGCGCCCGATCCGCGGCGTCGTGCTCTGGTTTCATGGGCTCGGCCGGATTGAAATGAAACACGAGCCGACCATGCAGGAACTCGCGTTCGCCGAGGCCGGCGGGCTCGTCGTTCATCCCTACTACGGCGCATGGAATTGGATGAACCGGCAGACGCGCGACTTCATCGACACGCTCGTCGATTCCATCTACGACGTCTACAAGCTGAAAGACTCCGTCCCGCTGATCTCCACCGGCGAAAGCATGGGCGGGCAATGCGCGCTGATTTACACGCGCTACGCCAGGCGACCCATCGCGGCCTGCGCCGTCAACTGCCCCGTCTGCGATCTGAGTTACGCCTTCCACGAACGCCCGGACGTGCCGCGCACGATCCACTTTGCCTTCCGCGGCTACACGGAAAAAATGCCGGCGCTGATCGCCGAACACTGCCCCGTCACGCAGGCCGCGCAAATGCCCGACATCCCCTACCAGATCATCCACGGCGTCCAGGACTACGGCGTGACCAAGGCCAACCATTCAGACAAGCTCGTACCGCGGATGCGCAAGCACGGGTTGAACGTCGAATACTTGGAAGTCCCCGAAATGGTCCACTGCTCGCCGATGCCCCCGGCGATCTGGAAACGCCAGACCGACTTCGTCTGCAAGCACTTCGGTCGTTTGTAGTCCGGGCGTCACGCCCGGAGTTTTCGTGGTCCGGGCGAGCCGCCCGGACTACAAACAGCACGACGCAAACCCGACGCGCTATCTTGCTTTCACCGGATGCACGACCGTCAGCAACTGCCCGTCCGCGCGTTCGTCTTCGAAGCTCACCACAAAACACGAGACCGGGCCGCTTAACTTTCCAATCGCGTCAAAGTCGAGCGGATAACCATGCGCGTCGGCCGGGTAGTAAATCCAGAACGTGCCCGTGCGGTGCTCGGGCTTGCTCGAGCCGACGTCGATCTCCGTCGCGCGCTGCATTGGCGGCCCGTAAAGCGCGCGTACGGTCACCGCGTCGGCGCTCAAAATTCGCGACGCCAGCTTCGTGTACTCGTCGCCCGTCGCCTGGCCGGAAGTGATCCGGCGCGTCTGGTCGAGATACTCCACGCGCCGGTTCTCACGTGAGATCAAGCCCACAATGATCAACGCCGCCGCAAAAAACGCCTGCACCGCCAGCACGATTTTAAAGAGACGCGTGTCCATTATTGAAAAAGCTTCGATTCCTATTTAGTGCGCATCGAACTTGCTCAACTGCAATGCTCAGTCCTCAGTCCTCAGTCCTCAGTCCTCAGTCCTCAGTCCTCAGTCCTCAGTCCTTCCCCTTCGGCTTCAACAGCGCCTTCGCAAAATTATTCGGATCGAGATACTTGATCGCCGCCGCCTTGACCTGCGCAGGCGTCACGTTCGCCAACCGCGCGCGGCGGCCAAAGAGGTACGCCGCGCCTTCGTTGTACAGCTGCGAGAGCGCCAGGCTCTTGGCCAGTTCGCTCTGGTTCTGCAGTTCGATCGCTTCCGTGCCGCTCATGTAGCTCTTGACCGAATCGAGTTCCTTGTCGGGAATCGCGTCGGTGCGGAGCTGCTTGACCTGATCCCACATCGTCGCCAGCGACGTCTCGATATTCTGCGGATCGGTCTGAATGAAAAAGACGATGCCGCCGCCGTCCAACTGCGAATCGTTGTTCACGCCGACGGTATACGCGGTGCCCTGCTTTTCGCGGATCGCGACGAAGAAGCGCCCACCGAGTCCCGACAGATCCGACGCGAGCAGATCCAGAATTTCGCGGTCCGGATTCTTCAAGTCGACGCCGCGAAACGCGAGTTCCAGGATCACATTCGTGATGTCCGCCTTCGATGCCTCGCCGGTCTTGCCGCCGGTCAGGTCCGGCATCGGCGGCACGGTCGGCGCTTTGAATTCGCCGGTCTTCATTCCGTTGAACGACTTCAGCGCCAGCTCCGCCGCCTCGGCCGCCTTCAAATCGCCGACGAACGAGATCGCCAGATTCTCCGGCTTCACCCAGGCTTGGTGGAGCTTCTTCAGATCGTCGGGCGTCACCTTTTTCACCGTCTCGGTCGTGCCGAGCACCTGCCGCGAATACGGGTGCGTGCCGTAGAGCATCGGGCGCAGCACCTTGCCGGCGATCGAGAACAGGGATTCGTCTTCCTCCGCGATGCGCTGCAACGTGTCCGACTTCAGTGTCTCGAATTCTTCGGCCGGGAACGACGGCTGCAGCATGCACTCCGCCGCGAGTTCCACCAGCTTCGTCGCGTCCTGCTTCAAACCGCTGACTTCGACGCCGAACGAATTCTTGCCGCTGAACGCCGAGAGCGATGCGCCGAGGTCTTCGCTCGCCTGCGAAATCTGGAGCTTGTTCCGCTTGGCCGTGCCGTGGTCGAGCATCTCGGCCATCAAATTCCCTGAGCCGGCGAGCTCCGCCGGTTCCCAGCGCGTGCCTCCCAGAGCGGCGATGGACAGATTGAGCACCGGCAGCGAACGATCTTCCTTCAGCACCACGCGGACGCCGGAGGGTTTGAGTGTGAATTCGAAGACCGATTTATCGACCAGGAGTGTGGCCTTCTCAACGTTCGGATTCTTCTGCAGTTCCTGCAGCTCTAGTTGGAGATTCGCGATGTTCAAATCGCCGGGCATTTTTCCGGCAGGCTTCACTGCTGGAGCGAGCTCCGCCGCAGGCTTTTCGCCCTCGGCTTTCGGCGCGCTGACCATGATCGCGACGTTCAGCCTTTCCGGCGTCAGGTATTTGTTGGCGACGCGCACCACATCTTCCGCGGTGACGGCCTGCATCCTTTCGGTGTAGTGAGCGGAAAAGTCGAGATCGCCGGCCGTGAACCAGCCGCTGCCAATGTCCTCGGCCAGACCTTCGACGGTCATCTGCGCGAAGACGTGCGACGTGTACATCTTGCGCTTGGCGCGCGCGAGTTCCTCGGGTGTCGGCGGCGTGGTCTTCGTCGCTTCGATCACTTTCAAAATCGCATCGCGCGCGGCGTCGACCTTGTCGTCTTCGGCCGTGGCCATCACGCCGAAGTAGCCGGCATACATCGGCGTGTAATCGTACGCGCCGATGTCGACGACCAGTTTCTGCTTGTCCTTCACTTCCTGGTACAGGCGGCTGGCGCGGCCGTCGCCGATGATGTTGGCCAGCAGATCGAGCGCGTACATATCCTTGTCGCGCGTCGAGACCGACGGAAATCCGATCATGATTTTCGGAATCTCGCACAGCGGGTGCGAAACTTTCACAAAACGCGGCGCGACCTGCGGCGGCTCTTCCGGAACCACGACCGGATCGACGCTCTTGCGCTTCCACGCGCCCAGCGTTTTGGCCATCGTCGGGAGGACCTTGGCCGTGTCGACATCGCCCACGCAGATGAACGTGGTCATCTGCGGAGAATAGCGCTGCTGGTAGTACGCGAAGACGTCTTGGGGTGTGACTTCCTTGAAACGTTCGGGATAGCCCAGCACCGGCACGCCGTACGGATGGACCTGGTAGATCAGGCGCTGGAAGACATCGTTGAGCACCGAGTCGGGCGTGTTGATCGAGCGTTCGATTTCCTTGTAGACGACGCCGTGTTCCTTCTTGCCTTCGTCCGGCGGCATCTTGGAATCCATCAGCATGTCCGCCAGCGCGGCGAACGCGGTATCGAAACCTTCGGCGGCCGCGGTCATGTGATAAGTGGTGCGTTCGCTGTTGGTGTACGCGTTGTCGTCACCGCCCGCGCCGCGAATTTCCTGGTCGAGCACGCCGGTCGGCCGCTTGGTCGTGCCTTTGAACATCATGTGTTCGGCGTAGTGGCTGATGCCCGCGCCCATCCATTTGTTCTCGTGGATCGCGCCCGTGCGCACCCAGCCCTGCACGGTCAGCACCGGCGCGCTGTGTTTTTCCAGCACGATGAGTTCCAGCCCGTTGGGCAGCAGCGCGTACGTCGCGCCGTTTTCCGCGCGCCGCATTTCCTGCGGCCGCGCCTCTTCGGGCAGCGCCGCCATGACCGCCTTCAGCGCATCCGAAACCGGCGGAATTTCCGCCGCGATTGCAGGGCGCACAAGGAGCAGCACAACGATGGAACACGCAACCAAACGAAGACGAAACATAGTGCGATCTCCCTTTTGAAACTCATTTCAGTCTGCACGGTCCAGCCCATGACCAATAGATCATTAGCCTGATTAATGACCCATACCTTTGTGCCTTTGGGCACAAAGGTATGCGACTCAACTGGCCAGCGCGGAATTTACTCGATTGAATTTTGGATTACCCATTCGGTTTCCCGGATTCCCGCAGCGCGCGTTCCAATAAAGGTTGCACGCCCAAGGTCACGGACCACTTCGCGAGATACTCTTTATCGAGCGACTCGCCAACCATGCGCAGCACGCCCAGCACATCTTGAAATTGGCGCATCGCGACTTCCCCGCCCTCGGCATACCACATCAATTTATGGAGAATGATGTCCTCGGGACTGCTCAGCCAGAGCAGCGGACCATTAGCATCCGGAAAGTGCGCCAGGACGCGCCGCGAGAATTCGACGTGCGAAAAGGCCGTGTCCTTCAGCGCGAAGATGTCGAGCTTCAACATCGTATCGAGATGAATGATGTTGAAGCTCTTTCGCGCGCGGACGGATTTCTCGATCATCTGCTCATCGGCGTAAAACTGATCTCCGAGACCCTGCACAAATGCTGCAACGTGGTTGGGCTGAAGATTGGCGACAATATCCGCATCAAGCGTTGAACGCGGTACACCATGCACGGAACTGGCCAGCGAGCAGCCGATTTCATACGCGACCCCGAGACCCTCCAGCACGTTCACCACTTGAATTGTGACCTGATAGATTTCCTGAGACATGGGATTTCTTTCGCGAGTTAGCCCCAGTTTCCTCTGCCGGAACGCAACGAATCGTTCCGCCAGATCCTTGCCATAGATTTCAGTCAGGAATCGCGTGTCGCGCTGTTCGGTTGTCTCCTGTGGATAGTAGCGGTCGACCGCATGACGCG
This sequence comes from Planctomycetota bacterium, assembly GCA_038227875.1. Lineage (GTDB taxonomy): Bacteria > Planctomycetota > SZUA-567 > H5-PLA8 > H5-PLA8 > JBBRPR01. The sequence continues at coordinate 9,795 of JBBRPR010000094.1, forward strand.
ACGCCTTCCAAACCATGTCACTGAGCTGCGCTGCCAGTTGCAGCCGCCGCGCAGGACCTGCTTTGCGCAGCAGATCGATCTGCATCTGTTCCATTTCCGGCGACGTGTCGCGCGAAATCATGGCGCTCTCCGGAACGCGAGCACGTTGGCGACCTTGTCTTCGTCCCAGTCGAGATTCGATTTCATCCAGCCTTCGAAGAAGCGATACAAGCGCGGCAGTCCGGCAATCGTGGCGACGCCCTGAACTGCATCGTAGACGCCGCCCTTTTTGCGGCCGCGCGTCCCGATGTCCTCGCCCGGTTTCTTCGCGACGATCAGCTTGAACAGGTCTTCCACCTCGGCGAGTTTTTCGGGATGGCCGAGCGCCTCCGCGAGGATCGCGCATTCCGTCCGCGAAAGCTGCGCCGGTTCGTTCTGCCCGAGGCAGCGGCCCCAGTTGAAGAAGCCCGGCCCGTTGGAGTATTCGTAGATCGTCCGTTCGCCGCGCAGAATGCGCAGCGTCAAATCGACCTGCTCCTGCAGATTGACCTGAAACACCAGCGACCCGGGAAGTCCACGCGCGATCGCGTCGGCCAGCGCGCCGTGACTGAACTGCGTGTCGTAAACCACGCGCCAGTTGTTCACCGGCTCGCCGATCGCCACACAACGTTCGCCCTCGATGTGCCACTCCATCAGCATGTCGAGCAGCACGTCGTCGATGGACGCCAGCCGCGTGAAGCCGCGCTCCGTGGCACCCGCGGCGATCAGTGTTTCTAGCTCCGCCAGATCCGGAGCCGGCGAGATGCCGATGGCGTCGAGGTCCACTCCGCGGCTCATTCGTCCATGACCCTCTTGCGCCGTAATATGTGATGGTAGTGGCGCGCGAAGCGGTGGGCTTCGTCGCGCACGTATTGCAGCATCCGCAATCCCGGCGAGCGGCGCGGCAGGCGCAGACCGTCAGGATGGTCCAAAGTGTAGATTATCTCTTCCTTCTTTGCCAGAGAGGCCAGACAGGGCATCGCCCGCTTCGGCAGCGGCGCGGCATCGGGCTGAATTTTTGCCTGCTCATTGTCCGGCAGAAAAATGAGTTTGAGCGAATCGAGCGCCGCGTGCAACTGGCCGATGCCGCCGTCGATCAGGATCAGGTCCGGCAGCGTCGAGCCTTCGCGGACCAGTCGCCCGTAGCGGCGCGCCACGATTTCGCGGATGCTGGCGAAGTCGTCGACGCCCTGCACGGTCTTGATTTTGAAGCGCCGGTACTGTTCGCGCGTCGGCAACCCGTCGAGAAAGCTGACCAGCGAGCCGACCGTCTCTCCGCCATGCAGATGGGCGATGTCGATGCCCTCGATATGGCGCGGCGGCTGCGCGAGTTTCAAGCTCTCCTGCAACTGCGCCACGCCGTCTTTGGGATCAATGTGGAGCACGCCCGGTTCGAGGCCGTCGTCGAGCGAACCGCGATCGCGCAGGCTGCGCAGTGCCTTGAGCGTATCGCGCATCGCCGCGGCATCTTCGTAGCGCCGGTCTTTTGCGGCGAGTTTCATTTCGCGTTCGAGTTCCTTCGCGACTTCGCCGGACTTACCTTGCAGAAACAGCCCCAGGCGGCGCATGTCGGCCTTGTAATCGTCGACGGTCTGGCGGTTGGCGCACGGCGCTTTGCAGCGGCCGATGTGGTACTCCAGGCACGGCCGGTAAAAATTATTCTTCGGGTCGCCGGGTTTGATGTCCAGATTGCAGGTGCGGTACTTGAAGACACGCTGCAATACGCGCAGCGCTTCGCGCAGCCAACTGGCGCTGACGAATGGGCCGTAATACTTGCTGCTCTTGTTGGTCCGGTCGCGCGTGACCATCACGCGCGGAAATTCTTCCGCCGTGATTTCAACGACGGGGTAGCTCACATCGCTCTTCAAGCGCATGTTGAACTTCGGCTGCAGATCCTTGATCAGCCGGTTTTCGAGCAGGTACGCTTCGACTTCGGAATCGCATTCCACAAAGTCGATCGCGCGGATGCGCGCGACGAGGTCGGCGGTCTTGAGATCGAACGGCCGCTTGTCGTCGAAGTACTGCCGCACGCGCTTGCGCAGTGAGAGCGCCTTCCCGACATAAATCTCGCGCCCCTTTTCATCCTTGTAGATGTAGACACCCGGCGCATCGGGCAGCGCGTCGAATTGGGTTTGGAGTGATTCGGGAATCGGCATGGCTTCGAAACGCAGAGTTATGAATGATGAGTGATGAATGTCCGCTACTACTATGAATTATGATCGATGGATGCGGAATGAACAGCGGTTAATTGGCGATCGGCTTGTTTGCATATTACTTCCCAATCTTCGCCACTACCACGATCTCGCAATACCGCCTCACCCACCCCAGCGTACGCAGCGCAAAAGCATAGGCGCCGATGCCGAACATTTTGTAGAGCGGCAGGAACAATCGACGGCCGTTGCGCCAGTTCAGGCGCGCGGCGACGACGGTGTAGCCGCAATCCGCCAGCAGGTTGGCGATGGTCTGGCGGTTCCAACTGTATAAATGGTGGTCGATGTCTCCCGGGTCTGGCGCGGCGAAGGGCGGCTCGGACGGCAGCGCGATAATCAGTTGACCGGACGATTTCAGCAGCGGCTGCACCTCCAGTAGCATCGCGCGCGGATCTTGAACGTGTTCGAGCACATGGCGGATCAGGATGCAATCGAAGCGCTGGCCGGTTGGCAGATCGGCGAGCTTGGCAAACGCGCGCAGGCCGTGGCGGGCACATTCTTCTCGCGCGGCGGCGGAGGGTTCAACGGCGTAGACATCGGCGTGCTCCTTGATGCTCAGCAGATTCGTGCCGAGCCCGGCGCCCACTTCCAACAGAGCCGCGCCTTTGGGTAGATCGTGAAAGTAGACGCGGTGGATGAACGCGGACCACGCAGCGGTCAGCGTGGGGCTTTCGAGAAACTCCTTGTGGCGTTCGCGGTGGTAGGCGTCGCCGTCGGCGCTGGAATAATCCATGAGCGCCATGCGGCCGGGCTAATCGAACTTCCGGCGCGGCGGACTGATCTTACTGCGGGATTGATCGGAACCTCCGCCCGGCAGCGCTTTCATCAGCGCGTCGATTTGCGTCGCCAGTTCCGCGGCGGTCTGGATGCGGTGCGCCGGGTTCTTGGCCATCAGCTTGACGATCATGTCGGCGATTCCCGGCGTGATGTCCGGCTTGACGCTGCGCGGATCGGGGCACGCCTCGAAAACGTGGCGCTTCATCACTTCCGCGCCATTGTCGCCTTCGTAGGGCAGCCGGCCGGTAACGATGTGGAAGAGCGTCGCGCCAAGGCTGTACAAATCCGTGCGGTGATCGGTCTCTTTCAGCGCGCGGGCCTGCTCGGGTGAAATGTAATGCGGCGTACCCACGGCAATGCCGTCCTGCGTGATGCGCTGGCTGTCTTCGAGGAACTTGGCCAGACCCAGGTCGGCGAGTTTTACCGCGCCAGCCTTGGCGATCATGATGTTCTCGGGCTTCACGTCGCGGTGCAGAATGCCGTGCGAATGGGCGTGGGCGAGTCCCTTGGCCACTTCGCGACCGATGTAGAGCGACAATGCTTCACTCAATCGTCCGTCGCGGCGCAGGCGCTGGTTGAGCGTTTCGCCGTCGACGAATTCCATGGCGAGGAAGAAGACGCCGTTCTCGACGCCGGCCTCGTAGATGTTGACGATGTTGGGATGCGCCAGTGTGCTGGTCGCGCGGACTTCGCGCTTGAAGCGGTCGACAAAGGCCTTGTCGTGCGACAGATGTTTGGGCAGCACCTTTAAGGCGACGGGGATGCCGTTGAGTTCATCGATGCCGCCGTAGACCACACCCATCACGCCGCCGAGACGCTTTTCAAGGCGGAAGTGGGCGAGCTGGAAGGGCTGGCCTTCCTCCGGTTCCTGAAAATCAACATTTTCTTCCTGCGGCGGAGGCGGCGACGCGGCTTCCTGTTCCTTGCGCTTGTCGCGCTGCAGCGACAGCGTCTGGTTGACCTGAGGCTGAGTGAGCAGACCCATCTCGATCGCCAGTTCGCCGACGCGGATGGGGATGCCCATCTCACGGTACTTCTGCTGACGCTTGAGCACATCACGAACCTGCGCCCAGGTCAGAAGTTTCATTTCTACAGCCACATCGCCGAAAAGGTCGCGGCGTGGTGCGTTGGGTGTCGCCATTCTAGGAAGGCCTCAAGGATGTCAGCCTGTGTAACCGAGTTCGCCTGCTGGTGCCACAACGCCCCCACCATGAGCGCCACGACGTGGAACCTGCAAAGGCATTAGATCACAGTATCGGCCGCATTCAACTAGCGGGCCACATTTTAACGCATGCGAAGAAAGCGGGCAAGCCGACCAAAAAGTGAGCTTGCGGGCGCTGGGTCCTTTTGAACAGACTGCACGGGTTTGAGATCGGTGCGCACGCGCTCGAGATCGAGGACCAATTCCGCGGCGTTGGCGTAGCGGTCATCGGGCCGTTTGGCCAGCAGGCGCGCGATGATCACCGCCGAGGCGGCGCTGGTGTTCGGCACCTTCGTGCGCGGATCGGGCGCAGCCTCGTCGACGTGCTTGAGCAGAATTTCATTGTTGCTGGGCGCGTCAAAGGGGACGGAGCCGGTGAGCATGTGGTAGAGCATCGCGCCGAGTCCGTAGAGATCGGCGCGGTGGTCGACGTGACGCGTGGCGGAAATTTGTTCGGGCGAGATGTAATGCGGTGTGCCCACTGCCACGCCGGAGCGCGTGAGTTCATCGGTGTCCTGAAGCAGTTTGGCCAGGCCGAAGTCGGTGAGTTTGACGCGGCCATCTTCGGCGATGAGCACATTGTCGGGCTTCACGTCGCGGTGGATGATGCCCTGGGCGTGGGCATGGCCAAGAGCGCTAGCGACATCGCGGGCGATGGTAAGCGCCTGAACTTCGTCCAGGCGGCGGTTGACGCGGAGCAGGTGGCCGAGGCTTTCGCCGGCGACGAATTCCATCATCAGGTACGGCCGCCACGACAGGCGCCCGGAGCCGAAGCTCTGGACAATGTTGGGATGGGTCAGCGCGCTGACGGCTTTCGCTTCGCGTTCGAAGCGCGCAATGAATTCCGCATCGTTGAGCCACTTCTGCGCCAGGATTTTCAGCGCGACGACGCGGTCCTGTTTCAGGTCGCGAGCCTGGTAGACGGTACCCATGCCGCCACGGCCCAGCACTCTCAAAATATCGAACGGTCCCACGCGGCCGGTCACCGGCCCGTCGTCGCCGGTGCGCTCGCGGCGGCGTTGTTGCTCCAGCAGGATCTTTTGAATCGTGCGGACTTCGAAGACACCTTGCTCAACGAGCACTTCGCCCAGTCGGATGCGGCGGCTGCGCGTGCGGCTGTGTGCTTGAATACCGAGGGCATGCGTGATCTGTTCGGCCGTCGCGACGCCGAGACTCTGCGCGATCTCGCCGAAGAGCGTGCTGCGGGACAGGGAATTGCGCGTCTCGTTCGGTGAGATATCCGACGTCGTGCTCAGCGCACACCTCCGGCCCCGGCCTTCGAATGGAACGATGAAGCTACAGTGATGTTAGTAAGACGTTGTCGCAGGGCAATGGGCTGATTGAAAACAATATATTTCGGGCAGACTCTACTTCTTAGTCAGGTCCGGAGTGACCGCGACGGCGCGGGTCGAGACGCCTTCCGGACCGGTGCGGCGGATATAAACCGTCAGCGTCTCGCCGGCTTTCTTGCCCGCGAGAATGTCGGTGAAGTCCAGCGATGGCGCGCGGCTGTCGATGCGGACGATCACGTCGCCGGCCAGCAGTCCGGCTTTATCCGACGGGCCGTTCTTTTCCGTGTTGATGATGCGCAGCCCTTCGCTGACCTGTTCCAGGCGGGCGCCAATCGCGGCGACGTAGCTGGGACCGGGGGAGAGCTGCATGCGCGGCAGCTTCAATTTCAGCGCGACCTGCTTGCCGTTGCGTTCGATGCTCAGCGGGAGCAGCGCGTTTTCGGGGTAACTGCGGACGATGCCGATCAGCCGCGCGTAGTTATAGACGCGTTTGCCGTCGGCGCTGCTGATCCGGTCGCCGGGCTGGAAGCCATCGCGTTCGGCATCGCTACCGGGCTCGACACTTTGCACCGTCGCCGACTGCGTTTCGTCCAGGCGGCTGGAGAAAACCAGGCCGTCGGGGAGCGTGCCGTGGTAGACCACGCCGCCGTCGGCTTCTTTCATCAGTGGATAGAAGCGGGCGATCTGATCGACGGGGATGGCGTAGCCGATGCCCGTGTTGGCCTTCGCGCCGAAGCGGGACATGATCTGGCCGGTGATGCCGATCAGTTTTCCGTCGAGCGAGACCAGGGGGCCGCCGGAGTTTCCGGGATTGACGGCCGAGTCGGTCTGGATCGCGTCGGAGTAGTTGCCTTGAAAACGGTGGAGCGCGCTGACGGTGCCCAGCGAGACCGAGGGCGGGCCGTCCAGGTCGGCGAGCTTGAAGGGATCGCCGACGGCCAGCACCTGCTGCCCGATCTTGACGGTGGTGATGTCGCCAAATTCCACGAACGGGAGGTCCTTGCCGTCGCGCACCTTTAAGAGGGCCAGATCGCCGACCGGGTCCGTGCCGATCAGGTCGCACATGCTCAGCGCGCCGGTACCCTGGATGCGCACTGCCCACTGCTTGCGGTCTCCGGCGACGTGGTGATTGGTGAGAATATAACCGTCGGCGCTGACCAGAATTCCCGAGCCGCCGCCGATGAAGACGAAGGCCGCGTTGGTTTTCTCGATGGTGCGGGTGAGTTCGTCTTCGGCCTTGTGCGCGGTGGCGATCAAGGCGGCTTCACTGTCGCCTGCGGCGAAGAGCGGCGAGAACGCTCCGCACAGTACGAGGAGGAGACACGCGGCGGAGATGCGGATGCAATGGCTCATCGGACGTCCTTCCGCGTGGTCAGGATCGTCTGCGTGCGGGTGGTGACGCTGCCGCGCTGGTAGGTGATTTCAATGTTGTCGCCGGCTTTGTGAGCTTTGAGCACGCGGACCAGCGCGGGCCAGGAATGGGTGTCCATGCCGTCGACGGCGATGATCACGTCGCCGGGCAGCAGGCGCGCGTTGGCGGCGGCCGATGAGGGGATCACTTCTTCCAACTTCACGCCGCGGACTTCCGTGGCGCTCTCGACGGGCGAGACGCCGAGGAAGGGGCGCGAGGGCGCCTTGATGTCGCGGCCGGCTTTCAGATCGGTGAGACTCTGGATGATGCGGTCCGACGAGGTGAAGAAGCCGACGCCGGAATTCTCGCTCCAGTCGAAATGCGGGCGGACCTGCGAGGCGATGCCGACCAGGCGGCCGTCGAGATCCACGACCGGACCGCCGGAGTTTCCGTAATTGGTCAGCGCATCGGTCTGGACGGCGGTGCCGTCGAGGCGGCCGAGCGCACTGACGATGCCGGAGGTGTGCGTGGGAGGGCCGTCTTCGCTGTAGCCGAGGACGGCGATGAAGCGGCCGATCTTCAGATCCGGCTCGCCAGCCAGCGGGATCGCGGGGAGCAGCAGACCCTGCGGATGCGTGACGCGCAGCACGGCAATGTCGAGCCCCAGGTTGCGTCCCAGCAGCGTGGCGGGCATTGTGGTCCCGTCGCTGAGCTGGACTTCGATGTTGGAGATATCGCCTTCGACGTTGAAGGCGCTGGTCAGCACGTAGCCGTCGGAATCGATGATCACGCCGGTGACCGGAGCGTCGGGACGCTGACGCAGGCGGGAGACCAGCGAACCTTTGTGCTCCATCACGGCCTGCGAGAAGTTGCGGTGCACGACCACCTTCACCGTCGCGATCATGGCGGGGCGGGAGGCCGCGATCAGTGCTTCGGGGATCGCGCGGGCAGCGCTGCTGTCGTCAATCGAACCGAAGCGGGCCGGCGTTTTCGGATCGACCAGCGGCACGGTCTTCATCACCGCCAGCGAGTTCTTGATCAGGTGAGCAGGGATGGCCGTGCCCAGCCAGCGCGATTCGCAGAAGCAGAGGCTCAGCACACCCAGCAGGCGGCCGTTGCCGTCGATCAGCGAGCCGCCGTCGGAGCCGGGATTGACGGCCGCGTCGGTTTCCAGCACCAGCCCGTTGTAGTGGCTCTGTTCGTCGGCGCTGGCGATCTTGTAGATACCGGAGATCGTCCCGACGCTCCACGCCACCTGGCCGTCGCGGCTGATGGTGTGAAAGGGATTGCCGGCGGTGTAGGCCAGTTCGCCGACATGAACTTTCGAGGAGTCGCAGAGCTCCACATAAGGGAGCGGCGCTTTTTCTTCGGGCGCTCGGATGATCTGAAGTGCACAGGTCTCGGTCACGTTGTCGGTCTCGACGACTTTGGCGTCCATCACGCGGCCATCGGTGAAGAGGACCTGGACGAGTTGCGTATTCGGCGGCACCACGGTGCAGGAGGTCAGCACGAGGCCGTTGGGGGTAATCACCACGCCGGTGCCGTAGAATCCACCGCTGGCTTTCTGGCCGCGGCACTGAACGGCGACGACCGCGGGTGAAACCTGTTCATGAACCGATTCGTAGCGGCCTTGAATCTGATTGAGCGTGCTCAGTTCATCGATCGGAGCCAGGGCGGGCGGAGTGGCGGGTGCGGCGGGCGTTTGGGCGCGGAGCGAGCCGTGAAGAACGGAGCCGGCGAGAACCATCACCGTGAACAGTCTGAGGCCGGCGCATTGAGGATCGTTCATCGAGTGGACTCCCATTCCCTGATCCCCTGCGCACTTGAAATTTATAGTGAACCGACGGACTGAAACGCGAGCTGAAAGCATGACGGGTACGCGCGAAAGCTCTATTTTAGCTTTTCCAGTATGTCTGTGAACTCTTTGGGCGAAACCTCCTCAAGGTGACGTCCGCGCTTCTTGAGCTCTTCATTTAATTTGATCGCCGTTTCCTGCATGACTTCGTGAGTATCCTTCGATCCGCCCACGAGTTGAAAGTTGGGACCTTTGGTCACGCGGGTGTGGCCGTCCTGGCCGTCGAGCCCCAAGCCCAGCAGCATGGCCTTGCCGCCCTTCTTGGCTTTCTTGGGTGGGGACTTCTTTTTCTTGTGATCAGGATGCAGATCCACGTTCGTGCCTTTCCGAGAGCATGTCGCATTATTTTCTCAGTTTGCGACAGTTGAACCGACTGAAAATCATTCATGCAATTTTTAAGCTCAATCACAGCGATTGGTAGCTATTTTTTCCGGGTCGGTGAAATTGATTTTGGGGTTTCGGGTATGCCGGATTTATGCAGCGGCGATGCGTCAAAATGTGACGGAATGTTACAGCGAGGGCGGTCGGGTTCATAGATGCACGTGTCGCATGAGGCGGGTGCTGGCGTCGGCTCGGTTGGGGGCGTTGGGCGTGTGCATGGGGGCCGCTCCTTGAAGTTGCGCGGTGGCGAGGTCGGGGATTAGTCCGGCTAAAAGTGGTCGGTACTGCAACGGCTTGTCTTCGGCGTTCTCCGGGGCTGTGGAGGGTTTGGAGGGCGGACTGGCATTTTGGTCCAATTTGGGGGCGATTGTGCTTCCAGGCGGGCTGGGAACGCGTATTTGAGGGGCTGGAAGCGCGGCCGTTGTTGTTACCGACAACTTTTAGCCGGACAGAGGAGGAGCTTGGAGAACGGGTGTTGGGCGCATAACGACGTCATCGCGGATTTTCCTATAGTATCTACGCGATCGAGAAACGCAAAAGCCACGTAAAATCTTTAAAATTCGTGTGTAAAAGTTAAGTATTTTTTGAGTTTTAAGGAGTTATGAGAATTCGTTCATCACGTTTTCATTGTGCATCATTCTTTCCTGAGGCGCGCTGGCGTGTGCTCGGCGCTGCGGTCGTGGCGATTGAGAAAGTGTCCTTATATATAAGCAACTCTCGACACTGAAAATCAAGGGAAATCTGGCGGATGAGCTAATTTGAGCAGGAATGAGAGCGAATGATAGCAAATGAGCTGAAATGAGCGTGTTTGAGCAGGAATGAGCGTAAATGAGCACGTTTGAGCGTGAATGAGCGTGTTTGAGCGGGTGGCACGAATTGGGGGTTGGGTAGCACGCGGGGAAAGGAGGTTGTGCCGGCGAGAAGCTTTTGGGTCTAGCGGCGAAGAACGTGCATCCTGAAGCATCCGTTCGGACACCGTATGAAACCGCCTGAATCTACCGTCCTTGCCCCGCAATCCCGACACAACCCTTGCTTGCACCCAAGCCAATCGTAGCGATCGGAAATCACGAAGCCGATACCGAAACGCGCAAGGATTTTCGGAATCGCGTTGATGCGTTCAAGCTTCAGGTGCAAGTATTCGGTGCGCGTGAGTCCCGCCTGTAGCACTTCGTCATTACGAGGGAACCATCTCACCCACGGCTCAATGTCGGGTGCACCCTCAATAACCGCCTTAAGATAGGATAGCTGTTCCTGCATGCCACTTGAACATATCAGCCCAAGACGCCGTGTGAAAGCGAAGTAGAATTCCACGGATCTATTTGGGTGGAAATCGCGACGGAGTGAAAATGTTACGGATTTTGAAAAGCGATCGCTTAACACCGCCAAAACTTAATGACCCCTGGTTGGCAGAACTGGGTCAAGCATTTGACGCGGAGCGGATTGAACGTATCAGCCGGTATGGAAAGCTGTTGTTTGCTGGAGAGGATAACATTCGAGCACTAGACACGGTATTTGTATGGGGGCATCCGGAGCGTTTTATTCGTACTATGTTTATGGAAAATTGTGGTTGCGCCTTGACCGTTTGGGAAGGAGCGCGAAAAAAAGCCCGACGGCCTATTTTAGAACAGCGATCTTTCACGTTGCCAGTTAATTCGGAGTTGGTTCTGTCAACTTTTGAGCGTTGCGCGAAAGCGGCCAGCGAGTTCAACGACTGGGTTCGGTACCCGTTGCTTGCCCGCGAAATTATGTTGAACTGGAAGGGTATTGCAGATGAATGGTAGTGTTAAGAATTGCGCTCTAATTTTCATGCTGTGAAAACTATGGACGGAGTTCGTGGCTTCGCGAGAAATGATTAAAGGGAGAGTGCACCGTGGCTAAAGTCGATAAAGTTGCCCTGGATACTTTTGGTGAAATATTGATGCAAAGAGTACGAGACAAGGCCATAGAACAGTGGGATATGGCGATGACAGGCAAGATGAAGGATTCGTCGTCAAAAAAGTTCTTTGAACGTGTGTCGCAACTATCTGAGAGAGAAAAAGAAATGATCCGCGTGTTGATACCGAGTGTCGTTGACACCACATTGCATCACCTGTTGTGGACCCTTGATCAGGTAGACGAAAGCATTCAAATCGCAGTTCAGACTCCGATTGGAAATGTGAATAACCTCAATGAGGTTAGCGATGGTTTGGCCGGAGAACTGCCGACTGAGAATGGATGGATCGGACGATTTAGCAACCAGCGTGACGTAAGTTTCTGATCGCGTCGAAAGCAGAAAGTCATCGGCATTTTTGAGTGATGCCTTAGAACATATGCTCGGGATTTTCGTGGGTCTCGGCGATGCCGCTCCTTTTGGAGCAGATGTCGCGATGGCGAGGGGGCGCGCACGGTCTGGCACCCCTCCGGGGTGCGGATGCATGGGGTGACGTTTCCGGGGGTGTCGCTGCGCTCAACCCCCGGCTAATTTCTATGAACCCTCCGGGTTCAAAAGAGGCGGGCGCTTCGCGCTTTGATTTTTCGTTCTGTTTCTGGAAGTGTTCGTCGACTTGGCGCTCGTTCCAAACGTCAGTGAGCGCAATGGCACTTGTCTCAACGGCAAGACCAGTGGCACCCAATCCTCCAGTGCAAGCTGCTTGGAGGATGTCTTTCGATGGACGCCTGCCACCCGCATGCGGAAGATCGAAGCCGGAAACGAGCAAGGATTGAGATTCGGAAGCCATGTCTCTGCTGAGAGAACTAAAGAAAGCCCGACCGGACGCGATAAGGCTCAAACTAGACTCGCATTCCGTCTACCGCTTTGATGACGTAACTCCAGCTCATACCCATGTATCCATTCTGAAATTGAGAAATCCGAAATGGATCGTTCAACTTACCTCGCGTGATAGCTATTGCGATGACCTTGCGATATTTCTATTGGAACAGATTGATCGACTCAAAATGAATAATCTTTATCCGGATCGTCTTTCAGTAACGAATGTGACATATCCCGCCCCATGGAAATTTGAGACTGTCGTTGTCGTCCCTCCGCTGATATGGAATGGGTTTAAAAATAAGTCTGCTGCTCTAACTGCGGCCACTTTTTGGGCCGTTCCTGCATTCGCCTCCGACTTTTTAGATGGTAACGACGGCAAGGCGTTTCGGCATCAACTGTGCCGCAAAGATGGATGGCGAATTCATCCGATAGACTGGAATCGAGAACGAAAGACATCGAAGAAATACGACTGACGGATACTGTCGACGGGCGTGCGGATTTCTTCGTGCGGCGAACCGGGGGTGTCGCCGCGCTCAACCCCCGGCTAATTTCTATGAACCCTCCGGGTTCTGAACGGACGGCTTTTACAAAAAGGGGATTATGGAACTGCACTTCTCAGACTTTGTTGGAGAGCGCTTGCGCCGCATGAGCTGGGACACGTCACGGAAAATTGATATTGCCCAAATTGTTGATTACTTTGAGGCCCGAGGATTACATTTGAACGAACTGGCAAGGGCGGTTTGGGAAAGTTTTGGTGGTATGAAGTTCAGTATTCCAGAAGGCGGCTTGCCATCATTGGTATTCGACCCCAAGGCGTGTATTGAGTTTCTTCTTGCGGACAAATTAAGACTGCTGGAGAGAAGCCTCGGCGAACCTTTAAGTCCGATTGCCGCGGGCGGTGGGTTTCAACTTTTCGTTACTCCTAGCCTGAATATTGCATGAAATCAGTTGTGTGAGGCTCCTGGTTTGCTTGCAAATTGTTTATCGAAGACAATTTCCAGCAACCAGGAGTGCCTCACACATGGCTCAGTCTGTCCCGCAAGTTGCAGAAATCCAGAGGGTTC
>JBBRPR010000095.1:0-21700 GCA_038227875.1 Planctomycetota bacterium
CCTTGCCCAATTTCCACATCGCCGCGTCACCCGTGCCAAACGTTTCCACCGAACACAACGCCAGCCCCAGCACGTCCAGCACCTGCGGATCGTCGTAGCGAGCGATGAGCATGCCGTCGCCCGGTAGCCCCCGGTGTAACGACCTGCCGGATGTCTGAATCAAGTGGGCTCAATGAAGTGGACGCCGGCGAAACTGTCGGCGGACAACTTCGACAATACGACTTTTCACCTCAGCCGCGACATTACGTCACTCGACCCAACGATGCCCGGGCAAACATTCTCGCTTCTACACGAAAATCAGCGGCGTCGCCCTCGATTCATGCAACATGCAGGCTAGGGCTGCCTGCCGTGAAGAAGTTTTTTGCCAGCGACGGTTCCCTCATCCCCAACGCAGGCGATCCGCCGTTCGACAAAGCCAGCCCCGCCACTGTCCTGACCGAAGCCCTCATCGTCGCATCGAGGCACCACCGCAACGACGTGATCGCGTATCTCCTTGATCGGGGCGCGCCCGTGAACGGCCGCACAACCTCAGCTCCGAATCACGCCACCGCCTTGCACGACGCCGCACTCAACGGCTTCGCCGATACCGTGAAACTCTTGTTGAATCGAGGGGCTGATCCCACCCTCACCGACGATCAGTTCAAGTCAACCCCCGCAGGTTGGGCGAAGCACCACAATCACGCGGAAGTGGCAAACGTGTTGGAGACGGCAATGGGGAAGTCGCCACCTTAGTCGGCGCAGAGAATATGGGGCCAGCGCTGGCGGTCTGTTCGACTGACAGCACTCCGTATCTAACAGCCATGGTGGGTCGTGCGCAATTTGAGTGGGCTTGCTGGCGGGTTTACGGGCACGCCGTTCATGCAATTAACGTTGCAGTTCATGCCGTTGCTTGCCACCACTTTTGAGTGGTGGTCAGGCTCTTGTGATGTCCCATCCAGCTTTCCGGCTGTTGCTTCAGGACTTCAACCAAGGCATTGCAAACACTTGGACTCCGGTGACACCAATATCGATCTTCGTGGCAACTCGTAGCACGAAACTAATATAACGTAACAACCGCTCATTCCTGCTCATTTACGCTCAAACCCGCTCATTCCTGCTCAAACACGCTCATTTCAGCTCATTCGCTATCATTCGCGCTCATTCCTGCTCATTTTAGCTCATTCGCTAGATTTCCCTTGATTTTCGGGATCAATCACCGCTTATATATAAGGAGACTTTCACGCCGCGAACCGAGTCAGCCGAACCTATGCAGCCCATGGAATATGCACAATGGAAAAAGATTCGCGATATTCACACAACTCCTTATTTGACGAAAAATAATTTAAGTTTTCACACAAAGTTTAAAGATGTTATCTGACTTTTTAGTTTCTCGACCGCATAGATATAATAGGAAAATCGCCTAGTTGCACTGATCCACGTTCGAACCTCTTCGTCCGAATCCCAAGCCCCCAAAACGCGTCCCCAGACGCCCCTGAGCGCCTCCAAACCTCAAACCCGATCCAATTCCCAATCCGTTATCTGACACACGCACAGCCCCACAGAACTCAAATTTGGAGCCCTCCCATCATGCCGTTCTTTGCGCCCTTCGCGGCTTCGCGCTTTTGCGTGAGAAAACACGAACCCGTGAACGCACCCACGACCCGTGCACCCCCGCGACGCATGTAGAGGCACCGATGAGACAGCCCCCAGTCCATGTAACATTTGGTAACATTCCGTAACATTGCACCAAGAGAGCACCCAATCATGACCATGCCATTCCCCCGCGCAACGCACCCCCATCCAATCCGCAATCCGCAATCCGAAATCCGCAATGCCGTCCGATTGACGTCCCACCTTTTTCGGGTACTTTATCCCCTCTCGTTTGCCCAACATGTTCAAGGCACTTGCCTTGAGGAGGCCGCATGCAACGCACGATGACGTGGTTGTTCGTGATCGCATGTGCCTTCATGGCCGCAACTCACGCCGAGACCGCGCCCGCAGCCTGGGACGGCAAAGAAAACCTCGACGACTACGCCAAACGCGTCCACCTGGAGCGCGAACTGGTCCTCGAATCCAACGGCGCCAAGTTCCCGCTCGTATTGGTCCCCGCCGGCGAATTCCAGATGGGCTCGACCACGGGAGACGGCGACGAAGTCCCCGTCCACGCGGTCCGGATCACCAAACCCTTCTACATCGGAAAATACCCCGTCAGCGTCGGCGCCTTCAAAGCCTTCGCGACCGCGGCGGCCTACAAGACCGGCCCCGAACGCCGCGGCAAAGGCTGGACCATCGCCGACCGCGACTGGCGCGAAGCTCCCGGAGCGTCTTGGAAGTCGCCGGGCTTCGAACAGACCGACGACCACCCGGTCGTGCTGGTCGATTGGTCCGATGCCCGAGCCTGCTGCGCGTGGCTGGCCAAGACCACCGGCAAGGAAGTGCGCATCCCCTGCGAAGCCGAATGGGAATACGCCGCCCGCGGCCCGGCCGCGCTCAAATTTCCCTGGGGCAACGAGTGGGATGGCACCAAGGCCAATCACTCCGATCAGGCGCTGAAGAAAAGCGCGCTCGGCAACCCCATCTGGCCCGCTTCGAAGGACGACGACGGCTCCGTCTTCACCTCCAAAAACGGCACCTACGCTAACGCGAGCTGGTGCGGAGCCTTCGACATGGTCGGCAACGTCTGGAACTGGAACCGCGATCTCTACGTCGAACGCTACTACGAAAAGTCGCCCACTGACGACCCGCCTGGCCCGGCCGAAGGCACCGAAACGCGCCGCAACGCGCGCGGCGGCTCGTGGAGTCTCGGCGCAGGCGGTTGCCGCGGCGCCAACCGCTTCGGCTTCATGCCCTATTATGCCAGCACCACCGTCGGCTTCCGCATCGCGTACTACCCCGGTGAGGCCCCCGCCGCGCAGGCCGAAGTCGTGATCCTCCCCGACGCGCCGGAGCTCGTCGCCGCTCCGTCCGCCGACGCCGCGACGCGCGAGAAGAATTCCAAGCTCGCCGCCGAAAGCGCCGCCAACGCCATCCAGACCAACACCGCCGCGAAGAAAACCGACTCCGCCTGGCTGGGAAAGACGCTCCCCGTCACGCGCTTTCTCGACTCCTCTGGCGGGCTGGCCGATCTCGCCGAATACCAGGACAAGAAGAACATCGTCCTGCTCGTGATGAAAGGCTTCTGGAGCCAGGGCATCTGCGTCTACTGCACGCGCCAGGCCTCCGACCTCAGCAAACGCATCGACGAAATCCGCAAGCTCGACGGCGAAGTTCTGATGATCTACCCCGGCAGCCAGGAGCACATCAACGCCTTCGTCAAGACCGTCCGCCAGTACGAAAAAAGCGCCTCGGCCGAATACGCGCTGCCCTTCAAAATCCTGATGGATGTCAGCGCCGATGCCGTGCGCGCCCTGAATGTCACCGGCGACCTCGCGCAGCCGACGACGATGATCCTCGATAAGAAGGGCATCGTCCGCTACCAGATGACCGGCAAGGTCACCTCCGACCGCCCCTCCGTCGACACGATTATCGCCGAGCTGCAAAAACTGAAAGCCGCGCCATGAGTTCCACTCACTCAAATCCATCTCCTTCCGACCCGGTCCCGCGGCCGTCCGGCCCAGTCGTCGGCACGCAATCGCGCTCCCTGGGCCTGCCCTTCCCGGAGATCCCCAATTTCAAAATCGAATCGCGACTCGGTGAAGGCGGCATGGGCACCGTCTACAAAGCCACGCAGATTTCGCTCAACCGCAAAGTCGCCGTGAAGACCATCAACAAGAACCTCAGCGATGACCCCGTCGTCCGTGAGCGCCTCAAACGCGAGGCACAGATTCTTGGCCAGATTCAGCACGCCAACGTGGTCTCCTGCTTCGACTGCGGCGAATGCGGCGACCTGATCTACGTCGTGATGGAGTTCGTCGAAGGCGAGGACCTCGGATCGCTCCTCAAGCGCCGCGGCCATCTGCCCTGGCGCGAAGCCGTCCACATTCTCAAGCAGGCCGTGCTCGGCCTGGACTACGCCAGCGCCGTCGGCGTGATCCACCGTGACATTAAACCGGAGAACATCCTGCTCACCAAGCCGCCTGCGAAACAGACGGTGATCGTCGGCGCAACCAGTGTGGTCAAGATCGTCGACCTCGGGCTGGCGGTTTCCTACTCCGTCGAAAGCGAAGAGAAGCAGCGCCTGACGCGCGCCGGCACGGTTCTCGGCAGTCCGCACTACATGTCGCCGGAGCAGCTCGGCGGCGACATCGAACTCGACCTCCGCGCCGACATCTACTCGCTGGGCATCATGATGTACCAGGTCGTCTCCGGCGTGCTTCCATTCGCCGCCGGGACGGTGACCGGCGTCTTGAGCAAGAAGCTCAGCGAAACGCTCCCCGACCCGCGCACGCACCGCGGCGAGCTCCCCGTCGGATTCTGCCAGATCCTGCAGAAAATGACCGCGCGCAAACGGGAAAGCCGCTACGCCAGCTACGGCGAATTGCAGCAGGATCTCATCGCCCTTGAGCGCGGTGACCGCGTCGCCGCCGCCTCGGGCACCGACTACGCCTCCGTCGACGTCATGCGCTCGCTGCCCGAAAACAACCCCGTGCCCGAACACCCGCACTCCGCCGGTCCTTGGAAGTTTCTGGCCGTCGGCGCCGCCATCCTTGCGGTCGGCGCGCTCAGCTACTACTTCTCGCTGACGACGCCGGTGCTTCCTCCAACCGGTACGTCGACCGCCAAGAGCGTGATCGCTCTCGAGCCCCCGAAGACGCCCGCGGTTCCCTTCACCGCGCCCCTCAACCTGATCGAAGCGAAAAGCACGCGCGGCTGGACCTACGCGGGACCGGATGTCGGCTTTGGATTCCAGGATGAGGAACTCTTCCTGCAGTCCGTCGGCAATGAGAAGAGTTGGGTGATCGCCGAGCGCCCGCTGCCGTCGAATGAATTTAAACTCAACGCCGTGGCGGTCATCCCGGCCAATGCCGAACACTGCGAGCTCCAAACCTGCTTCGGCACGAACTCGTATCTGGCCTTCGGCATTCGCCAGCCCAACGGAGCAAAGACGACGTCCGTCTACCTTGAACTTCGTGCCACCGACACCCACGCCGTTCAAAAACTGCTGGTCGAGAAAAACAATCTCCCCGCCGACGCGCCGCAGAATCTCACGCTGCAAGTCTGGGACGGCCAAGCCGCCGCGATGCTCGGAGGCGTACCTTTCTACTGCGCCGATATCCCCGCCGACGCCCTTGCTTCACAAAAATTGCGCATCGCCGTCCAAAATGGCATCGGTCAATTCCGCGAGCTTATGGCCTCGCCCCGTCCCACCGAAAAGCCGCACTAAGAGTAAACCCAATGTTCCAACTCGATCCCAAATGCATCGCCGTCCGGACGCGCTACGCCGCATCGCCGCGCGTTCCCGGCCTGTTCGAATCCCTCGCGCGTGGCACGCTCGGCTTCACCGTCGTCAGTGTCGCCGGATTCGTGCCGTGGGCGCTGGGCGAATCGTGGCTCTTCCACCGCGTCGGCGAAGCTGGTCTCTACGCCTGCTGCGCGCTGGTCTTCATCGTGCTCAGCGGCGCGCTGCTCCACAAACTCATCATCGGCCCGGAAACGCTGCTGCGCTTCTACCAGGTCTTCAGTCCGGCGTTCATGATCTACTCCGTCGCCTGGATCGCCGGCTGGATGCTCCTGCGCGGCGACAAAGGCGGCCTCGTGGGTCTCGCGGCCGGAGCCCTGCTCTTCAGTGCCATCCTGGCCCACGTCTTCGTCGCTCGCCGCGTAACACCGCTGATTGCATTCGTGCTATTCATCACCAACGCCGCCGGCTACTTCGGCGGCGGCTGGGTCGAACGCGCAATCGGCAGTGCGCACATGACCGTCGCGATGCTCTCCTGGGGCGTCTGTTACGGTCTGGGTTTCGGAGCCGGCTTGGGCTTCGCGTTCTACACCTGCCAGGCCGAAGCCCGCCGCTTGCTCAACGAGCCGGCGCTGTCCACTAACCTCACTCCATAAGAAAGGAGGTCACTGCGCATCCCATTCGTACTGCGATGCGCCATTTAGCGGGACGCTCCACCAATCGCCATGAACAACCGGTTGTACCGTGGCTTCCGTTCCGCCGCTGCACCGAATGGTTTTCGGCGGAGCAAACTTCGCGACGCTGTACTCCAATTGAAACCGGCGCGACGCCGGCATCACGAAGAGCTTCCACACCGCGCCTTCCTTGCGCAACAACGCACTGCCATCCGTGCGCACGGAACCAAAATCGACAACCTTGCCGGCAATGTTCAATCGTGTGGAAATCTGCGACTCCGGAACCTTCTCGATTTCAAACACCGGCTTCGCGCCCTCGCGAAGATGCAACGTTCCCAGCGCGATCCGATTTTCACCCGCATCCGCACCCTGCATGCGAATCCGTGAGCCGTCCTCTTTGGAATACAGCCCAATCGTCCAACGGTAGTCGCCGGCCTTCAGTCCACTTACATTCAAGGAGTACGGCCCGTCCTTGATCTCCTCACGCGCTTTCCATTGAGTCGTCGACGTCGGCAGCGCGTGATCCTGCTGCAATACTATCTGCCCCTTCTTCTCGCCCTCGGTGCCCAGGATATGAACAAAGCAAGCCATTTCCCGCAACTCGGTCTCGTTCACCGACCAGCGGTACGAAAAGTTGACCGCGCCCGGCGTCTTCGCGTCTGGTGTGAAATTCTCCAACACGGGAAGGATGTGCTTGGCGTTCGTCAGATTCCAATCCAGCGCATTCCGCGCGTTTGCGAATATGGACTCCGGCGTCGCCGCGAAATCGCAGATCACGCCCTCGCGCATGGCCGTGTACGCGGTGACTCCCGCGCCCTCCGCCGCCCAGCCAAATTGCGGCAGCACGTTTGCTCCAGCTTTCAATTCCGTCGCTGCGCCGTTGGCGGTCAACACCAGGCCATTGCCGTACGTGACGCGCACGCGATTCCATTGATTCGCCTTCGCTGCCGCCGTGGAATCCCGCCACGTGCCGTCGACCTCGTACTCGATCTTCGCCGCCTTCTCGGTGCCGTAACGCCGGGCCACCGGAGTAGTGAGATGATGTTCAAGCCACGCGAGCTGCGGCGTGGTGTAGAAGCGGCTGGCCAGCAGACCGGCGTGACCAAAAATCAGTTCCTGCATGCGGTATTGATCGAGGTCCGTGAGCATGCCGTCGGGGCCGCGATCTTCCGCGATCCAGCGCTCGAAATAGCCCATGCCATGATTGCACTGCAGCGGATGAATTTTCAGCAGATCGAAATCGACACAGAGCGGCACGTCGCGTCCGCGGTTGTTGTCCCAACCAGCCTTCAGTTCGGCCTCAACGCCGTCGAGACATCCCGACCAGAACCAATGATTTCCGCCCTCGCCAAAAACGGGACCGTCGTGCGTCTGCCGCTCCATCGCCCAGAGCGCGCGGTGCGTGTCCCACGTGCTCTTGAACATGCCCGTGTCGCTTTCGCCGGGGCGGTGATCGACATGAAACCACGGCGGCACCGACGAATTTACGTCCAGGAACATCGCACTGGTGCCGAAGCGCGCGTGGATCTCCGGCGACTGCGTCTTTGCCAGCCGCAGCATCGCGCTGGGCCGCACGGCGAACGACTGCATTTTTGTGCCTTCGTTGTACCAGGCCGTTATCCGTTTTCCCGCGGAGTCGAAGGCGATGTCCTGCTCGTCGAACTTTTCGCAGTTCGTGTAGTAGTCGACGTAATTCTCATGCAGCCCGATCACGTAGCCCAGTTTTCGCGCCGTCGCGGTCAGTGTTTTCATCGCCTCATCGCCGCCCAGCTTTGTGTTGGCGGGCAGATGCGTCGGCAGACCGTTGTCGTAGCCGGAATTCTGCCAATCATGGATCAACACAATGCAGTCGCTGAGGCCCATTGCGTGAAGCTGTTCGAGCTTCTTCGCGATCTCCGCGTACTTGCCGCCCCAGACATCGACCACCAGCTTCCCACTCACCGCGCTCAATTTGGGCGACGGCGCGTTGGGAATGTTGGGCAGCACTTCATCGAGATTCCAGGCCACGGAGTATGCGGCGCGCTCCTGCAGCGGCCGGCGCGAACCGTCGGTCAGCGCATCGTAATGAGCCTGCATCCCGTCGTGGGCGCTTGCCGTCGACGCCGTCCAATCCAGCTGCGAGCTGACGAACAAATTGTCGCTTGGCAGGTACTCGACAGACATGCTCGAAAGATACGGCACCACGATCCGGCGGCTGCGCAGCATCGGTCCCCAGTGTCCGGCGTCGAAGCGCGTGATCACCGGCTTGTCGCACGAAAATTCGACCTGCAGCGTCTTACCGGAAATCTTTCCCACCATCCGCACCACCGCGGGTTGTCCGCCCACCGAGTACGTGCTCACGCAGGTCGCGCTGTCGTCGGTGTGTTCCCAGCGGCTGCTCTGCCACTCGGCCTTGCCTGTCCATTCAATCGTTACATCGCGTGCGAAATTCAGTTCGATCGGCTTTCCATCGCCTTTGAGCGGCAACACCTGAACCGTCAACTCGCCGAGCAGCGGATCGCTGCCGCTCTTCGGCAACTCCCAGCGGTAGCCGAACGCGCCATCGCTGCCGCTGTACTTCAATGTCGCCACGGAGTCGGCGATACTCACCGTCGTTTTTCCCGCGAACGCATTCGGCGGCGCAACGGATCCATTTGCGGTGGACGTCAACTGTGCCAGATCGGGAGCAGGCGCCGCGACGGTGTCGGTGGCCGCGGATTTGAAGCCCTTCACCACCAATGTGCGATTGCCCCAGACCGAAAAATCGAAACTGGCATTGTCCTGCGGGCCGGGATCGGTCTCGAAGCGGATTACGCCGCGCTTACCCGCGTAGGCGTTGAGATTGAATTCAAAATCCTTCCACTGCGTGTCGGTGCGATGGACGTCGAGCAGCTTTGTGCCATTCACGAAGACACGGAACGTGACGCCATCGGATTTCTCCGTGCGGCCTTCGCCCAGCGCCGTCGCACCGCGCAGCAGAATTTCGGAACAGCCCGTGAAATCAAACGCGAACTGTTGAAAGGTCACGCCCGTCCCGCCGCGCCACGGACAGTGGAGCAGAAACGCTTTCCGTCCTTGCTGCGTGCCCACGGCCTTGCAACAGACGCCGGAATGCGCTTCCATTTCGCCGGACCAGCCGAGCGGAAAGTGAACCTCCGGTTTCGTGCGGTAGGCGTAACCGACGTCGTACAGGCCGATCTCGTCGAGCTCCATGACTTCCGCGTACGGTTTGATTGTTGGCGGCGCTTCTTCCGCCGGAATTCCACCGCAGCAGAGCAAAATTCCGATCGCTACCCAATTCCACCGCATGAAGACACTCCTTTTCGCGCCGCCATTCCGTTGCACCGGCGAGAGCTTACCGATTTTCACAGCACGCGTCTTGACTCAGTACCGATTGCAATCTTCACCTCCATTTGTAATTGCCAGCGTGAGCTGGAATGGCGTATGGTTACGGAAACATTCCGAGGAGATATGCGCAATGGCGATCATGACTGGTCTTTCCGGCAACGAGATGTTCTGTCTGCATAAGAAGGGGTATTCAGCCGGACATCTGGTCATCGGCAACAGCGTCTTCTCGATCGGGCTGATCGGCGGAATCGGATCGGGGCTGAAGACTCTGGCCGGCGGCGAAGTCACGCAGATCACCAGCGTCATCCACGAAGGCCGCCAGAAATCCTACGAACGCATGCGCGCAGAAGCTCAGAAGCAGGGCGGGGTGGGCATCACGGGCGTGACCAGCGAATTGGTCCAGCACGCGGGCAACGTCGAGTTTCTTTCGGTCGGGTCGTGCATCCACAAAGAGGGCGCGCGCTCCGAAGAAATGAACTTCTCGACCTCCGCTGACGGCCAGGAGCTCTATTGCCAGCTCGATTCGGGGTTCGAGCCGGTGAAATTTGTGTTCGGTAACGTGGCGTACTCGATCGGCGTCGCCGGCGGCATTGCCGGAATCTTCCGCAGCATGGCGCGGGGCGAGGTCAAAGAGTTCTCCGACATCTTCAACACGACGCGGCACCTGGCATTGCAACGCATCTCCGATGAAGCGCGTAGCGCGGGCGCGAACTCGGTGGTCGGCATCGAGACCTCGATCATCCCGTTTCAGGGCATGCAGGAAATGGTGATGATTGGAACCGCGTCGCGCCACCCGAAGCTCGACAAGAAGTACGACCAGAATCCCGTCACCAGCGATCTGACCAACGAAGAGATGTGGAACCTGATCCACATGGGCTACATGCCGCTGCAACTGGTGCTGGGCGTGTCGGTTTATTCGGTGGGAATCGTGGGAGGGCTAATGTCTGCGTTGAAAGGGCTCGGCCGGGGCGAATTGAGCGAGCTGACGACGATGATCTACGAAGCCCGCGAAAATGCAATCGGGCGCATCGCCAAGGACGCCGTGGCCTGCGGCGCCGACGACGTGGTGGGCATCAAGACGTACGTGTATCAGCTCGGCGGCGGCGTGATCGAATTCCTCGCCATCGGCACGGCCGTGAAGAAGATCGAAGGCCTGACGACCGTCACCGACTCTTTGCCGCCGCAAGCGATCATCCAGGACCGCGACACGTTTGTGAACACGGCTGAGACGGCGCTGGGAACGAACCTCAATCGTGGGCGGACGGAGTAAGGGCTTTTGATCTCTCGCAAAGACGCGAAGACGCAAAGAACGGCATGTACGGCTGTGATATGTGTTTTATGTCGGTGAGCGCGCAGAGAGACTGCGGATTGAGTATTCGCAGAGCATGGCGATCGCGGTAAGAGTTAGGGCTGCCGCGAGATGTTCCGCGACGAACACTTTCCAAAAGTTGTCGGCCTTGAAGTCCTTCCACTTTTCATGCCGAGTCGGCATGAGCATCAGGACCGTCCCACGGTCGCACTCAAGCCGGATTGGGCTGCGCCGCCGGATTTGCGAATTGTTCGATGGGTTCTGAAGACGACAGGGCGATACGCCAATCGGCGTAGTAACAACCATGTGGTGCCACTGGCGACGATTACGGTGATTACGGCAGTCAGCAGGTGGAATTGAAACCAACGGTGTGGATTCGTATTGTTCATCGATTTATCTTCACGGCTCACAGATATTTCCTTCTTCATCCGTTACATCAGCATCCAATAACTTCGCAAGCGCGAACGCGACATGCAGAACCTCCTCTGAGCAATTGCCCGTGGCCTTGAATAGGACCACTCCTTCGAACAAACTGAATACCTTGATCCATCGATTCAAATCTTTGAAATAGAAGTCCACATCGCCATCATTTCCGGGCACGCGAATTTCCGCACCGGTTTTCGGATTCTTAACAACATTTCCCGCCGCGTTGGCGCGCAGGTCCTTTCGCGAGAGCACCGCGTTGTTCCAATCCTCCTGTCGAATTTTCCCGTGGCGACCCCTGATCAACATCTCGACTGGCATAGTTGATTTCCTCAAGATTTCTCGAGTCTACACGCTTGAAATAGATCCTGAATTATTTTTTCAAATACTTGTCGGTTCCTCCTCCAAACCGGACATCTCCGGGTAATCGACGCCCTTGTGGGCGGGTTGGCTTGGGTCTGGGGAGCACGCATGAAAACGTTAATGGTCATCGTAACCGTAGCACTTATCGCAACTTCCATCGGAGCGGCTGATATAAAACTGGCCGACGCGACGCTCGGAAAGACGGTCCATGGGCCGGAGCTAACTTTGAATGAGATGAAAGGGCAGGTCGTGCTGCTGACGCATTGGGGCGCGCATTGTGGTACGTGCGTCGCGCTGCTGCCGGAGTGGCAGGCGCTCTACAAAAATTACAACGATCAGGGGCTGCATGTCGTCGGATTGGAGATGGATAAGCTGACCGACAGCGAAGTCGACACGCTCTGCAAATCGCGGCATGTCGGGTTTCAGGTGAACGTCGGCGGCGCGCTGATGGTCGGCGGACATGCCAACTGGCCGCACACATTCCTGTTCGGCGCGGACGGAAAGCTCCTCGCCGACAATATCGAAGGCAAGGAACTCGAAGCCAAAGTCAAGGAAGCGCTCGCCGAAGCGAACAGCATCGACGCCGGCTACGGTCCGTACACGAAACTCGCGCCGCTGGCCGCGCAGGTGAAGGCGGGCCAGGGACTCGGGCAGGTGCTGAAGACGCTGGCAGCAAAGAAGAGCAGCAAGGACGCGGCGGAAGCTTCTGAAGCGACCATGATGTTCGACGCAGTCAACGGCCGCGCCGATGGGATGCTCAAGCAGGCGCTGGCGGACAGCGCGGCCAAGCCGCTCCCAACCATCGCGAAGCTGGAGAAACTCGCGCAACAGTTTGACGGCTCGGAGATCGGGAAGTCAGCGAAGCTGGAAGCCGAAAAGCTGAAGAGCGATCCGGCGGTACGCAAGGAGATCGAAGCGAACGGTATGTACAACCAGCTGCAGACACTGTGCGACGGTATGAAAGCTGTGCAGGGCATCACCAGTCCGAAGGCCGAGGCGTACCGCCGCGTGAATGCGCAGGCGATTCAAGCTGTCGTCGCCGGTTGCCAACAGTTGGTGCAGCGCTATCCCGGCACGAAAGCCGCTACGAAGGCCGGAGAAATGATGGACGAGTACCGCTGAACGGCGAGTGCTGAGGACTGCGGGGTGGCCTGGCCCCTCGGGCCGGGTCGCTTGGCGACAGGAAGTTACGCTGAGCTCGCCGATAACGATTGTCCAGGTGCTTCGAAGATGAAAAGAAGGTCCGTAATTGTTCCCAGTTAGCGTCGTCCATCATCTACAATTGTTGGACGACCATCACAGAGGGACCGATGCACGACTGGGATCTGCTGCAAGACTACGTGACGAAAGGGTCCGACGCGGCATTTGCGCAGGTCGTCGAACGCCACACGAACATGGTCTATGCGTTCTGTTACCGGCAGGTGCGCAACCGGGAACTGGCTGAAGAAGCGACGCAGACGGTTTTCATCATCCTGGCCCGGAAAGCCGCGGGATTGAAGCGCGAGACGGTGCTGGCCGGCTGGCTGTTCAAAACAGCGCGGTTTGCCATCGCCAATGCGTTGAAGATCGAAGCGCGCAAGCGGCGCATCCAGATGAGGGCAATGGCGATGGCCAGCGCAACGCAATCACGGGAGCAGCCTGCCGCGGCCAGCGATGCGTTCGTGCTGCTCGACGATGCGCTGGCCACATTGCCTGACATCGAACGGAACGCGGTCCTGCTGAAATATTTCGAGCAGCAGTCGCTGGCGGAAGTGGGCTCGGCGCTGGGTGTCTCGACGGACGCGGCCGAAAAGCGGATCTCGCGCGCCATAGGAAAGCTGCACAGTTACCTCTCGCAGCGCGGCGTGGTGTTGAGCATCGTCGGAATGGGTGGGCTGCTCACGGCGTCCGCTTCACAGATGGCGCCAAGCGGGCTGGCGGCTGCGGTGACGAAATCACTGGCGTCGCAGTCGGTCTCCGCGGCGGGGGCTCATTCCAGCCCCGCGCTGGTTGAAAGTACGTTGCGCGCGATGCAGTGGGCACGCTGGAAACCTGCGCTGACCGCGGCGAGCGTGCTACTCATTGCGTGCGCGGTGGCATGGGTGGCTCGCATCGGCGGGGCGACCCTGACGCCAGTGGCTGCGAACACATCGAGTGTTCAGTCCGCGACACCGATGGCCGATCCGCCGCCGGTTGCCGAAGCGAAAATGAGGCAGGAACTTCGCGCGATTTTCAGCCACTTGACCGGCGAGCCTGCCGCGCGCGACGCGGCAGAGCAGGAAATTTTGAAATTTGTGCGTCGATCAGGGCAACCGGCGTTCGCGGCCTTGACTGAATTCGCACATGCGCCGACGACACGTGCAGAACCGGATGTTGCGGCGCGGTCGGCGCGCGTCTTGAAGATGCTGATGCAGCCGGAATTCCTGTGGGGGCAGACAACGGGCGCGACCTTCAGTCATCCGCCACGGCCAGCGGCGGCCCCGACACTTGTGACGCAGAGCACCGACGATGGCGTGTTTGTGCTCGATGCGGAAAGCGGCGCGATCCAGTGGAGCAAGCCGATGCGTGCGGCGCCGAGCGTCGGCGCGATTTCCGGCACGACAGTGTTCAGCGCCATGCCGTTTGATCGGGCCAGTCCGCAAGCGGCGCTCGTCGGTTTGGGTGACGGTGGTACAGCGCTTTGGACGCATGCGTTCGATGCGCTCTATCCGGCCGGTGCGATCGCGCAGATCCGGACGTCGCTGGCGCTGGATGCGCAGGCCGGTCGCGTGTACATCACGGCCGGCGCGGATGACCAGGAATGCCTGAGCGCCTTCACGACCGCCGGTCAGACTGTTTGGAGCAAGCATGTCGGCACACTCTCCGGTGATCCGGTGCTCGCGCCGGATCTGAATCTCGTTGTCGTTGGCTGCGAGAATTCGATCGGGGGCGGCGATCCGCAACTCCGCGCGGTCCACCTTGCCGACGGTACGGCGGCGTGGTCGGCGACTTTTCTCGGGCTTCATCGCAACTGCGTGGGGGAGGGTAGTGGCCGCGTCTACGCAGCCGCAGCCGGCGACGGTCAGGACGCGGCGTTCAATCAGGCGACGCATCTGATCAGCCGCGATGCAACGAACGGCGCGGCAGTGTGGGATTGCGCGGTGGCTAAAGCGCTGCCGGCAGCGCCGCAACGCGTGACGCTCGAATACCTCGGGCAGTCGAAATTCGGCGAGCATTCGTGGCATGAACCGGGTGGTTCTGACTTGGATATTATTGGCGTGCCGCTGAGCGCGGCGAAGCATCAGTGGGTGGTGTCGCAGACGCGCCGGTTCCTGTTCGGCATCGACGCGAAATCGGGTGTGCTGAAATGGAGCACGCCCTGTTTGCGTGTGGATGAAACGCATTTCGCGGAGCGCGACGGAATTGTTTTTGCGGGAACCGACGAGGGCTTGCTGCTCGCCGTCCGCGCCAGTGACGGGCGGGTAGTTTGGTCGCTGGACTTGAATACGTATCCAGCGGCGGTGAATGCGCCGCGCGTGCTGGAAATTCGCAACAACGATTTTCCCAACGCCACCCGTCGCATCGGACCCATCGGCGAGCCCACGGTTTTTGACAACATTCTTTACGCCACTACGGCTGGCGGCTGGACCTTTGCGCTGCGCCTTCCAGAATTCAATTTGGACGACACGGAGGCGAACGGAAACTAGATGATGAGAATTTCGCGAAGTCTTTTGCTGCTTGCAGTCGTATCACTTTCCATGGCCGCTGCCGAGTCGCCGATCGTGTGGAATCAGCGCACCAGCGGGAATCCATTTTGGATGCCTGCGCCGCTAGTGGCCGAAAGCGAGAATGTCCTGATCCAGATGACCGGCGAGGGGCTCTACGCGCTGGAATTTGATACGGGGAAAATCCTGTGGACGAAGACCGGCACGGAGGCGGGATTCAGACTCAGTCCGCCGTGCCTCAACAATGGCGTTATCTACGCTGCGATGCCGAATGCGGAGAAAAATCGCTCGCGCGCCATCGCTGCGTACAAGGTGAAGGACGGGCAGGAACTCTGGCAGCACAGTTTCGCTGAGTTTTACAAAGATGATTCGTACGGTTCGATTCATTCGGCGATTGTGTTCGATGCGGTCAATTCCCGGTTGCTGGTCTGTGTCGGGGATACGCCCAACGAGAAACTCGTGGCGCTGGATCTCAGTGGCAAGCAGGTCTGGGCCGCGGAAATCGGCGCGAAGCTGGCCTCCCCCATCGTTTCGGCCGAGCAGAAAATGGTCTACTGCTGCTGCGGCAATCCCGAAGGCGAGCCGTCGCACCTGGCGGCTGTGAATCTCGCCGACGGCACCGTAGCGTGGAAGAAAGTGATCTGGGGCGGCAACGACGGAGCCACCGATGCGCTGCCGGTCGGCGACCGGGTCTATCTTCTGGCCGATGACAAACCCAGTGCGACTGCTTTTCGCGATCAGAATCTGCCGGCCGAGGGCTACATCTGTTGTTTGGATGCGAAGACCGGAAATGAGATCTGGGTCTGCGACATCAACGAAAACTTTAAGGACGACGGCAGTCCTGCTCGCTCGCGAGAATCCTGTTATTACCACGCAGGCCAGAGTACTTGGGGTGTGTTGACGATGTTCAACAAAGGTGTGAATCGCCGCGCCGTCGGTTCACCGATGCTCGCCGACGACGGCAAGCGATTGATCACGCAGAACGAATACGGCATCTGCGGCATCGATACGTCGAGCGGCAATGTGGTGTGGCGCGTGCGCAGTCCACGGCTCGAGCGCTGCCACTACGCGCTGAAAGGCGACGCGGTGCTGACCGGCGATGACATGGGCGGCATCTCTGCGATGCGCGCCAGCGACGGGCAATTCTTCTGGCGCCTCGATCTCGCCAGAATGCCGGCTGCCGACAAGGTTCCAAAGGCGGAGCATGGCGCTCCAGTGGTCGGGCCGGTGGGCGATCCAACGGTGATCGGCGATTACCTCTACGCCACGACCTGTGGCGGCTATACGTTCAAGCTCAAGATGGCTCCGTTGCAACCCGCCGGCGCGCGGTGAGTCCTACCTCAGCACCGCCGCGAGAAAACGTTCGATGGCGTAGAGCGACAGTTGCCCGCCCGGGCCGCTCAAGTTGGCGTCGCAGCCGTGATTGCCCCACGGGATGCGCAGGAAGTAATGCTTCACGCCCGCTTCGGTCAGGCGTTGATCCAGCCGTTCGCTGTGGACAACCGGGACGACGTCGTCGCGGTCGCCGTGAATCAGCAATGTCGGCGGTGCGGCGAACTTGACGAAGTTGAGCGGCGAGCCGCTACGATACGCGTCCGCCAAGCTGCCAGGATTCCCACCGAGGAAACTTTCGAGCACTGCAGTCGAATCGAGCACTCGGGGGTTGCAGGGGTGATCGTAGGCGTAGACCAGGTCGGTGGGCGAATAGATCGCGACAACGCCGCGAATGGCAGGATCGTTGGATGTGTATGCGTGCAGCAATGCCAGGTGTCCACCGGCCGAACGACCGAGGAGCGCGATGCGTTTAGCGTCCAGATTCAACGCGGTTGCATTGGCCTTTAAATAGGCGATGGCGGCTTGCACATCTTCCGAGGCGATTGGAAATCGGAACGTGGGCGCCAGCCGGTAATCGACTGAGGCCACAAAATATCCGCGCGAGGCCAGGTAATGGTTGATGCGCGGTAATTCTGTTCGATCGCCTCCGCGCCACGCGCCGCCGTGAATCACAACCAGCACGGGTGCAGGCTTGGAACTGGAGCTTTGCGGCGGCGTGTACACATCCATCGCCAGTGCGCTGCCGCCCGGCGATGCGAAATCCACGCTCGACCGCTTCACCGGCGGGCACGAAATGCCCAGCACCAAATCACTCCACACAAGTGGCGCCGCCCGCGGCGGTGCGTTTTCAGTTGAGCTAGGCTGCACCGTGCCAAACGCGCTTTCGACACCGGCGCGAATTTCGCCGGAAAGCAGTGAAGCTCTGACGATCGTACTGAGCGCGAGACAGATTCCGACACAGCCCAAAGCAGCGCCTACCAGGGCAGGGCGAGATGTTCTCAAACCGGGCAGGAGCGGAAGCAGACTGAGCAGCGCGATGTAGTGTCCCCATTCGGTCATGCCGACGGCCAGCAACCAGCAAATCCGCGTGGGCGCCGGCACAAACGGCAGCAGGCCGAGCGCGACGCAGAAAATTCCCAGTGCCAGACGCAGCCAGGGAATCGCACGTTTAAATGCGGAGAGGTTCACAATCACCACGCTAGCGCAGTCGGAGTTCTTACGACTTGCGCCGGAATTGAGGGAGGGCAGGGTAGCCCGGGCCACCGATCTGCCCAAGGATCTGAGCGTCTTTCGCCTTCTTAACGAATTGCTTCAGTGCTTGCACGTCTTGTTTCACGAAGAATCGGTAGAGGTTGGCGTGGCCCTCCGCTTCTCCATAAGCTGCCTTGAAGTACTTCGGCGCGAGATCCAGATTCAGACGCAAGCCGATCGCAGGCGAATGTTGTCCGCCCAGCGCATAGACGCGGGCTTCGCCGAGTTGCTCGAACATGATCAGCTTGCGGTAGTACATTTCATGATTCGCTGGCACCAGGACGCAAATGTCGGTGGCTTCCAGCACGTTTCGAGCGTAACGCCACGCGGCGCGAAAGAGGTGGAGGCGAGCCCAGCGAGCCACGTCCTTATGTGGCGTCTCGATGGCCAGACTTGAAAATCCGCACAGCTTGCGCCCGCTGTGCCGCAGCGCCTTGAGTTCTGCATGGTAAAGTTCATCGGCCGGCAAACCCAACACGCTGTCGGGCAGAACAGTCAAAGCGCCGACGAGCTTCCGCTCATGATGGATCAGCAGCGTGCGTGCCTCGCCGAGGCGATTGAAAGAGTCGATGCGGAGTTTGACGGGGCCGGTTTCCGGCAGCCCTTCCTGCCGGAAGCAACGGTAGACCAGACAGTACGCTTCTTCCAGGTCCGGCCAGCTGCGTGCCGCGGTGAGCTCCAGATTCAGCTCCGCGTTACCGGTCTTGCATGAGAACGCCTCTTTTTGAGTGCTGAGTCCCAGCAAGGAGTTAATGGCGGAATGCCGCTGAGCCGCCGTCTCTGGAGAGGCGTGCACGCATCCACCGCAGGCATGAAAGCCTTCTGCCTGCAGTTTCAGGCAATGTTCAACTGTGACCTGACGCGTGATGAAGGCCTTGCGGCCGTCCACGGGGTTGGGGCAATTCCGGAAGATGACTGTTTCAGGCGGTTTAAGATTCGGTTCCATGATGGAAGGAAATCTCTGCGGGTCGTGCGGAGGAAGAAAGAGCTGCAGACACGAAGCAGTACTGGAACGGTTCCCAGAGTCCTGATCGTAGGCGAACTCCGTGCATCACGCAAGGCTCATGGTTTTCACACCGAGGAACAGAGTCGTAGCGTTTGGATTAAAAGTCGCCAGCCCTCCTTGATTCTTTTCGCATGAGTTGATAACATTCGCGCCTCAATCATGCCGCTGGTTGAGAAGCTCAGAAGTACCATCCGCGGAAGTAAAACAACTGAATAGAAATACGAGACGGAGAGGTGCCAGAGTGGTCGATTGGGCTTGTCTCGAAAACTAATGCCATGTCGTTGTAAACTCTTAAACTGCCGATGTTTCTTGCTTTAAATGACCTCAAGGGTATATCAGACGGGTATAGCAAGTTCCCGTTTGTGAGGCAACATGGCTCGGAATTTTTCGGCCCATCCTCGCGTCCGACTTTGGCGCAAGAGCAACAGCGGACATCACTATCTCTACTGGCGAGACCCACGAGACAATCGCCGCCAGCGCAACGATTCCACGGGTACAGAAGACTCGCTTGAAGCACAACGAATGGCCTTGAGCCTTTCACGATATCTTCGCGATCCAGAGAACTCTCCTCCAGACTTACACCCCAAGATTTCCGAGATCCTCGGTATTAACCTCTTGGATCAGCGCATCGTTTCCGCAAAGTTGGCAATTGTCGACGACATCGTCGCCACGTCAAAAAGCGAACACAAAGGCAAGGTGGATCTATACAGAGAACTCGTAAAGGAACTCGTCGCTGCATTTGGCGGTCCTGCTGGCGATGTTTTGACGAATACGATAGATGTCGTTCGTAGCAAGTTTGCTGCTGGTCGGCAGCCTACGGTGGATTCTCGCGAAGTCTATGAGCTGCTTGACCTGCTCAAGACGGTGTCGATCGATAGGGATCAATGGCGCGACCGTTCGCGGGCGCTGGAGGGTCTTGTACGAGAAAAGGGCCAGCGGTTCATCTTGCGGACAGAGCCGAAGTCCATCAAGCAAGCTGTCGAGGAATTCATGGCAGCACCGGATGGCATGTCTTCTAAGGGTCAATGGCGCTACTCGGTCGAATGCTGGTTGAATCGGTTTGCCCGAGAACTCAAGTCCGTAAAAAACGTTCATGACCTGACGCCTGAACAAATCGTGGCGCATATTCAAAAGCAGAAAGGCGTCGCATCGACAAAAACGAGCATGACGACCTACATCTGCCTGTTCATGAAATGGGTTTCAAAGGGAACGTTCGACTGCCCCACTGTCCGCAGCGCAATTCTCGATAATTTGGAAGAAGAGAGCCCAGAATGGTTCTGGCTAAAGAAACAAGAATCGCTCGATTTGATCGCGAGAGTCCGCAAACTTTCTGGAGACTATTGGGCTGATGCGGCGCTTCTACAGTATGGATGCGGCTGGCGACCAGAAGAGTTGCCCTTACTGAAGCGCTCTGCCGTCGCGATCGCTGAGAACGCTTGTTCCATACGGATTGCACCAATTTTTGACGACAAACGGAAGCTCGTTCGGCGTATTAAGACGCAGCGTTCTGAGGACACGATAATCATTCCTTCATTCGCTCGCGAAGCCGTCGAACGGCGCATGGCGGCAACGTCCTCGGAGTATCTGCTGTTTCCATTGTTCGATGAATCGCTGATCCAGCCAAAACTGCGCGAGAACCGTACTCGGTTTGAATCCAACAATCATTTTTGGCCAGCCGCGGATGATCGAGCATTTACAGACAACTATCGACCGATCCTAAGGAAAGCAGCAAATGAACTGGCTAAGGAATTGACGGGAGCAGAGAAGAAATCGGCTGCGGAACGATTTTCTGACAAAAATATCGACTCGCGAACGCTTCGACGAACATGCGCTCGCGAGATGATCCTCGCCCATGGCTTCGAGAAAGCCGCCGCGGTTCTTCGTGACAGTATTGAAACACTGAGAAAGCACTACGCTGACTTGCAGGCAGCGGATGTCTCAACAGAGCGATAACCATGATAATGTCGGCAAGAACGGAACCACACCGGCCGTACTCGCATGTCCTGTCCGAGAATTTTCTTGCGGCGGTCAGACAGGCGGCTCTCATGATCCGCCAAGGCCGCGATGACTGGAAGCCCGTGATCAAGCTCGCGCTAGATCTGGAATTCCCGACTGACAGCGGCATGAAGACTTATGCCGAGGCGAGCTTCTCGGAAATCGTTGGGATGCTGCTGAAGGGCCGGACAACAATCTGCATTCATCGAAGTCTCAGTCATGGATTCGAACTCTTCGCGGAGGATGAATGATGGCCGATTCTTCGGACATCCTGCTTGACGTATCGACTGGGATCTCCAACGAGCGTGCCGTCATCTCTGAGAACGCCAACTCAATCTTTAACCTGTCGTACTTCGGAACAAGTTAAGTCCGTGCTCTCCTAAGCGAACGCAACTGGCCGGCGCTCATCTTGCTGGCCGCTGATTACGCGGGAGGACGCATGTTCACGCTCATCGCTCTGGCAGTCGGATTGTCGCTGATGTTTGGAACTGGGGAATGCTTCCCCGCTCGACGACTGGGATTTTGCATTCTCGTTGTCCTTCTCGGGTACTTGGGCTATCGACTAATCGAATCCGTTGCCGGGACCGCCGTCGATGCCGTTCATGCCGTGCCGGCGGTCGCCGTCAAGGTTCTTGAACCTATTGAGAAGATCATCGATCCAGTGATCGTCTGGATCGGCGAGACCGTCGCATACGTCGTGAATTGCATCCTTTACTTCATCTGCATCGTCTGCTTCATGCTCTTCTACGGGTACTTCAATCTCTTTCGCAAGATCGGGTCGTGACGCGCCGCGTCGAGTTCAATCTTCGGCAATATTTAAGGCCGTGCTCTATATCGAAAAAGGATGGTCTCGTTTGAACGCAAACGAACGCGAATTGTCAGCGGCCACTCAAAATAGGCCACCGCTGGCCACTTCAAAATAGGCCATGTTAAGGGGATGTTCGAACAGGGTAGCCTGCGCCGTTTTTGGGCGGAGGAGATCTTGTGTCGAACGAACTGAGCATGGCGGAGCGAGCG
>JBBRPR010000096.1:0-21583 GCA_038227875.1 Planctomycetota bacterium
CTGATTTGCGAGGGCGCTGAGTTGGCCCTCGCGCTTGGGCGGCTCATGGATGTCGATGTGGGGCTGCTCGTGCTGTTGAGATAGGCGGGACTCGAAGTCTTCGCGGGTTTGCAGCGGGTGGTGGTGTGGCTGCGCTTCCAAGGTTTGGGTTTGGGCTTGTAGCTCGCGGGGTGGAGGGTGATAGGGGCTTCGTGTTGCTTGATCAACTCTTCCGTGGCGGCTTCAACTTGTTCTTTGACGGTGCGCGTGGGGTCAAAGGGTTTCGGTTGGACTTCTTCGATGGGCTGCGGTGCGGTGACGTTCTTCGGTGTGCCGTCGTCGTGGACGGGGTTGTTCGCCCAAGCGTGAACGTAGTCGGGCTGGAAGCCGGCGCAGGCGCCGGGCTCGGCGCGGTCCCCTTCGGTTCCGGGACGGTCGGCACGGTCGGCACGGTCGCCGGGTTCGCGGTCTTTCGAATGGAAGGAGACTTTTTCGACGGCTTCGGCTTCCTGCAGTTCGGGGAGTTTGTCGTTGAGCAGACTGGTCGGGTTCGGCAGCTTCGCGTTGAAGCCCATCAGGTCCCAGAAGCGTTGCGTGTGGCGGAGGATCGCGGTGCAGCTCAGGCGGCGTTCCATGTCGGTCGTGTTGACCTTCAGGATCATGTGGCGGAGTTGCTGCGCGGAATCGAGTCCGCCTTCGATGAAGGTTTGCGCGGTGAGCTGGACTTGCGTCCGCATGCCAGCCATGTTCTCGCCGACGGTTTTGCTGAGCGCCTGATCGAATGCGGGGATTTTCTTCCAACGGCAGAGGGTCTGGCGGCTGATGTCGAGCTCCTGGGCGATCGAGTTGATGTCTTTTCCCAGCGATAATAGAACGATGGCGCGTTGTTGATTGACGTGCAGGGCCATGGGTTTCTCCTCCTTATTTTCATCCATCATATTAGGGTTTTGTTCACATGTCAGAAGATTACACCGTAGGATTGGGATGTCAATAGTTATTTTGTTAAAAACCGGGAAAGTGATGTTTGGGGATTAGCGTGGGTTATTCCGAGAGACTGTGCGCAATCCCCTCACCCCGCGAGAGCTCGATCCGGACGTATCGGACGGGCGGGGATTGTTCGCGAGTGTGCCACTGGTGGCTTAACGGCTAGCCACCAGTGGCACACTCCGACGGTTCTCATTGCAAGAGAATCGTGATTGTCCAAATTACAAGCGCGGCGTCCATCTATTTGGCAACAGGTTGCTCTGTGGGTGGGGCGGTGGTAATTTCAAACGTCTATGGAATCCGAATCCGAAACGACTGAACCGACGCCAACGCCGACTTCGACGCCTTCACGCTTGCCGCGTGCGCCCGTCGGTCTTCCGCCTGAAGGTCCGCCGGCGATTTCGCCGCGGGCCAGACGGGCGGCAAAGAACATGGATGTGCCGCTCCAGGCGCTACCGATTCCCGCGCCGGGTAAACGCATCACCGAACGCGATGTGCTTGCGGCGGCGAAGCAAAGCAAATCCGTTCCGATGACCACGGCGGCGCGCAAACTCGCGGCGGCGCGGGGCGTCGATGGGGCGGAGCTCAGCGGTAAGATCAAGCGGCGGCTGAAGAGCCAGGACGTCGCGAAGCTCAATCCCGTGGAGCTCCGGCAGCCGGCTGAACGGGTGAAGCTTTCTCACGAAGAACTGGAACACGCGGTGCGTGCGACGACCTTGATTCGCGACGTGCCGCAGATTGGCGTCGATGCGTTTCTGCCGCGCGTTCGCGGCGCGGCGCTCGCCCCTTCCCTGCTCCACGCCATCGCGCAGCTGCTCACCGAAGAAACTTTCAAACCGTTCCGCGCGGTGCTCGATGGCGACGACTGCGTCTACCGCGGGCAGCTCAACCTGAATTATGTAGCACATCGTGCCGACGGGGCGACGGCCGACAGTCACCTCCTGCAAAATACCGAAAAGCTTTCACCCGAGGCCATCGGTGACGTGCTGGCTCAAGCGCCGGTACCATTTGATGCATTGCAAGCGGGAGTGCTGATTACGGTCCGGGATTTGAGTGCGCTTCCCGTTGATGGTTTTCGAGCAGAGGTCGAGCCGGGACAGTCGGCAGTGATTACCGTATCGGGGCTGCAATCTCGGATGGTGCACAGCGTCGAGCGTGGGGAATGGGTGTTCGAACAGGGATGGCGGATCTATATGGGGGCGGACGCACGAGTGATCACGCCAGAATTGTCAGGATTTTTTATTTCTCGCCTGAAATCCCGCATCGAGAATCCGTCTACACGTGTACATAATTGTGCAAGTTAGTGCATTCGGCGCCGTTAGTTTGACAGACGATCAGCGAGAATGTGAATGAAGAGCGATTTCGAGTTGATGGCGAAGTTCAAGAGCGGCGACCCGGCCGCGTTTCATGCTCTCGCTCGTCGGCACCACGTCTCGGTTTACAACTTTTTTCTGATGCTCACCGGCCGCGAAACGGCCGCCCAGGAGCTCACCCGCGGCATCTTCGAGCAGCTGGTCGCTGACCGCTACCGCCTGCCGCTGGAACGGAAGTTTTCGACCAGTCTTTACCGCCTGGGTTACAGCCGCTGGGTGGCGTTTGAACAGTCGGGCGGGAACCGCCGCCACGAACCGGACGCGCCGGCCACGCAGGAAGCCGACAAGCTGGAACAAATTGCCGCACAAAAGGAATCCTTGCGCTTGCTGGCGCTCTTGCCCCGCGAGCTCAAGTTCCTGATGGTCTTAAGCGAAACGCTGCGCCTGAGCTTCCGCGAGATCGCCGAGATTCTCGACATCTCCGAAGAAGCGGTGGCGCGCCGCCTGTCCGACACGTACGGAATTCTCACCGGCTCACTGCAGCAGCCCGCGCTGGAAGCGCCGAAGATCGTGCCGCCTCCGCCGCGAGCTCAGGCGCAATTGCCGGCGCCGCAGACGCCACTTCCTTCTGAACCCGTCGTGCCGCCGACACCGGAAGCGGCTTCCAGTGGCGAGTACCCCACAGGAAGTTCTGGCGCCACCGGGGAAAAGGCGGAGTAGTCCATGAAATGCTCTGAGAACACCGCCAACCTCGCCGCGTATCTCCATGATGAATTGACGTCGTACGACGAAGACACGTTCCAGCTCCATCTGTCCGTCTGCATCGCCTGCCGCGACAAACACGCCAAAGCGCGCGACGTACTGCTCCGATTTCAGCGCACCGTGCCGATGGAACCGTCGGCGATCGCGCGCGAAGACCTGCACCGCAGCATCGATGTGGCGTTACGCAAGTCCGGCTCGCAGCCGCCGATCCGATTCCGCGACGGATCGGAAGTGCGCTGGCGCCGCCCGTTTGCCGCGAAGCCCTTCGCGCTGCCGATGCGCCGCACGCCCGCGCTGCCGGCTCCCGCGGCACCGACTGAAACGCCAGCGAATGCCAACCCGGGCGCGACGCCTGTGCCGAGCGGGCAGAACGTTCAGAACGCCGACACGCTTTCACCGTCCGCGCGCGTGGTTTCGGCGCGGTTGGAGAGCATCACCCGCCGCCGCAAACGCCTGCGCGTGCGCCGTGGTTTTTGGATGGCACTGGCCGTCGTCGCGCTGGCCGGTGGAGTCTTCACGTACTGGACCAGCCGCAACACCGCGCGACCGGTCACGCATCCGACGATTTCAAAAGAGGAGTGCCTAGCGCGCCAGCGCTGGAACGAACGCCATGCGGCGTTTGAGCGCCAGCACGATGGCGGCGCGTCGCTGCTGATCAACCGGCAGATCGATCTCACCGGCCAGATCGGCACGACGGCCGTACGCGTCGTACCGCATGTCGACCCGCATTCCGGCGAAAGCTGTCTGGTCATCTACCGCGAGGAAGATCTCCGCGCGATTTACGCCGACGAGCAGTACGATCCGGCCGCGTTCAAGAAAACCCTG
This sequence comes from Planctomycetota bacterium, assembly GCA_038227875.1. Taxonomy (GTDB): domain Bacteria; phylum Planctomycetota; class SZUA-567; order H5-PLA8; family H5-PLA8; genus JBBRPR01. The sequence continues at coordinate 3,864 of JBBRPR010000096.1, forward strand.
GGCAGCAGCATGGAAGTGGTCCCCGTCAACGGCAACATCGCGCTCCCCGCGCAGTGGATTGAGACCTGCGTCGGCGCCGAGAACCGCGTGGTGATCCTGAAGCTGGAAAACCGCCTGGAGTTCTGGTCCTATGCGCGCCTGGAAAAGTACCTCGCGACGGGACCGACGTTCGACGCGACGGCGAATCTCGCGGTGGTGAATGGGTTGCCTGTTGTAGACCGGCGTTTTTAATCTCGCGAAACGGCGGGATTCCCGATTCCCGAATCCCGCTGTTAACCAACACTACTCCAACGCCCAAGCATCCGGATCGTGCTTCACCTTGCGTAAATGGTGCGAGCGGATCTTCATGAAGAATTTGTCATACGTGCCATTCTTATAATCGGGAAATGTGAAAAAGTGGCCCTCCCACGAATCCACGCGGAAACTCATGGTGATTTCGGCGAATATGCCGTCTCTTAAATAGATCCGGTGCGCGAAGTCTTTGGTCGTGGCGAGCACCAGCTTGGCGCCGGTGACGTAGCCGGCATCAAGGTTGATCGGACGCGCGGGCAGCGTTGCTCCAGAGGCAGCGAGCGTGTCTTTCAGCTCGAGTTCCATGCGGTTGGTGGCGAGTTTCCAATCGGCGAGGTCGGCGGGATCGCGCAGTTTGCGGAAGGTGAAGAACTGCCGCTTCAACATCGGGCCCATGCTGGCGGTGTAATACTCGGTTTTCTCGAACGGGTAGAGCGGGCTTTCGAGCTCGATGGGACCGAAAAGATTTTCCAGGGGCGCGCGTGCGGCCTGGAAAAATGCGGCATCGGATGCAAGCATGGCTACCAAAGGTGTCACGCGCCGCGGAGATCGAAGTTCGCCCATATTTCACATTTTAATTTGGGCGGCGCCACTTACCATACCAAGTTGAAAGACTGTCGAACCTTCGATGCCGTTGGTCATCCGATACATTCAAGGTTCGAAATCTTTTAGAGGAGCTTGCCCTGAGCTTGTCGAAGGAGTTTGATTTGATTACGCAACGCGCCCGGTTTACCGGGTTGCTTTTCGTCACGCTGCTTTCCATGACGGTCTTGAACGCGAGCGATGCGCCCGAGACCACACCCCCAGCCACCGCGCCCGCACCGAGTGCGGATGCACCGAAAGCCCCCAGCGACCTGCAGCGCCTGATCGCGGCAACTGGCACCGAGCCGCTGTGCGTCGTCGGCGTTCAAGACGTCAAGACGCTGCCGGAACGATTCGCGAAAACGAATCTCAGCCAGATGCTCATCGACCCCACCTACGAAAAAGGGCTCACGACCATCAAGGGGCTGTTGAATGACAATTCCGGCGTGGAATTGAAGGAGTTCCTCACGCGCGCCGTGAAATTCATTGACGGACCCGCCGCTATTGTGGTGTCTGCCGGGCCCGATGGCATCGCTTACACCGCCTACGTTCAGGCCAAAAGCGAAGGATCGGCCAAGCAACTCGCTTCGATCTGGCCGGACGTGAAGGATCCCGGTCAGCTTTTTTCCGTGCTGAAGCTCAAGGCCCTGCTGGCCAAGGACCTGCCCGACGCGACAGCGGCGCTGCCGGATTGGGCCAGCAAGAATTTTCCCGACGGCGACGTCGCCATCATCGTCTCCCCGCGCAAAATGGTGAAGGCTCTCGAGAAGGCCATCGCCGACAACAAGCTGGATTCCAAAGCCAAGCCGCAGGCGCTGGCGGAGATTGAGCAGACGGGCATTGAGCGCCTGGCGCTGGGCATCGCCATCGACGGCGAATCGTTCACGGACAATCTGACTCTGGACCTGGCTCCCGATGCCGACAACACATTCACGCATGTCATCACCGCGCTGAAGGAAAAGCCGAAAGGCTGGGATTCGCTGCTGGCGGCGATGCCGTCCGATGGCGACTTGGTGGTGCTGATGCAGTCGGATCTGAAAGCGGTGAGCGCAGATCTGCCGTTTGCGATTCAGCCGCTGGAACGCTACCTGCGCGGAAAACGCTGGGCTAAAAAGGTGGGAATCACGTCGGAAGCACTGGACCCCAAGCGCTTCGATTTTCTGGTCAATCATCTGCACGGAGAACTGGGCATTTCCGCCAAGCCCACGCTGACGGCCGAATTGCATCTCTGCGTGGCCGGAGCGCTGAAGCCCGGCGAAACCGACGCGGTCCGCGACGATTTCGTGAAGGGTTTGAATTCCCTGAGTGCCACGTTCGAAACGCTGCAGGGCGTGCCCAAGATCGGCAACAATGCGCCGCTGGGCGCGCAGTTTCAGGGACGAGGGATTTTCACCGCGCCGGTGATCGGCCTGAGCCCCGGCTGGTCGTGGCTCTGCTCGAATCTCGCGACGTATCAGGAATTGACTTCGTCCCTGGCGAAAGGCCGCACGCTGGCCAATGCGTTCAAGAATGAAACAGCCCGATTGAATGCCGGCGGCGCCAAGGTGGAGCTCTGGCATCCGGAAGACGCGCTGCGCGTGCAGATCAGCCTCGAACGGGTGGTGCAACTTGCGTACACGGCGTGGCTGCTTTCCGGCGAGGACGGCCCGTTCATCGCCGGCTGGCGCGTGCCGTCGGACATGCTTCCGCCACCGCAGCTTTTCCAGGGGCGACTGGGCAGTCTGCGCGTGGGGCTGAGCCGCTCGGGGCGCACACTTTCTAGCTACTCGCACTGCTCGATTCCCGGCGTCTCGGGGCTCTCCGTGCTGTTGATGGGTGAGTTGTCCAACGCGGTGGAAGACGGCCGCGACTTCGCGAAGAATCCGCCGCCGCCCGCGCCCGATCGGCCTGCGACGGTGAAGCAGAAAAAGAAAGCCGCCAAGGAAGACGCTGATCCGGCAATGGGCGATGACGAGACCAAGCAAGCCGCGAAGCCCAAGGGAGATCAGCCGTAAAATGCTCCCGCGCATTCTGCTGATCGTCACACTGCTGCTGGTCTTTCTCCTTGCCATGCAAGGGTGCAATCCCGGCATGGACTACTACACGTCCATGCAGGTTCAGAAGCTGGACGGGCAGTCGTATCTGATACTCGAAAACATGGCCTCGACGGCCGAGGGCTCCGAACCGTATTTCAGCATCTACAAACCCGGCGACAATGGCCCTGTCGAATGGAAGCCGGTGACCACCGATCGTCTTGGCCACGCATTGGGAATTTTCCGCGTGAAGGTGGCTGAACCGGCCGCGGCGGTCACACCTCCGGCACGGGCTGGCGTGACGCCACCCAGAAGCGAAACACCGATTTCAGAAATTCAGCCGGTCACCATCGACAATCCGCCGGCCAAGACAGAAACACCGCCCGCGCCGGCGGCACCCGCGTCTCAAATGCGCCTCGGCATCTTTCACGGCGACAACGGCTCCACACGCATTGACCTCGCGGCGACTCCGCCCACATCGACCTACAAGCGTGTCGACTTCAATTGGATTCCGCTGACCACGTCGGAACTCAACGGCGTAACCTACGCGTTCGGCGTCGATCGCTTCGAGGCGAATGACAAACGCACGGAAGCACCGCTCCGCGTCGCGCGGCTGAATGGCGAGACGTGGACCGATCTGAATCTCTCCGGCCCGGCGGTGAAGCTCAACACGCTCAAAGCATTTTCGCTCGACGCACTGGCCTTGAGTTCCGGAATCAAAGTGCTCTGGCGCAATGCCGTGGAAGATCCCGGCCTGCTGGAAGGACCGCGCTACACCACGGACGGGCCGCTGGCCATGGTCTCGTTCGACGGCAAGGATTTTGAAAAGAATCCCGCGGAAGAGGGCAAAGACGCCAGCGTAAAGATTATCAACGTGTCCAAGCTGCCCAAGGGCAACGCTTCGCTCTGGGTGGAGCAGAACGAAATCCACGCGCTGATCCAGACCCGCCCGAAAGACGAGCAGTCGTTGTCGATGAACAGCCCGATGGAAATCTGGACCATCCAGGCGGACGGTGAAACGAAGATGGTCGAGCGGATCGAAGGCTCGCAGAGCAAGCCGGGCCTGATGGCGTTCATTGCCGCCGAACATTTCACTGACAAGGGGCAGGAGTACATCCTGCGCTCGAACTGGCAGAATTTTGAAGTGTGGCAGCGCGTCGAAGGCACCTTCAAGATGATCCGCGCCAATCCGCCGGGTCTGCCGACGTACGATCTCGAGTCGGTGCTCTGGACGGGACTGGCTGGAGCCGGTGCGCTGGTCTTATTCGGCGCGTTCCTGGCGTGGCGGCGCCGTCAGGCGTGGACGCTGATGCGCCGCATCCAGGCGCATGAAATCTATGCCACCGTCGGTTCGCGGACGGGTGCGTACCTGGTGGATCTCGCCATCATTGTTGGAGGCGCTGTGCTGTACAGCCGCCTCCGCGGATCGTACGCCAGCCCGTTCGAAATGGTCTTTCTCGATTTCTCGAAGTTGCCCTACTGGCCGTTCTTCGTCATCTACATGCTTTATTTTTCGCTGGCCGAATGGCTCTTCGGCACGACGGCCGGAAAACTTCTGATGGGACTTTGCGTGGTGATGGATGGCGGGCAGAAGCTGTCGCTGACGTCAGCGGTGATTCGCAATCTCGTCGGATTCGTGGAGCGTATTCCACAAATTGTGCTGGTGGTCGTCTGGCCGATGATTCTGCTGACGCCGCGGCGCCAGCGGCTGGGCGATATGCTCTCGCGCTCATTTGTGGTCCACAAAAGCGCGCTCGATATTTTCAAGCAGCAGCGCGACCAGGAACTGGCGAAGTTGCGCAGCGAAGCGCTCTCCAGCGGCGCGTTGGCGGGCAAATCCGACGAAACCAAGGACGGCAAGCCGTAACGATGAGCGCCGCGCCTCGCCCAGACGACAACGCGCCGGTCGAAGCCTGGAAGGCGTACGCCTCGGAACTCGAAGGCGGCCTGAGCGCCGCGGAGCGCCGGGCCGGATATCTGCAGCAGCAGCTCAACCGCGTGATTGGTTCGCCGCCCTGGCGGATGGCGCAGCGCCTGCGACGCTTTCTCGACGACACGATTTTCGCGTACTCTCCGCGCCTGCGCAAACTGGTGGTGTTGACCGTCCGCAGCGGACCGGCCGCAGCCTTTGAAGCCGTGCGCACACGAACGATGCCCGACACGAAGTTCGAAGCGTGGCTGGCGCGCAACGCGCTGACCGACGCGGGAGCGGCGGAGCTTCGCGCGAAAATCGAGGCATTGCCCGCGGAACGCAAGCCGCTGATCTCAATCCTGATTCCCGTTTACGACACGCCGCGCGAACTGCTGATCGAGGCGGTGAACTCCGTCAAAGCGCAGATCTATACGAATTGGGAACTGTGCCTCGTCGACGACAAATCGCCGTCGCCGCACATCCGGCCGCTGATGGAAAAGTTCGCGCAGGAGGATGCGCGCGTCCGGCTGCATTTCCGCGAACAGAACGGTCACATCAGCCGCACCACGCAGGACGCGCTGAACATGGCCAAGGGCGAATTCTTTGGCCTGCTGGATCATGACGATGTGATCTCGCCGGATGCGCTGGCGCGGATGGTGTTGAAGCTTTCCGAGCATCCCGACGCGGGGATGATTTATTCCGATCGCGATCTGCTTGAAATGGACGGCCACCATACGGGTCCGTATTTCAAGCCGGATTGGAACCCCGACCTTTTCATGAGCAACATGTATCTCTGCCATCTGGGCGTGTACCGCACGGCGCTCGCGCGCGAGGTCGGCGGCTTCCGCGCCGGGTACGAGGGCAGCCAGGATTACGATTTCGTGCTGCGCCTCACTGAGAACCTGACGCCGGAACAGATCCTCCACATTCCGTACATGTGTTATTCGTGGCGGCGCGTGCCGGGATCCACCGCGCAGCGTTACGATGCGAAAGGCTACGCGGATCTTGCTTCGCGCAAGGCGCTGACCGACGCGCTGCAACGTCGCGGCATTCAAGGTTCGGTGGAGAGCGGCAACATTCCGTCGCAGTTTCGCGTGCGCCGCACGATTCAGGGATCGCCGCTGGTTTCCATCTTGATTCCGTTTCGTGACCGCGCCGATTATTTGAAGCGCTGCATCTACTCGATCCGCAATCTCACGGCGTACCCCAACTACGAATTCATCCTGCTCGACAACGGCAGCACCGAGGACGCCACGCGGCAACTGCTGGAAGAAGAGCAGCGCGAATCGCGGGTGAAGGTGATCCGCATCGACGAACCGTTCAACTACTCGCGGATCAACAACCGCGGAGCGCGCGAAGCCTCGGGCGAGCACCTGCTGCTGTTGAACAATGACACCGAAGTGCTGGAGCCGGAGTGGCTGAGCGCGATGCTCGAACACAGTCAACGCCCAGAAGTCGGCGCTGTCGGCGCGAAGCTTCTCTATCCCGACGGCCGGGTGCAGCATGCCGGCGTGATCGTCGGCGTCGGCGAGGTCGCCGGGCACGCCTTCCGCTTTTATCCAGGCGCGGATCCGGGCTACTACGGGAGTGCGTCGGCGATCCGCAATTATTCAGCGGTGACCGCCGCGTGCATGATGACGCGGAAAAATGTTTTTCTCGAAGCCGGCGGCTTGAACGAAACGGACCTGGCAGTCGCGTACAACGACGTCGACTACTGTCTGCGCCTGCGCGAGAAGGGTCTGCTGATCGTTTACACGCCCTACGCGAAGTTGCGGCATTACGAATCGATCAGCCGGGGATTGTCAAACAACCCGCGCGAATCCGCGTACATGTGCCGCCGCTGGGCGAAGTACATGCCGGACCCGAACTACAACCCGCACTTGAGCCAGGTCGATGAGGACTTTTCGATCGGCGTCTAATTGTTACCCGGCAGTAGCGCGCAGGTTTTTCGCGTCGTCTTCCAGCACCAACGCCCAGCGCCGGTCGAGAATCTTTTGAATCTTCGCCATCACATCCGGAGTCAGTGTCACGCCACTGGCTGAAACATTTTCTTCCAGCTGCGCGGGGGTGGTGGCGCCAACGATGGCCGAGGTGATGGTCTTGTTGTCCAGCACCCAGGCCAGGGCCAGCCGCGAGAGCGGCATTCCGGCGGACGCGGCAAGTTCCTGCAGTTCCTTCACGGCCTGCTGATTGTATTCGACCAGGAAACGCGCGCGGTAGTCGCCGTTGTTGTCGCCACGCGAACCGGGCGGAACGACTCCGCCGGCGTATTTTCCCGTCAGCAACCCCTGTGCAAGCGGGGAGTAGACGATCACGCCCAATCCGTGCGCAGCGCAGGCCATCAATTCGTCCTTTTCTGGCTGGCGCACAAACATGTTGTAGCGCGGCTGCAAACTCGCCGGCTGATCAAAGCCGCGCGACTGGCAGAGCGAGACTGCGTCTTTGATCTGCTGGCCGGACCAGTTGGAAATGCCCCAGTAGTGAACTTTACCCTGCCGGCAGAGGTCGTCGAAGGCGCGGCACGTTTCGTCCAGCGGGGTCTCCGCGTCAAAATAATGAAGCTGGTAGAGATCGATGTAGTCGGTCTTGAGCCTGCGCAGCGAAGCATGGCAGGCTTCCATCACGTGTTTGCGGCAGGCGCCCCGCCCGTTGATCGCCTTGTCCAGGCCGAATCCCAGCTTGGTGGCGACAACCACGGCGCTGCGCGGAATGCTCTGCAGCACGGTTCCAACAATTTCCTCGGCCTGTCCGCCCTGGTAGACATCTGCGGTGTCGAAAAGATTGATACCCAACTCGAACGCGCGTTTGTGACAGGCGATGGAATTCTCTGCCGCGTATTTTCCACCCGCTGTGATCCACGACCCATAGGAGATTTCTGAAACTTTGACACCGGCACGGCCAAGACGGCGATAGAGCATGGCGACCTCCGAGATTGGATTTCAGCGTTCAGTGGAAAGGGGCAGTTCCGCCACGGCTATCAACGAGATGCCAAACGGCAGCGACAGACTTCCCAGGACGTGGCGTTCGCTGGAGAACAGCGCGCGCAACATGGAATTGATGGCCTCCGGCGGCGTGCCGAGATCGTCGGTGTCCTTCTTCATGGATTTTTTGAGCAGGCGCACGCCGGCGACCAGCGGAAAAAGCAGCGCGTTGTAGTAGCTGATGAATTTGATCGAAAGTCCCGCGCCGCGAATCACGGTGCTCAGTCCCTCACGCAAATAGCGGCGCTTGTGGTGATGCGTATCGTCGTGGCGCGCCCAGAGAAACGGAAACGCAGGTACAGTGATCACCACCCGCCCACCGGGCTTCAGCCGGGCGACGAGCGCTTTGAGCGAACCGTTGTCGTCGTCAAGGTGTTCGAGCACATCGGTAAGCACGACCAGGTCAAATTGCTTGGGCGCGAAAGGAATCTCGTCGGGCAGGCGGCCAGGTTCGATTGTGCCGATGCCGCGGTCAATCGCGTACTGGCGCGCGAGGTCGTCGAGTTCCGTGCCGTACACCTTGCCGTATTGCGCGAGCATTGCCAGATTGCCGCCGGTCCCGCAACCGGCTTCCAGAATCTCGGCATTGTGCGGCAGGTGGAGACTGGCGATGACCGTGTCGACAATTTTACGCCGGCCCGCGAACCACCAGTGGTATTCCTCGATCCGGACCATCTGGTGAAAAATATCTTTGTCCATCGTGAAGAACGGATCTCGGAGAAGAGTTTCAGCAGCCGTGCTTGTCGCGGACGAGGTAGAGCGGCCGGCCCTTGACCTCGTTGTAAATGCGCGCCATGTATTCGCCCAGCACGCCGAGTGTAATCAATTGGATGCCGCCAAGAAAGAGCACGGCCACCATCAAGGATGGATATCCGGCAACGTTATTGCCGTAAACAATTTTCAAAACGATCAGAAACAAGGCGTACAGAAAGGCGCAGAATGAAACGAATGTGCCGACGTACGTCCACACGCGCAGGGGAATCGAACTGAAGCCGGTAATGCCGTCGAGCGCGAAGTTCCAGAGCTTCCAGTAATTCCACTTCGTCGTGCCGGCGTGGCGTTTTTCGCGATCGTACATCACAGCCGTTTGCTTGAAGCCGACCCACGCAAACAGACCCTTCATGAAGCGATTGCGTTCGGGCATGCGCATCAGCGCGTCGACGGCCTTGCGATCCATCAGCCGGAAGTCGCCGGTGTTGCGCGGCATTTTGACGTCGGACATCGAGTCGAAGAGTTTGTAGAACAAATACGCCGTCACGCGCTTGAAAATACCCTCGCCCTGGCGAGAACGGCGCGTGGCGTAGACCACTTCGAAACCCGCGCGCCACTGCTTGACCATTTCTTCGATCAGCTCCGGCGGGTCCTGCAAATCCGAATCGATGGGGATCACGGCCGCGCCCTTGGCGTGATCTATGCCGGCCGTCAGCGCGATGTCTTTGCCGAAGTTGCGTGAGAGATCCACGACCTTGATCGCCGGATTCTTCTCCCGGTGCGCGAGCAGACCGGCGAACGTGCCGTCGCGGCTGCCGTCGTTGACGCAGACGATCTCGTAGGTCACCCCGAGTTTCTTGAGCGCGCCGTTGAGGCGCTCAAAGAAATAGTCGAGGTTCTCCGCCTCATTGAACATGGGCGCGACGACGGAAAGTTCGACCCGTGGTGTTTCGTTGGAATCCATTTTGGTCAGCATCGTATCGCGGACGGCCCGCCCGCAAGTGCGCAATTGTCCTGGCAGCGTTGACTTCTAACCATGTCGTAAATTTACGACGGGGTTAGAAGTCAACAGTCGCGAGCTACACATGCGCCGGCTCGGCTTTTTTGGCCAACGGGTCTGACAATTCCGGCGACCACGATGTCGCGCGGTTTCGGCCGTTTTGTTTGCTGGCGTAGAGCGCGCGGTCGGCTCGGCTGATCAGCGCTTCGCCGGTCAGGCCGGACTGATGCTGCGCGATGCCCAGCGAAATGGTGATCGGAACGACCTGGCCTTTTTCGCCGAGGAACGTCGATTTCTGAATCGCAGCGCGCAGCCGTTCGGCCATTTGTTCGGCGGCTTCGAGATTGGCGTTGGGGAGCAGCAGCGCCATTTCCTCGCCGCCGTAGCGGAAGGCGATGTCGCCACCGCGCAGTCCTTTTCGCAACACAGCGGCGACGCCCTTCAAAATCATGTCGCCAGAAAGATGACCATGGTTGTCGTTCACTTTTTTGAAGTGATCGATGTCGCAGAGCACCAGGCAGAAGCCCTGGCCTTGCGAGGCGGATTCCGCGCGCAGCTTTTCCAGCGTCACCAGGAAATGCCGCTTGATGAAGAGGCTGGTCAGGCCGTCGGTGATCGCCTTGCGGTCGTCTTCGTCCTTCTTCATGGCGAGAGCAATGTGCTTGGCCGACTCGAGCAGCAGTTCTTCGAGCGCCTCGGCTTCCGGGCCGCTGAATCCGTCCAGCGAGCGGCGGATGCGCAGCACGCCGACGGGTTTCTGATCGGCAATGAGCGGCACGCACAACACCAGGCCGTCCCCCACCCCGCTCTGGGTGGCGGCGGGCACGCCATCCTGGCGCACGGTCCGGCGGCGTTCCAACGCTTGAGCGGCAAACGCGCACGCCGCGGAGCTGTAATCGATTTTCGCCAGGCCGCCTTCGAGAATTTCGGCCGGGTCGCTGGACGTCAGCAGATCGTGATTGGCCTGCGTGCCGCGCCGCCATTGCGCCTTGGCGACGTCGGTGCCGCGGAATTCGAGAATGCCTTCGACGTACAGATGGCAGCCTTCGCGCGCGATCGTCGCGGAATTCCGTGCCACGCGCATGCGGCTTTCGACGCTGTTCATCAGGCGCGTCGGTCGCTTCTGATCGCCGTGGCTGGTGCTTTCCGCGGCATCGGCATTGAGCGCCTGAATCAATTCATCGGTGTCGAACGCGACGAAGATCTCTTCCTTGTTCGTGATGCGCAAGCACGCGGCCGGCTGCACGGAATTTCCGCCGGACGCTGCGAAGAGCGAAACTTCGCGCGCTTCAAAGAGATCGGCCAGCAGGGTCAGGATGCGGTGGAGCCGTTCGTGGCGTTGCGGGATCCCCGTCGAGCGGTGGATTTCGCGCATCAAGGCGAGGCCTTCGGCTTGCGCGCGCAGGCGGCGCACCTGCATCATCGCGACGTCACGCTGGGCCTGGGCGCGCAGGACTTCCTGGGCGGCCTGCGCCATGTCTTTGCGATTTTTTGCGGCCTCGTAAGCGGCGACGCAGATGCCGACGCCCGCTCCGCCCACCAGCAATGCCACGGGCAGCGTGGCGTCATGCATGGGATTGAGCGGCGATTTGAAACCCAGGCGCGCAGCCGCAGCGGCCAGACCGCTGGCGACGAGAATTCCGCCCGCGGCAAACGGCGCGGCAGCTTCGACCCGGAGAATCAGCGACGCAACGGTTCCACCCGCAGCAGCGGCTCGAGACGCTGGACCAGGGCTTTTGTCACGCCGGGGACGTCGCTCAGTTCCCATATCGTATGAAAGGCTCCGCGCTTCTCGCGCTCTTTCAAAATCGCCCGCGCCCGTGACGCGCCGATGCCCGGCAACAGTTCCAATTCCGCTTCAGTGGCGGCATTGACATCCAGACGCCACGCCGACGATCCTAGTTCTCCACCGTTGCGTTGAACGGTGGCGACCGGCTGCATGCGGATTTCGGCCACGGCGCCGACGTTGCGCCTGCCGATCAACGGTCCTATGCCAACGAGGAAGACGAAAAGCGTCCACGCTGCCAGCTCGGAACGCCTCAGGCCCCACAGCTCAGAGTAAGGGACATCCACATCTACCATCGGAATTTTCACCGCGCCTCTTTAAGGGTTCTGTTTTACCACAGACAAGATTCGCAGAAATATGCTAATTCATCATACAGTTGCACTTATGCGCGTGTGCATTTCTTGACTCTATTCTTCTAAAGCCATACGATAGTGCGCATGAAGATGGATTCTGAGACCCCCGCCTCATCATCGGCGGCGAGTTTGCCGACGGACCCGCAGGCCAATCGCTCCGTGGAAGAGGATGTACTCCATTATATAGCGCCCAGCTGCAGCGAGGCGCCGGAGACGATTTTCAAACGCATGCTTGAACGGCGTGGCCTGAAGTACACGTCGGAGCGCAAGGAAATTCTCAAGGCCGTGCTGACCACGCACGAGCATTTCGATGCCGACTGGCTGTTCATGGAAATGCGCAAAGTTGGCGCGAAAGCGTCGAAGGCGACGATCTACCGCAGCCTGGTTTTGTTGTGCGAAGTCGGCATCCTGCGCGAGGTCTTCCACGGACCGCATGGCGCCTATTTTGAGCACGTGTACGGTCACGAACACCACGAACACATGATCTGCCTGACCTGCGGCAAGGTGATCGAATTTATTTCACGCAAGCTGGAAGACCTACAGGACGACGCGTGCCGCGCGATGGGCTTTCATCCGGTGCGGCATCATCTTCAGGTGTTCGGCTACTGCAGCGATTGCCATCCGTGCCGAGCGGCGTTTCCGCCGAAAGAATCACACTAAAACTAAACCGGCGTTAGCGCGTCTCGAATCGCGCCGATCTGCGATGATAGGTCACCGTATGTTTCGAGAGCCAGTTCGGGCGTCGCGAGAACGGCCATGCCGCTGGAAAGTGGCTCCAGAATGGCGGGGGACTTGAGCGGCATCGGCGGCGTCATAGAAGGCGAAAAATACGTCAGCCAGCCTGCTTCGATGCGGGACGGATATTCCTTGGGATCGGGATGGCCGGGCAGTTCGATATATCCGAAGTCCGGGAGAAGAGCGTCCGTCAGAATTGTAAAAAGCGTGATCAAATGTTTGCTGCGGCCGGAATCCCTGGGGCCCGCCGCCGTCGTGCCTAACCTGAGTTCAAACATGAGTCCGGGACACGTGGCCTCGACTTCACCGGACACAAACGACAGGCGTAAAACCGCGACGCGATCCTCTTCGTAGGAATTAAAGAACACGATACTGTGGGTCGGATCGCCTGGCTCTCTGCCGAAATTCCAATGGATGGCGGAGGTCGAAATAAACGCAGGCACCCAGCTTTTCTCGCCCTCGAACACGGGAACTTCACGCATCGCCGGCGAATGACCGCTAAAGGCAAACAGATCGGCATTCAACCGCTGCAACTGCCGTACGATGGATTCCAGCGGAGCAATCAGGTCTTCCGGCGCAGCAACTTTTGCGTGGCGCACCAATACCAACCGATATTCCGATGACTCATTCATGGTCCACAAAACATACCCGGAGGACGCGGTTCGTAAATTCAAAAGAAAGCATTAACGCACGCGCGCCAGATATTCCTCAACCCAATGCGACGGCGACATACCCACGGTTTTGCGAAAGATTTTACTGAATGCCGCCACCGACGGGAAGCCCACGCGCGATCCGACTTCCGTGCAATTCAATTCGGCATCGCAGAGCAGCTGGCGGGCGTTCTCGACGCGGATGCTGTTCAAATAATTGTGCGGCGAGCGGCCAGTGTATTCCTTGAACGCCTTGCAGAAATACGCCGGCGACAGTCCGGCTTTCGCGCTCATCTCATCGATGGAAAGCGGCTCGCGTGAGCGTTGATGAATCCACGGAATCACCCCTTCAATGTTGCGCCACGCTTTAGAAACCACCGGAACTGGCTGCACACCCGCGGCGCTGTGACGCAGGACCCGGCCGAGCACTTCGATCATCAGTCCGGACACGGTCAGATCGTAGCCTGTCCGGCGTTCGGTCCATTCCTTCACCAATTCATGCAGGCGCTGCGACATGAAAGCGCGGTCGCTTTTTGGAATTTGCACGGCCATGGGAAATGAGCGCAGCAGCGTCGACTCGGGCGGCAGCTTGAAGTGCGTCACAATGTACTGCTGATTGGCGACGCGAATGGCGCTCAGCGCATGCGGAACGTGCGGAGCCATCAACAGCACCACGCCGGGGATCAGGCGATAGGATCGCGCCTCGATGCGAAAATCGACTTCGCCCCTTTCGCAATACATGAAGACGTATTCACGGTCCACATAGGACGCAATGCGCCCGCCGATCTGGCAGCGCGCGTGGACAATTTTGGGCAAGTGCAGATTGGCCGGAACGTCAGGCATTGCAATCCCCCTCTCAGTCGTTCGTGATCATCATACGAGAACATCGATTTTGAGCCAGAGGGGATGATGCCGTATTCTCCAAAATAGGACAAGATTTGACAAAAGATAAGAATCCGCGCCATCGACAGCGCAGGCACTGACGTGGTACCTTGAGCTCACGCGAACAGCCACCGCGGAAGGAGTTCAACGTCATGAAAATTCAGGAAGTCGTCTTTCTCAACACCGATGAAATCGCGTTCAAAGACCGTGAGCTCGACACGAGCAATCTCGCGCCGAATCAGATTCTGCTCGCCACCGAGTACTCCGTGGTCAGCGCCGGCACAGAGCTGGCGATCTGGCGCGGCGTTGAAAGCTGGGCTCCGCTGCCAAATGTACCGGGCTACGGCGCGGTGGGAATCGTGCAAAAAGTGGGCAGCGCGGTGAAGCGCTGTGCGCCCGGCGACCGCATTTTCTGCTATGGCAAGCATGCGAGCTTCTCAATCCTGGATGAACGCATGATCGTGCGCGTCCCCTCTGAGCTCGAACCGCGGCACGCGGTGCTCGCACGCATGGGACAGGTCGCATACACGTCCGTGCGGGTCAGCGGCGTGGAGCTCGGTGACACTGTCGCGGTCACGGGACTGGGGCTGGTCGGCAATCTGGCCGCGCAGTTGATGAAATTGGCGGGATGCACGGTCATCGGCTTCGACCTCTCGGAGCGGCGGCTGGCCATCGCTCGGGCATGCGGCATCGATCACGCGATTAATTCCCGCGACCAGAATCTGGAGCAAGTCGTACGCAAAATCACCGGCGGAAGTCTCTGCAACGCCGCGGTGGAAGCGACCGGCGTTCCTGCCATGATCTCCGCGGCCGCAAGCGTTGTGGAGAAAGGCACCGTCGTGGTGCTCGGCACGCCGCGCGGAGAATTCACCGCCAACGCGACGGAACTGCTGCGCGATGTCCACCATGCGCACCGCCAAGTCGCGCTAAAAGGCGGGCACGAATGGTGCGTTCCGCCTTATCCCGAGCCTTATTTGAAACACTCGCTGGCGCGAAACGTACAGCAGCTACTGGGCTTCATGCAGAGCGGCCGGCTGAAGATCGCTGAAGTAATTTCGCACTGCGTGCCGCCGACAGAGTGCCGCGAGGTGTACACGCAGCTGCGCAATCGCAACGAAGCATACTTCGGCGTCGTGTTCGATTGGAAGTCGATCGCATGATGCGGAAGGCGAATTCGAATCACGACAGAAGTCGACAACGCGATTGAACGCAGTTCGTTCTTCTCTCTCGGAGAAAAGCGCGTTAGGATTCGAGGCATGGGAAAACTCGAATCGCCCCGCCCTGACGGCCCCGTGATCGATGGCGAAGCCCTGATCATAAAAGGCTGGATCAGTCCGGCACGACCGCTCGCGTTGCTGATTGACGGCAACCTGGCGTGCCAATTTATTCCGGACAAGAACCGGCCGGAGATCGCATCGGCCGAGAAACTGCGTGACGACAAAGTCGGCTTCGAAATCCGCCTGCGCCCCGCCAACGCGATCGGCGCCCACCGCGTGGAGATTGCCGACGTCTCCACCGGGTCGCGCACCGCGCTGCTCAGCTCAGAGTTCTCGATTTACCCCCGCGAGCATCTGCCCAGCGATCCGTTTTACATCGTCACGCATGAACGTTCCGGCACACATTTTCTGATCAACACGCTGCTGCGGAATACGATAGTGCGAGGCGGGCAGGCGGGGCTGACAGAATGGTATGGGCCCTACAACGATCCGGCGTCGCGGCTCAAACCGATCAAGCACATCGCAGACAACTGGAAGAGCGTCGGCGAACTGGTAACGATGTTGAAAACGCATTCGGACTATCCGCTTTACAAAGCTCATTATCATCCGGCCAAAAACATCTATGTACAGCGTGATCCGCGCGACACGCTGACGTCGTTCTATCACTACCTCAACAGCGACGCCTTCCACCAGAACCAACCGCAGGCCGGAGACCAGCGTTCGAAATCGATGTCCGAATTTCTGCGCAAGCCGCTGACGCCATTTTTGCGCTGGTGTTACAGCTTAAACGGAGACGCCCGGAATGTGGTCGAACGCTGGGCGCTGCACACAGCCGGCTGGCAGCATGCCGAGAATACACGGACGGTTCATTACGAGGATTTGAAACGCGATTACGAGGCGGTGCTCGCTGAAGTGATTGCATTCACCGGCCTGCGCCTGCAACCGGTGCGCAAGCCTGTGGGTTTATTTGATGAGCTTTCGGTGCTGCCGCGCAAGGGCATCGTGGGAGACTGGAAATCGTTGTTCTCCGCCGACGATAATGCCTTCGTCAAAAAGACGGTGGAGGCGGCTGGCGTGCCGTGGGATTCCGCACGCTGGATCGACTAAGCCGCGGTTGCGAGCATATCGATCTGTCGCGACGCTTCGGAAATCACAATCGTCAGGTCGTCGCGCGAAATGGGCAGCCTGTTTCCAATAGCGACCGGCAACTGCGGAATGAAGTTTAACATCCCGTTGACGACGTGGTCCTGCATCGCATGGGCCAGGAAGTCGGCCACCGTAACGATCAAATTCTGCGGCTCAACCACGGCGTTCGCCGGCACCTGCTGATGATGATTTTCCACCGCTGCCACAATCACCGCGGGCAGCTTCCACTGCTTCAACAATTCTGCGCCGAGTTGCGCGTGCGAGGCGCCGTAGCGCTGATACTCGCGTTCAATCAAGGGATCGCCGTGAACCGCACCGTAGTCGCAGAGCACCGGGTAGCTGATATCCACCTGGCACAGCATCAGTTTTCCAAAATCGTGGAGCAGCGCGGCTGTGTAATAAGCGTCTTCGACGCGCCGCGCCACAATTTTCCGAGCCAGTGTGCGCGCGAACACCGCCGTGGCGATGGCGTGCGACCAGAGGTTCTCGCCAAAACCGTCCCACTGTTCCGTGGCCGCGAACAACTCCTTCGCCTTGGCGGCCGCCGCGATCGAGAAAATATCTTCGAAGCCCAGCCGGATGATCGCGTCGTCAACGCTGCGGACCGTGCGCGTCAAACCGTAGTAAGCACTGTTCGCGGCGCGAAGAACCTTGGCCGTCAGGACCGGATCCATGGCAATGATTTCGCCGAGGTCGCAGATGTTCTGCGTGGGATTCTGCAGCGCGGTTGTCAGCCGCGAGTAGAGCACGGGACACACCGGCAGTTTGTTGCAGCGCGAAATCATCTGCTCGACTGTGAGACGTTGAAAGACAACCATGGCGTTTCTCCTTCGCTACTTTCCCTAGTGTGCAGCGGCCGCTTTCGCAGGCTCTGGTTCGGACGTCGCAGGCGGTGGCTCGAGCATCTGGTTCAACATCTTGCTCAAGTAGGCTTCCACCGGCATCTTGGTTCGCTTCGAGGCATCCAGCGCCACCTTCAGCGCTGGGGCGCTCAAGGTGATCGCAATTCCTTTGACGTCCACGGGCGCAGCGGTGGCAAGATTCGGAAAGTACTCCGTTACGATTTTGTTCAGATCCGCAAGCTGGACCGGTTTGGACAGGACATGTGAGATTCCCGCCGCGATCGCCTTGTTGACCATTTCCGTGTCGGGCCGATGCGTCATCAGACAGAACGGGATTTTGCGCACGGCACGGATCCTCGTGAACAATTCCAAGCCGCTCTCTCCGGGCAGATTCTGGTCCGCGATCACCAGCTCTGGATGCTGCTCGTTATAGATCGTCCAGGCATCCTCCGCCGAACCCGCATCCAATACTTCAAGTTTTGTAAACGGCGGTCGAAAACTGGAGCGGAGGGCGGGCGAAAAACGTAGCACTCTGCCCAACGTACTGCTTCCTGCTGGAATGTCTATTCCGCCTGGTGAGACGACTATTTAGTTTCGGATTTAGAGGGCTCGTCGCCGCC
>JBBRPR010000097.1:0-20521 GCA_038227875.1 Planctomycetota bacterium
AACCTGGCCTTCAACATGCTCAACTCCCACGACGAAAAAACGCACGAACGAGCGATCGTTTTAGGCATGAAGCTGATCGCTCAGCAAGAACGCCAGGCGAGCGCCGAAAAGTGGCGCGAGTTCGTCTACTTCGACAAACTCGAACGCAAAGAAGCCGCCAAGAAGCAACAGGCCGAAACCGAGCTCAAAGAGGAACTCGAAAGCGGCCAAAACCGGACAAAAGCGGACACCACCGCCGAACCGTCCGCCGAAAGCGGCCAAATCCGGACAGAACCGGGCACGACCGCTGAATCAGAATCAGAACCCGGCCAAAGCCGGACAAATCCGGACACGACCGAGCCGCCTATCGTGGTCAAAGAAGCCAAATTCACCACCGCCACGCAGAAACCGCCCTTCAAAGCACCGAACAAAGCTCCTTTCTACGCCGGTGTCGCCGGAAGAAGGTAAGTGAAGTGGACCCAGCTGATCGACGAACCGCAAGCCAGACCGCACTCGCCATCCCGCGAGGGTGAGCTACGCGGACAAGAACCTCGTCGGCAAGCAAGCTTCGTCAACACGGGTGCCGAGAACACGGACGCGTCATTCCGTCTGACCACTCCGTCTTCTCGGCACCATTTCCCCTCTGATCGCCAGCACGGACGAGATTCTTGTTCGCTCCCGCTCACCCACCCTCGTGGGAATTCATTGCGCGCCGTCAATTCCCCGCAGACCTCCCTTCTCATGTCCGCCCGCCCCCATTATCAGATGCCCGATGCCCGGTCCCCGATGCCATCTGTTCGGTTGTAGTCCGCCCTGTTCAGCCCCCGCCCACCTCGCTATAATCCACTCCCGTGCAACTCGGCCCCCTACTCTTCTCTGCCAGCGCGTTCTGGCTGGCGATTCCGGTGCTCCTCGCGCTGATCATCGCGCGATTTTTCCGCACGCGACGCCGCGAAGTCGTCGCCGGCAGCCTCCTGCTCTGGAAACGGTTGGCCGCACAACAACCCAAACTTCCGCCGCGCCGCGTGATCATCGATGCGTCGCTGCTCCTCCAATTCGCGGCGTTGCTGGCGATCATGGCCGCGCTGGCCGCGCCGTCCTGGTCCGTCGGCGGCACGCATGGCCGTGAAGTCCTCCTGGTCGTCGACAACGGTCCGCTCGCCCGAGCGCGCAACGCCGGCGGCACGCCGCTGCTCTCCGATCTCAGGCAAGCCGCGGAACTCCGCCTCAAGTCTTTGAAGTCCGACGACCGCGTCTTCCTCGCCCGCAGTTCGCCCACGCCGAAGCTGCTCACACCGGAAGCGCTCTCGCCCGACGCCGCAAAATCGAAGCTCGCCGAAATCGCCCCCGCGCTCTCCGGCCCGGACGCCGAGGCGCTCTGGCGTTTCTGTGCCGACAAGGCCCACAGCCTGGACGAGTCCGGCAGTGTGCGGCGCGAAGTGCTTTCTCTGCGAGACGGCCCGCCCAATCTCGGCGTCCAGTGGCGTTGCATCGCTCCTTCTAACTCTGCGTTGAACAACGTCGCGCTCGTTGGCACCGGCTCCGCGTTTGTCCCGAATTCCGCCGGCGGCGTCACCGAAGTCCTGATCCGCGTAAAGAATTTCGGCGCGCAACCCATCGACGGCTCCGTCACACTTATCGGGCTGAAGGACACGAAGCCCGCCGACGCCGCGCACACCCGGACGCTCCACCTGGATGCTCACAGCGACGGCAGCGTCGTTTTCACGCTCGACGGCCCCGCCAAAGAAGCCCTGCGAGCCCAGTGGGCATCATCGAAACCCGACGTGCTTCCGGAAGACGACGTGATCGCGCTCAGTCCGCGCGTGGCCAATCCGCCGCGCATCCGGTTCGTGCCCGCCAGCGTCCCGGCGCTCGAGAAGCTCTTCCGCGAAGTCACGCCGCCGGCCGTGATCGTAGCGCCGACCGACACCGCCGATGTCGACTTGGAAATCCGCACCGGCAACGTGCCCGAAGCGATGCCCGCCAACGCCAAGGCGCTGATGCTGCTCTCTCCAGAGACCGGCTTCCGCAGCTTTTTCGAAGTGCCTGGCGAACTCAAAAATCCGCAGCCGCAGAAGGACCCGTCCGACGACCTTGTTCCGTTTGTGAAATCGTCGGCCGACAGCCTCTTCGCCGTGCCGCGCGCGCGGGAGATCCAGGTCACCGGAGACATGAGCGTGGTCATCAAGGACCGCGTCTCCGGCCGCCCGCTGATCGCGCGCTTCGCCGACGAACGCGGACATCCGGTCTTCCTCTTTGCCTTCGTCCCCGGACAGGGCCTGCCCGCCGACCGCGCGCTGGAACCAGAACTCGCCGCCGTGCTGGTCAGCCTCATCGATCGCGCCGCTGGAATCGGGGAACCCTTCGCCTTCACGACCGCCCGCGAACTCGAAGCCAGCCTCACCGAACCGCTGCCGCTGGCCTGGTCCGCACCCGCCGACGACACCGCGAAGTCCGGCGCCGGCGTGCTCGACGAAAGCACCTCGAATCTGCAGCTCGGCAAGCCCACGGCTGCTCTCTCCAGCGCCGACGATACGGAAGCCTGGCCGGCCGCGGCGCGATCCGAGGTCTACGATCTGACGCCGTGGTGCATCGTCCTGGCCGTCTGTCTCATGCTGTATGAGCAGTGGCGCGAGCGGCCCCGAGCGCATACCGTGAAGCCGTTGGCGTGAGCGGCGTCTGTACTTCAATCGTGAATTTCGAAAGGACGGTCAAAGTGGGTTTTCCGCTCAACAGGATTCGCGCGCTCAGCACCGTGGCCCTGGCAATGGTCTTGCTCGTCCTCGCCGTCGGTTGCAAGAAGGGCGAAGAAGCCGACGACCACCCGGCTCCGTCTCCCGCTCCTGATGATGGCGGCGGCAAGGAAGCCAAAAGCTCCGGTGGCGGCGGACTCTCGCGCCTGTTCAAAGCCGACACCGTCGCGACTTACGGCTGGGACGGCCAGAGCTCCAGCATGACGCTCGACATGAACACCAACGAAGCCTACCGCCGCTCAATCTCCGGACTGCGCGCGATGGGTTTCGTGATCAAGGAAGAAGCATCGAAGAAGGAAGGCGGCAAGTCGCACATTCAAGGCGCGAAGTCCGATCAGACGCAGGTCTCGGTGTGGATTGAAGAGCCGGCCGAAAAACCCGGCAAGGCGCTGCTCCACGTCAAGGTCGGCGCGCTCGGCGACCGCACCGGAAGCGAACGGGTCTTCGATGAGATTCAGAAAGTCCGCACGCGTCCGGCCACCGCGCCCGTCGCGAAGCCTGCTCCAAAAACGGCGCCGCCGCCAGCTAATTCCCAGCAGCCGTAGCCATTTTGTCGGCCGACGAAATCTCGTCGCGCTTGGGTCGGGGCGCGCGAATCAGGGCCAGGCCGACGGCAAACACCAGCACCGCCGGCACCATCCATTGCAGCGGCAGGTTGGGCAGCGCTTCGCCGGGGTTCGGCGCTTCTTCCTTCACGCCCAAAAGTGCCGGCCAGATGAACGTCGACGAGTTGTGCATGAAATGATAGATCACGCCCGGCCAGAGACTCTTGGCTTCGTACGCCATGTACGCCAGCACCACGCCCAGCAGCATGACGATGGGCTGCCGGTACAGCGGAACGTGAAACGCGCCGAAGATAAAGCCGACCAGCAGCAGCACGCGCCACTTGGCGGACTTTTGCAGCAACCCCTGCTGCAGGAACCCGCGGAAGAAATGCTCTTCGCACAGCGCCGGTGAAAAACCGATCAGGAAGATCAGTACGGTGAGGCCCCAGGACGTCGACGACAGTTCATGAATCGGCTTTTCCAATGCTTCCATGCCGCTGCTCGACGTGGGCCACACCCAACTCTGCCACACCGCCAGCTGCTGCGCGATGAAGAACGACGAAACGCCGAGCAGGATCGCACCAATCACGGCCCGTATCGGCGGCGCGTTCCATTGAAACGTCTTCTTCAAATCGAGCTTCAGGTACCAGGCAATGAAGATGGGCATTCCCAGGAAAAGCAGATACAGCGGCAGCGCCACGACCAGCACGAAGTTCGGGACCTTGACGTCGTTGAAGTCGAGCAGCGCTTTCTGCAGCCACAATTGAAAGTAGAAGTTGATCGGAAAGAGCAGCGCCGCCACCAGCATCGCGTCGCCCCACCGCGGCCGGTCGCTGGGCTTGAAGAACTTGCGGCTCAAGAACAAGCGCACGCTGCCCTGAGCGTTGAAGAGCACCTCTTCGCGCGCAAACACGCGCGCGGCCAGCGCCACCGCGCCCGCCGCATAAAAGCATGTGCTGAAGAAGACGAAGACCACGTGCTCCGCCGTGGCGTGACGGAGGAAGAGCTCCTTGATCATCAGCGCGACATTGACCACCGGCGCGAAGAGCAGCGGCCCGTCGAGCTCCACGTCGGGCATCATCACCATGACCATGCCGACGATCGGAATCATGAACACCGGCATGCAGTAGATGCCCGCTTCCTTGTGATTGGTCGCGAAGCTCGCCACCGCCAGCAGCAGCGCGGCGAAGAAGAACGTCAGCGGGATCAGCAGCAGCAGCGCCAGCGGTAGCACCTGCCACGGAATGCCGGCCTGGTTGAGCATCGGTATCGGCATCATCAGAAAACTGCCGCCGCAACTCAGGACGTTCAATCCCGCCGTCGCGCTGGCGATCGTGGCCACGGCCAGAAACTTTCCGGTGATGATTTCAATCGGGCGAACAGGCGTGACGATCAGCGTCTCCAGCGTGGAGCGTTCTTTCTCGCCGGCGGTCATGTCGATCGCCGGGTACATCGCGCCGGTGATGATCATGATGATGAACATCATCGGCAGAAACGAGAGCAGTGATCCGCCGACCTTTGCCGCGTCGGCCACGTTGGTGCGCACAAACGCGAACGGCTGCAGGTCCTTCACGTCCATATTGTGCGCCTTCAGGCGGTTCTTCAGCGCCTGCTTGCTGTACCGTTCCATCAACGCCTGCACGCGCGACGCCGCATCCACCGAACGATGTTCCGCCGCGTCGATGCGGACATTGACCTCCACCTTCTTATTGGCCTCAACATCCTCTTCAAAGGTCAGCGGAATATCGACGACCGCCTTCACCTCACCGGTCGCCAGTTTCTTGCCCGCTTCGTCGGCGTCCATTTCCACGAACGTCAGCGGAATTGTATGCACTTTCATTGGCGCGGCGTTGGGCACTTCCGGCTTGTTCGCCTCGCGGAGCATCTTGGCCTTCGCGGCCAGCGGATCGCGCGAGTCGCCGAAGCCCGGGACGTCGTCGAGGTTGTCGCCGGATTTGGCGTCTTCCATCAGATGCTCGAAAAACGGCCGCATCGTCCGGGGCACCGCGACGGTGTAGGTTTCTTTGAGCATGCGCGTCTGCGTAGCCGTGAGCACTTCCGACATTCCCAGCATCATCAGCGGGTAGATCATCAGCGGCACGATCACCGATGCCAGCACCACGCGGCGATCACGCAAAGCGTCGCGGAGTTCCTTGATATAGACGGCGCGTACTTTCGGTGGGAGCATCAATTCTTCCTGGTGATTCGAACTCGACTATTGAAACCGTCCCTGAATGTCATCCGGCATGGCTACTGCCCGCGCCTGTCCGGAATCATACGCGGAAACCTCCGGCGGCGGCGCGCCTTCCACGCGCGCCACCATCTCAAGGAAGATGTCGCTGAGCCGTTCCTTGCCGGTATTGACGCGCAGTTGCGCCAGCGTGCCTTCCGCCAGCAGCACGCCCTTATGCATCATGCCGAAGCGGTGGCAGATCGCTTCGACTTCATCGAGATGATGCGTCGAGAGAATGATGGTGTGCCCGCGCTTGCTGGCCTGCTTGACGAAATCGAGAATCAGCCGGTTGGTCAGCACGTCCAGGCCGTTGGTCGGCTCGTCGAGAATCAGAATCTGCGGGTGGCCGATCAGTGTGCGCGCGATCTGCACGCGCTGGCGCTCGCCGGTCGACATGCCTTCGCAGCGCCGGTCCGCAAAGGCCGTCAGCCCCAGCATCGTGATCAGCTCGTTGATCTGGCCTTCCAACGCATCGCGCGGAATGCCCCGCAGTTCGCCGAAGTAGCGCAGCGTTTCCCGCGGCGTCAGCCGCACGTACAGCCCAGTGTTGGCGGTCAGAAACCCCGTACGTTCCTTCAAGGCCATCGGATCGGCCGCGCCGCTGATGCCATCGACGATCACGTCGCCGCCGGAGGGCTGCATCAATCCCGCGAGAATGCGCAACGTGGTGGTCTTCCCCGCTCCGTTGGGCCCCAGCAGGCCGTAGATTTCCCCGCGCGCAACATGAAAGTCGATGCGGTCCACCGCGACATGTTCCTGTCCGGTGTGCGTGTGGAATATTTTTCGGAGGGCCTGTACGTGGATGATGGGTTCGATCGCGGGGGGAAGCAGGGCTGCGTCTGGAGCGACCGGGATGGGGACCGGAACGGGCTCATTCGCGTTGATCGGATCCGCCATCGCTTGCTCCCGCTCGACCACTCTCACTCAATCCGCAGTCGAAAGAGATAATATCCGCACAGTGTGAAATTCCTATCAGTAATGTGAGTCATTGCGCAGACAAGGCGCTAATTAGAGCCTGCACTCCGATCTTTATAGCGTTGAGCACCGCCGCGTCCGCGATCTCGCCCGACTTCGTCATCTCGCGCCGGGCACGCGGGGCCACCACGGTCGCGTCCGCCAGCACCCGCGCCTCCATTGTGCTCAGGATTTCCACCAGCGCCGCCTGCGCGAATTGACCGCCGCTGCTGGACGCATTGATGATCAGCACCGGCTTCTTTGAAAACTCGCCGCTCGACACAATCCAATCCAGCGCGTTCTTGAACGCGCCGGGCAGTCCGTGCACGTACTCCGGAGTCGAGACGACGAACCCGTCCGCGGAGGCCAGCAACGCACGAAACTCGGCGACGGCCGGCGGCGGCGCAAGCTCCGGCGCGTCGAGATCCGGATTGAAGTGCGGCAACCCGCCCAGACCCGTGTAGTGAAGCACCTCCACGCCATCCGGCGCGACGGCCCCCACCGCACGCAGCAGCGCTCCGTTCGACGACGCAGCGCGGAGGCTTCCCGAAAGTGTGACGATCTTCATCACGCACCCGCAGACCTTATGCCTGCCCATCCACCATACGTTTGACTGCCTGACTCAGTTCGATGGGTTCAATGGGCTTCGACAGATGCAGCTGAAAGCCTGCCGCGAGGGCTTCGGACTTATCGGAATCTCCCGCGAAGGCCGTCAGCGCAATGGCCGGAATCGCCCGGATCCCCGGCTCGGAGGCGCGGACTTTCCGCATAAACGTGAGTCCGTCGCCATCGGGCAGCGCAATATCGCTGACGATCAGGTCCGGCCTGGCCGTCTCCAAATGCGTCAGCGCCTCGGCGGTGGTCCGCGCCGGGAACACCGAACAGCCGCACTTCACCAGCATCGCCACGATCAATTCCCGCGTGTCCGACTCGTCCTCGACCACCAGCACTTTCATTCCGGAGAGATCCGGCATCACGCGCGTGGCCGCTTCCGCCCCGTCCACGACCGCCCGGCCCTCCGCCAGCAGCGGCAGCGTGACCGTGAACGTGGCGCCCTTGCCGAGGCCGTCGCTGTGCGCCCGGACCGAACCGCCGTGCAACTCAACCAGCGACCGCACCAGCGCCAGGCCCAGTCCCAGTCCGCCGTGATTGCGCGTGGTCGAACTGTCCGCCTGCCGGAAACGCTCAAACAGCTGCGACAGAAATTCCGGCTTGATCCCCTGCCCCGTGTCAGAGATGCGCAGTTCGGCCGCCGCGTTCACCACGCTCAGCGAAACGGCCACATTGCCGCCTTTGGGCGTGAACTTGATCGCGTTGATCAGCAGGTTCCAGACGATCTGCTGCAAGCGGTCCGCGTCGCCGGAGACCGGACACGGGTCGTCGGTCAGGTGGACGTCGATGGCGATGTTGCGCGCCGTCGCCGTGGGTTGCGCGATCTCCAGCGCCAGGCGGATCGCCTGCGCCAATTCCATCGGCCGCAGATTCAACCGCATCTTCCCGGCCACAATGCGCGAGATATCCAGCAGGTCCTCGATCAAATGGACTTGCACTTTGACGTTGCGCTCGATGGTGTCGATGGCGTGCGCGACGGTTTTTTCGTCCAGCCCACCCATGCGGATCATGCGCACCCAGCCGAAGATGGATGTCAGCGGCGTGCGCAGTTCGTGCGACAGCGTCATCAGGAATTCGTCCTTGGAACGGTTGGCGTGTTCGGCGATCACGCGCGCCGCCTGAGCCTCCCGCTGCTTGGATGCCAGTTGCCGCGCCAGCGACTCGAGGCTCTGCGCAGATGAGGTCAGTTCCGTCTGCAGAATGTCCCGGGTGCGCTTGATCGACGACAAATTCCCGACACGCGCACGCAGTTCTTCCAGCACGATCGGCTTCATCATGTAATCGTGAGCGCCCTGTTGCAGCAGCCGCACCCGCAGGTCGTCGTCGGCCTTGGCCGTGAGCATGATCACCGGCGTGTTGCGCATCTCCGGAATGGACTGCAGTTCCTTCAGCATCTCCTCGCCGGTCTTGATCGGCATCATCAGGTCGCTGATGATCACGTCCGGATGCAGCGCCACGGCCTTGGCCACACCCTCCGCGCCATCAAAGGCCGTTTCGACCTGGAAGTCCCGCGTCAGGCTGGAGGCAATGAAGTGGCTCATCTCGGTGTTGTCTTCGACTACCAGCACCAGGGGCGTGGACGTACGATTGGCCGCGGTGAGTTCCGCGGGCTTGGTCTCCGGGATTTTCCGCGGCCGCAGTTCGGCCAGCGTCGCCACAGCAATCCGCTCGGTCTGCGCCTGCGTCTCCGGTCCGGCCTGCAGGGCCACTTCCGCCCCTTCCGGCGCGCGCGCGGGAAGGGTGATCGAAAACGTTGCGCCGCCGCCGGGCGTCTCCGTCACGCCCACCTTGCCGCGGTGGAGTTGCACGAACTCCTTGACGATCGACAGGCCCAGCCCCGTACCGCCCGTGCGGCGCGTCTGTCCGCCGTCGATCTGGCGGAAGCGCTCGAAAATCTCGGCGCGGTATTTCTCGGGAACGCCCGGCCCGTTATCCTGCACCACCATCGACACGTCGCCGCCTGAGTTGCTGAGCACGCAACGCACCGTGCCCGTGGCGGGAGCGAACTTGAAGGCATTGGACAGGAGGTTAAACAGCGCGCGCTGAATCTTCTCTGGATCGACCTGCGCCCGCAGTTGCGGCGGCGCTTCCACGCTCAGCGAAATCGACCGTTCGCGGGCGAGCGAATCGAAGTAGCCAGCCGTCAGCCGGAACAACTGCGCCAGATCGACATCGCCATAATTGAGCGCCAGACGGCGCGCGTCGAGTTTCGACAGATCGAGCAGGTCGTTGACGTGCTTGAGCAGCAACTGCGCGTTGCGCTCGATCGTCTCCAGACTGTGGCGCTGCTCGGCGCCGATCGTCCCATTGGCGAGCAACTGTTGCGCGGGTCCGAGAATCAAGGTCAACGGCGTGCGCAGTTCGTGGCTGACGTTCGAGAAAAAGTCGGTCTTGATCTGATCCAGTTCCTGGGACTTTTCGTGCGCCAACTTCAGTTGCCCGTGCGTCGCTTCCAGTTCCTTGTGTGCGGCTTCCAACTGCGAGTGCGTGGCTTCCAGCACCAGCCGGCGTTCCTCGGCCAGTTCGACGCCTTTGATCACGCGCATCGCTTGCGGCAGCAGCGGGTAGAGCCACACCGCGGTGGTCACCGAGGCGACAGCCGTCACCACTTTGATCACGCCGGCCAGCCAGTATTGTGGTTCCCAGATCGTCCAGACTTCCATGAAATGCGTGCAGCCGCAGGCGCCGATGAAAATTCCGAAGGCGATGAACGCGAGGTGAAACGGCACGCGCGCTTTTTGGACGAGGTAAACGAGGGTCATGGAAATCGACGCGTAGGCAATGCCGATCAGAAAATCCGAAGTCACGTGCAGCCAGATCAGCCGCGCATCATCCTGGTAACACGTTCGATGCGGCAGCAGGGACAATCCGGCATTGGGAAGGTACGTCCGCGCTCCCGCCCACACCAGAAACGCCACGACCAAGCCACTCGTTACCAGACCCGCCCTGCCGCCAGGACTGGCCCAGGTTTCTTTGATTGCACGCATCGATTGACTCCGGAATAGCCCGACTTCGTCCTATTCAGGAGCAGAATATAGGAATTATCAGAAATGATAATGGATAAAATCAGCACACGGCCGAACGGGCCTGCAGCCCGAAATAACATATCTCTTCGCGGCTCATCGGGCGGTGGCATTTGAAGAGCGCTTCGGCGACGGCGCGTTCTTCGGACTTTGAATACGGGTAGCGGTGGATGCGCCGGCCTTCCATATCGCGCCCGTGGGTGCTGTCGGATTTCTTCAAAATCGATTGGATCTCCGGGAGATTCAGCCGCAGCAGCAGCGCCGGCGCGCCCTGCACCCGCGCGCACGGACGCTCGGGACCCACTCGGGTGAAGCGCAGCATGCGCTGATAATAGCCTTCGTGACGCGGATTGACTTCCACCACCAGATCGCTGCAGCCCCGCACATCCCGCGCGAAGATATAGCATTGATTGAACAGCTGCAGCAGGACCTCCCGCGATGCGGTGCAGCTCTCGTCGATCGCCAGGCGCGTCACCTCGGCGATGCGGCAGCCGGAATCGCGCAGCGACTGCACTTCCCCGGAATAGATCTCGTCGCACGGCAGGCCGCATTCGGAATCGAAGACCAGCGAGAGCGTCGCCCAGTCGTTTCCGGATGGATCTTGAGCCAGCAGCGTCAGCGTGTGCGGCTGGGCATCGTAAGGCGCGACGCAGAGATTCAAACCGTCATCGCTCACGTACCCCGCACGCTGATAGACGCGATGGGCCAGCGCGTAAGCGCGCCGCCGCAACCCCAGCGTCGAAGCCACACGGATCTTGAACGGTGCCGGCGTTTGTGTTTGAGGAAGCGGGATGGCTTGGAGATCCGCCTGAACGACCGCGCGCAACGCCTGCGACACCGCCGACGAGCGGCGGCGGTGCGGAGCGATGGTTTCGAGTCCCAGGATGTGGCAATCTTCAGGCGAGATCATGGCGTTCTCCTTGGATGTGCGCGGCGGCCAGCTCCGGCTGCGTTTCAACGGTGAACGGTGCGAATCGGTTCAAGAATTGAATCCACTGCGCGCAGGTGTCGTGCCGCGCAATCGCGCGCGCCACCTCTGCCGCAGAGACCCGGTACACGTGGTGCCGCAGCGTTCCGATCGCGGCGCTGAGTGCACGAACGGTGGCGGCGCGCGGTTCGATGCTCAGGCCTGCGCCGCGTCCAACCACTGCGGCGGCGACGAGACCCTGATCGGGATTTCCCGGCAGGCACAGCAGCGGCACGCCGGCCGCCAGGCTCTGATAGACCGTCCCGCTTCCGCCGTGACAGACCGTGAACGCCGCGCCTTCGAGAATCTCTTCCGGATCGAAGAACGGCGCGGCGATGCTGCGCGGCCCCAGGTCCGGCAACTGGCGGTAGAGCGTCTGCGCTTGCGTCGCGTTGACTCCGGACAGCGCGATGTCGTAGTCCGCGTTGAGCAGCGCGCGCAACACATTCGGCAGCACGCGCGCGTGGCCGGAACTGCCCATCGTCACGTATGCCAGCGGCCGGTTCCGCCCCAGTTCCGGCGCGGAGAGTTTGCGCACGTGGCGCGGCTTCCAGATCACCGGTCCGACAAAAAAGGAGCGCGCGTTTTCACGCTCCGCCTGCGCGGGATAGAGCTCCGGCAGATCCATGTAGGCGCAACTATCCCCGGCGGTGTAGTGCTGGCGGAAGTCGTTGAGTGGCCGCATTCCAAAGCGGCGGCGCACCGCATTGAGCGGCTGGGCGAACGTGCGGAAGGCCAGCGGCCGGATCAACGCGAAGAGTCCGTCGCGAACTTCCGTCGGAAGCACCCGGAAGAGTCCGACGTCCGGCGCGCCGAATCGACACGGCGCGTCTGGACTCCAGTGAGCGTTGTTCAACGCGACCAGCGGAATGCCCGCGCGCTGCGCCGAGATCGCCAGCGAGAGGCGGAAGTCGCCGACGATGACATCGGGACGCAGCATGGCGAAGAGTTCCAACTCGGCGCGCACATACGTTTCGAGCTCCGCGGCCGTGTAGAAGAATTGGCCCGCGTTGAGTCGCGCGTAGAACAAACCCGCGTCAATCGTCAGCAGTTCGTGCGGCACAAATCCTTCTGCTCGAGCCACGGAGGCAAAGGCGCTGCCGCACGCGAAATGGACGTCGTAGCCCGCGTCGCGCGTCCAGCGCGCCAGGGTCGCCGGCCGGCCGATGTGCGCCAGCGACACGGCCTCGCCCACGAAGAGAATCCGCGGGCTGGAGTGTTCGAGAACCGAACCGAAGGTGTGAGCGAAATGAGGCATCGGTGCGCTCCTTACACGTGTGGCGAGACAAAAGCGGACCGCGCCGCGAGCAACGCAGCCGCTGAAACTCCGCTTCACATCCATTTCGCTTTACGAGCCGCGTGGCGCGCTCGTTGTCGGACTACTCATTGAATTGAATCGTGACGGGCTTGCCGGGCACCGTGGATTGCAGCTCCGGCAGATCGTGAGTTCCGCTGCGTTTCTCCGGCGCGATCTTCTCGACGGCTTCGACGAACGCCCGGGTATCGGGCAGG
The DNA here is from genome assembly GCA_038227875.1 of Planctomycetota bacterium. Lineage (GTDB taxonomy): Bacteria > Planctomycetota > SZUA-567 > H5-PLA8 > H5-PLA8 > JBBRPR01. The sequence continues at coordinate 12,579 of JBBRPR010000097.1, forward strand.
TCCTCGGGACGGATGGACTCCACTTTCAAATTGTCGATCCGGCAGGCACCGCGAACGAGCAGCGCCGGCCGCGCATTGAGCCGCGGGATTCCGTAGAAAATGCTCGCACGCTGGCCGTTGATCCAGGTATCGATCGTGCGGCCACTGATGTAGGTTTTGACGGGAAACCAGGCGCCCACGTCGCTGGTCAGCACATTGCCCGCGTTGTGAAACACGCTGTAATTCTGAACGTTGCTCCACGCGGCCGACAGCAAATGTTCGCCGGGCGGCAAGGGTTGGCAATCGTACGTGAGAAGGATTGGCAGCGGACCGGCGAACTCAGTCTCGGCGCCGAACGCAGCGCCGTGCGCAACGGTTTCCATACAACCCGAACCGTCCGCCCCGCCATTCGGCACGAAATGCCAGGAACCAAACGTGACTTTGAAATCGCGGGACTGCTCTGCCGAATTGAAGTTCCACGTGCGAACCGCTGGAGTGGGCGAAGTCATCGCCACTGCCGGTGCCGGGCTCACGGCCGGAATCGCCTGAACCGCTGCCGGCTTGCTGAACGCCGACCAACTGAGGGTTCCGACCACCGCAAGAACCGCCACGCCGCCCGCCAGGCTCAGCCACATTTTCCCAGCCGCTTTGCCACGAGGCGTTCCGACGCGGCGCGACGCTGTGACTGCGTCCAGCTTTTCAAGCTGGCCAAGCGTCATCGACTTCAAGCTCGCGGGAACGCCGGCGTCCGTCGCCAGCGCCCGGCCGATGTGCTCGGCCCCGATCAGCGGAATCGCAGCCGCGAATCCGGCCTTGGCCAGGTTGCCGCGCAGATTTTCCAGCGCCTTGTTGATCCGGAATGAGATCGTCTGCTGCGGAAGCTCCAGTTCCGCGCTGATCTGGCGCTGTGAAAGCCCCGCGCCGAAATGGAGCGAGATCAGCTGGCGTTCCAGCTCCGGCAACTCCCGCAGCACCGCCCACAACGCCGCGAGAAGTTCCGCCTGTTCCGTGCTTTCTGAGGAAGGCGCCGTGGCGCGTTGTTCGCGTTGCAAACCGGCCTCCTTCTGGCGTTGTTCCCGCCATTTGGTTTTCAGCAATCGAATCCCTTCGCGTGCCACGATGCTCAAGATCCATGCGCGCGCGTTATCGGTTTTGAACAGTTTCGCCGACTTCCACACCCGCAACATGCCTTCCTGCACGGCCTCATCGGCGATGCTGTGATTTCCGGTGATGCAGAGCGCCAGGTTGAACGAGACAGTCAGATATCGGTCGTAGAGCTCCGAAAACGCGTCGCGGTCGCCGCGCTGGGCAATCTCCGTCAGTAATTCCGCATCCGCCCGTTCGCTCATCGTCGCTTCCAAGAGGCCCACACTGGCCTCGTGAGACTAGCAGGTCAAAGCCCCACGTCTGCCCAGTTTCACACCCAAGAAACCCAGTCGGATCGAGTGACCAACGAAAAGTGAGAATTCTGAACTGACTCCCAATCCAGAGCATACTTCCGACCGGAATTTTGCCCCGCCTGACTTAAAATCGATATATGCACAGGTGCCCAATTTTGTGGCACATAGGGGGAACGTTTTAAAACCTATTGGTACGGAGAATGCGCAGGTATAAAAAGGTATTACGAAAGTGGGCTCTGATGCTTCGCACAATCGTACTTGTCGACGATGAAGAATCCATTCTGGCTATCGAACGGGATGCTCTGGCTGAAATTGGCATTGAGGCAGAATGCTATCCCAATCCGATCCTCGCCTGGGAGCGGATCCAGCGCGGCGATGTGGCGTTGGTGGTGACCGATTGGAACATGCCGGAGATGACCGGCATGGAACTGCTCTTCAAAACCCGCGCGCTTCGACATCCGCCTTATGTGATTGTGGTCACCGCACACGGCACCATTCCCCGCGCGGTCCAGGCCATGAATCAAGGCGCGTTCAGCTTCTTTGAAAAGCCGTTCGATATTCACACGTACCAGGAACTGGTTCGTGATTCCCTGGACCATTTTCAGCGTTCCGGAGCAATGCCGTGCCGGGATTCCGCTTCGAGTATTCCGGAGAAGAAAAAAGATTTCGCGGCCGATCCCATTGCGCATTCGGAACTGCTGCGTCAAACCCTGGTAGGCGCTGAAGCCGCGGCGGGAACCGATAGCTCCGTATTGCTGCTCGGCGAATCCGGTTCGGGCAAGGAAATGGTGGCGGACTACATTCATCGCAACAGCCGACGCGCGGACAAGCCGTTCATCAAGATCAACTGCGGCGCGCTGCCCGAACATTTGATGGAGTCGGAACTCTTCGGGCACGAAAAGGGAGCGTTCACCGGTGCCATCCGCAAGCACATCGGCCGTTTTGAATTGGCCGCCGGCGGCACGCTCTTTCTGGATGAGATCGGCGATCTGCTGCCGGCACTCCAAGTCAAGTTGCTGCGCGTGCTGCAGGAGCGGAAGATCGAGCGCATTGGCGGCAGCGCGCCGATCCCCGTCGATTTCCGGCTGATTTGCGCCACGCATTGCGACTTGCGCGCCGGTGTCGCGGACCGCACGTTCCGCGAGGATCTCTTCTATCGGATCAACGTCGTTCCGCTGCGGATTCCCGCGCTGCGCGAACGGCCGGAAGACATCGAGCCGCTGGCCAAACACTTTTTCCAACTCCTGCGCAAAAATCTGCCGAGCGGCCCGGAAGACATCGGTGACGGCGCATTGAAGACGCTCAACAGCTATTCCTGGCCTGGAAACGTGCGGCAGCTGCGCAACGCCATCGAGTACGCGCTGGTCTTCGCCAAAGGGCAGTTCGTTCAGCCGGGAGATTTGCCGGACGAAGTCCGTACCAATTCCCCGCTGGTGGTCATGCCGACTCAACTTCCACAGGCGAATGTGAGCGTCAGCACCGGCAGCGAAGGATTGAAGCAAACGATCCTCGAGAGCGAATCGAAAGTGCTTCAGGAAACTTTGGCGCGGCTGCATTGGCGTATGACGGCGGTGGCGCAGGAATTGAAGATCAGCCGCTCGACTCTCTATACCCGACTGCAGGTGCACGGTATTAAACGTCCCACTTAGCTCCACCCGCTCGCAAACAGAAAGCAGGTTCTTGTGATCAAGATTATGCTGGTTGACGACAATGCCGACGTGGCCAATCTATTCAGCGAAATTCTGACCGATGCAGGATTCTCGGTGGACGTTTTCACCACCGGCCGCGCGGCGCTCACCAGTTGCGTCAGCGTGCGGTACGCGATGGTGATCGCCGACATCAATATGCCGGATATCGACGGACTCGCCCTGCTACAGATGATTCGCGCGCAGCGCCCATCGATGCCGTACATCTTCATCTCCGGGCGCAATGCGCCGCGCGACCAAAGCATCGTTCAGAACGCCGACGCGTTTGTCTTGAAAATCGACGGTCCCCGCGACCTGGCTGGCAAGGTGATCGAAGTTCTGGCCGCCAAGGGACGGGATGCCGGAACATCGCAATCTGTAGCCGCGATCTAGTGCACTACGCCAGCTGCGCATGATTCCGTATCAAATCGGGTTGCTCCAGATTTCAATGGCTAGGTTTGTATTTTTGGAGGTGGAGCATGTCTTCGTCCGAGATTCCCGCGACGGTGTTCATCAAACCCACCGATTTCGATAACGTCGCGTCGCAATTGAAAGCCAGCAACCTGGCGCGGTCTGTGGAGTCGGCACGACTTCATGCGTTGACACTGACCAATGACCGCATTGAGGCGCTGGAGCAGAAGGCCAAGGACCTGGCCCGCTTCGTTGAGACCACGCGGCAGCACGCGCTTTTGCAGTCCGACCGCAAGACCGAAGCGCTGGAGCAGAAAGCGCGCGATCTGGCGGACTTTGTTGAGACCCTGCAGAACCAGACCCGCCTCCAGTCGGAAACCGAAATTGAAGCGTTGGGAAAGAAGGCTCGCGATCTGGCGCAGTTCGTGGAGACCGTGCGCAAGGAAACGCGTCTGCAATCCGAGACCGAAATCGCCGCGCTCGGTCAGAAGGCGCAGGACCTGGCCGTCTCCGTGGAGGCCGCGCGAGCCGCCTGCCTGACTCAGACCGCGGAAGAGATCGAAGCGTTGGGTAAAAAGGCCCGGGAACTGGCCGTCACCGTCGAAACAGGCCGCGAACAGGCCCTGGGTGACAGCGAGGCGCGCTTCCGCCAGCTCGCCAATAGCATGCCGGCGATGATCTGGTCGTCCCTACCTGACGGTTACGTCGACTACTACAATTTGCGCTGGTACGAATACACCGGCTTGCCGGATGGCGGCGACGAGGGCGGGGATCAGAGCTGGTTCGCCGTGCTGCATCCCGACGACGCGCAGACTTGCCACGATATCTGGAATGCGTCAATCCGTTCGGGCCAGCCGTACGAACTTGAAATTCGCTTCAAGGAATTCAAGAGCGGAGAGTACCGCTGGCATCTTGCGAAAGGCGTCCCGCTAAAAAACATGGATGGCACCATCGTCCGCTGGTACGGCACGCTGACGGACATCCACATTCAGCGCCTGGCCGAGGAGAGCGACCGTCATCTCGCGGCAATTGTCGAGTCCTCTCAGGACGCGATCATCAGCAAGACACTGACGGGGATCGTGCTGACCTGGAACAAAGCCGCTCAGACCATTTATGGGTACACGGCTGAGGAGATCGTCGGCCATTCGGTCGAAAAATTGCTCGAGCCAAACCAATTGGACGAGTTGCATCTCATCCTGTCGACGCTGGGAAAGGGAACCAGCATCCGCAATTTGGTCACGACGAAGAGGCGCAAGGACGGCGCCACAATCACCGTGTCCTTAAGCATCTCGCCGATCCTCAATGGTACGGGCGGCATCACCGCCATCTGCGTGGTCGCGAGGGACATTTCCGAGCAGCGCCTGCTTGAGGAAAAGCTCCGGCAATCGAGCAAGATGGATGGCATCGGCTGCCTGGCCGGCGGCGTCGCTCACGACTTCAACAATCTGCTCACCGTGATCAACGGACGCAGTCAGCTCATGATGAACCGCTTCAAGCCCGGGGACAAGACGCGGACCGATTTGGAGTTGATCTACAAAACCGGCGAGCGCGCGGCCTCGCTGACGCGCCAGTTGCTCGCTTTCAGCCGACAGCAGGTGCTGCAGTCGGTCGTGCTGGACTTGAATGCCGTTACCGGCGACATGGACAAATTGCTGCGGCGCCTGATTCCTGAAAGCATCGAACTCGAGACGGTCCTCTCTCCCACACTGGGGCGCGTGAAGGCCGATCCCGGCCAGATCGAACAGGTGATCATGAATCTGATCGTCAACGCGCGGGACGCGATGCCGGACGGCGGCCGGATTATTGTTGAGACGTCAAACGTGGAACTCGGAGAAGACTATTGCAACAGCCATGCGGACGTGCTGCCAGGATTATATTCCATGCTGGCGGTCACGGACACTGGACACGGCATGGACGCTGCCGTGAAGGCGCGGATCTTTGAGCCCTTCTACACCACCAAACCGCAGGGAAAAGGGACCGGCCTGGGATTGGCGACCGTTTTTGGCGTCGTCAAACAGAGCAAGGGGCATCTTGAGGTCTACAGCGAGGTCGATAAGGGAACCACGTTCAAGATTTACCTGCCGCAAACCAACGAAGTGGAAAAGAACGCCGTCAACGAGAGCGGTGCCGTGCGCGCGATCGGGCGCGAAGTCGTGCTGATCGTGGAGGACCAGAAGGGCGTTCGCGAGCTGGTGCGCGATCTGTTGGAAATGAACGGTTACGTGGCCCTGATGGCGAACAACGGAACCCAGGCCTTAAAAATTCTGGAGACGGAAATCGACAACGTCAAGCTGCTGATCACCGACGTGGTGATGCCGGAAATGGGCGGCCCGGAACTCTGTGAACGGATCAAGGTGCTTAATCCAAAGGTGAAAGTATTGTTCACGTCCGGGTATACGGATCACGCCATCGTGCGGAACGGGACACTCGAAGCGAGCGACGACTTCATTCAAAAACCGTTCACGCCCGTCAAGTTCGCGTTGAAAGTTCGTGAAGTTCTCGATCGAAAGCCGCAGGCTTCTGATCTGGACGCACTCGTCTCCGCGAAAAAGGATCTGTAACCATGCGCACGGAAATTCGAAACGTACTGATCGTCGACGACGACGCCGAAATTCGCGCCTATCTGGCCGACCTGGTGGACAACCTGGGCGCGCAGCCGCTGCAGGCCAGCGACGGCGCGGCGGCGTTGGAAGCAGTTAGGGGAGTGCTTCCTGATTTGATACTCATGGATGTAGAAATGCCCATCATGGACGGATTGACGGCCTGCAGGACGCTGAAGTCGAATCCCGACACGCAGCGCATTCCCGTGATCATGATCACTTCCTTGTTCGCACTGGACGATCGCGTGCGCGGCATCGAAGCCGGCGCCGACGATTTCCTGACCAAGCCGATTCAAGTTCCGGAATTCAACGCGCGCGTGAAATCGTTGCTTCGGATCAAGAAGCTCAACGACTCCCTGGAGTCCGCGGAGAACGTGATCTTCACGCTCGCCAACGCGATTGAAGCCAAGGACAAATACACAATTGGCCACACCGGACGCGTCACCGCATATGCCGTGGAATTGGGGAAGGCGACGGGTAGCTCAGAAAGTGAATTGCTGATTTTGCGCCACGGCGGCTCGCTGCACGACATCGGGAAAGTCGCCGTGTCCGATGCGATCCTCAACAAACCCGGTAAACTCACCCCCGAAGAGTTCCTGCTGATGACGCAGCACACGGTGGTCGGATTTAACATCTGCTCCCCGATGAAAAGTCTGGCGCACGCCCTTCCCTGCATCCGCTCGCATCACGAAAAACCGAACGGCACCGGCTATCCCGACCGTCTGAAAGGCGCCGAGATTCCGCGCGTGGCGTTGATCATCGCGGTCGCGGATGTCTTCGACGCGTTGACCTCCAAGCGCTCATACAAGGAAGCCATCGGCCACGAACGCGCCCACGGCATCCTGGCGGAAGAAGCCTACCGCGGCGCGCTGGACGCGGACCTGGTAAGATGTTTTACGCACACGGTAATGCCGGGGTTTCATTCGGTGGCGGCTAGCGGGTGAAGCCATTCAATTAGCTAATAAGTGCAGGCGAGTTGGTTGGGATTGCGTTCGGCATGTACCGGGCGGTAAGATCCGGGCGTATGCAAAATGAGCGTCCCATGCGAATTTTTTCGTATCTTGAATTTGTAGATTCCTTCTTGAATAGCAGATCGGCATTTTATTTAAGCATCGTGTTTCTCGACGTTTTCACGAGTCTGCTGATTCTTGTACTTTTGGTATGGGTGGTGGAAACTGCGTTGCGCCGTCGCGAGGCTAAGCGCCATGGCTGAGCCTCCGCGCCGACGACGGTTTCAATTTACACTGCGTTCCGCGATCGTATCCGTCGCTGTCACGGGCACCCTGCTGTACCTAAATATTCGTCCCGCCCACGAATCCGTAATCTTTAACGACCCCGGAGCCAAACCAGACGCCGCAATCATTCAGCGCACATGGCTTCTCGGTTGGCCCGCCGGCATGGAGTACAAATACGAACGGATAGCGAAATTGCAAGGCACCGAGGCGATGGACGTATGGAAGAGCGGCCAATACCAGTTCCCTGATGGCCGTCTCGAAAAACTGTATATTACAGAATGGTACCGATACGCTTCGGGGTACACCTGGTTTTTCGGCCCGATCACGTTTGTTCTGTGCCTGTTAATTGACGGCGGCGCTTATCTATTAATTCTGTGGATTGCGATCAAGCTTAGTAGAAGGTTAGATCGATCCGAGGCTCGCACGCAATGAGCGATTCCCCGCGCCGCCGCTGGTTTCAATTGCATCTTTCCACGCTGATTGCCCTGACGTTCACGTGACCTGCTCCCCAAAAACTGAACCAGGTGTTATGAGAGTTCTTAGGCCTGAAGAGGCCGGAAGGGATTCTCATGAAACGCAAGAGGCACAGTCCAGAGCAGATCATCGCCAAGCTGAGGGAGGCGGATACGGCGC
>JBBRPR010000098.1:0-19669 GCA_038227875.1 Planctomycetota bacterium
GACGATGCTGACGGACCTGACTGATATCCGGCCGCACGACGCGACGGCGCCCGCGTTGCCCACCTATACCGAAGCCGTGCGGATCGCGACGGACCGGGGTCTGTGCCGCACGCCACGGATCGGCTTCCTCAAGCAGCTTGGCGTCGCGGAGTTCGTGCCCGTCTGTGAGCGCGTTGTGTTCAATTCCGCAGAAGAAATCGACGCCTTGGCGACGTCGATGGTGCAATAGCCCTTTTTCTCAATCGAGAGGCATCTATGCAAAGCGTCTCAACCCCAAAAGGCGACCGACCCAAAACAGCGGCTGTGAATCGCCCGGCCCACACCGTTCGATACGGCGCGATCCGAGCCGCGATCTGGAAGAATGTGATCGACAACGGCAACACCCCGCGCGAACTGTACAACGTCACGCTCAGCCGCGGCTATCACGATGGCAAACAATGGCGGGCCAGTGGAAGCTTCGGCGTGGAGGATTTGCTCGTGGTCGCGAAGGCGGCGAACGAAGCTCACACCTGGATATGCCAGCAGCGGACGGCGACCGCTCAAACCGACCCCGAAGCCGTCCACACAACAACGGGACACGGGGGCCACGACCCCGAAATGCCAGCAGGACGCGCTTAGGGGATGAGCCCAAATCGCAGCAGGCTTTCAGCGGTGGAAATCATCGCCTCCTCGTTAGAACGCGGTGCCCACTCAAGCATGCGCTTGGCTTTCTCGTTCGTAAATTTTTTAACGTTGCCGAGTTCGGGGACGGCTTGAGCGAGCAACTTGTTAAATATCGAGACGAGCCGCACCATCCAGTCAGGCATCATTTTGGTTGCCGAAACAAAACCGTTGGCGCTTCGGGCAGAAACTCTTTCTATCTTGGCTCATCAGCTGTAAATTATCGACCGCCCGTGGGATTCCCCGGCGAAGGTTCCCCCCCCCTCCTTCGCTACCCTGCGGGTTTTTTCGTGCGCGACCACCGCCCATAAACCTCCTCCTCGGGAAAAACTTGACGCGGAACTTCGAGCGTATATTCAGCGCGGAACCGGCCTGCAAGCCTTGGTGAAAGCGGGTTCTCCGATTATCCTTCCTACCGGCGTTGTTCATGGAAGGACGGGTCTCGATGCGGTTTCCAAATTTGGCTCCGGGTGATGTACAACAAGCTGTATCGGAAGCGTCGAACATCGTGTTTCTCGACAAGGGCGGCCAAAAGGTAGTTTTCTCGTGCTCAATCAATGGCAAGCCCTATGCCTTGAAGGTACTCCAGCCACATCTTCGACCGCTGGCACTTGATCCGACCGCCAACGGCACCGATCCCATCTCCATTGATGACGTGACTGCGCGTGCCCAACGTGAAGTCGCCACCATGAAAGAATGTGACACGCCGTATCTCGTGAAGATCGGTCCCATCGAAATGCGCTCGATTCAGATTCAAGGGGAAGACCTACTGTGCTTCAGCGAAGAGCTGATAGATGGTCTGCCGCTGAATAAAGTGCTGAAGCAAACTGGGCCGCTACCGCCGATTGAAATCATCCAGCTTGGACAGCACATTGCCACGGCAATCGGCGAACTGTGGAAGCGGAATAAGATCCATCGTGACGTGAAGCCCGGCAATATAATGCGTCGCCGAAGTGGTGGATTTGTACTGCTTGACCTGGGCCTTGTTTTTGATTTGAACGACGAATCATTTTCTGTCGGACCAGTGGGTACGCATATCTATTTTTCCCCTGAGCAAATGGATTTCGCAAATCGCCGACAGGTCTTGGATTTTCGATCGGATCTATTTTCATTGGGTATCACAATGTACCAGATGGGGACTGGTGTCCATCCTTTCGGCGCGAATGCAAACAGTAGCTGGGATGTGGTGAACCACATTCGGAACATCCAGCCAATCCCTCCGAACCAAGTCAAGGCGGAAATTCCGGAAGGATTGAGTGATATTGTAATGCGACTTCTTGGCAAACGCCCATCCTTAAGATTCCGGAGTATCGACAGACTTCAGCGAGCATTGACGGCAGCAGCAGGAAGGGGAGGGAACTGACCATGCTTCTAGCGCAAGCCGGATATGGGAGAGGCAATAAGATTCACACTGCTTTGGACGAGGCGCTCGTTGGCGGCGTCATTCTCAGTCCGAAGGACGAGCGGCGGGAACGTCTTGAAGAATGTGTCGCGGACTTAAATACGAACTATGCTGATGCATGGGTGATGGTTGATCCTCAGTTCTACGCGACCACTGTGAGTGTCCCACGCGACGGCCGTTTGCCGGAGTACGACTATTACGCAGACCACGCGCCGCTTAGCCGAACCCAGTTTAGTCCGCGACAAATTGCAGGATATGTTCGCGCGTGTCTTGATTATCAGCACGGTTTGACGGGCCTTCGTTACATCCTGTCACCGTCGGTCTTGTTTGACGATTTCCGCGACTCTTGGAGCCAGATTGCGCTCAACATGGCTGAAGCGTCGCTCGATCATCATGCGGAATTGACGGAAGCCGCACCGCTCTTGGTGACCATCGTGACTTCTGAAATTGCGTTGCGTAACGCAACGGGCATGGGGGAATTCTTGGATGCCCTCTCTGGCCTCGACGTTGACGGGTTCTACCTGCTAGTCAATCGAAGCAGTTCGGGCTACCTGGCCGCAATGGACACGCGCGCCATGGAAAACCTCATGTACTTTGTTCATGTGCTCGCACACTTGAACGATTACGAGGTGGTGGTCGGCTATAGCGATTGGTTCGGCTTCTTACTTCACGCAGCCGGTGCAGCCGCCACGGCAACCGGATGGCATCAGTCGTTACGTCAATTCTCAATGTCAAGATTTGAGCCAGCGGCGGGTGGTGGCCGCCGTCCGCGTAAGCGATATTCCAGCGCACCGCTGCTCTCCAATCCGCTAATTGTCCCGGAGCTGGACGACATCTATCGGACGGGGATGCTCAACAACGTCCTGTCTGGCGGCTCCAATGACCCGATACTGGATGGCGGACCTGCTGCTGGTGAAGCACGTTGGACAGACGAAATGGGTTGTCTCGCCCATTGGGCAGCGGTGGGGAACTTGATCGCGACCATCGAGAGCGCGCCAAGACCGGCGGCGAAGCTGAATGCGGCCATACAATTGATAGATGGCGCGACAACACTGTACGACCGGCTTTTACGCCGAGGGGTAAACTTCGAACCACAGACGGGACCCGATCACTTGGTTGCGTGGCGTGATTCACTAAACGCATTTAGGCACACAGCAGGCGTATGAAACAGTCTAATACAAACCTGAAGACTGCGAGACGGTTTCCATTTACCGAAGAGGAAATGGCAGATGCCTTTGAGCGCCTTCTGAAAAACGGGAAAACTCTGCCAGGCGTGGGCCGACTTAGTCGAGTTTTTCGTGAAGTCGATTGCCATCGCGGGCGGCCCGATTTTATCGCCTTGGCTCGTGGAACGACACGTTTTCTGACGGGGAAAAGTATCACGCTAAAATTCGCCGGCTCACTTCTCATGTCGTTCCTGCATGAGAAATCTCCGCGATCAGTTACATATCTGCGCGAACACAGTGGAATTTCGATTCGAACAATTAAGCTGGCAATGCTGGAACTCGTTGAGCGGAAATACGTGATCGACGCCGGCGGCAATTCGTATCTTTTGAATCCTGCTCGTCCACTTAGACAGGTTCATGTCTTGGCGTTCGAGCTTAAGCTTGATAAGCCAAAGCGAGCCGTGTTTCAGGCCCAACAGTATCGATCGTTCGCTCAGAGCGTTTTGATTGTCGCTCCGCCCAGTCAGCTTCCACTTTACAAAAAATTCGGCGTGGCAATGCGGCGTTGGGGAATAGGCATCGCGACATTCGATCCGCGAACCGACGAATTCAAGATCCATCGGTCGCCAAGGATCGGTACGCCGCACTCGCGCCACCATCAGGCGTATGCTCTGTTTCAACTTTTGAGCGGCGCCGCCGGTTAAATCGGATATGTGTCCAGCAAGTTTGCGTACCTGTGTGGTGGATCTCAGTCATCGTCGCTATCGTTGTCGCCTTCCGGCAGCCCCTCGTCATTGGAAAGCACGGTCAGCGTGCGGCCGTAAGTTCCAAGACCCACAACGTCCTCTGTCATTTCGATGTTGTTGGGCGCGCCATCAAACCAGTCATCCAGCTGCGCGTATCCGCCATCATTGAGTCCGCCAGCGATGTTTGCCTCGACCTTATTGAAAGCCGCAGTGGTGGAACGCTGCGGGAGAAGTGCACCCTTCCGTAGCGGACGAAGCCCCTGAATGTCCTCTAGAGGGCTGGAGATGAAGCAGTAATCTACGGTGCCGCCTCGGCTGACAATGACCGCGACCGGATCTTCTGCGAAACGAGCGTACCGGATAGCCGTTGCGGTAATAGACGTTCGGCAATTTGTTGCCAGTTGTTCGATAGCCGCAAACCCGGAACCCGCGTCTCGCATCGCAGGTACAAATAGGGCCTCGGGCATTAGTAATGTCGTCGCAAAAATGTCGGCTTGGCGCTCCCGCGGATCATTTGAGAGATAACCGCTTCGGGATTCGTGCAGGAACACGCCTTTGGAAAAAAGGTGCTCGCAATGGCCCGGGAGAAAATAATGGCCCAGCTCGTGACTGACCGTGAAGCGGATGAATCCGTCGTTTTTGATATGCGTCGCATAGCAGATTCCGAATTGATCGCCGACGCGCATTAAAAACCCAGAGACGCCGGGGCTGTCTGATTGGCGCGGCTGCACCTCGATTCCCTTGTCTTTCGCAATTGCAAAAGGGCAGATCGGCAAGGCGGTGATTCCGCGCTCTGCTACAAGCTGCTCGGCGATGAATTCTGCTTCGCGTTCGTCCAGGTTCAGCTTCACGATTCACCCCTTTTTGCCTGCCTTATTCTTTTCCGCGAGCATCGCGGCGAACTTGCTGAAACTCTCTTGGTCGGTAGAGGACATGCTACTGAAATCTCGAAACAGTTGCTCAACGACGGGTCCCGAGTTCTTTGGCTCTTCTGCGCGACCGAGCAAATAGTCGACGCTCACAGCGAGTGCATCTGCCAGTTTTTTGAGGTTCTCGAATGACGGCGACCGTTTACCGGTTTCAAAATGTGAAACCGCAGATGGCTGAAGACCTGATCGTTCAGCCAATTCGCTTTGGCTTAACTTCTTGTTGACTCTTGTTTTGCGCAATATCTCTGGAAATTCTTCCGGCATGGCTTGACCGCTTGTTGACGAAAGCGTATAGTATTACATGACGGGTTCGGCATGGTGCCTCGCCCGTTTCTTTACGGACGGACTGTAGACGACTTCGTCAACAAAGTCAATACCACTAGCCCCAATGGGGCAGGAGATGTCGCGATGAGCAACGAGAATCAGGTTTCAGAAGCCGCGAATCGGCGCGAACTGAGCATCAACGTCGACGGAAAGGACCATCGCGTCGAGCAGGCCGTTGTCAGCGGACGGCAGGTGCTTGAAGCGGCGGGCAAACTGCCGCCAGACGATTTCATCGTGTACTGGCTCGGCACGGACAACGTGCTTCAAGATTTGGGCCTCGATCAAACGGTCCACATTCACGAGCACCACGTCGAACGATTCTTGACGTTCGACAATGATCGCTCGTTCCGGTTTGAAATTGACGGAAAGCGCGAAGACTGGGGTTGCCCCTCGATCACGGAAGAGACGCTACGGAAGCTGGCCAGCGTTGGTACCGACGTTCGCGTGTGGCTGGAGCAAAAGGATGAACCTGACCGTCTGATTTCTCCCGGCGAATCGGTTGATCTGTCGGTGTCGGGAATCGAGAAGTTCTATCTGGAGCGCGTGATCTCGGTAGAGATCGTCAATGAGAACAATGGCGATGAGTTCCGACTCGAAGCGGTCAAGCACACTAAGCTCGAAACGGTCATCACGGAAATGTATACGAAGCTCGGCGTTCCTCGTCGGGGTGACGACCGGCTCCGATGCGAAGAGACCGGAGAAGACGTCTTCGGATTCGCCCAGCTGACCATGGGGCAGTACATGGAGGCCGGGCATTGCCATTGTCTGGTCTGGGGCTTCGTCGGGGGAACGGGAGGTGCGTCGTGCCGGTAAGGGACCTTGCACGCACGGACCCGGAGATAGCGGCCGCGACGTTCAAGAATCATCTTGATCGACTGTGGGCCACCGGACGTCCTTCCCGGTGGGGGTGGATTCGTAACGACGTGGATACGCTTCACACCTTGGTGACCCTGCCTGCAAAACGCCAGAGCGGCGAGATCGACCCATATTACTTCCGGTTGGGAGCCGAATATTACGATGCGGCCCCTCCGACGGTGTCACTTGTTCAACCGGATGGGATTACCCATGCGGCTGAAGTCTCGAAATGGTTTCCGGTGCTGGGATCGAAGCCCGCTTGGTTTGGCTTACATGCCAAGTATCCCTGGCCAAGCGGCCCGCCCCGACAGCTTGTCTGTTTCACACTGTCGGCCGAATTCTACATGACAAACCATTCGCCCAAGGAATCGGAAGAATGGAAACAGGGGCAGCACACGGTGGCGGCAACTCTCTACCGATTGGCTGAGATCCTGTCGCCAAAATACTATCGGAGTCCTGCCTCATGATCACCATACCGGACACCATCTGGAGCAACATGCTGGCGGAACTCGCGAAGGAGAAACGACGGGTCGAACAGGTCTGTTACTTCGATGGCGTGGTGCTAGAGGAAGGTGGCGTTGTTACCACGATGACTATTCCGCGCGCGAAGCTCGAAGCTGGGCGGTTTCACGTTGCACCTGATGCGATGAGTGAGGCGGGAAAGCATCTGCGCGCGCTTCGGTTTCGACGGCTCGCCCAGGTCCATACGCATCCGACGGAGTGGACTGGGCATTCCCCATGGGACAACGAGTGGGCCTATTCCCAATTACCCGGTGCCATCTCGATCGTGCTGCCGCATTTTGCTCGCCGACAACCTCGGCTTGAGCAGGCGGGAGTGCATCTCCGGTTAGATGCGGGATGGCGACAGCTGTCGCCGCAGGAAGTGTCGCAGCACATCCGGCTCATACCCGGCATCCTTGATTTTAGGAGAACCAATGAATCAGCGCGTATCCAGCCGGCACGAAAGCGATCTTGGCGGTCAGTTTTTACCTTTTGGAAACACTGAGCAGGTAGGTGTGACTGTCGAGATACCGGGCGCCGTTGCAGGCATTGCGTCGGTGCAACATACCGCGTGGATGCTGGTCAACCTTCTCGCCCGCTTCCACGGCGTGGTGCATCGGGTCGGCGTTCGCTGCCCTCCCGGAATAAAGCTCAGCGGCCGGGTCATTCCCCTCGCAGGTAGGGACTTGGATCTGGCTTCAGCGCTTGTCAGAGGGGGCATCGCGATCGGCGTTGTTCCGGTAGAAGCGAACTTGACCCTTGAGCGAATCATCGTCATAGGACCGGGCCCGGGCTACGCCGGGAGGCCAGATCTGTTTGCGATCGGCAGCGGCTGGTGTGGCGGCGTATCTGTCATTCCGCCCAGCTTCGATGCGCTGGTTGATGGATCGACACTTCCGTTTGGTCCTTACGTTGCGGCTTGCATCGCAGCCGGCGAGGTATTTAAGGCAGCAAGGATGCGGCCTGGCAGCTATGTCGCGCCAAAAGCCGCCTTCTATTCATGTTGGAATCACGTGGCCACCGGCACGCTGAATTCCGATGGGCCGCGAGATGTCGAAATCACGCTCGACGCTTCCCTTGTCGGGATTGGCGCGGTCGGTTCGGCGGTGATGCATTCTCTGTGGGCGTGCTCCGCATTGCGGGGTTCGATGGTGCTCGTCGACAACGACCCTAAAGGTTTTGATGTTTCCAATCTCAATCGTTATTCAATCTTCGGAAAAGATGCAGTTGGCCGGCAAAAGGCTACGTGTGCCGCTGATATTTTATCCGACGCCTCGATTCGATGGCTCGCCCATGATGTCGCGATCGAATCCTTCGCATTGACCACCCCCCGCGTCGTCTCCGCCGTAGATCGCAATACGGCGCGGGCGGCAATTCAAAACCAGTACTCTGCGCGGATCTTCTCCGGCTCGACGTTGGATCTCAGAGCGGAAGTGCTCCGCTGTGGGCCACCATGTGTTGGAGCTTGCCTGCGTTGCTTCAACGAACCGGAAAAGCTTCCGCCCGATGACGAACTCAGGTCGAAGCTGAAGGTTGCCGACAAAGCAGAGCTTGTCGCACTGGCGGAATCAGTGGGCCTCACGGTGACGGAAGCCAACGAATGGCTCGCAACCGGACGGTGTGGCGCAACTGGGGAACGACTGCTTCCGCTGCTGCGACAAAACAATGGTGAAGCTGCATTCGCCGTGGCATTTGTATCGGTGATGTCCGGCGTGATGCTCGCCGCGGAGTTGTTGAAGGACCATCTTATTCATGCCGCGCCCCTGACTGAAGATCGTCAGAGAGCCGTATTCCAGTTTTTCTCGCCCCTTGCCCGATCGAATCGGGCCGTCGCATTTCTTCGAGATCCCCGATGTCCGATGTGCGCTCCAGCATCGGCTGCGAGCGGTATCTGGGCACTGCGGTATGGCAGCGCGTAAGATGCGTCGTTCGTTCTGATTGCGCCTCTGGCATCGACACCCGGTTTACTCGATAATTTGCAAGCCGCCCGAATACGGGGGCACCGATGCCAACTCCCGAAGAACAAGCCCGCGAGCTGATTGATGCCCACCTAAAGGCGTCGGGGTGGATCGTCCAGACATTCAAGCACATGAATCTCGGCGCTGGCCCAGGTTTGGCGGTCACCGAGTTTCCCGGTGCGCACGGTGAGGCCGACTACCTCCTTTATGTCGATGGCAAGGCGATCGGCGTGGTCGAGGCGAAGCCCGTCGGTTACACGCTCAAAGGTGTCGAGGGTCAATCGGCCAGCTATGCGGACGGCCTGGCGGCGAAATTGCCGGCATGGCGACGGCCACTGCCATTTCAATACGAGTCCACCGGCGAGATCAGCCAGTTCACTAACTGGATGGAACCGCACGCGCGCAGCCGCGATATTTTCGCCTTTCACCGCCCTGAATCGCTCCGCGAATTGGTTCAGGAGGAAAAGCCGCTTCGTGCTTGGCTCCGCGAAATGCCAGTTGTGCCGGGCGACGGTCTGTGGCCCAAACAGCACATTGCCATCGAGAACCTCGAAAAATCCCTTGGCCTCGCAAAGCCGAAGGCGCTGATCCAAATGGCGACCGGCTCAGGAAAAACCTTCACCGCCGCCAATATCTCTTACCGCCTGATCAAATACGGTCACGCGCGCCGCGTCTGCTTTCTGGTCGACCGGACAAACCTCGGCATTCAGACGCTCAAGGAATTTCAGCAGTTCCAGCCCCCTGGCGAACGGCATTTATTCGATAAGCTGTACAACACCGCTTTTCCTCGCCGCAACCATTTCGATCCCGTAAACCGCGTCATCGTCACAACGGTACAACGGCTCTATTCCGTGCTGACCGGTCAGCCCGATCTTGCCGATGAGGATGAAGAGCGATCCGCCTATGAAGGCCCCGGCGCGTTCAAGAAGCCGCCCGTTCCGATCATGTACAACGGTGCCATCCCGCCGGAATTCTTCGACGCGATCATCGTTGATGAATGTCACCGGTCGATTTACAGCGTCTGGGGTGACGTGCTGAAATACTTCGATGCGTTCCTCATCGGCCTCACCGCGACACCCAGCAAGCAGACCATCGGATTCTTCAACCAGAATCTGGTGATGGAATACACGCATGAGCAGGCGGTCGCCGATCGTGTGAATGTGCCGTATGACGTTTACGAAATTAAGACCCGTATTACCGGGCAGGGATCGAAGGTCGATGCCGGGTTCTTTGTCGGTAAGCGAAGTCACAAGACGCGGGCTGAGCGACAGGAAGAGCTGGATAATGAACTCGTATATGACGCGAGAGACCTGGATCGGGCAGTCGTCGCAGAGGACCAGATTCGCACGGTCGTTCAGACCTTCCGGGATCGGTTGTTCACTGAAATCTTCCCCGGCCGGAACGAAGTACCCAAAACGATCATCTTCGCCAAGGATGATTCCCACGCCGACGATATTGTTCGCATCGTCCGCGAGGAATTCGGTCGCGGCAATGATTTCTGCCAGAAGATCACCTATCGCACCGGCGTCATGCGGGTCACGGACAAGGTGAAAGATAATGACGGCAAGGAAACTGAGGTTGTTCGGTACGAGAAAATCAAAGGCAAGACGGGTGAAGACGTTCTTGTTGCGTTCCGCAACTCGTTCAATCCGCGCATCGCCGTGACAGTAGACATGATCGCCACCGGCACCGATGTGAAGCCCGTCGAGATTGTCTTCTTCATGCGTTCGATCAAGAGCAGTAATTATTTCGAGCAAATGAAGGGCCGTGGTGTTCGGGTGATTCAGCCCGACGCCCTGCGCGGCGTGACGCCTGCACAACCGGGCGAGCACGTTTCAAAAACGCGATTCGTGATCGTCGATGCCGTTGGCGTTTGCGCGCAGGCCAAGAGCGAGCGTGGCCCGCTGGACCGTGAGCCGAATAAATCCCTTAAGCAGGTTCTCGATTACGTGAAAGCTGGTGGGACCGATCCCGATGCCGTGTCAGCCCTCGCCGGGAAACTTACCCGCTTGTCATCCGAGATGTCGGCCAAGCAACACGATGATGTTAAACAGCACGCCGGCGGGAAAACCGCTGATGATCTCGTGCGTGGCCTCGTCCTGGCAGTTGATGAAACGCGTGTGGAAACGAAAGCGCGGGAGTTACATCCCGATACGGCGGAATTAACACCCAAACAACTGGAAGCTGCCGAGCAGGTTCTGATTCAGGAAGCAATCAAACCGTTCTACGATCCGCACCTCCGTGATCTGCTTCTGCAAATCAAACAGGATAACGAGCAGACGATTGACCGTGTCAGCAAAGATGAAGTGCTTATGACAGGTTATTCGCACGCGGCAGTGGATAAAGCAAAAGCGAAGATCGAAGATTTCAAGCGGTTCATCGCTGAGCACAAGGACGAGCTGACGGCATTACAGGTCTTTTATGGCCAAGCTACGCCGGACCGGCTCCGATTTCGTGACCTGAAAGAATTGGCTGAACAAATCAAACGTCCGCCCGTGTCGGCAACGACCGAGGAACTTTGGCGCTGTTATGAAGCGATTGAAGCGGCGAAGGTGAATGGGAAAGGAGGCCAGATCATCACGGATCTGGTGTCTCTGATTCGTCACACCCTGCGCCCAAGCGAACCGCTCACGCCGTTCGCCCAAGTCGTCCGGCAGCGGTATGCCGCATGGCGACAGCAGCAAGGCAAAGCAGGTGTCCTGTTCAGCGACGAACAGGGCAAATGGCTGGATAAGATTGCAGAACATATTGCCACCAGCCTCGTCATTGAGATGGATGATTTCGCCGACGGATGGTTTGCCCAACGCGGAAATCTGGGCAAAGCACACGACCTCTTTGGTGAGCGGCTAGGGATCATTGTCGCCGAAATGAACCGGGCGCTAACGGCATGAGCACCGATAACAATAATCGCACCCGCGATTGCGAGGAACTGCCGCAGGGCTGGCTGTCAACAGTGCTTGGCGACGTAATTCGGCCGGAACGTCCTCGTGGAATGCCCGCTGAGCATAGGGGCCAGCCATTTGTAGGCCTTGAGCACGTCGAGGCACACACTACGCGATTGCTTGGAACCGCGCCAGCCGAATTGATGCGAAGTTCCGGCGTTTGTTTTAATTGCGGTGACGTTCTTTATGGGAGGATGCGCCCTTACCTCAACAAAGTGTGGCTGGCGGATCGCAACGGGCTTTGTTCGGGGGAGTTCATCGTTTTCCCTGGCGGGAAAACATTCGATGGCGGTTTTTTGAAATACAGGCTCAATGCGCCTGATTTCGTTGCTTTTGCTAACCATACAACAAGCGGCGATCGTCCTCGGGCGGATTTCTCAGATTTGAGCCGCTTTCCGATACTTCTGCCGCCTTTTGCGGAACAAGGTAGAATTGCCGACCGGCTTGATGAGTTGTTCACCGATCTCTCGGCGGGCGTGGCGGCATTGGAGAGGGTCAGGAGAAAGCTCCAGCGTTATCGTTCTGCCGTGCTGCATGCTGCCGTCACGGGCAGTCTGACCGCCGCATGGCGTAAGACATATGGCTTACCGGCCGAACCCAGCGACAAACTCAAGGCCCGCATCCTCATCGAACGGCGGAAGCAATGGGAACAACGCACTCTTGCCAAATACGGTCGCGAAAACCGAACACCGCCGAAGAATTGGAAGGATCGTTACCCGGAGCCAATCTCTGTCGGAACTTTGGCCCATGGTAGCGCGCTTCCTGAACTGCCAGAAAGTTGGTGTTGGGCTACCCACGACCAAGTAGGAAATGTACAGCTTGGGCGTCAGAGATCACCTGAACATCACAGCGGCATGCACATGCGTCCTTACCTGCGCGTCGCCAATGTTCATGAGGATCGAATTGACACGAGCGACGTGCTGGAAATGAACTTCACGCCCGAAGAGTTCACTGTCTACTCGCTGAAACGCGGAGACATTCTGTTGAATGAAGGGCAGAGCATGGACTTGATCGGTAGACCCGCCATGTATCGCGATGAACTCCCGGGAGGATGCTTTCAGAACACCTTAGTTCGACAGCGAATGTTGATGGCGTGCTCGCTGATTATGGCCTGATTGTTTGCCTCGCGCAGTTTCGGGTAGGTCGTTTTCGGAAAATTGCATCGATCACGACCAGCATCGCGCATCTCGGTGCTCAGAGATTTGCCGCATTGGAATTTCCGCTTCCACCGATTGAAGAGCAGGCGGTAATCGTTGAATCCGCAAACGAAAAACTCTCGCAAATTGACGCAATGGAGGCGGAGGTGGTTCGCGATTTTGCACGGGTAGCCCGATTGCGGCAGGCGATCTTAAAAGCCGCGTTTGCTGGCAAGCTGGTGCCGCAAGACCCCGTAGATGAACGCGCACCAGTGCTTATGGAGCGAGTTAGGGCCGGCCATGATGCGCAATCGTCCGCCAAGCCTGCGCGAATGAAACGTTCACCGAAAGTAGCAAGCAAATGACTCAGAACGGAAATGGACAGGCCAGTCCGACCGCCAGCCAGATCGGCACGCGGGTCTGGTCATACGCTGGCGTCTTAAAAGACGATGGGCTTTCGTACATGGCCTATGTCGAGCAGCTCACGTTCTTGCTGTTTCTCAAGATGGCGGACGAGCTGACGAAATCGCCGTACAACGAGGCCAGCCGTATTCCAAAAGGTAAGGATCGCAAAGGCAACGATGTAGCGTACGACTGGCAAAGCCTTGTGAGCAAAGACGGGGCGGATTTGTATCAGCACTACCGCGATGTGCTGGATTTCCTGAGCACGCAACCGGGATTGCTGGGCACCATTTTCAAAGAGGCCGAGTGCAAGATCAAAGACCCGGCCAAACTTCGGCGATTGATCGTGGATCTGATAGACCGCGAAAGGTGGCTGAGCCTCGACCTGGATGTGAAGGGTGTGATTTATGAAGAGCTGCTTTCGCGGAGCGCCGCCGAAAGCACCGGTGGTGCAGGCCAGTATTTCACGCCCCGCCCAATTATTCAGGCGATTGTGGATGTGATGCAGCCTTCGCCGGAAGAGACGATTATCGACCCGGCTGCCGGGACCGGCGGATTTCTCACGGTCGCATACCAGTATGTATTGGATGCTCACGGCTCCAAGATGGATAAGGGCGAGAAGCGCCGGGCACGCGAGCAATTGGTGACTGGACAGGAACTGGTGCCGGAAACGGCGCGATTGTGCGCCATGAATCTTTTCCTGCACGGCATTGGCGGACTGGATTGCAGCCCGATTATTAGCGGCAAGAGCAGTCTGGACACTTCACCGACGCAACAATATTCGATGGTGCTCACGAATCCGCCATTCGGAAAAAAACAGTCGCTCAAGACGGTCAATGAAGAAGGCGATCTCGACAGCGAAGATGAAGTGGTCGTGCGTCAGGATTTCTGGGTATCGACGGCGAACAAGCAACTGAATTTCGTCCAGCACATTTTCAACCTGCTCAAAGTTCGGGGGCGTGCTGCGGTGGTTGTGCCAGATAACGTGCTGTTCGAGGGTGGGCCTGGGCAGAAGATCCGCCAGCAGCTATTGCAGCAATGTGATGTTCACACGCTCCTGCGGTTGCCGACCGGCATCTTTTACAAACCGGGTGTCAAAGCGAACGTGATCTTTTTCGACCGCAAGCCGCCCCAAGAAAAGGCGTGGACCAGCAAACTGTGGGTATACGATTTCCGAACGAACAAGCATTTCACGCCGAAGCAAAATACGTTGCGGAGGGCGGAGCTTGAAGAATTCATTGCGCTCTTTAAGCCTGGAGCCATCCATAAGCGAAAGCCTACATGGTCGGAAGAAAAGCCTGACGGCCGGTGGCGCTGCTTCAATTACGAAGAACTGCTCAAACGAGACAAACTGAGTTTCGACCTGTTTTGGATTAAAGATGATAGTGTTGAGGACAGTAGCACCCTCCCCGACCCTGATGTGCTGGCACAGGAAATTGTCGAGGACCTGGAAGATGCCCTCGACCAATTCCGCTCCATTGCAGCGACGCTAACTGCCAAAGGGTAGGATGTGAGGATAGGCGAACATGAATACCTTCGATGTCACGGCGGCTGCCGCTTCGCCTCGTCCGCCCTTGCCGTCTCGGACTAATTCCGAATGACTTCATACCGTAAACTCCTGATAGAAATGAGAGACTAGGCGCGACGTGACCGCCTTGTCGCGAGTGAAACGTCTCCTTGGGACCGCCGAATCCCTCGTTACAATCACAATGTCATACGCCTTCCGCCTGATTCCCGCGCGCCCGTTCGTTCGGCGCTTGTACGGTAGCGCCCGAGCGGCCGATCTGGCATGATGCCTCCGGTTCATCAAGAACGGAGGCATCGCCATGACAGTTGATCTTCACGACGCGGAGGACATCGAGCGGTTGCGTCAGCAGGTTCGCGACGAACGCAAGGCTTTGCAGCGCGACCGTTACCGCGTCGTGCTGCTCGCCGCGGAAGGACGGATGGACGCCGGGGACGGCGTCGGCGGGGAGATGACGCGCGAGCAAATCGCCGCGGCGGTGGGACGCAGCCGGCAATTCGTCGACGAATGGGTCGGCCGCTACCGGCGTGGCGGGGTCGAGCACCTGCGTGCCCGCAAGCAGCCGGGCAACCGGCCCTCGCTCACGCCGGAGCAGCAGTCGGCGTTCAAGGCGCGTCTGCTGGCCGGTCCCACCGCGGACGCCGACGGCGGCGTATGCACGCTCCGCGGCCGCGACGCGCAACGTATTCTCGACGCCGAGTTCGGTGTGCCGCTCAAGCTCAGCGCGGTGTACGAGTGGATGCATCGCATCGGGCTCTCCTGCCTCAAGCCACGTCCGCGGCATCGCAAAAACGACCCCGCCGCGATGACCGACTGGCTCGAACGCGCCCCCTTTTTGTCCAGCAGGTGACGGACGAACACCCTGATAAGCGGGTCGAAGTCTGGTTCCAGGACGAAGCGCGGATCGGCCAGCAGGGCACGCTCACGAACGTGTGGGCCGAAACCGGCTCGCGTCCGACGGCGGTCAAGCAGACCGAGTACGAGTGGTGCTACCTGTTCGCCGCCGTCAACCCGCTCACGGGCGCCAGCTCGGCGATGATCACGCCGACAGTAAACACGGCGCTCATGAATCAGCATCTGCAGTTCATCAGCCGCCAAGCCGGTCCCGACGTGCATGTCGTGCTCGTGCTGGACCAGGCGGGCTGGCACGTGGCCAAGGCCCTGGAGGTGCCCGACAACATCACGCTGCTGCACCTTACGCCATACTCGCCGGAGCTGAACCCGGTCGAACGGGTGTGGGGTTACTTGAGAAGCCACCACCTGAGCAACCGCGTCTAGCGCGATTACGACGACCTGTTCGATGAGACGACGATCGCGTGGAACCTGCTGCCCGAGTCCCGGCTGCAATCCCTCACCGCCGTCGACTGGGTGCGGCACGCGATTTAGGCGGAAAGCGTATCAGCGGTATCCCCGGAGAAGGTTCTCCCCCTCCTTTCCAACCGCCGGCATTTTTTTTGCGCACTGTCGGGTCATGGATTCGCTGAAATCACATCGGCCAAAACATACTCGCCTCCGGCCAAACCGGTGACCTCGGCGATGGTCGAGACCCGGCGCCCTGGCGCGGTGGACGTCCTGGCGATAAACATGACGACATTGACCGCGCTGGCGATCGACCGCCGGGGAATAACCTGAGTGGCTTCACCCACCAAATCCTCAATGCGCCGAAGCGCATCCGCCGCCGAATTGGCGTGAACGGTGGCGACGCCGCCGGGATGTCCGGTGTTCCACGCTTTGATCATCGCCAGCGCCTCCGGCCCGCGCACTTCGCCGACGACGATTCGGTCTGGGCGCAGGCGCAGCGTCATCCGCAGCAAATCGGTCATGCTCACCCTGGGTTCCGTTCCCTTGGTCAAAAGTTCCACCTTATCTGTGGCCGGACATTGGAGTTCGCGCGTATCCTCCAGAATCACCACCCGGTCGGTACGGAAGGCCGGCTCGGCAAGGATCGCGTTGACCAATGTCGTCTTCCCCGTCCCGGTGCCGCCGGCCACCAGAATGTTCTTGCGATCGGCGACCGCGCGGTGGATGAACGATGCGCCCTCGCTGGCGAGGATGCCGGCCTTTATATAGTCGTCCAGCGTGTACACGACTGAAGCGCGTTTGCGGATCGTGAACACCGGTCGCTCGGCAAGTGGCGGCAGCACGCCTTGAAACCTTTCTCCGGTGCGGGGGAGCACGCCGGCAACGGCCGGACGGTCGGGTGTGACCGTTTCCCCCATGTGGCTGGCCAGGAGGCGGATCGTTGTTTCGGCCGCCGCTGGCTCGATCCGGCCGATCTTCTCACGGCCCACGCCAACCCGGTCAACCCACAAGTGGCCATCAGGATTGGCCATGATTTCCACCACGTCGGCACGCGACAGCGCTTCGGCGATCACGGGTCCCAGGGCGTGGTAAAGGCTTTCGTGGTGACGATCCCGAACGACGTGATTGTTTCCCGCCATCATGTTTATCTCCCGTTTGCACGTTGTGGCCGCTTCACTGAATCCTCCGGCGGTGTGAAGCCGGGTGAATCGAACAACCCCCAGTTCGAGCGCTCGAGCGGAATATCGCCTTTCGACGAACCGACGATCTCCCCATTTCCGGCAGTGGCATGCGCGGCTTTTCCGTTTTGCTTTTCTTTTGACGGTGCAGTCCCGTCCACTAATTCGGCGGTGCCCTGGTGTGGGACTTCTCCCAGAACGGAATCGCCGGCGTGAAGATTCCGAGCCAAAAGATCGAGATACCGGCCGAACCGAATCTTGCCGCTGAGCAGCGCAGCCGACTTGTCCGGCTCGGGGACCGCCGGCGTGTGGTTGAAGAACGATCGCATGCCCAGTCCCAGCATCTCTTTCATCACCCGCAACTCGAACTCGACGCGACGCTCGAATCCGCGTAGTACCTGAAAGTTCCGCTCGACCGCCTTGAGGATCTCGGTCTCGCGCTCGCTCCGGTAGCTGGAGAGCAGCGATTCCTTGGCCGCTTCCGCGATCGCCGCGGAGACCGACATCTTCATGTGGCCGGCGCGCTCTTTGGCGGCCCTCACCACTTCGGCCTCGACCCGCACCGTCAATTGGACCTTACGAGCGCTCATACATCCTCCTCCCGCCATGCTTCGGTATTTTCGTCCGATGCGATCTCGGCCCCGTCAACATCCGCCTCCATCTCCTGGCCGCGCGACGCGGACGGACTGCCGGGCCAGCCGCTGACGCGCGACGAAGGCAATAGAAGTTGCGGCCCCTTGGCGCGTTCGCGGAACCACTCCATTTGTGGGTGTGGGGGAACGTCAACTCGCTCTTTTTGAGACGGGGGCGGGAGGAGCCGACGCTTCAGGTGCGCGTCAGTGTAGTAGCGCAGCTTTTTCACCCGCATCGGCTTGAACCCGGTGACGAAGACAAGCTGGTCGTCCATCGGCAATTCGCGCACGTCGCCCGGCGATAGCAGGGGCCGCACCTGTTCGCTCTGGCTGACCGTTCTTCCCGCCAATCCCCAATGCCGGCCCAGGCGGGAGTAGCTTTCGCGATACTCGGTCACCGTCCCGGTCATCGCGCTGGTGCGCTGGCAGGTCGTCGTGTCGGCGCTGGCGAACGCGGTGAGGATGTGGCAGTTGTCCAGAATGGTGTTGTTCACGCCGTACTGCTCGATCACGTCATTGAAGGACTGCACAATCAGGTGGGCCGTGATCCCGTATCCCGCCATTTGGCGCAGATTCATCGTGAAAAAGTCGAGCCGCCCGAGCGTCGGGAATTCATCCAGCAGCAGGAGAAGCCGATGCCGTTTGGGCCGACCCCGGCTGTCGGACTCCAAGTGCTCCATCAGCGCCCGACAGGCCTGGTTCACCATCAACCGGATCAACGGTCGCAGACGCGGTGCATCCGACGGCGGCGGCTGAAGGAAAAGCGTTATCGGCCGCTCCGCGCAGGCCAGGTCACTCAGCCGGAAGTCACTGGCGGACGTGTTCCGCGCTACCACGTCGTCTGCCCACAACGTCAGGTACGAGGCCGCGGTTCCACGAACACTGGCCTGGAATTTCTCGGGCTGGTGGAGCAACTCATTGGCAACCAGCGCCACCTCGGGATGAACTTCCGGCGCGCCGCTGTTCGGGTTGAAGCGGTGAGGCAGGCTGGCCATCGCCCGGCAGGTCCGCTTGAAATCAAGCAACCGCGCTCGAACGACGGCAAGATTCTTGTGCTCGTCCTGTTCGGTGTAGAGCACATGCAGGATCAGCGCAACCAGAAATTGGCCGGCCTGCTGGTCCCAGATATCCATCGTCTGCTTCATCCCAGTGGGATTGACCAGCATTTCGACGAGGTTTTGCGCGTCCCGGATTTCGTTGGGACCTTTTCGGATCTCAAACAGCGGATTGAAGCGAACGCTGTCGGTGCGGGTTGGGTTGAAGAACACGCAATGTGAGAAGGTGGAGCGGAACCCGGCGGTGATGTCCCACAACTCATTCTTGACGTCGTAGACCAACACGCTGCCGTTCCAGTTCAACAGCGTCGGAACGACGTGGCCCACACCTTTTCCCGACCGGCTGGCGCCCGACACGAGCTGGTGTTCGGGTCCGTCGTAGGTCAACCACCACCGCCCAAACTTTCCCAGCACCGTCCCATTGCCTGTGAGCAATCCGGCAGCTGCCATGTCTCGCCGTGTGGCCCAACGATCCCGTCCAAGCTCCTGGACGCGCAGCCCGGTCAACCCGCGACGTGCGGCAATGACGCTTAAGGTTGCCACCACAAAACCGCCGGCCAGAATCGCATATCCTTCGTTGAGCACGTTCGGAATATCCGAGCCGAAGCGCCGGCTCCATGTGACCAGCGCCCAGGGCGGATAAATCCAAAGCTGACCAAGGCGAAACGCCGGTCCGAGCGCGGTGTGGTAGTGCGTGCGGGACGCCACCCATTGCGTCGCGGTCACCAGCCCCGCAAGCAAAATGCATACATATAAGATGGCCAAGGTGCGCGTTTTCATCGGCCTGCCTCCAGTCCGTCCAATGTCGCGTGTGTGCGCGCATCAAGCGTTGGGCCGCTCACCGGCTCAATCGCGGTGTCGCGGAATCCGCGTCGGTGCATCGTGACCTCGTTGCCGCGAGCGGTGCCGGGCATTTGTCGGACGGGCGCGACATACACCGCGTCATCAGTCGTGAC
>JBBRPR010000099.1:0-19653 GCA_038227875.1 Planctomycetota bacterium
GCTACTCGACAGCGGTTTCGTGCTACGCGAGAAAATGATGAGTTATGATTGATGATTGATGAGCGGCAGGGATGGGAATTGGGCTTCGGTTGGCTCAGTCTTTCAGCAACGGCCGGAAAGCCGGCTGAAGCCGGCTGGTGGGAAGTTCAAGGGATCAGGACCCACCACTTGAAAGTGGGGGCAAGCAACGGCTTGAACGGCAACGGCAAGCAACAGCGAACTGTAACTGCAAGCAACGGTGACGGTCGCCCTTCCAGGGCTCAAGGATATCTAATGCCACACCTGAACCCAGGGCTGATGCCAAGGGCGCCAGGCCGAGTGATGGCACGTACTGCAACGGCACGTCAGCTCACGCGGGTTCGATTACTTTCGCGGGCTGCGATGGGGTGGACTGCGCGCCTTGCACGACCAGGCCCATCGGCACGCCGACGCGTAGAGCGGCGCGGCTGGGGCGATGGAGTTTCCAGAGGAGAAGTTCGGCGGCGGTGCGTCCGAGTTCTGCGCCGTCCACGCGGATGGGCAGAGCGGGTCCGCCGTAGCCACCCTCGACAGCGCCCGCGCCGAGCAACGGTACGCCGTGCTCCGCGAAAATTTTCATCAACATCTCGGCCTGGCTGATGCCGTGGCAGACCACGGCGTCCGGGCGCTGGGAGTCCGGGAGTTGAAGCAGCTTTGCGGCGAGCTGGGCTTCGAGCCCGTACAAATCGAAGTGGATCCACGCATCGGTGAGCTTGATGCCGCACTCGTCGAGCGCCGAGCGCCAGGCGCTCATACGCAAAAAGCTGTCGGGGTCGGCGCGTTTTTTGCCTTCACGCCATTGATGCAGCGCGTCGGGATTCATATCGGCGGCGGGCGCGGGAGGGACCAGCATGCTGCCGACAAAATGGATGCGCCGGCATCCGCGCGCGACGAGATGTCTGACGGCTTCGCGGTAACCGGCCATCGGATCGACGTAGACCTGGTCGGCGCGCATGGCGAAGCGTTCGTTGGGGAAGTCCACCAGCACCGATGGAATTCCCAGTCCCAGCAGCTCGTCGATGAACGTTTCTTCGATGATCCCCAGCGACAGCAGCCCGTCGAAATTTCGTTCGCGAACTGCGGCCAGTTCCGGATGCCGCTGGCGGCTGTAGAGCGATTCGGCCAGGCACGTCACGGTCACACCGCGCGAGACGGAAGTCCATGTCGCCGACGTCGTATCGTGCTCACCGACGCGGGGAAATTCTCCCGATGAAGCGTTGAGTCCCCAGGACTCCAGCGCGCCGCGGGTGATCGAGCCCTGAAAATACGTCACCAGGCGCTCCGGCAGAATCGATCGCGGCCACAGGATGCCCAGCTTGAGATGGCGTCCGGGGAGCAGCGGGGGCTGGGTGCGGTCGGCGACGTAGGAACCATCGCCGCGGCGGCGCACGATCAGACCTTCGCGGGCCAGTTCGTGGAGCGCGCGCACCACGGTCTGCTTGCCCACGGATAGAATCCGGGGCAACTCAGTCTCCGTCGGCAGGCGGCATCCCGCGGGATACTCGCCGTCGAGAATCTGTTTTCGCAAACGCTCCAGGACCCGCTGGTGTTTCGGCGAGCGACGGCTGCGGGATGAAGTCTTGCTCGCCAAGGTGAGACTCATTTCTTGAAAAACGCCGACCGCTGCGCCTTCGATGTATACGTGGCGTTCACGTCTGCCGCGTAGTGGATTCCGGCAAGCTCAATCGTGACGGCCATGGTCATCGGCACGGCGGCAGCGGACCGCTGCGGTTCGATGTTCCAGACTTGCGCCCAAGTGCCATTTTTCAACTGGGCGCTGAAGGCCACAGCTTCAGTTCCCGCTGATTTTCGGCCTTTCGATTTTCCGGCTCTGATGTTCAACGCGAATGTGCCGCTATTTGAACGCGCTTTGCCACTGGCGCCAAGAACAAAGTCCGCCCTCGCGCCGCCCGCGTCGATGGTAACGCTTTGTCCGGCGGATTGAAACGGCAAGGGAAAAGCGGAGAGCGTGCCTTTCAGCGCGATTTTATCTTTTGCAGTCGTGTCGAATCGAACGATTCCCTGCAGCGCAGTGACGGTGAAGGAAACGGTATTCGGAGGCGTGCCGCCGCCGCCATCGCCTCCCCCGCCCCCTCCATTTCCACCGCCGCCGCCTCCACCAGTTCCGCCACTTCCACCACTTCCGCCCCCAGCGCCGCCGTCAGTAACGACGACCACGACGTTGTCCGTGGCGCTCGCGCCGGATGGATCGGTGACGGTCACGGTGGCGGTATAGTGCCCGGCGGCCGCATAAGCATGGCTGCCCAGCGCGCTTTTGAGTTCATCGCCGAACGACCAGACGTACGTCAGCACATCGTGGTCGGGGTCGCTGGCAGTGACGCTGAAGATGACGGTCTGACCGACCAGCGCCGGATTCGGCGTGGCCATCGGGATAGATTGAATGACCGGCGCATGATTGCCGCCCGTGGAGAGACTCACGTTTAACGTCGCGTTGTTGCTGGTCACAGTGCCTCCCGCGTTGGTGATGAGGCAGCGGTAGGTTGAGCCGCTGTCGGAGAGCGCCGCCGCCGGCGTGGAGTAGCTGGCGGAAGTGGCGCCGGGGATGTCGGCGTTGTTGCGTTGCCATTGATAGGTCAGCGTACCCGCACCGGTGGCAACGACGGTGAAGGTCGCCGTCTGCCCGACGATCACCGACGCGTTGGCCGGTTGCGTGGTGATGACCGGCGCAGCGGGGGCTCCGGTGACGGTCAGCGTGGCCGCGTTGCTGGTGATCGAGCCGACCCGGTTCGTGACGACGCAACGGAACTGGCTGCCATCGTCGCCGGCTGACGCGGTACGCGTGTAGTTGGCGCTGACAGCTCCGGGCACGTCAACAAAGGTTCCGGCGCCAGGCGCAAGGCGCTGCCATTGGTACGTGGGCGCGGGCGACCCGCCGGCGAGCACGGTGAACGTCGCATCCTGTCCGACGGAGACACTTTTATTGGCAGGATGCTGGCTGATGAATGGCGCGGTGTTGCCGGACGCATAGCGGAACAACACCCAGCGCGGATTATCGTTGGTGATGCCCTGGTAGACGAAGACGTCGTGCGCGGCGTCGTACGTCACGCTCTGGCGGCAGTAGTTGGCCGGCCGGTTGATCGGCGCATTGATCAATTCCCATGTATTTTCAACGGGATGGTAAGCGTAGGTCTGATTTCCGATCAGCGCGAGAAAGACATCGTGATTGGAGTCGTAATCGAATCCGGGCATGGGCGCATCGACGGGACAATCGGCCAGGCGCGTCCATTTGTTCTCCGCGACGGAATACGACCAGAGTTTCCGGGACAGGTATTGGTCGGTGGAATCCAGACCCGCGCCGAGCGTGATGACGCGACTGCGCTTGGTATCGTACGCGATGGCCGCGCCCGAGGTGTAGACGCCCATCGCCGAGGGATCCGCCGGCAGCGTCGACCATGTATTGGTCGCCGGATTGAGCAGCCATGTTCGCGAGCCTGTGCTGAAGGAGTTGTCAAAGAATACAATGACCTTGTTGGCGGGGTCATAGGTCATCACTTGCGGCCCGGAGTAGTCCGGATTTCGCGACGGGGAATTCAAGTCGCTCACGAACGTCCATTTCTTCTGCGACAGATCGAGACACCAGGTGTCGGTAATGGCCGTACCGAACACGCCGTTGTAGGCGGCGGAGGAGTTCAGGCCGTTCCCGATGTAGAGCCGGTTGAAATCGGTGGCCAAAGCGACGCAGCCCAACGGATGGCGGTCGACGGGCGTGGGATCGGTGGCGTTCTCCGCCATCGGAAAGGTCTGGTAGTACGTCGGGAATTGGGTCACGGTCCAGTTGCCCACTTTCAGCACGGTGACCGTGTTGCTCGCGGGGTCAAAGGCGAGGACGGAGTTGGCGTAAATCGAACCGTTGTGGACGGTGTCGAACCAGCGTTCGAAAACAATCACGCGCTTGCTGGCGGGATCGTACGCCCCTTTATTGTTCCAGCCCTGAAGCGAGATCGATCCGCCGTTGGGCGCGCCGACGTAATCGGGTTGGGTTTCCACCCAGGAATTCGTCGGCAGTGTGTTCAGATCCACGGCGTGTGCGGAAACCTGCGCCAGCACCACCAGTATGGCGAGTCGTTTGATCATTGCTATCCCCCCTCGTTTGCAGCCATTTTAGATATGAGTACATTCAAACTCATAGAGACATACACAAAAACATCGATGTTTTTAAATAAAACATCGATGTTTATTTTTTGGAACTTAGCCGCTGGAATGCACCTCGTCGTAATCTTCCCTCGAGAATTATCTCAAAGCATTAATTTGAATGGGTTTAAAGGCCAACTGGATGACGAGAATAGTTTATCCGCTGATCATACTTTTGTTTGCGAAGCAAGTGCTTTCGGCGGAGAAAAAGCGAAAGAAGGCACAAGATAAGGGCCGTCGAGACGTGAATGCCAGGGAAGTAAATGGGCAACTGAAAGGATTGCGCTTTGTTGTTTTAACCCTAATATATTGTCATGGAATCTTCCACGCGCGGGAGCGGCGGGACCGCTCGCCCGGGACGCCAGTTGGGTGAAGGCGTTAAGACGCTGGGCGGCTACGAGATTATTGCCAAGGTCGGCCAAGGCGGGATGGGCGCGGTGTTTCGTGCGCGCCAGATCTCGATGGATCGCATCGTCGCGCTGAAAATTCTGCCTCAACGCATTGCCCAGGATCCCAAAGCCAAGGAGCGCTTCCTGCGCGAAGCGCGCATCTGCGCGGGGCTCAACCACGCCAACTTGATCAACGGCATCGATTGCGGCGAGGCCGGCGGCTACATGTACTTTGCCATGGAGTTCGTTGAGGGCGAGACGGTCAAGAGTCTCCACAAGCGCAAGGGGCGGCTGCAGCCCGCCGAGTGTTTGAAAATCGTGCGCCAGGCTGCAGCGGCGCTGGACTACGCGCATTCCAAGAAACTGGTTCACCGGGACGTCAAGCCCGACAACATCATGCTGATGCCCGATGGCACCGCGAAACTCTGCGACCTGGGCCTGGCGCGCTCGACGGCGAATATCGAAGACTCCTCGCTGACGCAATCCGGGCAGAGCCTGGGGACGCCGCATTATATTTCTCCTGAACAGGCGCGCGGCGAGGAAGTCGACGCCCGCACGGATATCTACGCGCTGGGCGCCACGATGTACCATCTCCTGGCCGGGCAACCCGTATTCGACGGCAACACTCCAGCCGTGATCATGGCCAAGCACATCACCGAAAGCAGTCCTGCGCTCACGGCACTCAACCCGGCCATCAGCGATGACCTTGCGTACATTGTTTCGAAGATGCTGGCCAAGAAGCCTGGCGACCGTTACGCGAACATCGCTCAATTTGTCGCGGATCTGGATGCGGTGGAGAGCGGGCGTGCGCCGATCGCAGCGCAATTCAAAGGCGCCTCGAGTTGCGCCCGCCCTGTCGGCGGCAAGAACAAGGCCGCGACACGCCAGGTCGCGCCGATTACGGCGCGCGAGGGCGGCGCGAAGGCTGTTCGTACGGGCGGCGCGAAAAAGAATTCGCCGGTCGGCGTGTGGATCGGCGCCGGGTTGGCGTTGCTTGCGGTCCTCGCGGTCGTGGGTTCAGGTCTGGGATCTGGAACCGACAAAGTGAAGCGCGTCGCGGTGGAGAATCCGAAGACGCCTCCAGTCCCGGCAGTTCCGGCACCGTCGCT
Organism: Planctomycetota bacterium; assembly: GCA_038227875.1. GTDB lineage: Bacteria > Planctomycetota > SZUA-567 > H5-PLA8 > H5-PLA8 > JBBRPR01. The sequence goes on from JBBRPR010000099.1 coordinate 5,669, forward strand.
CGCCCCAACTTTGCCGACGCCAGTCCCGGTTGCTCCACCTGCGCCTGCGTCCGCGAACACGCCGAAGACGGAAGCCGTCACAGCGGATCCGAAGTCCATTCCTGCGACGATGCCGGCGGTCGACGACACTGCAGTGAAACCGGCCTTGCCCGCGCCGCCGCCGCCGGTTCAGCCCATTGCGCCGCCCCCGCCCATTTCTGTAACTGTAAAAGCGGACCCGCCTGTGCCCCCCGTGGCTCCTGTACCGAGCGGGCCGAGCAGCGCGGAGTCGCAATTGGCGCGGTCGCGCTTTCTGACTGAAATTCTGCATCGCACGGCCAAACAGGAACTGGTCAAAGTTCGCAAGGACGCGGGCGAGTTGGCCACGCACGCCGAATACGCGGCAGCGAAGGAACTGATTGCGCAGGACTTGAAGGATCTGGATAAGGCTGTCGAATTTGAGCAGAACGCGTTGGAATCGATCGGGGAACAAAAGCCGACGATCGCGCTACCGGCGGGAAACCCGCTCCGCGCGCTGGGCACGGACAAAGTGAAGGTGGAGAAGTACGAAGCTCACGGCTTGGAAGTGAAATGCGCCGATGCGCAAACGCGGCTCTCTCCGGTTACACTTCCGGCGCAGATGATCGTGGACCTCGGCGCGCTGAAGGGGCGCGACGCCGACGCGGTGAATTATTTAATGGCGCGCGGCGCGGTCGCAGATGCGCGCAAACTGCTGCCGCTGCTGACGGAGGCTCAACGCGAGCATCTCAACGCCCGGCTGGAATTGGCCAAGTCGGGAGAAGCCGAATTGGCGGCGCAGGTCGCCTTTGAAGAACTATCCAAGCTAGTGCAGAGCAAGCAATGGAAACAGGCGTTCGAAAAAGCGGCGGCGTTCGACGCGGCTCACGCGGGGACGGCCGTGGCAAAGAACAATGCGATCCAGCTCGACGCATTTAAATCGCTGGCGGCCGAGAATCTCAATCCCGTCAGCAAATTTTTTCACGCCAAAGCGGCAAAACAATTACCGGATGGCGCCATCGAGCTGTCGTACGACTTCTCAGATCCGGCGCAGGCCGCCGACTTCGCGTGCGAACACGGCGCGCTGACGGTGGACAAAGGGCGCCTGGTGGTGCCCAGCGGCGGGGGAGAATGGGCTCAGGCGCGATTCCTGCCGCCCGTCGGAGAAATTGTGCGGTTTGAAGTCACGGGCAAGACGTTGAGCGGCGCCCATCGGTTCGGCATCTACATTCTGGCGGCAAAGAGCACCGATGGCTCGCAAGCGCCGCGCTGCATGTGCCGGGTGTACGATCACCATCTGCATTTGGAACAGTGGGGCGTGCCCAACATCATCGGCACGGCGACAGCCGATTGGAACAAGGACACCAATTTCCTGGCGGAGTTGCAAGCCGACGGTCAGCTCAAGTGGACGGTGGATGGAACTGAAATCGGAAAAGTAAAAGTTCCGGCGACGGCCGCGGGCGGTCACATCGCGATGATCAGCGTCGATGGCAATCACAGTTGGACGAATTTTAAAGTCACGTTCAAACCGGAACCGACCTGGTTGGCGGACCAGCGCAAGGGTGCCAAGCCGTAAGGTCAAAGCTATTCGTCGGAGAACTTGGACTTCCTGCCGGACTGCTTTTCCATCTGCTCGCGGTACTGCGCGTAGGGGCCGACGTGGACTTCGCGGCGGAAATCGTCGAGACGGTTTTTGTCCTCCAGCGGCTGGATCAGCATGGCCTCCATGTTCCGAAATGTCACCATCTGCGTGCCGTATTTCTGGCGACGGCCGAGTTTCTCCTGGGCGAGATCGTACAGCATGACGAAGACCGAACCATCGGTGAGCAGCCCGGCTTTCAGATCCTTCTCGACGAACGGCAGCGCGGCCATGATCAACGGCAGGTCGTGGCTGTGTTGCAGGATCACGAAGGCGGCGCTGGCGGCCGGTTCGCCGAAGCGGCGCACGTCGATCCAGCCGAGTTCCTGAACGGTCTTGGATAGCCAGGCGATATTGTCGTCGTCGACGGCTTCCTTCTGCGCCTGCTTGGCGGGGTCGGTGCGCACACTCTGGTCGGCAGTGAGGCGCTTGGTCAATTCGGCTCTGACCGCGGCGACCTTTTCGGACGCGACGGGACGGTCGTCGCCGATTTTCAACGGAAGGATGTCCATCTCGCCGGCGGGCGGAGCATCCATCTTCACGTAACTGTCGCCGGCGCCGGACTCGGGCTTGCACGTCATCACGCCGTCTTTAAAGCTCAGCATGGAAATCTTCTTCCGCCCTTGATCGTACATCACCAATTTTGTGGGCGTGACATCGGCGAGAATGAACACGAGCTGCCCCTGGAGGCGGTTGGTGATGCGGTGCGGTTCGAGGCGCAAAATATCCTGATCGGACTGAACGTTCTTCCAATAGCCCAGGAGCGGCTTGAGTTCGTCGGCGGTCGGTTCCGCGGCGAACAGATTAAAGTTGAAGCTGAGGGCGCAGAGCAGCAGTGCGAGGGTTCGCGTCATAGGGCATTCTCCTATATAGGAGTAAACAGCGTAACGTCTCGGCGGCAATTGGCCGCTGGGTTTTGGTAATTTCCCGCTGGTATCCAGGGGCTTTAGCTCTAAGTTTAGGGTTTCGTTTGCAGTCATGTACGCCGATACAATCTGGTGGGGGCGCGTGACTATTTGGGAGAGGACAAAGATGCGTCATTTTAGCGCCGTGCGATGGGTAGCGCCCCTCGCGGCGATGCTGGTGTGTGCTGGATCCTTAAGTCTGCGCGCGGCGGAAAAGGGCGACGAGACCGATACCAAACCCGATGGCAAGTCCCCCGCCCCAGCCTCGGCGACTACCGAAAATCAAATCGTCGAGCGCGGCAGTGACGGGTTGCCGAAGTTCAAGCATCCGTACAAAGACGGGCTGTATTCGACCGTCGTCGCCATGAATATGTTTTATGTGCCGGTTCCGGAGAAGCAGAAGAAGGGGAAGCTGAAGGTTCCCGGATTCCGCCGCGAAGTTCCCATCTTTACCATCACACAGGATTACCCCGCGCCGCTGATCGTCGTGCTGATGGGCGTCGACGGCAAAGTTGACGGCCCGTGGGGCACGCTCTTTCCGTACTGGTATTCGGAGGCCGGCTACCATGTGCTGACGTTCGACGGCACATTCACGCCGCAATATCCGGCGATGGCCGGCCAGGGCTGCGTCGGCAACTTCGATGCGGAAGCCGACCAGGTCGCGCAGATCATCGATGCGTATTTGAAGACAGACGTGAAGGCGAAAGTCACGAAAGTCGGCGTGGTCGGGATGAGCTTCGGCGGCACCGAGGCGCTGCTGCTGGCGGCCAAGTCGAAGGAAGGAAAGCTGCCGTTCGAACTTTCCGGCTGCCTGGCACTTTCGCCGCTGGTCAATCTGCGCACATCGGCGCAGACGATCGACCGCTTCTACCGCGAAGATCGCTGGGATACGACGATGGTTGATCTGGCGAAGAAATTCATGGCGCATCAGCCGGTGGCCGAAGGGCAGCCGATTCCGTTTCAGGCCACGGAACTGCGCGCGGCGATCGGCTTCGCGTTCCGCGACGGCTTGACGGACGTCGTCGACCGCAACGATCGCGCGTACGGGTTAAAGGTGCTGCCCAGCGGCGATCCGGGAACCGACGAAGACCGCGGCACCTACGCGGCGGCGACGGGGATGGAACGCTTCATCGATGAATTCACGTTTAAATACTGGCAGAAAAAGGGCGCAGTGAAGTCGCCGGAAGAACTCTTCGACATGGCCAATCTCGCCAAGATTCTGCCGCGGTTGCCGAGTTACGCCGAAGCGGTGGTCGCCGAAAACGATCCGTTCGATACGCCGGAAGACATCGCCGTGGCGAAGGCCGCGGACGTCAATCACCGCCTGACGGTGGTGCCGGTTGGCGGACATCTCGGCTTCATCTCCGCCGATTGGACGCTGGTGAAAGCGCTGCGCATTTTCGGCCGGAAGTTCGAGCCCGTCGGTGGCCACAACGCCACCACCAGCAGCAGCGGGACGACCGCGACGAGCAGCACCGGCGCCACGGACGACACTGCCAAACCGCAGGAACCGACCGCCGAAGACAAGGACCGACTGAAGAAAGAGAAGAAAGAGCGCGAAAAGAAAGAGAAGCAGGACAAGAAAGACCGGGAAAAAGAGAAGGATAAGAAGAAGGATTCCGACCAGTAGTCCGCCTGCCGCAGAGGCCAGAACCATCTGCTGTTCCTTTCCGGCAGTTCTTTGCGCCTTTGCGGCTTTGCGCGAGATTAGAAGCCCCGCCCCCTTCGCGAGCCGTTCATGAGCGACAGTTGCAAGCAACAGTGGTTCGCGAAGTCGTTTGAGGAAGATTACCTGAGGCGCTACGCCCACCGCACCGACGCGGCGGCGCGGGCGGAGCTGCCGTTTGTGCTGAAGCAGTTGAAAGTAGCGCGCGGCGCGCGAATTCTGGATCTGTGCTGCGGCGCGGGGCGCCATTCCCGAGCGTTCGCCGCGGCGGGATTGCGCGTGGTCGGCGTCGATCTATCGGCGGACCTGCTGCGCGCGGCATCGGCGAAAGCGGCAGGGCGCAAACGCATCATTTACGCCCGCGCCGATATGCGGCGGCTACCGTTGCAACCGGAACAATTTGACGGCGGCGTCAATCTCTTCACCTCGTTTGGCTATTTTTCGACGGACATGCAGAACGAACAGGCGCTGCACGAAGCCGCGCGCGTGCTAAAATCCGGCGCGCGGTTCGTGATGGATTTCATGAACGCGCCGCACGTGATCAAACATCTGGTGGCGGTCTCCGAGCGGGATGTCGATGGCGAATGCCTGACGGAGCGGCGCTGGTACGATAAGAAGACCAAGCGCCTGATCAAGACGGCCACAGGTTGCGCGTGTGGCGAACCTGTGGAGCGCTTTGAATCGGTGCGCGCATTTACGCCGGCGGAGCTGACGGCGATGTTCGGCCGCGCAGGCTTGAAAGTGCTTGGAAAATACGGCAGCCTGAGCGGCGAGAAGTATACGGTGGCGCGCAGCCTGCGCTGTGTGATCGTGGGGGAGAAGAAATGAGCGCCACGCGCGTCGCCACGGTGACGTACGCCACGGCCGGATTCGGCAATACGCTGACGCACGATCTGGCGCGCGGCGTGCCGTCGGCGCTCACGTTTTTTCCGTCGCGGCACTGGGAGTCCGTAGCCCGCGAGATCGACACGCGAACGTATCCGCGCGATGCGCTCGTTCAGATCTTGAAAGCATCGGCTGCGCGCACGCATGCGCCGGCCCCGGTGCTGGAGAACATTGAAGAGTTGCGGGTCCCGGGAACTTACGTGGTCGCCACCGGGCAGCAGGCCGGATTGTGCGGCGGGCCGCTGTACTCGCTGCATAAGGCACTGACGGCGATCAAATTGGCGAAACAGTACGAAGCGAAAGCGGCCGGCGCGGCGAAGTTCGTGCCGGTCTTCTGGATCGCCGGCGACGACCATGACCTCGCGGAGATCGATCACGCCGATGTACTCAGCGCTGACGGGACGCTTCGGCGCATCCGCGCGAAAATCGGCGCGGAAAGCGCCGGCTGTTCGACATGCGACGTGACGCTCGACGCGGCGGCGCTCGACGACCTGCGCCGCGAGTGGATTGAGGCGGCCGGCAGCGACGCGGGCGTCGAGGCGTTCATCGCAGCGTACCGCGATCGTTCCCTCAGCGAAGCGTTTGCGGTGCTGCTACAGGAGTGGCTCGGGCCGCTGGGTCTGATTGTCGCGCAGTCCAATGATATGCGGGTGCTGGGCGCGGAACTTTATCGGCGCGAGTTGGCGGATTTCGACATCACCGGGCGCTTGATCCAGGAAGCGGGCGCGAGTTTGCAGCGCTACGGTTACAAGCCGGGATTTTCCGGGAAGCAGCGCCCCGGTCCGCATTTCTTCATCGCCACCGAGCCCGGCCGCATCCGAGCGCGGCTGGAGCCGCTCGAAAATGGCGCGCGTTTTCAGGAAGCGAGCCCTGCGCTCGAAACGCGCGGTGTCGCGCCGAAATCCTACGCGCGCAGCGAGCTCGAAACGCTGCTCGCGCGCGAGCCGCAGCGGTTCTCGTCGGCGGCGGCGCTGCGGCCGGTGCTGCAGCAGAGCATCCTGCCGGTGGTCTCCGTCGTGCTGGGACCTGGCGAGATTGATTACTGGTCGCAGTTGCCGAAAGTCTTCGCGCATTTTGGAGCGCCGTTTCCCGTGGTGGTACCGCGCGCGTCGCTGACGCTGCTGGACGACCGGGGATTGCAGAATCTGCGTCGTCTGGGCCTGGACGCTGCCGCGCCGGACCTGTTCCTCGACGCCGAGGACTTCCGCAAGAAACTGATGCACAGCGGCGAAGCAGCGGCTCGGATCGATGCGCACACGAAAGCGATTCTGACCGAGTTCGACAAAATGGCGGCGGACGTTCACGCGCTCGACAAGGGGCTCAAGCCGCTGTTCGACAAAACACGCGAGCGCTTTGTTCACGAGCTGGAGCGGGTCAGTGAGAAAACCGCCGCTTCAGTCGGGCAGAGCGAAGGCGCGGTGCAGGCGCGCGCGAAGCAGCTCAGCGCGTTGATCCGCCCGAAGAACGCCCCGCAGGAACGCGTGCTGACGAGTTTGCAGTTCATCGCGCGGTATCCGAATCTGGTGGCGGAGTTGTTCGAGGCGCTCGACCCGGAGTTGCGCGATCACGCGGTCGTGGCGCTGGGGTAATCGTAGTCCGGGCGTCCCGCCCGGTCTTACCACGGGCAAAAACTGGAAGCGCCATTAGAAATATGAAATCGTCTATTGCGAAGCAAAGCTGTTTGCTGTCGCGGTAGAGCGTCTAGCGTCTAGCGCCTCGATATTTCGTATCTATTTGGATTTGGTGTGGTTAGACCGGGCGGGACGCCCGGACTACAAAGCTCACGGATATGTCGCTTTGTTTTTCTTGATGTGACTCGTCGTAAAGTACGCGCTGCCGATCTGGAGCGTGAGGTTGGGCAGGCCTTGCAGCGTGGGCGATGGCGATTTCGTCGTGGTCGTCGGCAGCGCGGTGACGTTCTGGACGACGAAGGTCAGCGTGAAGATGCCTTTGCTCGGCGGATTGTCGTTGGTCGCGGTGAAGCTCAGCAGTGGCAATTGCTTGTTCGCGGCTTTGCAGACGGCCTTGGCCAGCCCCTTCTTTGAGACCACGACTGTGTAATAATAATTGCCATTGCTGGTCAGGATGTTGTCGACCAACACGATCGGCGCACCGTTGGCGTTGCTGGTGAGAACTGAAATCAGCGTGTTGCCGGCGATGGAAAATCCCTGGGAACTGGCCTGCTGCAGGTTCAGCAGCGAGTAGAGCGCGAAGTTGCTGCCCTTGATCGTCAGCGTATTGAAATTGCCGCTCTTGTAGGTGGCGACGAAGGTCGGCGTGGTGTTGCGGAAGGGAGAGGTTTCGGCGTGCGCATTGCGGACAGCGGAAGCGGCACAAAAGAACACCAGCGCGCAGAACGCGGCGCGGATCGGTCGAGACATTATTTTATTCCCCGGGTTAGACATCAATCTTACGGCGCCGCCGGTGGGCGCTTGCCCATTGCTTCGTCGCGTGCTTTGCGCATCTCGTCGAACTTCTTGCGCTGATTATCGTCGAGGATCTTGTAGGACTCGGCCACGGCCTGATCTTCGATGCGCTTCATTTCGTCTTCCAATTCCTGCTTCTTGCGGTCGTACTCCGCGACAAGTTCAGTGAAGCGGGTCTTCTGATCGGGAGCGAGAATCGCGCCGACGGCTTCGTCCCGCTCCTTCTGCAGCGCGTCGCGCTTGTTGCGGCGCTCCTGTTCGATATCGCCCTGCTTGCTGTCGAACGTTTGGACGATGCCCTTGAACTTCGCCTGCTGTTCGGCGCTGAGCACCGTGGCGATGGCAGCATCCTTTTCTCTCTGGATCGCTTCACGGCGCGGACGGTGCTGAGCGTGGGACTCCATCACCTTCGACCAGACGGCGTGCATCTTCACGTCCTGATCGTCGCTCAGGTTCAGTTCCTTCTTGATGAAGGCGGGCCCCTTGTCGGAGGAACCTTTGGCCTGGCAGCGTTCCCACGTGCGGCCCAGCGTAATGCCGGCGCCGAGCGCGATGCTGAAGACCAGGAAGATGAAGATCTTCGAATTAATCACTCGCCATACTCCCGGGCGTAGCTCTGGATCACCAGGTTGGCCTGATCGCGACTGTCGCTCTGTCGCAGGACCATGGCGTCGAGCGAGACGCTGTTGGCACTGTCGGCCTGCGGTTCGACCAGCAGCCAGCTGCCGCACCCCAGCATGATCGCGGCGGCGGCGCCGATCAGGATTTTCTCCAGCCACTGCGCGCTCTGAATCCGGCGCACGTCCCCGAACTTCACAATGTTGACCCGCGCACGCGGTTCGTTGCGGGCGGCCTGGCACAGCCGGGTGAGGCGGCGGAGTTCTTCCAATTCGCGCGCGCAAGCGGCGCACGACTGCAAATGCGTTTCCAACGCAAAACGCTGCGCGGAGGGGAGCTCATTGTCGTGGTAGGCGCTGAGCTGCGCGCTATTGGTGCATGGATCCATGGCCACGTTCCTTCCTTTACCTTCCCCTGCCCTGTCTCTGCCTGTCCCTTATTTATCCAAGTACGCCTTCAAGCGCTGCCGCAATTCCGAACGTGCTCTGAACAATCGCGATTCGACGGTGCCGACCGGAATATCCAGCGTCGCGGCGATCTCCTCGTACGACAACCCGTCCATTTCGCGCAGCGCAAAGATCATGCGGTGTTCGGGTGACAGCGTCTGGAGCATCGCCGCCACGTCCATCTGCACTTCCGTCCCCGAGGGTTTGGCGGGCACCAGCGCGCCGCTCAGGATTTCTTCGCCTTCGGGACTGATGGCGCGCGGTGAGGCGCGCAACTTCCAGTACCTGCGGTGCCGGGCGATCTGGTTGACGAGAATGCGCGTGAACCAGGTTTTGACCGACGCCTTTTCACGGAACGATTTTACACCCTTCAGAGCGCCAAGGAAAGTTTCCTGCAAGACATCGTCCACGTCGGAGGCGTTTCCTAGAAGGGAGAAACCCAAGCGGAACAAGCGCCCCGAGTGCCGTTCCATCAATTCCCCAAACGCCGTTTCACTGCCCTTTTGGGCAAGCTTCAACAGGTCCAGATCGGTTTCATCCGGGCTTTTTGGGTCAATTGCCGAAGGCTCTCCGTCTTGCACAGGGGTAGTTCCCGAACGTGTGCCTTTTCTTCCAAACTTGTGTAAATATCAGCAGGCCATGAGCTTGCTGCACAAGGGCGTGGTTTCTACATGGGGCGCTGGTGCATTTGTAGCCGGACGAGCAAGGGCGCGCAAGGGGCACGCACGCGTCAGGAGCGTAGGCAGGATGCAGGGACAGGATGCAGACACAATGGGCAGTTTGCAATTCTAGGAACAAGGTCATTGAATTCGTGGCTGCCTACTTGGCCTCTTGCTTACACCGCGCGAAAATCGCAATCCTTCCCGAGCGCACCCCCACCGCTGACACGCGCTTGCATTAACGGCCTGCCAATCCTACTCTCGAACCATGTCCATCCCCATCGCCCTCGTCTGGCATCAGCACCAACCGTACTACAAGGACCTGCAGTCCGGCGAAATGCTGCTGCCCTGGGTGCGATTGCATGGGATCAAGGATTATTACGGGATGGCGCGGCTGATCTCGGAATTTCCGGGGATGCGCTGCACCATCAATCTCGTGCCGTCGATGCTGTCGCAGCTGGAAGATTACGTTGAACGCGACGCGACGGACCCGTTTCTGCGGCGCACGGTGATCCACGCCGATGCGCTGAGCGAACTCGATACGCATTTTATTCTCGATCACTTCTTCATGGCGCAGTGGGACCGCATGATCCGCGTCCATCCGCGCTACGGCCAGTTGCTGGAGATGCGCAAGCTCGGCCGGCGATCCGTGATCCGCGCGGCGGAGGAATTCAGCAAGCAGGATCTGCGCGATCTGCAGGTGTGGTTCAATCTCGCCTGGTTTCATCCGGTCAGCTTTGAAGAATCCGAAGCGCTGCGGTCGCTGCGGGCCAAGGGCAGGGATTTCAGCGAAGAAGACAAGTCCGTGATGCTCGCCGAACAGAAAACCGTGCTCGCCCGCGTCATCCCACTGCACAAGGAACTGCTCGCGCGGCATCAGGTCGAGCTGACGACGACGCCATTTTATCATCCAATCCTGCCGCTGCTGTGCGACATGCGGAGCGCGCAGATTGCGATGCCCGGCACGCCGATGCCCAAGGGCCATGTCTCGCTGGCAGTCGACGCGGAGATGCAGGTCAAGCGCGCGGTCGAGTACCACAAGCAGCTCTTCGGCGCGGCGCCGACGGGGATGTGGCCGTCGGAGGGCTCAGTCAGCCCGGAAATGGTTCCGATCGTCGCGCGGCACGGCATTCAATGGATCGCGACCGACGAGGAAATTCTGAGCGCGTCAATCGCCACGGGTTTACGCAACGGGTCGGGCATTCTCGAGAAGCCGGGTCTACTCTACCGCGGCTGGAATTGCGGCACGCCCGGCGCAAGCGTGAACATGGTCTTCCGCGATCACCATCTCTCCGATCTGATCGGCTTCCAGTATCAGGGCTGGGACGGCGAAGCGGCGGCTGACGATTTCATCGCGCGCGCGCACGCCACGGCCGCGGAGCGACCGGCCGGCGACGAAACGATGATCGCCGTGGTGCTCGACGGCGAGAATTGCTGGGAACACTACCCGAATCAGGGCATCGGATTTTTGCGCGCGCTTTACGGGAAGTTGCAGCGCGGCGGCGGTCCGCTCCAGCCGGTGCGCGTCAGCGACCATCTCCACGCTCATCCGCCGGCGCATCGCATCGAGAAATTGTTCTCAGGGTCGTGGATCAACCACGATTTCTACATCTGGGCCGGCCACGCCGAAGACCGCCGCGCATGGGAATATGTCTACCGCACGCGCGAAGATCTGGTCGCGGCGACGAGCAAAGGAAACATCGCGCCGGAAGCTCTGGCCCAAGCGTGGGAAGAGTTATACATCGCGGAAGGTTCCGACTGGTACTGGTGGTATGGCGACGACCACAGTTCCGGCAACGACGCGGCGTTCGATTCGCTCTTCCGCACGCATCTGAAAAACGTTTACGTGTTCCTGGGTCTGGAACCGCCGGCGTTTCTCAATGTCGCCGTCAAAGGTCTGGCTCACGCGCGGCGCTACACCATGCCGCAGACGACGCTGGCGATCAAAGTCGACGGGCATGTCTCGAGCTACTTCGAATGGCTCGGCGCCGGACGTTACCGTGCGGACAAGGAAGGCGGCGTGATGACCGCAGCCAACGCGTCGCTGGTCGAGCAGATTTTTTTCGGCTACGACAAGAAACACCTCTGCGTGCGTGTCGACCTGCGTAGCGCCAATCCCGCCGATCCGTCGGACGAAACGCCGGCAGCGAAAAGCCATCACGTCAACGGCGTGGCGGTACGCTTCACTGCGCCGCAGCCGCTTTCGCTGCTGATCGATCCACTGCAGACTTCCGCGCCGCGATATGAAGGGCTGTGGAAAACCAATGCCTCTCAAGTGGCTTGGCATGACGTGCTGGAATTCAAGATTCCCTTCGCCGCGATGGGCGCGTTGCCGCAGCAGGAATTGAATTTTTACGTCGAAGTCCTCGCCACCGACCGCCCCAGTGAACGCTACCCGCGGTCGTGCACGCTGGATCTGGTGGTCCCGCCGGAAAACGCGCAGGAAATGGAGTGGATGGTTTGAGCGATTCGCAGCCTTCAACACCCCGCACACTTTCGGTGATCAAACTGCGCGCGCCGCTCCGCTTTCAGGACGGCGTCGAGCTGCAGAAACTTCACGCCGCCGAATTGGAGCATTCCACCGAGCAGCTCGCGAAGCTGATTCTGCTACAGCACAACCCGGTCTTTACGCTCGGTCGAAAAACCGAGCCCGGCCATCTGCTCTGCAGCGAGCACGACCTGGCCGTGCGCACCGGCGCGGAGGTGATCCACGCCGACCGCGGCGGTTCGATCACGTACCACGGCCCCGGGCAGCTCGTCGGGTATCTGCTGCTCAATCTTCACGCGTGGAAGATCGGCATCCACACGCATCTGGATCTGCTCGAAGACGCCGCCATTCGGACGCTCGGGCGTTTCGGCGTGACCGGCCACCGTGAACAAGGCATGACGGGCATCTGGGTGAACCCCGGCGGCGACATCACGAAGCCGCGCGAAAAGATCTGCGCCATCGGCGTCAGCGCGCGGCGCTGGGTCACGTACCACGGCCTGAGCCTCAACGTCGATCTGCCGCTCGACCCGTTCCGCGAAGTGATCCCATGCGGCTTGAAAGGTAAAGGCGTAACGACGCTGGCCAAAGTGCTTCAACGCGAAGTCTGCATCAGCGACGTCGAGTACGCGATGGCGGCGGCGTTCGGCGAGACGCTGGGGGCGACGGTGGAAACGGGAATGGTTTAAACGGCATTGCGGATTTCGGATTGCGGATTGCGGATTAGAATGGTGGACGAATTGCAAGTCGGGTGCGTTCCTTAATTCTGTTACGCGGATCGATTCTTCGCACCGGACAATTTTCCTTCGCTAATCCGCAATCCGAAATCCGCAATCCGCAATAATCACTATCCGTGCGCATCGTTTTTCAGTTCGCCCCCCAGCGCGTCTGGCGGTCTCTCCCCCCACGCTTCGCCAAAGACCACGTCCGACAGCGGCAACCGCGGGAGCCAGCCGGTGGTTTGGAGCATCGGTTGAGCGGCGAATTCGGGGACGTAGCCGACGCAGAGGTACGCGATGGGCAGTACGTGCGAGGGGATGCCGAGGAGTTCTCGGAGACACTCGGGTTCGAGAATGCTGACCCAGCCGACGCCGATACCTTCCACGCGCGCGGCGAGCCAGAGATTCTGAATCGCGCAGCAGGTGCTGTAGACATCGGTGTCGCGAATGGTGTTGCGGCCGATCACCACCGGCCCGAAGCGCGTGGGATCGCAGGTGACGCAGATGTTCAGCGCTGAATCGAGAATGCCTTCAAGCTTGTAGGCGAGGTACTTCTCCTTGCGCTCGCCGTCGAAGGCTTCCGCCGCTTTCAAACGCTGAGCGTCCACGTGGTCGCGGATCCGCTGGCGCGTGACTCGGTTTTCGACAACGAGAAAATTCCACGGCTGCATGAACCCCACAGACCCGGCGTGGTGCGCCGCGGAAAGGATGCGCGCGAGAACTTCCGGCGGAATCGGATCGGAGCGAAAACTGCGGACATCGCGCCGGCGCATGATCGCCTGGTAAAGTCCGTCCTTCCAATGTTGGGGGAATTCATCGTCCATGGAGGCCATCGTGCGGTTTTTGAGCGCGGAAGTCAATCGGGCGTGGGAAAATTGAAGCGCGATATGTCCGGCGGTGATTTCGGTCAAGCGATGAGCTCAATTCGCTTCGGTGTTCTTCAGTGCTGACTGCAGCACCTTGAGTCTAGCTTGCTCGGCGCTGATCTCGTCCTGCAACTGGTGGATGTGCGTCTCAATTTCAGCGCTGCGCTTTTTGATTCCTTCGATTTCCGCGGGACGGTCGCGCTCAGACTCCGGAATCGGGACCAGCGTAATCGTAATTTTGTCGGTGTTGACCGCCGGACGCATCAGGTAGCGGAAAAATTTATAGCCGCCCAAAACCATCAAAACCAGAATCAGAAATAGCGCGCTGAGAAAGATGCCTGCTCTTTTCATTGAGTCACCACCTGTTCGAAAGAGTCATATGGGATTTTCTATCATGTCTCAGGTGCTGCGGCCACATAAATCGGTGCGCGAAACCTGGCATTTAGTTGCGACCTACGTACTACCGGGAATGCAATGCGCGCGCTTCCCGCTTGAATCTTTTGGCGCGCGGCGTAGCATCCCTGTGCACGCGATTACGGGGCGTAGCTCAGCTTGGCTAGAGCGCCTGGTTTGGGACCAGGAGGTCGCAGGTTCGAATCCTGTCGCCCCGATATTTCTGAAGGTCTAAATTGCGCTCCACCCCTGCACGTTTAGCGGAGCTTGCCAAATTGGTA
>JBBRPR010000100.1:0-19234 GCA_038227875.1 Planctomycetota bacterium
ACAATCTGATTCTATTCCCGCTGCGGCACCGTCACGCGATTCATAACGCCATATATTTTGAGAATCAATCCGCGCCGTTCACACTTTCCCGCGCCGATTTATCTGAGACTCACAACGCTGAAGTACGTGATTCCCGACAACGTCGCCACGTCGCCTTCTACTGAGAAGTGAACACCGCTATGAAGCGTTCCCAGTTCGTGGGCAATCGAGGCCAGAAGGCTTCGGATTTTCACCGGTCCTAGTTCGGGTTCCACGTCCCGTGTCAGGCTTGAAGCCCGGCTCACAAAGCGTTCGAGGTAGTCCAGATCGGACTCGATATGGGTGAGGAGCGGCGATGGTTCGGACTGCCGGGAGGTCAGGATCTGGACATGGCTCTGAAGCGGTTGCAGTACATTGCGTAATTGGTGAAGAAGCGTGCTTGCGCATACGCTAATTTCATCCGCCTGGGGGGCGAGTCGCTTGCGCGGTTTCATGCGATTCCGTTCTTAACTGTCTTCGCGTTCAAAACGGAGCAACAATTTTTCCATGGCGTTCTGCTCCAACGGGGCGCGTTTGGAGGAGAGCGGATTGAACGGGATGCGGACGAGAAAACCGGCCTGCCCGTTCTTGCTAATTGAGATGTCGCCGCCGTGATGGTGCGCGATGAAGAACGCCGCGAGCAATTCAAGTCCGAGGTCCGTCGGGTCGTCTTCGGCCGGGGCAAACGCGGTGAAGATGGAGGCCACCACCTTTTCGTCCCAAGCCGGACCGTTGGTGCTGATCCGAAGTTCGAAACCAGGAGCGCTCCAGACATCAGGCACGGCCGTGATGTTGAGCTGCAGTGACTTTGAATTGCTCAGCCTGGCGGCGCGTTTCAACAGAATGGCCAGCATCCGCGGCAGCATGTCGCTGTCGCAGGCAATTTCACCTATGGGGATGGAGCCCTGAACGGTAACGTCGCCGGAGAGGTGTGGTTTAAGCAGCTCTGCAATGGAGAGTTTGCCGCCGAAATTGTAAGACGGTGCGACGGTGGCATCGGCGACGTGCTGTACGAGCTGCAAAATGCGGTGGTTCTCCTGCAGCGCAAGCGACCACATGTCCTTCCAGAACTCAGGATTCTTCAACGCCGAATCGGACACCTCCTGGCGCAGTTTGCTGGGAGCCAGCTCCAGAAATGTTGACAGGGCGGACGTCGAATTGCGGATCTGGTGCGCCAGTCCCGTGGCCAACACAGAGAGACTGTGGACGCGGTCGGCCACGATGATCCGCTGCAATACGCTGAGTTTTTCGCGAAGCAATAAATTCCGCTCGTGTTGGACGGTAAAATAGTCCATGGCTCGGAGCAGTACGCCGCGCAGATCGCGAACATTCCAGGGTTTGACAATATATTTATAAATCGCGCCAGCGTTCACTGCTTCAATGGCGCTATCCATGTCGGCGTAAGCGGTGGTCAGAATTCGAACAATTTCCGGGCGATCCTGCCGAATTCGCTCCAACAGATTGACACCGGTTTTTCCAGGCATGCGCTGGTCGGTGATCAACACGCCGATCCGGGAGCCGTCGGTTTCAATAAGTCCTAAGGCATCGTCAACGTTGGTCGCAGTGAGTATGTTAAAATCGGCTTCGTAGGCAAGTACGAAGTATTTTAGGGCCTGTTCTTCGTCGTCGACATATAGAATCTTGAAGTCACTGTACTTTTTAGTGCTCATTGCCGTACCCCCGCTTCGGACATTGCCAGATCAAAGGAGACTTCCGTCCACTGGCCAGGCTCGCTTTTTACAATCAATTCGGAGCCATGGTTTTTGATGATAGTGTGACAGACACTTAAACCCAACCCCATTCCCTCTCCCACGCCTTTAGTGGTGTAAAACGGATCAAAGATTCGAGGAAGGATTGCTTGATCGATGCCAATCCCATTGTCGCGCACTTTGATTGTTGCTTTCTCGCCAATGGGTGTGATTTCAATCCGAATTTCAGGATCCGCGGGTTTGCGTTTGTTCACGGCCCAAATGGCGTTCAGGATCAGGTTGACAAAAACCTGGGTCAGTTGGGTTTTGGAGCCAAAGACAACCTCGTTACTCTGGGGCTCGACCAGGCGGATATTCTTGAATTCGTGCGACGTCAGGCGCTTGGCCGATTTGATGACATCGGCTAGGGCGACGTCTCGCATTTTGACGTTCTTTTCCGGGTAGGCGAACGCACGGAGATCGGTGACGATGTCGTTGATGCGCAGCATGCCGTTTTCAATATCGTCGAGCGTCTCTTTGAGCTTGGGATCGCTTTCAGGCGCGGAGTTTTTAGCCAGTTGGATGGCCATCATCATGAAGTTCAAGGGATTGAAGATTTCATGCAGGAGTCCGGCGGACAAACCACTGATTGCATTTATCTTTTCACTTTGAATCAGTTGGGACTCGGTTTCCTTCAATTGGGTTAAGGCCCGCTCCAGATCGGAATTGCGCGTCTTTAATTGACGATCCAGTCGCGAGGCGGCGAGTAGATTCTCGAGGCGGGTGGTCAGTTCAAGCGTGCTGAACGGTTTGGTCAAAAAATCATCGGCACCGCGCTCCAACGCCGAGAGGCGGGAGCGTTCGTCACCGCGGGCTGTCAGCAGCACCACGCGAATATGCCGGGTCTCATCGGAGGATTTCAAATTCTGACAAATATCCAGTCCGTTCATTTCCGGCAGCATCAGGTCGACCAGCACCAGATCAGGTTTTCGAGCGAGGGCGAGTTCCAGTCCGCGGCGCCCGTCACTGGCTTGAAGCACACGAAATTTTTTCTCCAGCGAAGACACCAAAAACCGGCGCATATCAGGTTCGTCTTCGATGACCAGGAGCGTGAATTCCCCACTGCCGGTTTCCGATGTTGCCGGCACTTCAGTTGGAACGGACAAGAAGCGGTCCGAACGGCGGTAGATGTCGGAGATCGGATCATCGGGTGACTCGGGCGCTGGGGTGGGATTGGCCTGCGTCTGCGACAGTGCCGCCAGCGGCAGTTCCAGTGTGAAGGTCGTACCCTTGCCCACGGTGCTGCATGCGGATAGCTGTCCTCCCTGTTCCTGAACCAGCTCCTTGGCGATGGTCAGGCCAATTCCCGCGCCCTGGTGTTTGCGCGTGGCCGACCCGTCCACCTGTCTGAATCGATCGAAAACGTAGGGCAGTTCCTTTTCGGGAATACCTACGCCGGTGTCTTCAAATTCGATGGAGGCGTTGGCCCCCTTGCTCGACCAGCGCACCTCAATCGTCCCGCCGGAGGGCGTGAATTTAAGCGCGTTGGTGAGAATGTTCAGGATCACTTTTTCCAATCGCCCGCTGTCACCGAAAACCTCCAGCGGTGTTCCAAGAACGTTCGATTTGATCTTAAGGCCTTTCATGACGGCCAGATGGCGCACCGAATCGACCATCGCCGGAACGAAGGCGTCGAGATTGATGCGTTCACGCTTGATCTGCGAACGCCCGTCCTGCAGCCGGACCAGCTCCAGCAGGTCGCTGATGAGCTTGAGCAGCCGCAATGAGTTGTCACGGATCAACACCAGGGATTCACGAGCCGTGCCGGAAACGTCGTCGTTGCGAAGGATTTCATCGATCGGTGCGATGATCAGTGTCAGGGGCGTGCGGAATTCGTGGCTGATATTGGCAAAGAACTCCGATTTCAGCCGGTCGGCCTCCGCCAGGTCCTTGTTGCGCTGGTCCAGTTCATGCCTAAGTCGAAAGTCGTCGAAGCGAGACCGTGACGTAAAGAACGAGGAGACGACGCAGATGATGTCCGTGAGGATGATAAAGTAGACGTTGTTAAAGAGCTCACCGAGATGTCCGGAAATCGAACCGTGGAGCAAACAGGCGCAGAGATAGGCGCCAAGGGTGACCACGCAGGTGAACAGCGTTTCGCCAAACGTCCACGGCGACAACACCGCCACGGCCAAGATGGACATATTCAGGCCGGCATAATAGGGAGAGCTTACGCCTTGGGCGCGATAGATCATGAAGGCAATGGCAAATTGAACGGTCAGGGCCCAACTGATGGCCAGAGGGCGAATGTGATTCCGGCCGATTTCTGAAAAGTGAAGCGCTAGAATCGAACCCAGGACCACGGCGGAGATGAGTCGAACTGTGAAGAACTCCCCGATGCGATCCGGGTAAACGAAGTAGTCCAGGCTAATTCCCGCGGGCATCAAGACGAAGGCGAGGATGTTGCCAATCTTGGAATACCGCACACGAAGCTCCGCATCGGCCTTGGAGTATGCATCGGCGATGACGGAAGGGGCGATCGTGCTCATCCGGCGTGCTCCGCACCGGGCGCCTTGCGGATTTCCAGGAAGACATTCACGCCAGTGGAATCGGTCCTGACGATCCGCTCCACGGAATCAGCGGGTGAAAGCGACTGCATACCCGCCTCGTCGCGATAGATGAGGTGCCATTCAAGCAGGTGTTCCATATAGTAACGCACAGGATTGTTCTTATGCACATTCGTCGCCGCGACCAATCCCCCCGGGGTGGTCCAGTTGTAGAAAAGCTGCACGAGGCGCTTGCAGGTCTTATTCGAAAGATAGTCGAACAAACCGGCGCAATAAACAAGATCATATTTGGACGGTTGGGTTTCGCGGATCCCCGCGGCTTCTTTCAGCAGGTCGTCAACCGATTTGTGTATAAAAGTAATATTTAATTTACGGTTGGCCGCACGCTCCGCATCCGCAATCTTCAACTTTGTATAATTTAATGTCTCTTCATTAAAATCGAGCAATTCCAACGTACATTGTGAACTCAGCGGATTGTGTATAAATTGTTGGACTTCGACGGCAGGCCCGCATCCGACATTTAGTATGGAAAGCTGCCGCGACTGTGACGCGGCCCGGGCGGATTCCTTTTCCAGTATTTCCTTTAGCATTTCGATGCGATTGCGATGGGCCGCCGCAGGCGCGGTATTGATATTAAATGAATTCACAACCTTCGCGTACGTGGTTGGGCCTTCCGAGGGGTTGCGCAACATCATATTCACCATCTCGTAGTCGCCAGCATATCCCAGGGGTTTGGTAAAGGTTCGATGGACAAAGGGGGCGCACAGGATGAGGGGATGAATTTCACGGCGTGCAAAGGAGCGGTGCGCATCGGACTCTTCCAAGGCTACCGCGCCGGCCTCATGCTCGAAGTTTTCAAACAATTCACGTATCTTGGGCGCCAGTGGTATCTCCACCTCCGCACAAAACTCGTTCTTTAATTCCTGAGAATCGTCCTGTGCGGGTGTGCTCGATTCAACCTCGACTTGTTCCAGCCAGCGGCTTAGCTCGCCAAGGAAGGAGCGGAGTTTGGTGATGACGACCTGATACGACGGGCGCAGAGCGTGGGTGACTTCCCACTTTTTGACGAAGTCTTCGACCTCGCGTCGGAGTTCGGGCCCGGGCGTCATGCCAGCCAAGTCTGACCATGAGTCCACCAATGTTGCCGAGACTATGGTCATCAATCCAGTGGCAATAATATTGCTGACGACTGCGCGCCCCGAATATAAAAATCTTCCCTTCCGAAGAATTTGTAACGATTGCAGCACTTCACTCATTTGGACGACGGAGTACGGATTGTAGACTTCGAAGATTACATTAGAGCGGGTAACGTGGATGAGCGTACCGCGTCCACTGACGTCTCGGGTATTTCGGAAGGAGACAAGGCTATCGGTGTTGTCAATACGATTGTCCATGGTGTCCCTGTGTGTTAGAGGATTATAGTACACCTTGCAAGTGGGTTCAACTCTGTACAAGCTTGAAAAGTGGGTTAAGGTCGAATTACACACGAATATTGAGGTAGTTGTGACTACTGGTGATCAAAACGAGAAGAAGTTGCCGGAAGAATCTTTCAACCTGGAACGGTTGGCGCTGATGGGCGAAATGCTGCCGGAGGTGGCGCATGAGATCCGGAACCTGATGCAGGTGGTGACGGGTTTCATTCAGGTCGAGTTGAGTCAGAACACGTTCAGCCCCACCACGCAGCGGCGGCTACAACGTTCATATGAGCACGCCATGTTTGCCAGCGAATTGACGGGCAGCCTGTTGAGATTTGTTCGTCCACACTCGGAGGAATTCGGAGATCCTGGGGAGGCCGTGAAAGTCGTGGTGGATCTGTTTCGATCTCTGCATAGACAGGGAACCGCGATTCAACTGGAGATGCAGGGTCCACGCAGTTCGGTAGTGCTCCCCACCGGATACCTGCAGCTGATCTTCGCCAATATTGTGAAGAACGCTCTTGATGCATTGGAAAATGCGGACAAACCGCAAATCTCAATTCGGGTAAATACGGACATTGATCCCGTACAAATTTGTATATCTAATTCCGGTCCGCATATTTCTGAGAGCGTGTTGGCCCACCTGTTTTCAAAATATTCAACTAGCAAGCCGTCGGCTCGCGGTACCGGGTTAGGTTTGCATATTGCAGCCAAGCTAGTGGCCGAGGCTGGGGGTCAAATCCTGGCGGAGAATGTGGCCACCGGCGGAGTGAAATTTGAAATTTCGCTTCGAAAGGCGAGTCAACCTTCCATCAACCGCGCGCCCCAATCCCTGGAAACGCGGATGGAGGGTGCGCGCATTATGCTGGTGGACGATGATCAACTTGTAAGAGAAGTGCTGCAGCTCATGATCGTGGAATCGGGCGGACACGTAGTGCGGACGTGTGGATCGGGGCAGGAGGCGCTACAAGCGGTGGCGTCAACAGACTTCGATGCGCTCTTGCTCGATCTCCGCATGAAAGGCCTCTCCGGCCGTGAGGTCTTTGCTCAACTGGATGCCGGTTATCAGAAGAAGGTGATCTTCATAACGGGCGACAATCTTGATAAGTCCGCGCAGAACTTCTTGAAGGGTACGGGTCAACCGGTGCTGCTCAAGCCGCTGAAAATAGCCGCAATTGTCCAAGCTGTGCAACGGGTTCATGGCATTTAATGAACGTGCCGCGACATCAGGCTTCTGGCGAGGGCGATGAGCTGGGATGGATTATACGGCTTAGCGATAAAGCCGCTGTTTTCGTCCAATTCAAAGGGCGGGTCTGAATATCCTGAGGTATACAGAACCGGGAGCTCGGGATGCTTCTGGCGTAGGATTTGGGCCAATTCGGTTCCACCCATCTGCGGCATCATCAGGTCTGCAACGAGCAGACCGATATCGTACCTTTTCAGTTCAAAGATGCGTATAGCCTCCATCGCCCCGCAAGCTGCGATGACGTTCATCTCCGCTGCTTGAAGGAGATCCAAAGTAATCCCAAGGACTTCAGCGTTGTCATCGACCAATAGCACGGATGGGTACATAGACACTCCAGTTTTGACTAGTTGGGACCAGCAGTTCCGTTGCTCATCCTTGGCCTGCGTGGTGAACCTCCACTGGTCTAGGCGCCTCACGGGGAAATCGGGAGTAGGGTCCGGTGTAAGGGTGCTTTCAGCGGGCAGCTGGCGTATCAGCCCGTTGAAAAAGGCTTCGTCCTCCAATTTCTCCGTGAAACGCCTGGCCGTAATGGCGATTCGCGGCGCAGGGCAGTGTTTATCAACGGGCTGCAATGCGCAAATTTCATGCACTTACGATTTGTGACAATCTGCCCACGTGAATCGAACGGGATCGTTGCACTCGAATTGTGCAGCTGCCTCTATATTGAGCAAATTTCATCGGAACTTTTCGCCTGATTCTTCGAATTACATTGGCTTGTTATTTGTTGTAAAAACCCGCAAGAGGGTTGCACTTTCAATGAAGCAGAAAATACACGTACTCGTCTGTGATCAAGATGTGCAGACGCGGGAGTTCGTCCTGAAGTTACTGACTGCCGCCGGGTATATCGTACATGTGTTTGAAGGCACGGAATCGCTGGACGCGATGGCCAGCCATCCCGTCGAATTGGCGCTAGTCGATGTGGTCGATCCGGAAAGCGACGGATTTTACCTGGTGGATGGCCTGCGGTTGGGTGGAATGCGAGGACCGATTGTGTTTATGTCGGCAGCCATCACCGCACATCTCAAAACTGAAATGTCCAACTTTTCAAATATACGCGGAATCCTGCAGAAGCCATTGGTAGCCCGAGAGCTCCTTCAAAAAGTGGGCAGCATCCTGGAACTTCAAGAGGTCTAACTAACAGCGTTGACTATCTGTTCCAACTCGTGTATTTAATTCGCAACACGACCTTTAACCACTGATTTGGGCTTGAATATCACCATGGACAAAGTTGACGTTTTGAAAGTGTCGAATCGAACGGGAATTGCCGCTGAACAGATCGTTAGATGGCACGTTCACGAAGGACCGCTTTATGTGTCCAAAAATCCCGGCCGCCCCAAGGGGAAGACGCCGCGACCACCGGGGTTCATCTCCATTGGCGATGCCGTTAGGAAGTACCACGTCAAGGCCGACCGGATCCGTCAATGGCGAGCCGAAGGTCTGCCGACGGTAAACGTGGGCCGGATGATCGCGCTTAAAGAGTCACAACTTCGAAAACTCATTAAACCCAAAAAGTGAACACCAACGGGGCACAAATTCACTGAACGCCCTGGCTGAATCCACTGCGCTCATGCCGCCTCCGGTCGAGAGCGGCAAAGACGCAGAGCCTTTATCGCCAAGGATGTTGGAAGTGACCATGAGCGTGTTGCTGTAGACATCGGAGCGGGTACTTGGCTTATCGTGAGCCCGGATTACGGGGCATCCCCTCGCAACACGGAATTGCAGGCCGAGGTCAAGGCCATGCTCAGCGGGATGATCGCGAAGTTGCGGCTGGAGCAGGTGGCCCCGTGAACGGAAGGCGGAGCATTCGCCGGTCAATACGCTTGCGGAGAAGTACACTGCGATCCGGATTCCTCAGGACTCATAACCCGCTTCGTCCCGCAATCTGACCGCTTGATCCATTCGACGCCAGCTTGAAAGTCACCGGCGCCAGCGCTTCGTAGCTGACTCCAGCGAAGACCAGCGCGACTTGAATGCTGCGGTTTGCGCCTGATTTTCCCGCCGCGTCTATCGCGCCGGCAACAATGCCTTCGGTGTCGAATCCGGCCGCAGTGAGCGCCGCGCCGGAGACCGTCACGTTTACACTCGCCTTCTGCCCGGCGGTAGTCTTCGTACCGCTCGCGAGTTTCGGATACTTGATCTGCAGCTTAGTGATGCGCGTGTTAAGCCCTGGAGTTTTTCCCTTCCCTTTTTGCGTCGACCGAAACCGTGTCCACGATATTACCGATCGCAAAACTCAAGCTTTGCATTTTCGACAGATCCAGTCCAGCGGGAAGTTCCAGCGTGCCACCGAACGTCACGGAATCGGCCGACGTTTTTCCGCTGAACACAAACTTGCCTTTCAACTGGCTGGGTGCAATCGCCCGACTGGCGGGGAGCGATGAAAACGCGACGGTTTCGCCGGTCTCCTGCGCGCTGAGCGCCAGCGTTTTTCGCGCCTTGCCGGCAACCGTGCTGGTGCCCGTAGGCCTGGCGGTGCTGGTCGCGACGTAGATGCCGCTTTGGATGAATTTATGGACCGCGATTGCGCCCACTGTCGCCGACCGTCCCGGATCGTACTCGCAAAATCCGTGCTGATATCGAAGGCCGCGCGGAGCGCCGAGATATCGATGCCCAACTGAATCACGCCGCCATTGCTGCCGGTGACTTGCGTGGAAATTCCTGTGAGCGGGTTGGGAATCGCGGCCTTGCCATCGGAACCGTTCAGCACGCCCGCGGCTCCGGAGTTCGGTGCCAGCACAGAGATGTCGACCGGCGACGGCACGTTGGTCGTACCGTCGCCGACGGAGAGCTTCACGGTGAAAGGCGTATCTGCGAAAACATTGTAGACATGCGAGACGGGGCTGACCGTGCCCGTGATGGCCGACCCATTCAAGGCCAGTCCGGTGGGCAGCCCGGTCGCCGCGAACGTCGGCGGCGGATTGCCTGCAGTACCGCTGGCCGCAAACGAACTGGTGAGCATCGGCGGCGCGGGAGGAGTAATGGGCAGCGACAGCACGGCTGTCGTGCCGCCGCCGGGCGCGGGATTGGTTACCGTGATGCTCGCCGTACCGCTCGACGCAATGTCGGTCGCAGAAATCGCCGCGCCCAGCAGTGTGGAAGATATGAACACCACCGATGCGGGGGCTCAACGTTGTGGACGCTGGCACGGGATTGGGCGCGATCGTGTTGATCAGCGTCACTCCGGTGCCGCTGTAGGACGGCGTCAGGTTCGACGTGCCTGGCGAATAGGACGGAAACGTGCTGGTGACGCTGGCGCTGGTGATCACCGCGAACGTGTCGGCGGGTTCCGGCGATAGCCGCTGAGCGTCACGTTGAGCGCGCCGTTGAGTGTGGCAGAGCGGACACCACCAATTGATCGAACTGCCCAACCGCGGTGTCCGAGATAGTCGTCGCAAATGACCCGGCGGCGCCTTGGGAAAACTTGGTGGTGAGAGCAAGTTTGCCGCGCGCGAGAAACGAAATTGCGCCGCCGTTATTGCTGAGCGACCCGGTGAGCGTGCAGTTCTGCGAAAGTTTCAGATTTCCGCCGTTGATCGTGGTATTTGCGGTCAGGCGCCCAGTGTGATCTGAGTCGTTCCAGCGCTCTGCGTGTACCCGGCGCTGCAGGCCAGTGTGGTCAGACCGGCGGTGACCGTCACGGTGCCGGTGTTGATCAGGCTGGGAATCGTGAGATTGCCCGGGCCGCTGTTGATGTTGAAAACGCCGGCCACGTTAACCGTCGGCGCGATGCTCTCCGAACCGATCGTGGTAAAGCCAAGCGTCCCCATAGCTGCGACCGCGATGGTTCCCGATCCGGCGATGTTGCCTGTGGTGGCGTTCGAGCTCCCCTGAAGCGCCAGCGTCGCGGGCGAATTGACTACCATTTGAATGTTGGTTGTGTAGCTGAAGCCGCTGGCGCAGGTCAGATCGGAATTGACCTGAAGACCCGCGCTCGAGGCCGTAATCGACGCGACGGTTGCAGGCACGCTTAAGACATCCGTGCCGCCACCCGTCAGCGAAAACGCGCAACTGCTGTTGATACTTCCAGTCCCGGTAATCTGTGAACCGTTCCCGCAGCGGTGGCCGTAATCGTTTTGTTGTTGAGCCCCTGGTGCAAGCCCAGCGTCCCTGTGTTTACCGTGACCGTCGCGCCCGCGATTTAGTCATTCAAGAGTGAGTGAAGTCAATACTGCATAAAAAAAGCCCTGCGCATTTCGCACAAAGGCGTGTCGGAAACGAAGTCGGATAATACGTTAACTATTAGGGCATGTCTGCGGCGTCGGTCGGTCGGCAATCGCCTCACGCGTGGCATCCGGCCTCCACTGCAGCCGTTTGAGCGTTATGCCGCTGAACCTTTCGGCACTGCCATTGCAATGAACGGAATCGGCACGAGTGTGCGGCTTTAGTGCACCGAATGGATGTTCAACAAGAGGTTGGAGCACATCGACACGCCTTTATAGAAACGGTCGCCTGTGCGCCAGAAAATTTGCAGCGCTGAGGGCGTAGATCAAGGAATGCAGCGCATCATCCGGGCGCCCCGGCGATTTGACGTAGCGGATCACCCGGCGTTCTTCGTCAGGGACGCAGCGCTCGGATGCCACTTCCAACAGATATGTTTCCATTTCGCTCTGACGGGGAAACGTAATCCGGCGCGACTTGACCCGAAATACGAGGTCGGAAATGGCCTTGGTCTTGTTCATGCTGAGAAGATGCCGATAATCAGTCTCGACTTTCGTGGAGAAATCCATTTCCTCGGTGTAGGACATGCCGAAATTCGGGATGTTCATCTGCAGACGGTCAAAGAGCATCGGCCGGAATACCGATCCGTTTCCCTGCGAATCGACGGCAATTGCCGAGACATTCATACCCCTGCAAATATCCGCAACAAAGGCGAGCACCTCGTCGGGACTTTTACCGGGCATCAGTCTAAACCAGTTCAACACATGAAAAACGCGCTGCGTGTCCAACGTGCCTAGGCAAACTGATGTCGTCGCGTGACCGGTGTTCCCCCAATCGATTCCCGCGATGATGCTGAAATTGAGATCGGGAGTCAGCGCGGCGCGGGTCTCGATCGGCGGCCGCGCGGTGCAGCAGGCAGTCAAGTCTGAGAGGGTCAGCGACAGATCGCCTTCCGTGATGCTCTCCCCCAGAACCTCGTTTTTGAACTGAGCGAACTGGTACGTCTGTTTCTTTTCGAGGACCGTTGAAAAATTCATCCATGGCACAATCAACTGTGGGATGCGAAAACTCTCCGCGAATGTTGATCCAGGATTTAATTCCTTCCAGATTCCCAGCGCGGGATTGAGCGGCTGCTGGCAGCCGGGGCAACGATAGCCATCCGCTCCAAGGATCTGTTCGTTGGCCTGGCTGTCCTGCCCACAACCCTGGCACGAAATCATCCAGACATTGGCCGTGCCCCGTACGTACGCCCGTTCGAGCTCATTGTCGGAAAGTTTGGCCGTGCCGCTGATCACCGTGTGCGGATCGGTCTGATGCGACTGAGTCTCTTCGAGCACGGCCAGGCTGTTGGTCGCGCAATCTTGAAATTCATCGATGGCCAGGATCCGGGCACTGACGCCGCGGGCTGCATCCGGGTTATGGTAGGCCGAATCCAGAATTAATTCGCTCCCATTGGAAAAGACGATGTGCTTCATCGCCGTGCGCGTACTGGCAACCAGGCATCTTTTGAGGATCGGGCTTTCTTCGATGATCGGATGCAATCGGGAAGCCACCAGGCGGTGGATCTGTTCCTGGCGCGGCAGGATCAGCAGCGCGGTGGTGGGCGCCCGCACCACGAGATTGAATGTGATCAGCTTGATCAGCGTCGTCGACTTTTCGCACTGGCGCGCGGTGCACAAAACCGTGCGCCGCGCGCTTTCCAGGGCGTTATAAATTTTCGACAGGTAGGGGCGCCCGACATTGTCGAGTCGTTTGTTCTGGTGGATGTAAAACCGACCCGCGAAGTCGTAGAGGCGCATGACTGGGCCGTTACCGGGTGTCGCCGAGGAGATTCTGCAACTGTTCGCGCGGGATCAGCGCGCTCATCTCTTCGAGCAACTCCGGATCCGCCAGCAAGCGCACCTTCAGCCGATCGGAGATGGGAATGGTCGCCGACTCGCCTTCTTTCGGCAGCAGATCAGCGAGCGTTTTCAGCGCGCCTTGGTAGACCTTAAGCTCCGCCGGCGAGATGGTGCCGTTGAGCCCCATCCCAATGAGCTGCTCTATGGCCCGAGAAACGTCGTTGCGACTTTTGTATTTCCGTGGGGGCTGGACGCCGGGAGCAGGTCCCTGCGGAGGCGCAGGTCGAGGCGTAGGCGGCGTTTCAGGGACGCTTTCAGTGTGGGGTTCGGTCATGATTGACTCCTAAACGGTTGACGTGGGCGGTGCATCACAGGCTCAAGCGCGCGCCCATAAGCGCTTCAGCAACTTCAGGGATCGAATGCAGCGGGCCGGAAAGATTGAGCGTGCGGATCATGCGCAATACGCGGCGGACCGTCGCCTGCCGATCAACCTCCATCACGCGCGCGAGCGTGGCGACGCTCACGTCCGAACAGTGCGAAAAAACCAGGACAGCCGCGAACCAGGCCCAGAGCGGCACATGGCTATTCTCCAGAATGGTTCCGATGAACATCGATTGCTGCCGACCGCAATTGCGGCAGCGCCAGGCGTTCCGATTGGGTAACAGCAGCCGCTGACCCGAGCAGGCGCAGCAGGGGACGTCCTTCTGGAACGTGGCAAGAGCGACAATCAATTCAGTTGCATCGACGGCCTGTAAAACCCTGAGGGCCGCGAGGGTCGCGTGGGGAAGCTCGGACGTAAATTGCAGCTTCTGATTGCGAGTAGGGGCTGGTGAACCCGATTTGTAGAGTCGCATCAGCCGTTCTACATGCGTGAGCAGGCGCAGGGCATCCTCGCGCGACTTCCTCCCGGTAAACGAATCGGGTGATGCGGCGCAAATATCCAGCGACCTCTGCGCTTGGGTCAGAAGGTTACTGAGCAGCTGTTGAACCTGGTGTTCCGCGTCCCGTTCCATGCTTGCAGTTAACCGGAATCGGCAAGAATGCGCCATCCGTCGGCAGAGGGAATGCAAGCAATCGTGCAAGAATTGTTTTTTAAGTGCTGGATTGCCCGTTTCACCCTGCACCGATAAGATGAACAGTGTTGGGCTCTATAAGGACGCCAAAATAAGGAGTACAGAACGATGAACAAGACCGCCGGTCGCGACGGACCAGACGAAATTCGTCGTGCGAAGTTGATTGTCAACGAGGCCCGGGAGTCGGAGGGTGTCGTCTTGCCAGAGCCGACTACCCCCGGCGAAGCGGCACTGATCGGGAAAGAATACGAGTTTGGGGCCCGCGGTCTGGCCCTCAATCATCAGGCCTTCCCGTGGGCTATCCTCGGGGAGGTTCCAGCAGCTGCAATGCGGGGCCCTATTCCGTGGTGGCGGACGGCCATCAGTACGACGTACGGTTCCATTTTAATGTCTTCCCGGCCAAGACTGGCTGGCCTAGATTTCCGCCGGTTGAAATATTCATGGACTCTGGCGAGGTGCGCTATTTTGGACGCCCTCTCGATCTCAAAAAGCATCAGCGCGAGACGTATCTGAAGTTGATCGAGCAAGGCCAACAGAAGCGCCGCACGGTGACGACTCTAAGTATTCTGAAGACGTTGGACGGGATCGACGCACATCAGTTGGAGCAATACCTGTGTCGCGTGCGGAAAGCATTTAAAGATGTGGCAATTCGCCTGCCGGAGGTCTCAGACCGGAAACCTGCGGAAGATTTGGCGGATATTATCGTCCCGTTTCGGAAGTCGGGTGGATACGCATTCGAACGCCCCGAGCTCTTCCTTGTCCATAACACTCGCGAATGAACTGGCCAAATTTCCTGCGCCAGATCCGGTGGGTGGAATGAGCCTAAAAACCGTTAGAATTTAGATCGAACTCCACTGTGCGAAACTGATATCGATCCGTGTGGAACTCCTCGCCCATTATACAAGGGGTGAGGGCAAATAACGGGGAATGGGTACCTAATAAAATTGAAGCATAACCGTGTTGAACCGCCAAGCGGAGGAGAAGAACGGCGTTGCTCCTCGCTACGGCCAGGCTCAGATCAGTGACCTTAATTCCCAGCGTGTTTAGGGAACGATAGACGCGGATTGCAAGTACTTCTCAAAGCGCCACCTTCGAGCTGGCGCTTACGACTGCCTTCATTTGGTGCAGCGAGTCGGCGACTCACTTTCCAACCACGTTGGCTCCGGTTGTGGTCACGTTCAGATTCAGGATTCCGGCGTAGTCGGCGCCGCCGAAGGTGATCGTGACCGGTATCGTGGCTTTGCCGCTGCCGCCTGCGGGAACACCAGCGGCGGTAAGGACGCTGCTCAGGTTGGCGCTGATCTTTGCGGTGAACGGCGCGACGGACGTGCGCTTGCCGAACTTGAACGAGCTCGGCACCGCGGTGCCAGAGCCCTTGGCGTTGAGCGCGAACGTCTTGCTGACGCTGCCGATTGAGATGGTCAGCGGCCCGGAGAGGCTGGTGACGGTCGTTGGCAAGGCGATCGATCCGCCCAGCGTCAGGACGTCCTTGCCCAGCGACGGGTTCTTGCCCTTTAGCGCGGCCTTGGTGAGCGTAATCGTGCCGGGCGGAGTGGCGGCGGCGGTGACGGTCACCGTCGTGTTGCTCTTGATCGTGTTGCCCTGTGTGTCGAACATCGTCGCCGTCACGGCGTAGACCTGCGGCGCAGTATAGGTATGCGTCGCGCTGGCTCCACCGGCGGCCGGGGAACCGTCGCCGAAATCTCAACTGACCGTCAACGCCACGCCATTGGGGTCTACCCCGGACACGGTGGTGGTGACCACTTGGCCGACCTTCGCCGGGTTGGGGGTTGCGGTCGCCGGACTGACGACGACCAGCTTGCCCTTCACCAGGTACATGACGGCATTGGAGACGCCGCCTCCGGGCGTGGGGTTGGCGACGGAGATGGCGAAGGAACCGGCCGCGGCCAGGCTCGCCGCGGGGATGGTGGCGGTGAGCTGCGTCGCGCTGACAAACGTGGTCGTCAGGTTGATGCCGGCGAACTGGATCTTCGAGGCACTGACGAAGTTGACGCCCGAGACGGTGATGGCAGTTGCGGGATC
Organism: Planctomycetota bacterium; assembly: GCA_038227875.1. GTDB lineage: Bacteria > Planctomycetota > SZUA-567 > H5-PLA8 > H5-PLA8 > JBBRPR01. The sequence goes on from JBBRPR010000100.1 coordinate 16,050, forward strand.
GCCAGCGGTGGCGGTGAGCGGCGAAACATCGGTCAGCACCGGCGCAGGGTTGTCCACGCTGAAGCTGGACGCCGCCGACGTACCACCACCCGGCGCGGGATTGACGACGGTGATGGACGCAGTGCCGGCAGAGCTGAGGTCGCCGGCGGGAATCACCACAATCAGCAGCGTGGAGTTAATGTACGCGGTCGGACGGCTCAGCCCATTGAAGTTGACCGTGGCCGACGGGGCGAAGCCGGTGCCGTTGAGCATGATGTTCAGGCCAGGGGTGCCGACGAGTGTCGACGACGGGCTGATGCTGGTGATGACCGGCACGGCGTTCGGGGCGGTCACGTCGAAATTGACGGCCGAAGAAGTTCCGCCGCCCGGACCCGGGTTGAAGACCGATACCGCGTTGGTCTTGACCACTGCCAGGTCGGCCGCGGTGATTGCGCCGGTGATCTGCGTGGAGGAGACAAATGTCGTGACGCGGGCCAGGCCATTCCACTGGCAGACCGAACCGGGAACGAAATTCGAGCCAGTGATGGTCAGCGAGAAGGCCGAAGCTCCCAGCGTCGCAGTATTCTGGCTCAGGTTGCTGATCGACGGCGCCGGGTTGACGATCGTGAACGTCGCGGCCGCAGACAGGCCTCCGGCGGGGAGCGGATTGAAGACAGTGACCTCGAATGCCCCGCGCTTATCATTGTCCATGCCCCTCGCTGATGATCTGCCAAAGTTTCTGCGCCAAAACCGGTGGGTGGAACGTGCCTTATTAATAAAACCGTTAGAATTTAGATCGAACTCTATTGTGCGGAACTGATTTCGATGCGTGGTGGAATACCTCGCCCAATATACAAGGAGTAAGGGTAAATAACAGAGATCGAAATCGAGATAAAATCAAAGCCTTTTTGAGTTACAATTAGACTATAGGTATTCTACTTTATGCGGCTAAAATTATTATAAAATCGTGTTACAATCCTTTGAATATGCCAAGTGTATTGCTTAAGAATTAATAGAATGGTCAAGACATCCATCGGGATTGCGCGCACCTCCGCCACCTGAAAAAGCAACAAAAACGCGTTACAATACTGTGTAGATAAGTGCTATTCGCTACACCGTTATTCTGAAATGAATCCATCGCGTCAGCTCTGTGTGCTTTGAATTCCGCATGAGCGTGTGGAGTTTCTAGCTCAAGCAGGCCATCGATAAATCGTTATCCGATGCCTTAAAACGCCTCGGTGTCCGGGTGTTTCACGGATTTTTGTCGGAACGGGAGCTTGAGTAAAGCTCGTTAGCGCCAAAGTCTAACCGTCAAGCGGCAGTCCAGAATTCTCGTATCTAAGCTAAGAAAGGAGGAGAACGATGATAAAAATCTGCGCCAACGTGGCGAAGAAGATTCCCTTACCGGGAATAGATTTCAGCAGTCAGCAATTTGGTGCGGCGATTGAAATTGAAGTTGCACACGGCGAGTCGCCCGATGTCATTCGGCTGCGCCTGCAGGAATTGTACAACCTACTCTCGGAGACGGTGGACAAGCAATTCGAGATCGCATCGATATCGAAAAAGTCCGGCAAGCGCGCGCTGCTTTCGCCGGGCGGCTGCAAAGAATGCCAGGCACTTCATGGCGCCAAGACCCTTCGTGCGGTCTCGGCCACAGCGGCGCAACGAAGGGCCATATGCGCGATCTGTGCCAGTCTCGATCTGGATATCGCGGGTGTTCTGGCGGATCGCAATGTTTCGGACTTGGCTGAACTCAGCGTTCAGGCTGCGTCCCGCCTGATCGACGAGCTCCGATCACGACAGAACGGACATTCCGGACCCGATCAGTCTACCTGAGTTTGTTTTCCAATTAAATCGCGACAGGTCATTGGGATTGCGCCATTAATTAAGTCGCGGCGTATTATCCCATTTAAATCAAGAGGAGGAATTCGTATGAACGCTACGGCGATGGCGTCCGCGTCGGACTCCAAACGGGCCGACGTCAAAAGCATCGAACATCTTTCGTATAGCAGTCTGACGACCTATGCCCAGTGTCCTCGAAAATTTTACTATCGGTATATTCAGCACGCGGAACCGGAATTTATTCCGGCAGCGTTGGCTTTCGGCGGCGCCATCCATCGGGTTGCGGAATTGATTCATCATGCCTGCCTTGAAGGTCAGCTGCTTCCCGAGTTGGAATCTCTAATGGAACGCTTCGATGAAGCGTGGAGGTTGTCGACTGCCGGCGGGATTCCTATCAGTTATGCCCGTCTGGATGATGAGCGCTCCTTGCGAGCGCTGGCTGAGCGGATGCTCAGCGCATACCGTGAACACGTCTTCGCGATGAGTCAGCACCGTACCTGCCAGGTTCTCGCGATCGAGCACGTTGAACAGTTCCACTTTTTGAAGTCTCTGCCGCCCCTGGAAATGCGCGTGGATTTGGTTGAATTGGCTCCCAACGGCGACCTGATCATTTCCGATTTGAAAACCAGCCGTTCGCGCTGGAACGAGATCAAGCTCCGCGAAGCCATTCCTCAATTGGTTTTGTACTCCATCGGGCTAACACCGCTGTTTCGTGCCATGAAGGCTGAACGGATCATGGCGCGCTTTATCGTGATCACAAAGGCGAAGTCGCCGTTGATTCAGGAACTGAATTTTTATCTCAATCAATCGGACGTGGACAAGGTCAAACGCCAGGTGAACGAGGTCTGGCATGGTATTCAGCAGCAGGTCTATATTCAACGGCCCGGATGGCCGTGCGCACAGTGTCCGTATAAAACTCGCTGCCTTGGATAACCGCCCTTTTCCTATTCAGCCTATTACGCAGATCTCCGCGGACGCATCACAGATGGCGTCGTTAGTAGGTTAATTTCTATCGGAATAAGTTTTCAACACATACTTTTAGGGAGGCGCCATGCATAAGATACGTATTGTAAATTCGATCCGGCTGGCACGCGCGCTGCGCTCTGTCACCGCTGAATTCATCGACTACGGAATCTGGACGCGAAAGCTTGCCCGGATTCCGGTGAATCTGGTTCTGTTCAGCCGCTGGTACGGCTGGCAGGACTACGGATCCACCGGCGAGAGTAACTGTTTAGCGTTATTTTTTTTCCGACGATTCAGTCCTATTTTTTTTGCGGCAGGCGGCGATACTGTCTGCATGGATGATGCGTTGCGCGCAGAAAATGAGCGGTTGCGGGCGCTGGTTGAGGTGCAGGCCGCGCAGA
>JBBRPR010000101.1:0-17568 GCA_038227875.1 Planctomycetota bacterium
GCGCCTAGAACCGTGCCGCTGGCCGGCGTGTAGGCAAACGTTCCCGGCACGCTGCCCGTAGCGTTGAGTTGCGTGGAACTCAGCGCGACGCCGTACGTGATCGCGGCGGGATTGGCCCAGGTGATTGTGGGTGTGGCCTTGCTCACGGTGAGCGAGACGGTCTTCGTCACGGTTGCGTAGTTGACCGTATCGGTGGGCGTGAACGTGACCGACAACGTCTGCGTCCCAGCGCCAGGCACTGCTCCGCTGGCGGGAGTGTAGACAAATGCTCCGGGAACGCTGGCCGTGGCGTTGAGTTGCGTGCTGCTCAGCGCAGTGCCGTAGGTGATCGCGGCGGGATTGGACCAGGTGATTGTGGGAACAAGCAGATCTGTAACTTGAACGGGCACTGTGCTTGAAACCGAATGATTGCTGGTGTCGGTCACGGTCACCGTCACTGTCTTGTTGCCAGATGTCGTGAACACATGGCTGGGCGATGCGATCGTGGAGGTCACGCCATCCGAGAAGTCCCAGAGATACGTGAGCGTGTCGCCGTCCGGATCGGTGACGCCCACCTGAAAGACTACGTTCGATCCGACTCGAACGGTACTCGGTGTGGCCACGACGGAACTGATCACCGGCGGCGAATTGGGCGCGGTGGCCGTGAAGTTTGGCGCGGTCGCATTGGCCGTCGCGACAGTCATGGATGCATTCGCCGGAGTGAACGTGTAGCCCGAAAGTGCCGGCGTCACCGTGTAGCTACCGTTCTTCAGGTTGCTGAAACTGTACGCGCCCGCCGCGTTGGGGTGAGTGGTCTGCGTGGAGTTGTTGGGGAACTTCAGCGTCAGCGTAACCTGCGTGGCGTCCGGCGCGCCGCTAACTGTGCCGGAGATTTTGTACGTCAAGCTCAAGGTGGCCGCGGTGCTCGTCGCTGTTCCAAACGCATTCGTCACCACGACCGAGTAGGTCGAGCCGTCGTCAGCGGAAACGGTGGCTGGGGTGGTGTACGAAGCGCTGTTGGAACTGGAGATGGGCGAACCGTTGCGGCTCCAAAGATAGGTGAAGGGTCCGGCGCCAGTCGTCGTTACATTAAAGGTGGCCGTCTGTCCCAACGCCACGGTGACATTGCTCGGCGAGGTGAGCACAGACGGAGTCAAGACCGGTGTCATGTCGCAGCGCTGGTAGACGATGTAAGTTCGATTGTTGGTATTATTATTGCGCAGAATGGCGCCGACATTCGTGGGGTCGAAGACCAGGCTGCAATCCATCCCTTGAATGACATCGATCGACAGATGCCCGGCCGCGTCGACCCAGGCACGCCGCGACGTGCTCGGCCAGCAGGATGCGATTTTCTGCCCGGTGATCGAAGTTTGCGAAATAGGAATGAAATTTCCATTGTCGAGGAATTGCCCATTTTGCAGCACGCGACAGATCGCATCCATGTCGTCGTAGATCTGAAATGAGTTGGAGAAGTCATTGGGATCAACTTCACCCAGAGCCTTGTATTGAATGACCGGAATCGTGATTCCGTTTGAACCCATGCAGAATGAGGGCGTCCAGGAATACTGGAATCCGTTCAGCGTGTCGTCTTCGTGCCGGTGCAGGCGCTGCGGTCGCTCCCAGCCTGTGGCATTGCCGTCGTTGGCGAAGGTGCGGCGAGTATAATACGCGTCGTCATGTCCCCAGGCGTGAGTGACGGCAGTTCCATGCCATCCGATATGAATGGTGTCCTGGTCGTCGCAGGCGATGTCCATCCAGTCGCCGACGACATCAATGGGCGTGACCCCGGCCTGGCCCGGACCCGGATCCTGCCATTCGGTAAAGCTGGCATTGACGTCGCAGCCTTCAACCCAGGTCGACGTCCCGCCTGGTCGCTTACGGTGCGCGTACCAGACCTTGGCGTACGTGTTGTAATTTCCAGATCCGGCGACGTTGGGATCGCGCATCATGGCGGTATAGGTGATGTGGACGTCGCCCCGTGAGTCCACCGCAATGGCCGGGTATTTATCGCTGACCATGCCGACCGGTTTGGGTACGCTTTCGACGACCCATGGCGATGTCGCTGGCTGGCCCACATTAACGTTGTAAGCATAGTTAAGATTGCGCGTGACGATGTGAACTTCGTCGTCCGTAAATGCCGCAATGCATGTTCCATTGTCGTCGCTCACGCCGATAACGTTGCTAAGTACCTGAATTGGATCAAAGTTCCAGTTGGCCCCACTGTGGACGAGTCTGCGATAATTGATCGGAGACGACGCTGCATTTCCCGCATTTCCACCCCAGGCGAAATGAACCGCGTTTGCCGAGACGGAAAGCTTGACGAAGGACCAGTACGTTGATGTTCCGTTGGCTACATCCACGGGTGCCGTCCACGTGACCACTCCTGTTGTGGGATTCTGCGTGCCTCGGCGATACCAGATGCGATAAGGACGGATCGTGCCATCCATGTTGGTGCCATCGTCGAGCCAGACCACATGCAGGAGCCCGTTGGCGTCGCGCGCGATGCTCGAGCCGTGGTTGCCCGCCAGTGTGTAGTCGTCGCCCGACACGCCGATCGGCGTTTGTCCGTTGCGAAATACGAAGACATACTTCGAAACAGTTGCGCTGATCGCGGAGTTATGCGGCGTTCCGGCCCATGCCGTCCACGTCACCTGAGTGCCGCCGAGAGGAAACGAAAATAAGGCTTCGGTCTTGTCGTTGGTCACCGACAAGCCACCCGCAGTTGCGGAGGCAAGAAGCGAAGCCATCGGCTCCGCGTTGGCCTGAATCGTGGTTTGTCCGGCAGTGGGTAATTCGATAGCCAGAATATCCGGCAGCGTGATGGTCGCGGCCCGCGCAACCGGCAGCAGCATCAAACCCAAAACGGCCATCAACAAAAAATGGGATCTGCACAAGTGCCGAGCGTCATTCAACATGTTCATCTTCCCTTGGCTCGAGCTGCTCAAAATGCGACTTGGAATCGTTTATTTACTTCGAATAACGGACCGTGGCTGGACGGTCTTTAGCACACTCAAAATCAACGTCTGTCATAGTGGTGAACGACCGGGTGCACTGCGTATGCTCTGTTCTCCGCATGCGCATGCAACTAAATAATGTTCGATATATAGGAACAGTGCGAATCTGTGCCGTAAATGTAGAGCGGCCGGCATAGCTGGAGCCTGTTTTACCTAAAGAAAGTCACATTGTGCGCGAAACCGTGGTCGCAAATTTGCGACCACCAAAAACCAACGATCCTGAGTCAGTGTTGAGCGATTTAGTATATAGAGAACAGGTTAGGTACAGAGCATTTGCGACCGTCAACGCGTACACGAATCCACTCCGATTTGCTTCCAGATCTTATGCGCGAAAGCGTACGCTTGCTTTGACGGCGTTCGTTCCCCGAGGATGCTGCTGGGCGCTTTATCGGCTTTGGATTTCGCGAAGACCGACCAGTTATCGTTGGCGTATTTCTTCCGGCTCTTCTCCGATGAAAAGTCAGGCATTTCAACCGGGGCGCCATGTTGGAGCGCGCTTCTCCAAGCCAAAATTCCGACCGAAGACATCGTCACGCCTCTGTAGACATTTAAATACGGCTGCTTTCCCGAGCGGATGGCGTTGGCGAATTCGTAGTTGGTCCAAAAATCGCCGCCGCCGTGGCCCGCGCGCGCGGCCAGTGTTCCCATTTTCGGCCATTCCGGCGAGTATACTTTTTCCAGCGGTTCGCCCCTTCTTCTGTTCCACTCTTCGCGCCAGATTCTGATTTGCTCCGGCCCGAAGTAGCCCGGCCCGCGAGTCATTTCCATGGCTGCTTCGGTTCCATGCAGCCGGTACCAGCAACTGTGCCCTGCCAGACCCGCTTGAATGATTCGAAAGATCGCACCGTTATCCATCTGGCAGACTATGACCGACCCAAAGTCTCCTCTTCCCAGCGACAGCGATCGGGCTTTTGGCGCCGGGCTGGCAAAAGAGAAACCGTTGACTCTTACCGGCATGGTCCCGGTGATGTGCATGAGCGGCGCCAGCGCGTGCGTGCAGTAGTACGTCGGAGGAATTTTGAAGCGCCAATGATCGACGCTGTGCGAGATTTTCAACACATCTGCAAACTGCATGGGATGCATGTACTCGCCTTCCGCGTACATCACTTCACCAATTTCGCCCGCTTGATACGCCCGGCGCATTTCCAGATTGAATTTGGTGTAGGGGTAGTTCTCCGCGAGCATGTAAATCAAACCCGTTTTCTCAACGGTGCGGCAGAGCTCCACGCCTTCGGCCATCGTAAAGTTGGAGGCCGTTTCGCTCATGACGTGCTTGCCCGCCTTCAATGCCTTGATGGCAAACGGCGCATGTTGATGGAAATAATTGGCGAGGACCACGGCATCCATGTCGTGCTCAAGAAACGCGTCGTAATCGGTGTAGGTGGCAACGCCGAATTTCCTGCCCGTCTCCTCAAGTTTTTCCTTCCACGCGTCACAGATGGCCACAAGTTTCAGCCCGGTCGCTTCGCTGGCGCCCGCGATAAAACTTTGGCCGCGCCCAACGCCGATGACGCCTACCCGGATCAGCTTCTGCTTTTTGTTCATGGCATTCTCGCTTTCTGTGTCTCCATCCAAATCAAGACTCGTCAACCGCCTCCATTTATAGTCGCGCATTCCAAATTATATGGGTCAAAGTTTTTCAGTGCCTGAAAACCGATTGTAATGCGAGAATTGCAGTACACGATGGCAACGCACTCGCCTTCCGCGCGAACACGCTCCCGCCTTCCCGTACGACGCAAACGAGGTTACATGAAAATCCGTTTTGGTTATGAACTGGTCTACGAGTGTCCGCAGCCGACCCCCATGCTGCTGATGTTAAACGTTCATTATAGCCGCGTTTCGGATCTGGTTTCTCCGGACCATCTGGTCATCAGCCCATCGGTGCCGATCTCCGCGTACCGGGATCCGTTCGGAAATTGGTGCAGCCGGATCGTCGCGCCGCAATGTACGCTGCGGTTGACGACCGATGCGGTTATTCACGACAGCGGCGCAACGGATCTGATCGTGCCGTCGGCACAGCAATCTCCGGTGGAGCATCTCCCCGATGAGTGCATTCAATTTCTGCTTGGCAGCCGGTACTGCGAAACGGATCGATTCTCTGAACTGGCGTGGTCTCTGTTTCACACCGCGCCGACGGGCTGGGCCCGCGTGCAGACGATTTGCGATTTCGTGCACCAGCACATCAAGTTCGGCTACCAATTCGCCCGCCCGACCAAGACCGCCTGGGAGGCATACCACGAGCGCACCGGCGTCTGCCGCGACTACGCGCATCTGGCGATTACCTTTTGCCGCTGCATGAATATTCCGGCGCGCTATTGCACGGGCTATCTGGGCGACATCGGCCGGCCGCCAGTTCCCGATCCCATGGATTTTGCCGGCTGGTTTGAAGCTTACATCGGCGGCCAATGGTACACGTTTGACGCGCGCAACAACACACCGCGAATCGGCCGCATCCTGCTCGGCCGCGGCCGCGACGCGGCCGACGTTGCGATCAGCACGACGTTTGGTCAGAACACACTGAAGAGTTTCCGGGTGTGGACGGATCAGGTGAACTGAAGGTCCCGCAGGAGTGTTCAGGCAAACCAGGTTGTATGCTTCGAACTCTCTTGCAACCTCTCTGTTTACTCATGCGTGAGTTGCGCTACGCTGCTGGCAATCAGGAGCGACATTATCTATGCCGATCGTCGGAATCGATCTGGGGACGACCAACTCGCTGGTAGCAGTGATGCGTGGCGATGTTCCCGAAACGCTGCCTAACGAAATGGGTGAACACCTGACGCCGTCGGCGGTCGCCATGGCCAAGGACGGCGGGCTGCTGGTCGGACGCGCGGCGTGGGACCGCCTGGTCGCGGTGCCCGAGTCCGGGAAGGCGTTCTTCAAGCGGGATATGGGCACGCCCGCGACCTATGCATTTGGCGGCCGAAAATGGACGCCCACCGAATGTTCGGCGATGGTCTTGAACGAGATGAAACGTGTCGCTCAGTTGCATCTGGGCAAGCAGACGACGGAAGCCGTGATCACTGTGCCCGCCTATTTTCGCGAGAGCCAGCGTCAGGCCACGGCCGAGGCAGCGCAACTGGCAGGGCTCTCTGTGGCGCGCATCGTCAACGAACCGACCGCCGCGGCGCTGGCATACGGCTACCGCAATCCGGACAAGGAAACGCGGCTGCTGGTCTTCGATCTGGGCGGCGGCACCTTTGACGTCACGGTGCTGGAAGTGTTCTCGGGCGTGATTGAAGTGCGCGCGTCTGGTGGCGAGAGCCGCCTCGGCGGAGAAGATTACACCGATGCGCTGCTCAAGCAGTTGCTTGATAAATGTGCGATGCGAACCAACCATCCCGCGGCGGGCGTGATGCGTTCGCAAGTCGAAGGCGTCAAGCGGCGCCTGAGCACCCGCGAGCAGGCGGCGGTGGTGCTGGAAGGTCACGAGCTGCTGGTCTCGCGACGCGACCTGGAGGTCGCGGGCGCGGAGCTGACCGGCCGACTGCGTCCCATCGTGATTCGTTGTCTGCGCGATGCCGGGCTCGCTCCGGATAAGGTCGACGAGATCCTGATGGTCGGCGGTGCCAGCCGCATGCACATGATTGGCGATTTCCTGAAGACCGAACTGGGGCGCGCGGGATCGATGAAACTGGATCCCGACCGCGTGGTGGCCGTAGGCGCGGCGGTTCAAGCGGCGTTGTGCGCGGGCGATGCGGCCGTCCAGGATCTCGTGCTGACGGACGTCTGCGCGCACACGCTGGGGATCAGCATCGCCAAGGAATTCGCAGCGCATCAGATCGTCAGCGGGTACTACGAACCGCTGATTGAACGCAACACGACCGTGCCGGTCAGCCGGGCCAAAATTTTCAGCGCGTTCACTCCGCAGCAGGATGCGATCGTGATTGAGATTTACCAGGGCGAGGCGCGCATGACGAAGGACAATCACCTTCTGGGAAAGCTGCGTGTCACCGGATTGCGGCGCGGCGCCGACAAGCAGGAACCCGGAAGCGTGGAGGTACGATTCAGCTACGACATGAGCGGATTGCTGGAAGTCGACGCGACGGTGTTACACAGCGGCGCGAAATTTCACACCGTGATCGAAGAACGTCCGGGGTCGCTCAGCGCCAAGCAGATTGAAGCGATCCGTCAGCGCCTGGCGCCGCTGAAAGTAAAGGCGCGCGATTTGATTCACAATCGCGCGCGGCTGGAACGGGCGCAACGCCTGTATGCCGCGCTGACCGGAGAAGCGCGGCAGATGATCGCAGAAGTGCTGGATATGTTCGAGCAGGCGCTGGAGAGCAATGACGAACGCGCGTGGGAAGAAGCCGGCCGCGTGCTCGACACGGTACTCAAGCAGCACACCCTGGAAGAAGGCGAATGGCAGCCGCCGCAGGACGAGGGTTTGGCCACGTGAGCGCGCCCTGGGAGATACTGGGCCTGACGCCGTCCTGCACGGAGAAAGAACTGCGGGAGGCCTACGCACGCCTGCTGAAGCTGCATCGTCCGGACCGCGACCCGGAGGGATTCCGGCGCGTGCGCGACGCCTATGAATTCATGCGTCATGTTTGTGCGCGAAACGCGAACGCCGAGGCCGGGCAGTCCAGTCAGACTACTCCAAAGGTGAGTCAGGAAGAGACGCAGCCTGTTTCGGCTCCCGTGGAATTCCGTTCGGATGCCAACGCAAACGCGGATGGCGATCCGGACGACGCTGACGATGTCTCAACGCTGGACGGGCCTGCGCCGGCATTCGGGACCGCGGAAACTGATCAAGTCATCAATCCCGGCGCACCGCCTGAAAATGTGCGCCCGAAGCGGACGTTGCAGCAGCGCGTGGCGCGGCGACTAAAAAAGGCGTTCCTCGCTGGAGACGAAACCGACAAACGACGAATTATCCGCAAGCTCGTTAAATTCTGGCGCGCCAACGCCACGGAGACGGGATGGGATCAGTTAGTCGTCGATCAACTGGAGCGCAATCCCGATGCAATTTTGCCGCATCTGGGGCCGTCGGATGCCGTGCTGGACACCAGCCGCGAGAGCATGCAGGTGGCGTCCGCGCTGCTCTTGACACGCGCGCGGCGCGGAGAATGGCCGGACGTCACGAAAATTCTGGATGCGTTGATGCAGCGTCTGAAGGAACATCCCGGCCCGGCTGTGAGCGGGACCTTGCTGCTGGGTGCCCGCCTGATCGGGCTGCTGTACTGGAAGAAGGGCCAGGAGATTGCCAACGCTGTCTACCCGCACCTGTCGGAGCGTGATCGGCAATTCGGGTTTGGCCAACTGGATATGCTGTTGCAGGCTGGCAAAGAAATTGTGTTGCTGAATGAACGCGACCGCTCACTGTTTGCGCGAACGTTGGCCGGAGCACCGGTCAATCCCGACGACCCGGCGACCCAAATGGCGATTCGCAATGTCTCAACTATGGCCGCGCCGACCGCCAAGACGTGCCTGCGCGATTACTTTCCGACCTTCGCCGCGAAATTGAAAGTGCACAAAAACTCGCCTGCGCGGCGTCCCGTTGGCGCTGGCGCGTCCAGCTCGAAATCCGGCGGAGGCTTCGGGATCATCGCGATGGCAGTGATTCTGACGTTGCGTCTCATCGGCGGCTGCGCGAGCCACGAGGCCTCATCGTCCGTCAAGACTCTTCCGACATTTACGAAGTCGGACTATGAAGAATGGCGGAAGGCGGCTGCCCGCCAACAATATCACACGCCTGAGACGCCAGATGACGTGGTGAAAATTCTGAATCAAGGAAATCGCAACCCAGCGGATCCGAACGCGCTGCCGAAGGTCGAAAGTCAGTCTCCGGATCCGAACGCAGCAAAAGTACGGTCGAGTCCGCCTGAGTTGGGGCCAGCGCCGCCACCCAGAGAGGAAAGTTCCCCGGATCAGCAGGCGCGCTAATTTCGTGCGTGCAACTTCCGGAAATCGCGTGGCGAAATGCCTTCGCGTGCGCGGAACTGTTTTGAGAAGTGGAACGGGTCTTCGAAGCCGGCAGCGGCGGCGACGCGATGTATGGGTTGCTGCGTCAGCGCCAGCAGTTGCTTGGCATGACCCAGCTTCTCGCCAAAAATGTACTCCTTCAGCGTGTAGCCGGTTTCAATTTTGAATCGCCGGCGCAGCGTCGAATACCCCGTGTGCAGCCGCTCGGCCAGGCTTTCAGGATCGAGCCCGCGCACAGCTTCCTGGCGAATGATGCGGATGGCTTGCGCGCTGAGCGTTACGTCGTCTTCCGAATTTCCAGTCTCGCGCAGCAATCCGCTCGACAGACCATGCAGCGTCACGATCAGTTGCGCCGTCAACGTGGCGGCCATCGGCACGGCCAGCGGTCCACTGCGGATGAACGTTTCTTCCAGGCGCGTGAAGAGGGTGCCGACTGCCGAGGCCTCGCCGATGGCAATCACCGGCCGCTGGCGCGCGAGAAAGCCGGCGTGTTCGAAGGCTTCCGCCTGCGCGCCGCCGAAGAGCGCCCATTGTTCCGTCCACTTTTCTGACCCGGTTCCCGTATCGTAACTGTGCGCTTCGCCGGGAAAGAGCCAGAGCATCGTGCCCGGACCGACGCGCTGGCGGACACAGTGCTTGCTTTCAAACCAGCCTGATCCCGCGGAAATCCAGACCGCGCCGTAACTCGCCAGTTTCCGATCGGATACCAATCCGGCCGCGACGCGCCCACGGTGGAAGCCCACGGCAGAGACCCACAGACCCAACTCGCGATGCGCGACGCTGGGGTCCTCGTACAGGTCCATACGTGTGACCGCCGGTTCGGCGTCGCAGAGCGGTTTGCAGCGGGATCGATCGAATCGTTTCATTGAGCAGAATTTCCATGTTTATGAGCAGCGTGGCTATGTTCGCGGCGCATAGCTATTGATAAAGTTATTACAGTGAACAACGTTACCGATTGAGCAGAAATTACAAGGAGCTAAAATGGCAGCAACGAGTGCGAAGCGAATGTTGTCCGCTCAGAGCGGGTTGGGCACGCTGCGGGATTCATCCTGTTTGCTCCGCGATCCGTCCGCGTTGCGGGCGCGAATGAGTGAGGACGGGTATCTTTTTCTGCACGGGTTGCAGCGGCGGCAGACGGTTCAGACGGCGCGCGACACGGTAATCGCGTATTTGGATTCCTGCAATTATCTCGACCGGAGCTTTCCGTTGAGCGATGCGATCCTCGCGCCGGAGCACCCCGGTGGCGTGTACTTGGGCGGTCGGACGCAGATTACGCATCAGCCGGAATTGCTTGCGCTGTTGGAGTCGCCGGAGGTCATGGCGTTCTTCGAACAGTTTCTCGGGACCTCGCCACTGACGATTGACTACAAGTGGCTGCGCGGGCAGGGCGCGGGGGCCACGGATCCTCACTACGACGTCGTCTACATGGGCCGCGGCTCGCCCAATCTATACACGTGCTGGACGGCTTTGGGTGACATCGCGTTGGAGCAGGGACCCCTCGCCGTGTTGAAGGGATCTCACAATCTCGACAGTTATCGCCGCGTGCGGGAAACGTATGGCAAAGCCGATGTCGACCGCGATAACATCAGTTCGTTTTTCTCGCACGATCCCGCGGAAATCGTCGAACAGTACGGCGGCGAATGGCTGACCAGCGATTTCCAGATGGGCGATGTGCTGATCTTCACCATGCTGACCATGCACGCCTCACTGGAAAATCAGACCCGTGTCGCGCGCTTGAGCTGCGACACGCGCTTCCAACCGGCCAACGAACCCCTCGACGAACGCTGGACCGGCCGCGAACCCGCTGGAAATTACGCATGGAGGAAGACGCCAGTGGTGCCCACCGCGGAATCGCGGAAGCAATGGGGCGTGTAGATAAGCAATTTTTGACTTAGCGGGCGCTCCTGCTATTCTTCCTCGATACTGCCACGTTAAATGGGGTGGCCAATCGCTCGGAGAATTGACTATGGATTGCCGACGTATCGGGGCTGTTCTCATTGCACTGTTTGCCGTAGCCAACGTCCACGCAGAGAGCGCCCGCGATACGGTGCCAGGGCGCACGGATAGCACAAATCAGCCCTTCGGTTTTCGGGTGAAAGGCACTGCGCCAACCCTGGTCAAGGGCTTTCCGGATCTGACCCCGGTGCTCGGACTGCTTCCGGTCGACCAACGAAAGCGGCCGACGCTCGTGGGGCTCAGCACCATGACGGTCACGTTCGACAACAGTTTCTCGTTCACGTCAAATGTGGACTCGCATGGAAAGGTGATCGGCCAGTTCAAAGGCATCCTGCGTGGCGATGGTCACTTCAGCGTCCAGATCGCCAACTTCGATGTCATCGGAATTCTCAAGGTCAGCACGCAGACGGATGGCCTGTTTCAGACGCCGCCCATTCCCATTCAGCTCTCGTTTACCGACGCGCAGGCCAATTCCACTGTCTTGCTCAATAAGCCAGACTTGACCATTACCTACAAAGTCAAACACGGCACGGCGGTCGCCACCGCCGCGCGCTAATTGCGCGGATCGTGTATACTCCACCGATCCTTCGGTTCGGAGTAACGTAATGGCGCGAGCGCGCTGGCAGATTTTCTTTGGCACTCTCCTGCTGCTTGCGGTCGTGTTCAAAGGTATCGGCGGGTACATGGATCTGTACCAGTACCTCCAGGACGCCGAGCATCTGTGGACGCGCGGCACGATGAAATTGACGGCAGAGGAAGTCGGGAACGCGCCGAACGCGGCGTACCACCGGTTTGCTCCCGGACTGGCGGTGATCTCCGGACCCGTCGTGCTGCTTGGTGTCGCACTGCATTACTTGAATTCCAGCATTTCCATCCAAGGCGTGACCACGGTGGTGATTCCGCTGGCCGGCGCGCTTGCGGCCGTGTTGCTCTTTGAGATTTCAGTTCACCTTGGCGCAGCGCGGCGCGATGCGTTGTGGGGCGTGGCGATTTTGGTCTTCGGCAGTCCGTTCCTCTCATATTCGCGCATGTTTTATACGGAGATCGTGATCATCGCGTGCCTGTATTTGGCGGTCTGGGCCTGGCTTCGCGCGCAGGAACTCGCGCCCCAACCGGCCTGGGGCTATTGGGCGGTCGCCGGCCTTGCGCTTGGCGCGGTCATGGCCTGCCATTACATCACGGTGATGACCGTTGTGGGGCTCGTGGCCGCTTGGGGTGGCGCGGAGTTGCTTATGCCGGCGCGAGAAACTCCTCTCAGCACGCGCGTGCAGCGGATCGTAGTGTTCCTTCTGCCCATCGTCGCCGTCGGAGTTGCGTTACTCACGCAAAATTACCTTCGCTACGGCAGGCCGTTTACTACGGGATACAATCTGGACTACGGACAGCGTACGATTTTCAGCATCAGCGCGATCCCCGATAATCTGGGCGTGTTGGCACTGCTGGTTCGGCGCACGCCGTGGGTTGTCGTTGCGCTTGCGGCCGGCTGGGTGTTGCGTCGTCGTTACCCGGTAATGGTGTGGAGCGTTCTGTTGGCGTGCGTGCTGCAACAGGCGGTGTGGTTGATCTTCGTGGAGTTCGATCGATTCGCCGTCCGCTACGATTTGCCGGACGTGGCGCTTCTGGCGCTGGCCCTTCCTGCCGTGGCTGCCAGTCTGCGCGCGCGATTTCCGAGCCGTGGACTGATTTATGCCACGATGGCATTGATTCTTTGGAATCTATTCTGGTTCTTGAAGTGCGACGACTGGTCTCCGCCGTTCCAAGTGCTGGAAGACGGCCGCGTCCACGCGTACCTGTGGTATCAATCCGGGCAGTACATGGATCCGATGGCGTGGATCGTCTTCTTCCTGCTGTTGATTACCGGATCGCTGTTCTTCCGCGCCGCGCTGCAGACATGCCGGAAGCTCGACGCAGAGCTCACGACAACTTCACCAGTGCTTTGAGTTCCTTGCGCTGCTGCACGGACGCGTAAGCCTCAGTGATCGTCGCGAGGGAATAGGGCGCTGATGTGTTCAGCCAATGTTGCGCCACGAGTTTTCCTTCACGCATGAACGCCAGCACCGCTTCATGAGTTTCGGCTTCGTCGTAGCCGCCGTTGTAATACGTGAATGTGCCGCGCGCGCGTGACGGATTGAGCGACCACTTACCAAAGTCGTCCAGACCATAGTGGGCCACGACCGCGTTGGGTGCGGCGAACGGGAGCGCTTCGTCGAGGCTGTTCGCGCGCCCGATGGCATCGATAATGAAGTCGAAACCGTGCGGAAAATCGCGTCGGATTTCGACAGCGACGTCGCTTTCGCGGTAGGAATAGTAGTGCGTTGCACCCACCGCAAGTCCTACTGCTTTGCGATCTGAACTTCCAATGACCGCGACGCCGGTGGCGCCGAGATTTCGCGCGTGTGCGGCGAAAGCTAAACCGTTTCCGCCTGAGCCAACGACGAGCAAGGACTTGCCCGCGTAAAGCCCCATGCGGCGGATGAAGCTGAGCGTCTCGCGCCACGTGATCATCATCGTTGCAGCGGCGGGACTGATGTCCGGCGGAATGACTTCATTGACGCGGTACGCGTGCCAGAGTTCCGGCGCGTAGCCATCGGCCTTCATGGCGCGATGATCGCGTGCGATGCCGAATTCCGCAAAGCCGCCCCAGTTGCTCGCGAGACTTCCGCCTGCTGGAGACAAATTGCACACCCGCGACACAACGTCGCCGAGTCGAAAGTTACAAACTTTATTTCCGATGCGCTCGACTCGACCGACGCTTTCATGACCCAACAAAGTCGGATACTTGATGGGCCACGGAAATTGATTGTTGATGATGTGGAGATCCGTGCCGACGCAGGTGGCGCCGAAGAGCTGACGGCAGAGGACGTCGTACGGACCGACCTGCGGCATTGGAATATCTTCGACGACCAGCTTGCCCGGTTCTCGAACGACGGCAGCTTTCATCAGCGGGCTCCTCCAACGCGATTGTTGGTCTTGGAATGAAACGGAAGCCCGAACGGCTCTTCAAACGGCCGGAACGGCACGAGCGCGGCGATGGAGTCGAGCTTTTTCAGAATATCCGCGGGCAGCGGGCCCTTCTCGATTGCGGCGACGTTGGCGTCGACTTCCGTTGCGGAGCGTGAACCGGTCAGCACGCACGAAATGTCGGGATTGGAGATGATGAAACGCAGCGCGAGCTCCGGAAGCGGAATCTTGATTTCGTCCAGGAAAGCATAGAGCGCTTTGAATTGCTTGCGGCGCGGAAGACTGAGCCACGGCGCGCCATCGTTGACTTCCGTGTCGTAACGGCGCGCCAGCGCGCCCTGCTGTAAGGGCGACCCGATGACGATGCCCATGTTGTGCTTGCGTGCCAACGGCAGTACTTCGTGTTCAGCTTCACGCCAGAGCAGGCTGTAGTTGAACGCTGTCAGGACCACATCGAATTTTCCAGTCTCGATTAGGCGCGGCAGTTCGTATGCCGTGGTGCCGCCAATGCCGATGTGCGAGATCAGTCGCGATTTCTTGAGTTCGGCGAGGAAGTCGAGCACAGGACCGGTGAAGTGGTCAAGGTCCGTCCACCAGTTGTACTGTCCCACCCGGTCGGGTTCATGAACCATGAGGACGTCGATGTGCTTGCGGCCGAGCAGGCGCAGACTTTCCTCGAACGAAAGCAGCAGCGCGTCACGATTCCGGGGATCGAAAGGCTGGGGGCGGCCGCCGAGTTTTGTGGAGACGATCAGCGGTTGCTTGACGTCCTTGAGAATCTGCCCCAGCACTTCTTCGCTGTTTGCGTAGGTCGGCGCGGTGTCGATGTAGTTGATTCCGCAAGCCAATGCGCGCTGGACAGCGGCCTTCGCGCCCTCGAATTCGCCGCCGACTTTTGAGACAAACAAGCCGCCCAGCCCGACTTCACTGACCGACAATCCTGTTCTGCCCAAGGTTTTCTGTCGCATACACCCTCCCATGCAGTAGCATCAATTTCAGTTCGTGATTAGGATACACCTGAAGTCAGCTGATACCTATAGGTGAGTTTTTAGAACACTAGCACGATTTTCGGATTGATCCGATGGCCGTTGAGACGTTCGACCCCATTATCAGGCTCTTCTGGGAGGGCCGTTGCCGCTCCCACTGGCACGAGGGCCCGCGCCGCATCTACGACTGCCTGCTCGATTATGTCAGCGCGGGTGAGTACGAATTGGCGATTGGTGGTGTGCGGCATGTGTTGACGACCGGGAGCGTGACGATCGTGCCGCCAGGCATCCGCAGCGAAGGGCGGGTGGGCACGGGAAGGTCTGCCGTCCGCCACTGCATTCACTTCTCCTGGAACAGCGACTACATCGGCCGCATGCCGCCCCTGCAAACCCACGCTGACGAACCATTCCGAACGGAAGTTGCGCATCCGGTGCCCCCCGCGATCGCGGCGCGACTGCCGCTGGTCTGGCGCGCGGAACCGGGCGATTTTCTCGCCATGCAATTGCGCACGCTGCTGAACGCGCTGAGAAAAAACCAGGAGCATGCGCCGTTGCAGCTCTGGCCGGTGCTGCGCTACCTGCTCGCGTTGAATGAGAAGCCGGCGTTTAGTGCGGCCACTACGTCCGCCGCCAAGGCCGTGTTTGATGTGAAGAGTTTTATCGATACACATTACTATGAAGAGATTGGCTACGGCGACTTTTGTGAACTGACGCAGATGTCGCAAAGTTATCTCTGCGAGATTTTTCATCACATCGTTGGCACGCCGCCAGCGTTGTACTTGAATGATGTCAGACTGCAGCACGCCCGCCGATTGCTGCGGGAAGAGAAGCTCTCCATCAAGCAGATTGCTCGAACGATCGGCGTGCGCGATGCCAACTATTTTGCCCGGCTCTTTCATAAAAGATTTGGCGTGACACCGTCCGCGTATCGGTCATCGCATTAGTAGTTCGACAGTGCGCAGGTGCGCAATTCACTGGTGCACGCGATTTTTCATCGTGGCAATTGCGTTCGCGCCGTGCTCCGTGTTACATACACACGGCATTAACGTACCCGGAACAACCGCCATGAATTCCAATCTCAGCGAAGAAGAGTTCAGAGCTTGGAACGAGCGGATGATGCAGATCCACGACAACGAGGCGTTTCATTCCACGTCCAACTGGCTGGTTCGTTCTCTGGCGTCGCAGCGCGTGACGGAAATTCTCCGCCTGCTGCAAAGTGGGCCCGAGGACACGGCGCTGGATGTAGGCTGCGGGGCCGGCATTATTCTAAACGCGCTGAACGCCCGCGAGAAGACCGGCGTGGATTTGTGTACGCGCATGCTGGACCGCGCGCGCATCCGATGCGGGGCTCAAACGAAGCTCGTGGAATCATCCGCTGAGCGGTTGCCCTTCGAAGACCATTCGTTCAGCCGCGTTCTGTGCAGCGAAGTCATCGGCCACGTTCAATCTCCGGAAAATGTCGTGAGCGAACTTCATCGCGTGCTCAAGCCTGATGGCGTGCTGGTCGTCACCGTGCCGGCGAGCATGAGAGTCGTCTCAATCAAGAAACTGTTGACCCGATTGAAGCTTTACAATCTGTTGTTGGGCAGCCGCAAGCAGGGCGTGTATTGCCCTCCGGCCAACGACGACTGGTATCTCCATCATTTCACGCCGGGTTCGTTGAAGTATTTATTGGAGCGTCGCTTTGAGGTGCAGGATGTCTCCTGCATTCCCAATCGGCTCTTTTCCATTCATTATATATTTCACTGCCGACCCAAGGCGCTGCCCGTCGAAATGCAACTCCCAGTGGCCAAACTGCAGCCCGCCGTTGTTCCTTGCCACGTTTGACACAACCGTTTTTCCGAGTTGGCACAGCCTTCGCAAAATAATAGTCAGGAAGTCTATTGTGTCCTAAGAATCGGACACTTTCATCAGAGAGCCTGACATCATGAGCGAAATGTCGCACAGCGAAAGTTCCGCGATGCTCGACGCCATCCGCGGCAGCACTTATCCAGAAGCGATTTCGCGACTGGAATGTGGGGGATGGACGATCCTCGAAGCGGTGCGCCGCACCGAAGGTACATTCGTGGTCACGGCAAATAATTCCACGCGCCACATGCGCCTGTATGGCAAGTACGAACGCGTGTGGACCGCAAACTTCAGCCGGCGCGACAACTGAGCACCGCGCACCGTAAGCAACGCGCTGACGGTGCGCGTACAGTAGTTCGACCTTTATAAACTCCACTTCCAGTCGCGGATTTCCGGCATGTCGTCACCGTACTTTCGCACATACTGCTTGTGCTCCAGCAATTTGTCGCGCATCGCCTGCTTGGCGTAGGCCGCGCGCGAGCCGAGTTGCGGCACGCGATCGACGACATCTTCAAAGAGATGAAAGCGGTCCAGATCGTTGAGTACCACCATATCGAACGATGTGGTCGTCGTGCCCTCTTCCTTGTAACCCCGCACGTGGATGTTGCGATGATTGGTGCGGCGGTAGGTGAGCCGGTGAATCAGCCACGGGTAGCCGTGGAATGCAAAGATGACCGGCTTGTTCGTGGTGAAGAGAACGTCAAAGTCCTTGTCCGACAAGCCGTGCGGATGTTCACTGGTCGGCTGCAGTTTCATCAGGTCGACGACATTATTGATCCGCGCATAACTAAAGTTGCAATGAAATAGTGTCGATACTCTATGCATGAGACCATTTGGCACAGCAGAAGAGCTCCAACGGCGGCGAATTCGCGCTGTCGAATTGATGAACAGCGGACAGTCCC
>JBBRPR010000102.1:0-16834 GCA_038227875.1 Planctomycetota bacterium
ACTGAAAATCAAGGGAAATCTGGTGGATGAGCTAATTTGAGCAGGAATGAGAGCGAATGATAGCAAATGAGCGCGAATGAGCAGGAATGATTCAAAATGAGCGTGTTTGAGCAGGAATGAGCGTAAATGAGCACGAATGAGTGATTGCTACTGGGAAGCGGCTTCGTGCTACGCTGGTGGCTAACGGCTTGCCACCAGTGGCACACAACGGCGGGCCAAATTGCAGGCGCGGTGTCGCACTCGCACTCGTCTGAGAACTGCTTCAGACGAGTGGCACCCGGCAATTGCGATCTTGTTGATCGTTGTAAATCATTATGAATAAATTGTTTATGATAATTAAATTTGATTGTTTTTTGTGGCTACTTTCTTTGGAGTGGGGTGTAAACAGTTGCATCGGATGAAACAGTTGATACGGATGGGCGGACGCCGTGACTATGGACAAATTCATCTTTCAATCCCACGAGACGTTGCCGGAAAAAGTGGGTGAGCAGATCAAAAAGATGATCGCGCGCGGGGGGAGCCGGCGCGGGGATCCGTTGCCGTCGTACCGCGAAATGTGCGAGCGATTCAACGTGTCGCTGCTGACGGTCAAGCGCGCCATGGATGGGCTGGCCAAGGAAGGGATCGTGCATGTGCAGCCGGGCAAGGGCGTGTTTGTCGATCGCGAGCCGGCGGTGCAGAAGCGCAAGCTGGAACAGATCGGTGTGGTGTTTTTCTGTTCGCGCAAGCTGATGTTCACGTCGCAGTACCTGGTGGAAATTTTCCAGGGCGTGCTGCAGGAGGCGGAGGCGATCGCGGCGGACACGCGGTTGTTTTCGATCAAAAATCAGGGGCCGATGCCGCCGGAGGAAGTGGAGGCCAGCGGCGTGGACGGCGTGATCCTCGTCGGCGTGGCCAACGAGCGCTACCTGCGCAGCTTCGCGTTGCAGCATCTGCCCGTGGTCGCGGTGGATGTCGATGCTCCGGATGTGCCGATGGAGTTCGTCGGCGCAGACAACGTGGCGGCGATGCAGCAGGTGATGGAGCATCTCGTGGCGCTGGGGCACCGGCGGATTCATTACGTGGATGGCTGGTCGACGGACACGACGGTGAGCAAGAGTTCGGGGCAACCGGATCCGATCATTGAAACCAGCGACGTGGTGGAGCGGCGCGAGGCGTACGTGAAAACCATGCGCGCGCTGGGCTTCGGCGACGGCGTGGTGCATGGAATTCAAAAGTCTGGCGGGGCGGGCGTGAGCAGCGCGGGCGCGGCGGATGTAATTGCGCGCATGAACCCCGCGCTGCGACCGACGGCGGTGCTGACGTACGACACGAGCATCGCCCGGGATGTGATCGCGCGGCTGGATGAGTTGGGCCTGAGCGTGCCGCGCGATATTTCCGTCGCGGCGGTGGCCGGAGCCGGCGACGCGCTGATCGGCTCAGCGACGCTGTGCTACAACCGCGTGCGTTTTGTCGAAATGGGGGCGCGCGCGGTGCAGACGCTGGCGGCGCGCTGCCAGAAATCGCGCGCGACGAAGACCGTGGTGATCAAGATTGGGTCGGATTTTGTGGCCGGCACGACGGCGGCGGCGGCAGAGCCGCAGGGGTCAGAGCGGTAGCGGGATCGTCCTGTTGCGTGCGCTTATTGCGTAGCCAAAATTATTGCGTTGGACTTTTTTGGAGACTGCAGATGAAGATGAAGCTGATTATTGCTGTTCTCGCGGCCTGTTTTGCGCTGCAAATTGCGCGCGCTGCGGACGTGGTGGTGATTGATAAGCCTGAGGCGCTGCCGACGTTTGAATGGATCGGGCGCACGCTGGTTAAGGAGCCGGCGTACAAATCGGAGAAAGTGCGGTATACGATTTGGGCGCTGGGCGAGGGCAAGAAGTCGGTGATGACGATGGTGTGGGATGAGTCGGGCGGGACGGGGAAGGGGTATGACACGTTCTACTTCGACACGAATTTCAATGGCGATCTGACCGAGGCGGCGAAGTGTTTTCATGGTCCGACGTTTGACGTCCCGAAAATCAAAGAAGCGGATGGGCCGCGCGAGTTTTCGATTCATGCGGTGCTGGAAGGGGACAATTTCAACTGGCAGTCGGCGTGGGAGATGACGGGGCCGGAGGTCGGTTTCCATGTGTCGCAGCTTCCCGGCAATTTGAAGATTCAATGGTCGAACGCGCTGAAGACGGCGCCGGTCTACCACCTGGGCGGTCGCGCGGAAGTGCACGCCAACGGAAAAAATCCGGGTGAGATGCTGGCGACGTGGAGCGCCGGAGGGATGGCGGAGGTTTCGACGGATGTAAATCTCGTCGGCGAGCCGCAGTGCTTGTTGCGCTTCTACCACAGCAATGTGCCGGGCGGCGGCGAAGCGCAGATTCTGCTGCGGACGCTGAGCGCCGGCGGCGCGAAGCTGGAAGATATTCCGTTCACCGGCGGCTGTGGTTGCGCGGGGTCGTACAACAAGGGGCTGCTGATTCCGTCGCGCGTGCCGCCGGGCGCGCATCAGGTGGTGGTGCAGCTGAACCGTCCGGCGTTTCTGGGCGGCAAGGCGGAGTTTATCTTTACGGTGAGGTTTGAGAATCCCGATTTCGGCAAGCCGCTGATCGATCCGGCATACCAGGCGCTGAAAGCGGCGTATCCGGGGGTGCCGATCGCGAGTCTGCGGCGTGTTGCGGCGCCAGGACAGGAGCTCAAAGGATTTCCGGAAGAGAATGTCGTCGCGGCTCAGGTGTTCGACAATTCGCTCTATGGACCGACGCGCGACTGGGATATGAGCCTGTTCAACGCCGGCGGCGAACCGTCGTTGAGCCTCGGCGCGCAGATCCATCACAAAGTCGATGCGCGGACGCTGATGAAGTTCGATCTTTCCGCGCTGCCGAAAGACGTGAAGATTTCCGGTGCGCAACTGCGGCTGACGCTGAGTAATTCCGCGTTCACCGGCACGCAGCCGGGAGCGAAGATCACGGCGTACGCGATGAAACGCGAGTGGAACGAACTGGAATGCGGCTGGCGCAACGCGAAGAAGGACGTCGCGTGGAGTGCGCTGGGCGCTGACGGTCCGGCCGATCACGATGCGGAAGCGGTGGGGAGCGTGGACATCGGCGGATTTCCCGCGGCGAAGGAGAAGTACCGCTTCGTGACAATTGATCTGTCGGAGCTGGTGAAGAAATGGCAGGGCGGCGAGCCGAATTATGGCGTGGTGCTGAAGTATTCGGGAGGCGGCTGTGTGAAGTTTCACAGCAGTGAGTTCCAGGATTACCCGTTCCGCCCGACATTGCTGCTGGCTTGCTCGGGTTTGGATCTGAAAGCCGCGGCGGCGCCGGCGGTGGCACTCGACGCGGATCTGGAAGCAGCGAAGGTCAGCGCGAAGAAAGCGAACAAGCCGCTGGTGGTGAAGTTTTTCTCGCCGACCTGCGCGGTCTGCAAGCGCGTGCAGGAGACTACGTTTGCCGACGCTGAGGTGAAGGCGTCGCTGGCGAAGAATTATCAATATGTGAACGTGAATATCGACGACCACGCGCAGCTGGCGCTGGAATTGGGAGTGGGCAGCGTGCCGGCGGTGGTGATGCTGAAGTCAGACGGGCAGACGAAGCTGGGCTTAATCAACAGCGAGAAGCTGACGGATACGACTGCGTTTTTGACACTGTTGAGCGATGCGGGGAAGTAAAGGGCAGCAAGAACGAGCAGCTTTAAGATGGGCGGCCTGATGGCCGCCCTTTTTTTTTGCTTTGCAATCGAGTGGTGTTTCTCGAGTGGGCGCGCGAGCGGTTTTGCCGTGGTTTGATCGCCCGGACTACGAAAAATTTGGAAAAATATCGACGTGAGCCCCTTTGCGGTGTATGAACCACAAAGGGACCACAGATGGATACCACGGATTTAGCACAATCAGCGGCGGCGGTGGGCGGACGGCAGGCGGCGAATCTGGCGCAGTCGTTGCGCCAGCGCATGGCCGACGGGCAGGTGCGCGCCGGGGAGTTTCTGCCGGGCGAGCGCGAACTGGCGGCCGAGCACGGCGTGGCGCGGAAGACGGTGGCCAGCGCGCTGAGTGCTCTGGAAGCCGACGGCCTGGTCCGCTGCGTACCGCGGCACGGCTACCGCGTCATGGCGCGCGCGCACGATCCGACGCGCGGCGCGCCGCTGGCTTATGTGCGCACGGCTCCGCGTGCGGAGAAGCACCGCGAAACGGTGCACAACCATTTGCTCTCGATGCTCGAGCAGCTCGCGAGTCCTCACAGTTGGTCGATCCTGGCGATGCCGTCGGTGGGCAGCGCGCCGAGTGAAGTGATGCAGCGGCTGAAAGCGGCCGGCGCCAGCGGCGTGGTGCTGGAAGTGATGGACAAGCCGATGTTGGATTTGATCGCGGCGGCGGGGATGCCGGCGATCTGCGTCGATTCGTGGGCGGAAGGCGCGGAGATCGATGCCGTCGTGCAGGACGGATTCCTCGGCGGCCTGCAGGCGGTGAACTGGCTGACGGCGCGCGGGCACCGGCAGATCGGCTGGTTCGGGCACGCGCTGAGCACGTTTCAGAGCCGCATGCGGTTCAGCGGCGTGGCCACAGGATTGTTTGAAGCGGGACTGGAGATCGACCGCAAGCTGTGCGTGGAATGCGACGAGGCGGGGGTTCTCGACGCCGCCTTGAAGCTGCTTTCGCAGCGCCACCGGCCGACGGCCATCGTGACGCTATGGAGCCGACACGCCGCGGCAATTCTGACGGCGGCGGCGCAGTTGAAGCTGAAATTGTACCGCGACTTCGACCTGGTCAGTTGGACGACGGAAGAAGATTACGCCAGTGCCTATCGCACTATCCTGCCGGGCACTTTGGTTCCGCCGACGATTGTGTGGCGCGTGCGCGACATGGCGGAGGCGGCGATGTTCCGCCTGGTGCAGCGGCGCGAACACAGCGGCCTGGCGGCGGTGCAGATCCGCATTCCGACCCGGCTGGAACTGGCGAAGGGCACGCCGGCAACGTTCGGGCGTTGATTCAGAAAAGTTGTGCAGTGGGGCAGAGCGGGGGAGTTTCCATGCGCATCGCAGGCTCAATTTTACTCGCAGCGTTGTGTTTGGCGCGGGCACTGGCGCAGGAGACGGCGGTGAGTTTCACTGCGCCGCCGACGTTCACGCGCTCGGGCGACGGCGGGACGATTGCGTTCACGGCGTCGTCGGTGACGGACGTGGAAGTGGCGATCGTCGGCGCTCAGGGGAAGGTCGTGCGGCATCTCGTCGCGGGGTTGCTGGGGAAGGGCGCTCCGGAGCCGTTGAAGCCGGATGCGCTGCAGCAGTCGGTGGCGTGGGACGGGAAGGACGATCTGGGGCAGACGCCCTCGGCATCCGCCGGACCCTTTACGGCGCGGGTGCGGCTGGGGATGCATCCGAAGCTGGATTCATTCATCGGCTATAACGCGTCGACGCTGGGATCCGTGCGTGGGATTGCGTGCGGGCCGACGGGCGAAGTGTTCGTCTTCCATGTGATGGGCGGATTGCACCCCGGCGACGGCACTGCGCAGTGCTCGGTTTTTTCGCGCGACGGAAAATACGTGCGCACGATCATTCCGACGCCGGCAAACATTCCGGCGGAGAAGCTGAAGGGCGTTAAGCGCATTGAACTCGGCGACGGGAAGAGCGTCCCATTCATCTACAACGTGGAGACGCGCCAGTTGCTACCCGGCACCGGCGACATGCCGGCACTGGGGCCGGTGGTTTCCAAGGATGGACGGGTGATTTTCCCGGTGATTCTCGACCACATGCAGCGTTATCCGCAGCCGGGTCCGGAGCGCATCATGAATTTGAATCCCGACGGCAGCGTGGCGCCCGAAGGGCTGCTGACGTGTGCGCTTTCGCCCAACAATTCTCGGTCGGCGTTTCTGGCGCTGTCGCCGGACGAGAAGACAATTTACGCGGCGGGTCTGACAGGAAAGAAAGGTTCGGCCGACCACGTGGTGTTGAAGTTCGGCCGCGAGGACAAGCAGCCGCAGGTCTTCGCCGGGAAAGTGGGCGAAGCAGGGAACAGCGAGACGCTGCTCGACGATCCCTGCGACGTGGCGACGGACAAGGCCGGCAACGTGTACGTCGCGGATTTGAAGAACGATCGCATTGCGGTGTTTGCACCGGACGGAAAATTCCTGGCGGCGATGAAGGCCGATAAACCGCAGCGCGTGAAAGTGAACGCGGCGACCGGCGCGGTCTACACGCTGGGCGGCGTGGGGGTGAACGTGCTGCAGAAGTTCACCTCCTACAAAGACGCAACGCCCGTGGCGAGCGCGACGCTGCCGACGTTCAAGAACGATGGATACACGGCGTTCATGGCGCTGGATACGTCTGCGGCGACCCCGGCGCTGTACCTGGGGAACACGCATTCGGGCTACTGCTATTCGCTGTTGCGGGTGGAAGATTCGGGCAAAGAGTTTGCGAAGCCGGTGGAATTGGGGAAGCAACCGGGAGGCATCGGGTCAGTGATGTCGGTGGAGTACGACCGGGTGCACGAAAAACTGATTTCCAATAACCGGACGTTCGACCCGGTGAAAAATCTGTTTGGACCCGCGCCACAGAGTTTGAATGGCGTGGGATATCCGATTTCGGTGGGGATGGATGGGAATTTCTACACGCAGCTCTATGGCAATTTTCTGATGCGGCTCAGCGGTGAATTCAAGCCAATGACGTTTCCGGAATCGAAGGAGAAAAACGGCTGGATGCACGACGGCCACACCTCGGCGCGGTTGCGCGGGCGGGGGATCGACGCGGATCCGGCGGGGAATGTGTTCATCATCTGGCAGGAGGATTACACGTCGCCGGCGATGAACTACGTCGATGTCTACACGCCCAGCGGCGCGATGAAAAAAGAGAAGCTGATCGATTCGGATATTCGCAGCGTGAATTCCATCCGGCTGGATTACCGCGGAAATGTTTACGTCGCGCTGGGTGCGCGACCGGGGACGGAGAAATTCCCGAAGGACTTTCAGGGCAAGATTCCCGACGGGGCGGACGATCCGGAAGCGTGCGGCGGATTGAACGGTTACCCGATGCTCTACGGCAGCATCGCGAAATTCGGCCCGGACGGCGGCGTGATCAAGCTGGGTAGCGGCGGCGAGCCGTGTAATTATGCGTTCAAAGGAAAAACGGACGTGAAAGGTGCGAAGTGGATTCATGGCGGCGCCAGCCCGGTGCCGTCGTGGCGGACGGCGGGGACGCCGGACATTTGCCTGTGCGAATCGCCGCGCTTTGATGTCGATGGTTACGGGCGCAGCTTTTTTCCCGACGCGGGCCGATTTCGCGTCGGCGTGCTGGACACAGGCGGCAATGAGCTGGCTTTTTTCGGCAGCTACGGCAACCCCGATTCCGGCGGCCCAGGCAGCGCGATTCCAGCGCCGGAGATTCCGTTCTGGTGGATCTACACCGTGGCGGTGGCCGATGACGTGGTCTACTGCGGCGACCGGCTGAGCCGGAGAATCGCCGTGGTGAAGCTCGAGTATGCGGCGGAGAAAACGGTGGGGGTGGGAAAGTAAGTTGTTGTTTGCTGCAGTCGCGCAATCGTTCGCGTTTAAATTTTTATCTCCACACCGTACTTCGGTGCGATGGCGAGGAGCTTTTCGATTTCAGCCTTTGTCGGATGCGGGGCGGTGGTGGATCCCGCGGGGACAGGGACGCCGACTTCGAGGAACATCTTTTCCAGACCGGCCGGTGCGACGGTGATCAGCATCTTCGCGGGCTTGCTGCTCTCGTTGCGGAAAGAATGCAGCGTGCCAACGGAAACGTTGGCAAACATTCCGGCGGTCGCGACGATCCATTCAGTGCCGAGCGTTATCGTGATTTCACCTTCCATGACGTAAAAGGATTCTTCCCCCCGCGTGTGAATGTGTGGTGGCGGACCGCCGCCGGGCGGAACGAGGGCTTCGATTTGCGCGTACGTTCCGTTGGTGTCTTCGCCAGTGGCCAGAAAGCGGTAGACGTCGCCGACCACGGCGAGGGACTTGCCTTCGTGGGTGTGGCGCAGCGTGGAGGGGTGGGGCATGGTCGTTGCTTCTCCGAAAGAGTTAGACAGAAAATAGTCGCCCATCAGCAGACGTCAACGGATTCGCCAGCGCAGCAATCCAACGCTACCCCTTAATTGTCATCAACGGCCTGAGTTCCGCGACGGGGCGGGCGAGTCCGGCGCCGGTCAGCGTGTTGATGACGGGTCCGATGCCTTTGTAGGCGAACGGCGCTTCCTTCTTGATGTCCTCCAGCTTTTTCTCGACGATGTCGCGGCGCTGGCGAATGTCGGTGCGGCGAAAATCGATCGGCGTGACGACGCGGAAGTCTTCCATGAATCGCCGGAAGGCTTCGTTGTTGCCCTTCAGCGCATCACCGCGCGAGAGCACGCGCCCCGCGCCGTGACTGGCGCTGCACAGGGAAGATTCATTGCCCAGTCCGGCGAGCACGAAACTCGACGCACCCATCGAGCCGGGAACGAGCACCGGCTCGCCATAGTACGCAAACGGTGTCTGTTCCATCTGCTCCATCCCACGCGCGGGGCAGGCGCCTTTCCGATGGACGTAGACGCTTTCGCCGTCCCACTCCTCACGCCAGACCATGTTGTGCGGCGCGTCGTAAAGCAGATTGCAATCCATGCCTTTGAATTCATCGTTCAGTGCATTGACGGCAATCAGCGCAAGCATCATGCGATTGGCGAAAGCGAAGTTCGCGGCGTTGTGCAGGCAGTCCCAGAACAACGCCGATGCGTCGCTGAAACGATCGCCGTCGGGCAATGGAAAAATGCCGTTGGCGGGATGCTTCAGTGAGATGGGAAAGATGCGGCGGACCTGCTCGCGGTAATGGCTGCCACAGAGATGGCCAATGGCGACCGAACCGGTGTGAACCATGACGGTGACCATGCCGGGCTTCAATCCCCAGGCGTGTGCGACGGTGCCATCGAGAATGCGATGGACCTGTTGGATTTCGACGAAATGATTGCCGCCGCCGATGCTGCCGATCTGGCCGTCGCGGGTGACGTCCGCGGTACCGAGAAAATCGTCCAGGCCGTACGTGCGATGAGCCGGAAGACTTCCGCGCTGCTCAACACGAGTTATGTCGCGCGTGGCATGGCGATGGAACACGGACCAGACTCCGGTGTCCTGCGACTTGGGTACAGACTCCAGCAGTCCAGTCAGTCCTTCGCGCATCAGCGCTTCGCGCTGAACGCGATTCATGGGGATGTTGCGTCCGCCTTGGAAATAAGCATGCCGCAGCCGCGTCTCCAACGTGTCCAGCCTGGCGGTGATCTGTTCCGCACGCAGAGAGGTCACGTGCAGACGCATGCCGCAATTGATGTCATTGCCAACCGCGGCCGGGACCACAAATCCACGCGTGGCCATGATGGTGCCCACGGGAACGCCAGCCGCCTTATGAAAGTCCGGCGTCACGGCAACTTTGCATATGCGAGGATTCTTCGCGAAGAAGGACGGCTCCGCTTCCTGGAGGCGTTCGACGGTGCGTTGTAATTCCAGCATCGCGACCAGTTCGTTGATCGCCACGGATTCAACGGGAACCTGAGCGTTGGCAAAGAGGACCGCATCGACGCCGGACGGATTCACGACGCGGAACGAATTCTCATCGACTTTTTCCAAACGATCGTCTGTCATGATGGCGTGCTCCCTTACACGAGCTCTGTCGAGCCGTGCGATTCAATTTTTGATTCAAGTTTTGGTGGCCGACAGTAACGCTGGCGGCTGAAAACGAAGCAACGACGTGCGATCTGGCGCCGTCGTTGGGGGAAGGGCTATGAGCGCCCTCAGCAGCGGGCAGTGCAATAAACCATGTGGGAAAGGGCGTTGTCAAATTAATAGATAAAGGAGAAGTACTGCTTAAATGGTGTAATCACCCACCGATTTTTTGACTTCATCCGTCATGTGGATTTACTTCTCTGGAGACAGATCACTCAAGAGTCTTTGCAGTTCAAGAAATCTTTCGTCATATCCAGCTTCCCAAGGAAACTTTCCCTGCTTGTCGGGCCAGATTAATTGAGTTGCTGGATAGGGCTGGTTTAGTGATCTGTAGAACCAATTTGCATATCCAAGATATTCCTCGTAATGTTCCAGCCCAATTGAGACGAAAGTGCAATCAAAACCCTCCGCCAGATCGCTTGCTCGTTCGTATTCCCTGTAGCGCTTGCCGTTCTTTAGGCGAAGGCCGATTAAATTTATTAAATGATGCGCAATTGAATGCTTCAACCCCATGATCAGAACTTCGGGTGCGCCAAACGAGAGGTAGAATCCTACCGAAAAAGAAAAGGCTGGGCCGGTCTCATCCTCAAAGATATTGATGACGTGCCAACCCAAGCTATTGATATCGGATAGAAGCTTGCGGTCGCGATCGTCAGCGGCAACTGGCAAACTATACTCGGATGGGATCATCGAGTTAGACCATTCATACGAAATCGAACGCCTCAGTTCAGGCACATATTGGAACTGATAATTTTCTAGCCCATCCGAGGTCGTCGGCAACATCCTTATCGCAATATCCTAACCTCTTTAGCATAAACGCTTAGTAGTATAGAGAAAAGAATTTCAAATTTCTCTTATCACTTCCCAAACAGTGGACTTGGATAGGTAGAGGATTCGGGAACAGGGCTGCGGCTTCGGCGCCAAAAGGGATTACAATGGCAGCTCTCGAACTGAAACCGCGCGGAGCTGCCATGGACACGGCCGACGACCTTGCCCTTTTAAACGCCATCGCGGAACAACGTGACCGCGGTGCGTTTACCGAGCTGGTCGAACGGCATCGCGAACGCGCGTACAATATGGCCTACCACATTCTGCGCAACTCCGCGCTGGCCGAAGAGGCGTTGCAGGAGTCGATGCTCGCCGTCTGGCTTAACGCGAAAACGCTGCGGCCCGAAGCCAACGCGGCCAACTGGATCCTGCGGATCGTATCGGGAAAAAGCCTCAATCTTAAACGGAACCGGACGCGCAGCGTCCGACGCGAGGAGCGTATGAGCACCATTGAATGTGGACGTGCGATTTCCGCCGCGGAAGACGCGGCCGAGCGCACGGAATTGATCGGCGCGCTGCGCAGTCAGCTCGAGGAATTGCCGGAGCTCGATTCGCAGCTTCTGGCGTGCAGCTTCGGCGCGAACATGTCGCACCGCCAGATCAGCGAATTCTTCAATCTCTCGCAGCCCACCGTTGGATCGAAAATTCAACAGGCGCTGTCGCGGTTGCGGAATGGATTGACGAAGGCAGGCGTCGCCGCGGTGGTACCGCTGGTCAGTGCGGAGAATTTGTTTGAAGCGATGACGACCGGCCAGACTTGTCCTCCGGGCGCGGCGCTGCGGGTGCTGAAATGCATCGACAACGTCGGCAAGCCGGCGGCCAGGGCGCTCTCGAGGCGCGCGGTGGTTAAAGCGGGCTCGGCCGGGAGCGGCCCTTGGGCCGTGCTGGCGGTGACGGTGGTGCTGGCGAGCGGAGCGGCCATCGCGTGGAGAACCTCAACTCCGGGCACTCCAGCGGCGCAGCAAGCCGCGAAAATTCCGGACACGGTCACCGTGCAAAGCGAGGACCCGGGTTGGATTCCGGTGAGCGTGGATACATCGTTCACGCTCCATGGGAAGTTTGACGGCAGCCACGACACTCAGCAGTTCTCTCAATTCTCCAACAGCCGCGGTGGCTCGGCAATCTGGAAGATTGAGCAGACTCCGACGGGCACGGTGCTGGCGCAGCGGGATCCGAAGCTTCCCGATCATAACGTGATTGTATTCAGTAAGGACGTATCCGGTCCGATGGAGTGGTCGGCCACACTGGACGACACCGACGCATCCGACCGCAATGAAATCGCTGTCGTGGTCTTCGACGAAGCGCTGCAGGGGAAAATTTTTGGCGGTCACAGCGTTCGGAAATCGAAGAGCGTCTTTCGCATCGTGGTGTGGAATACCGCTGACGGCATGAAACTGATCGCGCTGCGCGACCCCGAAACAAAAATCATGTCAGGCATTACGACGATGAAGGCTGGACGGTATTCCGTCGGCATCCTGACCAATGCAGCCCTGACGCTGCGCGATTTCCGGATGAGAAAGTTGCCCGCCGATTGGACGCCCAGGCAGGATAAGTTTCTGAGCCATTTCAAAATCGAGTAGTGCACCGAACGCGGAGGTCGCCATGCTGAGGGTGGAAGACATGGATGTCCTGGGCCTGTGCCCCGAGACGCGCTACACGCGGCAGCCGTCGAAGGCATCGCAGGTGCTGCGGGCGATCCGGGATGATGCGGAGCAGGGTGTCGCTCTGGATATCGCCGCGGAGAGCGACGCGAATGCGGCGTGCCGCATCGTCGCGGCGGCCACGCGGCAGTCGCGGCAGCGGGCCTACGCGCTGGCGCACCGCGTGTACCGGCGGTCGGGTTACGCGCGGAACGAAGGAACCGGATTGTGTCTCTCACCCTTTGATGCCATCGACCAGACGCTGACGTTGCTGGCGGAAAACGCGGACGGTCAGGCGACGGCGACGCTCTCGCTGGTCTTCGATTCCGATGAGGGATTGCCCTGCGATGAGATTTACCGTCCGGAAGTTGACGCGTTGCGCGCGCGGGGCTGCCGGCTGGCGGAAGTCACGCGCTTGGCGATTGAAGAACCGTGCGCGGACGCCAAAAGTCTGCTGCTGCGAATGTTCAACTACTGCTACATCTTCTCGCGTTTCATCCGGGGTTGCACCGATCTGGTGATTGAAGTCAATCCGTCGCATGTGAAATATTACCGGCGGCTGCTGTTGTTTACGCAGGTTGGACCCGAGCGTCGCTGTTCGCGCGTGCAAGGCGCGCCGGCAGTGCTGCTGCGACTGAATCTGGCTGAGATTGAAGCCGCGGTCAAAGGCTCGGGCTTTACGGAAGGGCGCGATTCGAGCGGCAACCGGCTGCACGCGTATCCGTATTCCGAAGCGGAAGAGGCGGCGATCGCCGAATCCCTGGCGCGCCAGCACCGGCCGATGTCCGCGGAAGAAGCGCGCTACTTCGGGTTGCAGCGCCAGTCCTGAAAATTCGCATCACAAGAACTCTAAAAGATCGCGGCCGCACGCAACTCTGAGCGAGGTAGTCGATCATCGTGAGCTCTATCGAAACACAAACGCTTTCGAGCACCCGCTGCGCCGAGGCGGAATTCGCCAACGCCGCCGATGCATTTCCGCGCGTGCTCGACGCGTTGCGCGCGGTGGTGGGCGAGGGGTTTGTCCAGGACGACGCGGAAGTTCGTAAGCGGCGAGCGCGCACCACGCTGCCTACCGGAACGGTGCCGCGCGTGATCGTACAGCCGGCCAGCACGCAGGAAGTTCAGGCGGTGGTCAAGATTGCGGCGAGTTTTAAATTTCCAATTCATCCCATCAGCGGCGGAAAGAATTGGGGCTATGGCGATGCCTGCGCGCTGACGCACGGACAGATCCTGCTGGATCTGAAACGCATGAACCGCATCGTGGAAGTGGATGCGGAACTCGGCTACGCGATCATCGAGCCCGGTGTGACGCAGGGGGAACTGGCTGAATATCTGGAAGCTCACGATTTGCCATTCATGCCCGACGCGACGGTCGCCGGGCCATCAGCCAGCATCGTGGGCAATACGCTGGAGCGCGGGTTTGGGCACACGCCGCACGGCGATCGATTTCTGCACACCTGCGGGATGGAAATCGTGCTCGCTGACGGCCGCGTGTTGAAAACGGGCTTCGGACATTTCGAAAATGCGCAGGCTGCTTCCGTTTACAAATGGGGCGTCGGCCCGTACCTCGACGGAATTTTTACGCAGTCGAACCTGGGAATCGTAACGCAGATGACGTTCTGGCTGTTGCCCAAGCCGGAATGCTTCAAAGCGTTCTTCTTCAGCGTCAAGAATCCGGAAGACATCGGCGGCCTCGTGGACGCGCTGCGTCCGTTGCGGATGAACGGCACGCTCACCACGCCGATCCACATCGGCAACGATCTGCGCGTGATCTCCATGACCCAGGCGTATCCGTGGGAGGAGATGCAGGGCCAGACGCCGCTCAGTGCAGAAGTCCGGCGCAGCATCGGCAAGCGCCACGGCGTATCCGCGTGGTCCGGTTCGGGTGCGCTCTACGGATCGAAGGCGGTCGTGGCCGCGGCGGAAGCGGAAGTGCGCAAAGCGCTCCGCGAAGTGACGGGACTCAACACGCTGGTCTTCTTCGACGAACGCCGCATGCGCTGGGCGCGCCGCGCGATCAATGTGCTCACCACGTTTGGAATCGGCGCCACTCTGGCGAGGTTGTTCAAGAAAGTGGAATTGGGATTCGACCTGCTGCGCGGCCGCTCACCGGACAATTGCGTGCAGTGCGGCCTCTGGCGCGTGCGCAACGCGCCCGCGGAGGGTCCGGAGCGCTCCGCCGATCCGCTCGATCACAACGCGGGATTTTTGTGGCTCTCGCCGGTGTTGCCGATGAAGCGCGCGCACATTGAACGGGTCAACGCGTTGCTGGAACCGATTTTCAATCGCTACGGCTTCGACTACCTGACTACGTTCTCGATGGTGACCGCGCGCTCGCTGTGCGCCGTGACGACGATCGCGTTCGACAAATCCATTCCCGACGAGCGGCGTCGGGCGTCGGCGTGCCACGCGGAGGCGCTCGGTGCGCTCGTCGCGGAGGGATATATCCCGTACCGGATGGGAAATTCAGGGATGGAAAAGTTGGGCCAAGCGTCGTCGGTCTACTTCGACGTGACCGCCCGCATCAAATCCGCGCTCGACCCCCACGGCATTATTTCTCCCGGCCACTACCAACCCAACGAGGCGCGGTAGAACCAGTGACTCGCCAAGGGGTGTGAGTTCACCGCCGCGGTCGTCGCGTCCAAATTTGGCCGCTGGTTAAATCAAACAATTCAGATTAACGGAGCGAGAGGGATTCGAACCCCCGAGACCCTTGCGGGCCTAGTAGTTTTCAAGACTACCGCAATCGACCACTCTGCCATCGCTCCCGATATTCGGGTGAACGGTGATGGTGAACTCGCCGTTCATGCTTTGGTTATAAATGTAGGACGGCGGCCTTGCAAGGGGGCGTCGGTAACGCGTGTCCGTGTAAAATTTGCGCGCTGACGATTCGTCCCAAGGTTCGTGCTATGAATCTCTCGGAGCGGATTGCGTTACTTTGAGAGCAGTGCGCCGGTGGCCTTTACCTTGGATTTGAGGTCGAAGGTTGCGGTGTAGTTCTGGCCGCTGATGCTCACGGTCAGGACGCAGGGGTGGACTCCCGATGCCGTCTTAGACAACATGCCCGCCGCTAACCATGCCGATGCCCAGCTGCCTTTCTTGAGCGTGGCTTTGAACGGTACGTTCGCGGGAAGCACCGTTGCAGTGACGCCTTTTTTAGCTTTGGGCGCTTTGATGGTAAGCGCGAACGAGCCGTTGGCAGAGGCTGACTTCCCGTTCTTATCGAGCGTGAAATTGAAGCTCACGCCGCCGAGTGTCAATGTCGCGACTTTTCCGGTCAGATTCGATGCCACGAAGTTGGGCAGAATTCCGCTGACCGCGGCGGAATCGGAACCCGTCGTCACGAAGCTTACGGCGCCTTTGAACTTGCTCAGATTCATGGGGAGCGGAGGTGTCGCGCCGCCGCCACCACCGCCACCCGTGTCCGCGGTGGTGAAGAGCGTCGAAATCGTGTGGTCGCCAGTCACGTTATTGAACGTGTACGAGGCCACCGCGCCGATGGAAACGCCGTCCACGCTGACATCAGAGATCACGAAACCGGTGTTCGCTGCGATGGTGAAGGCCTGGCTTGCTCCCGAGGCGAGTGATGTCGCGCCAGTGGGCGAAATTGTTCCGCCCGCGCTGGCTGAGGCGGTGATGGTGTAGTTGACGGCAGTGACGACCAGTGAGACCGACTTGGTCGCGGCCGTATAGTTCGTGGCGTCGGTCGGCGAGAATGTGACGGTGAGCGTCTGCGTCCCTGCGCCGAGCGCCGTGCCGCTGACGGGCGTGTATACAAACGTTCCGGGCACGCTGGCCGTGGCGTTGAGCTGCGTGGCGCTTAGCGCCGTGCCGCTGGTGATTGCTGCGGGATTGGACCAGGTGAGGATGGGGGTAACTTTGTTCACGACGATCGTGACGCTCGCCGTCGCGTTGGCGTAGGTTGCCGTATCGGCGGGAGTAAACGTGACCGCCAGCGTCTGCGTTCCGGCATTCAGCACCGTGCCGGAGGCCGGGGTGTAAATAAACGTTCCTGGCACGCTGGACGTCGCATTGAGCTGCGTGGAGCTCAAGGCGGTGCCGTAGTTAATTGCGACGGGAGCGGCCCACGCGATGGTCGGCGTAATCAAGTTGGCGACCGTAAGTGTGCCCGCGACGTACGTGACGGAGTAATTTGCAGCGACGGCGCCGCTGGCGGTGATTGGATATGTTCCCGCGGGACTGCCGGCCGTGGCGGTCGTGGCCAGCGTGGGAGATGTGCTCAAGCTGGCGGACGTGTCTCCGTTAACGAATCCGGAATAGCTGACCGTCAGGGCGGGCAGAGCTGCACCCACCGTCTTCGTTTTTGAATCGGCCGTGATCGTTAGAGCTGCCTTGTTCACGGCGAGCGTGGCCGTCTTCGTTGTAGAACTGTAGTCCGTCGCGTCGGTCGGCGTGAAGGTGACTGACAGCGTCTGCGCGCCCGCGCCGAGCACCGTGCCGCTGGCCGATGTGTAAACGAATGTTCCCGGCACGCTGGCCGTGGCGTTGAGTTGCGTGGCGCTCAGCGCGGTGCCGTAGGTGATCGCGGCGGGATTGGCCCAGGTGATTATCGGCGTGGCCTTGTTCACGGTCAGTGAAACGGACTGCGTCGAGGTCGTGAAGTCGGTCGCGTCGGTGGGTGTGAACGTCACAGACAGAGTCTGCGCACCGGCTCCGAGCACCGCGCCG
>JBBRPR010000103.1:0-16739 GCA_038227875.1 Planctomycetota bacterium
CGTTTTCATAGGTACTTCCTTTCTTTGCCCACGGAGCGACACGAAGGCGCTAGGCGCTTTGATCGGTGTGCTGGGTTGTGTGGGAGAAAGTTGGCGAGCGCCGGACCGCGTTTCAGCGATAAGGACGGACGTTCGCAGGTGGGTGAAGATTACCCTAATGTGGGGGCGGTTGGCAAGGGAAAAGTGGAGAGATTTTAGCACTTCCGGCGCCCTTTCAGGGCGCTGCCGTGACGGGGAAATCGGTCCGGGGGCTCGGCCTTTCAGGCCGGCCCCCGGCTATGCTCCGTGGTCCCTTCGGGACTTGGATTGGTTGGGCGACGCGCTCCCGGCTGACTTGGCCCCCAGCCCCTCTTTTTTTATAGGGGGAGAAATGCGCGTCGTTTCGCTCATCGGGTATCTGCGAAGTCGGTTGTGTTTTGAGGTTGGCGAATCCGTCCTGGAGCTTCTTGTTGCTAACGCAACCCGGCCCGAGGGGCCGGGCCACCCTTCGTAAAAAAACTCGCCGCTGAAAAGCGGCGAGTTTTTTTCTCAGTCCTCAGTCCTCAGTCCTTCCGTCCTCCCTCACGCCACGTTCGCGATCATCGTGGCGTCTTGCGGGGCGGGGATGCGTTTGCCGTTGACGAAGAGTTGCTCGGCGTTGAAGTCGGCGCGGACTTGCGTGCCGTCTTCGAATTCGGTCTGTTCGACGCCGGGAGCCAGTTCGGTGTGGCTCATCAGTTCCAGCGTCTGCAGGTAGCCGTACTTTTTCAGGGCGAGGTCGTAGTTGGTTTTCAGGGCGGCGATCAGCGTGTCGTTGAGCACGGGCATGATGCCGGGGTGCGCGGACCATTCGACGCGGGGGTGGTCGCCGAAGAGGACCGTGCGCATCGTGTCCTTCCATTCCCAGCCCTGGTTTTCGAGCACGATCAGACCGTGCATCGCCAGCTGCCAGAGCGGGACGCGTTTGTCGATCAGTGAGGAGATCGGCCATTCGGCGCGCTGCAGTTGGATGTGATAGCCGCTGGCGCAGTTCTCGACGAAATCGGCGTTGATCGTGGCGTAGAGGAATCCATTCTCGGTGCCGACGGCGCCGAAGACGTTGCGCGCAGAGGAGAGAATGCGGTCGACGCCTTTGCAGTAGCCGCTGCGCGGGCCGCCGTGCTTGCGGTGATAATTGACGCGCAGGGGACTGCCCATCGCGTCGATGTAGAGCGGACCTTTCATCCCGAGTGCTTTGAGTTGACGGAAGGGCTGTTCGAGTTTTTCGTCGGAGAGCGCTTCGATCCAGCGGAGGTACGTAACTCCCCCGCCCCACACGCCGCCAGCGGACGGGTCGCCGAACATGTCGTGGATGACGGTGTCGACGTCAAAATCCGGCGAAGACGTGTAGGTGCTCAGGCAGTTGTCGTGGACGTTCATGGCGTAGCCGAGACTGGATGCCAGGCCGATCAAGTCGCGGAAACCGGACTCACCGCCGAGGCGTTCGTCAATGGGAAAGCGCGTGGGCCAGAGGCCGTCGTGGCCGCGGGGATTCCAGCCGACGCCGTGGCCGAGAATTTTGTCGATTCCGGCGTGGCGGAGTTTGCGCAGGCCTTCACCGGCTTCCGCAAAGTTCATCACGCGGCGGTAGGTGATGTTCCCTTCCTTCGGTTTGCCTTCCATCATGATGCCGCGGTTTTCGACGGCGAAGAAGAGCTTCATGATGTAGGCGTTGAGCATGTAGGCCACTTCCGGCGATTCGGCGGCGCGTGCTTTGAGCGTCGGTTTCTTCAAGTCGTCCATAACGTGGCGGCGCAGGCGCTTGGCGGTGGCGTGAACGGCGTCGGCGCCGGGAGCGAGGGGCGCGTAACGGAGTTCGCGGTTTTCCAGGTCGACGGGATCGGGCCAGAACATGCGCAGCGAGACGGCGAAGCCGATGTCGCCGCCGCCGGCGCCGTCGGTGTTGAGACGGCATTCGGTGTCGGGTGCGCCGGACGCGGCCAGCGCGATCAGGCCGCCATCGGGGCCGTGCGCGGCACAGATGGGCATCAGCGGGAGCAACTCCCAGCGCTGCTGCTCGCCGTAGATCATGAAGCGTTCGGAGACTTTTGGTTTGCCGTCGGGATGGCAGACGGCGCCGCTGGCCAGCGGGAGCACGAAACTGGCACGGCTGCGGCTCGAGCGTTCCAGACGCATCAGGCCGGGGAGTATGTTGACGGACTTCAGGCGGAAGAGCGTGGTGTTGGTTTCGTAGATTTCCGTCGGCGGGACGAGCACGGCCAGTTCGCCGTTGAGGATCCGCACCCACACGCCGAGGCTGACGTGCTTGGCGGAGCTGCCGACGATGACGTGGACGCCGTGGTTGACTTTGGCGACGGAATCGATGCGGAATTCGGTCAGCAGCTCGACGCGGTCTTCGGCTTTGTCGAAGACTTCCAGTTCGAGCAGCGGGACGCGCCCCCATTTCTTGCCGTGGGCGAGATCCTCCAGGGCGAGAAAGAGCTGGCTGTGTTCGCGGCTGAGCGTGGCGCGCAGACTTCCGTCCGAAAAGATCACGTCGTCCATTGTGAGCGGTTCTCCTGTCGTCGCGGGTGAGAGGGATCGTCGGTCGCCAAATACCCTATAATACAGTCTGCGTTAAATCAATATTATAAAGTTCATTAAGATTTATATATGTATTTTATATCATAGGGAAAATTTTCCCTATCCTGTTTTGGTGTATGGAAACGGCGGCGTTTGAACGTTGCGAATTTGCGTAACAAATTCGCCGTGACGTTGTCAGAAAGGAGCGGTTCTACAAAACCGGAACGGAGTCCTTGAATGCGTTACTTTGTCATGGTGATCGTGGTGGTCGCGACGCTGGCGTTTGCCGGCGGGGCGCTGATCTGGCGTTCGACGGAGAGTACGAAGCGGCTTCACGGCACTGCGGAACCCCCGCAGATTCCACCGCCTGTGCTTCCGAACGTGCCGCCGCCCGATCCCAAATTGGCTCAGCTTGCGGCGTTGGCAAAAGCCCAGGCGCAAGCTCAAGCTCAAGCCCAAGCGCAGGCGCAGGCGCAACTGCGCGCCGTGCCGGTGCCCAAGCGGAGCGTCACGGTCAGCCGCACGCATCTTGCGGCGGTGGCGACGCGGGAGCCGAAATGGGAGGTTGCGTTTAAAGATGCGTTCGACGATGCGGCGGCTCCGCAGCGTGTTTCCAAAGGTGACACCGGAACCGTGGAGTACTTCGAAGCGAAAAAGGCGCTGTTGCTGAAGAGCGACGACGAAGGCGAGGTCTACGCCGGCATTCGCGCGTCGCTACCGGGCGATCTGCGCGTGCGTTTTAAAGCGCTGCGGCCGAAGACGTCTGAGCAGGTGAGCATCGGGCTATTTTTCGGCGTGCAGGGAGCGCCGGGGACGATGGATGGTTATTTTGCCGAATGGGCGCGCGGCATCGCGCAGATCAAGCGTGAGCGCCAGATCTTGAAGAGCGTCGATGCGCCCACGCCGGAGACCGCCGACCGCTGGGTCAACCTGGAACTGCGCCGCGTCGGCGGGACGATCACGATGTTGATGGAGAACACGGTAGTCTTATCGTTCGACGACCCCGCGCCGCTGTTGGATACCGCACACGACCAGTGCGCGTTTTACATCTGGTCGGACCAGACGCTGATCCGCGATGTGGTG
Organism: Planctomycetota bacterium; assembly: GCA_038227875.1. Classification (GTDB taxonomy): domain Bacteria; phylum Planctomycetota; class SZUA-567; order H5-PLA8; family H5-PLA8; genus JBBRPR01. The sequence continues at coordinate 3,625 of JBBRPR010000103.1, forward strand.
ATCGAACGGAACGCCAACGACACGATCAAACCCGTCCCACCGGGAACGCCCGCCAAGCCGAAGGTTGTGATGCCGACGCCGGACACGTCCGCGGATTTCTGATCTGCTTTGTAGTCCGGGGCCGGAGTCACCGTGGTCCGGGCGAGCCGCCCGGACTACAAAATGCGACTTTGAAATCGACGGTTTTCCGGTACGCATGCGTGTATCCATCTCATTCATTCGGGGAGAAACGCATGTTCCGGAAATCCGTGCTGGCCTTTCTGTCGCTCGCGGTCTTCGCCTGCGCGGCTGAAGACGCGAAGCTCGACATTCAATTGAAAGACGTCAAGAAGCAGTCGACGCTGATCATCAAGACCAAGGCGAAGAAGGCCGAGATCGGCATTGCGCTGGGCAAGGTGTATCCGAAGGTGTTCGCGTTTCTGAACGCCAATAAGATCGCTCCGTCCGCGCCGATTGCGCTGTACACCACGGCCGACGGCGAAAACTTCGAGATCGAAGCGGGCGTTGTCGTGCCGGACGGGACCAAGGGCGAGGGAGAGATCGTGGCCAGCGAACTTCCCGCGGGGAAAGTCGCGGCGACGATCCACACCGGTCCGTACGAGAACTTGCCCAAGACGTACGCGGCGGTGATGGAATGGCTGAAGACCAGGGAACAGAAGATGGCCGGACCGGCGTGGGAAGTTTATGTTTCCGATCCGGGCAAGACGAAGCCGGAGGAGTTGAAGACGGAAGTAAACGTGCTCGTGGCAGAAAAGAAGTAGCGGAGTCGCAACACGTCGCGGAGAGCATCCGTCATGGCGAAAAAACCAGCGCGCTCACGGAAAACTGCGTCCAAAAAGCTGACGCGGCGGCAGGTGATCGACCAGATCATGAAGCTGGTCGCGGCGGCTCCGGCGGCCGGCGCCACGCTGCCGGCGGCGTGGACGTCGCGCAAGCATTGGGAGAAGACGTTTTCGCCGCGGAACAAATTCGCCGCGCCGGTGCTCGAGACACTGCAGGAGCTGCCGGGCTTTACGGAGCTGGCGCCGAGGCCGGATACGATCGCGGGCTGGGCGAAGCTCTTTGGCGTCGACAACCAACTGGCGTGGACGCTGGGCGAGATCAATGCCAGCGCCAGCTTCACGCCGATCCACCGGCCGCGCATCCGTCACTGGCGCGACGCGTTTGGCAAGGATGAAGCGATCCAGCGGGTGCGGCCACAGGAATCGTTCGACTACATTCATAATCCTCATCGCGGGACGACGACGTTTCAGCGCTTTCAAGGCGAAGCGCTCGACGTCTCGTTCGCGTGGCACGACTGGGAAGGGCCGATCGATTTTCCGCGGAAGACGAAGGCGGGAGAGAACGTCAAATTTGTGCCGCGCACGACGCTGACGTACTGCCGCTGGCCGTGGGCGTGGATGGAGCCGCAGAAGGGCAAGTACCACTGGGATTTTGTCGAAGCCACTCTGAACACGGCGCGGGAGCGCGGGCAGACGGCGCAGTTGCGCTTTCAACCGTACGCGCGCGCGGTCGATTACAAAAAGCAATCGCCGAAGTCGAAGCGTCATCCGCCGGAAATTTCTGTCGACGTGCCGGATTGGTACTGGGACACCGGCGCGGCGTGGATTGAGCACGGCCCGTTCGGCAAGAACGAACCGGACTGTAACGATCCGCTTTACGTGAAGCATTTCAGCGATTACGTGCGCGCGTTTGGCGAACGCTTCGATGGGCATCCGGACCTGGAGAGCGTGGACATCGCGTACGCGGGGTTCTGGGGCGAAGCGGGCGGCAATTCGACCGAGGCGACCGCGCGGAAACTGGCGGACGTGTATCTGGAGAGTTTTCCGAAGACGCAATTGGTCGGGATGCTCGGCACACCCGGCATGGTTCACGCGTTTAAAGCACGGTCCGCTGGCGGCAAGCCGGTCGGCTGGCGCGCGGATTCGTACGGCGATTATCACATCGCCAACGTGCTGGATGTGCCCGAGCACCTGGGCTGGAACCACATGATCGATTGTTACGCGCAGACGGTTCACGAGGCTGGGGCCAGCGACGCCTGGAAGACCGCGCCGGTGACGATGGAAGCGTCGGCGACCGTGGCGCATTGGGTGATGTACAACTACGACATCGATCGCATTATTGAAGAAGGCTACAAATACCACACGTCGGTGTTCATGCCGAAGAGCGTCTTTTTTCCGGAGAAGACGATGGAGAAGCTGCTCGCGTTCGACCGGAAGATTGGCTACCGCTTCGCGGTTCGTCAGATCGTGCTGCCTCTGGAAGCACGACCGGGCGCGACGGCGTCGATTTCGCTGTTCGCGGATAATGTCGGGTGTGCGCCGATCTACCGGCCGTACCGGCTGGCGCTGCGCTTCAAGCAGGGCGCGAAGAGCCACGTGGTGAAGCTGCAGGAAGACATTCGCACGTGGCTGCCGGGGCACAACGTCTGCGTCGAGAATTTCACGATTCCGGCGGATCTGGAGGGCGGCGATGCGACGGTGGCCCTCGGCATTGTCGATCAGACGAACACGCCGAAAGTGTGGTTCGCCATCGATGGCAAGACCGATGACGGCTGGCATCCGCTGACGAGTATCACTGTATTGAAATAGCAGTTTGCACGATTCTGTATGCCATTTGCAGGATTGTGTTACTCGCGCGTCGTATCCTCTTTTGGGTCTCAAAGAGGAGCGCATGCATGGACGAATCAAAGTACGACCGCCCGTTTCCGGTGCTGACTTCCGAGCAGCGGTATCACCTGGATGTGTTTGGCTACGTCGTCATTCCCAACACACTCACGGCCGACGAGACAGGGACGCTGCGCGAGGCGATTCATAAAGTAAAGCGCGACCATACGGCGCTCAACGATCCCAAGGCGCGCGTGCGCAACGCGATCGTGGGGAAGACCAATCCACATCACACGTATATGACCGCGCTGGTCGAGGCCGATCCGGCGATCACCGCGTACTGCACCCATCCGCGGTTGCTGGGCATGGCGGAGGAACTGATCGGCGGCGAAGCGCGCATCTGCGAAGTCGGCGCGATCATCAACCGCCGCATTCCCGAAACGTATCAAGAGCGGCCCAACTACGGTCTGCATCGCGGCACCGATGTGCCGTTCGGCAGCCACACGAAAAACGGGCTGTATCATTGCAATTTCGTCAAGACGCTCACCAACCTCACCGACCTGGGCCCTGAGGACGGCGGCACGGTGGTGATTCCCGGCAGCCACAAGACCGATGTCGACGAACAGAAGCTGATTGAGTGCGCGTACCGCGACCCGAAGCTCGTGCATCAGGTGATCGCGCCGGCGGGGTCGACGCTGCTCTTTGCTGAAACGCTGATTCACGGCACCGGGCAGATTCGGTCGGACAAAGAACGCACGATCATGATCTGCGGGTACTCCGCGCGGCTGTTCCCCTATTGGGATAACGCGCCGATCTCGGCGGAATTTCTGCAGCGCGTGCCGGCGAATTTGAAACCGCTCTTCACCGGGACGGCGCACTGGACGCGCAACCCGAAGTACCGCAACTTCGCCGACCCTGTCGATGCGAAGACGTATTCAAATTACAAATGGTAACCGGCGAAAATTCTCAACTGGAGAGTGCTCAATGAAACGACAAATTGTCGCGCCTGCTGCGATCGATTTCACGACGCCGGGGCGCCGGGATTATTTCGTCCGCTTCGAGCACCCGACGTACTGGGGCGATTATTTTGTGCCGGTGACGGTGCTGGCCGGCCGCGAGCAGGCTCCGGGACGAGGCGTGGTGGCGATCGGTTCCACGCACGGTAACGAGTACGAAGGGCCGATCGCGATCAAGCATCTGCTCCACGAGATCGACCCGTCGCGCGTGCGCGGGCGGATCGTGCTGATTCCGACGCTGAACGTGCCGGCGTTTAACGCGGGCGTGCGCGACACGCCCGACGACAATGTGAACTTGAACCGCGCGTTTCCCGGCGAAGAGCGCGGGACGATCACGCAGCGCTTCGCGCATTTCGTCAGCAGCGTGATTTTTCCGCAGGTTCATGTGGTGCTCGACATTCATTCCGGCGGCAACGTCGCGCGCTTCGTGCCGTGCACGAGCTTTCATCACGTCGCCGATCAGAACCAACGGCGCGCGATGGAACAGACAGCGCGCGGGTTTGGTTCCCGCTTCACCATGAATTACCAGAACGGCACGCCGGGCTTGCTGACCAGCATGGCCGAGCGGCTGGGCAAAATCACGATCGGCAGTGAATTTGGCTGGGGTTGCGCGGTGTTGCAGGAAGGTGTTTCGATGGCGCGGCAGGGCATTCTCACGGCTTGCATCGCGCACGAACAGTTGGACGGCCAGCTGCCTAAGAATCAACACTGGTCGACTGGCGAGCAGATTCTTGTGGATAACTCGGAGCTTTCCTGTTACGTCCCGGCTGAATTCACCGGGCACTTCGAGCCGACGGTTCCCTGCGGCGAGAAAGTAACGAAAGGACAGCGCATCGGGGCGCTTCACGATTTCGACCAGATTGATGCGCCGGCGGCCGACATTCTGGCTCCGCACGATGGCTACGTGATTACGCAGGCGTGGAACGCCAAGGTATTTCGCGGGCAAGTTGTCTCTGTCGTTTCGATTCCCCGGCCCTGGATGAGCTGAACCGATGACGCGTTTCGAAAACAAAATCGTGGCGATTACCGGCGGCGCGGCGGGAATCGGCAAGAGTATCGCGCAACGCGTCGCCAGTGAAGGCGGCCTGAGCATTCTGCTCGACCGCGATGTGGCGATGCTGGAAAGCACTGCTGCGGAGTTCAAACGCCTCCGATTAGAAGTCGCGACTCATGCGATTGATATTTCGAGCGCGGATTCCGTGCGCGCGGCGTTCGGGTTCATTCAGAGCGAATTCGGACGCGTCGACGCGGTGGTGAATTCCGCCGGCGTGACCGGGCCGACGGCGGTGAAGATCACGGATTACTCGGTCGAGGCGTTTGACCAGGTTTGCCAGATCAATCTGCGCGGCTCGTTTCTCGTGACGAAGTTTGCACTCGAGTTAATGACCCCGACGAATCGGGGCCGCATTCTGCTAATCGCTTCCATCGCAGGAAAAGAGGGCAATCCGGGGATGTGCGGGTATTCGGCGAGCAAGGCGGGCGTGATTGGACTGGTGAAAGCGATCGGCAAGGAATTCGCCGAAACGGGGATCACGATCAATGGCGTGGCGCCGGCGGTCATTCGCACGGCGCTGGTCGACCAGGTGGCTCCCGAGCAGGTGAAGTACATGACCGACAAAATTCCAATGAAGCGCTGCGGGACGCTGGATGAGATCGCGGGTTTGAGTGCGTGGATTCTGTCCGACGAGTGCAGCTTCACGACGGGCTTTGTGTTTGATCTGTCGGGTGGGCGGGCGACGTATTAGCGAATGTCGAATGTCGAATGTCGAATGTCGAATGTCGAATGTCGAATGTCGAGGTAGCGAATGAAGATTGAGAGTGTGGACTTTTTTTATCTTTCGATGCCGGTGGTGAAGGATGTTGGGGATGGGAGCCAGGACGCGCTGCTCGTGCGGGTACGCGCGGGCGGGTATACGGGTTGGGGCGAGTGTGAGGCTTCGCCGCTGGCTTCGATTGCGGCGTTGGTCGCGCCGATGTCGCATACGGCGTGCAAGGGCGTGCAGGATTCGGTGCTGGGGCAGAAGCTGGATGGCGTGGGCGACATCACGCGCATCGGCAATCTTGTGCGCGAGAACAGCTTCGATCTCCTGCAGGCCGATCATACGCTTTCCGGGATCGATATTGCGCTCTGGGATCTGCTCGGACGAAAACTCGATCAGCCAGTGTATAAGCTGCTGGGCTATCCACGCGCGTTTCCGAAATTGCCGTACGCGTCGCAGCTCTTCGGCAACACGGCGCAGGAGACATTCGAGAAGGCGCGACAGACGCGCGCCAGCGGGTTTCGCGCGGCGAAATTTGGCTGGGGGCCGTTCGGGCGCGGCACGCCGGCGGCCGATCGCGATCACGCCTTCGCGGCGCGCGAGGGGCTCGGCGGTGATGGCATTCTGCTGATCGATGTCGGCACGTACTGGATCGACGACGTCGCTCGGGCGCGCCAGACCGTACCGGCGCTGCGCGATTGCGGCGCGCTGTGGCTGGAAGAACCGTTCGTCTCGGGGGCGCTCGACGCGTACGCGCAGATCGCCGACGACTGCGGCACGGTGAAACTGGCTGGCGGCGAAGGCTGCCACAATTATCACATGGCCGCGCAGATGATTCATCACGCGCGCCTGGGTTTCGTGCAGATCGACACCGGCCGCATCGGCGGCATCACGCCGGCGAAGCAGGTCGCCGATCTGGCCGTGAAGAGCGGCGTGACGTACGTGAATCACACCTTTACGTCGTACCTGGCGCTGAGTGCGTCGCTACAACCCTTCGCGGGGCTTGAGGCGCACAAAATCTGCGAGTATCCCGTCGAAGCTTCGGAGCTGGCCGCGACGTTGACGCACGAACGGATCGAGCGCGATGCCAACGGCGAAATTCTCACACCGGACAAACCGGGACTGGGACTGACGCCGAATCTGTCGACGGTGAAGAAGTTCCTGGTCGAGACGGAGATAAAGGTGCGCGGCAAAGTGCTCTATACTACGCCGCAGGTTTAGTCGCCGATTTTTTGCGCAGCGTTCTGCGGTCGGTGCGGACGCTCCACGCCAGCGCCAGCGTGAAGCACGCCGTCGCCCAGAATGCCGGAAGCCACGCGATGCCCCACCACCATTCGGGGCGGCGGTTGTGCCAGAGCGTGAGGCTTTCGCCTTCGGAGCGCACACCCAAAAGCCATTGACCATCGGGCGACAGGTGCAGCTCGGGATAACGATTATTCGTGGTGAATTTTACCGTGTGTAAACGAACGAACGAACTGGCATCAAAGATATCCACGCCCACCGTTCCTATGGAACCGAAACCGATCACAATTCGCTTCTGATCCGGGGAGTATTTTGCGAAGTCTGCGGACCGCCCGGTGGAGAGCAGGTACTGTTCGCTCCAGTCGCCCAGGCGATACACTTTGACGTAGTCCTCGACTGTGCCTTTGTGCTGATTGCCGTCAAATCCGCGGATCATCAGCCAGCGGCCGTCACGCGAGAATTCGGTGCCGGCAATGTGCGTCCGATAGTGCGCGTGATGCGTGAACATCAATTCATAGTTACGGGCGTCGTAGATGCGCAGCTCGTCGAAACTGGAGGTGAGGATCCAGCGGTCGTCGTCGGAAAAGCGTGCGAATTGGACGTAGTCTATCTCGCGCGTCAGGCTGATCAGCAATTGCCCCGTTTCGGCGTCGAAGACTCCATTGGTGAGATCCTTGCTCGAGGTGACGATGCGCTTACCGTCGTGTGAGTACTCGACCGTCCGTACGTACCTCTGATGATGCGTGTTTTTGAAAACGGATTTGAACGTTGCCGCGTCGAGCACTTCGAATTCGGTGTTCTGAATTTTGTGAAGTATCCGCGTGCCATCGGGGGAAAAGCTGGCCTCATCCAGTCCCTTTGGATCAGGGAGGGAATGCAGCAGCGCGCCGGTCTGGACATCCCACAATTGTAACGTATTCGTCGGATTGTTGGTCAGGACCCGTGAGCTGTCCGGCGAAAATGTGGCATTCCAGAATCGGTCGGGACTGCCCGTGAGTTCAGACTGGAGCGATCCGTCGCGAAGATTCCAGATTTTTGCCTTCCGCAATTCGTCATACGCGGTGAACATTCTCCGCCCATCCGGTGAGAACATTGGCCCCCAGACGTTGCTGTCTGATACTCCTTCCAGCGTGGCGCGGCGCACGCCGGAATTGAGGTCCATCACGTGAAACGTGGTATTGCTGTTGGACGTGGCCGTGTATGAAATTTCCCGAAAAACCAGCGACGACGAGTCGGGACTAAACGACACGCGACTGAACCGCGCATCCTTCCCGGACGGTTTGAACACGGATGTGACGGGCCAGGGGTCCCACTGCATCCACAGCGCAACCGCGCTGCCGGCGAGCAGGGCAAAGAGCATCAACGTTCGCAGTGAGAATCGCATTTACTTTCAACTAACGGGCAGGTATCCAGATTCTTGCAGTTCGGTCCCATTATATCGAACCTATGCGCCAGATTCCGGCAGTTGAATCCTCCTCAAATCAGTCTTCAATCAGTTCACGGCGTGAGCCGAAGGAGCCTCTGATTGATCCGAATTTTTGCGCCATCACTCTTTTTCATTCTGCTGCTCAGCGCCGGGAACGTCAGCGCTGCGACACCCGTCAAGCTGGCGACCACGAGCGTTTCAGCGTCGCCGACGGATGTGGCGCCGTTTTCGGTGACGGTTCAGGCTCAGGATTCGAACAGCGCGTCCGCCAATGTCGTCGCGAATACAACTGTGGCGCTGGCGCTGACGGCGGGCAACGGTGATCTTTTCGGATCGCTGATCGCCGTGATTCCTGCCGGGCAGAGCAGCATCACGTTCACGTTGGTGAAGTACGATCTCGCGGAGGCCGGCGTGATCCTTACGGCGTTCGCGACGATGGGCGACGCGCTGAGCGCGGGCACGTCCGCTCCGTTCACGGTGTTGCCGGGCGCGGCGACGGCTCTAGCGATCAACGTGCCGAACGGGACGGCCAACGGGACAGCGCCGTTTGCGGTGAACGTCCGCGCGATTGACGCGCTGCAGAACACGGCGCCCGTTGCCGCGGACACGGCGGTGACGATTACGCTCGCCGCCGGTTCCGGCGTGCTCGGCGGGACGCTCAGTGGCGTGATCCTGGCGGGACAGACGTCGATCGCGCTGCCGATCACGTACAGCAAACCCGAAGCGAACGTGCGGCTGCGCGTGGCGCGAACGTCCGGGGATGCGCTGACCAGCGCCACGACGTTTTTCAATGTGGCGGACAACGCGATCAAGCTCTTCGCGTTTGCGCCGCTGAATGCCACGGCGGGCGTGCCGTTCAACGTTCAAGTCAATGCGGTCGACGCGAATGGGAATTCCGCGCCGGTGACGTCGAGCACCACCGTGGTGCTGACGAAGGCGTTGGGCTTCGGGGCGCTCACGGGAAATCTCACGGGCGTCATTTCCGCCGGCAACAGTTCGGTGACGTTCACGAATCTAAGCTATGATTCCGTTGATTCGGTGAAACTCACCGCCAGCGCAACGGATGGCGATGCGCTGACGGCGTTCACGACCTCGGCGTTTCCGGTCGGAGCGGCAGCGACGCCGCCGGTGAAACTGCTGGCGTCGACGTTCGGGCCGATCACGGCGGGCGCGCCGTTCACGGTCCGCGTTATTTCGGCGGATGGATCGGGTAACACGAAAGCAGTGCGCAGTAACACTGCGGTTACGGTGGTCTTAAAGACCGGCACGGGAACGATTTCGGGCGTGATCGGCGGCACGATTCCCGCCGGATCATTTCTGATCGATCTGACCGCGGTGGCGTACAGCAAACCCGAAAGCGGCGTGGTGTTCACGGCGACGGCCAGCGGCGGCGATGCGTTGAGTTCCGCGGACACAACGCCGTTCACGGTGCTCGGCGCGCCGACTGCTGTCACCGCGGATATTTTCGGACTGCCGTCGGCCAATTCGCCATTCGATGTCAGCATCACCGCCGTCGATGGCTCGGGTTTACCGACGCGCGTGCTTGCGGATACGGCGGTGAGCATCAACGCGGCTCCCGCGGCGGGGACGGGAACGTTTGGCGGTACGCTGACGGGAGTGATTCCCGCCGGCGCGAGCAGCGTGGATCTCACCATTACATACAGCAAAGGCGAGAACGGCGTCGCGCTGACGGCGACGTCCGGAGGATTGGGATCCGGAACGAGTGCGACCTTCAATGTCGGACCGGCGGCGACGAAATTGATCGTCAGCGCTCCGGCGCCGGGCACGCCGACGGCGACGCAGCCGTTTTCGGTGATCGTCACGGCCGTCGATGGGTCCAACGCGCCGGCGCGGCTGCCTGCCGATACGATGGTTACGATTGGAAAATCCGCTGGCGCCGGCACGCTGGGCGGCGCACTGACGGGGACGATCGCTGCCGGGAATAACTTCACGACGATCTACGGCATCACCTACAGTCAGGCGGATACGGGGGTGGTGCTGACTGCGTCCGGTAGCGGACTGGCGACAGGATCCGGCGCGGCGTTTAACGTCAACGCGCTGCCCTCCCCTGGCGCGCCGACGCGGATTGATATTCGCAGTGGCAATTCGCAGACGGCGGCGGCGGGATCGCCAGTGGCGCTGGCGCCGACCGTGCTGGTCCGCGACAGCCACTTTTTTCCGCTCGCCGGAGCCACCGTGATTTTTACCGCCACGGGCGGCGCTGGCAGCGTGAATGGATCCACGACGACGACCGATGCTCTAGGCCTGGCACAAGTCGGGTCGTGGACCCTGGGGATCATCGGCGGCAAGAATACGCTGACAGCGACCGTGGGCGGAATCTCGGTCAACATCACGGCCACCGCGACTGGCGGAACCGGCCTGCTGCAGTTCAGCAGCGGACCGCTGGCAACACCGCAGCCCGCGGGCGTGGGGCAGACCATTCAGTTTTCCGCCGCGACCAATTTGCAGAGCACCTTCGCGTGGCAGTTTGGCGATGGCTCCGGCGACGCGAGCGGCAACTCGACGACATCTCACGGGTACGCTGCGGCCGGAACGTACATCGCGGCGGTTACGGCTTCTAGCCCACCGCAGTCGATCACGGGCAATCTGACGATCACGGTTAACGCGCCGCTGGTGGGCGTGGGGAATGATTCCGATGGAGACGGTTTTTCCGACGCCTACGAAGTGGCCGCGGGCACGAATCCGAACGATGCCAGTTCCGTGCCGTTCTCGACGGCCAACGTCACAGCGACGCCGGTTGTCGGCGCGACGTTCGGCGCGAAATTGAATTTCAAGAAAGCGCATTCCGACAGCGTTTCCATCAGCGGGATCATTCCGATTCCTGCCGGCCTGACCGTGGCTGGCGCGCAGTTGGGAGTGACGATCGGCAGCTTCATCAAGATCTTTCCGCTGGATGTGCACGCGCGCGGCAAGTCCGGCGGAGACAGCGCGGCCGTCGCGATTAAGAGTGTGAAGGGGAAAGTACCGCTGCAGAATTCGAAGTTCACGATCAAGCTGAGCAGGGAGGATCTCGCGGCGGCGCTGGCGCCATTTGGCCTGACGAACGCCGAGGCCAAGCGCACAGCCGTGACGGTTCGCGCCACGGTGGTTTTCGCCGGGCAGATCAATCTCATCAATGCTACTTTGCACTACACCGCTCGGAAGAATATTAGCGGCAGCACGTCGAAGTAAAATATTCATCGGACGAAACTTCCTAATCAATTCAGTCCGTTCTAGGTGCACTTGTGCAAAGTTTTCGGTTTAATTCCTGACCGAAAATGGCACAGATTGTAGTAAAAGATACATCCAGAAGTGCGCCGTTCATCACCACGACTCTGACCTGTCTCAATCTTCACCGGGGGAATTCATGGCTGCTCTGCTCCGGATGTCTCGTCTGCTCTTCTGCGCGTGGGTAGTCCTGACTGCCGCGACACTGCACGCCGCTACATATAATGTGGGGCTGGGGCAGACCTACGCGACGATCGGCGCAGTTCCGCCGCTGAATCCTGGCGATCTGGTTCAGGTGAATTCCGGCACATACAACGAAGTGGTGCGCTGGACGCGCGCGGGTACCGCGGCGAATCCGATCGTGATCCGCGGCGTGGGCGCGACGCGGCCGATCGTCGACGCGACCGGCAAGACCGTCGACGGCGCGCTGCCCAATCCGCGCGCGGTCTTTCAGATCGAAGCGAGCTACATCACGATCGACAACATTGAATTCATCAACGCGCGCAATGGCAACAACGGTTCGGGCGTGCGGGTGACGTCCGGCGGACCCACGACGGATTTCGTCACGATCAAGAATTGCAAAATCACCAACTGCGACATGGGCATGCAGTCGGACGGCAACGACAACCTGCTGATCGAATCCTGCGAGATCGCGTTGAACGGGACGAGTTCCTTCTCCGGCGGCAGCCACAATTTGTATCTGAACGGAAACAAGACCACCGTGCGCTTCTGCTACATTCACGACTCGCTGTACGGCCAGAATTTCAAAACGCGCGGGCATTACACCGAGCTGCTCTACAACACGATCTCCAATTCTCAGGACGGGGAGATCGGATTTGTGGATTCCACGCTGACCGCCACCGCCAACAGCAACGCGGTGATGATCGGCAACCTGATCGTCAGCAAGGTGCGGGGCAGCGCCTGGAATACCAATCGCTTCATTCAATTCGGGCAGGACTTGGGCGGGACGCATTCGGGAACGCTCTACGCGATCAACAACACGTTCGTCGCAGCCGAGACCAAGATCACGTACGTGGATTGCAACGTCGCCGGTAGCGCAGCGGTGCTGACGAACAACATTCTCACCGGCAGCGACAAAGTCGCGACGGGGGTGGGCCCCTGCAGCGGCACCAACAACTGGCTGCAGAGCACTGCGATAATTCCCGCGGGCGTGACCGGCAGCACGCTGGGTTCTTCGCCGAGCCTCGTGAACATCAGCGGCCGCGATTACCACTTGGTCTCGGGTTCCGCCTGCATCGACCGCGGCGCCGCTGCGCCGACTTATCTGAACGGCACCGGGGTCAGCCAGAGCGGTGTGCCGGCGTTTGAATACGTCAACGATCTGAGCAGCGTCGCGCGCACCGCCAGCGGCACGCTCGATATTGGCGCCTACGAATTCCACGCCGCCGGCGTCGCGCCGACGATCACCAGCAATCCCGCGAACGCAACCGTGACCGCCGGGCAGACGGCGACGTTCACGGTTTCGGCAACAGGAACGGCGACGCTGACGTACCAGTGGCAGAAGAACACCGTCAACATTTCGGGTGCGACGGCCGCGTCGTACACGACCCCGGCGACGACCACCGCGGATAACGGCGCGACGTTCCGCTGCGTGGTCACCAACTCCGTGAGCAGCGCGACCAGCAATTCGGCGACGCTGACGGTGAACGCCGCGCCGGTGGGGCCTACGATCACCGGCAATCCAGCAAACGCGACCGTCACCGCGGGACAGACGGCGACGTTCACGGTTTCGGCAACAGGAACGGCGACGCTGACGTACCAGTGGCAGAAGAACACCGTCAACATTTCGGGCGCGACAGCCGCTTCGTACACGACC
>JBBRPR010000104.1:0-16657 GCA_038227875.1 Planctomycetota bacterium
ATGATCAGCCACATCCGCAACAGCATCGGAAGAAAACCCAGCACGAAGAAAACTGAAAACGGCGGAAGAAGATATCTAAATTGAATCTCTCGAAGAAAACGGATTTGAAGAAGACCACATTTTCAGGCCGGTAGATTCGCAGCTCTTACAGATCGGCGCTGACAGAGCGAGCACGCGAGTCACTGAATAAGGTATCATCTGTGTGATACACTACACTACACTAGAACGTTTGAACCACAGAGCGAATTCCGCGCCTACCGATTTCCGCGTCTTTAAAAGTACAACGATGAGATTCGATTTGGGTCTTAATTCCCGCAATTGATGAGGTGCACCAATCTACGCAGCCCAAGTGAGGCTGCTTGAACAACTTTCAAGGGAGCTATGCCCTATGAAACGACAGATGCACGCGTCGATCATTCCGAATCCAACACCTCTCGAACTTTGAAAAGTAGTACTTTACTTGAAAATGGCTTTTCAAGAAATTCGGACTCAGCTCCCAGAATGCCGTGATTCTTGATGGCATCATCAGTGTAGCCGGAAACGTAAAGCGTCTTTATCTTTGGGCAGATCGACAGCATCCGTTCCGCCAACTTGCGTCCACCCATCCGAGGCATGACCACGTCCGTAATTAAAAGATCAAAGGTGGCCTTTTTTGCAATCTCAAGTGCCTCCGAGCCATCGCGAGCAGAAACGACTGTGTAACCTGCATCTGAAAGTATTTCCTCGGCGAGATCGCGAACGCCCTCTTCATCTTCGGCAATGAGGACTCGTTCCATTCCTACGGGAATGAACGCGACCCCAGAGGTGGCCTTTCGCTCGCCGGAGATGAGCTTGTCTATAGTTGGCAAGTAGATCTTGAATGTCGTGCCGACATCAGGTTCACTATACACCCAAACGTTCCCATTGCTCTGTTTCACAATTCCGTAAACGGTTGACAGTCCTAGGCCGGTTCCTTTGCCGAGCTCCTTAGTCGTAAAAAACGGCTCAAAAATTCGATGCTGCGTTGCATCATCCATTCCGTGCCCTGTGTCACTCACCGAGATGCGGACAAATGGGCCGGGTCTGACGGATACGTGCCGCTTGGCGTAATCATCATCGAGATCAACGTTCTCTGTCTGAATGGCCAGACGTCCTCCCTGGGGCATTGCATCGCGTGCGTTGATTACAAGATTCATGATTACTTGCTCGATTTGTCCCGCGTCGGCTTCAACATGGCGCAGTTTTTGGTCCAGCTTAATCGTCAGATTGATATCTTCGCCGATTAGACGCCGCAACATTTTTTCGATGTCAGATACGATATTATTAATATTCAATATTTTTGGCTTTAAGACTTGCCTCCGACTGAATGCCAGCAATTGTCGCGTCAACGCTGCCGCACGTTCTCCAGTATTCAGGACCAGCTCAAAATCCTTGCGCAATGGATTGTCAATACTCATTTTTGAAATCGATAATTGGCAGCGTCCGTTAATGATAGTCAACAGGTTGTTGAAGTCGTGCGCGATGCCGCCCGCAAGCATCCCGACCGATTCCATTCGTTGCGAAAGCCGAAGTTGCTCTTGCAATATGGCCTCTCTTTGAATTCGTAGGTAGCTATCGTACAACACGCCAGAGGCGCTACAGAGAAATTCCAATTTCTTTATATCGGTCTCGGTATAACGGTCAGGACGGTTGGCAACACCGATCATGCCAACGACTTTTTGGCCCCACGAAATTGGAATTCCGAGAAAGGCTCGAAGCGGATGCGCCGTCATGCGACCGTCTGGGTGGAAATCGCTTTCCAGATCGTTCGAAGACACAGTCTTGTTCTCAAGGACGACCTTACCAAGCAGATTGTTCAAATTTGTAAATTCAAGACACCCATTCACTGGATGGGATTTAGTGGGTTGCTCAGAGGTCTCACTCACGAAATTGATCCAGACCGCGCCCTCGTGTGCTAGAATGCGCAACGCAGGGCCGTCTATCAAAACTCCAGAAAAGCCGTACTCGCTGCCAGTTAGCTTCATTGCCGCTTGTACGATGATCGCACCAGCCTTACGAAAGTCATTTTCCTCAAGATACGCGGTCATTGCCTTCGTAATGGCTGTAAGCTGCGCCGTATGCTCCTGAATGCGTCGCTCAGCTTCAACGTTGTAAACCTGTAGCTTTTTACGCCACTGAACTTCTTTCGTCAGATCATCACATCGAGATGCTAGTTCCCGGGTTCGTGCTTGGACGAGACAATCTAGCTCCTGCATCTTGATGTTGGCCCGCCGGGATAGATTCCATTTCTCGGTCAGTGAGCAAGCCAATTGATGCACTTCGGACGCGTCAAAGGGCTTCTTGAGTATTAGAAATCGATCGGTCCGACCCAGTCTCTGCACAAGATCCTTCCATGAATACTCAGAATAGGCGCTGTAAATAACAATTTGGGTGTCAGGAGAGGCTTGCCATAAATGCTCAATGGTTTTCACACCATCCCATCCAGGGGGCATTCGCATATCAACAAAGGCCAAAGCGTAAGGCTTTCCGTTTGCCATCGCCTGGCGCGCCATTTCAACTCCAATCTGTCCCTGTGAAGCGGTCTCAATTTCATACGCGGGCATTGAGGACCGATCCGAGTTGTTACCAAACAACTGGCACTCTACTTGGTCCAAGCAAGGCGATGTTCCCCGTTCGCATAGAATTTTTCGAAAGTCATCCTGGATCGCCTCGTTGTCATCCACGATTAGTATCGGCCGGTTAGCATGTTTAGTGGGTAAATGCATGTAATCTCCCAGATGTTAGTTGCCGATCAATGTGTCCAAATTCGCGGACGGTCTAAACAAGTTGTCTGAATTCTCGGACTTATTAAGTTTACCCACCAGTAGCCGCAATTTGGATCAGGCGGCAAAGATATAGATGAGCGCAAACGCGTTGCCGGGTCCACCTTTACTGAATCTCACAGCAAAGTGCACACAAACCGCGTCCGCTCTGAAAATTCAACACATGCACGTGAGCGCGCCTGACCTTTTCATTGTCCTAGGACTGGCATGAAAGCTGCGCATCGTGGATTGGAATTGAACGCACACTCTAAATACGGAGTAACGCCATGAGAGTCTCGTACCGGCTTGGCCTCCTCGCTGCCTGCGCGGTCTTTGTGCCAGTATCAGTAGCAGAGGACGGAGTGACCGATACGGAAATCCTGCTGGGTCAGTCGGCCGCATTGACAGGAGCAGCGGAGGGACTCGGCACGAACATGAAGGTTGGCATGGAAGCATTCTTTGCACAGTGCAACGACAAGGGTGGGATCCACGGACGAAAGGTTAGGCTCATTTCAATCGACGACAGCTATGAGCCAGAGAAGACGGTGGACGGGACGCTGAAGTTAATCGACGAAGACAAGGTATTCTCCCTGATCGGGTTCGTGGGCACTCCAACGACCAAAGTCGCGATACCCATCGTACAGGAAAAAAAGGTGCCGCTGGTTGGACCATTCACCGGAGCGATGCTGCTGCGCGCGCCAGTCTCTCGATACATTTTTAACATTCGATCATCGTACGACGATGAGACGGAAGGGCTGGTCCGCTACCTGCTCGATGATTTAAAACTTAAGAAGATCGCGGTGTTTTACCAGGATGACTCGTTCGGACTGGCGGGTCTCACGGGCACACAGAAAGCCATGAGGAAGCGTAACCTGGAAGTCGTATGTTCGGGCAAGTTTCCCCGCAATACCTTGGCGGTTAAGACCGGCCTAAGCGCCGTGATACAGGGCCAGCCCGAAGCAGTGATTATGGTTGGCCCGTACAAACCCGTTGCAGAGTTCGTAAAGATAGCTCAAGAATCACAGTTCAATCCACTGTTCGTCACCATTTCATTCGTGGGCACTGAGAACCTGATCAAAGAACTGGGACCGCTTTCTGAAAATCTTGTCATTTCGCAAGTCGTACCGCCTCCCGACGACACGACTTTTCCGATCGTTAGGGAGTTTTGCGACGCTTTAAAAAAAACGCATCCGGAGGTTGAGCCGAACTTCGTAGCACTGGAAGGCTTCATCGCAGCAAAAGTTCACTCTCTTGCGATGGTCGAAGTCGGCAAGGACCTAACACGCGAACGATTCATTTCAGAATTAGAGAAGATGAACGCCCTCGATATCGGCGGATTGACTATTTCGTTCTCAAAGGATGACCATCAAGGGTTGGACCGCGTGTTCTTGACGCGCGTAACCAACGGCAAGGCCAAGGCCATTCAAACACGTCAGGTAAACAGAAAATGAAAATCGATCGACGGCTAGTGCTCCTGGTTTGTATTCTGCTTGTCGCGGGCGTGCTGACGGTGCAGGCCGCCTATCGGGCGACTGAGGCGCTGGTCACCAAGGTACGTATACTAAGTCGTGAATCCATGCCGTTGCAATTGCAGATCGCGCGGTTTATGGAAAGCGTCAAGAAAGCTTCCGATCTGGCTGGCAATCAGTATCGAAGCGAAACCGCAGATCAAATCGAGACAAATGGTAAAAAGTTTCAGTCTTGCCTTTTCGAGATCAACACAGGAATTGCGCATTTCACCGATAGTACGAGTGTCCGTGATCTGGCGGCACAGGCGGGCGTAGGCTTCGATCGCCTGACACAGTCCGCCCGAGAACGCATTCTGATCCTTAAGCGGCTGATGGAGTCGCTCGAGGAATTGGCCAATGCGCGGTCACAGGCGCTCGAAGCAACTTCGCAAGTCGATGCCGCGATGCAACGGCTTCACGAGCAGAGCATCCAGAGTCTTTTGGAAGCCCGGTGGTCAAACCAGAGGTGTCAGACCCAGATCAAAAATTTGCTGATGCTTCTGGAGCACCTGGGGAATATCCGCACGCTTGTGAATGGCACGACCACCACCACAAACCGATATAAACTATCCCTCTTTTCCGACAAGCTTCAGGCTGAAACGGACTCAATCCGAGGGCTTTCCCTATCCGAAGTCGCGCAGTCCGCACAGGTGACGGTTCTGATTGACGCGGTTGAAAAAGGCATGCTGGGGCCGAACGGTATCATCGAATTAAAAACTCAGATGCTGCAGAACTCGGCCAACGAAACTGTGCGCGCGAATCTGGCGGCAGCAATTGAACGGATTTTCAAAGATCTCGATACGATTCGGGCAATGGACGTCGAGGCTATCGACCCTCTTGAACTACTGGCGCCAAAGAATGACGAGCGCATGATCGCCGCCACGCAGACCGTGTCGCTTACGGCACGAGTCGTTGACCGGGCATCATTGGTGTCGCACCGCGTGGCGGCGATCGATGCTGATACGGCGCGTCTTTCAAACGCAGCCACGTTGGAAGATAGCGACGCGGCGCGGCGCGGAATTCAAGAAAACCTGCTGGCCCTACGCAAGGCTGCCGACGAGATGCGCGAGTCTCTGGAAAAGCTGAATGATGTGAAAGCATTAGCCGTACTTGCTCAGGCGTGCGCGTCGGTCGACCGCATGGCGCGAGCCCTGTTGGGCCGCGAAAGCGGGACGATCATTACCGTCGAACGCAAGCTCGCAGCACGGGACAGCACGGCCAAGCTCACTGACGCGATGAATTCGCTGTTGGCGCGGCTGGACGACGAGGGCACACGGCAATTGCGTCGGGCCGAGGCGTCGCAGGTAGGCGAGGCTAACGAGGCAGAGGACATCGCCAAGACCACCCGTAAGATACTTGTCCTGGGCGGCCTGTTAGTCCTTTGCGCCGGCGTCATCGTGGGTCTGTGGGCACGTCATTCCATTACCCGTACGCTGGCTGAAAGCGATGAACGGTTCAGGCAGATCGCGAATGCAATCACCGAAGTGTTCTGGATGTCGGACATCAAGACGGGCGCGACGTTATATGTCAGCCCCGGCTACGAAAGAATTTGGAAACGTACGTGTCAGAGCCTCTACCAAGATCCAGAGTCATTTATCGATGCGATCCATCCGGACGACCGGCAACGCATAGTAGAAACCATCGAAAAAGGGTCTACGACCGGTGTCTTCGACGATTGTTACCGAATCACCTGCTCGGATAGCTCGGTGGCTTGGATTTGGGATCGAAGATTTCCGATTCATAACGAATCAGGAGAGATTGTTCGGACAGTTGGTATCGCGCTAGATATTACTGAGCGCGAAAGGGCAAAGGAGGCGCTTCATCAGAGCGAAGCAAGATGCAGTATCTTGCTGGACTCCGCTCCGGAAGCCATCTACGGCATCAACATGAAGGGGGCGTTCACATTCTGCAATCCCGCCTGCGTAAGATTGCTCGGCTACAAAACTTCCGCGGATCTGCTCGGAAAAAGCGCCCATGCCGTGATCCACCATACGCGTCCGGACAAATCGCCTTATCCGGAGCGAGAGTGCCAAATCTATAAGGCATTTCGTGCGGGAAAGGAAACACACGTCGATAACGAGGTCTTATGGCGTGCTGACGGTACGTCCTTTCAGGCCGAATACTGGTCTCATCCCATCCAGACTGACGGCAACATTGTCGGCGCGGTAGTCACCTTCATGGATATCACGGCTCGCAAGCGGCTGGAAGCAGAACGTGACGACGCGAACCGGCAACTCGTCGTTTTGTCGCGTGAGGCTGGGAAGGCGGACGTAGCGACGAGCGTACTGCACAATGTCGGCAACGTTCTCAACAGCGTCAACGTTTCCGCAACGACGGTTGGCGAGATGGTACAACAATCCAAATTGCCAAACCTGGCCAAAGTTGCGGCATTGCTGCATGAGCACGCCGGCGACCTGGGGACATACATCACATCCGACGTTAAAGGTAAATTGCTTCCTGGCTACCTGATCAGTCTTTCGGAATGCTTTACGGAGGAGCAGGCCGAAATTCTAAAAGAACTCGAGTCGATGATGAAAAACGTGGGTCATATCAAGGACATCGTCAGCATGCAGCAAACCTACGCTACGTCCGCCGGCGTTGTAGAAATAGTGACCGCGGAAACTCTGGTTGAGGACGCGCTACGCATGAACGCCGGAGCATTGACACGTCACGACGTTCAGGTCGTTCGCGAGTACGCGGACAATCCGCAGCTTAGCGTGGACCGGCACAAGGTATTGCAGATTCTCGTCAATCTGATTCGGAATGCGAAATACTCTTTGGATGAAGCTGGCCGTCCAGAAAAACTACTGACATTGCGGATCAACGCAAATGGCAACAATTGCGCAAAAATAAGCGTCATCGACGCCGGTGTCGGCATTCCCCCGCAGAACTTGACCAAGATTTTCTCACGAGGATTTACAACGCGGAAAGATGGCCATGGATTTGGACTGCACAGCGCATCTCTTGCAGCCAAGGAAATGGGAGGTTCATTGTTAGCGCACAGTGATGGTCCGGGCACGGGAGCCGCATTTGTTCTCGAATTGCCACTACAGCCTGTGGAGGTCGGTTTATGAACACGGAATTAGAGAGCAAAAGTCAGCGAATTCTCGTGATCGACGACAACCAGGCGATCCATGATGATTTTAGAAAGATTCTCGGCCGGGAAGGCAAAGGCCGTGTGAAAGCTACCGAAACTGAGGATGCACTGTTTGGCACATCGTCCAATCAGACGCCGAAGGCAAGCTTCGAAATTGATTCGGCCCTTCAGGGCCAGGACGGCCTCGAAAAAGTATGCCAAGCACTTAAAGACCGCCGTCCCTACGCCATGGCTTTTGTTGACATGCGTATGCCGCCTGGTTGGGATGGAGTCGAGACAATCGCCCGAATTTGGGAGAACGACCCAGACCTTCAAGTGGCCATATGCACCGCCTATTCGGATCATTCCTGGAGCGACATCGTCAAGAGACTCGGGGAAACTGACCGGCTGTTGATTCTCAAGAAGCCTTTCGACAACATTGAGGTCAGGCAATTGGCGTCCGCGCTCACGCAGAAGTGGAACGAATCGCGGATGGAAAAACTGAAAATGGATGATCTGAAACGCGCCGTGCTTGAAAAGACGCTGGAGATTGAACGGGCCGCCGATGTGCTGCGAACACAGAATATCGCGCTTGCCGCGGCAAAGAACGCCGTCGACGCAGCCAATACGGCTATTTACACAATGCAAAATGAAAGAACCACTAGGCGTTGTGACAAAATGTTAGAGGGTGACGTGCACAATTTAATCAGGAGTGCCTTACTTATCCAGCTCGCGGCACTTTACGAACTGCCAAACGAAATTATGAAAATCCTTGAACAGTGTGGGTGTAAACCACGCGGTGATTCAACGATCTTGGCACACCTTGATAAACATACGGCTTCCCTCAAAGACGCGAACCAGATAAGCAAGATGAAAGACCTTCGGACAAAAATTCGAGACTTGAACCGAGATTTGCAATCGCCTGAAGATGTCTCCACTATGGTTTCCAACTTCGAAAAATTAACAGGCCGGAACTTCATAAAACCGGCGTGGCTGAGCACTGAGATGAAGAAACTGGATTAATGTGCGGCTGTGGAATTAGAGTTGTCTAAGTTCCAGAAGATTGGGCGAGCTGGCATTGGACACTTCGTCGCAGAAAAATCGATGCATTGCCGATGCAGCGTTGGGAGGAACGCCTGCAGCGCGGGACTCATTATAAATTGCACTTTAGCTTACGAACAACCGTGATCGCAATTCCTGATGTTCGTCATTGGCCCATTCCTTGCAATTGTTTTGCGGCAGGATACTTCCTCGCAGATCGGATTTTGCACACATACATGCGTAATCTTGTGTAACCAAAAACAAAAGGCAAGGTATCTCTCTGAAGCACTCTCTGAAGAACTGTCACAGCCGGAACTCGCACGGTTGAACCTCAATTGTGCTCCGACTGACGCACTTGAACCGCACAATCATTTCGGAATCTGAGTCGAGTACGTTCCGGCTTTTGATGCGAAGATCGTAAGGCCGGTGACGTAGGTCTTGTTGGCGATGGTCAATTGAACGCTGGTATGAACGCCACTGGTGCTGGTGGAAGGAAGTGCAGGCAGCTAAGGTGAGATTCTTGAGTCCCAACTGGAGTTTGCCGCTGCCGCTGTCGTAAGAGAACTTGGCTAGCGCGTTAGTCTCCGTGCTGTCCTTGCCGCTCTTCAATTTGTAAACAGTCTGACCTGTCTTGCCGGTTGACTTGGTGGCGGTGCCCCGAGACGTGAAGGTTTTATCAATGACGATTGTGCTGCTGTTGAAAACCTGCAATTGCATTGTATTGACGGAATTTCCATTCGATGGCGAAAAGTGTTTTCGTGTGCGCGTTCGTTATTATACTGTAGCGTCGCAGCGCCAACTTGAACCCAATTGTGCTTTCAGAGGGACCCACCATGTACCGCTTGCCAGGATACTCCGCCAGAATATTCGTTCTCCCGATATGCGCTGTGCTGAGCTGCAGTTGCGCGGCTCGCGCGGTCGATGTCATCAGTACTTATGCCGGCAGCGGTTTTGGTGCGAATAATGCCGACGGCGTGGCGGCGACAAGTTCATCGGTGTTCCCGGTGACGGATGCGGTCGCTGTCGCCGTGGACGCGTTTGGAAACGTGTTTTTCATCGACGAACACCGCGTGCGCCGCATCGACGCGGCATCGGGCATCGTCACAACAGTCGCAGGCACAGGCAGCGGCGGGTTTTCCGGGGATGGCGGACCGGCCATTGCGGCCCATGTGTTCGAAGCACAGGGTCTCTGCGTGGATTCGGCGGGGAACGTTTTCATCGCCGATACTGGCAACAATCGCATTCGAAAAGTGACCGCGGCCACGGGCGTAATCTCCACGGTCGCTGGGATCGGCGGCGCAGGTGCGTTTGCGGGCGACGGCGGACCGTCGACTGCCGCGTCGTTGTTCGCCCCGCGGGGCGTGTGTATCGACAGCCTAGGGAACGTGTTCATCGCCGACACCAAAAATTTCTGCGTGCGCAAGGTAGCCGCGGGGACGGGAATCATCACCACCGTCGCCGGGCAGGGCGGCGTATTTGGCAACGGCGGCGACGGCGGAGTGCCGACATCCGCCACGCTCGGCAAGCCCATCGCCGTGGTGGTAGACTCTGGCAATCAGCTATTTATTGCCGACCAGCAGTTCAACCGCGTGCGAATGGCCAGCGCGATGATCACGAACTTCGCCGGATCGAACACGGGAACGTCCGGATACACGGGCGACGGAGGACTCGCGACGTCCTGCACGCTCAACTCACCGGCCGGCCTTGCCATCGATTCGTCGAACAATCTGTACATCGCCGACAGCAACAACAACGTCGTCCGCGTGGTCGACAGCTCCGTGTTCCATATCAACACGATTGCAGGCACCGGCAGCAGCGGATTTTCAGGGGACAACGGCCCGCCACTGCTCGCCACGCTATCACTTACTAGCGGCGTGGCTGTGGGCTCTGGTGGATCGCCAGACGTGTTCATCTATGATCGTAACAACTACCGCATCCGCAAAATACATCTGGGTACGATCACGACCGTCGGCGGCACGGGTGGCGGCGCATTCGCGGACGGGCCGTCCGCAACAGCGTCCTTTTTTCTGCCCGACACGCTGTTTGTCGATCCATCCGGCAACGTGTACGTGGCGGACGCTAACAATAACCGCATTCGCAAGATCGATACGTCGGGCACCGTGACCACAGTCGCGGGCACAGGCGTGCCAGGTTTTTCCGGTGACGCCGGACCCGCGACCAGCGCGCAGCTCAACCATCCCAATGGAGTGTTCGTGGACGGCATGGGCCAGATTTTCATTGCCGACACGGACAATTCGTGTGTGCGCGTGGTCAATCCCGCCGGCATCATCAACACGTTGGCCGGTCAGGCGGGGATGCCTGGATTTTCCGGCGATAACGGACCGGCGGGCGCTTCGAAACTGGACACGCCCGAAGCCCTCACGGCCGACCCTTCGGGCAATTTGTACATTCTCGACAGCAACGACAACATCATCCGAAAAATCAGTGGTGGAATCATTACCACGATTGCCGGATCCCCCGGCGTCAGCGCGTTCGCGGGGGACGGCGGCCCGGCGTCGGGCGCGCGCTTTTGCGGTCCGCTGGGGTTGTTTTTCGAACCCTCCAGCCAAAGTCTGTTCATCGCCGACGCCGCGGGCGCGCGCATACGCAAGATTGACGCCGCCGGAAACGTCTCGACGGTGGCCGGAAACGGCATCGCGGCGAACTCCGGCGATGGCGGCCCGGCCAACGCCGCGTCGCTGGTCTATCCCTCCGGCGTCTGCGCGATGCCCGACGGCACCGTGTTCATTACCGATCAGGGCGCGCACGTCATCCGTAAAATCGACGGTGTCACGGGCGTGATCAGCACGTTCGCGGGAACTGGAGTGCCGGGATTCAGCGGCGACGGCGGCGCTGCAACGCAAGCGAAGTTACATACACCGGCGGCGATTTTCCCACGGCCCGGCGCGCTGTTTATTCTCGACGCCGGCAACAACCGCGTGCGCCGCACGGTCTTCAATGCGCCGCCGTTCATCGTCTCCGCGACTGTGCAGACTCCCATATTAGTCGGCACGCCTGCGACGATCACGGTCGCCGCCACCGATCCTGAAAACGACACGCTGGATTACATCTTCGATCCAGGCGACGGCACCGGGCCGGTCCACACGGGAAACATCAACACGGTCACGCATTCGTTCTCTGCCGCTGGTTTGTACATCGGAACGGTGCTGATCAGCGATCCGTACCAAAGCGTCATGCGTTCGACTCCGATCCTGGTCTTTGCCCCCGCCTCGGGCGGTGCGGGCGTCACCAACGTGGCGCAGAACGATCCGCTGCTGACGAAAGTCACCGACCCGGTCAACGGCATCAGCGTTTCGGTGTCCAACAGCGACGGCGGCGTGGTGGAACTATTCATCGATCTCGCGTCGCTGACGCGCGACGACTTTGCCGTTTCGACGGACTACGCAGGCATCGGCGGGCGCACCCTCAATAGCCTGACGCTCAGTTCGGTCACGGGACTGCGGCCAGTACAGCAATTCCTCGAACAGGGAATCTACGTTGCGAAGGTCAATGCCGTGCGCACGGCCGACAACACCAGCGCTGGCACGGCCCGCAAGACGCTGGTCATCGATCGCATGGAAGTCGGGGACACGGCGCTGGCGCTGACGGCGCCCAAGTCACACAAAATTTACGCCAGCAGCTTAAAGGGTAATTTCCTGTTTGGCCGTTCGGGCGCGGCCTCTGCGAGTGGCGGGAGCAGTTCGGTCACGCTGAGTGGGACCATTCCACTGCCCGGCGGGCTGGATGCCAGCGCGCCGATAGCGCTGCAAGTCGCGATCGGCAACATCGTCGACTCGATCGCGGTTGATGCCAAAGGAAACGGCAAGGCGCCGAGCCTCAATAGGTACATCCAGAAATTCCAACTGCGCCTGCCCAAGCCGAAGAAGCCCGCGACCACGCTGCCGACCGACAAACCCGCCAGTTTTTCGTTCACGCTCAGCGACAAAGGTTTCGCTGCGGCCGCGAACCTCGTGAACAACGGCTTCGACACGGAAGGCGTCAGCTCCGCCGTCATTCCCTCCGAGAAGACGCTGAAGACGCTCACTCGCCAGATTCAGATTGCGCTGGCTATTAACGGCGTAGGATATCAATCGACGGTGCCGGTGACCTTCAAACGTTCCAGCACCAACGACAGCGGCTCCATCTCGGGACGCTCGGCAACGAAGTGAGTCGAGGCGCTGCGGGCCGAGTTCCGGAAATTCGAGAGGCGGATGGTCGGCGGCGAAAATAACCTAGGTGGTCTGAATGAATCAGACTTCTCGAAGATGATCGGGTATTTCGAAGGGTTGGACGTGGAATTGCCTAGCAGCCCGTTGATAATGGCACAGTGTCTGCGACCGTTACGCGGCGGCCACGAATGAAGGCCCGATTTGATTTTCCCGTTCGCTGTCGTGGTATCCGGCTGCGTGGACTCCCATAGCCGCGAAAACGCCGCAAATGATACTTTTTGCTGCGTTGGCCAACTCTCGCGGCGTACCGTATCCGACTCGGTGACGGTCGTTTCAGAGATCGTCGCCAACGCCGAAAAGATGCTCGACGATCTTTTTAACGCACAAGGTGAACGACTGAAGGCGGTGCTGAGCGAGCTGGTGGACGGCGTGGACTTGGGGTGGAAGGAGAAGAGGCGGACGCGGTTCGTGGCGAGCGGCGAAGTGCGGCTGAAATCGGACTTAACAGGTAGGTATCGGGGCGACAGGACTCCAATAGAACTTTTTTACCGAGACGCAAGTACGATGGATGGTGAAATGCAAGCATACATAGGGAATGTGATCATATCGGTAAGCGCAACGACACGATGTCGCTAAACATGTCGACACCAGGTGCGCGCGCCCCTGGCGCTTCGTTGATTTGCACGCACCGAATTGATGAAGAAGTAGCCGTGAATCGTGAATGTTGTCCGTCTGCTTCTGGACATCGTAGAGCAATTGCGCCATGGAGCGTTCGGGGCCGATCGCCGTCGCCGGGTTCGAAACTTTTGGTGCGCACTGGAAACGGACTGAATATGACTTCGGTCCCAGGAAAAAGAATCTGGATTGAATGCGGCGCAAGCCCCCGGTCAATGCTTCGCGCTCTCCGCCGTCTCTTTCAACTCCGTCTGCGACAGGATGCAGTCGGCGTCCAGCAGAATGACCACGCGCTTGCCGACCTTGGCCATGCCCTGGATGAACTCTGTGGCGATGTCCACGCCAAATTCCGGAGTCGCTTCGATTTGATCGGCGTTGACGTTCAGCACTTCGCATACCGTATCCACGATGATGCCCATCGTGATGTTCGAGTCGCCGCGCTGGACCTGCACCACCACGATGCATGTCCGTTCGGTGTCCGAGTTGGCATCGAAGTTCAGCTTGCGCCGCAGGTCGATCACCGCGATCACTTTTCCGCGCAGGTTGATCACGCCGCGGATGTACTCGGGCGCGCGAGGCACCCGGGTGACGTTCATGATTCCGATGATCTCCTGAACTTTCAGGATCTCCAACCCGTAGAGTTCTCCGGCCAAGTTGAAGGTCAGGTACCGTCCGGCTCGCGCGCTTTTCGCATTCAAAGTGTTGCTCATTTTTTCTTCCCTTATCAGATGAGGAGAGAGTTTCGAAACTGTCACCGGCGGTTAGAAGCCGCTCAGTTCCTCATCCGTAAGTGGGATCGCTGTCGAGGGTTTCAGATGCTTGCCGTTTCCATTGCTGGTGCCATTGACATGAGCGGCAACGCGATTGACCGGCGCCTTGGCGGACTTGGGCGGGCTGGACACGTTTTCCTTTCGCGCGGGTGCCGTCGCGATATGGGAGCGTGCGGCTGAAGCTATCTCGACACGAGCGGCGCCAGGCTGGGCCAGCGATTCGTCGCCGCCGCGGATCAGCTTGATCAGCGCATTGACCATGTCCTGCAACTCGCGGGACTGCGCCGACAACTCTTCGCTGGCAGACGCGGTTTCTTCGGCATTGGCGGCGTTGGACTGTGTAACCTTGTCCATTTCGCTGACGGCCATGTTGATCTGCTCGACGCCCTTCGACTGCTCGTCGCTGGCGGCCGCGACTTCGCCGATTAACTGCTTGACCTTGTTGGCGGCTTCGACGGTGTTGGCGAAGCTCTTCGCGATCTCGACTTCCACGGCGCGCTTCAGGATCTCCGACACTTCCGCCGAAGCCTTGACGCCGTTCTCAGCGTTATGCTGCGATTCTTCGATCAGCGCGGCGGTGTTCTTCGCGGCTTCGGCCGAACGCTGCGCCAGGTTGCGGACTTCCTCGGCGACGACGGCGAAGCCCTTGCCGGCTTCCCCTGCCCGCGCGGCTTCCACGGCGGCGTTGAGCGCCAGCAGGTTGGTCTGGAACGCGATCTCGTCGATGGTCTTGATGATTTTCGCGGTCTGGTCGGCCGACGTCTTGATCTTCTTGATGGCGGCGTTCATGCCGTCGATGCGGGATTTGATTTCGCTGCCCATCTTGTGCGAGGTCGACTGGCCAGACTCCGCGGCGGAACTGGCTTCATCCGAAACCGCGCGAGCGGACCGGGCGTTGTCGGCGTTCTGGCGCGTCATCGATGCCATTTCTTCCAGCGACGCCGACGTCTCTTCCAAACTCGACGCTTGTTCGCTCGCGCCCGACGCCATGCTCTGGCTGGACTGCGCGACTTGCGACGCGGCCGCGAATACCTGTTCGGCGCTGGATCGCAAGTTCATGGCGATGGCGTTCAGCGATCCATTCACGCTTCGAATGATCAGGAACGCCGCGCTGCCGCCGAAGAGAAGCGCTATGCCAATCGCAAACACGACTCCCCACTGCGCCTGAGCGATCGACGACGAGATTTTTACCGAAGCGGCATCGCCGTTCTCCTTATTGAAGTCCACCAGATTGTTCAGCGCAATCATGTACTTCGCATAGGCGGGATCAACACTCGACTTTAACAGCGCCAGGGCTTCCTTCGTTTTTCCTTCATCCGCCAGCTCAATCGCTTTATTACCGGCGTTGACGTACTCCGCGCGTGGCGCATTGATGGCGTCAAACAGCTCACGGTCACGCGGCAGAAAGATGGTTTTGGCGTACTCCTCGCCGGTCTTGGAGATCTTTTCACGCCCTTCTTTCAGTTTCGTTTTCCGGTCTTCAATTTCCTTCTTTTCGTCAGCCGTTAGAATTCTGAGCAGTGAGATGAAATTTTCCTTGGCCTGTCCGCGAATCAGGCAGATATCATAAACGCCCGGCAAACAGTCGGTCGTGATCACGTTTGCATCTTCACCAATGGCGCTGAGTCGACTACGCGAAAATAGACCGAGCGCCACCATGATGGCCAGAATCACTAAGAAGCCCAAAATGATTTTCTTACCGATCGTAAAGTTGCTCATGTGATTAGCCCTTGCGTCCTTTGCCTATAGTTCAATATTTCACCTTGGTTTTCAAAAGCACGAACCATGCCACGTCCTAAAATGTGAAGGTTTGGCAATAGTTGCAACAAATTTGTAGGGAGGGAGGAAATTTTCGCACAAACTCAAATCTCGCTGTCCGATTCTTCGGATCGCATACGAGCGCTTGTTTGAATCTCGGTCGGCGGTCCCAATACAATTTGTGCAAGAACACGATCAATCCGCCGCTGTTCTCCCATATATCGAAGCTTCGATTTCCGGGTAAACGTGAAGACGGTCCAATTTTCACAAGCGCCAGTTTCCTGTTCTCGACGATACGCGCGCTCATGCAATTTAGCTTCCTCCCAGCAGGTGATTAAGGTGCTTTAGTTAGTTCCTGTTTCCAAATTGAAATGCGTGCCACGGTTTTATGCCCGAAGTAACACGTGGGCATGAGAATGCTGGTGCGTGTAGTCGTTTCGAGCAAAATTGGATGGCTCCGGACAGAGTTTCTTCGTGGTCACTCGGGCTCCTCCCTCGCCTGCGTTACCCGTTCAAGTTCGAGCCAGCAGCACCAAGTTGTGCGCCAACACGCCGGTTCCCACCCAGCTCTAGAATCGCGCGTAGCCTTCACGCATGCAGCGCCATAATCCAAACACACGTTTCAGTACGGAAATCGTGCCCTCGATTCCCGCGCGGAATGCCTGCGCCAGTTTGAACCATGGACTGCGCTCGCGCCTTTCTTCCTTCGCGTCTCGCCGTCCTTTTTTCGGCACGCAAACCCTCGCGCCTAGTTCCGCCGCCTGCTTCACAGCTTCCTCAGAGTAAAAACCCTTGTCCGCGCATACGACAGGCGAACGCTGAAAGATTTCCCGGTGCCGTGTCACAGCTTGACTCAGGAGGGGCGCTTCGGCCGGGCGCC
>JBBRPR010000105.1:0-16588 GCA_038227875.1 Planctomycetota bacterium
AAATGGTGATGAGCGCAAGAGTGTCTTTCTGCATCAGGGTGTTCCTTTCAGAAGCCGCGGCTGCCATCACCGTCTTCCTACATACCCCGATTCCGCATAGAAGCGATGTTTTGATTTCATAGTGTTTATTTTCGTGCTATTGACTCAGAATTGACGGAACGAATTTCGTTCTGCGCGTTCTGCGCGTACCGGACTACGTCTTCAAGTCGGCTTTCTTGAGGCCACGGTCTTGCCTTCGAACCACGGTGCCGGAATTCTCCGGACCTGCGGTGGAAACTTCGCTTCAAGCAGCAACAGCGCGGCTTGTCTGCCGAGTTCTCGAAAGTCGACACGGGGGCCAGCAATCTCCGCGTGCGTCCCATCGCGTTCCTGGAAACACACCACGCTCAGATCCCGCGGAATCGCCAGGCCTCTCTGACTTGCGGCTGATAGGACCAGCCGCGCCTTGTCCGAATCCACCGCCACCACGGCAGTCGGCTGCGCCCGGCCGACAAAAAGAGAACGAATGGAGGGGCTGTTGAGATTGTCGGTGCCCAGCGAATTCAATATCAGCTCCGCCCGGACACGAAGACCGGATTCACGCAGCGCGCGTTCGTAGCCTTTCTGGCGCTCAACAGTATCCGGGTCCACGTCCCGCGCATGAATGTGAATCTGGCGGATAAAGGCGATCCGTCGATGACCCAAGGCGACCAAATGCCGCGTCGCGTCGAACGCCGCGTTCTCATTGTCAACGCAGGCGCTGTGCATTTTCCAATTCGCAGGCGGGCGATCCACCAGCACGATGGGCAGATTCATGCGTTCGTAACTCTGAAGCACATCCTTCCGAAAGTTTCCCCAGAGCAGCACACCATCGGCCGGCAAACGTTCAAAGCGAGAGGGAATTGCCGCCAGAAAACGAAAGTTATGTGCCAGCAGCAACGCGCGGCCCTGGTTGGTCACTTCCAGCGTCAAGCCTTCCTGGACCATTCGACCATAGTTTGTGCGCAAGTACGCATCGAGGTAGCTGCTGACAACTTCAACCGCGAGACGATGGGTGGCCGCGGGCACACCCGAGGGCGCCTGAACCATCAACTGCCCGCCGCGCGTCTTCTCCAGCCGCCCTTCCATTCGTAACAATTCGAGAGCGCCGCGAATCGTGATGGGTCCTGCGCCGAATTCGCGCGCCATTTTACGCAAGGAGGGAAGAGTAGATCCGCCCCCCCAGACGCCCGCCGACATCCGCTCGCGCATGGTTTCTGCAATTGTGCGGTAAAGCGCATCCTGCAACGGCGGACGGCCGCGTTTTCGTTTGTGCGGTAGAGGGCCTTTTGCTGTCGTCATTCGTATGGCGATTCTGTCACTCTTCTTTCAAGCGTTCATTTGTTGCTGCTGTTTGGTTTGTGCTCGGCAACCCACTTGTCAAACTCCAGTGGACTCGCTCGCCCTGTAAAAACCACATCCTGGACAGCGATTGACGTATCCCAACCCGAACCCCAGACAATGCCAGTGTGGTCGTTGGGTTTCGCCGACTTATGTTCCAGCAGCACTTTTCCATCAACCATGAAATAATACCGGTCGCCTTGACAACCCATTTCCATTTTTCCACTCGGTGGACATCCCACCGCGGACCTGGCAATGACTTCACCCGTGTCCAGGTTTTCCCGACTCACGCTGTCAGTCGGATTGGATAAGTAGATGGCTTTCGTGCCAATCACCAATGTCATCGCTGCCGATTTGCCCTTCGACCCATCGCCCTGAAACCAGACCAGGATCCGGCTGCCTGCCAGTTTTTTATAGGTGAAGGCCAGGGAGAAATCTCCCGAGTTTACGAATGGACACTTAAAATATTTGGCGAACCTGCCTCCGGCCCTGAACGACAGCCCGTTTTCGTCGGCATGGACGTAGCTGGATTCGTTCCCCGCGAATGGTTTTGCGCTCCAATCCTCCAATTGGGATGCGTCCTTCTTGAAATCGTAGTGCAATTGGAATTTCAATACCCGCGGTTCAAATACCTCGAGTTTACCGCGAAAGGCCCTGGCCATTGCCGGATCGGCGCCCGCTTGAATTCGCTTCAATTCATCATTCAGTGCCGCTACCCGTTCGAGTTGCCTGGGATTTTTGCTCCATTTCGTTTTGCCAAATTGTTTGTCGAAAGCATTCACGTCATTCATCAGATTCTTGGCTTGAACGAGTGTCGTCGCGGTCTGCGCGCGGGTTTCGATTACGCCCCAAGCGGACGCGGCATCTTTCTCGCGCTTTTCGTCATTGCGTTCGGTGGCCATGTTGCGCAAAGCGCCCTGCAACGCATGGCCATCGCAACGCGCGAGGGCGGTCTGGGCCTTCTCGAAATCCTGCTTTGCCATGTACGAGAGGGCTTGTCCCATCCATTCATCGATGGTTGCCGGAGCGGGCAACGGGGCGATGGCTTCCCGCGAGTCAGGAAGAATGTCCGCAATGGCCACAGACACGGTAGCTGAGCCCTTGACCGCACCGTCGAAAATCAGCGGCTTGTCGATCGATAGCGAATCGCCTTCGCCCGCCAAAAGTGTGCCCTCCACGATTCCAGCCCGGGTCTCAAGCCGAATCTTATGACCCACGTTTTTTGAGAGTGCTTCGCGCCAAGCCATGTCGCGCTTCCGCAGCAGCTCCAATGCTGCTTTGAGCGCGTTTCGCGTGTCGCCGGAGACATCGGGATTCTGATCGACCGATCGTATGGCCGAGGGAAGATCCGGCAGCGAAAGCAACGCAAGCGTCTGTTGCAGCAGCCGCTGAGTTGCGAGCACCGAATCCGCAGCCTTTGCGATTGGAATTTCAGCGGCCGGTTGTTTCAGGTCGTGGATTGGCTGGCTTGAAATGGCGGGCAGCACCGCATGGGTTTGATTGAATTGTTGAACGGCATTGATGCCGTCACGCAAGGTCTGAGCGGACGGAGCCAGTTTGGAATCTCCATGGGCTTTTAGAAATGAGTCGACGCACGCGAGCCGGTCGGCGCTATCGCCCTTGTCCATCGAACCCACTCGCTTGATCATGTTGTCGTAGTCCACCGTTGCCTGCGATTCAGGATCGGGCTTGGGCGGAGATTCCTGTATCGCCTCGGTTTTTGTTGCGACCGGCAATGTCGGCGGACGCGCAATTTCCTTGGGCGCTTCTGGCGCAACCGGCAGGGGCATGTCTGGGAGTTTAACACCCTCAGTGGAGGAAGCGACCGGGCGATCCGGGTTGGGGTTCGAACGTGGACGCGATTGGGAATTCAAAAGGAATATTCCCAGTACGACCAGAATTCCCGCACCTGCGACGGCAAGAGCAACGGGTTTAATGCCGTTTTGCGAGGCCAGGCGAACCCCAGGTTTCGACGGGCGCGATTCCGAGCGTTTGACTGGTGAGATGGCCGCTCGAGAGACACTCTGGACGGACTTGGATTTCAAAAGAGAATCTGGGGTGACCAGAACCACGTTTTCACCGGACTTGCGTACAATTTTAGGCACGTCGCCGGCAGGAAGCGCCTCGAACTCCATCGTCGTCACACCGACGGCGCACGTCTTGCAATAAATACCTTTCAATTTCTTGTCGCGCCCAAGTCCCTCGAGAATCTGTTTATCGGTGATCCGTTTGCCGCAGGTCTCGCAGAAGTAGAATCTTGTCACGTTGTCCGCAGGCGCTACTTCCAAGCCCGGCACTCCACCGGATGTTTTCTGAACTTCCTGCGCCTTGCTATCTCTCGGGCCAACCGCCGGCAGACCGGATGTGGGGAGTTCATCCAATGCAGCGCATTTGGAACACGTCGCGCTTCCCGTGCGCTTGGACGCCTCAGACTGCAGATCACCCGAAAGAAGTCGCGTACCACAGGTGTCGCAATACTTGATTTCCACGTCATTGCCCCTGCGAATCGATGCAAAATGAAGGGTCTTAATGATCCAACATCACTCGCCGCAAAAACTTGGCCACGATCGAGATTTACACCTCGCAGCGAGGCTAAAGTTTTCTGATCGTCGTTTCACCATCCTGCACAAATAGCGGCAGCAACATGCCCACGGGGGTGGGCTGCCGACCGGAAACGAGGTCACCGACGAGTTGAATCAGCGTCCGTCCCAGTACGCCCGGTTCGGCAACAGCCTTCGTGATCGTCGGTACGCCTGGGATCCCTTCATAGAATCCGCCCACGCATGCGACACTGACATCGTGTGGCGTTCGCAATCCCAATTCATTGAGCGCCAGAATGGCCGCATGCGCAAAAAATCCATCGCGCGCGAAGATTGCCGACGGCGGCCGACGGCGCTGAAATTCGGTTTTCAGTTCAGCCTGAACTTCAGTGAAGGATTGTCCAACTCCCGTCCGGCCGACTGGATAGTGAAGTCGTTCGAAATCCAGGGCTGAAGGTGCCAACGCCGCCCGCCAACCTTCCCGACGGTCGACCGTGACTTTATACTCTTTTCGAGAGTTGATCAGCGCCACGGTGCTGTGTCCGAGTTCCTGCAGATACCGGACCACCGAGAAGGCGCCCTGGTAATCGTTGGGCGCCACGAAACTCAGTACAGTCGTTTCTTGAAACGGACCAGCGACGACGACCGGCATTCCGCTCGACTGTGCCTGAACGAGTTCCTCAGGATTGGACCAATCGAGCACCATCAATGCCTGGCAATCCAACTCGGCAACGCGTGATTCCAGACGTTTTCCAACGGAGTCGTGCGCGGGCAAAAAGTTCATCGACACGCCACGCTTCGCACATTCAGCCTGAACTTCCAGAAAGGTGAAATAAAATACAGGATCGCGACGCAGCGCGTCCCAGTTGTCGCTGTGGATCACTGCCAGCCGTTTGAGCGGAGTGGAATTGACTGCGCCTAACGGGGTACGCTCGGATTGTTCCCGAACATACGTCCCTTTGCCGCGCCCGCGTTGTCGAACCAGCAATCCTTCATCCACCAGTTCCTGCATCGCACGGCGGATGGTCATGGGCGCAGCATCCAGTCGCGCAGACAACTCTCGCTCGGATGGAACCGGTGTTGCGCCACCGTAACGTCCATTAGCAATATCTTGAATAAGGGCTTGTTTAACTGTTCGATATTTCAGTTGCCGAATTTTTACAGTATGCTGCAAACCCATACTCAGTAACCTCCTACGGATATAGTACACCATTCATGCTAAACATCTAGACATTATAAATATTTTTTATATGTTATATCCACTGACAATCGCGCGCGGTGTACTTGTCGTGGGTTCAATCACAAAACGGGACCTCTTCTTGACGATCAATCGGAACTGAGCAGCAATGGAGATCGGAATCGGAAGAGCAACGTTATGGGGTACTTGGAAGACCGGACGACGGCTGGCCGATGAGGTTGAATTCAGAGTATTGATCGCGCGTAACGGCGGAAATTCTGCAGCCATTGCCGTGGCAGATCTTCAAGGATTGTGGCCGAGTACTTCGCTGCTGTTGCGCGAGCACCTGGCCCGCTGTATCGGGACCTCTCCGGACAACGTTGGCATTTTCACCACTCAGAATCATGGCGTACCGGTTGAATCGAACGGAGTCTTTGATCCAGGGTTGCTTGCAGCTGCACTGGAACGTGCGGCTGGCGCGGCACTCTCGAATTCAACGCGTGCCGAGTGGGGATTGGTAGCGACGCGGACAGAAGCACCTTCCATATTCTGTCGACGGGTCCCTATCGAAGGGATGGGAAAACTTACATGCTGGTACGGGCTTGAAACTTCCGAGACCGGACGTGCGGACTGTACAGCCCTAGTGTCAAATGCCCTCAGGAATTTGGAATCTCGCGAATTGCAGCAGCAACGATGTCTGGAATGGGACACCGTTGTTCAGCGTTCTTCAATCGATTTGCATCGCACCTATTTGCCACCCGCTAAAGACGATCTTATCCAATGCGTATTCTTTCGCGAGGTGGGTAGCCAGCGTCCATTGGGCGCCTTTTTACGATTCGCAGCACATCCCGCGACGTCCAACTTGCGTGGGGCCAACTGGCATTCTGGCGACTATCCTGTTTATGCGTGCCGCTATTTGGAACAGCATTTCGGCGGCGTTGCACTCTTCGGTACGGGTCCCTGCGGAGACCAATGTCCTCTAATTGGAAGGAAAGGAATAAAACTTTCTGAACGAATTGGAAACCAAATCGCCAAGGCTGCCATTGCGGATTTGCCTAAACTCCGCTGGGAATCGGAGGGGCCGCTGCTGGTGGAATCTCCAAGCATATGCGTGCACGTCCGCGATGCGTTCAAATTGGAATCGGCATCGGTAGAAAGGCAACTCAACTGTATTCGAGAAATTCACCAGAGCCGGCACTTCAGCATCAACCAATTCAAGAGAATGTCCGACACCCATGAAACTCTTGCGAATGTCGCCACGCAAGCCCGGCTGGAAGACACTGGCATTGATCCCAGACATTGCAGCAACGGAAGTTACTCCCATCCTCATTTCGTGCTTCGACTGGGAGCAGTTGCCTTTGCAGGTCTGTCCGGCGAACCCTTTGGTGCTTATAGTACCCGGCTTCGAAATGAAACACTTCGAGACAACCTGATTGTCCTCGAAGAAGCCAATGGTTACATCGGCTATGTACCGACAGACGACGAATTCGGACAAGGTGGTTATGAAGTAAATGCGTCGTGGGTCGCCAAGGGCGTTGAGCAAAAAATCGTTGCTGCAGTAAAGAAATCAATAACTGAGCTCATGACGATTGAATGAAAGACCCATTTTGAAACAATCTCTATCGCTTAAGCACTTCCGCCATTGAGCCCCAACACTCAAAGCTCTTATTCTGAGCACGTTACATCAACGAGATTGCACTATAGAATTTTTATAGAATCCGTTTGCTGAAAACGAATTCTGCGGGGAACAAGATGATGAAGGGCAGAACAACGGTTTCGGAACTGAATGCGCAATCACCAGGCGACTTGGCATGAACGAACGTGACGACGTCTCCCTTCTGAATGCAATCGCCCGGGACCGTGATGAAGCGGCCTTTGCTGAACTCTGCGAGCGCTACCAAAAGCGCGCCTTTTGCTCATCCTTTCGGATTCTATGCAACGCGGCATTGACCGAAGAGGCTGTTCAGTAGGGCATGCTATCTGTTTGGCTCTCTTCTCAGCACGGTCTTGCGAAACCCTGCACGCAACACGCAAACGAGTCTGTGGCGAGCGCTGTTGCGACGGCTGACGGGAGTGTGGATTCCGCCGCGCATTCAAGGTTTTGAATTTTGCGATCAACCATGGCTGGGTGGTGTCTGGCGCGAAGCCTATCTGGACGGTTTGCGATTCCTGTTCAATCTCGGCGGCGTCTATCGCAGCATGCACATTCCGTTTGCACGCTGGGCGGCGGCTGCCGGCCATGCGCGCGTCCTGGATCTGGCCAGCGGAAACGGCGGACCGACGGAGACCATGTTAGCGAACGCTCAGGCAAACGGCATCGTCATGCCAACCATTGTACTCAGCGATTTCTATCCCGACCGCGAGACTTTTGAACGTCTTAAGCAAGCACATTCTGATCAGATTGACTACATCGCCGAAAAGGTCGATGCGGTTTCCAACCCGTTACATACCGAACTCGTTTCGATCTGTTCTGCCTTCCATCACTTTCCGCCGGACCTGGCAAGAAAACTACTCGCCAATGCCGGCGAAGGCTCCGACGGCATCTTCATCATGGAGGTTTTCTCGAGGTATTTGCTGACACCGTTCCAATCGCTAATGAACCTGATTCCGTTGATGATTTCGTGCTTTTCCGCCAACCGTGTCTCGCTACGCAAAGCTCGCCATTACCGCGCTCGTCCCCATCGTTCCCCTGATGATCATCTTTGACGGAATCGCAAGCGCACTGCGCACGTATCGCCCCGAAGAAATTTTGGACCTGGTTCCCGAGAGGCAGTGTCACGACTGGCAATGGGAGTCGGGAAGTCAGCGCTATCTCGGGATATTTAGCGCGCCGTATCTGTTTGGATTTCGCCGCAGGACATTAGAAAAGGCTGGCCAACGCAGAGAAATTCACCTTTAGGAATGCCGCCATGTTAGACGCGACCCAAGCCAGAAATTTGAAAAAGAATACTGTCCGGAAGAGCACAGCCCTTTGTTTAGTGACCTCCGGCCGTCTCGTAGCCCGCAGCGCGCCTCCACGGCGATTTTCATCAGGAATTAATTAGCACGGATATAAACACTCTGGAAGATACTCATCGCTTCCGCGCAGAACCGGGGTATGAGGAAGACGGCGATTTACCCGCGCTCGAAAGGGAGGCAGCATGAAAGCGTTCGTCACCGGCTCCACGGGATTTCTGGGGATTCATCTGCTGCAGGAGTTGTCGAATGCGGGATGGGAGGTGATCGCTTTCCATCGCGCGACTTCCGACCTATCGGACGTGCGCGCTATTCCGCGAATTTCCTACGCGGTTGGCGATGTTTTGGACAAAGCATCGATCCAGCGGGCGATGCCGGAGCACGTCGATGCGGTCTTTCACGCCGCAGGCTCGGTGGGCTTCTTGAAGCCCGGCGATGAACGCGAACAGTACGCCGTCAATCTCGAAGGCACCCGCAACGTCGTCGAAGTGGCGATCGAAAAAAAGGTCGGCCGGTTTATCGAAACGTCGACGGTGCTGACCTACGACTTCAGCCATGGCCGCCGGGTGACGGAGTCATCACCGCGCAACGCCGGAATCCAATACGCCTACATTCATTCCAAATACCTGGCGGAACTGGAAGTGGAGAAGGGGATACTGAAAGGTCTGGACGCGGTGGTGCTGCATCCGTCGGCGATTTTTGGCGCGTACGACAAGGCGACCTGGTCGAAAGTTTTTCGCGAAGTTCAGCGCGGACTGCACATTCCGTTTGCGCCGCCAATGCGCGCCAATCTCTGTCACATGCGAAAAGTTGCGCAGACGCATCTCACTGCGTTTCACAAAGGCCGGCGGTGCGAGCATTACATTCTGGGCGGCCCGGAGGCGACCATGATGGAGATCGCCACGGAAATTGGAAAGCTGTTGCAACGCCGCGGTCCGCTGTTTGTCCTGCCCGCGCCGATTTTCAAATGTCTGGGTCAGATCGAATACCGGCTCTCCACACTTCTCGGCAAGGAGCCGATGGTCACGCCATCGATGGCGGAGATTCTGTGTGACGTGGTGCTGTGCGATTCATCAAAAGCCATTCATGAACTCGATTACGACCCGTCTTCCCTGCAGGTCATGCTCCAGGATTGTTACGCCTGGATGGTTCAGGCGAGGTTGCTTCCGGCGCCTGAAAATCTCCCGCGCCAGACGGCTGAAGTCGGCCTGGCAACGCGGTGATAGCGAGGCAGACGCATGTTCAACTCCCTGATCGTTCGCGCCCGGCTCTTTGACTTTCACGCGAGGCATCTGTGGCGGTTCCACCGGGTTGTGGCCCGCAGACATCTTTCGAAACGATGTTTGAATTGCGCCATCTCGGAAGTCTGCTCACCACTGGACGCCGCTGGCGTTTGCGCGGAGTGCCGGACTCATCAGGCCAAAGCGCGAAATTCAATTCGGGAGATCACTGCGCCGACAGCCGAACTTGCCGCGGCATTGACGGCGCTGTTGCGCAATTACGAAGGCGCCGGCAAAGGCGCCTATGATGCGCTGGTCATGCTCAGCGGTGGCAAAGACAGCGCGCTCTTGATTCACGAACTCCAGCAGCGCCATCCCAAGCTCAGGCTGCTGGCCATGACCATCGACAACAGCTACATGAGTCCCGTCGCACTGCAGAATTGCGCGCGGATTGTGGATACGCTCAACGTCGATCATGTTTCGGTGCGGCTGGCAAAGTCGGTGTATGCCAAATCTTTTCGCTTTGCCTGTTGCCACGTTGAAGACAAGAAAGGCGCGTTCGAAACGGTCGACCGGATCGACGCCGACTTGGGATTCTCACAAGCGAAGATCTACGCCGCAACGCACCGGATTCCCCTGCTGCTCAGCGGACTTTCGTGGACTCAGGTTGAGCGCCTGTTCGGCCTGCAGTCGTTTGAGGTTCCGCAAGAACAGGCGCTGGCGAAAGTGACGTCGACGCTGGGCGTGGATCTGAACGAAATCTACGACGCCAGCGAACTTCGCTACTGGTGGGATCCCCAACGCTTCGACAAGGCAGACTGGCCGCGGTTTGTGCATCCCTTTTATGCGTGGCGGATGGAGGAGCAGGATATTCGTGATCGGGTCGTGAACCTCGGATTGATCAAACCCGGCAACGACAGTCCGTTGCTCACGAACAACGTCTTGATTCCGATGATGATCGTCGCTGATTTCCACAACCAGGGATACGCGAGTTTCGAACCGGAATTCGCCTGCCTGGTGCGCGAAGGAAAAGCGGCGCGGCTGTTCTGGCGCAACGTATTTGAAATGCTGGAGTACTCCGCAAAGACGGGTTGGATGCTGGAAAAAGAAATCGACAAACTCGCCAGCAGCATCGGCCTGACCCGGCACGACCTGGGAATTAACACCGGGACTTCGCGCAGGACGAGCGCGGAAAGTCAGACAGCGAGTTCTGTACACATTCGCCCACACACAGTGACTTGAAAACGCCACGGAAACGATTGCGCAGCGCAGGGGAATTCCACGCTTTTAAGGAATGACGCCATGTTCGAAGCGACCCAATCGAACGTAATGCAAAACGATAATGACCGGAATGCCGTGTCGTCGCACGGACTGTGGAGCGTGGATCGATGGGGCAGATTATTGGCGGGGAGTGCCATAGTCCTGACGACCGCGCTTGGCATCCTTCATCACCCCGCATGGCTAATCGGAACGCTGCTGGCATCCACCAATCTCATTATCACTTCCGTAATCAACCGATGCCCGTTGCATGACCTGTTGATCCGATTCGGCGCGAAGGAGCGTGAAGATCTGTATCTTCCTGGTGGCGCGGTGCGGCCAACAGTGCGATCACACTCTTCCAACTTCCCGCCAAAAGGATGAAGCGAAACCGCAATCGAATGCCAGGAGCGGAGAAATGAAAATGCTGACCGGCGAAAATCTTGAAGTTCCTAGCACAGTGCCTGAGTCAAAGCATGCCAGGCGTTCCACAGCCGTCTCCCAGGCGTTGAAAAAAATCGACGCCATGCAGAGCGAGATTGCGCCGCATTCATCTGCGAATGTACGGTCGGGCGATGAAAAGTCGAAATGGCCGGCGATTGAAGAAGAAATTTCTCTAGGTTGCAGAATTCTAGTTGCTTCGGACCGAAAAACGCGTGAGCGTGCCTATGCGCTGGCACACACGGTTTATCACAGCGCGGGATATGTTTCCGCAAACGGACACGGGCTATGCGTGTCACCCTACGACGCTACGTCGCAGACCCTGACGCTTCTGTCTGAAGACGCCGATGGCAACGACCTGGCCACGATTTCGTTGGTATTCGATTCCTCTGAAGGATTGCCGTGCGATGAAATATACGGAGATGAAGTCTCTGCACTGCGCCATCAAGGCTGCCGAATGGCGGAAGTGACGCGTCTGGCCATTAGCGAGAAATGCCGCGTTAAAAAAGATCTCCTGCTTCGGCTATTCAACTATTGCTACATTTACGCCCGAATCGTACGAAGGCAGAGCGATTTCCTGATTGAGGTCAATCCGCGGCACGTGGGCTATTACCAGCGGTTGCTCCGTTTTCAGCAGGCCGGTCCAGTGCGGCCTTGCTCACGCGTAATGGGCGCGCCCGCAGTTTTATTACGCCTGAGCCTTTCGGAAATTGAATCCACCGTAAAAGAATCAGGTTGCACCAAGGGCCGGGATCTGAACGGTCTTCGCTTGCATCAATATCCCTATTCCAAACCCGAAGA
This sequence comes from Planctomycetota bacterium, assembly GCA_038227875.1. Taxonomy (GTDB): domain Bacteria; phylum Planctomycetota; class SZUA-567; order H5-PLA8; family H5-PLA8; genus JBBRPR01. The sequence continues at coordinate 11,751 of JBBRPR010000105.1, forward strand.
ACATGCGATCGCGAACTATCTAGCCAGAAATCACACACCGATGTGCGCGGGAGATATGAAATATTTCGGAATTGCTGGCGGTGCCAATAACACTTCCTCATACTGGATGATGCGTTGATCACAACCTTGGGATGGGGTGCACATGAAAACAGCAGAAAGCGATTCCAGTCCGGACATAAGCGAATTCTCTGCGCTTTACGAGAAGCAAGCAGTTTCCGCCTACGGCATGGCGCTGCGACTATCCGAAAATCGCGCACAGGGTTGGGTGACGATTGATTTTTCGAAGCCTTGTTCCTGAGTTTTCACCGCGTTGCTCAAGCGAAAGGTCATGACCATGATGATTGTGCGGGAGAACACCACCGCTGAGTCCGACGTCGACCGCGGGTTCAACTACCGCCGCGCGTTTGCGCGTAATCTTGGACTCGTCAGCGTTTCAGAGCAGTCGCGCCTGCAACACACCCGCGTTGCGCTGGCCGGATTGGGTGGCGTCGGCGGCGGGCACCTGCAGGCGCTGGGGCGGTTGGGCGTCGGCGCGTTCCGCCTCGCCGATCCCGATACGTTCGATGTCGTCAACATGAACCGGCAACTCGGCGCGACGATGGCCACCGTGGGCCGCCCCAAGGTCGAGGTCCTCGCCGAAGCCGCGCGCGCGATCAATCCCGAGGCCGAAGTCGTCGCCTTTCCCGACGGCATCACCCGCGAAAATATCGGCGCGTTTCTCGACGGGGTCGATGTCGCCGTCGACGGTCTGGAATTTTTCGCAATCGAAATCCGCCGCATGTATTTCCACGAATGCCGCCAGCGCGGCATTCCCATCGTCACCGCCGGACCCATCGGCTACGGCGCGGCAGTGCTGGTCTTCACGCCCGATGGCATGTCGTTCGACGACTACTTCCGCATCGACGACACGATGACTCGCGCCGAACAACTGATGGCCTTCGGCCTGGGCCTGGCGCCGGGACTGATCAGCGACGTGGACCCCTCGCGCGTCGACGTTGCCGGAGAAAAAGGACCGGCGCTGGCGTCCGCGTGTTTTCTCTGCGCCGCAGCCGCCGCGACAGAAGTGCTCAAACTTGTCTGCGGCCGCGGGGCGCTCTCGTCCGCGCCGTTCGGCACATACTACGATCCCTATCGCGGCAAAATATGCGCGCTGCGGCCGCGTCCGTCGTTGACGCACAGCCTGCGCGGACGCGTGCTGCGCTGGCTGGCGTTCCGCCGCTTCCCCGCGTTTCGCGTCATGCATGAACGCGAAGTGGCTGCGCGCACCGCGAGCGAAAGGTACGCTCATGCTTGATTGCCCACCGCGCGTCGTGGAACGCGAACTGGTCGCCGCGGATCAGGCCGTGCTGGAATTGCTGCGTGCCTGCGTCGCAGCGGCGGTGCGCGCACCCTCGGGCGACAATTTGCAGCCGTGGCGCTTTGATGTGGACGCGCTGAACGGCGAGATCGCCGTCTGCCTCGACGCCTCGCGCGATCGTTCGCCGATGAACGCCGGCCAGAAGATGTCCCGCATCGCCTGCGGCGCCGCCGTACAGAATATTCTGATCGCAGCAGATGCCGCTGGAGGCAGCGCGACGCTGTTGGACGTTCACGCTAACGATGTCGTCGCGCGAATTCTTGTGCGGCCCGGAAATGGCTCCGTGCGGATGCCGCGCGCCATCGTCGAACGCGCGACGCACCGCGGTATGTATTCGGGAGAACCGCCGTCGGAAAGCGTTCATGCCGCGTTGGTCGACGCTACGCCGCGCCTGGATGGCGTGGACACGAATTGGATCTGCGAACCGGAGCGAAAAACCGCGCTGTCAAAATCGATCGGCGCGGCCGACGCGCTGATGTTCGCCAACGCGGCGATGCGCACCGCATTTTTCGCGAGCGTTCGATTCGACCGGCCTGCGCGCGAAAGTGTCGACCACGGATTGTCGCTGGCATCGCTGGAACTTTCCGCACCGGAACGCCTCTCGTTGCCGCTGATGAAGCAGACACCCACGGCGCTCCTGCGGCTCGGCGGCGTTTTTCGCGGCATGAGCGCACATTCGCAGAAACTGGTCGTCAGCGCATCGGGCCTGTGCGTGATCACGGCGAAAAACGCGTCGGATCGCAGTTGCGTCACCGTCGGCCGCGCTCTGCAGCAGGCATGGCTGGAACTCACGCGTCGCGGATTCGTCGCGCAGCCGATGATGTCGCTGCTGGTGCTCGCCAACGCGCTTGAAAATGGCGCATCTCACATGCTGGACCGCGCGCAAACCGAACAACTGCTCCAGGCATTTCGAGCGGAATTGAATCTCGACGCCCAACCGATGTTTCTGCTGCGCTTCGGCTACGCCGGACCGCACAGCGGCCGCACCGGACGCCGGCCCACACCGGAGATCTCCGCGCCATGATGTCCATCGGCTGGCGAAATTTGAAGCGGGATCTGTGGCGGGCGGACTTGCGGTGCTTGCGTCGTCTTCGCGGTGGTGCTCGTGACGGTCGAAGTCGGGATGTTGATAGGGCTGGTGCGGAATGATCGATCAGTCGAAGGCGTATCTGTGGGTTTCGACTGTTGACGTAAAGACCTTCGACTTCGCGACGCCGTTCGATCAGCGGAAACGTTATCGCATCGAAGCGGTGCTGGGCGTCGAGCGCGTCAAAGAATTCAACGTTTAACGTTACGTAGACGTCGCTCCCGCGCGGGGAGCGAGCCGCGTTTTTTCGAAGACATATTACCATTGCCGTGGCGACACCGAACGGTTCTGCGCAGGCCGGACTGCCGATTACCATCGTCGCCGGCGATCACCAGCGCGCTCCCGGCCAACGCTCGATATGGCCTCGCTTACAGACGCTCTGGCCAAGAAGTTGCAGTCGAAGCCTGTCTCAGCGATATCACTTGATCTTAAAATTCTGCAACGAGCAGTAAATACGCGATCTGTCGCCGAGATCAAGTCCGACGCGGAGATTATCGCGAAAGGCGTGGATTGGAATTTGAAGCTTTTGAAGGACGCCGCTCCCGGCAAACGTGTCGAAGCAGCCATAAGACTGAGTGGCTTGCGCGATCCACGCGTCGCAGACGCGATGCTTGCCATGTTGACGGATCCTGATGGAGGGGTGCGCTCTAGTGCGGTTTTCGTTCTCGATGAGAAGCGCGATCCACGGGCTGTGGATAAGCTTAGTTAGTTCCTGTTTCCCTGATCGCAGCACAATAAATTTTCATACGAAAAAGTGAATTTTAAAGGCTGTAAAAATTAAGTTTATACGACAATAATCATGGGGGCAAAAAGCAAAAATGGCGGGGTTTAAGCATAGAATGCGCAAAAAAGCGGTGCGGCAGTTGCCCCTTGATTTCGCGGGCACGCAGAAACTCACGCAGAATTGGTATGTGCGCTATCGCAACATTCACGAGATTCTGGAGCAGAATCCAGAAGCGCTGGACTTGGTCCACGACGATCGGACTCGAGGGCAAAAGAAACTGAAACGCAGACCCAAGTCGGATCCAGTAGCATGGGAGCAAGTTACCACGAACCGCCACGAAACAAACGCCTGGCACCTTGATACGAAGCTAGAGGGAGTCGATTTCGTGGATCTCCCGAGGGTGAATTACTTCCCAGACCAGCCCGAACGCTGATAAGGTCAAAATGATTAAATAGGAAATATCGAGTTCCCACCAGCGCATTCCATGGGCTGCAGAACGTTGTTGGGCATGATGATTGTTGTGCCAACCTTCACCAAACGTCAGCAATGCCACCACGGGATTATTGCGGGAATTGTCATCTGTATGGTAATTTCGATAACCCCAACGATGTGCCACTGAATTCACTAACCAAGTGCCATTGAATCCGAAAACAAGTCGGACGCACATCCCCCACACTATCCAAGGCCATCCGCCGGCGGCGTAAAGTACGACCGCCACCAAAAGAGAAATGGCTAGACCCCATCGGTCTATCAAAATCAATACCGAATCGTTGGAGAGGTCGTTAGTGCACTTCTTTGCCCGGTCGTCCTTTTCGGCCTTCCGAATAAAGGCGGCGACATTTCGCAGAAGATTTCGAGCAAAACTAAGCCGAAATCTGACGGGCAATAGGTTTTCCGGGGCGAGCTACGGGACGCCGTCCAGACCCTACCGGGAAAGGGCCCGAAAAAATAAAAAGGGTAATAAAAGACTTATTAGTTTACCCTGTAAGTTTAACCCGTATAATGGTTTGCAATATTCATGAAAGTTGCCTATGGAAATATTCAAAGTTTGTTCCGGACGGCCAATAAGACGGAGAACCGTTTCGCTGGTCCGCGACTCGGTATATCTGAATACAATCTCGCTGCAGTTCGCTCCGCCGATCAAGACCCACACGCGAACGCGATCGCATTGTCCCGGTGCTTGCACGCGCACGTCCGTATCATCGGCGTGCAGTTTGAATCCGTTCAGGATTTCCATTTCCTGCGCGCGCATGATCGGCGCCAGTAATTTGCCCAGCCAGATCATCCAAGAGCAGATCGTCGAGCGTGCCAGCGGGCAACCCAGTTCCGCAAACAATCGTTCGATCCGGTATAGCGTTCGATGGTAATGCAGCCGATCGATTGCAATCTGCGTCAGGATCTCCGGAGAGGCCGCGCACTTCGGAAACACCTTGATCATGCCGCCCACCGTCACCAGCCGCGTTTCGCCGTCGCAGGTCGAATACAAAACCGCCGGCCGCTTATGGACGATGACGTGCGGGCGCGGCAAGACCAATTCCTCGCAGGTGTCGTGATCGATGACCTTGAATCCTTTGGCGGGATCGAAATTGGGAAGATCGCGGGCGGGATCGAGGAAGCGTCCCACTGATTGTTGAAAATTGAAGAGCGTCCTGTGCCGATGAAGAAAGGTA
>JBBRPR010000106.1:0-16313 GCA_038227875.1 Planctomycetota bacterium
TCGTCGCGTTCCCCGGCCACTGCCATTGCCCACCGCTGTTTGGATAAATCCACCCGTCCCTCACTTGGAGGTTGCCGTTAGCTCGTCAAAAAGTCCTTAAATTCCGACAACGAGTGTCTCATTCTTATTGACACGTTCCGCTGGTCCTGGCGGAGTGGCTACGATCGGCGTGGTGCTGGTGGACGGCGCCAAAGCAGACGATTACAGCGGGCCGCTGACCTATTTTGCACCCGACAAAGGCAAGGCGCCCTGGAAGGGGCTTGGTTTCAAGAACTTCGGCGGTAAGGAGCCTCCGGTTGCGTCGGGCGTGCGGTTTGATCCTAAGGGGAATCTGTATGCTGGCATCGTCGATGGCAAACCCAATAACATTCCGCCGGGATTCGACAAGGACAAGGACTACATGCGCATGGGACGCATCTATAAGTACGCACCCACTGGAAGCAAGGAAGGTGGCAGTTTGTTTCCGACCGAGCCAGCGGCGCCGGCCAAGATTTATGATGTCCACTACGGGCCAATCAATAATCCACCGCGGTTTGGCGTGGATGAATACGGCCGGATCTACTACCCAAACGCGATCGAGAAACGGGTCGCAGTGATCGACAACGAGGGCAATCCGGTTCTCTCATTCGGCACCTACGGCAACCGCGATTCCATGGGTGGGCTGCCCGGCGATCTCGTGCCCACGAAAGATGTCCCCCTGGCGTGGCCCAGCAGCGTCGATGCGACCGACGAGTACATCTACATCTCGGACAGACTGAATGTCCGGTTGCTGCGACTCGCCAAGACTTTTCAATTGGCGGGAACCGCCAAAATAAAAGAGTAAGCACAACGCCTGGAAAATGGAGCATCACATGAAATGCCCTTACCCCACTTACGAAGACTGCATGAGCGAGTCGAAAGCGATCGCGCAACTTCAGCCAGAATTGGTGAAGTACGAGGAGATCGGCGTTTCTGCCAAGGGGCGCCCGATTCCCCTGCTGACGATTACCGATCCGGCGATTCCGGCCGAGAGGAAGAGTGTATTTCTGGTCTCGGGCGGGACCGATGGCGATGAGGAAGTCGGCCGGGCCGTATCGCTGGGGCTGGCGCGCGCGCTGCTTGAGCCGCAGCACCGCGTGCATCTTCAGCGCCAGATTGTGCTGGTGGTTCCGGTGACCAATCCGGATGGCACGGCTGAGAATCTGCCCGATTCACTGGGTAACGGATCCGGCATTCCCGCGCATCAAGTTCATCTGCCCGGAAAACCGCCCGCCACCGCCGAAGGACGAGCGATGCGCGCGCTGGTGGAGACGTGGATTCCGGATGCACATTTTGATTTCCACGGGTTGGCCGGGGGCGGGATGGGGGACAACATGTACCTCTATCCGACCGTGAACAACAAATGGTCGATCCCGGTTCTGTACGAAGTCGCGCGAGAGATGGCGGATGCCGGGGCACGCGCGGGTTACCCGCAGGACTGCCGGCCGCGGTTATGGTGGGATCCTCGCCACAACCTGCCCGGCTGGCTGGCGCGCAATCATTCGGCCTTCTGCATGGTCATGGAAGGCACCGAGAACTACTATCCCATCGAGGACAGCGTGCGGGCCGGTCTCTCGCGCATGCTGCGGCTGATGGATATTGGCGAAGAGACGCGGTTCTTTCAAACGCACCCGAATTATCCCTGTGACATCGTCAGCGGCGGCCCGATGGGTGCACTGATGCCTTTTGGCGACAACTACGCCGCGCGCCGAAAATCGCGCCGCGATATGTCGCAGATGATTCTGGAAGGCGTGCCGCAATTTGGGCGCAGAGCGTGCGACCGCGGTTGGACGGCCGAAATCGAACTGCAGATCGAAGATGCGGTGAAGACGTTTCCCGAAGGCCTGGTGATTCAGGCCACGATCGATCGGCGGGCCACGATCAAGGACGTCCGCTGGCACGATCACGTGCTGGAATCCAAGCTCTGGTCGATGTGGACGACGCAAGCGGGGATCGTCGTGCGGGCCGTTGTGCCGGAAGCGCCGAAGAAAGGTTCGAACGTGCTGGGAATCCACTACGACGTGCCGTTTAAGCGGCACGTAGAGCCCGATGAACGTTGACGGCGCGCGCGTTCATTTTTTAAATCCAAGACTGACTTAAGCCATCGCGGATCCAAGCAGAGCCGCACGCAACGTCAGGGATTTTGAACTCTGATTCAGAATGGGAACTTGGTGTCGGGCGAGAGATGCTATTGGCGGGCTCGACGGGACTCGAACCCGCGACCTTCGGCGTGACAAGCCGACGCTCTAACCAACTGAGCTACGAGCCCGCCCAATGCTTTGCATGGTATGCAGATGAATGTTGTTCGCTAGTGCTGTTTTTCCGTTCTTCTTCTCAAGTTTCGCGAGGCATGGGCAATACTGGACTCGAACCAGTGACCCCCTGCTTGTAAGGCAGGTGCTCTAACCAACTGAGCTAATCGCCCTCAAGCAACTGCAATGCATCGTCGTTCTTTCCGGGGAAGTTATTAACATCTGTCGCTCCAACCTGCAATGCTCTTTTTAAGTTCTGATTAGAAATTCGTTTTCAAAATCATGCTCCGCAATCCGTACGTGTGAAAAAGATGCGCCGCTTCTTCTTCGCGCGCGACGCATGCCACGAGTTCGTTCGTGTCGATGGTTGCGAAGTCCAGATCTCCGGGAATGCGCCATTCGTCTTCGCGACTCCAGTCGTGCTCGCCACTGCGCGACAGTTGCAGGAATGGCTTTTCGTCCGATGGAGAATCGTCGAGTTCGCCGCGTTCAACGTAGCGGACCTTGCGCGCACCAGATGCTTTGAGCGAGTGGCTGGGGAAGGCGAGCGCGTAGTTCGTGAAGGTCCAACGCAGCAGTCCGCGCCGCCAGCGGGTGATTGTACCGACGTCGCGCGGGTGGCGCGCGGTGAAACATACCATCGGCGTTGCGCCAGCGATCAGGCGACCGCAGCCGCGCAGGCGGCGTTCGTCGAGAATGCGGCAGAGCGCTGCGAAGGCGTGGCGATGTGGTGCGTGCGGTCCGGAGCTAAGCCAACGCAAGTAGTCGTCGCGCGATTCGCCGGGCCACGGGCCTTCAGGATCGCGTGTGAAGTGCGTCAGGAAAGTCCACGTCGACAGCGATGACTCGTCAAGGATTGCGCCCGATGGAGCAGGGGAGGCTGGCGGCGTTGGTGCTTTATCAGCGCGCTCAAGCGGTGGGCATTCGTCGACAAGAATGGAGCGTGCGCGGAGAGAAGCGGCGAGTTCCGCCATCACGCCGGATTTGCGGATGTGAATTGCAGTCGCGTGGGAGCTCAGCGCAGCGATGATGCGGTCGCGAATCTGCGGCGCTTCCGTTTTTGAAGGCGTCGTCTGTGGCCAAACGAACAAGCTACGCTCTGCTGGGGACGAGAGATTCTCGCAGTGCTCCAAAATGGTGATTGCGGCGCCACCGTGTTGGGAAACGGTCCATTGCGCGATCTCGTAGGCGAGGCGATCGTTGCCGGCGACGAGAACTTCACGATTCTTTGCGAGGAGTTTGGCCGCGGCGACGGTCTTCTGCACCCAGGCCGCATCGGGTTGCGGGAACTTCTCGGCGCGCGAAATGAGCAGCATGCGGCGCGGGCGGTCGAGCAGCGACACATCGCCATGGCAACCGAGGCGGAATCCCAGTGTAGCTTCCGCGGCTTCGAGAACGGGATGAGTCACGGCGTGTCTCACAGTGAATTGCGATTTCAAATTTGAACGTGGGATTATACAGTCAACGCTCAATGGAAACGAGCACTCGGGAGAGGTTGCATGCATTTTGCGGACAAGTTGGACGCGGCGATTCGAGAAAAAGGCAATCCGGTGTGCGTGGGGCTTGATCCGCGCTTTGATCAGCTGCCCAAGTCGATCACGGACGAGATGATCCGCCAGCACGGCCGCACGACCAAGGCGGCGGCGGAGGCGGTCATCGCGTTCAATCGCAAATTGATCGATGCAACCGCCGACATCGCGCCGGTCTGCAAGCCGCAGGTGGCGTTTTACGAGGAGCTGGGTTGGGAAGGACTGCGCGCGTACGCGGAGACGATTCGGTATGCGAAAGAGAAGGGGATGCTGGTGATCTCCGACGCCAAGCGCGGCGACATCGGCAACACCGCGCAGGCGTACGCGAAGGCGCACCTGACGGCGTCGGCCGGCCTGGACGGAGGGCTCGATGCTGACGCGCTGACCGTCAACCCGTACATGGGGCGCGATACATTGGAGCCATTTCTCGACGTCTGCGCGAAGCACGGGCGCGGGATCTTCGTGCTCGTCAAGACGTCCAATCCGGGTTCCGGCGATCTGCAAGACTTGAGTACCTCCACGGGCAAACCGATTCGCGATGTCGTCGCCGAGATGGTTCACGCGCTGGGTGAGAAGCATCGTGGCGCGTGTGGACTGACTGACGTCGGCGCAGTCGTCGGCGCGACGTACCCGGAACAGGCGAAGCAACTGCGCGCGCTGATGCCGGACACGGTCTTCTTGATTCCGGGCTACGGCGCGCAGGGCGGAACGGCCGCCGATGCCGTGGCTGGTTTCCGCGCGGACAAGCGCGGCGCGATCGTGAACAACTCTCGAGGCATCATCTTCGCTTACAAACAAGAACCGTACGCGAAGCAGTTCGGTGAAGCCGACTTCGGCGGCGCGGCGCGTGCGGCGACGATCAAGATGGCTGCGGAGTTGAAAAGCGCACTCGCGTAGTCATTAGTTCTCCGATGCGGCAGCGGCTCTTCGCTTCCACGGCGGATCGGCCGGCTTGCGCGCTTGCGTTCCTTCTCCGGTGACGCGGACGGAGCCGGGCTTCAGGATTTTGCGCAAGCTGGCGAACAAGTCGGGCGCGGGGCGCAGGGACGTGCCGCTGCGGATCGCCACGGTCGCGGGCGAGCCGGGGCCGCTGTCGAGTTCCAGATTGAAGTACAGGGGCACTTTCCCCGTGTATGTTTTCATCAGCGCGATCATCGATTGTACGCGCGCCTTGGTTGCGGCGGCGCCGTTGGCGTCGGTGGTTCCGTTCTCCTTTCCATCTTTTCCGTTGGCGTGATGTCCATTGCCGTTCTTTGCGCCGTTTCCATTTCCGTTTCCATTTCCGTTTGTTGCCGGCGCGACTTCGTGTTCGTCGATGCTGACGGAGACGCAGCTGGCGAAACGTTCGGCGGCCATCTCGACGGTCAGGATTTCATCAGGCATGATTGCGATCTGTGGCGGCCGCTGGTCGGCGTCCGGCTGCCCGGCGTTTGCGTTGCCGCCACCCGCTGCTCCGCCGCCACCACCCATTTCGTTCGCTTTCAACTTGCCTTTGAAGAAGAGAATTGTATCGGGGTTGAGCAGCGCTTTGTATTTCTCGTAGGTGCGCGGAAAGATCACGGCTTGCGTGTTGCCTGAGAAGTCTTCGATCGTCAGGATCGCCATCTTCTCCTGCTTCATGCGGGTGATGCGCGACTGGACCTGAGTCACGTACGCGCCGATCACGATCTCGTAGCCTTCGGGAATGGCCGCCATGCCCTTGATCGTGCAGGACGAAAGTCCGTCCACCAATTCACGCGCTTCGGCCAGCGGGTGGCCGGAGAAGTAGAATCCAAGCACCGCCTTCTCTTCTTCCAGGCGCTGGCGTTCGGTCCATTCGGCGACCTGGACCATGCGGGCCTTGGGCGCTTGAACGTCGTCGTCGCCGCCGCCAAACAGATTGCCCTGACCCGAACTGCGATCCGCGCGCAAGCGGTTGCCGGCCGCCATCGCGTCTTCCAGCGTGGCCATCAGCACGGCGCGGCCGTGGCCCTTGGAGATCGAATCGAGCGCGCCGGCCTTGATCAGACTTTCCAGACAGCTCTTGTTGACGCTCTTGGAATCCAACCGTTCGCACAGGTCGTAGAGATCCTTGAACTTCCCATTCTTCACGCGATCGGCGACGAGCGCTTCGACGGCCTTTTCGCCGACGCCCTTCACCGCGCCGAGTGCAAAGCGCAGTAGGCGTTCGTTCTCAATGGTGAATGTCACGCCAGACGTATTGATGTCCGGCACGAGCACATCGAGCCCGATGCGCCGCGCTTCGTCGATGTATTCGACGATCTTGTCGGTGTTGCCCGTTTCCAGCGACATGTTGCCGGCCATGAACTCGGCGGGATAGTTCGCTTTCAAATACGCGGTCTGATACGCGACGAAGGCGTACGCGGCGGCGTGCGATTTGTTGAATCCGTACTCGGCGAACTTGGCGATCAAATCGTAGAGATTCTGCGCTTTCTCCGCGGGAATGCCGTGCTTCTTGCCGCAGCCTTCGACGAACTGTTTGCCGTACTTGTCCATCAGGTCTTTTTTCTTTTTGCCCATCGCTTTGCGCAAACTGTCAGCTTCGGAGAGCGAGAAGCCGGCGAGTTGATTGGCGATTTGCATGACCTGTTCTTGATAGACGATGATGCCGTACGTCTCTTTCAGAATCGGTTCCAGCTGCGGCAGCGCGAACTCGAGGACCTCGCGGCCGTGCTTGCGGTTGCAGAACGACGGGATGTTGTCCATCGGGCCTGGCCGGTACATGGCGTTGAGCGCGACGAGATCTTCCAGACAGTCGGGGCGCGCGTCGACCAGCAGCTTGCGCATGCCTTCCGATTCGAATTGGAACACCGCGCGCGCATCGCCGCGGCCGAGCATCTTGTAAGTCTTCACGTCGTCGAGCGGAACCTTGTCGAGATCCAGCTCGCCGTTGGAGTCCAACGCTTCCTTGATCTTCGTGCCGCGCCGCTCCTTGATCAGCCGCGTCGTGGTCTTCAGCTTCGTCAGCGTTTCGAGTCCCAGGAAGTCGATCTTGAGCAGACCCACGGAATCGATGTGCGCCATTTCGTACTGCGTCAGCATCATTCCGTTCTTGTCTTGATAGAGCGGGCAGTATTCGGTGACAGGCTGATCGGCGATCACCAGGCCGGCGGCGTGACAGCCGGTGTTGCGCGCGATGCCTTCGCACTTTCGCGCCAGGTCGACGAGCTCCCGGACGGTGCCGTCCTGCGCGTAAAGGTCCTTCAATTCCGGCACGTCGTCGAGCGCGTAACAGGTCGCGTCCGATTCGGGGCGGTCCTTCGGCGCGGGCTTCAAGACGATCTTCTTGCCCGGCGCCATGGGGATCAACTTGGCGATGCGATTGACCTCGGCCAGCTCTTTGTCCATCACGCGGCCGACGTCGCGCACCGCGCCTTTGGCCAGCATCGCATTAAAGGTGATGATGTTGGCCGTGCAGTCGCGCCCATATTTGTCCTGTACGTACGCGATCACTTCCGCGCGGCGGCTCTGGCAGAAGTCGATGTCGATATCGGGCATCTCATTACGGCCTTCGTTCACGAAGCGTTCGAAGATCAGGTTGTAGCGCAGCGGTTCTAGATTCGTGATGCCCAGCGCGAAGCAGACGATCGATCCGGCGGCGCTGCCTCGACCCGGGCCGACGGGGATGCCGCGCGAGCGCGCTTCGCGGATGATGTCCCAGACAATCAGCAGGTAGCCGACGAAGCCCATCTTCTCCAGCACGCGCAGCTCTTCGTTGGCGCGCGACAGCATCGCGTCGGGGATGGGGTTGCCGTAACGCTGCTTCAGGCCTTCCATCACCTGATGGCGGAAGTAGCCGTTCGGCTCTTCGTTGTTCGGAATCTTGAAGGCGGGGAAATGGTACTCGCCGAACTTGATCTTCAAGTTGCAGCGTTCGGCGATTTCCAGCGTGTTGGAGAGCGCTTCCGGCACCGCGCCGAAGAGCTTCCCCATTTCATCGCTGCTCTTGAGGTAGAACTCGTCGCAGGCAAACTTCAGGCGCTGGACGTCCTTCAGCAATTTGCCGGTGCCGATGCAGATCAACGCGTCCTGCGCCTTGGCGTCGGTGCGGTCGGTGTAGTGACTGTCGTTGGTGCAGATCAGTTTGCCGCCGAGTTCCCTGGCGATGCGCAGGATGCCTTCGTTCGATTTCTTCTGCAGCGCCGCCAGCTCGCGCATCGCCTCGGTGCCTTCCGGCGTATCGGCCAGCGCGATGCAATGGTCCTGGAGTTCGAAGTAGAAGTTGTCCTTGCCGAAGATTTCCTGGTACTCGCGGGCCTTGCGCATGCCCGCTTCCAGATCCTTGTTGATGATGGCCTGCGGAATTTCGCTGCCGATGCAGCCGGACGACGCGATCAACCCTTTGCTGTGCTGCGCGAGAATTTCGCGGTCGATGCGCGGATGGTAGTAGAAGCCGTCTTTGTAGGCGGACGTCGAGAGCTTCATCAGATTCTTGTAGCCGTCGAGATCCGCCGCCCACAGCAACATGTGATGATCGTAATTACCGTCGACCTTCTCGCGCTTGGTCCGGCTTTCGCCGTTGGGGACGATATATGCTTCCATGCCGATGATCGGTTTGATCGGCGGAAGGCCGTCTTTCTCGGCGTTTTTCGAAGCGTCGGAGCAGGCTTTATAAAACTCAATCGCGCCGAACATGTTGCCGTGATCGGTGATCGCCAGGGCCGGCTGGTTCATGGTGCGCGCACGTTTGACGATGTCGTTGATGCGCGACGCGCCGTCGAGCAGGCTGTACTGGGTGTGAACGTGGAGATGACAAAATGAAGGTGCGGCCATTGCGTTGTCTTCCTGACGATCAGCGGTTGGAGCGGCGAAGGGACGAAATTACTACTTCTTCATATCGCAATTGGGATGAGCCAACAGATCAAAACGCGGTCGTTTTTTGACTCGATAAGCGCACTTATAACGATCGAGGAGGCCGTGGCAGTTTCCGTCTGCGTTTCCAGTCGATATTCGGGAGTTCGATACGCCTATTGTGAGTGCCCTCCCAGAGCACTTCAAAGTCGTGCCTTTCAGCGGCGGCTTTGACTGCCTTTCCGATTTCAATTTTTCCCTCTGACGTATTTCTTAAATCTCCATAAGCGAGCAAGAGACCCGCGCCCGCTACTGCGCGTTCCAAATCCTGTCCGTGATAAAAACAGTATCCCTTTACAGAGCCTCGATCTCGTCGCTGAAGCTCCTCTCCTACGTCCGAGTGCCCATCGGACATGGTATAGCCCGCGTTCTGGAGCGCGATGATGCCTCCTTCATTCAATTCTTGGAAGAGCGCGTTCAGTCGGTCACAATCCGTACTTGCTGGCCACGTGGCTTCGGCGATTTCCTTCTTCTTGAATTCAGTCATGACCGCAGCGCGAAGCAGCGGAACATCGGCGCCGTCTTCCAGAAGATCCTCGATCGTTTGATACACATCGCTGGGGTCTGCAAAACCGCCCCAAACTTGTGTCTCGATAGCTGTAAGGATGTGGCGGGTAACTTCATGCATCAGATTTTCCTCCTGTTCGTAAACAGATGGGGCGATGGACATTTCTTATACGAGAGATGTTGCGAAATGTTACAAAATGTTACATGAGCTGGGGTCGATTTTTCTGGCGTGGATTCGAGCGCCCTATCAGCGATCCAAGGGCTGCCGCCCTTGGCTATTTTCGGGCGGCCCTCCAGGCCGTGGGATTCTCGCGCAGTCTCGACGCATCGAACGGGCGATCCTTGTTCGCGAGTGTGCCACTGGTGGCTTAACGGCTAGCCACCAGTGACACACTCCTGCGCTCATTTTGTAAGAGGGACGTGACGGTCCAAATTGCAAACGCGGCGTGCATCTCGCACTCGTCTGAGAACTGCTTCAGACGAGTGGCACCCTGGCGTGTGATTGCGCGCAAGAAGCTGGGCGGGGGCTATTCGGTTTTCAAAGATCGGAATTTCACGGACAGTTTTTGTTAACGGCCGGCGCTTCGAAATGGGTTGATCTCTCGCACGGATGAACGGACATTTTCGCTTCGCTCTAATGTCCGTGCATCCGTGGCACCATCGTTATCCAGGGCCATGCGCAGCAGCGGTGGGTGTGGCGTTGGAATTACTGATTTGAGGATGCGCGGAGTTGTTAGTCGCGCGTGGGCGGATCATGGATGTGGTTGCGAGACTGCTTGTACTGTTGAGATTTGCGGGACTTGAGGTTTGCGCGGGTTTGCAGCGAGTGGTGGTGCGGCTGCGTTTCCAGGCTTTCGGCTTGGGTTTGTAGCTGGCGGGCTGGATGGTGATGCGCGCTTCGGCTTGCTGGATCGATTCGGCCATGGCTTCTTCGATTTGAGCTTTCGGGGTCTTCGTGGGGTCGAAATTTTTGGGCTGAGCGAGGTCGACGGGCTGCGGCTCGGTGACTTTCTTTGGCGTGCCGTCGTCGTTGACGGGGTTGTTCTCCCAATCGTGGACGTAGGCGGGCTGGAAGCCGGCGCAGGCGCCAGGCTCGGCGCGGTCCCCTTCGGTTCCGGGACGGTCGGCGCGGTCGCCGGGTTCGCGGTCCTTCGCGTGGAAGGATACTTTTTCGACGGCTTCGGCTTCCTGGAGCTCGGGGAGCTTGTCGTTGAGCAGGCTGGTCGGGTTCGGCAGCTTCGCGTTGAAACCCATCAAGTCCCAGAAGCGCTGCGTATGGCGGAGCAGCGTCGCGCAGCTCAGGCGGCGTTCCATGTCGGTCGTGTTGACTTTCAAGATCATGTGGCGGAGCTGCTGCGCGGAATCGAGTCCACCTTCGATGAACGTTTGCGCGGTGAGCTGGACTTGCGTCCGCATGCCGGCCATGTTCTCGCCGACGGTCTTGCTGAGCGCCTGATCGAATTCGGGGATCTTCTTCCAGCGGCAGAGGGTCTGGCGGCTGATGTCGAGCTCCCGGGCGATCGAGTTGATGTCTTTTCCGAGCGATAATAGAACGATGGCGCGTTGCTGATTGACGTGCAGGGCCATGGGCTTTTTCTCCTTATTTTCATCCATCATATTAGGGTTTTGTTTACATGCCAGAAGATTACACCGTAGGATCGGGATGTCAATATTTATTTTTGTTAAAAACCGGGAAAGTGATGTTTGGGGATTAGCTTGGGTTCTTGCGAAAGAGCGTGCGTCCTCTAAAGGAGAATCAGGGTTTCGTGGGCGGGGATTTGAGGGCGTCGTAGATTTTGAAGGTTTTGGTGCTCCAAGTGCCGGCGAGATAGAGCGTGCCGGTGTCGGGGGCGTAGGCGAAAAATGCGGCGGGGTTTGCGCCGGGGACTTTCGTCAGGTCGCTGAGCTTGCCGGTTTCGGGGTCGCGCTTGATGTAGCTCAGTCCGCTGGCGGGCTTTTCGGGATCGGCGCAGGCGTAGGCGGTGCGGCCGTCGGGGGTGAATGTGACCTGACCGACGCCGCCCATGCTGCCGGCGGGGAGCTTATCGCCGAAGCTCAGCGCGCCGGATTGCTCGTCGCGTTTCAGCAGCGCTACATAGGCGGTGTCCGGCGGGTCGTAGCGCTTGAATAGCGCGGCGTACACGTGTTTGCCTTCGGGGGAGATGAAGAGGCTGAGATTGTCCTTGCCGGCTTTCAAGTCGGGGAGCGTGAGCGAGCCGGCGTAGGTCAGCTTGCCGTCCGGCGCGCAGGTGAGCCAGCCGAGGGTTCCATCGCCGCCCATGGAATATGCGAACTTCCGGTCGGGCGAGAATTGCAGTCCGTGTCCGATGCCTTTACCGGTGATCTTTTCAGCCACGGTCGGTTTGCCGTCGCTGGGGTCAAGCTTGATGACGTGGATCTGATCGGCAAAATGCGCGGCGAGGTAGAGCGTGTTGGGATCGGGGGTGGGGTAGAGCACGCCGGCGGCGCACGGAATGTTGCCGAGTTTCTTGAAAGCGCCGTCTTTGGGATCGATCTGGTACCAGGACAATCCGATCGCATCGCCATCGCCGTGCGCGTGCGTCCATTCGCCAGCGACGTAGAGAATGTGCTTGGCCGAAAACGCCAGGTAGGGGTCCACGTGAGTTCCGGCCCGGCCCAGATCCGCGGCGACGGGGATGGACTGCATGAATTTGATGTCGCCGGATTTCTCGTCGCGATTGAAAATGTGCACGGCGCCGCTGCGATGGACAGAGAGAAAAAAGAGCGGCCCGGCGATCAGCGGTTGCCAGGCCCAGTCCAGTTTCAAGTCCCCGGCTTCCGGGATTTCGCTTTTCTGCTTTGGTGTCGCGGTGTCCGCTGCGTGAATGCGCGTTACGATCAGACTGAAGACGACGAGACCCAGCAGAACCGAACTTCTGCGCAGAAGGTTCATCTCAATTTCTCCTAATTACGTCAGGTCCGCTGAAGGATCGCCGGGCGGATGATCCGCCGCTGTATCGGTCCGTTGCGGTGTTCCAATCTCCAGCGCACCAGATCGCTGGTGGCGGTGCCCATTTGATGTTGATCGTTGCGGCTGGCGGCCACGACGTTCGACGGCCAGGCGCTGAGTGGTTCGTTGCTCCAACCGGCGACGGGATTGGCGCGGGACGTCAGGCGCGGATCGTTGACGTTGCCGGAGATCAGGATCGCGGCGCTGTCGGGCAGCGTTTCGAGAGCTGCGGTGACCTCGTCGCCGGCCCAATCGGCGTGGAGTATTTCCGGCTCAACGCCGGCCTGCCGCATGGCGAGGCGGTAACCGTCTTCGCGCAGGCCGTTGGCGGGGTCGTAATTCCACTGCGTCGCGCGATCCGGCGAATTTTGCGGACCGGCCAGAAAAACCACGCGCCGAATCGCGCGTTTCAACAGGACCGTGGTGAGCTGAAAAGCGGCGGCGATTTCGTCGACGAAGACGGAATCCATGCGCACTGCCGAGGCGTCGACGTCGTAGGCAATCACCGGAATCTTCAGTTCCTGCAACTGGCCCAGGTAGGCTAATTCGTAAATTCCAGCCGCGACGATGGCGTCCATACGGTCGAGCGCGAGCTTCTGGGGCGGGGTGTAACGGCGTTCGATCGGGCCGCAGGGGTAGAACACGCAGCCGTGAAGCGAGACGCGGTCTCCAGACTCGACCAACTGCTGCTGCATGACGGCCAGACCGGAGAAATGCTGGGCTTGGGAAAGCAGGCCGGCGGAGAAGGGGGTGGGCACGCCAGTCAGGATGGCGACGTTGCGCGGAATCGGTCGCCACGCGGTCCGGTCAGCGACGTAAGTTCCTTGGCGGTCTTTTGTTACGAGGAAGCCTTCCGACGCCAGTCGTTCCAGAGCGCGTACGACGGTCGCCTGGCCATGCTTCAGGCGATCGGCGAGAACGCGGACAGATTCGAGCTTTTCACCGGGCTTGGCGGCGCCGGACAGGATCCGGGCTCGGATATTCTCGGCGACACGGTCGGTGGGCTGGAAGGCGGCGAGTTTCATTAAAATCTCCTTCTGCTTCTAGTGTATAGATACACCGAAAGCAGATGGAAAGGTGAATATTTTCGAAAAAACGGCGCGCCACGACCACGGGGAGTTCCGGCTGACTTCATTTCATCCCGGCGCGAAGCTGGCGCACTGTGTATTCTATGGATCACGTCTGGACTTGGAGGGAGTGCTCATGTTCAAAGAATTCAAAGAGTTCGCGGTGAAAGGCAATGTGGTCGACATGGCCGTCGGTATCGTGATCGGCGGTGCGTTTGGGAAAATCGTGACGTCGTTTGTCAGCGATGTGCTCATGCCACCGGTCGGGTTGATGCTGGGCAAGGTCGACTTTTCAAACATGTTCGTCAGCCTGAACGGCACGCATTACGCGACGTTGAAGGAAGCTAAAGACGCGGGCGCGGCGACGCTGAATTACGGTCTGTTTCTCAACACGATTTTGGATTTTACGATCGTGGCGTTTGCGATGTTCCTGGTAATCAGCCAGATCAACCGGCTGCGCAGAGCCATCGAAGCCCCGCCGCCGCCGGCACCACCCGCAACGAAGGAATGTCCGTTCTGCATTTCTGCAATTCCGATCAAGGCGACGAAGTGCGCGCATTGTACGTCGGCGGTATGATTGAAAATTTGTTGAGACGTGAGCAGTTGTGAGTGGAATGGACTAGAGATGGCAACGGAAAAGGGAAAGAGTGCGAAAGAGTTGGCGGATGACGTCCGCCGCTGCACGGAGTTGCTCGAAGCCATCGCGCAGGATCGCGCGCTGCTTGCGGAATTGACGGAAGACGAGCGCAAGGCGTTACTCTCGGCAGCTGGTCGGGTATCGCGGCCGGAGACGCCGCAGGAACGGCGACTGGTTCGGGAGTTTCGGCGGGCCAGTCGGCGGGATCGACAGAAGAAGGACCGCAGGGCTGTCGCGGAGACGGAAATACGCGTCGCACGCACGGCGAGCGTCTATGTCGCACCGTCGGCGAAGTTGCCGCACGAACAGCGCACCGACGAGCGCGAACTGGCGTCGGAGCGCTTCTGCTACGTCTGCAAAGCTCCCTATAAGAAGCTGCATTTTTTCTACGATTCGATGTGCAAGGCGTGCGGTGATTTCAACTATGCCAAGCGCTTCGAGACTGCGCCGATGCAGGGACGCGTCGCGCTGGTGACCGGCGGGCGCGTCAAGATTGGTTATCAGGCGAGCTTGAAGCTGCTGCGCGCCGGCGCGACGGTGATCGTGACCACGCGCTTTCCCAACGATTCTGCGCAGCGCTACGCGCGTGAGCCGGATTTCAAGGAGTGGGCCGGCCGCGTCAAGATTCACGGCCTGGATCTGCGCCACGCGCCGAGCGTTGAGCTCTTCGCGCGGTATGTGGCGGCGACGTACGAGCGACTGGATTTTCTCCTGAACAACGCCGCACAGACCGTGCGCCGGCCTCCTGGATTTTTCAAACACATGCTCGCCGCGGAGCAGACGCCGTTTGCGGAGCTCCCCTCGGAGTTGCAGCCGTTGCTGCGCGATCATCAGGAATGCAAGACGCTGCTGGCGGCGCCGACGCAGTTCGGTGCGCGATTTGGCGAGAAGGAGCTGGCCGACCCGTCGGCGAGTACCGGCCTGGCGCTCGTCACTGGCGCGGGGCACAGCGCGGGGATCGGCATCCGCGCGTCGGCGCAGCTCTCGCAGTTGCCGTACGCTTACGATGAGGACGCGCAGCGGGCCGATCTCTTTCCTGAGGGCAAGACCGATGCGGACATGCAGCAGGTCGATCTGCGTTCACAGAACAGCTGGCGCCTGACGCTGAGCGAAGTGCACACGCCGGAGATGCTGGAAGTGCATCTGGTCAACGCCGTCGCGCCGTTCGTGCTCTGCAGCAAACTCAAAGCGCTGATGAAGCGTCACAAGACCGGCGACAAGCACATTGTTAATGTCTCCGCGATGGAAGGTATTTTTTCGCGCGGCACGAAAACCGACAAGCACCCGCACACTAACATGGCCAAAGCCGCGTTGAACATGATGACGCTGACTTCCGCGCGCGACTACGCCGACGACGGCATTTTCATGAACGCGGTCGACACGGGCTGGGTCACCGACGAAGACCCGGCGGCGATCGCCGCGTGGAAGAAGGACGAATTGAATTTTCAGCCACCGCTGGACATCGTCGACGGAGCAGCGCGGATCTGCGATCCATTTATTGTGGGTTTGAATTCCGGGGAGCATGTGTGGGGGAAGTTTTTGAAGGATTATAAGGCGAGCAGCTGGTGATAACTAGATTCACGAGCACTTGACCTCCGCCGACTCGTGCGTAGACATCCGCGCGATGCGGTCCTCGCCACTGCGCGATGCTGAGGACTTTAGCTCTTCTACGTGGGTGGATTGCAGTTGATCGTTGAATTGGGCATTGTACATCTTGGCGTAGGCGCCGTTCATCGCCAATAGCTCCGAGTGGGAAGCGGCCTCCACGATGCAGCCGCGGTCCAGAACCAGAATGACATCCGCGTTTTTGATCGTGGATAAGCGGTGCGCCACGATGAAAGTGGTGCAGTCTTTCATCACCGTATCCAGCGCGGTTTGAATCTGGCGTTCGGTCTGCGTATCCAGAGCGCTCGTGGCTTCGTCCAGAATCAAGATCGATGGCTTGGCCAGAATCGCGCGTGCCAATGCAATGCGCTGTTTCTGTCCGCCGGAAAGCGAAAAGCCGCCTTCGCCGCACATCGTATCGAGGCCTTCGGGCTTGGCGCAGATGAATTCCCAAGCGCCAGCCATCTTGGCGGCGGCAATCACTTCTTCGTCGGTGGCGTCCCAGCGCGAATAGCGGATGTTGTCGCGCATCGTGCCTTTAAAGAGGAAATTTTCCTGCAGGACAATGGCGATATTGGATAAATAATTATTCAGGCGGTAATCGCGAATGTCCACGCCGTCGACTTTGACACACCCGCGATTCACATCGTACAGGCGGACCAGAAGATTAATCAATGTGCTCTTGCCCGAGCCGGAGGCGCCGACGATGGCCACACAGTCTCCGGGTTTCACCTTAGGGGGGTATCCATTTCGAGCAAGTAATCCTACTTTGCCATAGCTGTCGCCTCCGTTCCGCCGAGGAGATTCCGGTAGTATGTCGAGGGCGTAGACGCCGCCTGCTGCATAAGCCGGTAGAAGAGCAGCCCGCGGGTGGCA
>JBBRPR010000107.1:0-16243 GCA_038227875.1 Planctomycetota bacterium
ACTCTGTTTCGACGATGAAAAATAATACGATTTACCCTTGGCGAAGTTGAAGCCGCCCAGAAATCGTCGCGCATAACGCGATTGCACTGCCCACGCCAACCGGCGCGAGTGCAGGAACACGATTTTTCGGACAACGACTAGTTCTGTGAATTCTGGCAGAAAATCCGACACGGAAACCTTGGCTCACCCTAGGGAAATCTTCGGTGCGGTGCGAAATTCCCAATCCAATTCGCCCATCCCGTCTCACTAAACTCTCTCAAGTCCCGCGCGCCGCATGTCGACACTCTACGCACGGCCTTATGCGAAGAGGCACCCGCAAGCGTTGTCGCGCGGCCGAACAATTTAATGAGATCCGGGGGGGTCTGCCATGGGCGCGAACGCGTCAACGTCTGTCTCTGCTTTCACACCTTTCAAGTCGATTGCCGCCGTCGCCGCCGTGGGTTTTGGCGCGCTGCTGTTCTCCGCCGGCTGCGGCCACAAGCACGCCGCCGAGGCCCAGTCGCCGCCGCCGCAGACGCTCAGCGAACCGGTCCGGCCCGTCGAGGTCGCGCCGTCGGCTCCGCCAGCTCTGCCGGCCAGCGTCGACAATCAGTACGCCCAGCAGCCGGGTGAAACGCGCTCGCTGCCCACGTTTGAAGCGCCGCCGCCCGCGTCCATCGCGCCGGCTCCCTCGCTCGCTCCTGCTTCGTTGGCGGTGAATGCGCCGGGCGATCAGCGCGACGAGAAGGGCCGCTACCACGTGCTGCAGAAGGGCGAGACCCTTTACGCCGTGGCGCGCACATACAACGTGAAACCTCGGCGCGTCATCGACGCCAACCAGTTCCGCGATCCGAATCATCTCTCGGTGGGAACCAAGGTGTACATTCCAGACTAGTCGGGCTTGCGTTCTGCTGCTGAAATCTGTCCGTTTAGGACGATGTTAACAGGAGTGACCCCTGTGCCAGTTGGCACAGGGGTCATTGCATTTTCAATAACCTCAAAAAATATGAAATGCACGCGCGCCTTGATCCGACTAACAGTCGATCATTCGCGGAGTGCAGCTATGTCTCGACGAACGCTACTATATTTCGTACTCGCCGCGTTGTTCTGCGCGCAGCTTCAGGCGGCTCAGCCACGCGCTCCGCATCCCGCGCCGTTTGAACACCACGATGAACTGATGGATCAGCTGATGCATGGCACGCCCAAACTGCGCGCGCACGCGCAGTTTCGGCTCGCTCAGATGGGGACGCGCATCTCGCTTGAGTTGACGTCCAAGTTGTCGAGCGCCAAACGGCCGGCGACGCCCTGGTCGTTCGCGATGAAGCTGCGCCGGTATCTCGACGGGGAAGCCAATGTCGTTGAGGCGATGAACTATCTGAACTCCCGTATGTATGCCGTCTTGAATCCCAAAATGCAGAACGCAGGGCCGGCCGATCTGCCGCAGTTCGCCGGGTACGTCAAGCGTACCTCCAACGACGAGGAAGTGTTTCAGAAGATTCAGGCCCTGCCCTATATCGCCGGCGCCAGCCAGGAAAACGCCGACGCGATGGCGTCGCTGCTGGATCACAGCCACGTCGGTTTGCAGAATGCGGCGCTGACGGGGTTGGAGCGGTACTGCTCGTTTGCCGTCCTGCCCACCAAAGTCGAACCGTTTTTGAAATCAAAGTCGATCGAGCAGTTCATGTCCGCAGCGCGCATTCTGGCGCGGCAGAAGCACGACGGCGTCATCGACGCGGTGCTGACGCGGGTGCGTTCCGAGCCGCTCGTGCTGGCCTCGACGCTGGCGCCGATCTTCGCCGATTGCGATCGCGCGGAGCTTCTTCCCAAGCTCAATGAACTGCTCCAGGATGCCGATCCGCGCATGCAGACCGTCGCGGCCGGCTACCTCCTCGCGCTGAACGATTCGAAAGACGCGGCCGAGGCGAAGCTGGTCGAACAGCTCGGCGCGACGATCCCGGATGTGCAGATCAGCGCGGCGTGGGTGCTTTACGAACTGGGCAGCGACAAGGTCAAGGAGACGGTGCGCGCGAAGATCAACCTGGCGCGCCCGCAGCTCAATCGCGTTTTTCTCGGCGCGACGGGGTGGTTGTCCGAAAAACCTGACGGCAAGAAGCACGCCCAAGAGATCGCGAAGCTGAGTCTGGTCAATGCGGCAGCACCCACCGGCGAATGGGCGATCAACTTGCGCGACCAACTCCGCCTGGGGCTTCACAAGGAAGTCAACGAGGTCGTGCGCGCGTCGGCGGTGGCCATCGCCGACGAAGTGGGCGCGCCCGCGCTGCCGCCGAAAGCACCGATTCCCGCCAAGCCCGCGGCCAATAATACCGCCAAGCCGAAGGTGATGCGGACGTACAATTCGATCGCTACGCCTATTCGATCATGGCCACGGTGCTTTCGGAACTCGATCCGGACACGTACCAGAAATCGATTAAAGCCTGCGTCACGGTGATCACCTCCCGCCAGCTGGGCTGCGGATTGTGGAGCTACCGCGACGCGACGCAAAAGGAACAGGACGAATTCGGCGACGGTTACGAAGCGGCCTCCGCCACCGACTACGAATTCCCGCAGGCCTTCTACGCGCTGGAAGGACCGGAGAGCGCGATTGTTTTCGCCGACGTAAAAGTCGAACGCGTCGTCTTTCTGCGCGCGATGCGCGGACTGCTCTACAGTCAGAATGTGGATGGCTCATTCAACAACTACCCCAATCCGTCGCCCTATCCGCAATGGGCCAGGGCGGAGATGGCCGTGCAGCACACCGCGTGGGGCCTGGGGATGCTGGCGATCTGCCTGCGCCAGGGCAAGGAGGAACTTGGTGACGAGCCCGACGTGCTGGTGCGCGGCTACATCGCGCGCCAGGCCGCGTACACGTGCTTGCGCGAGCGCGTGCTGCTGGAACCTCCCGGCGAGATTCCGGGGCAGCCAGGTACGGTCTTGACGGGCGCGCTTTTTCAGCTGCGGGAACTGGCGTTTACGTTTGGCAACGATGGACTCATGACCCGGCGCGACGCGGCCGGATTTGATCAGTCACTGAAAATGACAGGGGCGAACGCGATGCTGTACACCTGCGGCTTTCCCGAACCCGCCGACTCGACCTCGCGCCCCTGGGAAGAAGCGACGGATATTGGGATTGGGCCTGCCAAGAAGTAGGAGCGTGCCAAGGCGCCGTTCAGCAAAACGAAGTTGCCAAGCAGCGTGCGCCATTTTACACCCACCGCATGAAAAATCAGAGCCGCAAGAACCGCGTGATTGTGATCGGCAGCAGCAACACGGACCTCGTCGTTCATTGTGAGTCGCTGCCGCGGCCCGGTGAGACGGTGCTGGGGCAGGACATGCTGACGTTCGCCGGCGGAAAGGGCGCCAACCAGGCCGTCGCCGCGGCGCGGGCCGGCGCGGATGTGCGCTTCATCGGCGCGTTTGGCGACGATGCCTTCGGCCAGGCGCGGCGCGCGGATCTGGAACGCGAAGGCATCAACTGTTCCGGCTGCGTCACCAAGAAGGGCGTGCCCAGCGGCGTCGCGCTGATCGGCATCGGCCGCGGCGAAGGCGGCGCGAAAGCCGAGAACCTGATCATCGTCGCCGCCGGCGCCAACGCGCGGCTGACGCCCGAGGACGTGCGGCGCGGCCTGCCGAAAGATCTGGGCCGCGAAGCCGGCATCGCTTCCGACGTGGTGCTCTGTTCGCTGGAAGTTCCCGTGGCCGCGGTACTGGAAGCGATGAAACTGGCGGCGCAGCGCAGCGCGAACCTCACGGTGATTCTCAACCCCGCGCCCTTTCCATCAGCGGCGGTGATGAAGACGTTGTTGCGCGGAAAGCCGAAGTACGTCACACCCAACGAAGGCGAATTCGAAGCGCTCGGCGCTCGCGTCGGAACGTCGTCGGCAGCGAAAGCGTGTGCGGCGTATACCGCCTCGAATTTTCTGGTCACGCGCGGTCCGGCCGGCGTCGACGCGTACCTCGACGGCGAGTATCTACCGAGCTACGCCGTGCCGCCGAAAGTGAAAGCGATCGACACTGTCGGCGCGGGCGATTGTTTCAACGGCTGCCTCGCCGCGGGATTGGCCGCGGGACGCGAGGATGCGATCCAGTTCGCCGTGACAGCTGCTGCGTTGAAGGTGACGCGGCAAGGCGCACAGGCGGGCATGCCGCGCTTGAGCGAGATTTTGAAAGCGCTGCGCTGAGGGACAAATTCATAACGATGAGTGATGAAACCGCGAGCGGGGAATCGCGGTTCAACTCTTATTCGCCGCCAAGCCCGCGAGGGGGCCGACCACCCCTCGCGGGGATTTCTTTGCAGCCCCGGCAACTTCGTATTCATCATGCATCGTTCACCGTTCATCGTTTTCCGCTACGGTTTGCGGACGAGCGTGACGCCGTGTTCGAGCAGGGATTGGAAGTGCGGGTGGTGGATGAGGTTGCTCAGGGTTCTGCGCCAGTGGTCTGACGGTAACTTCAAGCGCAGGCCTTCGCTGCATTTTTCAAACTGAGCGGCGTGCGCGGGGCCGAAATGGCGCAGCAGTTCCGGGTCGAGTTGCGCGTCGGACTCGGTGAGCGGGCTTTGCGGAGCGGGTTCCGGCCGCAGCGCCTCCAGCATCTCGCGTTTGCTCAACGCGAGCAGGCGGGCTTGCTCCTCCGGCGAAAGCGCGGCGATCTTCGCCGCCGTGGAGACCGCGAGTTGGCCGGCGTCGACGCGGGCGATCAGAGCGGGGATGCCGTGGTCGAGAAGGCTGCGCGCATAATCAACGCTTTTGCCTGAAACGCCGAGACATTTGCCGGCGAGCTCGCGCGCCGGACCATATGGTAAATTTACCATATGTTGGCTTTTGACCACATCCTTGACATTCTTCCGCAGCAACGCTTCCTCTTCGAAGTGCGGCAACATCCGCGCTGCCACCATCGCGCGCTGGTTCTCCTTCAAGTGCCGCCGACGCAGGTTCGCGGAGACGATGAATTCGAGCAGCGAACCCTGGCCGTCCCACTCGCGGGTTTTTGGCGTCAGGCCGAGTTTCTGGCATGCGCGGACTCGATGGCGGCCGTCGATCACCTGGCCTTGCCAGAGCCAGATGGCTTCGAGCTGGCCCTTTTCGCGGATGTCGGCGACGAGGGCTTCGAACTCCGATTCGCGCATCGGCGGGGAGATCGCGGCAGATGGGTGGAGTGGAAGACTCGGAGCTGAATCGGCGGGGGCTCCGGTGGTGCTGTGGGCCGCGGTCTGCGCCGCGGCGTCGTGGTTCTCTTGCATAACGCTTACTCCTTGAAAATAGGTTCTCCTGTTGAGTCCCTGTTACTAAGATTATACGCCATGAATGGACCGAAGATCAAGTGAAAACCGAATATATTCCTAATCTCGCGTTAGGGTGCGATCGTTAGTTAAATGAAATAAATGAGTTATGGATGACAAAAAGTTGGGATTATTTTATTGGAAATGGATCTTGGAGCACGGGGCGCCTTGAAAAGGAGGGGTTGCCCGGCCTCTAAGGCCGGGTCGCTTGGCGGCAGACTTCGAAGTCGGATAACTTTCCGGGGAGGGATTGTCCGTCCTGGAGCTTCTTGTTGCTAATGCAACCCGGCCCGAGGGGCCGGGCCACCCCCCGCGGGTTGTCGCTCGATTTATTCACAGACTCGAGGGTCCTTCCGCCCCGGTCTCCCACAACTGCCTTGAAGTTCCCTATTTTTACATCGTCTTGATGCTGGAGAGAACCCGGCTACATTTGCCGGGGGTAGTATTAACAGACGTACCGGTCCGATTTACGTTCCGCGTGTCCCGATAGCGAGAGAATGACCATGCTTAAGCAACCTGTTCGATCCGCAATGTTCGCGCTGGCGCTGCTGGTGGCGTTGACGTCGGTGGCGGCACCGCGCGTGGCGTATGGCGCGGAGGAAGAGAAGCTGGTCAACTCGGCGGAGATTCTGCCCGACGGGACGATCATGTACGCGGAGATCGCGGCGTGGTCGAACTGGTCGAAGGATTTCTCGAAGACATCGCTGGCCAAGATTTTTGCGGAACCGGAAGTGCGCCAGTTTTTCGCCGGTCCGTTCAGCCAGATCACGTACCTGATCAAAAACACCACCAACGCCAACCCGGCCAACGTTGTTCCGCCGCCGGTGAAACCCGATGGCAAGGACGCGCCCACGGCCAACGCGCTGAGCACCGTGCTGGACCTGGCCAGCCAGTTGACGCCCGGGCCGTTCACCGTCGCGGTGCGTTTTTCGCCCGACGACGCGGCTGCAGGCCGGCTTCCGGCCGTGGCGCTGATGGCGGGTATATCCACCAATAAGGATACCGATTCGGCCGCGGCGATGATCCCCGGCGTGCTCGACGCGCTGCTCCACAATCTCAAGGTCGACACCGTCGCGGTCACCGATTACCAGAACATCAAGCTGATCACCGTCAAGCGCACGGCGCCCAACGGCAAGGAAATCACCTCGGCGATCACGTTCCACAACGGCCGCATGATCGTCGCCAGCGACGTCTCGCTGGCCACGCAGATTCTCGACGGCATGGCCGGCACGCTGGCCAAGAAACTTTCCGACACCGAGACGTTCAAGAACTGCGGGCTGGTCGGCAACGAACACCTGATCGCGTTTCTCGACGTGGCCGGATTGAAGGCGGCGTTTGCGGCGATGCAGAAGCCGCTGCCCGATGTCCCGAACCAGATCGACGACTTTTTTGTGCTCGCCGGCCTGAACAAAAGCATCGCGGTGGCGTGGTCGCTGCGCATGAACGGCCCGGCGTTCGAATCCCGCACGGCGATTTTCTCCAAGGGTGAACGCGAAGGCCTGCTGGGCACGCTGGACGAAGAACCGCTGAGCGCCGCGGTGCTGAAGGGCGTGCCGGCCGGCACTCCGCTGGCCGTTGCCTTCCGGCTGCGCTCGCAGCGCATCCTGCCGTTCCTGCGCCAGGCGGTGAAGGCGGTGCAGGGCAACAAGGGTCTGGAAGAATTCGACACGATCGAAAAGCAGCTCAACGCCGAACTCGGCCGCGATCTCGACAAGGAACTGCAGGCGGCGCTGGGCGGCGAAGTGGTTGTCTCGAGCCTTGCGCCCGTGCTGGAAAACACCAATCCGCTCGGCGCGCTCTCGGCGTTCACAGCGACGCTTTCGGTCAAGGACACCGCCAAGGCCGATGAACTCGTCGGCCAGCTGCTCTCGCGTTTCGCCAAGAACGAACCGAAGGGCGACGCGCTCAAGGAACTCGATTACGAAGGCACGAAGATCCGCTACCTGCCCAACCGCCGCATGGCCGGCGTGATTGAGTTCTCGCCGTCGTTCGTGGTGATCGACAACCGCCTGATCGTCGCCGTCGACGTCCCGTCGCTCAAGCGTGCCATCGGCGTGCTCAAGAACGGTCCGTCACTGGTCGATTCGGAAGCCTTCAAGGGCGCGCTCACCGGCGTCGGCGGCAAGATGGGACCGATGTTCAGCTACGTCGACTGGGGTTTCATGTACAAGTCGGCCTTCAGCGTCGGCACCGCGGCGTTGAAGCTGATCGCGCCGACGGATGTGCTCCGCGACATCGGCGTCGACATGAATTTGCTTCCCGAAACCGCGACGGTCTCGCAACATCTCTTCCCGGGGCTCTCGGTCGCGCAGATCACGCCGACGGGAATCGTGCTGACCAGCCGCAGTCCGTTGCCGTCGTTTGAAGTGCTCTCGCCGCCGGTCGCTGCGGTTTCGGCGGTGTTCAACACGTTTAAGCCGTTCTTGATTCCGGCTGCGGAGAAGAAAGAGCCGGAGAAGAAGTAGGCGGAACGGATGTTTTCGATTTTCGATTGAACTGCATTGCGAGAGCGACGCGCGTCCGTGTGCCAAGGAGGAAGGCGGCTGTATGCTTGCTCCTTGCTGTGACGCTCGCGACTTTCGCGCACGCGGTTTGAGTTGGTCTACCGAACTCAGCGTGCTTTCAGAGAAGACACGCGCTGAGCAAGGAGCAAGCATACGGCCGCTTGCTCCTTGACACCCCAATCGCGCGGTTGACATCCATCGTGCGCTTTACCTATGACATTCCCATCCTTCAGCGCGGCTTGCCGTCGTTTTTCATCAGCCATTCTGCGTGGTGTGCGCGGTTGGTGTTGCGCAGGTAGCTGCAGTACGCGGGCAGCGCGGCGGTGTTGGCGTGGAGCGGGCCGCCTTCGCGGATTACGTCCTCAAACGGATCGGGATGGCCGCTGCGTTTCAGCTGTGTTTCGACCCAGCCGTCCATCAGGCGCAGACCTTCGGCGACGCGATCGGGTTGCTGCGCGGCGAGATTGAATTGCTCGTGCGGATCCGTCGCGACATTGAAAAGCATCAGTTCCGGAAAATCCTTGTGGCCGGTGTGATAGGTGCGGATCAACAGATGATCGCCCCAGCGCACGCTGCGCTGGCAGCTCCACGCGCCTTGGCTCAAGACCAGGAACGGATGGCCCGTGTCCGCGCCGGACTGCAACGTCGCGGCGAAGCTCTTGCCGTCCCACGCTGAGGGCTGCTTGCCTTTCATCAGGTCGCAGAGCGTCGCGGCGAGATCCACGTTGTAATGCAGTCCGGTAAACGCGCGGCCGGCCTTGTCGCCGGTCAGGCCCGGCCACTTCACGATCAGCGGGACCTTGTTGCAGATGTTGTCGGCGGTCTGGTGATCGCCGTAGATGTTGAGCTCGCCCTGATTTTCTCCATGATCGGCGGAGATGATGATCGCGGTGTCGTCGTAGAGATTCAGCGCTTTCAACTTCGCGACGATTTTCCCGACGTAGTGATCGGCGTAGTGGATGCCGGTGTCGTAGCCGTCGATCCACGTCTTCCAGTCACTGACGTTGCGAATCGAACTCGCGCCGCGCGGCCAATTGAAGCTCTGATCGTACCGCCCGTGCGGCGCGACGGCGTCGTGCGTGCCGTAGCTGGCGCGCTGCTGGTCGATGATTTCCTGCGTGAGCCACGCCGGCGGCGGATCGTCCTTGAAGGGGTTGCCATACTCCAGCGGCACGTCGTACGGCGCGTGCGGATCCCACAGATTGACGTGGAGAAACCACTGCCCGCGGCTCTGATTCGCGTCCAGCCAGCGCTCGACGTACGGCCAGACGACGTGCGCGCCTTCCAGTCCGTTGCCGCCGGTGTCGAAGGCTTCGTGAAAGCCGTACATGGTCTGGTACGCGGTGTGGCGGTGCGGGAAGGGGGAAATCTGAGCGGTGTAGCAGCCGGCGTTGCGCAGCACTTCGGCCAGCGCGTTCTCGCAGTGGACGCTGCGGAAATCGCGCCCCGCGCCCTGCGGCCGCATGTCGGCGCGGATGCCGCCGTGATTGACCACGCCGGTGTGGATGCCGAACTGTCCGGTGAACAGGGCCGTGCGCGAGGGCAGGCAGGGCGTGTCCGGCGCGTAGTAATTGGTGAAGCGCACGCCTTCGCTGGCCACCGCGTCGATGTGCGGCGATGTATTGCGATGGTAGCCGTAGCAGCCGAGATGATCTGGACGGAGGCTGTCGATATCGATGTAGATGATGCGCATGAAAATCTCCTTACGACGCTTTCTGATTCTGCGTGCTGCGATTCAACGCCTGTGCTGCATTCAGTACCAACCGCACGAGGCGTTCGTGCGCGGCGCCTTTCAACGGAGCGGGGACCGCAGCGATGGCCAGCACGCCCCACAGATTTCCGGAGGCATCGCGCACGGGAACCGCGTAGCGGCGCACGCCGTACGTGTTGGGGTGCGCGCAGATTGCGATCTGCTGCTCGCGCGCGAGCTCCACGCGCTTGCGGAGCTCCGCCGCGGAGACGGGCTGGCGCACGCCTGCATTCCACTGCCAGTACCGCGCGCGTCCGGGTTGGGCATCATCGGCCCAGGCCAGGTGCGCGAACGTCAGCGCGAAGGCTTCCGTCGGATCGGGGCGCCAGCCGATGCGCGCGCGGACGGCGACTTCGTGGCCTTCCGGTTCGCAGCGTTCGATCATGGTGAGCTGTCCGCCGAGGTTGGCGAACAGTTCCACGGTATGCCCCGCCGGCGCGCAGAGTTTCTTGAGCGCCTCAAGGGCGCGAGCGCGGATGTCTTCGGCCACCGGCGCAAACGGGACGAGCCGCAAGACCGCGCGGTAGCGGCGGTCGGTGGGATCGCGCTCGACGGCGCCGAGCGCCTCGAGCGTGGCCAGGAGGCGGAAGACCGAGGACTTCGGCCAGCCGGTGGTGGCCGCGAGTTTCTCGAGCGACGAGGGCCCATCGGTGCAGAGCCTGTTGAGGAGCAGCACGCCGCGGGTGAGGGCGGGGCAGGGATCGTCGGGGTTTTCGTGAAGTTCCATATGTGGAACTTTGTACCGCTTATGGAATAAAGGTCAACAGAAATCTCTTCGCTGGGAACCCTCCGGGTTCCTTGAAGAATTGCGTGCACGAGTCCGCGCGCTCCTCCATATCCACCAGGCCGGGGCGAGGACGGGGAAGAGCAGCGGCGTGAACACGAAACCAAGCGCAAACACCACCGCGCGTGAAAATGCGTTCTGGCCCAGGGCGCTGTAGCGGCAGAGTTCCATCGACAGCGCTAGGGCGCCGGCTTCGAGCACGAAGAAGATCGCGGCGTATAGGACGAAGGCCAGTTTGTCGAAGTGATGTAGCGACGGGTTGTTCATCAGCATGGTGAGCCCCGCGCCGAAACTGACCGCGGCGATCAGGAGGTCTTGCAGCCAGAGTTTCGCGGTGGGACGAGGCGACGATGGCGGGGTCTCGTCATGGGGTTCGATGGTCCATAAGATTGCGATCGCGGAGAGCGCAGAGACGGTCAGCACAGACAAAAAGCCGAACAATCCAACGGAGTCCACATGACAGCACATCAGGAAACCGGTGCAGATTAGGGAGGCGATGCAGACAGGGAGTTCAACAGCCGCCAGGAAGAGGCTCAGCGGCTTCTGAATGAACTGTTCGCTCCGGGCCAGCGCGCGAACCGCCCAGCGCGAGAGGATGCTCCCCACCAGGAATGCTGGCAGGCCGATAAACAGCACGAACAATGCGATCAGTTCGCCGCCGCTGGGTCCGCACGCTAAGACAAACATGGGTGTGCCCTCCGAAGAATTCGGATTTCATTTTGCCGCCAATTGCGAACGCGTTGCTTCGCGACGCGCGTGTGAACGCGCACCGTGCCAAACCCACCATGCCGGGAGAAGGACCGGAAAGAGGATAGGCATGAGTCCGAGCGTGAGCACAAACACCACCGCCCGCGATAGCGCGTTTTGGCCCAGTCTGCTGTAGCGGCAGAGTTGCATAGACAGTGCGAAAGCGAGAGATTCCAAGACGAGCAGGACCACTGGGTCGAAGGAAAAAGCGCAGACATTTTCGAGGATGTGAAGATAACGCAGAGAGGGGTGACTTATTATCAGCGTCAGGATTCCACCGAACGCAACGGCCGCAATCGGTAGGTCCTGAAGCCAGAGCTTCGCAGTGGGACGGTCGTATATTTGAACAGCTTCAAGGGGCGGTTCAAATTTCAGCGATAAGAACGCTACATAGATGAAAGCGATGAGCAGTAATACACCGTCCCGAAACAGATCCTGGTAGGGAGTATATCTGTTCCACTTTTCGAATAAGCCGAGCTGCACTAGAACCGTGCTGAGCACCACACAAATCGATGCAAGAAACAAGCTCACCGGCTTTGGCGTGAAAAGCGAATGCTTTGCCCAGAAGTTGAGTATCCAGTTCGAAAATAATGTTGTGACCGACAGGCATATCAGGCCGGACATCAGGAAAATTATCATTAACCAGTATTGGGTTCCCGGTGGCAGCATTGTTGTTGCTCCTTTGATGAGCTAATAATAGCCCATGCCTGATCCATTTCATTTCAATAGGATTTAATATTACCATCATCACTGTTGATAGAACTTTAACCCGCACTTAGCGACTTAACGACTTAGCGCCAGAATACACGCCCGGCCGCACCTGAGCATCTTGGCGCCTCAGTGGCTTGGCCTTGGCGTTGCATCGATTGCGTTTCGCTGGTTGCTCTGTCGGGAAAGTCGACGTACACGGAAATATCATCTGCATCGAGGACTGATTATGACTCTGCGTCGCGTTGGAATTTCGCAGCTCGCCGCTCTGTTGGCAATGCTTTCCGGCCGCATCTCCGCGGCGGAAAAGTCTGGGAAGGACGTCGAGATCCGCGAGCAACTAGGCGTGATGCTGCAGCTCGACAACATGCTGCCCGAATCCCACGTCTGGGGTCACCTCGCCAAGGACGTCGACGAACAGTTCGAGATCCTCGAAAACGCCGGTGTGAAATGGACGCGTGTTGCGATCCTCTGGGAGGAAATCGAGGCCAAACGCGGGCAGTGGAATTGGGAGGCCGCCGACAAGGTCGTCCATTCCGCAAAGGAGCACCACCTCAACATTCTCTGGATCGTTGGCGGAACGGCGTTGTGGGACAGCACCGACAAGGATTGGGACGGCGCGCCGAAGGACATCGGCGATCCGCACGGCGCGTTTCCGCAGTTCGTGCAGAAGCTGGTCGAACGTTACAAGAGCGAAATTCAATACTGGGAAGTGCGCAATGAACCGAACCTCGACAAGTTTCCGGTTGAAACTTACGCGGCGTATCTTGAGCAGGCGTATCACGCGATCAAGCGCGAAGATCCGAAAGCTCACGTGGTTCTCGGCGGACTCGGCGGCAAGGTTCCGCAGGAGCTCGGTTACTTCAAGAAGCTCGTGAACATCCTGAAGGCCAAGGGCGGGCCGATGCCCTTCGAGATCGCGAACTTCCACGTCTATCCCAACCAGGCCGCCGAGGAGGGATTCAAAGGCGCCGATGCCGTGGGAAAATTCATCGACTGGAGCAGCATGCGGATCGACAAGGAAATTGCAGAGCTGGGTCTGGGCACGATGCCGGCGTGGATTACGGAGTTCGATTATCCAGCGGAGGCCAAACACCAGACCGACGATCCCGAATTCCACGCCGGAGAGGCCAGCCAAGTAAATTTCGTGAAAGCGATGTTCACCCGCATGGCCGCCGGCCATCCGGAACGCAAAGTCTTTTACGCCTCGCTGCTCGACGATTTCAACAGCGGCGGCGAATTTAAATCGACGGGATTGATCGAGTCAGACAAGGATCACCACATCCTGAAACACCGCGAATCGCTGGCGGCACTGCGGGAATTGTTCAAACGGAAAGACTGATTCCCGCTAGCAGCCCGTTGATTAATCCCTTGCCTGCGCCGCGAAACGCCTTTACTGCCAGGCGTTTCACGGAGAAACGCGGCGGAAGTTGCCTTTTCAACGGGCTGCTAGGCCTTGACCCAGCGGGCGTTGCCGGCGGTGACGGGGAAGAGGTCGGGCTGGATGATCTGGGCGAGGTCTTCCAGGCCGTCGACGATGCGCGGGCCGGGGCGCGAGAGGGTGGCGTTGGCGTTCATGATGTAGACGCGGCCGGATTTCACGGCGGGGAGATCGTTCCAGCCGGGGCGCTTGGTCAGCAGCGCAGCGTCCTGGCGCGCGCGGGGAATGTCGTAGCCGCACGGCGCGATGATGATGATCTCCGGTTGGCTGCTCACCACTTTTTCCCAGGCCACGACCTGCGAGACTTCGCCGGCCTTGCCCAGCACGTCGCGGCCGCCGGCCAGGTCGATCATCTCCGGCACCCAGTGGCCGCCGCCGAAAATCGGGTCGACCCATTCGATCATCGCCACGCGCGGCCGTTTCGCGGCAGGGAGATCGCGGGTGCGGCCGGCGACTTCGCCGACGCGTTCTTCCAGCTTGTCGACGACTTCTCCGGCGCGGTCGATCTTTCCCGTGATCTCGCCGACGCGGCGGATGTCGGTGAGGATCCCCGTCAGGTCCTGCGGGTCGAGCGAGAGGATCTGCGGTTCGGGGCGCAGCGTCTTGGCTTCCTTGATCACGAAATGATTGGGAATTGCGCAGACGTCGCAGAGCCCCTGGGTGATGATCAGGTCCGGTTTGGCCTGCTTCAGCGCATCGGGCTTGAAGCGGTAGACGCCTTCGCCGGCCTTCAGTGTTTCGCGGATTTTCGTGTCGATTTCCAGCGCGCTCATTTTTTCGACCGCGTGGCCCAGGCAGCTTTCGATCAGCACGGGCTTGGTCTTCGCCGCTTCCGGATAATCGCATTCATGGGTGATCCCGACCAGCTCGTCGGCCAAGCCCAACTCGCAGACAATCTCGGTGGAACTTGGCAGCAGTGAAACGATGCGCATGAATTTTCAGCTCTCAATCTTGTCGGCGGTTTTTTACGACAACAGTTTCTTCAGCTCGGTCCGGCACAGCACCGTGGCGATGGAGCGGTGGCTGACGCGGTTCTTCTCCTCCGCGGAAATCTCCGCGAAGGTCTTGTTCAAGCCGGCGATGCGGAAGACCGGATCGTACCCGAATCCGCCGTGGCCGTGTGCTTCCAGCGCGATGTACCCCTTGCATTCGCCGCGGAAAATCAGCGGCGCGTGGCCGGGGCGGCAGAGCGCAATGACGCAGGCGAAGAGCGCCGTCCGTCTACCTTCCGGCACGCCGCTGAGTTCACGCAGCAGCTTGGCGATGTTGTCGGCAAACGAGCAGCCCGGACCGGCGTAGCGCGCGGCGTAAATTCCCGGCCGGCCGTCCAAGGCATCGACGAAGAGCCCGGTGTCGTCGCTCAGCGACCATTCACCACTGAGCTTTTCGGCGGCCTGCGACTTGATCAGCGCATTTTCTTCCAGCGTCGTGCCGCTCTCGTCGGGATCGAACGGACCGTATTCGGACGCTACTTTTAGTTGCAACGGCAGCCCGCCCTCCAGGAGCAGTGGCGAAATCTCCTGGACCTTGTGCTTGTTGCCGGTGCCGATGACGATCGTTTTCACGCAGACTCACTCCTGAAATTACAGCGTGGCCAGCAGTTCCGGACCGACGGCTTTTTTCTGCAGCGCGATCAATTCCTTGATCCCCGCGGTCGCCAGATCCAAAAGCTTGTCGAACTCCGCGCGATCGAACGGACCGTGTTCGGCGGTGCCTTGGATTTCGATGAACTTCCCGGCCTCGGTCATCGCGACGTTGCAGTCGACTTCGGCGTTGACATCTTCCTCGTAGCAGAGGTCCAGTGTCGGCACGCCCTTGATGATGCCGACGCTAACAGCGGCGACGAAGGTGGTGAGCGGCGAGGTCGTGATCTTTCCGGTGCTCTTGAGCTTCGCGATCGCCAGCGCCACGGCGACCATCGCGCCGGTGATCGACGCGGTGCGTGTGCCGCCGTCGGCCTGGAGCACGTCGCAATCGATGTGCAGGGTGCGTTCGCCGAGTTTCTTCAAGTCGATGGTGGGGCGCAGCGCGCGGCCGATCAGGCGCTGAATTTCCACGGTGCGTCCGTCCTGCTTGCCACGCGCGCCGTCGCGGGCCTTGCGGGTGTGCGTGCTGCGCGGGAGCATGCCGTATTCGGCCGTCAGCCAGCCTTGTCCGCGTCCGGTGAGAAAGGGAGGAACGCTCTCTTCCAGCGAGGCGGTGCAGATCACTTTCGTATTTCCGCAGCTCACGAGGGCCGAGCCTTCGGCATAGGGCATGAAACCGGTCTGAATGGTGACCGTGCGCAACTGATCCGGACGCTTCGTGGACATGGCGTTTCTCCTTGGGTTATCGGCGCGCGAGTCTACAAGCGGCGCAGGGAGAATACATTTTCCATTTTCCGTTTCCCTCTTCCATTTTCCGTTGCGCAAGCGGTTGCGGTTGATCAGAGGCTGGACGGGAATTTTGGATTTGGGCGATGCGCTGAGCAAGGAGCAGTATCGAAGGATTATCCATGCCTCACGACCACGACGATCCTCGTCCGCGCTACCATCTGTCCGGTGCGCTCGGTTCAGCGGCACCGTTGCCTTTCTACGCATTTGGCGTAATATACAGCTTCAATTCAAAGATATTGTAAACGTTCTAAGCCACTTCATTCGGCAAAGGAGAAATCGATGGCCAGCAAGATCAAAATTAAAATGTCGGGCATCGAAATCGAATACGAGGGGGATCACGAATTCCTCCAATCGGAATTGCTGTCCCTAGTGAAGAATCTTATGGATATTGCTCCGGAACCGGGCGATCCGCCCCCCGCTGTTGTCGATTCAGGCGCTGAAGCTGTTGAGGCTAGTGTTCCGGCGTTATCATCGATCGCGTCAAGACTATCGGTAGACAGCGGCCCGTCGCTCGTAAAGGCAGCTTTGTATCAAGCGGAAGCGTCCCACTGATTGTTGAAAATTGAAGAGCGTCCCGTGCCGATGAAGAAAGGTATGGGAGCGATGAAAATGGAAAGTGACGAAATAGTGGAAGAGGTTGGCAGGATGGGGCCGCAGGCAGCGGGAGACACGTTTCG
>JBBRPR010000108.1:0-15973 GCA_038227875.1 Planctomycetota bacterium
CACCAACGACGCTGCCAGCGCGGTGACGCGGTTGCTGGACTTGGGTATCGAGCCGTATTTGGTTGCCAGCAGCGTGATGGGCGTGCTGGCGCAGCGGTTGGTGCGACGCGTCTGCCCGGATTGCGTATCGCCGTACACGCCGACGTCGTCCGAGCGCGCGTGGCTGGGCGTGGAAGATACGAGCGGCATGCGACGGGGCGTCGGTTGTGATGCGTGTCGGCATACCGGCTTCCGCGGCCGCGTCGGCACGTTCGAACTGCTTGAACCGAGCGACGTCATAAGAAAACTCATCGGCGATCGCGCCACCGCCGGCCAGATCAAGGCCGCCGCCGTCGCCGCGGGCATGCGCACGCTGCGCGACGACGGCATTGAAAAAGTGCGGGCCGGCTCGACCACGGTTGCGGAAATTGAACGCATCGCTTTGCGCGGGAACGTGGCGTCGGAACCCGAGGAGATCGAAGACGCCTAAGTACGATTTGCTCCTCCCGGCGGGGAGGGAATGAAAGACCGATCGTCATGGCTGTTTACTTGTATAAAGCGCTTAGCGGCCCGCGAAATGTCGCGGGCACGATTGCCGCCGACACGCCGCGGCAGGCGCGGGAGTTGTTACGCGCCCAAGGTCTGACTGTACGCGACGTGGCCGAGCATCGTGCGGCAAAGCCGGGCAAGTGGATTCGGTTATCGCTGCGGCCTTCACGGCCAGCAAACCGCGGGCCGGGGCGGCAGCAGGTGACAACATTCATTCGCGAAGTCGCCACGCTGCTGAGCGTCGGCACGCCGCTGCTGGAGGCGATGGAAATCTTATCGCGTCAACACCGTGGCCGGGCGCGGTCGTCGATTTTGCTGCTGCGCGACCACGTCGCCGCAGGCGGAAGCTTGGCAAGTGCAATGCGGCTGCAGGGAGGCGCGTTCGACGAACTAGCGATCAACATCGCCGATGTCGGCGAAGACAGCGGATCGCTCGATTCATCGCTGGAACGCCTCGCCGTCTTCCGCGAACGGGCCGAACAGTTCAAAAACCGGTTAGGGACGGCGCTGCTCTACCCGATGATCGTCACGCTGGTTGGCTCGTGCGCGGCGGTATTTTTGATGACCTTCGTCGTGCCGAGAATTCTGCAGCCATTGGTGGAGCAGGCCCTGCCGCTGCCGCTGCCGACGCGGATCGTGAAAGGTGTGAGCGACTTCTTGCTGGTGTGGTGGTGGGCACTGGGAATTCTCGGTGCGCTGGCTGCAGCGGGCGTGTCATCTATGCTTAAGTCCCCGCGAGGAAGAATGCTGTTTCAGCGGGCGGCGATGCGGCTACCCATTCTCGGGCCGATCGCGCTGAAGCAGAGCGTCGTGCGCGTGGCCGTCGTGCTAAGCACCCTTCTCAAGAGTGGCGTGGTGTTTGTTAAAGCGCTACAGGTGGCGCGGCGGTCGACGGGGAAT
Source organism: Planctomycetota bacterium (assembly GCA_038227875.1). GTDB lineage: Bacteria > Planctomycetota > SZUA-567 > H5-PLA8 > H5-PLA8 > JBBRPR01. The sequence continues at coordinate 1,429 of JBBRPR010000108.1, forward strand.
TGGCCGGTGCGCGACGCGCTGGAGAAGTGCGAGGCCGCCATCATCGCCGGGGCAGACATTTCTGAAGCCCTGGAGCGGACCAATACCTTCCCGCCGATGGTGGTCCAGCTTCTTGCGCTGGGCCAGCAATCCGGACGGATGGAGGAGATGCTCGATCAACTCGCCGCCGCATATGAAGCACAGATTTCCACTGATGCCAACCGTTTGGCTGCAGTGTTCGAGCCGGTGATGATTATCATCCTGGCAGTGTTCGTCCTGTTTATCGTGCTGGCAACGGTGCTGCCGATACTTGAGGTTGGGAATGCGATTCAATAGTCGGCCGGTAAACGTGCGGGGTTTCTCGCTCGTCGAAGTCATGATCGTCGTCGTCATCATCGGTCTGATGGCAGGGGTAGTGACGTACGCGACGAGCGGGTACCTGGAGCGTGCCAAACGCCAGCGAGCCCGCACAGACGTCGCGACGTACAGTGGCGCGGTCGACAGCTATTACCTCGTCAAAGGTAGCTACCCACAGAACCGGCAGGGGCTAAGCGCTTTGGTCCCCGATTTAATCAAGCAATTGCGCAACGATCCGTGGGGCAACCCTTACCAATACCTGCAGCCGGGCCGGACGGGCGCGTACGAAATTGTCAGCTACGGTGCCGACGGTCGTGAAGGCGGCAGCGGTGCCGACGCCGACGTGAGCAGCAACGACCCTGAAACCATCGAGTCCAAGCCCAAATGAGCCGACGCGGCTTTACACTCATCGAAGTGATGCTGGCGGTGTTGCTGCTGGCGCTGCTGACGGCGGGCGTGACGCTGAAATCGTCGGGCCTGCTTTCCGCCGGGCGGGCTGAAGACGCGGTGAATCTGGTTAGATCCTTCGACGCGGCCGCCCGGCAATGGGCTGTTGCTTCCGGCCGGCCGGCGCGGATGTCGTTCGACCTGGCCGCCGGGACGTTGTCGCGCCTTGACGGCAAGTCCACGACCGTCGTGTCTCTACCGCCGAAATTGCGCATCGACCATATCAAGGTCGGCGGCCGTGATGAAACGCTCGGTTTAGTGCTGATTGATGTATCGCCGCGCGGCTGGTCCAGGTCCTACGCGCTGCGGCTAAGCGGACCAGGCGGGGAACGATGGCTGAGTATCGCCGGATTGTCCGGCGTCGTAACAGAGACGAGCAATGAACGCGACTTGCCTGAAGCGCCGAGCACACCGGGGTACGACACTCATTGAGGTCGTGCTGGGGCTCGTGATTCTCTCGACGCTGCTGGCGTCGGTGGTTGTCGCGCGCGGCCGGTTCGTGCGTCAATGGAGCGAGGCGGATCAGACGCTGCGCCTGGTCCAGGATGCTGACAGGCTCATCGCCCGCTGGCTCGCCGGACCGCCGCAGGACGTGCCAATTAATCGAAGCGGCGTCGAGGGAACGGCGGCGTGGCTCACTCAGAGCGTGCCCGACCGCGAAGCGACGGCGGTGGGGGCGGTGGTAATACGACTTACGATGCGCGCCGCGCGTGGGCCAAACGTGGCGGTGGATTTTCTGCTTCGCGACCCGCGGCTAGCGACCACCCAACCGACGGAGGCGCCATGAGCCGCCGCGGGTTCACGCTAATCGAAATGCTGTTGGCGACGGTGCTGGCCGCAGTCCTGATGACGGCGGTGCTGCTAGCGCTTAGCGGCCTTTCTCGCGACCGCGCCGCCATGGCCGCCGCCGATCCGCACCACATTCGCGGTGCGGCTGACCTGATCGAATGGGACTTGCGCTACGCGCACACCGCGACGGCCGGGGCCGAAGACGTGGTCGTGGAACTCGTCGGCAACAATGGCATCGTCCGCGGCACGCTGACACCCGACGGGCGGCTGGTCCGGGTCACGTATCGCCGGGCAGGCAACGCTTTGTGGCGTCAGCAGGAATACCTCGACGACCCCGCGCGCCCCGAGCGGTGGCAGGAGCAGGCCGCGGGCGATTTCCGAACGCTGAGCCTACAACCACCGCCCGGCGATTTCGCCACTGTGCTGCCGGCGCGATTGTCGTTCGATTTGGCAACAGAGAAAGAGGCCGAGCGGCGGGAGGTGTTACGGTGAAGTCATCGCGCGCCTTCAATCGCGGATATGTTCTGCTTGTTACGCTGGGTCTGTTGGTCTTGTCGACAACATTACTGGTAGCGGTGGCGCGGACAGCGGTTCGACACGTGGCGGATGCGAAGTTGGCCGAGCAGCAGTTGCAGCGGAAGTGGGCAATCGAGAGTGCCAAGCGGGCGGTGCTGCCGTTTTCTGAACAGGTGCTTTCCACCGTGGAGCTGGTCGAGCGCCGGCCGGTTCCGAGCGTGACTGCCGACGTGCGGCTGGGCGAATGGACAGTGTCGCTGACCGTGGCCGACGAACAGGCGAAAGCGAACGTCAACACACTTCTGGAAAAGGACAAGGCCGCCGACGCAGAAGACCGCTTGCGCCGAACGCTGTCGGGCACACTGGCCATAGCTCATGTGCGCCTGCGGCTTGGCCCGGACGACCTCACCCGCGGTCCACCCGGGCCGGACGGCGAACCGCGCCTCACGGTCCTTAGCGGCTGGGGGCAGGTGTTCGACGACGTCTCCGAAGAAGTCGTTCGTCCTCCTGGCGGTCGCTCGCCGTTGGACCTGCTAACACTCTGGGGGAACGGCGGGCTAAACATCATGCGCGCGGGACCCGAGACGATGCGGGCTGCCCTGACGCCGTCACTGACCGCTCTGCAGATCCAGCGCCTCATCAAGGCCCGGGATGAAGCCTTGTCGCTACGGCGCGATGCACGCGCCCCGGCTGGCATTGCGGCATTGCCCGGGGGGGCCGACGCGGTAACGCGACTGCTCGCCGGGAGCGGCATCGATCCGGGGGTTCGGGCGAAGGTAGCGTTGGTGGCGGGGTCGAATTGTCATTCCCTGACGATTCAAATTCGCGACGGCCGGCGGGTTTGGTATAATACGAGCGTCCTCGACGAAAGCCGTCCACAGCGTCCCCGGACATTTAACTTCGACTATTGAGTCCCATGAGCCCCAGGCGCCTTGATCGTTCGCTTCGCGTAGTCGCCGCCGGCTTCGGTGCTCTGGCGGTGCTGGTGTTGGTCGGCGGGCTGCTGATTCCGTTGGAGACCGTGTCACTGACTCAGCGGGCCACGCACTTGTCCACCACGCGGCCTTCCGGCGTGGGGTCGAATGCGCCGACACCGGAATCGTTCGGTAATGCCCTGACACGCCCGCTGCGTCCCTCACTGGTCGACGCGCCGCCCGTTGCCGACACTGCTCGCACCTCCCCCGGTCCCGCTGTTTCAGCAGAGCAGATGAAATTAGTCGGCACTGTCGGCGAATCCGTTGCCATGATTCAGGGCCCGAAAGGCCAAATCGTGCTGGTAGAAGTAGGGGATGACTTGGAAGGCATGCTTGTCACCGCGATCCGCGAACGCATGGTTGAGCTGCAACAGGGTAATCGCGTGATCCGCCTGGAGAAGCCCAAGTCGCCTGCCCCGCTGGACGCCGAAATTTCGGCCCGCTGAAGGGTGCGCCTCTTATGTCCGACAACGAATTCACGCTCTTCACAGCCGAAAGCGATTGGCGGCTGGCCCGCGTCCACGCGGGTATTGTCACCTGGACGAACACTCCGCGAGATCAGGTAGCGGCTGCACTGCGCGAGCAGGGCTACGCCGGTCGCCCGATTGTTTTAGCGCTGCCGTCGGCAGATTGCCTTTCCGTCCGCGTGTCAACGGCGGGGCTGCCTCGCGGCGACCGGCGGGCGATGGTGTACCGCCTGGAAGAGCAGCTCCCGCTAGCCGCCGAGGACGTCGTTGCTGATTTCGCGCCCGTCTCGGCGGGTGACGACGTGCTGGCCGGTTGCGTGGTGCTCGATCACGTCATGGAGACCGTGAACGCGCTGGAAAGCGCCGGCGTTGCCATCGGCTGGATCGTCCCGGCGACGCTGGGTGCGGCCCAGTCGCTGGCCCAATCGCTGTCGCCATCGCTGGCGCGCGACCGCGACGACCAGGCCAAAGCCGCAACTGTCCTGCTGCTGGCAGAGCCGCCGTTGACGGACGCTGTATCCCAACTGTCGGTCGTTACGCTCGAGGGCGGCGTGCCGGTCGATTGGGCGCTTCTGCCTGCCGTGGCCGATGACGTGCAACTGCACTTGAAACTAATTTCGGCCGACCGACAGATCAGGCCGCACGTGCAGGCAGTCGGTTTAGACAAGGACTTCTGCTCGGCTCTTGAAAACGCGCTCGGGTGGCTCGTCCACCGCCGCGACGAAGAAGTTGCTATCGCCGCCGCCGGCTTCTGCAGCGAGTTGCTGAACGGCACGGCGCGGCCGTGGCTTGATTTCCGGCGCGATGCGCTGGCCGCGTCCGACCGCTTGGCCCTTCACCGCCCGGCGCTAAGCGCCGCGCTGGCCGCCGCAGCCGTGTTGCTGGTGACGCTGACGGCAGTGCTGTTTTACCGGTCCGCGGCCTACTCAAACGCCGCGGCACGGGATCAAGCCGAAATGCGGAGTCATTTCACGCAGCAGTTCCCCGATTTCGCCATGCCTGCTGACGTCCGCGCAGTGGTGTCAGCCGAGCGACGCAAAGCGGCGTCGGCCAGTTCCACACCCACGGCAGGGGAAGCAGCATACGGCACGGCGCTGCTGACATTGCGCGACGTGCTGACAAACCTGCCCGAGGGCAACCGGTTTTCATTGTCTGCTTTGAGTGTGCAGGATGCATCACTGACACTCAGCGGCCGGATGGCATCCTTCGAGCAGGCCGACGCGCTAGCGGCCGCGGCGCGCAAGAGTGGAATGGACGTCCCGCAGCCGCAAACGCGCCGCAGCGCCGATGGCACGTGGACTTTCGTTTTGCAAGGCACGCGCTCGGCGGAAAGGTCGGCGTCGGCTGAGGGGGTGCCACGATGAAGCCCTGGACCACTAACGCGTTGATGGGCATCGTTGCCGCAGCGCTGCTCGCCACGCCCATCGGCTACGCCCGCCTGGCTGCAAGCCGCACCGCGGCCATGAATTCCCGACAGGACTTAGCCGCGGTAAAGGCCGACCTCGCTGAACTCGGGGCGTGGCACATGACGGCAACACCGGCCACGGATTCGACTGACCTCAACCGCCGCATCCGGTCGGCCGCGACGGCGGCGGGGCTGGAAGAGAAACTCGCCAGCATCGAGCCCGGGCCGACCCTCCGCGTGGGCGATACCGACACGCTTCGCACGCCGATCTACCTGCGGCTGGAGAACGTCACGCTTGCCCGCTTAGTGCCGTTTCTCACCGACCTTGCCCGTGGTGACACGTCGTTACGCGTCACCGGCATCGAACTGTCCGCCCCGATCGGCCTGCCCGCCAACGGCGAAGAGACTTGGACTGCGGATCTCACCCTCAGTGAATCGTCAATCGGCGGACCTGTGAAATGATAGCGACTCGCACACTGGACAATACCCAATGAACTTCACTTCTCGCACCGTTCTTTCGCTCGTGATTGCCACATTGGCTTTGCTCGGCGGTTGTGCGGTGAAATCCAGCTCCGGCGGCAATGACACGCCGCTGCGCGGCAACGTAGCCGTCAACACCGCCCAGGCAAAGACCGACACCGACGCCGCGTTTGATCTGATTCGCCAAGGCAAACTCGATGACGCCAAGCGGTTGCTGCTTGGCGCACTCGCCGCCGATCCGATGTACGGCCCGGCGCACAATGACTTGGGCCTCGTTCACTTCGCGCAGGGCCGCGATTACGAAGCGGCTTGGTCGTTCGAGCGGGCGGCCAAGCTGATGCCTAAGCAGGGTGAGCCGCAGAACAACATCGGCCTCGTATACGAACGCGCCGGCCGCTACGCGGACGCTGAGGCAGCGTACCGGACCGCGCTCGACCTCGATTCCCACAACATCGAATTCATCGCGAACCTCGCTCGGGTACGCGTGAGGCAAGGGTTGTTCGACGAATCGACGACGAAACTGCTCAACGAAATCGCCTCGCGCGACCACCGCCCCGAGTGGGTCGATTGGGCCCGCTCGAACCTTAACCGCGGCGTCGGCCAGCCCTGAGCATCACCGATGCTAAGCTGGTGCGTTTTCACCGCCAAGGCGTGAAACCTTGGCGGCTTCTTCGACCGCCGCAATCGGTTTGAATTCAGCGCTAAGCGCCGTCCGAGTTTCCTTCAAGCTCAACTTGGCGAACGAAGAGCAGTGCGCTCCTGATTGCGTGGCGGCTGGGGGGTGTCTTCACTTTGACATTTGAAAGCATCGTTGTATTTTGGGTCGAACCATTTGAGGCTGGCCAAACCCTGAGGCGACGCATTTTTTCGAATCGCGAACTGGGCAGACTGCCGAGGCCAAATCCCAATCTCAATTCGCGATGTTTCAAAATGCCTTAGCATTCATCGCCGATTCGGCAATTGTCTGAAGGGCCTGCCCTTGAGCTTGAGAGACGCCTACTTTGGTAAACAAACTGTTGAGATCGATCGTTTTGACGTCTGAGTGATAAATAGTTTCATAGAGAACCATTGCTGACAGGAGGTACCCGGCGTCGCTAGCGTGGTGCAGGTCGGTGTCGTACAGGCCCGTCCAGCCGGCCCGCTGGAACGCATCGCCCACAAGCGCAACTCTTGCTTGCCCCTGCCCGGCCGTGGTGTTCAGAATTGCGGCGGCGGCCGTGTAGTACTGGCGGAGTTCTTTTTGCATTTGATTCGCCGCGGCTGACGGTTTCGCGCTGTATGGATAGTACGATTTCAGCGTCGCTGCATCAGTCGGCGGCACGGACCAGGTCTCAAACAGCACGGGCTCCGCTCCCGCAGCGACGGCGTGAACCTTGTTGTATAGAGCTAATGCGTCGCTTTCGAACCGTGAGGCATTCCCGAGCGAGTCAAAACTGATGTTCGTCGGCTTGGTCGAACGTTCTTGGATAATCACGTAGTCGAGAGACGGCGAAACATCGCCCGTTGCGAAACGCGAAAGATGGAACGTGAGGTCTTTTGAATCAATCGCCTTGTTCTTCACCAGTGGCGCTTTGTAACCGGCGGCCACCGCGATCAGACTGATCAGCGTCGGCGCCGGAAGTTGGTCGCCAGTCCCAGCCTGGTGCCCGAGCGTGTAACTGTTCCCATAGAACAGAAGCGAGAGCGCTGCCCCCGTGACCGGCGGAACAGGATCGACCGGAGTGTTCCCGAACAATGCCGCGACTGCGATAGCCGACAGCGCTCCGTTGTAAATGCGTACGTCATCGACCGCTCCATTCATAGCCCTGGATCCATTCGCCTGGGCTCCGATGCTCAATCCCATTTTGTTTTTTGGAACCACCACCGCAGCCGCCTTACTGCTTTGGAGAATTCCGTTCACGTACAACTTCATCGTCGTGCCGTCATAAGTTGCACTGATGAGGAACCACGTTTTGCCATCGGTGGGGAATTGCGTTGTCGAATCGATCCGGTAGGAGTCGCCGGCGGAAGCTTCATTGAGTTGAAAGAATGCCTTGCCGCCTTCCGTTAGACTCAATTCATACCCGTCGACGGTCCCGCCCTTTGCCTTCTCGACAATGACCGAAGCGTGCCTGTTCGGCTGCGGCTTCACCCACGCTGACAACGAAAACGAAGTAGAAAGATCGAGGCTGCTACTGCTGGCGACGTCCACATGGTCGCGGGTATCGCGATGAAAGGCCAAACCAGTGCCATACTTTCCGGCTGTCCATGAAGTAGCGCTCTGCAACATGCCGTTGTTGCCCGATGTCGAAGAATCCGCCGCGACAGCCCCGCGGCCGGCACTCATCTCGTACCAGGCAACCAGCGCCGGTGCTGCAGAAAGCAATCGCCTTCCTTCGAGGTGTTCAATAATGGGCGTGATGCAAATAGCGACTTTGATGGCCGTTGAAGCTGTCTTGACTGGCATTCTGCTCTCCAATGAAGTTGAATCGTGTGTTGGGCAATTGAATGGAATAGCTATTGTCGTCAGAAACATTTCGACAGCACATCAGGCAAAGTCCCTCACTCTTCTCGACAATCGAACTATTCTGTTCGGAACTGCAATCCTTAACGCAGAGTGATTCAACCCCACCGGATTACAAAGGGTTAGCCGATTAGGGGGGCGTAGGCCCAAAATTTTAGAGCCAGACTTGATCGAAATTCGCACTCGTGACGCGGCCGCATCTCGCTACTGCCGCATCTTCAATCCTCGCTTGTGCAATTCCAATCCTTTCTCGCCTTGGCGTCTATGCCGACGATTCGGAACGATACCTCTATCGACTTCTGGGAGGCGTGTACGGATGGGCGTCATTCTTCCGACGATCTTCATGGCAGGAGGGAAGTGCTTCGTACGGCTCACCCCGTGCAGCAGCATGTTCATCCGCGCCAGGTTGTACGTGGTGACGTTGTACTCCTGCCCGTAAATCTTCCCGATCGTCCCGCCCGCTTCCTTCATGCGATGGCGGAAGTTCAGCAACAGCGAGCCCGACCCGCAGGCGAAGTCGAACACCCTGTCCAAGTGCGACCGCATGCCGGTCTTCGGCTCCTGGCTGTCCAGCGTCACGATGCCCGACAGAATGTTCGAGATCTGCTGCGGCGTGTAAAACTCGCCTACCTTCTTCCCACTGCCCGCCGCGAACTGTCCGAGCAGGTATTCGTACGCGTCCCTCAGCCGGTCCGAGTCGGCCGTCAGCGCCAGGCCCCGAGCGATCTCGCTGATCACCGAGCAGAGTTTCGCATTGCGGTCGGCATACTTCTTCCCCAGCTTGTCCGACGCGAGATTGATCTCCGAGAATAGCCCTGAAAGTTGCTGTCGAACGACTCTTCCTCGATGTACTTAAAACCCTTCTGCAGGGTGTTCAGCAGTTCGTCGTTCTGCGTCTTGGCCAGGTGGACGATGTGGCCCCACAGGTGATCGGGCTTGATAACGTAGTGCACCTTGCGACGCATCTGCTTCTCAAAGTCCGCCACGTCCTTCTTGTTCTTGTCGTACCACACGCCCAGCGGCGTCTTCTTCGCGCCTTCGGCTTCGTCAATCTCCACCTTCGGGTAGTCGCTCCCCAGTTCTTTCTTCGCCGCTGCCTCGTAATTGTCCGAAAGATACCGCAGGAACAGGAACGACAGCATGTAATCGCGAAAGTCGTCCGCGTTCATCGACCCGCGCAGCGCGTCGGCGATAATCCAAAGGGTTTTGCCGAGTTCTTTTGGGTTTGTTCGGTCATGTTTTTTTCGCAACGAGCCTAGCACGTTAGAGCCGCGCACGAAGTAAGCGGGATTTGTCTCCCGAAAACCGCTTACTTCGTGCGCGTCTCCTTCTCATACCAATCCAACATCGCGCCCTGTTCGTCAATCGTGTACCGGATCTTCTCTTGCACCTTCTCGACCGTGAACAGGTGAAGCGTGCTCCCGTGTCTTGTCCACCGCTTGCGGGGAGCCGCGCACGAAGTAAGCGGACCCTCAACCCGATTCAACTCCCGCGACGCCCGCGCCTTCAAATCGCTCATCAACCGCCCCGGTTCCCGCTCGGCCGATACCACCACGTGCACGTGGTTCGTCCGCACGTGCAACGCCAGCAGGTCCCAATCCTTCTCCCTGCAGATCTCCACGACCGCATCCCGAACGACCTTCCGCCGCGGTCCGTCCATCACGTAGGCCGGTTGTGTCATCGATTCCCGCTCGTCCTTCATCCGCTCCGCGTCCGGTTCCACAAACGGCGAGCCCGGCCGATTGTGTTCCCGATCCACCGAACCCAAACCCTTGTCCGTCCCATGCAACCACGTGCCGTACGTCGAAAACGTGATGAAGTAGGCGAGCGCCATCGCTCAATTCCCCGCCCACCAGGCACCAACGAACCGCGCACGATTGAGCCGCGCACCAAGTAAGCGGTTCCTCCCACCCCCGCAGGAAACCCCGCTTACTTCGTGCGCGGCTCGTTTGCCGAGTTCTTTTTGGGTTTGTTCGGACATGTTTTCTCGCAACGAGCCGCACACGAAGTAAGCAGGAGTTACGGGAGCACGATATTGTGATAGACGTCCTGCACGTCTTCGTTCTCCTCGAGCGTCTGCAGAAATTTCTCGAAAGAGGGCAGCTCTTCCGCGCCGAGCGACTTCGCGGCGTGCGGGATGAAAGTGATCTCCTGCACGTCCAGCTCTACGCCCGGCATCGCTTCGAGCACGGCCGACTTGGCCTTGTAGAACTCGGCCGGTGGGGTGAAGACCGTGATGACGCCGTCCTTGCTCTCGACGTCTTCGACGGCGACGTCCGCGGCGAACAGCGCCTCGATCACCTTCTCCTCCGAGTCGCCCTTGAACGAGATGACCGCCATGTGGTCGAACGACATCAACACCGACCCGCTGGCGGCCAGCTTGGCGCCCGCTCTGACAAAATAGCTGCGGATTTCGGCGACCGTGCGCTGGTTGTTGTCGGTCAGGCACTCGACGATGATCAGCGCGCCGCCGGGACCGAACCCCTCGTAACGCACGGGTTGGAAGTCTTCGCCTCCCTTGCCGGCGGCTTTCTGGATCGCCTTGTCGATCACGTGGCTGGGAACATTGTCCTTCTTGGCTTTCTCAACGAGGCTGCGCAGGGCCGGGTTTTGTGCCGGGTCGGGCACGCCGTTCTTGGCCGCCATGTACAACTGCTTGCTGTAGTTGGAATACAGCTTTGAGTTGTTGGCCGCCGTCTTGAAGATGGACGCTTTGCGTCTTTCGAATGCTCTTCCCATACGAGTTCTACCTTTTTATTTTCCGGACTGACCGGGCAACGAGCGATCCGGCTCCTGCCGGGTGTTTCTGTCGGCGCCGATCAGTTCCACGGTGCGTTTCTCCCTCACGGTCGCTCCGCCGCTCGACGTGTCGTGCGGAAGAGCCATTTAATCCTCGGCGGCCTCTCCCCGCAACTCCGCGATGCGACGATGCGGCAGCTCCAGATGACGCAACTCCTGCAGGAGCGGGCGATGATTTTGGCGATGCCGTTTACGCTGATGGTGAAAGGATCGGCGTGCCGCCGGTTTCAAAACGGCGAGAACCACACCGGCTGCGGATGCGCCGTCGGCTTGCGCAGGGGGCAAAAAGAAGACAAAACGGCTCTGTCTCAATCCTCTTAACTTCGGCGCTTGTCTGGGCGCTCTTGGAGGTCTTCCTGGTGCGCATCTGGTCGACGTAGCGGCCGACAACGTCCGCGATAGGCGTTCTGGTCGGCAGCGGGTTTCCGTCGCCTCGCATTTGTGCGGAATCGAATTGGCGGACTTTCTCTTTCGCCAGCTGGTAATTGTCGGTGCCGGTCGAAAGCCTGCGTGCCTTGCCCGAGACACAGAACTGAATGTAGTACGTTCCGTTGCGTTGAATCAAACTCGCCATAGCAACCTCCGAGGTGCTTCAAGGTGTCTGGCGAGTCCGTGTTTTTGTGTACAAACTTGTGTACATTTCGGCCGAAAAGGCGCAAAAAACAAGGACTCGCATTGCTGCAAGTCCTTGTCACTGAATCAGTAGCGGGGGGAGGATTCGAACCTCCGACCTCCGGGTTATGAGCGTTCTGGGCTCAAAATCCGGAATTTGATGCAGGATCATTACTTGTGATCACCGCGCCGTTTACGACGACGCACCTACGGTCAACAAGTATACCATGTGACCCATGTTTTTCAATCCGTAGTGTACGCGCCAGTGTACGCGCAAATGGGCCAAAATGGGCGTACTTCCAAGATTATGCCGTAATTCGCTATCGGGCGCGGATGCGTTTTCGCCATGTCAGAAAAACAGATACGTTTTTCTGACAGTATTACGGTATCTCTGCCGATAGATTTCTAATAGCATGAGCGACTTTGGGCATACAATATGTGTCAGAAATTCGTAGGCACTTTCCTGACGACAAGAGGCGCTGATGGATACCATGAAGGCAAATGTTCTTGATCGCATTCGCTCCTCCGGGCGCGGCACGGTCTTTACACCCAAAGACTTTCTGGACATTGGCAGCCGTGACGCGGCAGACCAAGCGCTCTCCCGCCTCACGCACAATGGCAAACTTCAACGGCTGGGGCGCGGGCTGTACCACTATCCCCAAATGAATCGCCGCCTTGGTATTCCACTTGCCCCGAACATCGATGCAATCGCCGAAGCGCTCGGGCGCCAGACGGGAAGTCGCATTATTCCCTCCGGCGCCGTAGCCGCCAATCGACTCGGATTATCCAGTCAAGTGCCAGCCAAGCCGGTTTATCTCAGCGACGGACGAACACGAAGAGTGCGAGTCGGGAATGTTGAGTTTCAGCTCAAACATACCGCGCCGAAGGAAATGCCTGCTGGAAACAGAACCAGTGCTTTGGTGTTCCAGGCGCTGCGCTACATTGGCAAGGATGCGGTTGATGGCAAGGTTGTCGCAACTTTGCGCCGGACCCTCTCTGCACAGCAGCGGCGTGAATTGCTGAGCGATGCCAAGTACACGACCGATTGGATCGGCGATGCCGTTCGCCTCATCGCGGGCCGCACGATGAGACAGGCTGAGGTGGCGCATGGATGATTTCGCAAGATTGCGCGCGGCCGATCGGGTAGACTTATTCCAAACCGTCGCCACCAATCGCGGCCTGAATGCAGCGATAATCGAAAAGGACTTTTGGGTTTGCTGGACGCTCAATTGCCTGTTTACTCTTCCAAGATTTCCCGCCGGGCTTCTTTTCAAAGGTGGCACGTCGCTATCGAAAGTATTCAAGGCCATCGAGCGATTTTCAGAAGATATCGACCTGTCTTTTGACCGAACCGGGCTGGGTTTTGGCGGCTCAAGCGATCCCCTTGTCGGCCGAACGGGCAAGCAGAGAAAGCATGGCGTGGAGGCTCTCGTCAAAGCCTCCCGTACAATGATTCGGGAGCAATTACTCCCTCAGCTTGAGGAATCTTTCGTCACAGCACTCGACCCGCCTTCCGCGAAGAACAAAACGTGGAATCTGGAATTGGCTGCTGACGATCAGGATGGCCAAACGATTCAGTTTCGCTATCCCGCGAGCATTGCGCCACGGTCAGCTACCGAACCGGCATACATTCGTCCCGTTGTCCGCTTGGAGCTAGGGGCTCGATCGGATCATTGGCCGACGATCGAGGGTTCCGTTACGCCCTACGCGGCAGAGGAGTTTCCAGCGATGTTTCGCCATGCGAGCTGTCGGGTCAAGGTTCTCTCGGCGGAACGCACCTTTTGGGAAAAGGCTACGATCCTTCATAGCTGGTATCACGCACCAGAGGACAAAGCATTTCGCGACCGCCAATCGCGCCATTATTACGATGTCGTGAGTCTGTACGAGAAGGGAATCGGCAAGGATGCCCTCAAAGATGTGGATCTGCTATTGAAAGTGGCGCAACACAAAGAGGTGTTTTTTGCCTCGTCCCGGGCAAAATATCGAGAGGCAAAACCCGGAACCCTTCGGCTGCTCCCGCGCCAATCTCGCATCGCCGAACTAAAACGCGATTACGAGATCATGAGTGAAATGATTTTTGGCGAACCGCCGGCATTCGATCATGTACTTGAGGTGCTTCGTGAAATCGAGCTTCTGGTCAATAAATAATCCTCAATCGATTAGTTGGTTTTTGATATGAAAAGCAGTTGGTTCATTGCAGACACGCATTTCTCCCACGCCAATATCATTCGGTACACAAAACGGCCCTTTGAGGATGTCGAGACGCATGATCGGGTGCTGATCGAGAACTGGAACCGGCATGTAGCACGAGACGACGACGTGTATTTTCTTGGCGATTTCGCGTTCAAGTTCAGAGACCGCGCCAAGGAGATTCGACGACAACTGCACGGCGCCCAGATTTTCTTCATCGAGGGCAACCACGACTCGGCCGCCCGGCAGATTCGCACGTCATTCGCCTGGTTCAATTCAGTGAAGATGGTCGAGGTGAATGGACAGCCAATTTGGCTGTCCCATTACGCTCATCGTGTTTGGATGCGCGCGCACTACGGCGCATGGCATCTTTACGGGCATAGCCATCATTCACTGCCGGATGATCCACACGCACGCAGCCTCGATGTGGGCGTGGACGCGACGGCCGTCCGGCTGGGACGACCCGATCTGTACGGTACCGGCGTCGTTCCAAACGAAGGGCTTCGACCCGAAGACTACCGGCCTATTCACTTTGACGAGATAGCCGAATTGATGCGACGAAAGACGTTCAAGCCGGTAGATCGTCACGACGATTCAACGGCTGAAATCCTCGATCAGGAGGTTTTTCCCGATGACCCGCGCGATTTGCGAGGGTAAAGGAATTCGTCCAGCCTTTGAACCGCCTTGTCAATCTGTTTTTGCCGCGCCTTGGAGAGCGGAGTCATAGATTCAAAGTGAGGTGCGCCTGCCGGCAATGCGAATCGCTGTAGCGCTTCACGGCTCGTATAGGTGGTGCCGCCGATTCTTATTGCATCAAGCCGAATTCCCTTGATGCCGCGCTGCACCCAACGGTATATGGCGCTGATATGCACGCGCTTGCCATTTGTGTCATCGGGCGCGCAAAACCGGCCAGTGATGGGCGCGCCAAAACCGGCCATTTTGAGGAACTGGAGATTTGTCCATTATCGTTGGCTCTTGGCTCTCGCCGGGAGCGGACGATGCGATGGCGAATCAACTCAAGATGGCC
>JBBRPR010000109.1:0-15263 GCA_038227875.1 Planctomycetota bacterium
CCCTGCAAAGTTCGAGCTTTGCGGGGACCTGCTGTTTTTATAACCGTCCGAAATCTTCTGCGGCCTACTGACCGCATCGGCGCAGATTAGCGCGAGAATTACTGCTGTCTACGATGCAATACTGTGAGAGCCCTGACACGTGGAATAGCGAGAATGGCAGGGAACTCATCAATTCCAATCAGAAGATTTACCGCGGTTCCCTCGCCATCGCACCCGATGGTGCGCGTGCCTGTTTTTTCGATAACGGAAAGGTCGAACTATGGGACGTAAATGCTGGGACGTTGATTCGAACTATGGGTGACGATTTCGGAGCCCCGTTTGTTTCCGCCCAATTCACTCCCAACGGTAGTTACGTCCTCCTCTTTTCCACGAAATATTTAGACATCTTCAATTTACAGGACGGAACGATCAATTCGCATTGCGAGCAGAAAATTCAAGCGAGTCAGATCAGCGCCGATGGATCGCGCATTGCCGCCTCCGAATACGATACAATGATAGTGGATGTTCACACCGGCAGCGTACTTGCCGATTTGCCGAGCCAAACACGGTCGCTGTCGGACCTTTGGATTCCTAAAGTTCCCGATCCGGGAGTGGCTGACTCGTCCATTTTTAGACGCAGGTTACCGCAGCCACAATTCTCTTCGGACGGAATGACAGTGCTTGCGGGGGATTCCAAGGACGAGCTCGGCGTCTGGTGCCGCAACCGCCCTGAGTACTGGTGGGGCGTAGCCTGGCTGCCGGAATTCTGGCTCACGTCGTTCTTTACCGGCGCGCTGTTGTGGAGTTTGTGGCGCGATCGGAAATCATCGCCACGATTGCCACTAAAGTGACGTAGGGATTAGGCGTGGTCGTCCTTTAGATTTTTCATTCACGGACGGCGTTCGCGTTCGTGCTGATACGGTTCGCCGTTTTCAGCCACGCGATTAGAGATCGCGGTGAGCTTGTCGAAGAGGTTCTTCAAATTGGCGTCCGCCGGCGTTTCGGATTGGTCCTCTGAAAAATTCCCGTTCAACATGGCTCGAGTCTGAAGGACTCGAATTTCCAGGCTCAGACGATGAGTCCGACTACCGTCGGAAGTGGTAAAGTTGAGGGGCGCCTGGCGATCCGTGCTGAACGAAGTCGCCACAAGCAACCGCGCCACCTCTGCAACTTCGATGTCATCCAGCGTCATTACTTTTTCGATTATCTGCGAGAACTCCGGAATCTTGATCTTGCTGCCAGCCGCATCCATTTCCCGGTAGCGGGTGATTTGAGTTCCTGCGATCCGCGCCCGCGCCCCTTCCAATGAGACCATCATTGGCTGCGACGTGTGCGTGGACGGATCCAGAGGGGACTGCAACATCGCGGTACATTGCATTGACGTCGCAGGCAGGTCGCCGCTGCTAAGCTTTTTCAGCGCCTCGGCGGAATCGACGGGTTGGTAGGGCTGACTCACGGTCTCCACAGCGAACAGCAGGGGCAACGCATCAGCCATGGATTTGACGGGCTTCTCTGGAATGGTCCACACCTTCGTGGCGCCGCTGAGCGTCACGGCAATTGTATTGCCGTCGTGCGCTTCGCCGGCGACCGGCTTTTGAGGTGTCAGCGTCAGTACTTGAGAATCCACCAGGCCGCGCAACAGCGCCCGGACGTTTTCGGGTGAAATCAGAAATGGCGTCGCCGGATCCGACCAGCCAATTCCAGATCCATTGAAGACGATCACGCGTTTGCCGGATCGCGCGACGACGCGCAGGCCCTCGCAGGAAAGTGTTTCGTCAGCCATGTCGGACAGAATTTTTTGCATATCATTTACTGCAGCGGGCTCGAGCTGCGCCACAGTTGGCAAGGAGGGTGGCGCCGCCGGCGTCAGACTGGGGTCGGCCGCACGGCTTCGACTCCACGTGAACGTCAGCACCAGAGCCGCGACCAGCGCTGCAATGGCAAAAGTAACTTTCGAGATCATTGACGATCCCTCATTTGGAAAGTGCATCAAGCGTTGGCCGGCCGGAGCGGCCTCATCGATCATGTACGTCGTCATTTCAAACTGTGAAGGACAACAACGACCCTTCCGTTGCACAATTCTTTGAAAAAAGTGCGGGGGCACTATTGGAACGGCAGGTTTGTCAGCGGCGAAAAAGGAAAAGGAAGGAATTTCCGAGCAGGTTGCACAACGTGTTTCAGTGCTGCTTTACTTCTTTCCTACGGGGACGCCCGACAGTTCGGCCATCCGCTCCTTCAACCAACCCGCATCCAGGAAGCCTTTGATCACCACTTCCTTCACGACCACGTCCGTGTTCGCGGTGAAGCCGATGCTCCAGGTTTTTTCAGACGGAACTTCCGCGGGCAGCGCCTCGTTGAGCATTTCCTTGTCGTCGAGCATAAAGCGAAAACGGTTCGGGATGCGGTCCACCTGATAGCGATACGTGCCGCCAGCGGCGGGGTGCTTCCAGGGTTTGCCCGTTCCGTAGGGGTCGGCGTATACGGCGCCAGCGGTCAGATGAATGTTGCCGGTGCCGATCCACCGGGTCTTCAGGTAGGCGCTGCCGATCTTATTGACCTGGATATCGTGCTGCGACGCGTTGACGACATATTCCGTTCGCAACGCACCAGGCTGAAAGACGGCGCGGCACGCGAACATGTTGCTGTTGCCGAAATCCTTGCTCCAATGAATGACCTGTTTCACCCGCGCGCCATCGGGTCCGGCGGTGGCCGGGCCGTCGAAATCCTTCAGGCTTTGCGGATTTTTCTGAAAGTCGTAGCGCACTTCGACATAACGGTCCTCGCCCACTTTCAATATCTCGCCACTCAACGCCATCCGGATCTGACCGCTGATGCTCGACGGAATCGCCCGGACCGCCGCCACCGGCGTAACGTTGGCGACAGGCATGGAACTCCCTACGGTTACAGGCTCCGCAACAGGCGGCATCACCGGCGGATGGGCGCTGCTCTCCACAGGCGCGGAATTGGGTGCAGGAATGCCGGAAGCCACAGGCACTACAGCAACCACCACAGGAGACGGCGGCGCAGCGACAGGCGCCATCGGCGCAACGGCTGGCGCGGGTGGATGAACATCGGCGATAGGAAGCGGCGGCGCGACGAGTGCGGGTTGAGCCGGCGGGGCCTCCGAAACAACCGGCGTTGGCGACGCAGCAACGACTTTCGGAGTCACCGACACCGACGCGGGCACTTGCGGCTTCGCTGCGACCGTCGGGGCCGCGACTGTGCGATCGGCGCTGCGGCCGCTGGACATTAAATACAGCGCACCAAACGTACCCAGCAACAACACCGCGCTAGCCGCCACGGGAACCCATGTCGCCATGGCATTCGCGGGAACTTTCGGCTCTTTCCCTTTTGGATAATCGTGCCCGGGTCCATTGGGATGGTGCCCCGAACTCGGTGAGCGGGTCCGACCCACTTCTTTGGTCGGCCGCTTGGATGGAGTCGCGCTTGGACTCGCCTGATGATGCGGCGAGTTGTCGTGCTTGACTTCTATTTCGGGTACCGCCTGCATCTCCATCGTAAAGACGCCGACGGCACACGATTGGCAAAAGACGCCCTTCAACTTCTTGTCTTTCGCAGCGCCCGCTTCCAAATCCAGGCTACTTAAGCGCTTGCCGCATGTTTCGCAGAAATAGAGTTTCAAGTCCATCGCGGTACTCTCAGCCGGGAATTGAGCACATTGTGTGGCAGATGGGAGCAAGATAGTCAAAAATGCACAATGTGTCAAGTTCTTGCGCAGAATTGTATTTCTGCCCGGGGTCGGCCCTGACGCGGCGCAAAGCCGGGAAGAGGGAGCTCGCGAGTTGGTGACAGACCTGCTGGAAATGAACGGCTATACTGACCACCATCAGATAGCGCATCCATTTTCGCCCCGCAGGCGATGGCTTGCTCGCGCGTTATAAAACGTCCACCTCTTTGTAGTCCCACAAATTCCGCACTTGGGGTAGAGTCATGTGAAATCAAATAGGAATTCATTATATGAACGAGCCCGAACCGAAACGGCAGCGCGGGCATTCGCTTGATCTGGCGCCGTCCAACCCATCCGCTCCCCCCAGCCATTTTCGCAAGCCGCACGCTGTCCGTCCAATCAACGAAAACTACGGCGCGTCGCAGATCGAATGGTACAGCTCCAGCGCCTTCTGGGGACTGGCGGCGGTGGAGCTCGTCGTCGCTGGCGGCATCGGACTCTGGACGCGCAAATGGATGGGGCCGGATTTTCTGTTCGTCTTCGGTTGCGTGGGTGCGCTGGCGCTGCTGATTTCGTGGGTGATTCGCATGGCCTGGCGCGACGAATGGATTGTCCGCGTGCTCGCGCTGGTGCTGTTTGAAGCGCTCGGCGTCGCCCGCCTGCTCTGCAGCGACCATCCCGGCGTCAAGCGCTACGAATACCTGATCGTGATGATGATCGCGGGACTGTTCGTGTTTCTCGTCCGCGTCGAACGCGATTACAGCCGGCGCAGCTGGGGCAGCACATCCTGGTGGAGCTGCAGCAGCGGATTCGGCGGCGGTTGGGGTGGCGGAAGCAGCGGCGGTGGCGGTGGCGGGTGCGGCGGTTGATGCACTCGTGATCCGATTACAATCCGCCCTCTTGATTGTAGCCACAGACCCCGTTTTCATAGGGTATCCTTCCGGTAAAAGGGAGGGAAAAAGAGATGACGAACAATCAGAACGACCGCAAGATTTCCGTAAGCTGTCCCAAGTGCAAGCGCCCGATCACTTTCAACGATCCGAGTCCGCCAGGTCAACTTGGACCACCCGGGCCACCGGGCCCGCGTCCATCGATGTGCGTAGTATGTCCCTCGTGCAAGTCCCGCCTGCGATTTAATCCACCTGCTCCACCCGATCCGCTCGCAACACCCGCCGCATCTATTCCATACGAAGACCCCGCCTTATCCTCGCCATTACCGCCAGAACCTTTCGAAACCATTTCTCCGACCGTTACCTATCGCGCGACGCACCGCTTCAAGTCCTCTTCACCTACCACCCCAACAGATCCCGACACGCTGGTTCCGAGCTGGGAAATGCCCGGCTTCGTCCCGCTCCTGGTCGCACTGATGTTCGGAGCGCTGACCATCGGTTACGCCACCCGGCACGCGATGGGGCCGCCCTTCGCGACGCTTTACTTCTTTGTCGGCGCACTGACGCTAGCCGTCGTTTCCGTATCGCGCTGGGGCTGGCGAAATTACTGGGGGATCAGCACTCTAGGTTGTATCTTCTATGAAACGCTGGGCGTGGCGCGGTTGTACTTCAGCGACCACCCGGGAGAACACAAGTATGGCTTCCTCTTCACGATGATGTTCATCGGCGCGTTTGTCTTCTTTATCCGGAGCGACGGCATTGATCTCTCCGGTATCGATCTCTCCTCCTTCGGCGACAGCACCGGCAGCAGTTGCGGTGGCGGGTGCGGCGGCGGTGGATGCGGCGGAGGCGGTTGCGGAGGTGGCGGATGCGGAGGATAAAGATCGGCATCGGCTACCGCCATCCGCTGGCGGCGTGGCTCGCAACAAATCCGCCGGAAGTCTCCTGCCTGGAAATCACGGCGGAACATTTCTTCGACGGCGGCGACGCGAAGCTCTCTCAGCTGGCCGCGCGCTACCCGCTCTATGTACACGGCCTGGGCCTCTCACTGGGCACGCCCGGCCCGTTGGATCCGGGAATCCTGAAGCAGTTCGCGCGCGTGGCGGAACTCGCGCAGGCGCAGTGTGTCTCCGAACACATCGCATTTTCGCGCACGGCGGATGTCGATCTCGGGCATCTCAACCCGGTGCGGCCAGACCGTGAAACGCTGCGCCTGTTCAGCGATCACGTCCGGGAATTGAAAGCGGCCTGCGGCGGACGGCCGGTGATCCTCGAAAACATCACGACGCATCTGGCGCTTAAGGGCGACTTGAGCGAAACGGAATTCCTAAATCAGCTCTGCGAAACAGCCGGCTGCGGGTTGCTGCTCGACGTGACCAACCTGTGGATCAACAGCCGCAATCACCGCTTCGATCCCCGCGCGTGGCTGCGCGAAATTCAGCCGGAGAAAATCGTGCAGCTTCACGCCGTCGGCTACAGCGCGCCACACGAAGCGGATGCAAACGCCCGCTATCAGGATTACCACGGTGACGCGCTGCAACCGGATCTGCTCGAGTTCATCGGCGAAGTCCTCGCGTACGCGCCGGTGCAAGCCGTGATCCTCGAACGCGACGCGAATTTCGAAGACACCGGCGCGATTCAAACCGAATTGCGCAAACTGGAGCGGCTCTGTGGCGCAACGTGATCTCACTTCGGCGCTGGGATTGCTGCTGAGCGACCGCGCGCTGCGCGAACTGCGTGCGCATGACCCGCAAGCCGCCGCGCGGAAACTCAATTTGCGCGCCGCAGATCTTGCCGCGTTCGCTGCGCTCGATCCGGCCGGTTTGGAAGAGCAGGCCGCCGCGCTACTCCAAAAACGCTTCTACGAAGTCGCGCAGCTGCTCCCGCAGACCTGCGCACGTTTGGGCGAAAAAGCGTACGCGCGATTTCTGGCGTACGCCGAGCACGCGTGGCCGACAGGCCATCTCCGGCACTGGCTGGACGTCGTCGGTTTCGGCGATCACTTAAGAAAAGCGCGCGCACCGGAACTCTGCCGCGCCGAATACAACCGCGTCGCGTTCGTCACGGCCGATCGACGCTTACTCATCGCGCTAGTCCGCGAAAATTCCGCGCTGCCCTCTCTGCAGATCCTCTACCGCCGCAAAGGCGAGCCCCGGCAGATGGGGATCAAACTCGGGCCGTAATCCGTTCTTCGCATTCTTTGCGTCTTTGCTCGTGATTAAAAATTGCGGTTTCCAAAAACGGGCGCTTCTCGTACACCTCCACGGCATGATTGGATACCTGCGCCTCGTTCGTCTGCCGAATGTGTTCACGGCTCTCGCTGACATTATCGCCGCATTCACGATCATGAAATTCAGCGGCGCGTCGGTCACTTATGCCACGCTGGCGTTGCTGATGGGCGCGTCGGGAGCGCTGTATTTGTCGGGGATGGCGCTCAACGATCTGGCCGACCGAGAGGAGGACGCGCGGGTGCGGCCCAACCGGCCGATTCCATGCGGGCAGGTTTCGGTGACGGCGGCAGCGATCTGCGGCTTCGCGCTGATGTTCGGCGGAATCGGTTTGGCGGCATTGAGCGGCGTCTCGCTGGCGTGGGCGGTGGCGCTGGCGATTTCAATTCTCGCCTATGATTTCGCAGCCAAGCACGTCATCGTGCTCGGTCCGATCACGCTGGGTTTCTGCCGCTTCTTCAATGTGCTGCTGGGCTCCGCCGTGGCCACAACGACGACGTGGGAGGTGCTCAAGGACGGCGGCGTGATGAACAAGCCCCTGGTGATGGCCTTGACGATCGGCATTTACGCCGCGGGCCTCACCGCGTTTTCCGCGCAGGAAGAAACCGGCAAGCAGATCCGCTCGATTGTGATTGGCTGGTTTTTCTGCGGCATCGCTTTGGCGCTGGGCGGACTGACAGGCAAAACATTTTACGGCTGGATTTTTCTCGGTCCGTTGCTGCTGCTGCTGCTGTATCGCACCGTCCAACTGGCGCGATCCGGCACGCCGATCGCCGCGCGCAACCTGGTGAGGACAGGTGTGATGGGCGTCTGCATCGTCGACGCCGGATTGGTCCTGAATTTCGCCGGCCCGGACGCGTGGCCCGCGGCCATTGGCTGCGCGGCGCTATTGATACCGTCGATCCTCATTTCAAAGTGGCTCGCGCAGAAGGAAGCGTGAAAGGGACAGTTTTCCTTTCACAATTTCCATCGGACTGCGCGCGCCCGTTGCCACACTTCGCTCACTTGCGCTAACGCGCGCAACGACGGTATAGTAATCGCGACGTACGAACCTCGGAGCAACCTACGATGAGCGACAAGAAAGCTGGAGGCGCTGCGGTCGAGTCCAATAATCTCGCGGAAGCGGTGGCGGCGACGGAGCATCTCGTCCATTTCGTCTCCTCGCGCCCGATCCCCGAAGATTCCCACAAGCAGGCGCTGCTGGAAGCCATCGGACAAATGTTCGAAGCGGCATCGCACGCGCTCTATTTCGATCCCAGCAGCGCAGGGTTGCGCATCAGCATTCCCACCGTGTCGGGGTTGCATGAAATTATTTCGCTGCCTCTCTCCGTCGGCCGGCAAGTGATCGAAGCGATCCGGGTCGAGACGTCGATGAAAGACGATCCGGGCGGCGGCGTGCACGGACCGTTCGCGCATGGCGTGATGCGCGTCGAACAGGGCGGCGTCGAGCGGCGCTTGAACGTCGATCTGATTCCCACCGTCTACGGCTCGGCGGCGGTGCTGCGACTGATGCCATCGCTGCCAGCCAGCAGCGGCGATCTGGCCGCGATCGGTTTTTCGCAGACGCAGGCGCCCACGATGGAAGCCCTGCTCACCAGCGGCAGCGGTCTGGTGTTGCTCGGTGGCCCCGACCGCGATTGGGTGCTGAACACCTGCTCGGGGTTGCTCTCCAAGGCGGCGATGCTCGGCCGCCGTCCGGTCGTGGTGGCGTCGCGTGCCGGAGCGGACATGGCCGGCGTCGCGCGCGTCGAAACCGGCCGCGATCCGGCTGACACCGCCAGCGCCATTTCGCGTCTGGCCGCCGCCGACTACGCGTGTATCGGCGTCGAGAATTTTCTCTCTGAAGAAGTCGCGCGCGCGGCGGCGGCAGCGGTGAGCGAACACAAGACGCTGATCTTCGGCATCTGCGGCGGACGCAGCGCGCCGGAAGCCGTGGGCCAGTTTTACAGCCTGGGACTGCCCGGACCGGTCAACGCCGCGCTGGCGCTGGCTACGTGTCAGATCCAGATTCCGCTGCTCTGCGGCAAATGCGCGAAATGGGGCGACGTCTCCAACGAAGACGTTTCGTACTTCGGGCTCGATCCGTCGAAGCAGACGAACTTTTTCGTGCGCACCGGCTGCGCGGTCTGCAACGGTCAGATCCTGGAATTCGCACAGACGTTCGAGATCACGCAGATCACCGATGGCCTTCGCGAGAAAATCCGCATGGGCCTGCCCTTCGCCCGACTGGAAGGCGAACTGATGACGATGCCCGGCTACACGAAGCTGCTCCACCGCTTCGGCGAATTGATCCAGGAAGGAAAAAGTTCCGCGACCGAAGCGCGCCATTATTACATGTGGCAGATTCCCAACGCCCCTCGCTCCGCGGGCGCTGCGCCGTCGGGCAGCAGCATGAAAGCGGTGTGAACGGAGTCATTGGTCATTGGTCATTGGTCATTGGGCAATGGTCATCGGTCATTTTTCATTTACGTGGAGCGTGGTGGCAAGCCGAAGAGCCTGTCGACCGCACTCCGTAAATGACCAATGACCAATGACCAATGACCAATGAGTCCGTTTCCTACTCCCCGGATTTCCACGGCGGCAACTCGCAGCGCAGTGCGCCGTCGTGCCGATAGCCGAGAGCATATTCGGCCTGGATGATCTGCTGGACTTCCTTCGTGCCTTCGTAAATCACGGCGCCGCGGCTGTTGCGCCAGAAGCGTTCGACGGGGAATTCGTTGCTGAAACCGTACGCGCCGTGAATTTCGATCGCGTGATCGGCGGCGAGCTGGGCGTTGACGGTGTTGGTCCACTTGGCCAGCGCAACTTCCCGCGTGCATCGCTTGCCCTCGTTCTTCATCCAGCCGCAGCGGCGGACCAGCAGGTCGCCGATATCGAGATTCTGCTGCATGTTGGCGATCATCTGCTGGACGAGCTGATGCTTGCCGATCTCGCGCTTGAAAGTCGTGCGTTCGTGGCAGTACTTAACGCTGGCGTCGAGGCTGGCGCGAATCAGTCCGACAGCTCCCGCGGCCACGGTGAAGCGGCCGTTGTCGAGTGACGACATGGCGATGCGGAATCCTTCGTCGGCGTGGCCGAGAATATTCGCTTCCGGAATTTCCACGTCTGAGAACGCCACTCCGCCGGTGATACCGCCGCGCACGCCCAGCTTTCCGTGCAGCTCGTACGGCTTCACGCCCTTCCATTGCCGCTCGACGATAAACGCGGTGATGCCGGAATGATCGCGCACCGCCTGCTTGGCGCGGTCGGTGTAGGCCATGACCAGATACTGATCGGCGACGGTGCTGAGACTGATCCAGATTTTCTCGCCGTTCAGGACATAGCGGTCGCCCTTCTTTTCGGCGAACGCCTGGATGCCGGCGACATCGCTGCCGGCGGCCGGTTCGGTGAGGCAGAACGTCGAGAGTTTTTCACCGCGAGCCAGGGGCGCGAGGTACTTCTGTTTCTGCTCTTCGGTGCCCCACTGCAGCAGCGCGCAGCAATGCAGGCCGTTGTGGACGGAGATGATCACGCGCGCGGAAGAGTCGATGTATTCGAATTCGTCGGAGAGAATCGCCAGCGTGTGATAATCGAGGCCCAGGCCGCCGTATTTTTTGGGAACGCTGCAGCCCAGGAATCCCTCTTCACCCATCTTCTTGTAAATGGACGGATCGGCCTTGGCGTCCTGGTCGCGTTCGCGGACTCCGGGAGCGACGATGCGTTTGGCGAAGTCGCGCGCGGCTTCTCGAAAGCTTTCATGGTCGGCGTTGTACGTGAGGTCCATAAAGTGATAATCTCCCGGGGAGTGCGCTTCGGTGTGGAAGCCACAACCGAAAACACCTTCGATGGAGAGAGTATAACCGATGATTCCCTCCGGCGACGCCATTTCAGTCGAATCGCTTGCGCGAAATTTAAAACACGTGCGCGATCGCATCACGCAAGCTGCGGCAAAGAGCGGCCGCCAGCCCGACGCCGTTCAACTGATCGCCGTGACCAAGTACGCCGGCGCAGGACAGATTGAAGCGTTGCAGGGCATGGGCGTGACCAACATCGGGGAATCGCGCGTGCAGGACGCGGAACGCAAGTTCGCCACGATGCTCGCCGCCAATACCAAATCCGGCGGCAAGAGCGATCCCTACGCGCTCAACTGGCACATGATCGGTCATCTGCAATCGAACAAAGCCGACAAAGCCGCGCGCATATTCCACGTCGTCCATTCGCTCGATTCGGTGCGGCTGGCCGAGGTGCTCAACCAGGAGCTCTCGCGCCCGCCCAACCCCGCGCACCCGACGCTGCTCCACCAGGTACTGCTGGAAGTCAACGTCGCTGAAGACGCCAAGAAGTACGGTCTTGAGCCGAAGATCGAGGAGCTGTGCAGCCTGTTGAAACTCTGTTCCGAATATGACCGCATGACCGTCGTCGGGCTGATGACGATGGCTCCGCATTCGGTCCATCCCGAAAAAACCTCGCGCCCCGTTTTCAAGCGACTCAACGACCTGCTCCAGGAATGCAACGAACGCCACGCCTACCGCGCGCCGCTGACAGAACTGTCGATGGGCATGACACAGGATTACGCCATCGCCGTGGAAGAAGGCGCGACGATGGTCCGCGTCGGATCAGCGCTGTTTCAGATGGAAGACGAGAGCCGCTGGTAAAACAAACGATGAACGATGATTGATGAATCCGGAGTGAGGCTCCGCGAAAAAAACTCGCCGCTAAATGCGGCGAGTTTTTATTCGAGATTTCTAACATTCATCAATCATCGTTCATAGTTAGTTGTGCTATGTCAGCTTCTCAATCGCCGCCACTTTCGTCTGCGCTTTGTTGATGCGCTGCATGTCGAATTTGGTGCCGCGGTCGAACGTGAAGATGCCGTTCTGTTCCTGATAGACGTCGGTCAACTGCGTGTAGCAGTAACCGAAGTGGTTGGGGTCGTCGAGCAGCACGGCGCAGAGTTTTTCGAAGCGGTCGTAGAATTCTTCGATCGTCTTCGGGCCGTTGCCGTAACCCCAGGAGTCCTCGCCCGCTTTCGCCTTCGGATTCCAGAGGATGCCGCCAAATTCGCTGCAGAAGTACGGCTGGCCGCGGTAGGGCAGCGACCACTGGCGGTTGTTCGGTCCGGTGTTGATCCACGGCTTGCCTTCGCCGACCTTGCCCTGGTTGGCTTTGAACTTCACCGGATCCTGCTCGTAATCGTGGGAGTCGTAGACGTCGGTCTCGGCGACGCGGTGCGAGTAGCCGGAGGTATCGAGCACCGGTCGCGTCGTGTCCATCGCTTTCGTGGCGAGGAACATCGCGCGCGTCACCACGTCCAGCTGCGTGATCTGATCGGTGATGCCCTGCCACGTTTCGTTGAGCGGACACCAGCCGACAATCGCCGGATGCGAATAATCGCGTTCGACGGCTTCCAGCCATTCGGTGATGTAGCTGGCGGTGTGCTGCTGGTTGCCGCCGTCGGGACCGTTCTGATTGCTGCCCCAGTCGGCGAACTCGCCCCAGACGATGTAGCCGAGTTTGTCGCAATGGTAGAGGAAGCGTTCTTCGAAGACCTTCTGATGCAGCCGCGCGCCGTTGAAGCCAGCCTCCATGCTCAAGGTAATGTCCTTGATCAACGCCTCTTCGCTCGGCGCGGTGAGAATGCCATTCGGATAGTAGCCCTGGTCGAGCACCAACCGCTGGAAGACGGGCTTGCCGTTGATCTTGATTTTCTTCCCTTCAATCGTGATCCCGCGCAGACCGGCGTAGCTGCTGGCGCTGTCCACGGTTTTGCCGGAGGCGTCGAGCAGTTCGATCTGGAGGTCGTAGAGATGGGGATCGGAGATCGACCAGAGGCGCACGCGCTCCTGCGGGATTTTCAGGTCGATGCGTGGCGAAAGATCCGTGTCGGCAGGGACGGTGACGCTGACGACCTGACCTTTGGCATCGGTTAGCGTTGCTTTCAGCTTCAGTCCCGGCTGATTGGACGTGAGCGGCTGAACGAGCTGCAGCGTGCTGTTGCCCACATCGGGCGTGATACGGGGACGGCGCAGCGCGGTTTCGGGGACCGGTTCCAGCCAGACCGTCTGCCAGATGCCGGTGGTGCGTGTGTAGTGGCAGCCGAAATTCTGATAGAGCATCGACTGCTTGCCGCGCGGCTGCACCGGTCCGCGGTCATCGCGGGCGCGGACGGTGATCGTTACGGTCTGTCCCGGAGCCGCGACGCCACGCAGGTCGGCGCTGAAGGGCGTGAAGCCGCCGCGGTGGCGAACGACTTCCGTCTCGTTGACCCAGACGGTCGTGTCGTAGTCGCTGGCCTGAAAGTGCAGGAGCACATTCTTGCCGGCCCAGTCCTTGGGGATCGTGACCTCGCGCTTGTACCAGACGCAGTCCATGAAATCGACATAGCCGACGCCGGAGAGCGTGGATTCCGGACAGAACGGCAGCGTGATTTTATTCGCGAGCTTGTTCTTCAGCAGGCCGCGGGTAAGCCCCGTGTCGCCGTGATCGATTTCGAACTGCCATTCACCATTCAAATTCAGCCAGTCCTTCCGGACGAACTGGGGACGCGGGTATTCAGGGCGCGGGATGGACGGAGTGGACATGTCTTAAATCCTCAAGGGAGTAAAGTATCAACGCCCCAAGAGTACCCCGCTGCACTCGTGGAGTACATCGGTCGGCTGCACGACCACCTTCGTAAAATACACATGAGGCGAGTTTGGAATCCAACAATGGAAGCGATCTTTCGCGAATTTTTGGATTTTCAATTTTGAGATTTGAATTACTTTTCAACGCATGACATCCATTTTTGACCATCCCGTGTTCCGTTACAGCCGTTACGTGTTGTGCGTGCTCAGCGCCGGCGCGACGGTGATGATCGCGGGGCTGGCCAATCCGCATTCGGTGCCGTGGCTGATCGCGTTTTACACCACGGCGGTGGTCATGATCGCGGCGTCGCGCCGGTTCAATCAGTCGCCACTTTATCGCTCGTTCGTGGTCTATCTTGTCGCGCAGATGGCCTATCTGCTGATCGTCTTTGCGCTCTTTGTCTGCGTGCCGGGGCGCAATCCGGAACTGACGCTCCGGTCGGTCCGCTTCTGGATGCACTACCTTTTCTTCCTGGGCATCTGCACCGCGCCGATTCACTATCATTTCACGTTGAGATTCGCGCAGTTCCATCATTGGATATGGAAGGTGCTGGAATACGCGGGCTGGGCCGGCTGCGTCTACTTCTGCATCACCAATATCCAGGGCACGTACGTTAACAACTACACTTGGGCCGGCGTGGTCTGGGTGCCGAATACCGAACCCGTCTACGTTCAATTTTTCTACTTCACCAGCTTTTATTTGACACTCGGCGCGCTGGTTCCGCTGCTCTCGGTGTTCACCGCCGAGACGCGCAGCCGCCGGATCCAGATGTTGTTTTACTTTTTCGGCGCGTCGCCGGCCTGGCTTTCGTGCTGGAGCAACTTTCTGATCAGCTACGGCGTCAATCTTTATCCGGCCGGCGGCTTCATGTTCCTGATGCACGCGGCGCTGCTTGCTTACGCGGTGCTGGTCTACCGTGCGTTTCCGGTCAGCTTCAAGGTCCGTCGCGGCCTGGCCTATGCAACCTGCTGCGTGGTTCTCGGCGCCGTTTACGCCATCACGTCGCTCGTCTTGATCCAAGCCGAGCAGCAGAACACCGTCTCACTGCTGATTCGGCTGTTCGTGTTGCTGATCCTGATCTTCCTCTACGCGCCTCTGCTGGGCTGGCTGCAGCACCGGCTCGATTCGTTCTTTTTCAGAGACTCCGTCGACCGCGAGCAGTTACTCGAACGCTTTGCGCAGGAGACCGCGGCGGTGCTCGATCTGACGAAGGTCGCGGAAAGTCTCTGCGGCGTGCTTCACGCCGGATTGAAGCCCCGGCGGGTCGACTTTTATCTGAAACCATCGAGCCAGGACCAATTCGCGCTGGTGGGCGCGTTCGAGCAGACGTTCACCCCACAGGCATGGCCCTCGGAACAGAAATTGCCCGACGATGTCGCTGACAGGGTCGGGCGGGAAGTGGCGGCCTTCCGCACGCGGGTGACTGTCGCGACGCAGGATCGCGTCGTACAGATGGCCACCAGCGACGAAGCGCTCATCGTCCCGGTGGTCCACGGCGCCGAACGTCTGGCATGCATCCTGATCGGACCCAAACGTGCCGATGAGGCTTTTTCACTCGAAGACATTCGCTTCGCCGAAACGCTGGCGGCCAGTTCGTCGAGCGTGCTGCAGAACGCGCGCTCTTTCCTGCAGATCGAACGGTTGCAGAAGCTGACCGCGTCGATTCTCAACTCGCTCAGCACCGGCGTGCTGTTGATTACAGAAGACGGCGACATTCTTACAGCCAACGGCGCTGCGCGGGAAATCTGCGGCACGGGTGAGCAGTTCCCGAACAAGCTCAACGCGCTGTGGGAAGTTCAGCCCATCCTCGCCAGCGCCATCCGCCGCGCATTGAAGGAACGCGATCTGCGCAGCAACGATGAGCTCCGTCTGGAA
>JBBRPR010000110.1:0-15140 GCA_038227875.1 Planctomycetota bacterium
AGTCCTCAGTCCTCAGTCCTCAGTCCTCAGTCCTCAGTCCTCAGTCCTCAGTCCTCAGTCCTCAGTCCTCAGTCCTCAGTCCTCAGTCCTCAGTCCTCAGTCCTCAGTCCTCAGTCCTCAGTCCTCAGTCCTGTCCCTTAGCAGTCCGTGCTGATCCATTTGCGCTTTTCCGACGACTCCAGCGCTGCGTCGAGCACCGCCTGCGTCTTCGCGCCGCTGGCGAAATCCGGCTGCAGCTTCGCGGCCTTGCCTTCCGCGATCGCCTTGACGATGTCCGCGCACTGATTGATGAACGTGTGTTCGTAACCAATGATGTGCCCGGCCGGCCAATAGGCTCCGGCGTACGGGTGCGAACCGTCGGTGACCATGATGTCCGTCCAGCCCTGCGTCTGCGCGGGAGCCGAGGCGTCGTAGAACTTCAGGCGGTTCATGTCTTCGAAGCCAAATTCGATCGCGCCCTTTTCACCGTTGATCTCGATCTTGTTGCCGTTCTTGCGCCCCTGGGCGAACCGTGTCGCTTCGAACGTTCCGATCGCGCCGCTCTTGAACTTCGCCAGGATGATCACGGCGTCGTCGACGGTGACCTTCGCCATTTCGGACTTCTTCGCGGCGCCACCTGAGGCGCTCAAACCGCCGGCCATCGCGCCGACCGGGCGTTCCTTGATGAACGTCTCGGCGTGCGCGACGACTTCCGAGATTTCATCGCCGGTGATGAAGCGGGCTGCGTCGATGATGTGAGCGTTCAAGTCGCCGTGCGCGCCGGAGCCGGCGGTCTTGGAATCCAGGCGCCAGACGGCGGGGAAATTCGGGTCGATGATCCAGCTCTGCAGGTACACGCAGCGCACGTGGAAGACGCGGCCGATGCGGCCCTGGTCGACCAGCTGCTTGGCCAGCGCCAGCGCGGGCACGCGGCGGTAGTTGTACCAGACCGTGTTGAGCAGATTCTTGGCGTCCTTGGCGGCCTTGACCATCTTCTCGGCTTCCGCAACGCTCATCGCCAGCGGCTTTTCGCAGGCGACGTGCTTGCCCGCCTTGAGCGCGGCGATGGCGATCTCAGCGTGGCTGTTGTTGGGTGTGCAGATGTCGATCAGGTCGATGTCTTTTCTTTCGATCAGCTTGCGCCAATCGGTCTCGACGGAATTCCAGCCCCACGTGTGGGCCATGTCCTTGGCGCGTTCTTCGTTGCGGCCGCAGATGGCCTGCTTGACGACTTTGGTGGAGCTGGGAAAAAAGTGCCCCACCTGGCTCCAGCCGTTGGAATGAGCCTTGCCCATGAACTGGGTGCCGATCAGGCCCACGCGCAATTCGGTTTCCTTTGGCATTCCGATACTCTCCTTAAAAAGAAGTGTTGGGTTTCATCATCAATCAAAATCAAAGGGGAACAGTGCTTCGCCGATTTCAAATCCACCGTCAAGCCGAATTTAGAGACAGTGTTGAGTTCCCAGTTTTAGTTTTGAGTTGGGTTGCATTGCCGCAGCGTTCGTAACTCAAAACTATCCTGTAGCCGGGCTAATGAAATTAAAGCGCACGTGTGCGAATACAAATAAAACTTCTGCAATTTTCCGTATTGCTCTTCTTTTGTTTTGCTTTCGTTCCGCCAAAGAGTTACTTTTCCCGTACAGCACGTATCGAATGGAATCGAGGGCAAATAAATTCCAGCAGCGGACGCTGTCTCCCACAAAACTCAAACATGAAAATGTGACCGTCGACGCAAAGGAACTTCCCTCCAAGGTCTTCCCTCGCGTGGCACCGACACCCAGGCACGTTGGCTGGTCACATCAGCAGCCCGTTGAAGGTTCAGTCCGCCTTTAATTCCGGGAAACGCCTGGCAGTAAAAAGCGTTTCCCGGCGTCGAATGAGGACTCTCCCCCAGCGGGCTGCGGGGCGGCGCGCATGGCCGCTCTTTTTATTTGGTTCGCGTCCATTAAGAAGGTGACTTGAGTCGATCGCGCAGGTATTGAAAAACTCATCCCACTCTCATGAGAACGAGTCGCTATTCCCATGGACGCAACCTCGGACAGTCCTGGCAGTCCCGCCGGTTCCTCCCGCCCCGTGGATTCCATCGACCCGACTGAAACCGTGGAACTTCCACCGCGCGTTCCAGAATTATCGACCATCAAGTGCCCGTCCTGCGAAGCCACACTGCAGAAAGTCGCGATCACGCCCGGCGTGAAGATCAATTGCCTCCATTGCGGCTCCCGCTTTTTTCCGCCGAGCGCCAACGATGTCGCCGACGCCACGGATGCCATTCCCGTGGGCGAAGCCGCAAAGCCGAAAACCCGCGAACCGAAAAGCCCCGGCTACTGGCTGCTGCGCGTCCCGGCCGTGATCGTGTTGGTGGCGGGGCTCTTCGTCACGGCGCTGATCATATGGTTCGGATTGCATGACTTCCGGATGAGACTCGAAAATTTCTGGGCCGCATCCTATGTCCCGCTGATCGCCCTGGCCGGAACCTTTGCGTTTCTCTGGTCGCGCGCACTGGCGCGCATCGACGCGGGAATGACTCACCGCTTCTGGACGCTGGGCCTGCTGCGCGAGCCGCTCCCGCCGATGCCGGGTTCGAGCCTGCCCTACATTGCGCCGCTGGCCGTCGTGGGTGGATTTTTTCCGGTCTTTGTTTTTTCTTTCGGCGGAGAAAGCCAACCCCAGGAAGTTTTCACCGCCGGACTCTTCGGCGCGCTCCTTTTCCTGTTTGGATTCATGGCCGAGGACATCCGCCAATTTGCCTGGCGCGAACATGCCGCCGCCGAAAAGATTGCGCCTCCCACGCCGTTCGACCGCCATCGGCCCTACGGAAGTGCCGTGTATTCGTGGACAGGTATTGCGTGTCTGGGCGGTTTCATCGGACTGGCGATGCTGGAAGCGTATATCGCTTATGAACAGTGGTCGCGCGGTTACTCCTGGGCACGCAGCGAAGTCATCATCTTCACCCTGATGTCGCTGGCGTTCATCGGTTTTGGCGTAACAGGCTTCAAGCTTTGCTGTGATTGGGATCGCGCCGTGGCCAGCTGGTCGCGTGTCGCCGCCAGACTTCACCGCGGAAACGCCGAGCTTTCCGGCGCGCAGCTCTTCCCGCCTGCCTTCCAGCCGCGAGGCTTCTCCGCAGCTGTCCGCTGGCTGCCCATCGCCTGGGCGCTCTATGGGATCGTCTTCCTGATGATCGTGGCCGTCGACGGAATTCGTGATGGCGGTATCCGCAACGCAGGAATCTGGCTATTGATCGTCGTCAGCAGCATCTTTGCCGCGTTCTGGTTCTCGTTGATGATTCTCCAGGTTTCCCGCTGGAGGCAGGCCAAGCAGGCCAGCTGCGCGCTGCTCATGAAGGAGAAGACCCTCGCGGCAACGCCCACGACCACCGGTTGGCCGGGAAGCATCTTCACGTTTTCCATCGGGATCGCGTTGCTCGAATCGGTGCTGATGCTGTGCATGCTTCTGGAAACGAGTTCCCGAGCTTCCATGGAGTGGCAGTTCTTTTTCGCCACGCCGCTTTTCCTGGGTATTGTCCACTATCCCGTGTTCTGGATTGCGACGATGACCCGCGAATTCGTGGCGCTGGAGCAGGATGTGTTGCCAGGCAAATCCGACGAGTAGCGTTCTCTTACTCCGCCTTGATCACTTCGACTTCCATCTTGCTGGCGAGCGGACGCGCGTTGCCGTCAGTGACGCGCTGCCACTGCGGCAAGAGCGCGGAGAGTGTCAGGTAGTTGCAGAGCATCAGGTAACCGACCATCAGGAACAGCGCCGAGCTGCTGGTCATCAGCGCGAACCCCTGAAAATAAAGCAGCGCGCCAGATATCGGCAGCAGCAGTAAACCGCCGCGCACCAGTCCGGTGACCGAGCCCCGGAAACCGGTCATCATGCCATCCGGCGCACCGGTGGCCATGCTGCGCACCACCATCGCCCCGCCCACGCACGACATCACCAGCGGATAACAAATCGGCACCACCCACGGTGACGTCACAGGCAACCCCGCCCCGCCCAGGAGCATGCCGCCCACGACCAGCCCCGCAAAACAAACGGCCCCCGCCAGCAGGAGCAACAACACCGAACCCAGATCTTCGCTGCCGTGATTCATCAGGTATTCGACGATGAACCCGACACAGCCCAGCCCGAAGAGCATCAGGTAGCAGACATAAAACCGGCGGCCACGAGAGCACCGGCGCCGCCAGGAATCCCATCGCCGCGCCGGCAGGGATCGAGAGCACCGCGTTGCTCAGCCGCCCGCCGGCAATCGCCAGGATGTACGCGTTCCCCGCGCCCAGCGTGCTGAGCAGAATGGACATCATCAGCTGGTGATGGGCCTGAGGCGACCTGTCGTAGCCCATCGCCGCGACCAGGGCCAACGCCGGCATCGCCAAGGCCAGCACACCCCACGGAAATAGCTTAAACTCCGCGTGCCGCATCGAGCGCCTCCGAACCCTGATCGTAGCGCCGCGCGCTACGAAGGCAATGCGGGGGATTCAGGTTCTTCCCCGGCTACTCCAGTGTCTTTTTGTGGTACGGAAGCGGTGGGTGGGACTGGGGACTGCAACGAATCGGGCGCAAGCTGGGGAATCTCTTTCGCCGCGTCCTCCGCGGCATTTTCCGCGGTCTCCCGGTCCACTTTCGTCATCATGCGGTCGTCCTCGCCTTCCCGCGTCGCACGATAGACGGCCTCAAAAAGATGCTTCATGCAAAACACATTGCTCGCCGCCGCGCCGAAGATCACCGACCCGGTCTCCGGGCTGAAAACTCCGGAGGAGATTCCTCCCGGAACGAGCGTGTTGAGCAGTTTCAGGAACGTCATGCCCAGACAGTAGCCCACGACGCCCGCGATCATTCCGTAAAGCGACGCCCGAGCCCCAACCAGGAACGCGCCGAATACGCCGAGCAGCGACAGTTCCAGCGGCATCGACGCCGTGATCACCGAGCAAATGAGAGGGTAGGCGACAACCAGGTGAGCACTGCGGCCGCCGGTAGTGGAGTCCTGGACGACCACGGTCATCAGGATGACCATCAATAGCATCGTCACCGCGCATCCGGACAGGATCTTCACGCCGTTGCTGATCGCGTTGAGCATGATGATGCCGAAGAGGATGATCACCACGGCCGCGCCGATCTGATTTTGGAGCAACTGCGTCGCACCATACGCCATCGCTGCGCCCAGGGGCACCGCCAGCACGCTGCGCCCGAGATCGCCGATGGCGATGCCGATCAGATACCCATTAGCCGCGCCGAGCACGCCAAAGAAAACGCCACCGGACCGCCAGATCCGTTCGTCCGCGGGAAACGGCCGCGCCAGTTCGCCCTGATAATGGGCCGCCGCCGCCACGCCCGCGACAATCGGCGCACCCACCGCCAGAGCACCCCAGGGCCAGCGCGAAAATTTTGGCTGCTGCATGCGGAGTGTCCGAAGAAAATGTTACAACGACTATTTCTGATGCGGCTGCCGCGGCCGGTTGCGCCGATGTTCCGGCTTCATATTCGCCTCAGCCCAGGTGATCATCTCCTGGATCAACCGCCACCGCTTAGCTGGGTCACGCTGCATGGCGATGGCGCGTTTGCGTTCTTCTTCCTCTTTGGTGAAGGGGCGGTCCGGAAGTTGCGGTTCGCTCATGGCGTCTGCCCTTTTCTGGCGATTACTTCCCGCAGATATTTCACGCGATCGTGATGCTGCTGCGCCAAGTCGAGCGCTTCCTGACAACGCAGCATATCTTCATCGGAAAGACTGGAATATTGTATTCCCGAGCCCGTTCTTTTTGCCCCGGCTCGCGCCTTACATTCGGCATAGCACCCTTCAAGCCCCTTTACTTCGCGAAAGATGTCAATTGCGCCTTCGTTGCTCGTGAGGCAGAACACATTCTGTCTCATCAGCCACGCCACATCTGGCCCGACGGGCTTCCAATGCAGATCGTCTGGACCCCATTCGGCCTTTAGGTCCATTAGCGCTGCGGTGAGTTGCTCTCGATTTTGCTTCTCGTCCTGAATCCAGATATCCACGTCGAACGTCAACACTGGCGCATGATTTAGCAGAAAATTAACACCACCAATCAGCACATAATCGACATCGTGCGTGTTCAGTGCTGATAGAATCGCGTCGACATTCATAGTGGCTATTCTCGCATGATCAGTTGCAACGTTCAACCTGAATGCCTTTCAAGTATTCCCAATTTCTGAAGTACTGACTTTACGTCCAAGTTCACATCTTTGATTGCCTCAAAAATGACTTTCTCCTCATCAGCGTAATCCTGTGCCCTCCAATTTTCCGTTAAGATGGATCCTTTGGTATTTTTCAATAGCCACCACTTGTCTTTTTTCTCCAAAAGGTTTCCAATTCTATAAGTACCCTCGGCAATTTCTTCACCTGCGTTTGAAAATTGGGGAATTGGTCGATGGGTTCCGTCTTTTGCAACGACAACATTTATCGTGAATTCTCCTACCTGCCAGGCTTTTGACGAATGCTGAAAGTATAGATAGACGTGAACGTGCGAAGATTCGGCGCGGCCTGCGTAGAAGGTGCTTGCCTTGGGTAGATTTTCTCGCGCGTCGTTCAGCGCAGAGATAAACGGCATGGTCTCACGCCAATTCTTCTTCAAAGCAGCAATAAATTTGCAAAAGACACTCTTTTTCGTCACGATGGCTCGTCTCTCAACGGTGGGCTTCAACCAACTTGCGCGGGCTGAGACGCCCGCACCACCGCGTCAGCGTCATTCATCAATCATAGTTCATCGTTCGACCGCCGCCGTCACCGGCTCATGCCTTGCCAGCACCTGCTTCAAATACGCGCCTGTGAAACTCTCCGGCACCGTGACAATATGCTCCGGCGAACCCATCGCCACAATTCGGCCACCAGCCTCGCCGCCTTCGGGCCCCAGGTCGATGATCCAATCCGCCTGCTTGATCACATCCAGATTGTGCTCGATCACGATCACCGAGTTGCCCATGTCGACGAGCCGCTGCAATACGTCGAGCAGCTTCGCGATGTCGTGAAAGTGCAACCCGGTCGTCGGTTCGTCCAGCACGTACAGAGTCCGTCCGGTCGCCTTCTTCGCGAGCTCAAACGCGAGCTTGATGCGCTGCGCTTCGCCGCCGGAGAGCGTCGTGCTGCTCTGGCCCAGGCGCACGTAGCCGAGGCCCACGTCCACGAGCGTCTGCAGACCGTCGCGGATCTTCGGATGGTTCTTGAACATCGCCAGCGCGGAGGTGATCGACATCGCCAGCACATCGGCGATCGACATGTCCTTGTACTTCACCTCCAGCGTCTCGCGATTGAAGCGGCGGCCTTTGCATTGCTCGCATTGAACGTAAACGTCAGCGAGGAAATGCATCTCGATCAGCTTCTGCCCCTGCCCCTGGCATTCCTCGCAGCGCCCGCCTTTGACATTGAACGAGAAGCGCCCCAGCGTGTAGCCGCGGATTTTCGCCTCGGGAATCGACGCGTACAGTTTCCGGATCTCGTCGAAGACGCCCGTGTACGTCGCCGGATTGCTGCGCGGCGTGCGGCCGATGGGGCCCTGGTCGATATCGATGATCTTGTCCACTTCGCCCGACGTGATCCAGACGCGGTCGCACGCGCCGCCCTTGATCCGCTGCGCGTTCAGCAGACGCGCCAGGTTCTTGTAGAGAACTTCGTTGACCAGCGAGGACTTGCCGCTGCCCGAGACCCCTGTCACGCAGACGAAGCGCCCGAGCGGAAAATCGACGTCAACGGATTTCAGATTGTTCTCGCGCGCGCCCTTGATCCGGATGAAGCGCTTGCTCTCCTGCGGCCGCCGCGTCTTCGGCAGCGGAATTTCCAGCTGCCCGGTCAGGTATTTTCCCGTCAGCGAGCGTTCGAAGCGCCCCAGGTCCTCGGCCAGGCCTTCGCCCACGATTTCACCGCCGTGTTCGCCGGCGCCGGGGCCAATGTCGATCAGGTAATCGGCTCGACGAATCACGTCCTCATCGTGTTCGACCACGACGACCGAGTTCCCCAGATCGCGCAGCTTGATCAGCGTGCCCAGCAGCCGGTCGTTGTCGCGCTGATGCAACCCGATGGTCGGCTCGTCCAGCACGTACGTAACGCCGACCAGTTTCGAACCGACCTGGCTGGCGAGTCGGATGCGCTGCGCTTCACCGCCGCTCAACGTTCCGCTGGTGCGGTCAAGCGTGATGTAGCCGAGCCCCACGTCCGCGAGAAATCCGAGCCGCTCGCGCACTTCCTTCAAGACCGGCTCGGCGATCTTCGCCTTCTCTCCTTTGACGGGAAGTTTCGTGGCGTACTCCAGCGCCGCGTCGATGGTCATCGACGTGATTTCCTGGATATTCTTCCCGCCCACGCGGACGGCCAGCACTTCCGGCCGCAAACGCGCGCCATGGCATTCCGGGCAGCTCAGGTTGGACATCAGTTCGTGGATGCGCGCCTTGATGTTCTCGTTTTCCGTCGCGCTGAAGCGTTCGGTCAGCGAGACCGCCAGCCCTTTCCACGTCACGTTCCATTCCTTTTCCTGCTTCGGCGTGACGCCATCGAGCAGTGCCTTGAACACGTCCTTTGGCAATTTCTCGATCGCCGTGTCGGTCGAAATTCCGACCGCTTTGCAGAAGCGCCGAATCGCCCGGCCATACCAAATTGCGTACGCATGCCCCAGCCGCCAGAGCGAACCTATCACGCCTTCTTCGATGCTCAGCTTGCGGTCCGGGACGAGCAGGTCGATGTCGACTTCCATCTTCGTGCCCAACCCCGCGCACGCCGGACACGCGCCGTAAGGACTGTTGAACGAAAACGCGCGCGGCGTGAGCTCCTCCAGGCCGGAGCCGTGCACCGGACACGCATATTTTTCGCTGAACAGGTGATCGACGCCGGAAACCTTCTGCGACTCGTCGCCGACGACACCCGCCGCGCCTTCGCTCACTTTGGCGTTCTTTCCGCTCTTGCTCTTCTCCTTTTTCTCAAGCTTCTCGACTTTCTCGTCGAGCTTCTTGGCCGATCCGTTCGTCGGCGCGTCGTCGGTGACGACGTTGGCGATGACCAGCCCCTCGCCGATCTTCAATGCCAGTTCCACCGAATCGGTCAGCCGCGAACGGACCGCATCCTTCACCGCGATGCGGTCGATCACCGCTTCGATGTTGTGCTTGAACGTCTTCGGCAACGCGTCGATCTCGCGCGCGTCGACGACTTTGCCGTTCACGCGGACGCGAGCGAAACCTTCGCGGCGCGCGGAGGCGAAAACATCGCGGTGCTCGCCCTTCTGCCCGCGCACCAGCGGCGCGAGGATATTCAAGCGCGTGCCTTCCGGCATTTTCAGAATCTGATCGACGATCTTCTCCGCCGACTGGCTTTCAATTTCGCGCCCGCAGATATGGCAATGCGGCGTCCCGATGCGCGCAAAGAGGACGCGGAGGTAATCATAAATCTCCGTCGTCGTGGCGACCGTCGAGCGCGGGTTGCTCGACCCCGAGCGCTGTTCGATCGCGATGGTCGGCGTCAGCCCGTCGATGCTCTCGACGTCCGGCTTCTCCATCATCTCCAGGAACTGCCGCGCGTACGCCGAGAGCGATTCCACGTAGCGGCGCTGACCTTCCGCGTAGATCGTGTCGAACGCGAGGCTCGACTTGCCCGACCCGGACAGCCCCGTGATGACGACAAGCTTGTCGCGCGGAATGTCGACATCGATGTTTTTCAAATTGTGTTCACGCGCCCCGCGAATGCGGATGGCGTGAATGGGAGCACTACTTTTCGGCGGCACGGAAAACCTCGGCAACTCAAATGGGTTCATGGTTTGGCAGACTACGTCCAGGGATGTACGGCGAGCGTCGGCTCGACACTCACAACTATAGGTTCCCGCTCCTCAAGAGAAATGCAAGCGCGCGTTATGGAGCGCGGGCGTCCCGCGCCCGCGCCGTCACACGCGGACCACCCGTGCGAGTACAAAGCCGCGTCGCGTTTGCAATATATGCTCGCCGTTGTGTGCCACTAGTGTCTGGTCGTTGAGCCACCAGTGGCACACAACGGAAGTCCAAATTGCAAACGCAGAGTCCACCGATAATCCAAATCCTACGGCCGCGGAATCTTCTCCACCATCAGTGCCGCGGTCGCCGCTTCGTTCGTGCCGGTGGGAATCGACTTCAACACTGCGGCCGCCTCGTCGTAATGCGCTCGCGCAGTCTCCAGTTGCTGCTGCTTGAGCTCCACATTGGAAAGCTGCAACAGCAACTTCGCGTGCAGCATCTGCGTCGGCGGATCGGCTTTCATCGCGAGGCCTTTGGCGATCGCGTCGAGTCCCTCCCGGCATTTCGCGGCGCGCTGCTCGAGCGACAGATTGGGCCCGGCCGATTCGCGCAGCGCAAGCTCAGCGAGAATCGTCCACGCCATCCGCAGCGTGTCCCAGCGGTAAAATGGGGTCGATGCCGTGCGCCGGTAATTGACCTTCTTCGCCTCCTTCGGATTTTCCGGTAGCTGGATCATGTTGGGCGGCGGCACCCAACCGGCCAGCGTCTCCCGGGCGCCCGCGTACTGCCCCAGCATCACCTGCACCTGGCTTTTGGTCAGCCGCAGCTCAAAAGCGTTCGCGTAAAAACCGATGTCCGGGCACAGCGCCGCCGCGTCGAAATGCTGCTCGGCCAGCGTGCCAAAAAATTCGACGCTCTGCGGATCGGGCGTCGGCGCGCGCAGGCTTTCGATCGTCATGTTCATGTACGCGCGGCCCGTCAGCCATTGCGCGTAGCCCGAAGTCGGATTGCGCTGCGCCGCGTCCATCACCAAAAGCCGGTCGCTGACGTAAAATCCCGATCGCATCACCGCCAGCACGCTTAAGAAAAGGACGAACGCCGCACCCGGCACAATCCGTGACTGCGCCGCGATCTTCCAGCGTTCAAAAGCTCCTTCCGCCGCCAGCGCAACAGTCAGCAGCAGGCCGGGAATCGAGAGATAAATGAAGCGATCCTGAATCGGAAACGCCTGTGCGATGAGATTGCAATTGGGCGACGCCGCGCCGGCAAACCAGAGCAGCCCGAAGAGGCTCAGGCTCCGTCGGCCCGCCGGCGCAAGCCAGATCAGCGCGCCGCATCCGGCGCCGATCGCCAGCAGACAGCCCCACAATCGCGGATCACCCAGCGAGATCACCGGCTCGAACGCGTAGAGGAAACTGATCTTCACCGGCAGCAGCGTATTGAAGAGGTACTGCGCGCCGATCACGACATCCGAAAGCAGCGCCGTCCAAATCGTGCCGCCCGGCGGGTCGACGACCATGTCCCACGGATAAACGCGCCGCGCGAAGATCATTCCGAAAGCGAAAATTAGCGATGGCAACGCCAAATGCGCCGCACGCGTCAGCCAGAAGCGTGCTTCTTTCCAGCGGCCAACTGAATCGGAGAGGGAGAGCGTGAACTCAAGGCAGAAAAAAACCGGCAGCA
Organism: Planctomycetota bacterium; assembly: GCA_038227875.1. GTDB lineage: Bacteria > Planctomycetota > SZUA-567 > H5-PLA8 > H5-PLA8 > JBBRPR01. The sequence continues at coordinate 11,371 of JBBRPR010000110.1, forward strand.
GTCCCAGCGCCGAACCTTTACAGAGTACCGCCAGCGAAAAGAGCACCGCGATCAGCGGCCAGCGCCAGATTTTCTCGTACGTCCACGCCACCAGCGCCGCAAAGCCGAACATCGCGACGAGAATAGTTTTTCGTTCGGCCACCCAACAGACCGATTCGCAGGCCATCGGATGCACCGCCCACGCCAGCGCCGCAAACGCGGGAATGTACGGGCCGCACTTCAGGCGCGACAAGAACCAGTAGAGCAGCAGCGCCGCCAGGAAATGGTAAAAGGCGTTGAGGACCCGCGAGCCGGCTGCCCAGGCCGCGGAATCCTGAAGATCGAGCGCCTTGCGCGGCGGCAGCGCTTTGGATGTGCCGAAGAGCAGGTAATCGATCCGGAACGAAACCGCGGTAATCGGAAAACTTCCCGGCCGCGGCGCGCTCAGCAGTTCGGCGAAACTCTGCTCCAGCCCCGGCAACGCCTGATCGCGATCATCGAGCACGTAAAACGGCGCGTCCCAGCAGCGTGAAATCAACAGGCAGGACGCCAGCGCCAGCAGCGCCGCCACAATGACCGGCCGCGCCAGCGGATGACTCGGTCGAGGCGCTTCAAACTGCGCGGAACCCGCCGGAATATCCGTAGCACCACCTCCCTGCCGCCGCACGGCGCAATCGCCGCGGGGCCGTCAGGAATGTATAGCGCGCCGGATTGAAAACCAAATGAGGAACGATTGCTGGTGCCACGAATGCGCGAACGTTAATTGGTGCCACGGATGCACGAAAGTCAGAGCGCAGCGAAGACTTTCGTTCATCCGTGCGTTACGCGACTCCATTTCAAAACCACATTCCCGGCGCGGATGATCGGACACTTTCGCTACACTCAAGTCTCCGCGCATCCGTGGCACCAGACATCAGCGCTTGAGATTTTTTCGCTCACTCTCAACCGCCGCATCATTGCATTTCTGCCAGAGCTCCCGGGCCTTCGCTGCCGATTTCGTTTTGGACAAAATCGCGTCGTCGAGAACTTCCAGCTTGAGCAGCGATTCGGCCACCCGGTAGGCCTTTTTATCGAACAAGTCCTGCGCGGTGGTGATCATCTTGTCGACCGAGACTTCGGCCTTCAACATCTGGTCGTCTTTCCTGGCTTGCGCCAATTCCTCGTCCGACGTGTTGATCACCGCATTTTTTGTTTCGAGTAGACTGTTCAGAAACCCGGCAATCGAGTCCTGCACAGCCGGCGACTGCATGACCAATAGATAGCCCCCATTGATTTCAATATTGGTGGCCTTACCGGCACCCCAACTTTCAGCGTGAATCCCGTTGATAATGAGGTCCGCGATGGTTTTGCCAGCGGCATCGTTGTCCGCGATATCCCGTATGCTGAACATGCGAAATTCGTTGTGCGGATCTTCTTGCGGAATGTACACGGCGCCGTCCTTGACGATATAATCGGTCGCGCTGCCCGCGAGTTTGGTGACCCAACTCAAGGCCAAAGCGGCCTTCATGGACGTGATCTTTAGACTCGCCGGCGCATCCAGTGCCAGTTTGGGGTCCGGAATAATTGTAACCTTCAATTCACTCGCGAGGGAACTCAGGGCATCGCGCAGCGTTTTGTCTTCCCAGGTAAACGACACCTTTCGGGCCAACTTTTCGTCGAGCGCTGTTTTCCACGTGGCATCCGCTGAGAAATCAAACGTGATCTGCCGCGCAGCCCATTGAGATCGGACGCGGTCCAGAATCTCTGAAATCCGGTGGTGAACTTCCGGCGACTGCATGATCACCAGTCGTCCCTTGGCTTCCTCAAGGGACGTGGCGGGGTCAGCGAATTCGGCGGCAAGCAGTCTTTCGCGCAAAATCTTCACGAGCAGCGTCGGCTTCAGATCACTGACGTCGTAGATTTGAAGCTGAACGTTCTGCTCCCGGGTGTTCGACGCGACATCGATGGTTGTATTATTATGAGTGGAATAGCTGGCTCCGAATTGCGCACAGACCCACGCCAACGCGCAGCGCAGTTCCATGTCGCGAAGGTTCAAACTCGAGTACTTGACCGGCTGCGCGGGTTTAAATTGCGGATCAATGTTGAGCGTGACGTGACCAAGTTCCGCGCACTTCGCCATCGCCTCCTCGAAACTCATCTCCGTAAAATCGGCCGTAATGTGCTGGTGAAGCTTTTGTTTCATCGTCAGCTGCGGCGCTGGAGTGTCCTCCTTCGGTTTTGGAGCAGGCTCCGGATTGGCCTGGCCGTCGCTACCACCGGCTACAGTATTGACCGCGCGCTGTTCACGGGCGTGCTGCTGCGACTTCCAGATTGAGAACGCCCCGAAGCTCAGCAAAACGATCGCCGCGATTGCGACGGCGTCCAGTACGCCAAAACGGCGCTCCACCACTGCGATTTTCGCGCGGCTGGCGGGGCGAGCGGCTCTGGCCAGAGCAGCGGTCACGGAAGGCTTCGCGGAAAGAATGGCGGCGCGGATTTGCTCCTCGGTGGCCGTGTCCGCGTGCGGGAACTTCTTTTCGAGCTTCGCCGCGAACGCAACCGTCTCCGCGTGCGGACCGGCAGCTTCGCCGTTCAGCGCCGCGTCCAGTTCGGCGAGGAAGGCCTCGCCGTCGCGATCGTTGAGTGTTTCGGAGTCGTGGTTCATGCGTCCCCTCCCCTGCGCGGCCTGGAGGCATCGGCCGCGACCGGGTTGAATTTGTGGCGGAGCTTGCGGAGCGCTCGAAAGAGCACCACGCCGAGATTGTTCGGCGTCATTCCCAGCAGTTCCGCGATTTTTTTGTTCGAGTACGATTTTGAAAACTTCAAGCGCAGCGCCTCGCGTTCGGTTTCATCGAGCGCGTCGATCGCCGCCTGGAGTTCCTCGCTGGCGATTTCCGCGGCGAAGTCCTCGCCCGGCGCGTACGCGCTCTCGATTCCATTCCCGCTCAACGGCTGTAGCGCGCGGCTTTCGACCGACCTGCGCCGGAAGTACATCGCGATTTTACTGCGCGCGATCTGGTAGAGCCACGGCCCGACATCGTCGCCGGAAAACTGTGCCCGGTTGGCGCACGCCTGCGCGAAGACATCCTGGGTCAGATCATCCGCATCCCGCACCGGCACCGCAACCCGCGCATACCGCAAAATCGCCGGCAAATGCTCCAGCAACCCGCGCACAAACGGATCCGTGGGGTCCGGAGGATTAGGAGTGGAAGGCATGGTCGTCACGCTCTGTAGAATGCGCGAGCGAAGGCTCCATTACAATCTTTTTGAATTGTTTGGGGGAGTCTGCAGCGCGGAAGTCCCGCGCGCGGTGTGGATATTGCCACTCCGCGGCTGTTGCAGGCGGGACGCCTGCACAGACCAACCATGACGCCGCGGCTCCGTCCGCGGCACACTGCAGTAACGGGGCGCCCGCCGAATCAGCCCCGCACTCACAAGCCAGACTCAGCCGGATTCGTCCGCGAGTCTGGAAATTCATCCTGCGGCGGACATCTTTCCGCCGATGCGGGAGTCGCAGTTCGAGGCGCTCGTCGCCGACATCCGCGAAAACGGGCAAGTCAAGCCGATCTGGACGCTCCACGGCCAGGTCATCGACGGTCGCCACCGCCTCAAGGCGTGCTGGATTCTCGGCATCGTGCCGAGGACACGCGAGTGGGACGGAAACGGCTCGATCCTCAACTTCGTAATCTCGCAGAACCTGCGTCGACGGCACCTCAAGGAAAATCAACGCGCGATGATCGCCGCGCGGTTGATGCCGCAGTTCGAGGAGGAAGCGAAAGCGCGATCTAGAACTGGCGGAGTGGTGGATTTTA
>JBBRPR010000111.1:0-14328 GCA_038227875.1 Planctomycetota bacterium
ACATGTTCATGGGAAGCGACGCGGGTGGCCGGCGCGCCGCGATTCTCTATTCGTTGATTCAAAGCTGCAAACAGCACAGCGTCAATCCGGTGCAGTACCTGCGCGACGTACTGGTCCGTATTTCGACTCACCCCGCCAGCCCGTGTCATTGAGCACTTCAAAACCACCCTAAGCTAAGCACTTCAAAAACACCCGCCTAATAATGACCGATGACGCCCACAACGGACGCCATTTCTATTGATTCGATTCTGTTTTGCAAGCCTTGTCTGCCGGCGCCTTGGCTGGCGTGGGCTTTTCGGCTTTGTCTTTGAGCCTATAGCTGCGGCCGTTGAAGGCGATGATCTCGGCGCGGTGCAGAAAGCGGTCGAGGATCGCGGTGGCGGTCGGCACGTCGCCCAGCAGTTTGCCCCAGTCCTCCAGCGGGCGGTTGGAGGTCATTATCGTCGAGCGCAGTTCGTAGCGGCGATGGATCACTTCGAATAGATATTCGCCGGAGCGCTTGGGCAATTGCTTCATGCCCATGTCGTCAATAATGAGTAAGTCCGGTTTGAGATACTTGGCTAACGTGCGGTCCATCTGCGCGAGCGCCTCGTCCTCCAGAAAGTCGCGGACGACATCGAAGATGGAGCGGTATAGGACCGTGAAGCCGATGCGGATAACCTGATGACCGATGGCTTGAGCCAGATGGCTCTTGCCCGTGCCTGGCGGGCCGACCAACAAACAATCGGAGTGTTTGCGGATGAAGTCGCCGGTGGCCAGTTCGTAGAACTGCGAGCGTTTGATCGTGGCGTTGAATTGCCAGTCGAAGTCCTCCAAGTTCTTCTGGTCGCGGAAGCCGGCAGCTTTCACGCGCCGGTCAACCAGGCGGCTGTTGCGCAGCGCCAGCTCGTCACGCAGGACCAGTTCGAGGAACTCCGCGTGATTGAGATGATTGCCGCCGGCCTCTTGCAGCCGCACGTCCAGCGTTTTAATGATGCCCGACAGCCGCAACTGACGCAGCATGTCTGTAAAGCGTTCGTTCATTGCATTCCCCATTCTGCGTTCGCACTCGAACGCGGTCTCTCGATTGTCACTTCCGCACAGGCGGAAGCGTTCTCTTGCAATTCAGCGGCGAGCAACGATCTTGTCGGTATCCGGCGAAACGGACGCGGGCTCTGCTGGCGAGCATCCCGCCAGGGATAGCCGGTGCGCGGATGAACCGTCGAGGGGAGCGGAAGCTCCCTTCGACGCATCCGTTCAGCCGCGCGCATGCCTCGTAAAACGCAACAAAAAGTGCGCGTAGCGCTCCTTCTTCTGTTCGAATGACGCTCATCAGTTGAACTCCACGCCGACGATGGCGCCGTAGTCATTTAAGTTGCGGATCAGCGGATGTTCCGCCATGAACTCGAACTGCTCCTGGTCCAGTGGTTCTTTCAGCAATGCGCGCAGCGCCCGCAGCCGGAACGCGCCGTGCGCGCAGGCCCGTTCGCAGGCGTGTTCGACGGCATTGGCCGAGTGGCGTTTGACCAGCGACAGCAAGCCCACGATTACCCGCACGCCCTCGATGGCGCGCTCGTTCAAGACCGCTTCTGCCCAGCGGCCGGACTGTGGACCGATCAGCCGCGCGCGGCGCAGCAACTCCGTCGCGCCACGTTCGACCATCGCCATCTTGCGTGATGCCAGATGCTGCGGCGCCGTGCTGAACTTCCCCAGTTCGTGTCGCGCATGCAGCGCGATCTGCTCGAAGCGGCTGTTGAGGATGCGGACCAGGTGGCTGTCCCAGCGCGCCCAGACGGTGTGCCCCATGTATTCCGGAGGCACGGAGTAGTACGCCTTGGCGACCTCGATATGGCCGTCGCGGTGAACGACGCGCTGGTCTTCGTGGAAGGACGGAAAGCGTTCGGCCGGCAACGGCAGCAACGCGCTCTTTTCGATCTCAAACAGTTGCCGGACTTGTTTCTTCGTCGTGCCATGGATGCGCAGATCGGCCACTTTTTGTTCCCAACGCAGCAGATGCGAGTTCTCTTCGGCCAGCGCGAGAAAGTCGCGGTCTTTCAGCGCGTTCTCTTTAACGTAGTTGATGCCTGATTCGATCTTCCCTTTGTGACGCGGCGTGTATGGCTTTGTGGGCAGCACCACTGTCCCGTAGTGCTGGCAGAATGCGATGATCTTCGGATGCAGTTCCGGATCGTACCAATCCGCCTGCGCAACGGCGGCGCGGAGATTGTCGATCACCAGGGTGCGAGGCACGCCGCCCCAGTGCCGGAAGGCATTCTCGAAAGCCGAGAGCAGATTGTCGGTCGTCTGTTGAAAGAACGCCTCGCTGTATGCCTTGCGCGAGAAGCTCAAGCCCAGCCGCAGCACATGCGTCCGCCGGCGCTTTCCGTCCGCGCCGATGATCGGCGCGCCAGCTCCGAAATCAGCCTGGGCCTCCGTACCTGGCTCACATTCCAGACGTCGGAAGGGTAGTTCATCTCTGCCGCACAGACGCCGCACCATCCGCTGAACAGATGCATACGCGCCATCGAAACCGTGCTCGGTTCGCAGATCCTGGAAGATCCGCTGGGCCGACAGCCCCGCTTCGATCTTCTGTTCAATCTGCGTCCGAAACGGTTCGCACTTGCTGCGGCCGGTTGCGTGCTCAACCTCTGCCGAGCCGGTGAGCACTTCAGCGGGGGTGGGTGTTTTTGCAGCTCCGGCGTCCGGCGAGCCGGTGAGCACTTCCGGCTCAGTGGCTGCATTTGCCGTCCTGCCCCTTACATCTCTCAAGTAACGGCGCACCGTTCCTCGATCGATGTTCAACTCCTTCGCAATCTTACGTTTAGACCAGCCCTGCTGGTGCAGGGTCAAAATCGCTTCGATCTCCGCCATGTTGAGATGGTTGGCCATTCCCGCGTCCCCTCCGATGTTTCGGAGCAGGATACGTTCCGGCAAACGCTGACCCTAAAATGGCTGCTTTTGAAGTGCTTAGGGGTGGGTGTTTTTGAGTGCTCGCTGACAGCCGCGTCCACGAGCTGGTGCCGGCGCACTGGAAGCCGCCCGCGATCATACTCCTGCCGATGTAATTCGGGCCTCGCATGCCAATGCAGGAATTTTAGACGGCGCTGTCTACGGAACGCTTACCAAAGTCGGGACGATAATTCAGAATCTACATCTATAGCTTAATCACGATGACATCCGCTCCCAGTGTCCACCGGATAGCAGACGGGCGGTCATTGCGAGTCCATTGGGGCAGCCATTTCGTCCCATCGAACGATTCCACTTTGGGCTCTTCGACGCTCCGGTACAGAACCATTTGTACGGTAGGCATGGGCGGAGTCACGTCGATTCGATCGATTTCAAAAATGCTGTCCATCTCACGTAGCACGTATTCAATGGTTGTCGCGCGCTTAGGCGTGGGAAATGCGGCGGTCTGAAAACTCGACAATCCGTCTGCCGTAGTTACGAATTTCAAAATAGATTGTTTGCCGGCTGAGGCGGACACGGGTTGAGTGTTGGTTGCACCGGAGGCTCCAGCTGAGGACTTCGAAGGGAGCCATCCGCGCAGATCGCGGCGAATAATTTCTTCAAACCGATCCCGGCGCGTTTGTTTTGAGGTCAGGGCAGCCTGACGCCGCGCTGTACCCGACATGGCCTGCGTTGCCGAATAGACGCAGGTTGCCAACAGCACCGTGATGGCGACTGCCAGGATCAATTCGATCAGTGTGAAACCAGGCGGACGGCTGACGCGATGACTCATTTCCCGGCTCCAGGTTGAGCCGCAGTCCCTTTGAGCGGGCCATAGTGAAACGATGTTTTGGAAAGCACCGCGCCGGCGGCACCACGTACGGTAACCGTCACGCGTTGCAGATTGACCAGACCCTCAATTCCGGCGGGCTCCTGCTGCACCGACCAGGAATAGCCGGGCAGGGCGTCCAGAGATCCGTTCAGACTCGTTTCCGAGCCACACAAAATGGCATCGAGTTTTGACTCGCACGCATGTTCGAGCCGAATGCGATCCTGCGCTCGCAATGTGCGCTGGAGTGCGTTGCGGTTGACGGACATCAGCAGAATCATCGCGCCGGCGGTGATTCCCAGTGCGACCATGACTTCAACCAGTGTGAACCCGCGCCGAGGACGGGTGTCAATGCTCAACATAGTTGACCTCATTGACCAGTGGATCGATTTGAACGGCGATGAACTTTCCTTTGTCCACGCCAATGTCGATAGTAACGTCCGGAGCGGTGCCTCTGGGATCGAAGTACAAAGTTATAGGTGACGTGAGTTCCAGGGATGCCGCGTTTTTGACAGACAGTAATTTTGACGGGGCCTGACACGCATATTTCACAATAACCGGCGCGGCTTCTATGGCGCTTGGACTGGCCTCGATGGGCGTCGAAAGAATCCATTCGCTGGTGCCAGTATCCAGGCGCAACGCATAGATCCGCTGTTCGCCCATGGCCCGTTCGCGATAGGTAGTAATCAGATTTCCCAGTTTGCGGGATTCTTGAATGATTCGCTGCCGCGGCGAGCCCAGATCAAGCCGTACGATAACAATGCCCATGACGACGCTGATCAGCGCCAGGACGAGCGTCAACTCGATGACGGTGAAGGCGCGTGCGCGAATCATAATCAGTGCGAGCCATCCAGGTTGCGGGAGGAAATGTCCTGGTTGACGCCACTTCCGCCTTCCTTACCATCCGCACCAAGGGAGATGATTTCAAAGTCGCCATTGCCGCTGTGGAAGACGAAGTCATGCCCCCACGGATCTTTGGCGACTTTTGATCCTTTCAAGTAGCCGCCGTCCTGCCAGTTCGGACAGTCGCCGGGCTTGTTGACCAGCTCATCAAGCGATTGGGGGAGGCGATTGCAATTGGCCTGAAACTCAATGACCGCGCCTTCCAATTGAGAGAGTTGCGCCTTGGCCGCGGCAACTTTGGCTTGATCGGTTTTGCCTGCGTAGCGGACAATCACCAGTGTTGCGAGGACGCCGATGATGGCAATGACGACGATCAACTCAACCAGCGTGAAACCGCGCTTCATCGCGGGACGCCCCAGGTTTGTGATATTCATTTCTACTCCGCTCCGATTTATTGAACCTGACTGAAATCAGTAATGGGCAGTAAAATTGCCGCAACAATGAACCCTACGACCAATCCGAGAAACACAATGAGGATTGGATTGATCAGATCCGTCAGACGTCCGGACACGACCTCTACTTCTTCATTGTAACCGGCGGCGACATCTTTGAGTACGCGGGCCAGTTCGCCGGATTCCTCGCCGACACCTACTACAAATCCAATAGATTTGGGTAGCGCGCTTCCCTGTTTTATTGCGTCCGAGAGATCCCGCCCTTCAAGGACCGCCTTCTCTAAAAGAATGATTTCGTCTTCAAGGACTTTGTTACCGACGGCGTTTCGGACTACTGCGAGAGCCTGCGCCACGGGGATGCCGCTGAAAATTAGATTGCTCATGGTGTCGGCCCAGCGAGCGACGGCTTGCTTTTTGAATAAGTTTCCCAATACAGGCAGTTTCAAGAGCATCCCGTCAAGCATACGCCGGCCCGAATTTGTTTTAATAATCGCGTTACCCAGAACTGCCAACCCCACCACCGTCAAAATGAGCGCGGGCCACCAATTCTGAATAAACGTGCTGATGAACAGCAGTACTTCCGTCGGCCACGGCAGCGCGTGCTGCTGTTCCAAAAGCACCGCGGTGACTTTCGGTACGACAAAGGCCATCAGAAACGTCAGTACCAGTATCCCGATGGAGGACATCAGCGCCGGATAGGTCAGCGCGGAGACGACCTTATCGCGTAGCCGCTTCTGTCGGAGGTAGTAAGTCGAGAGTTCACTGAGAACGTGGGGCAGGCTACCCGCCGCCGCGCCAGCCCGCGCCACGCAGACTGCCAGTTCTGGAAAATACTTGGGATGGCACGACAGGGATTCGTCCAACGATGCGCCTTCGCGCACCCGAATCGCCACGTCCTGAAGGACATTGCGAAACCGTACGTCTTCGACCTGCTCGGAAAGCACGGAAAGTGCCTGAGTCAGCGGCAGGCCGGTTTTCAAGAGCATCGAGAGATGCCGTGAGAATTCGGACAGCAGGTCTAGCCGCCGACCACTAAAGCCGGACCACGAGGAACCCTGTTGCTTAGCGTTGATTTTGGCGATCGTGCTCGAAGCAATCGCATCGGCCAGGCTCTTGGCATGCAGTCCCCGTTCGCGAAGACTTGATCGTGCTTCGGCGGGGGTTCCCGCGTCCAGCGTCCCGCGAACGGTATTACCAGAGGAGTCCAGAGCTTCGTATTTAAAGAGTGCCATAATCAAATTTCGAAGCGTCGTGGAAACGCATCACTCCAAATCCATCTGCGTAGCGTTTCGCACTTCATCCAGAGTCGTAATACCCTGCGCAACCTTGCGCAGTCCGTCGCGACGGAGCGTCAACATGCCACGCTCGATGGCAACGCGTTTGATGTCGCTGGCAGCGGCACGCGACGAGATCAGGCCGCGAATCGCATCGTTCATGAACAAGAATTCGTAGATGCCGATTCGTCCGGAGAATCCCGTGTTAAAGCACGAATCACATCCGACGCTGTGCATGAGAGACGTGCAGTTCATGCTCTTCAGAAAATCCATCTCGGGCAGAAGCCATCCCGACGCATTCTCCGATTTCCAATCCACGTCTTTCCGCACGGCACACTTCGGGCATAAGCGACGTACCAGCCGCTGCGCGATCGTGGCATTTAGTGAACTCGCGACCAGAAAGGGCTCAACGCCAAGGTCTAAAAGACGAGTGACACTGGACGGCGCATCGTTGGTATGGAGCGTCGAGAGAACGAGATGACCCGTGAGTGCGGACTGGATTGCGACGGTCGCGGTTTCCAGATCGCGGATTTCGCCGACCATGATGATGTCGGGGTCTTGGCGAACGAGAGCGCGGAGCCCGCGGGCGAAGGAGAGTCCTTTTTTCTCGGAGACCTGGGTCTGACAGATGCCGGGAAGCTGATACTCGACCGGATCTTCGAGAGTGAGGATATTCAAATCAGGAGAGTTCATACCCGAAAGCATGGCGTACAAGCTGGTTGTCTTGCCACACCCCGTGGGTCCGGTGACCAGCACAATCCCATGAGAAAGTCCCAGGATCTTCTTGATGCGGTCCAAGTCTTCTGCCGCCAAGCCCAGACCTTCGATGGACATTAAGCCGGTGTTTTTGTCGAGCAGACGCATTACCACGCGTTCGCCGTGAACACTTGGCAATGTCGAGATACGCAGATCCACCCGGCGTTCGCCGATGCGGATCGTAACGCCGCCGTCCTGGGGCAGCCGGCGTTCGGCGATATCCATGCGGCCCATGACTTTAATACGGCTGGCAATGGCATCTCGCACGTCGGCTCGCAGGGTGGCGCGTTCGTAAAGAACACCGTCGATACGGAAACGTACACGTATTCCAGTTTCGGATGGCTCGATATGGATGTCTGACGCACGCTGCTTGACCGCCTGTAAGAGCATGGCGTGAACCAGTTTTACCGCTGGCGCTTTGTCATCGAGTTCGAGAACGTCTTCGGTCAGTGTGATTTCACCGCCATCCGGCGTGTCGGCGGCAAGTTCTTCGGCGATGGACGTGACTTCGCGGGATTCCTCATGGTACGCGCGGGAAATAAGAACGAGGACATCCTTGCATTCGGCGGGAATGACTTCTACTGCGCAATCCAGCCGGAACGCAATACGGTCTGCCACCCAGGCTCGATCCGGAAAACCCGTAGCAAGCGTGTAAGAGACCAGATTTCCTTCAACCTTTTTGGCAACCGCAACAATCGCATGCTCACGCGCAAACCGGAGCGGGATGCGCTCCAGATATTCGCCCGGTACGGTTAAGCGATCCCATTCCAATGAAGGATTCTTCAGGGATGGCTCCGTTAGAGTTGAAGACTTATCGACCATTGTGTTGACCGTTTTCCGGGACTTCAATGATCTCGGCACGGTTTTCGAGCCGCTCGTTAATCTCATTCCTGAACTTGGAATCCCTGGAAAGCTTATCGACTTCGTCCTTCTTCTTTTCCGATTCACTTTCAAGATCGGCAAAGGACACGTTGGTAAGAATCTTCGGGCGCACAAACAGGTAGAGCCGACTGACCACTTTCTGTTTGCTCGTTTTGGAGAACAGATGACCCAATCCAGGCATGTTCATCAGACCGGGGATGCCGCTCTTCAGGTTGTCGGACTCGTCGCGCGTAAATCCGCCGACGACAATGGTCTGCCGGTCGGGAATACATACTTTCGTGGTGGCGTTGTTGGAAACTTTGGGTGGTGGAATTCCAGCGCCGGCTGGCGGGCCAGTGAATTCCTCCACGGTCTGGACGATTTCAAGATTCATGTAGCCATCCGCGGAAATGTGCGGCGTGATTTTCAAGGACGTGGTGGCATCGGCAAATCCGCTGAAAGAGGTATTCGTGGTTGCCGTTCCCTGGGACGTGGTGACGGTGGGCTGACTGACCTTCGTCGTGAAAGACGCCTCCTCGTTGTCGTTCACCAGCAGGAGCGGCTGGCTGACGATGGAAACGTTCGACTTGGTGGACAACGCGTTCAAGATCACCTGGAACTTGTCGCCATTCACAAATCGGAAAGCAGAACCGGCAACAGAACCGATCACCGATTGGGTCGGAAAGCCGCGCAAGGGGACAGTGACGCCGGATGTGCCTGTTCCCGTACCCGTGCCGGTTGTGGTTCCATTGGCCGTACCGTCGGACTGAGTACCAAGCCCGAACCCGGTTCCGCCGTCAACCTTTCGGTGCGCCGTCAGATCATTGAGCGAAAGAAATTCGGTCCCCAAATCCATAGTGTCCTGACCTGTTACCTGCACGATTGCCACTTCGATCAGCACCTGACCTTTGCGGCGGTCCAGATTTTGCAGGATGGTTTCTACTTCTCTGTGAACAGAGGCGTCGCCAGCAACCACGAGCATATTGAGACCTTCCACCGCAACGATGTCGGCGGGTAAGTTGTTGCTGCCATTCTTCTTTGACGTATCGTGATTCTTGAACGTAGCGATGGGTTGCACGGCCGCCGGGAGTAATAGCGGAGCGTTTGGGTTTCCCGTGACTGGCGTTGGGGGAAACGCTGGAGCCAGTCGCTCCGGCGCCGAATGCAAGGGATTCGGGGTTCCCGATTCTTCAGCCGATCGTGACGCCAGCGCAATGCCCAGCAGTTCGCTGACGTAGTCCACCAGTTCTTTGACGGGAACATTCTTGAGTTTGTAGTATTTGATGGTGCGTCGTGCCGCTGGTGAATCGACATCCAAGATCTTGAGGAATGCCTTCGCCTGCGTCACTTCGGCATCCGGTCCCAGCAGATGCAGTATATTCAGCCGTTCGTCTTTGACGACGGAGAGGTGGTCCTTTCCGCCTTCGCCGTTCTTTGCCTTGTTTAACGCCTGCATGTATTCGGTGAGCAGACTCTGGGCTCGCTCCACGGGCATGTTGATGATTGTTGCGGGAAAGACAGTGACGGGGTCACCGGGGACGTCCACCAAGGTCAAAATCTTTTCCATGCGCTTGATGGACGAAGCGACATCGTTAACCATCAGCAATTCGCTGTTGGGAACCTGAAGAACGGTGCCAGTGGCAGAAAGTTCGGGCGTGAGGATCGCAATCACCTTCGTCGCCGGAACGTTCTGCAACTTCACCAGGTAAGACATCATAGCATCGCCAGCGGGGAGTGTTTCGCCTCGAACGATCACGGGCTGTGCGCCAGGCTCTTTCTGTGCGCCTTGGGCCGCGACGATTTTCTCCAGATTGATTCCCGAGCCTTCCACCGGAATGATCACGAAGCCATTAAGCTGGCAGACGGATTGAAACACGCGGTAGAATTCGGACGGGGTGATGGGCGTATCGCTTTGCAATGTCACGCGCTTGGAGCGGAGCAGGTTATCGTCAAACAGGAAGGTGCGTTTGGTTACGCGTTCAACCTGTTTGGCGACGGTAGCCAGGTCCAGTCCAGCCAGGTTGATCTTGATTTTCGCGTCGTCATCCGCAGCGCGAACGCCCGGTAGTCCGGCCAGCACGATGGCGAAAAGACACGCTGATATACACGCTTTCACTCGGTGTTCCCCCCTGCTTCACAACGAAGTGCTACATCGCTTAAGGATTGCGCTGACCCCTGGAATCTTCGGCGACTACCGGCGCATCGCCGTTGTTCGCTGTCGGCGGAATCTCAGCACTTTCGCCGCCGTTTACGCTCAATGTCACCGCCTTGCCGTCGTAGTTGAACGTTACTGTCGAGTCGATCTTCGCCACCGTCGCACCGACGCCCTCGACAGTCTCCCCTGTTTTGTAATTGTTAGTTTTGTTGAGCCGGATGGATTCGATGATCGCTTCAGTGGTTTTGGGATCCCCGAAGTCCATGATGCCCTTTACTCGAATCATGGAACTCAGCGGCGGGGCTGCCGGTTTGGAGATGGTTTCAATAATGACTGCGCCGGCTTTGGACATCTTCAGATCTGAGAGCTTTGCCAGCTTGGGATCCACGGGGACCTTTGCTGCGGTCTTTTTGGATTCGGAGCGGGTCAAAGATTCTGCTGGAGTTGCGGTCGCACGATAGTTCGCAGCCTTGACGCCCAGAACAATCGCCAGCGTCATCAGCAGAACAGCAGCGGCATTTAATATCTTTCGAAGGAGCGCCTCAAGTCCCCGTGTCATGGCTCAATCTCCTCGTACGTCAAGAGTTTTAACTGCTGCGCCGTACCCGTTTGTGGGCTGACTTCGAAGTACCCAAAGGCCATTCGCCGTTCGCCGTTGATCTCGGCGATTAGGCGTGCCGAAATACAGGCACTTTTGACGGAGACGCGATCCTGAACGTTGGTGTAGAGATCGCGAACAATCTGAGTCTGGCCATTCACGGTGGCGCGTTGAACAATCCCGGGTACGAGTTCTAGTTCCTTCGGCGTCTTAAAGGCCGTAATGGGATCGTTAGACGTATTTTCATTTCCGCGCCAGGATTCAATTTGAGCGACCAGCTCTTCGTTGTATTCGCCATCAAGCGCATAGAGCACCGGGGCTGTTGCCGTATTCAGGTTCACCCTGCCGTCACCCCAGGTCGTCAAATAGGCCGATAGTGGCTTCTGCACGACTGTTGCCTCAATGACGTTGCCAAAGAGAACGTCTTTACCAAGTCCGGCTTCACGCAGGCCATCCAGGGTATATAGCGCATCCGGCGCTGCTGTGCCGTTATTGATGCCCAGCCGCGTCTTTAACGCCAGTTCGATCGCATCCCAGCGCTGCGAATTGCCGTCGTCTGATTTCCGCAAATAAACCAACAGCCGCGCCAGGGATTTTCGATAACGCACCGCCTCGTCGGATGTGCCCATGGCTTTCAGAACATTGAGTTTCCCAGACTCATCGTTGAGTTGAATCGTGAGGTGCTCACGCTCACCTGTCTCGACCTTTACCATCCTCGCCCATGGATCAGACGCGGTGTCGTAACCTTGAGTGGATGAGGGGCGCCCCTCAATGATCAATCCTTTCGAAACTTCCAGCCCGGCGTTGAAGATTCTTCGAAAGCCCGCATCGCGAGTTGTTCGTATGGCTTTAGCGCTGGCCAGGTTTGCGCGATGGGCCAGTTCAACGGCGAGTATGGAAAGTATCGCTATCGCGCCTAAGACCAGCAGCAGGACTGCGCCACGCGGCCGGGGAGTTGGACTGAGATCCGCAAGTACGTTCATTTGCCCGCCTCTTTCGGTGCATCCCTGGGTGCCGGCTTCTCTACGAGCCACCGAACGGCGAGCACAATTTCCGCTTCCTGGTAAGTATCCGCCTTGTCGCCTTTGGGTTTGATGCGGATTTCCTTGATCCGAGCACCACCGCCCTGGGACTCCAGATCTGCCATAAACGCGACCAATTGCTGATGAGGTACGTTTACGGCGCGTGTCAGCACGATTCGCTCGCGGACGGACTCGCCGGCATCGCGTTCGTTCTCGCTCAAGTAAAGAATTGAAATTCCGTTCCTGGCACCCGACTCCTGGACCAATTGCTTCAAGTCCAGCTTTGCGCCGCCAGCGGCATTGGCCCCATACGCCTCCGGATGACTATTGGTTAGGCTTTGGGCTTCATGCAGCAGGGCACGCGACTCGTCCAACTGGGTGCGTGCCGCGTCATACTCGGCGTACCGACTGCCCGTGAAGACGCTGACGCCAAGAAGGCAGATCACCACCAGGCTGGGAAGGAGTGCTTTGGTCATTTTGGCAGCGCCTCACGTGCCGGCACTGCTGGAGTTCGATAGTCCAGACGCATCCGGACCACCACTTCCGACTCCTTGGTCTCGAATTCCCCGCGAGCGGCTAGGCTTAAGGACTGGTTGAGCGCAGACTCCAATCCGGCGGCAAATGCCAATGGATCGCCCACGCCGCGTTTAACCCTGCCGTTCATGCGGCCACCGTCTGGCCCCAGTTGCAGTGACTCCACGGACAAACCCAGTGGCTCAGGATTGGGAAATACTGCCGCTACTTCGCTCCATAGCGTCAGGGCTGAGGGGAATCGGTTCACATCGGCCGTTTTATTGCGTTGAGCTAGCACCTGCTTCATGCGCGATGCCAGCGTGCCTGCGCGGTACGTTTCTGCGGGAAGCGCTTCTCGCCAGAGCACATTTTCCTGCTTTTCAGTCGCTGTAATCTCCGATCGCAGGTTTTGCGTCAATTTGTCCAGATAGATGCCGCTAACCAGGATCGCAGCCACTGCCGCCGTAGCACTGAGAAGCAGCGGTGTTCTCAACAGGGAGAGCGCATTTTTGGGAGCATCTGGAGCGGAGCGCAACAGATTCGCAGACTGTCCGGTCTCGGCCATCGCGGCGGCCGCAGCCACCGCAAGCAAAGCTGAGACTGTCAGACTTTCTCGCAGTTCGACTGTTGAAGTGTCTGGCTCCGTGCTGGTTGAACCGCGGTCGATCGGAAACCATCGCCATGAAACAATTCGTTCCTGGTGGAATTGAAGTTCGGCGGCTTCACCCGCGTCAGCGAACACCAAATTAGCGGCCTGCGACTTTTCCCGCAGCGAATGCGCAAGCAACGAAGGTGCCGACGAAATGAGATCCAGTTTCGACTCCGGCAGGTGCTCCTTGAGCTGTGCTCGCAGTTTGGCCAGGTCGGCTAGAGGCATTGAGGCGAGATCGACGACACTGCCTTCAGCCGTCGTGGAAATCAGGCGGACATCGATCGCCAGATCCTCGCTGGTCGAACCCGCGCAACGGCTCTCCGCCAAGGAGCCGGCGATGGCTTCGACTTCACGCTCTGATCGGTAAGGAACCAGAAAACAATCGCCGCATGCTAAATCCGCGTTGGAGAGCGCGAAGCGGACGTGAGCATCCTTCCATTCCACAGGCATGGCTTTCAACACCGAACCCAACATCTGGTCAGCGGGCATGCGCGGAGGCCGGGGCCATTGCGCAGAATAGGCAAGTTGGGGTGTGCGGCCACGGTAGGTCAAACCCACAATGACTAGATTGCGTCTGGAAATTGAGATACCGATGTGTCGTCGCAAACGTTGTCCAATCAATATATTTGAGCACAACAGCTTGTCGGATTAGCCAGGATCATTAAGGTTATTCCCGCATTGCCGGAAGTCAACGACCCTCTGGTGCGCAGATCGTGCGCTCCGGCAGTGAGCCGTTGCGAACGACCAGGCGGTGGCCGCGCTCGTCGCGTTCCTGAGCGAAACGCTGGATGTATTCTTCCACTTCCATGTCCAGTGCCGCGGCTAGCATTTTCCGCGCTCCCTCACGCAACATTTCCGTCAGTACATCCGTAGCGGTTCCGCGTCCGCTGGGTTGTTGACCCCCAAACTCCGCTGCCGTAACCTCTCCCATGTGGCGTATCCTTTCTGTCCCGCTGTGGGGCGTTGGTGTTCCTTTGACAGATCACCAAGGATACGCCGCACTTTTCCTCCCGCCCAATCCACAAGATTTGACAATACCCCAAGGACAAAGCCGGCAAGGCAACGTTCTCGGGCGAGGACGTTCCTTCGCGGCGACGATTCAAAATGGCACATGGTGTGGTATCTGGAACATCGGCCCCAACGCCAACACACCCATGCAAATCGCGGCGACGATCAAGATCGGAAATGCTGCCTACGAAACGATCGTCTCTCCGTCGCACACCACAACCATCCGCGCCGGCGCAAAGTTCTCGAAATGACGAGCGAAATTCGAAATCCGGATTCTGTGAGCGTGCGAATAAAGTTTGGGGGGGGTATCCATTTCGAGCAAGTAATCCTACTTTGCCATAGCTGTCGCCTCCGTTCCGCCGAGGAGATTCCGGTAGTATGTCGAGGGCGTAGACGCCGCCTGCTGCATAAGCCGGTAGAAGAGCAGCCCGCGGGTGGCA
>JBBRPR010000112.1:0-14285 GCA_038227875.1 Planctomycetota bacterium
CGGTTCCCAACGCATCCTGATAGCCAACAAGATGAACGCTCCGCTGGACAACAACACAAGCCTGGTTTTGAAGCGCGACCTTCTTTGCACGGCCAACCTCGGCTTCACCCACGCAAAGCCCGAGGAGGCAGACCGTACGGTGGTCTGCATGAAGGGCTTCCCCGTGCCGAAATAGCCGCAGATTCAGGCGATGGTCCAGAAATGGATCGCCAGACATGGATTGAGTTTGGTTCACGCCCGAACGATGTTCGCGCCCTTGCAGAATCAATCAGAGCGGGAATTAAGCCCGCTATCGCAATACCTCAGGTCCTCGATAGCTTCGATGAAGACGAATTCACAGAAGGTGGCCTATTGACTCGGCTACACAGGAGTCGCGAGTGCAATCCGCATGTAAGGAGACGGTTGTTGGCATCACGTCGTAACGTTGGAAGGCTAGCTTGTGATTTGTGCGGCGGCTTTTCAACGGCTGCGGACTTGGCCTTTGAGGATGCTAGTTTCGAGGCCCACCACACATTGCCGCTATCGAGAGCCATGGAGAGAATAACGAGGCTCGCAGACATGGCGCTATTGTGAGCGAACTGCCATCGCTTGGTCCACCGGGTCATTTCGATTAAAAAGCGGTGGCTCAGTATCGTTGAATGCCGTAAGTTTCTAAGCACTCCGCCATAATCTCCGACGAAGGCTTGCGACAATTCGGACGCCATTACCTTAACGACTTCGCATGTACGCGTTAAACGCGGAAAGCAAAAACAAGCCAAATCGCTGCTCGCCACAAACGCGTTTAACGCGTACTGCGCACGTGACCTGCATAGAACATCCACGCGCGAACGGGCATTCTCATGAAACATAGACGAATCAGTTGCCCGGTTGCATGTAGATCTGGCTTTCTGCACTACTCCGCTCTTGGCTTCCGTTATTTCACAATAGCTGCTGCTTGCATGATGGATCGCGATGTCAATCACAGTCGCCCCACAGCAGTTGGTCGCATTTTACGGGCAATATTCGAAAAACTACTAATTTGCGAACGTCGATTTCGAAGTGGTTGTCTGTTGAGAAGGCTGGAGATACCGGCTCAAGATCGACTAACATTTTCCGAACGCCACGCTTCGTCGGAGCCAAATCGCTGCCAAACCAACTTCTAGCAAATCGCGTCAAATTCGGCTTTCTGGGCTTCGAAATAGAGGAATGAACTTTTCGTATCATGCCGTCGGCAGATCGGATCTCATTTTCTGCCGCCCTTAGTTTTTCACGACATTTGTTTACAGCCTCATCCAAGACGATGTCGGGAAATAACAATCTTGACGCGCTGCCATTCGCGTACTCAAGAATGGGTCTCCAGTTTTCGCTCTCAATCAAAGGATCGTCAAAGAACACTGTCGAGTCCACGGAAACATCCACTAGAGTGCTCCCTCTTGGCGAAGCGTCACTCAGCTCGTTTTTGGCGATTGGTTCAAAAAGATGTTCCCGACCGAACGAGGCCGACGGCGCGTCTAACAAACTCCCCGTCATTTCTAACTCTATTGTAAAATGCGTTTCGCCTCCCGGATTCAAGTTTTACTAGGCTGATCCGAAAACGGAGACTTGGGCAAAAAAAGGTGCCCAAAGCATCCGGTGACTTACACACTGGCAGAGAATCTACCTGCGCAACCGCCTCCGAAGCCCGTGCCTCCGAAGTATCCGCACCCGGTTACATTTATAAACAATTTCGGACAGACGCTTTACATTACTCTAAAGGATGGTTCTAAGTGGGGCGACTGTTCAGTGCAAGGATTTGCAAAGCGGCGGAGCGATTAGGAAAGGCCAGCTTAGTCAACAATTTACCGTCCCTGCAAACCTGGTGGGTCACTTCCTTTTTCAAAAGGAAGCGGACGCCTGTATTTTACATTCACAACTAGCCATGAGAGACGTTCCGGACGGGAGTGCAACACCTGAGACCATGCGGCTTCCGTAGAGGGATGTGACTCGGCTTTCGTGCCACGTCTGCACTCGCTACCTTTCAAAATGGAATGTCCGCGTCGTCTAGTTCAGGCCCCAGTTCAGGGTCGCTCGGATATAAAATCGACAAGGCAGATAGCTTTTTCGGATCAATGACGTTTTCTTTGCCGCGGATCAAGTTTTGCATGAAAGTCTTCACGTCCCCATCCTCACTAATCCAATAGACTTGTCGATTACTGATCGCCGCGTCGACGATTCCATTAATCTCGGCGTCCGTGAAATCTGTGAATTTTGAAAGCTTCGTGATTGCCGAATGTGTTGTGTAGAAGTTACCGCTATTCGCCAGCTCAGATATTGCCAAGTCCTTTTCCATTTCGCTGGCGAGTCGGATGTTTGGAAATTTGTCGCTAAAGAAATCGGACAATTTTCTGTAGAAGTGAATCTTGGTACCTTTCTTTTCTTCCCATTCACCTAAAAGGAATTCAGCTAAATTCGCGTCATTGACCTGCGAAATGTAATCCTTGTCATCGGTTATGAGGAAAAGTTCATCCTTGGGGACCTTAGTCAGCAGGGTTTCCCAATTGATAGCATCTCCGTAAGAACCATCTTTTCCAGGCGGATTGCCCAAGCGCATTCGAAGTTCGGCGGCCTCGATTATCTTGGCGTCAGCCTCGTATGGAATTGCTTTCGCAAACAACTCGGCAATAACTTGGTCGGCTACGAGGCTCTTGGTTTCGATAGCTGAGCGGACTTTCTGCAAAATCTTGTCCTTATTTTCGCCGTACACCCTAATTGCGTCCCGCAATTCGTTGTACTCTGCGTACTCTTTAAACATCTGTGGAAATTGGCTTCCTAATTTCTGCTCGCCAAATCGCTTTAGCGCGTCCGCGATCTTAGATTCACGGTTCCGTCTAAACTCATCTTTAACTTGTTGGGTCAAGATAAGTTTGATATCACCGGTTTTGAGTGCGACCGCTAATTTCCTAAGCTCTTCCAAGTCGTCACTGCTGTAGTGGTAGAACGTCAGATAAATATTGGTATCGATAAATAGGTTCATGGTTAGGCCGTTTTTCTGAAGGTGAATTTATTATGGCACGTTCCTGTTTGTTAAGGATTGTGCAAGATAAAACGCCAGTGACAGCCATTCAGATAGCTTTATTTGTTCGGTCCTTCGTTGTCATCTCGCTTTCGGCAGCTACGGCAATGCCAGGTGTCCACAGAGGACGGCCAAACTTGTCGAGGATTTTCTTGAAGGCAGCCAACGTGGTGTCCTGGAACATACATTTCGCGTTCCGGCGGTACGTTGGGTCAACCGAGTGCTCCAAGTTGACGAGGTCAGAATAAGGAATCTCCGGGACCGCAATCCCAGTGGCAGTGTCCGAGACAAACTCAAACGAAAAAGCCCGAGAATCGCATTACGGAAGTGGAGGTGGAATCGAGCTGCAAGGTGACTAGGAGCAATCGATAGTTCTTACAATACTCTTGATGAAGACTACGTTAGGTGTTTTCTTTCGAGGGATTCGTAAATGGTAGACGCTAACTGTTTCACAGTTACGTCTGCGATCCAACCCAAGCAAGAAGAAACTCTCACCTGGTAGATTTCGGTCGTAGCCGCGAACAACCGACTCAATTTTGTCGATCGTCTTTTTCTCCAGACTCTTTTTCGCCCTGGGAGGAATCATGTAAATAAACAACTTCACTCGAGCCTTCAGGGGCAGTAGTTTCTGGAAATCGTATAAAAGATGTCTACCGCCTCGTCTGTGTATCCATTCGCATTCGGCTACCAATTCGATATCCTTGAGGCGCATCGGATGAGAACGTTGCCAGCGCAGCCAAATAAAATCGCAAAGGAGTTCTCTGCGCTTTCTGAGCTTGAAAGGATGAAACTTATATCCGCGTTTTGTCGCCATCAAGCGTAGGATTTTCGCTACAGCTTGGGTTGCCTTACCGCGATCATGCCCAATTAATTTCGGCAGTGGTGGACGATAGAGACATACTCGATCTATTAAGTCTTTGGCAAATTGTTGTGGTGTTTCAAGCATTTTTCGACGATTCGCGGTCCCCAATCTTTTCAGACCTCTCACGCAAGCGAGTTGCGTAGTCCCAAGGCTAACTCAACTCGGGTTTTCGGCCTTCAGCAATACGTAGTCGATCACTTCTCCCAGAGTTGTCGCATCGTATCTGGCGTCCGTGCTTTCGTATTGACGCGGATCGCGGCTCGCCCAAACTTCCGCAATTCGCGTAGTATTATTCTCCTGTTCGACGCGAACCTTAAATATGCAGTAGCCTGTCCAGCTCCGGACGAAGTAGAGCCAGCCCTGTTCTAAAAAGATGCACCAATGGTCTTCCATTTCGCGCGGGATAACGCCTAGTTTCACTCGGTCGAACTCTTCGGACGTAAAGTTGCGATCAAATGGAATTAAGGCACGCCGTCTGGGAAATGGCCTCACGCGATGCGTCTGCCGGGTTGCCGTGATTGGGGTCATATTTTCTTGAGCCGTGGGATTCGTGTCGAAGCGCAAAATGCCGTCGATGGACTGACCCCAAGCGCAATTCCCACCGCCCGCCAAGAAGCACCCTGAGCTCGAAGTTGGGCGATACGATCCGAATTGGCGAGTTTTCGAGGCCTACCAAGGATTTTGCCCTTCGCACGCGCGTTCCGAATTCCTGCGCGCACGCGTTCCACGATAAGACTGCGTTCCAGTTCAGCCACGGCACCCAAAACCGTGAATATCATCTTTCCGGTCGGCGTTGACGTATCGACTTGCTCAGAAAGAGAGACGAATTCGATCCCCTGCGCCCGGAAAGTCTCGAGGGCTCGCAGAAGATGGGAAACCGAACGGGCGAAGCGATCGAATTTCCATACGATCACTGCATCGAATTTTCGCCGGTGGGCGTCCGTAAGGAGTTTGTCCAACTCAACTCTCTTTTCTTTGGTACCCGAAACGCCGATGTCTACGTATTCCCGTGAGACCGACCATTTTCTGCGCTCGCAGTATTCACGGAGCTCGCGTAACTGCATTTCTGGATCCTGTCCATTAATCGTGCTCACTCGCGCATAAATCGCAACTTTCAAGTGTTTTCTCCAGTTCCTGCGGAACCCTGCTTCCTATTTCACGGCTCCTTGGCGCCCTACGGTGGTGTTTCCTGCCAGCTAGGAGGCCGCTAGACTGGCGATCATCCAGCCCGAGCCCTTCGGTAGGTAGGAACAGCAAGTCCCACCGAGAAAGCTCAAGGGAAGAGAGTATATCTAAGGTCTGCACTATATACATTAGTTATATAACGCTTGACAGCGAATCGTCTGCCGACTAACTCTGCCGACATGATTATTTGCCGATTGAAGAAGCTGTTAAAGCGTCGCGGAATGTCCCGATTCGCCTTGCAGAAGAAATCGCATCTGAGCTATCCAACAATTCACGCTATATACCACGGACGAACCACGCGTTACAGCGCGGACGCTCTAAACAAATTATGCTATGCGTTGAAGTGTCAACCTGGCGCTTTGCTTAAATGGAAACCGGATCGCTTCCCGAGAAAGCGATGATTCCGTGCTTCGGAGCTAAGCCCTGGCAAAACGGGCGGACGGAAAGTGCGGTACCGAAAAAATTGTTCCTATACGAGGACACGCCAAGTCGCCGCCGGAGTCCCGTGGTTGTCCCGAAATCCGGTGAACCCTTCCAGATCATTTCGAGCTTCCGTGTCATCAACGCGTCAGGCTGAATTTTTGCATTCTATCCACTGTGAGAATATGCATGTCCCGAATCTGCCGGAAACAATAAGGGAAAGCACGCAATTCTGTCCGCCCCGGCTGTTCCATTCGGCTCCGCTCGAACCATAGTTGCCCTTCATCGATCCCCGACTTTTGCCCCGTGGATATATTCCGTCACCTCTGAAGCCACCGAGCACAGCCCGCTCACAGTACCTGCTAGCTAAGTATCCGCGATGTTACAGGCGGTACGAAATTGAATGCGACGGCGTTTGATAAGAGTAGGAGCCCATGTAGACGACACGTGTGCGCAGACTTTATTCGGTAGGCGGCTCAAGACTACGCCCTGCGACACAATCGACCCGGCTGCCTAGTAAATAAATACGTACGAACGGCGACGCGCGGTAACGCTGATAGTTTGCTCTCCCGGAGTTCTATCACGAACCGCGCGTCCCGGCAAAAACTTTCGGGAGAAATCATGAAATCCAAACTGAAACGCAAGCACAGTACATTGCTTTATGCGCGGAAGTACGTCCAATTCGGCTGGTCAGTTATTCCCATCCCTGCGAAGAAAAAAGCCCCTCGCATCAAACGATGGCAAAAGTTGCGGCTAAGAAAATCCGATCTGCACCAGCACTTTGCAGACAATGGAAACATCGGGGTTCTTCTCGGCTCGCCAAGCAGTAATTTGGTCGACATCGATCTCGACTGCGACGAAGCGATTTCGTTAGCGCAATCGTTTCTTCCGCCAACCGGTCGGATTTATGGAAGGCAATCTACACCCATGTCGCACCGATTCCACTACGGTCAGGCGTCGCTAAAACCGGAAAAATTCTGTGACGTTGATGGGACGTGCCTGCTGGAAGTTCGCTCCACAGGTCAACAAACAATAATTCCCCCTTCCCTCCACCCCTCCGGAGAGCGCATCAGGTGGCACTCGGAGAACGAACCCTCGCACGTAAAGAATGAAGCCCTGTTAAAAGCTTCGCGAGAGTTGGCCGCTGCATCCATACTCGCCCGCCACTGGCCAACTGGCAGCAGAAATACAGCGTCACTCGCGTTGGCCGGACTTTTGTTAAGGGCAGGTTGGACGGAAGCGGGGACCGACGAATTCATTGCAAATGTTGCTCGCGCGGCGCATGACGAAGACTGGCAAGATCGCGGGCGGGCTGCGCAGAGCACTCAACGAAAATTGGACGAGAATCGGCCTGTAACAGGAAAACCTCGCCTTGACGAGCTGATCGGGAACAAAGTAATGGATCTGGTCGTAACGTGGCTACGCATCCAAATTACGCCGGCGAACGACTCTGTAATAAATCGCAAAAAACACGGGCCAACCGATCTAGTCGCGATAGCCAAGGGTGTCGACCTTTTCCATACTGCAGATGACTTTTGTTACGGTGCCATTGAATTGGATGGACACCGTGAAACTTGGCGCTTGCGCGAAAAGCATTTCACTAACTGGCTAGCTTCGGTGTACTACCGAAAGACCGGAACGGTACCTTCGGGGAAAGATTTGGGAGCAGCTATCGATGTGCTGGAGGGAAGAGCTCGCTTCGATGGCCCTCAGCGCCGTGTACACATTCGCGTGGCTGAACGAGGCGGAGCCGTATATGTGGATCTCTGCGATAAGCGGTGGAGGGCTGTAAAAATTACATCCAAAGGCTGGCGAATCGTAAACAGCCCGCGAGTGCACTTCCGTCGGGCTCCGGGTATGCAACCACTCCCGGTACCGGTATCAGGAGGATCTGTCGACGAACTCCGCCCATTTCTGAATGTCAGGTCGGGGCGAGATTTCAAATTGATAGTTGGATGGCTGCTCTCCACTTTCAACCCACGAGGACCTTATCCGGTTCTACTGATACAAGGCGAAGCGGGCTGCGCTAAAAGTACGACCAGCCGGATGATTCGTCGGTTGGTGGATCCCAACAAATGCCCTTTACGAGCCGAACCGCGCGAGGCTAGGGATTTGATGATTGCAGCCACGAATGCACGATGCGTGGTCTACGATAACATTTCAAATTTGCGTCCATGGCTCTCAGATAGTTTCTGTCGCCTTGCGACCGGCGGTGGTTTCGCCGTGCGTAAGAATTACAGCGATGACCAGGAAATGCTATTTGAGTCTGCGAATCCGATTTTGCTAAATGGGATCGATGGTGTTGTAAGCCGAGGAGATCTGTTGGATAGATGCGTCGTTATTTATCTTCCCGTTATCTCAGACCAAAACCGAAAACCTGAAAAGCAATTCTGGGGGGATTTCGAAAAGGTGCAGGGCCGCATCTTTGGGGCGCTCTTGGATGCTTTATGCATGGCGCTTAAGAGATTCAAGAAGGTTAGGCTGGCCGAACTACCTAGAATGGCTGACTTTACAAGATGGGTCACTGCAGCAGAACCAGCCCTGAAGTGGCCTTCCGGCAGCTTTTTAGCTAGCTATAAATCGAATCGGAGGTTTGCGAACCGCATGGCCCTGGAGTCATCGCCAATTGTGGACCAGCTTCGTAAGTTGGTAATCCGGCATGAATTCGTGGGGACCGCCAGCGAACTACTATCTAAGCTTCAAACAATTGCCGGAGAACGGGCTAAAGGACGTTATTTCCCAAAATATGCCAAAGGGCTTTCGAGTCATCTCCGCAGAATCGCGCCGAACTTGCGCGCCGACGGTTTCGAGATTGAGTTCGATATAAGAACGCCCGGTGGTAATTCACGAAAGCATATCAAAATTGGATACCCCATCTGATCCAACCCGGATAACCCCAACGCTTGCTACGCTTGCGACGCCCTACGTCAAGATTCATAGAGATGTAGCGTAGCAAGCGTAGCAAGCGTAGCAAGGTTCCCAGCGACCTTTCCTCACGCACTTCGAGAAGGCACGCTAACTCGACTCGGCGGTTGTTTTGTCGACGAACAGCTTTACAACACGACGATCGCCAACAACATCCCCGCAAAACCCTTAAAAGCAGGCTGTTTTTGCCGCAGCCAAACTTTTTTTCGCAAAACCGACGGAAATCGATAGCGACGGCGTTTCATATAAGTAGGAGGGAATTTGCTTGGCGAACTGCAAATCCCAGAACGCGGACTCCTGCAGCACCTTCACCGCTGGTAGTGCGTTCAACGAAAGACATTATTCGCCAAAAGAATTGGCTTCGCTTTGGAATTTGAGCGCGGATGCAGTGCGCAGACTTTTTCGGAAAGAAGAGGGCGTGCTGCTAATACCGAGCCGCAATTCACAACGCCCCATTCGTACAAATTACACGACGATGCTAATCCCAGAGTCGGTGGCAAAACGCGTACATGCCCGATATGCGGTTGGTCGGCAGTGCCCGGATAGGTATCGTTAGCCCGATGATTTACCGTCGCCATCTCAAATCTTGTCCCCATCGCCGCCAGGGGCGACGCTACTGGCTTTGCCCAAATTGCCCGCTCTGGGCTGATTTGCGGAAAGACGGGGCTCGGATCCATAAATCTCTGAATTCGACCAATTTTGAAGAGGCGCGCCAGCTAGCGGAATCGTGGATCCGCGGATCGGAAGCGACATTCGGGAGAAGCGTCTCAAACGAAAAGCCATCCGCGGTGCAGCCGATAACGCTAAACGCAGCCTGGGAAAAGTTTTTGATACAAGTGAAGGCGCGACAGCTGAGCGCAACTTCGATTTACAAGTACCAGCTTTTGCGGACGCGAATGCAGGAATTCGCGAAAAGACGAGGAGTGCACTTGCTTGCCGATTTTGATATCGATCTTCTGGAGTCGTTTCAGGGAGAGTGGAATTTCGGCGACGTCACCGCGTTAAAGACGTTGGAGCGACTGAAAAGTTTTTTCCGAGCTGCAAGTGCGAGGAAGTGGATCGTCGAGAATCCGACGCTGACGTTGCGCGGACCGAAACCGAAGCCGCGTCCTACCCTTCCATTTACCGAAGACGAAATGACGCGAATACTAACCGCAATTGAGAAGTATCCGAACAAGTCCCGGAAAATTGGACAATCCAATGCTCTGCGTCTCCGCGCGTTTGTACTCGTCCTGCGTTACACGGGAATGAGAATCTCCGACGTAGTCACGCTCAGCACTGATCGCTTGGTAGGAAGGCGAATCCTCATTTACACGCAGAAGACTGGGACGCCCGTGTACTGCGTCTTGCCGGAATTCGTTGCGGATCTTCTGGACGGTCTCCCAAGACTTAGCGAGCATTATTTCTTCTGGACCGGAAACTCGACCGTGCATACCGCTACGGGAATTTGGCAGAGAACTTTACGCTCGCTCTTCGAGCTTGCAGGCATCAGCAACGGAAAAGCCCACCGACTGCGGGACACTTTTAGCGTCTCGCTACTTCTCGCGGGCGTCCCTATTGAGCAGGTCGCGATTCTGTTGGGGCACTCGAATATCAAAGTGACGCAGCAACACTACAACCCCTGGGTCCGCGACCGACAAATTCAGCTTGAAGCGGATTTGCAGCGTGCCTGGAATCGCGATCCGATCGTACTGCTTAATACGAAAGTTGAACCTTTGGTGGATGGACAGGGCGAAGTTACGGAACTAATTTCTGTCGCCCAAGACTCTAAAGGCCGATTCCACTAACCAGACAAGCCACGATATAGTTGCCAGTGGAAAACTTCCGTTCGACGTTGCCCATATTGCATGAAAAATGTAATAGTCAAGTTACGCGGCGGCTACGCGGGTTGAAAAAACCCCTGCTAAGTTCTTTAACGTCATTGGTGCCGGCGGAGGGAATCGAACCCACGGCCTAGGGATTATGAGACCCTCGCTCTACCACTGAGCTACGCCGGCATAGGTTCATCATGCTACGGAGACATGGATGAGGGTGTCAAGCCGGGTGCTTGGGCGGACCGCGCCGGTGGTGCGAAGGGCGAGCGAAACCGCTCTTGCAACGGCGTTTCGGTCCTGGAAAAAGCTGGTACTAAGGTACCGTTGACCCTCAAGGCGCCGGAACCTAACCTGACGTTGTTCGACTCATAGGCATGCTTGCCGCCAGGCGAATGTTTGGCGAAACAAGCAACTGTGGAGGTGTGTATCAATTCGGTACAGTAAATACTTGACTTTGCCGAATTAGTGGATAGAGTGCACCGCGGGGTCATCCCTCGGAGGCACTATGTCCCGCATTTCAACAGCAGTGCTCTTGGCCATGCTGGTTTTGGCCGGAGCCATGGGTCTGAAAACAGTTGTTACCACGCACGGAGACAGTTCCGTGATGATGGCCAACGGCTCGGCGCCAGTTCCGCCGACGCCTTGGCGCAATGGTTCGGCACCGGTTCCGCCGACGCCATGGAAGAACGGTTCGGCTCCAGTTCCGCCGACACCCTGGAAATAGTTAGCGCGGTGTAAGCCGCGGTAGACCAGGGCGAGAGGAAATCGTGCCTGGTCCACTGGAATACAGCATCTGGTTCCTAGGCGCTCTTTTTGAGGCGGCCGTAGTGGTGTGTTCACTTCTTCGCGGACCCTTCCGGCGTTACTTTACCCTGAACTTGTATATGTCCATGTCCTTCCTGGTAACCTTGGGGCGCTACTTCGTTTTCACCAAGCACGGACTGACCTCCCCGGAATACACCTACTTCTACTACTATTCAGACGCTATTCTGACCATCTGCCTGTATTTCGCGCTGATGGGTCTTTACGCGATTGTGTTCGAGGAGCTTCAGGCAGCGCTGCGGCTGCGGGTTTTCATGATGTTGCTGCTGATCGGAACCACGCTGTTTTCCTATAGCGTCGTGCATCAGTCGGAAGCGCGGATGCTCACGCATTACATCGTAGAGATCTCGCAGAACCTGTATTTCGTCGGCCTGGTGCTCACCTATGTGTTGTGGGCAGCGCTGCTCAAGTTGCACGAGAGCCGCGTTCGCGTCATCCAGATCGTGCTTTCCCTAGGCGTGTACTTCAGCATCAATGCGGCGAACTACGCGCTGCATAACGCGTACCCGAATCTGCGCGTGATCTGGGAATATCTTCCGCCCGTCGCGGGGATGCTCCTGCCGGTGGCCTGGATTTATGCATTCATGAGATTTGACGAAGAGGCACGATTAACACCCGCGCGCCTTGCGGTGGTGCCGCGATGATGGCCGGAGTGATCTTAGTTTTTTCCGTGGCTGCCTTAATGCAGTTCTTTGTGTCCTATTGCCGATCTTTGATCGCCGCTTCTTCGCGGCGGGCCCTGTCGCCGGATGTGCAAGACGTAATCGGGATTGAACGCGGCGCCAAGGGCGAGGATTTCGAACGGGTCATGCAGTTCCTGCACCTGTGCCCGGAACGGCGCGAAGACCGCAACGGTATTCAAGCGATTGGCGCATACTTCCGCTTGCTGGGA
Organism: Planctomycetota bacterium; assembly: GCA_038227875.1. Taxonomy (GTDB): domain Bacteria; phylum Planctomycetota; class SZUA-567; order H5-PLA8; family H5-PLA8; genus JBBRPR01. The sequence goes on from JBBRPR010000112.1 coordinate 11,952, forward strand.
GCGGTGGGCAAAACGTTGGGAACGCTTCTGCCTTCGCTGCGAGTGTGGACGGAATTGGAGCGTTCGCAGTGCGCATACTTCGTGGCGGTGGCGCTGGACCGCCGCATCGCGTATAGCCGCGACATGCTGGCCGATCAGATGTCCGCGTAGTTTTGTTTGTCCTAAAATCTCCTTGATGCTGCCCTGCTGCTGGATTCGCAACAAGCCTGGTACATTTTTCTTTCCGATAAATTCGCCGTGGTATTCTGACGTCGTTCTCTCCTCGCCGGAGTGAATGCGTCCGCAGCGCAAAAACCACCGGTGAATAAAACATGCTTGCAGTGTGGCGCGATACTGCCGTTCGGCGTATCCGCCTGCCGTTTCTGTGATTCCAACTACCCAGCGAAGGTGTGTTCGCACGAGAGGGCTCCGGTCCTTTCGCGCCATGACGTGGGGATAAACGCCGCTCCGGGAAAATCTCGCCCGGAACACGACGCGATCTGCCTTGCTACAGAGACTGAGGCGAGCCAGCCATCGGCGGACGAAATGGCCGAGTCCGATCCGTCTTCCACCTGGCGGGGAGAATTGGCGAATCGCGTTCAGGCGTATCGCGTGAGGCGCAGAAAAGTCGCTCCCGACGCGTTGCAATCGCGATTGCCGTTTGCGGAACCGTTTCGCGCGGTGAAACCAGCGCCAGCTAGCCGAATCTCAACTTCGGCGATGAACTCCACAACCGCTTACGCAACCGCCGTCGCGATGGAGGACCGCCCTGCAACGCTAGGCGGGCTTGATATTGCAGGCGGACCGATCGCTGTGGATGAGACTAAAGCGGTCGAAAACAATTTTTCCTTTACGATAGCGATTGGGCGCATCGCCAAGGAACGTCCCGCCGACGGACGCGTAATGATTGACGTATCCGCGGTGCAGGGCGAAGAATCGGCGCAAGAACCACGGCGCGAGTTAACGGAACGAGCGCATGCAGGGCTATATCCAGTGGCGCCTATGGGGGACCGGCGCATCGCCGCGGTCATAGACGTAGCGTGCCTGCTCTTTGCGTGTGGAGGCTTTCTGGCGCTGTTCGGATCGCTCGGAGGCCACTTCACAATGAGCAAGTTGAGTGCGGCGGTGTGCTTAACGGCACTTGCAGTGGTGTATTTTCAATATTTTGCTCTATTCACCATATTCGGTGGCACCACTCCGGGAATGATGCTTCGCAATTTACAGGTTATGAGTTTTACGGGGGACGAGCCCACGCCGAAACAAATGCTGCTGCGCAGCGCGGGCTATATGCTCTCTGCCGCGCCCTGCATGATGGGATTCTTTTGGGCGGTGTGGGACGAAGACGGGCTCACGTGGCATGACCGCTTTTCGAAAACGTATCTAAGCTCGGCGCAGACGTATGCGGAAATCGAATCGCACACCGCGGTGCATCCGCACTAATCCGGAGTTCTTGGTGAGAAGTTAGATTTTTACCGCTTGATTCTTGACTACCGCTTCGTCCGAAGCGATTTTTCCGTCGCGGATGTAAATGATACGGTGCGCATTCTGCGCGATGTCGTGCTCGTGAGTGACCAGAATGATGGTGTTACCCTGCGCGTGCAAATTTCGAAATAGCTGCATAATTTCATCGCCTGTTTTTGAATCCAGGTTGCCGGTGGGTTCATCGGCCAGCACGATGGACGGAGAGTTGACCAGCGCGCGCGCAATGGCCACACGCTGCCGTTGACCTCCCGAAAGCTCATTGGGCTTGTGATGCATGCGATCCACGAGATCCACGCGCTCAAGAGCTTTTTTGGCTTTCTCGATGCGCTCTTCCGCGGGAGTTCCATTGTAAATCAGCGGCAGTTCCACGTTGTGGAGCGCGGTGGCGCGCGGCAACAAGTTAAAGGTTTGAAATACGAAGCCGATTTCTTTGTTGCGGATGTAGGCGAGCTCGTCGTCATCGAGATCGCTGACCAGCCGGCCGGCCAGCCAATATTTTCCCGAGCTGGGAGAGTCCAGGCAGCCAATCAAGTTCATGAGCGTGGATTTGCCGGAGCCGGAAGGGCCCATGATGGCCACGTATTCGCCTTTGCGAATTTCCAAATCAATGCCGCGCAACGCGTGGACCTGCTCTGAACCCATCTCGTAAACCTTGGCGAGCTCCTGGGTCTTGATGACCACGCCAGAGGAGACCAGGTCCTCGCGGTACGAATCCGCAGAAAGGGTTTCAACGGCCATGTGCTTTTCCTCGCAAATTGGGCATCAGCTTTGCTCGTCCTCGGGCTTCTTCGGAGGCGTGTTATCCACTTTGACTTTGGAGGCAGGCTTGAGGGTTCTCAAGGCTTTGTAGCTGCCCACGACAATTTCATCGCC
>JBBRPR010000113.1:0-13329 GCA_038227875.1 Planctomycetota bacterium
AAAATTGCGCCGGGCAAATCCGACCGCCCCCTCGACTACGCCTTTTTCATTGCCGCGAGCCGGTTGGCAGAAATGTGCTTTATATAAATAGTGGCTTTGTAGCCTTAAAAAGCCGGTCGTTAGTTCCCGCTCACGCCCGGCGATCTCTTTGACACCGATGAAACTGCAATTCGTGATCGTCGCGTTGCAGCCGGAAAGCAGGCCTAGCGCGCCACCTCCCACTGACGACTCGTTGGTGAATTTACAATCGGAGATCTCCGGCGCGGATCCGCTCGCATAAATCCCGCCGCCAACTGTGACGGCGCTATTCTCCGAGAACAAACAGTTGGATATCCGCGGTGCGCCGTTCTGCAGGAAGATCCCGCCCCCGTTTGACATGGCAACGTTGCTCTTGAAAGTACAATTGGCAATGGTGGGTGAGGCAGAATCGATAAACAATCCGCCACCCGATCCGTCTATGATCGGACCATCTGCGTTACCTGCTGTCACCGTCAAACCATCCAGAACGGTCGTCGCATCACTGCCCGGATACGCCTTCACTACGTGGTATGTGTTGTCGACTGGATTGCCGGTCTGTCCAATGTCGCCGCTCAAGATGGTGACGTGAGTATTCCAGTTTCGCTGCGAGCGGGCGGTTTCGTTGCCTGCAAATCCGCCGTAGAGCGCCACACCCTTCTTCAAACCAAAGTAGTCCCATTGCAGCGTGCCGGGTCGGTAGGTTCCGTCGGCAATCCAGATTTCGGTTCCCACGCCGGCCAGCGCCAAGCCACCCTGCAACGTCCGGAAAGCCGTCGCCCAAGCCAATCCGTCTTCTGTCAATCCTGACGAATGCGCGTCCACAAAAATGATTTTGCCGGCGAAGGTGCCCTGATTCTCATAGGCACCCATGTCGGTGTACGCCGGCGTGCCGATCCCGGTGTTGGTTATTGCGGTCACATCGACGCGGCCATTACCATCAAAGTCGGACAGCGTTGCGGCCGTCCCGTTGGCTGCGTCGATACAGGGCGAGGTGTTCTGAAGATGATAGTCGCCGCTGGCGGCGTCGACGAATAGAGGATCCGCATTGATGTTGCCGGGACCCGCAAAGCCGCCCTGAATGTCGCTATAGGTAACATTCGGCGTTCCCGATAGTTCTCCGCCAACATCGTTCCAAAAAATGCAATTGGCAACGTTCGTCATGCCACCGTTGTGGCGAATCCCGCCGCCGTTTCCAGCTGGCGCTGTGTTTCCGATGAAAATGCAATTGGTCAGGTTGCTGGTGATGAGGTCAGAATAAAATCCGCCACCCGAACCGCTCGACGCATTCCCCGTGAAAATACAATTGCTGATGTTGGCGGCGACCGGGCTGTTGTAGCACCCCAATCCGCCGCCAGCGAGCACCGCGAAGTTGTTGATGAATCGGCAGTTTGAAATCGTCGACGCGGTGTTGAAGTCGATCATACCTCCACCGCCAGATTCCGGACCGATACCAGTGGCGTTTCCGTCTCGAATCACAAATCCATCGATGATGCCGCCGGTGGCGCCCTTGACGACGTGGTAGCTATTGTCGGTCTTGTTGCCGGGGGTCCCCAGGTCTCCGCTCAAAATGGTTGAGTTCAGTGCGGGTGCGCGTTGACCGCGGGATAATTCGGAACCCGTAAATCCACCATAAACGCCAACACCGTTGCGCAGCGTGAACGTTTTGCTCCGGTTGTCGGCAGGATTCGGGTTGTCCGTGGCATCCGCGACCGGCAAATACGTTCCCTGTTTCACCCAGATCTCATCGCCTGAGACTGACGTGGCCAGCGCGTGCTGCAGTGACGCTGCATTCGTAGTCCAGTCCGCGCCGCTGCCCGTGTTACTTCCCGTCGGCGTCACGCGCCACGTCGTCGCGGCACGGGCTGCGAAAGTCAGGCATAGCGCTGAACACAGAACGATCCGCAGACACGATCCATATCTGCCTTTTCGCGTGGAGTTTTCCATGGTGGATACCTCGCCAGGAGAGCCGGCATCTATTTCGTCACGCCGCCCTTGTCCTTCTTCGCCACGTACGATTGCGGGACGCTCTTCTGCCACACTTGCCCGTTGAAGATGACCGTCACCAGCACATTCAGTTTCGCCGTGGTGGTGGCATTCACCAACCCGGCGGAGGCAAGCGTGTCGGCGAAGGTCCCCTTGCTGAATTTGGCGCTGTACTTGGAGATCTGCAGCGGCGTCCCGGCTTTTCCAGACTTCACCGGCACCTTGATCGAACTACCGCCGCTCGTCGCCGAGCCCTTGGCATCCAGCGTGAACGATTTCACCACACCGCCGATATCGACCACGAACATCTGCCCGGAGACCTTGAATCCATCCGGAATCAATATCAGGCCGCTCAGGCCGATGCTGTCATTGCCATGCTTGCTGAAGTCCAGCTTGACGTTCAATTTGCTCACCGACAGATTCTGCAATTCTGTCATCTTGCTCATGCCCGTCGGCAGACTGGCCGCGTCGAAGGCGTTGGAGCCCAGCGCGACTTCAATCTCATCGAGCACGCCATCACCGTCACTGTCACCGGCAAATCCGGAGTTGGGATTGACGATGACCGTGACCGTTCCGGAATTGGTTGACGTTGCGGTCAACGGGTCGCCGGCATTGATGGCGACTACTTTGACCACGAAATAACCGGCAGCGGCAAATGCATGCGTCGGTGTTGCGCCAACGGCGCTGGAGCCGTCTCCGAAATCCCAATTGTAGATGACCGCATCGCCGTCGGCGTCGGTGGCCGCCGCACTGAAGACCACCGATTGTCCGACGATGCACGGATTGGGCGTCGCTGAAGGCTGTGAAATCAACACTGGCGAAGTCGAATATTCATAGGCACCCATGTCGAATCCGGCGCCTCTCGGCCGCGCCGTACCCAGCACATCGGTGACAGGCGCGCCGACGGCCGTACCCGCATCAATGCACGGACTGCCTGCCTGCAGGCGCAGGTCTCCGAAGGACGTAAATCGCGGATCGGTGTTGATGTTCCCGATTCCCGAAAGCAAAGTGCCCTTCACGCAGCTGAAGTTTGTTGGAGCAGTTGCGGGAGCCATAACGTCCAGATCAGGATTGGCTGGTGAGGAATTGCCCCACAGAATGCAGTTCGTGAGCGCTACATTCTCCACCCCGGTCAGACTCAATCCGCCATCCGATGTGCCGCTGCTATTGCCGGAGAAAGTGCAGTTCATGACGGTTCCAGGCGAGTTGCTCATTCCAGCACCTCCGCCAGTTGCCGACGCGACGTTGTTCTGAAACACGCAGTTGGTGATCGAGGTGGAAGTGTTGACAAGTGTATACAGACCGCCGCCGTTCAAGGCAGTATTGGATTCGAAGGTACAGCCCGCAAGATTCAGCGAAAAATCTGCGACGGACGCAATCCCACCGCCCAGCGCAACCGCCGTGTTCATCGCAAATGTTGACTTCTTCACCGTTATAGTGGACGTGCTTGAGAAAATACCGCCACCGAAGCCCGTGGCATTGTTGCCGAGGAACGTGCAATCCTGAATGGTTGGCGCCGATAGTAGGAAGGTGGCCCCACCGCCGTGACCCGCAGACGAGGTATTGCTGAAGAATGTGCAATGGGTAAGTTGTGGCGCGGCGTTGCTGGAAAATAGGGCGCCACTACTGGTGCCGCTGTTTGAAACCAGGATGCAATTTGAAATCGTGGGCGCGGCGGAATCGATGTAAATTCCCGCTCCGGTGCTGTAGATGCCGGCGCCGTTTGCGAGGCCCCCGGTGAGAGTGAATCCATCCAGAATGGCCGTTGGGCCAACGCCTGCAATCGCGGTGACGAGGTGAAAAGTGCCCGCAGGAGCTAGTCTTCCGTTCAGCACCGTCAGCGAGGGATCCGAATTGCGCTGGGCACGGGCAGTCTCCGATCCTGCAAATCCGCCGTAAATGCCCACACCATTTTTCATGGAGATTGTGTCGGTTGGTATGGCTCCGATTTTATAGATGCCGGCCGCGACCCAGATCTCCGAAGTCGCACCAGCCACAACCAGAGCCGACGGAAGATTGTTGAACGCCGTCGACCACGACTGGCCATCCTGCGTGGGCGAAGTGTTCTGGGAATTCACATAGATGATCTTGCCGGCGAAGCTGCCTTGATTCTCGTAGGCACCAATATCGAAGTAAGCGATTGGACCGACACCCGTGTTCGGTATGGATGGGACATCGACGCGGCCATTGCCGTCAAGATCCAGCAGCGGTGCAACCGGACCAATGGCAGCATCGATACAGGGAGAAGTAACCTGCAGATGAAAGTCACCCGCTGCTGCGTTTACGAATTGGGGATCGAGATTGATGACAAGCGGCCCTGCAAAACCTCCCTGAACATCACTGAAACCAATGGCAGGCGCATTTCCTGCTTCACCGCCGGTGTCACCCCACAAAATGCAATTGCTAAGAGTAAGTCCGCCACCATTGCGGTAGACGCCACCGCCTGTGACCGCCGTGTTTTTTGAAAAGGTGCAGTTGTTGATGCTGACGTTGATCAGATCTGAATAGAACCCGCCGCCCAGGTTGCCCGACGTATTCCCGGTGAAAAGGCAATTGGTGACGCTCGCCGCAGTGACATTATTGTAGCATAAAAGTCCACCTCCTGCTATCGACGCAGAATTGTTGATAAACTTGCAGTTCATAATGATCGACGCAGTATTCAAGTCGATCATTCCACCGCCACCGGCATCAAGCACCGGTCCGTTGGCGTTGCCATCTCTGATCGTAAATCCATCGATCGTGCCGCCGGTTGCGCCGCGGACGACATGATACGAATGTGCGCCACCCGATAGAGCACCGCTCAAAATGGTTGGGTTTTGTGCCCAGTTGCGTTGAATGCGTAATGTTTCTTTCCCGTTAAAGCCGCCGTAGACGAAAGCTCCAGCGACCAGTGTGAAGGATTTGGTGACGTCCGCCGTGCTCGTCGGCCTGTACGTTCCGGCTGCGACCCAGATCTCATCACCACCGACGGCCACGGCCAGCGCCGACTGCAGATCGGTGTAAGCATTGTCCCACGTCGTACCGTTGTTCAATCCACCGGCGGAGCCATTGACGTATCGCACCGTCCCGGCTTGTGCGCCCAACGCAAGAAAGAGGGTCAAGCCGAGTAACAATGACTTCAAGGTGCTTGAACTACCGGATGTGTACGTGCATGTGGAGTTTATCATGACGGGCCATCCCTTCCGATTTGCGCATATTCTCAAACTCACGCCGTGAGTTGATCTTTATAAGTAAAGCGATGCAACGATTGTGCCGCACACGTGCTCATCGCGGGCGGCATCACTGCGCACTCACAATCGATGCGCCCCCCATGATTTGCAGGATTCCGCGCACACTGCAGGCTGCTCAACGTCGCAACTCACGACGTTTGAGTTCGCAGGAATGCAACAACGCCTCGTTAAGATGGGAAATCAAACTTGTACGGCTATTCCGACTCCGTTACTGAAGTCCAGAACTTGAATTATTGATATTCGGGTCTATATCTATTTATTTCATGATGTCACAGGCGAGGATTGGATGTCGGATGGCAACCCACTCCGGGGATCGAGCATGACTCCACGAGAACGAATGGATCTGGTCTTCGCCTGCAAACACGCCGATCGCGTTCCGTTTGTTCCCGCCATCTACGAACACAAGGCCTTCCTGCTGAACAAAACCCCATCTGAAGTGGCGCAAAGTGAAGACTTGATGGTCAACGGTGGCCTGGCGGAATTCGACACCTACCGGCCCGACTTACTGACCGTGGGTCTGGATGTCTACAACGTCGAAGCCGAAGCGCTGGGCTGCAAAGTCAAATACCACGGCACCACTGACGTTCCAGGCGTTGAATCGCATTTCAGCAGCATCGATGGGCTGGTTGGAAGAAATCACGTCGATCCGGAACGCTCCGGACGCATGGGTCTATTTCTGCGCGCGGCCGAACGGCTCCACCAGCAACTGCGGGCTCAAGTCCATGTGCGCGGCGCGGTCTCCGGACCATTCAGCCTCAGTTGCGAATTAATCGGCTGCGAGAACATGCTCATCGCGCTGCTGGAAGACACCTCAACAGCGGTCGACGTACTGGAAATCGCCGCGCAAACCTGCGGCGACTATGCCTGCGCGTTTATCAAGAGGGGCGTGGACGCCGTTATTTTTGACAGTCGCGCCGCTCCGCCCTTTGTCTCGCCGTCCACGTGGGAACGGCAACTCCTCCCCTGCTACATGAAACTGACGGCACAAATGCGGCAGGCCGGCGCGCGCCATATTCCGCTGGTAATCGGCGGTAACACCACGTCTATTGTGCCGGTTCTCATTCGCACCGGCGCCACTCAATTCCTCTGTGATTGGGGGAGTAATTTCAATACATGGCGCGACACCTGCGCCGGGATTACGGCACCGTTTCGAGCGAATCTTGATGCGCGTCTGATTCACACCGGGACTGTCGCTGCGATCACCGCTCAAACGCAGGCGCTGCTCGAACAGGCTGCGAGTGTGCCAGGATTCATTTTGGGAACGGGTGTGTGCGCCTACGACATCAACCCCGCGAACATCCTGACCGTTCGCGAGATTCTGGAAACCCGTGCGCTCAAAGGGTCGTAAAGCAGAGCAAAGGCCTCGACTATACTGGAATCGAAGTTTCACGCGCGGCCGCCAGCATGCGGATAAAATTTTTCGCTGGCACGCCGCTATGAATTGAATTCGACGAGCCCAGGATGTAGCCGCCCTGCCCAGCCAATCCGTGAATCAACCGCTGCACTTCATTGCGGATCTGCGCTTCCGTGCCGTCCACCAGCACCTTGCCGCAACTCATCCCGCCCCACAACGTCAACTTCGGATAGCGCGTGCGCAATTTCATCAAATCCATTCCTGCATCGACATCAATTTCCCCATAGCCGTGAACTCCAGCCTCCAGGAACAGCATGTCCGCGATACTGTAGGTGTCGCCGTCCGTGCGGAAGACATACGGTTTGCCCAGTTGGTCGGCCAGCGCGATGATTCGCTTGAGCGGCGGAAGCAGGAATTCCCGGAAGGCCTTCGGGCCATAGACCACGCCGCGGTTGTCGGCCAGATCTCCTCCGGCCCAGAAACAGTCCGCGCCATGCGACGCATACTGCCTCATCGCAATCAGATTCATCTCGCAGAGACCATTCAAGTAACGATGAATCAACTCCGGCCCCTCAATCATCGCCGCAAGCCATTCTGCGTGAAACGGAACCGCCAGCCCTCCGCAGGGCGCACAGACGTATCGGTCAGTACCTGCTTTGCGCGTCAGGAGGTCGAATTCCAGCAAAGCCTGAGCGTCTGGTGTCCAACCGTTGGCCAGACTTTTTTCCATCGCTTCGACCTGCTCCTGGATCGCCGCCGCGCCGCGCTGCTTGACCGCATCGTCGCTGCAATCAAAGATGTCGCTGGACTCGTCATAGCGATAGATCGAGAAGGATTTCTTCGGGTCTCCGTAGAGATACGTCGTCTCATCCAGTTTCTTTGTCGGCCGTTCAGTGTGACGCCACGGCATGCGGATCAGATCGAAGTCCACGGTCTTCACCAGCGCAGCCACGTCGTCGATCATCGTCGCGACAAACTCCGCGTGGGCCGCCTCGCCCTTGAGCCACGCCTCACTCTCCCCGCGGCGCAGGCTCCCGCCGCCCGTCAAGGCGCTTCGCCCCAGGACCTCCGAAGCCACCGCCGAACACACGCTCTGCTCGAACACGGGCACACGATCGGGCGCACGATGTTGAAAAGTCAGGCGAACCCGTTCTTTGGATGTCATTGATCTCCTCCGGTCGTATCGCGATAAGTATACCTTCTTATCTTAAATTTCATCGTATAATTTGAATTCGGACTCGGCTTGTCCATCACTTAGCTACAGGTGAACGGATCGCGCGCTGCCTACGTGGGCAGGAACAGATTCACGCGCTATTTCGCGCGGATGTTGTTCATGAAGGCCGACACGCTGCTGCACAGACGTTCAGCCTGCCGCGACAGTTCTCCCGCGGCGTCCTGAATCAGCGTAACTGAAACTCCCGTTTCATGCGCGGCGGTATTCACGCCGGCGATGTTCCGGGTCACGTGAACCACTGCCTGAGCGGCGCGCTGCGTGTTTCGGCTGATCTCTTCGGTGGCGCCTTTCTGCTCGGCGATGGATGAGGAAATGAGGTTGGTGGATTCATTGACGCTCAGAATCGCCTTCGAAATCCTGGCAATGGCCGCGGCCGCTTCCGTCGAGGCCTTGTTCAAGGCCCGGATTTCCGTCTCAATATTGTCCGTCGCAGCGGCCGTTTCCTTCGAGAGCGCTTTCACTTCCGAAGCGACCACGCCAAAGCCTTTGCCCGCGGCGCCAGCGTGGGCCGCCTCAATCGTCGCGTTCAACGCCAGCAGATTGGTCTGGGAGGCGATGTCGTGGATCAGTTTCACCACGCTACCGATGCGGGATTGCGCCTTGCAGAGCTCCTGTATTACGGCGTCCGTGCGGGTGGCTTCGGTGGCGGCGCTGTGAATCAGTTGCGCCGACTGCTGCGTCTGGCGGTCGATTTCCGCGGCCGAGGCCTGGAGTTCCGTGGCGGCCGAGGCCACCGAATCGACGCTGGCGGAACTTTCCTGCGAGGCGGACGTCACTGCTTCGGCACGCTCGGTCGTCTCATGGGACTGATCCGCCAGGGACTTGGCCGTCGCTTCGAATTCCGTCGCGGCGGACGCCACTGAATTGACCACCGTCTGCACCGTCGTCTCGAATTCGTTGGCCAGCTGGTCCTGGCGCGCGCGAGCCGCGGCCAGCGCGGCGGCGCTGTTTTTCATTTCTTCGGTACCGGCGTTGATCAGCCGCGCGCCGTTCCGGAACGAACCGGGCAGCCCGCGCAGAATCACGCGGCGGTAGAATTTGCCCTTGGCCGCCGCATCCAGCGATGCGCTGGATTCCCGCACGTAGGCATCGGTGATATCCAGCAGATGATTGATGGCGTCAACGCAACGGGAAAGCGGGCCGTCCGTGGGGCCGGTCAGCGCGCGAACTTCCAGATTGCCCCGGGCCGCCGCTTCGCAGACGCGGGCCAGTTCCAGCAATCCCGTCTCGAGCGTGGAATCCGTGGGCGGAGCGCTGGTGGCCGTATGCAGCGTCGATTCGGCAGTGAGCGTGGACATTGTCGTTGTTCTCGTCAGCTAAAGTGAGAATACGAATTCGTCATAACAGACTTTCTGACCTTCAAGCACCGTCTTGAGCAACTCTGCGGCGGCGATCATGCCCGCGTGCGGATCCAGCCCGGCTGCTTCTTTTGCGCAGAGCGCTTTATAAATGGGAATGACCGCATCGACGGCTTTTCGTTCGGGCACGCGGCGATTGGAATGGTAGCCAACGATTTTTCCGGCATCGTCGAAACTGGGCGTCACGTGCGCGAAGACCCAGTAGTGATCTCCGTTGCGGGACATGTTGACCACGTATGCAAAGATTTCGCCGCCGGACATAATCTGGCTCCAGAGCAGCGCAAAGACGCAACGGGGCATATCCGGATGCCGGATGAGGTTGTGCGGCTGCCCGAGCAATTCGTGCTGGCTATATCCAGAAACGCGCTCAAACACCCGGTTGGCATAGGTAATGATGCCCTTGGTGTCGGTCTTGCTGACGATGATTTCTTCATCGCCGAATTGTCGTTCGATACCCGTTGGAATCACGTGCGGGCGCGCCATACGATCCTCCACTCTGCAAATTCTGCCCGATAAGACCTCCGGCAACATGGGCAATGCATCTACAACAGATCCTATGCCAAGTAGTCGCAACAGGGCGCGGCGTCAGATACGAAAATTGGATTCTGCAAATTATGCGAGGGAGGCAGAGCGGGCGTGCACGCGGCCCAGGCGGCCGCGCGGTTGTCCATCGAAGAAAAAAACGTCCCTGCGGGGATTCGAACGCCGCTGGCGCTTGCGCCGCCGACTTGAAAGTTTCTGGAAACAAGTCGATATCTTCCTATGAAGAAGCTGAAACTCAGGCTCCAAACCAGAGCGCGGGTAATAGTCTTCCCGGAAGCATTCCAGAGCCTTTTATACATAAAAACTATGCAGGGTTTATGCACGCCTTCCCTGACGACCTCGCAACTGTGGTTTCGAGTTGGGCGAAGCTGCCTGACGCGTTAAAGGCTGGCATCGTGGCAATGGTGAAGGCGGCGACCTAGCCTCAGAGCTCCTGATCCGAACGTGTAGCCTGCCGAACGATCTACCGCTACAATGCCCACATGTCCGCCAAGAAACCCCGCTCACTGTCGCCGCCAAAGCCCGCGCGCGTCACCTGCCTGCGCTGTGAACTGAAGTTCATGTCGCCGGATCGACGACATATCCGGCTGTGCCCGAAGTGCCGGCAGCGGAGGTAGCGTGACCCTGGCATCGTTCCTCGACTTCACCGCCGACGTTTCCTTGTGGCCATTCCTGCCTCTTGCGCTTGCGCTCGTCGTTGCCATCGTAGCGTTTAGGAAGAGCCCGCCGCCCGGGCAGTACGCGCTCGCCATTACTTAACGGCATTCACGATTCGCCCAATCTCCGACTGTATCGATTCCTTGTCCGTCGGCATTTTGATGAACCCCTGAACCGATAGCCTCACGGCTCGTTCCGCAACCGCGTCATTCATGTCTACGTCTCCGACAAGCAGGATGGGAATCTTGCGAGTGGCTTTGTCCGCGCGAACTTTCTCGGCCAACTTCCAAGGCTCGAATTCTTTTGCACCCAGATTGATCACGAACAACGCCGGGTAGTGGTCGAGCGACTTGAGCAAGGCGTCGACATGGTTTCTTGCGAGAATCGGCTCATGGCCCAGCGCCCGAACCGCATCGACGACAACATTCATTCGACCGTCCAGCGCGTGTGTAATGAGCACACGTCGTCTGCCGACATCGTTGCGCGCCCTTAGAAAAGCCTCGAAGTCCCGCACCCGAACTTTCCAGAATCCGTTCGCCAACTTAACGGCGGGCAGTCGTCTCGTGTGGATCCACTGTTTCACTGCCTCGCCCGTCACGTTAAGAATCTTGCCGATGTCGTTCGGTGACAGGAGTCGCTCTGTGTCGGTCGGCGCTTTCGGCGACTGAACCCTCTGCGCTGCGGTGGTGACTCGATCCAGCATTGGTTTTACTGGTTCGGCTGTCGGCCGGTCCTCGATGGTCATCGCTTTCAGTCTCGGTATTGGGTTGGCAATCTGGTCGAACAGGGTGCGGGACTGCGAGAGCAAACGATAATGGCGCTTGCATAAGCCGCGAGCGACGACCTCCCCCGCGCACTGTGAATACTTTTCGTCTGAATACTCCCGCACGACGCAGCGCCCTTTCTGTACCTCGTGGCCGCGGGCGTACACGATGGTCGGCTGTGGCTTGGAGAAGTCGTTGAGGTTCAAATCGGGTCTCTGCCATATGCCGGCATAGTGATGCCTGCATAGGCCCCGGCGGGTCGCTGGCGCTTTGCAGGGGATGTCGTTTTCAAGGAGGGCGCAGATGCCTTCCCGCGCATTGGGATTCGGTTTGAGGTCTATCCTCCGGCTTTGACGCGGCAGCGCGTACGTCTCAAGCAATCCTTTGCGCGTCATATAACTGCGATGGCGATTGCAAAGCCCACGAGACGCCACGGGGTTGGAGCATGGAATGTCATCCTCGATCAAGATGCACAGTCCCGACGATGGGTCCGCCTTCTTCGTGAAGATTCGCGTTCGCTGCTCCGATACCGCCGAGCTACCAACAACATCTTTCTGCATGTCATTCGCCTCGTAACAATAAGGTTCCAGCTAGGGCGCAGCTTTTCGGAGTCGTTCTTTCAACTCCGATTCGGCCATCAAGATCATTGTCCCTTCAACTTTGAAACTCAGTCCATCTCGACGAAGTTGCTGCAACACAGCGCACGTGGTCTTGTACTTCCGGATTGCGTCTCCGGCGGGGATCCAGCCAGCGGGAGGGACAATGCGCCCCTTGGGGCGGCCCTTGCAGTTGGGATTCGCCTTCTTGAACCCCTTGCGCCAGCGGAGAAGGCTCCGCGGGTCCACGCCGAGATTCCGTGCGTACTTCTTCAAGTCTTCGTCCATGCGTCCTCCCGCTCTACGCGCACCTCACCCGCAGCGCCATCAACCGCCCAGCCTTGAACTTTACGCGCCGGCGTGCAGGCACACGTACTTTCACACCCGTTAGTGGATTCCGTGCCGTACGCGGCGTGGTGGTGCGCGTTTCAAACACGCCAAAGTCCCGCAGCTCGATCCTACCATCCCGCGCCAGCGCTTCGACGATGTGGTCGAACGTGAGCTGAACCACCGCTTGGACCTGCTGATGCTGGACGCCGGTTCGGACTGCAATCTGATTCACGATGTCGGCCTTGGTCATCAATGTCTCCGCGCGGGGCCGACAGTTTACGGGCAGCGCGGTTTGTGGTGCAAGCGGCTATTGCACGCCAACACCCGCGCCTTACCATCACGTCAGATGCGCAAACCACTCACCCCCGCTGAGCTCAAAGCCATGGCCGCGCGCCTGGGCGTGCCGCTGCAGGACGTGGCACGCTGGCACCGGGTCGAGGGACCACGCTACGTCTCAAAGTTGCCTGGCCGCCCAAAAGGTAAGCCTCAGCGGCCGGCCGGAACGTTAACGGTGCGGGACGCGATGGTGAAGTTTGGCATCACTGCGGCGGAGTTGAGGAAGTGGCGCGAGCAGGGGCTCCCGTACCGGACGGTGGGCACGATGATATTGATGAAGGAAACCGACTTGAAGGCGTGGATTCAGAAGCGGTGAGCGTAGCTGGCGGGCAACTACGGTCCGAGGATCCGCCCCGTCTGACCAACGACATTAGTAAATCCCGGCGCACCAAGGATAGTCGATAGCTTGATCAGCTACGTGTGGCCTTGCTTATCAGTGGTTAACTTTTGCACCGCTTCGCGCAACATTGTGGCGACGTCCTGACCGCTCTTCTCGGCAAACAGATGAACGGCACGGATCTCTGATTGAGAAATGGGGAAGCTAAGAACGATTGAAGTCGCTGTAGCTCTGCGCTGATGAGCTGATATCTTTGATCTTGAACTGGCCATGTTAATACCCATATCCCAGTCTGATCATATATGACGGCAGTCCATTTCAAGCCAATTCATGGTTCCAGTTTCACTCCGTTGCCGAGGTCCAGTGTCTGCGTGGGCGGCAAGTTCACGCGCTTGGCGTAGTCGGCGACGGACTCCACGCCGTCCCAGAGCGGAAAGGCCCGCGCAGGTTCGGCCGCCGACAACGAGGCTGCGAACGCCAGCACGATCAGAGGCAAAATACGCAGATTGCAGCAGTTCATACGATTGGATGCTCGGCCATGCATCATCCACGCTTTATACCCCTTTGCTCGCTACGCTCGCAACGGCAA
>JBBRPR010000114.1:0-12412 GCA_038227875.1 Planctomycetota bacterium
ACACCCTTGTGCTTCGAAAAAGACTGGCCGACGAATTTCGAACTCTATCTCGTCAGCCGCTGCTCTTGCGATCCTTCATCCAACATACCAAGCTTCCACTGCTCCTTTAGGTAGTCTCTTTAGATGTGCGCGGGTCAATAGATACTCGAATTGCCTGTGCATCGTGTCCGTTCGAGCGTCTAATGTGAGCATCTCTGCTCGGCTGCTTTGGCGGACCTTTCCTCTATGGCCACACAAGTCTGTCCGGAATGTAACGCGTCATTCAGTGCCACGCGCAGCACCGGAACGGCCGTGCTCTGCGCCAAATGTGCGGCGCGGACGCGCGGAACTTCGCCGTTGCCGACCAAGCGCAAGAAAATGCCGTCGCCGGACAGCACCAACTTTTCCGCCACCGTCGATCTGCCGCCCGCGGGCGACGCCAATCTCATTGCCGAGATGCACGATCAGCCCACGATCGAATATGCGCCGGGTACGGAAATCGGAACTCCGCCGACCCACGTCCTCCCGCCTCCCACGCGCGGAGGCACCACCCATAAATTACAGGCCACCGATGGCGCGGTTGGCCCGTCCGGCGGCCGGCAACTTGGGCCGTACGAGATTATTTCAGAGATCGGCCGAGGTGGCATGGGCCTCGTGCTCAAGGGCCGCGACGATGCCTTGAAGCGTGAAGTCGCGATCAAAACGCTGCTGCCTGACGCGCGCAAAAATCCGACGCACGAATTGCGGTTCATTCAGGAAGCGCAGATCGCCGGGCAGCTCGAACATCCTGGCATCGCGCCGGTTCATTTGCTGAGCTGGGATGAACGCGGCAACGGGTTCTTCATCATGAAACTCGTGGCCGGCCAGACGCTGGAGCAGATTCTGGAGAAGTGGCACAAGAAGGACGGAAAGGAAGGGAAGATCCGCGTCGAGTATCCGTTGCCGCGGCTGGTTTCGATTTTTGAGCGCGTCTGCGAAACAATCGGCTTCGCACATTCGCACCGCGTGATTCACCGCGATCTCAAACCCGCGAACGTGATGATCGGCGAATTCGGCGAAGTCTGGGTGCTAGATTGGGGCCTGGCGAAAGTTCTCGGGCAGGCCGATGCGCGCGACGAACAGGTTGCGAAGCCGGACCGGCAACGCGGCTCCAAGAGTTCAACCCCGCCGGCCCCGGCGCAGTCGTCGAAGGTGCTAAGCAAACTGGAAAGCAACGTGACGCTCGACGGCACCGTCGTCGGCACGCCGGGTTACATGGCTCCCGAACAGACGGCCGGCGAAGTGATCGACGAAGGCGTGGATATTTTTGGACTTGGCGGCCTGCTCTACGAGATGCTCTGCGGGCAGGCGCCGTTCACCGGCAAGTCCATCAAGGAACTGCTGGTCAATTCCGCGCGCGGGGACGTGAAGCGCATTCCGCGAACCGTCCATGGCCGCACCGTACCGCGGGCACTGGCCGCGATTGCGTACAAGTGCCTGGAATTTGAGCGGCGCGATCGCTACGCCTCCACGGCGGATTTGCTGAAAGATCTGCGCGCGTATGCCGCAGGCGAACCGGTCAGCGCGCTGGAGGAGAATGCCGCCGAGCGCGTGAAGCGTTTCGCGCGCCGGCACGGTCGGGCGTTGGCGCTGGCCGGCTCCATTGTCGCGCTGGTGGTCGCGATCCTGATCGCCGCGGGGATCTCCGTCTGGCGCCAGGACCTGATCGTACGCGAAGAGCGTGAGAAGCGGCTGCAGGCCGAAGTGGACAAGAAAAATGCCGAGGCCGGGAGCATCGAAAAGGACCGCCAGGTGCGACAGGCGGAACTGGACCGCGAAGCGGAACGCGCGCAGCGCTTGCAGGCCGAACTGGACAGGCAGAAGGCGCTCAACGCCGGCGCGGAAAAAGCGCAGCGCCGCTTGAAAGCCTTCGAACCCTACACGGAAGCAATGGACCTGCTGATGCGCGGCCAGTTGCCCGATCGTGCCGCGACGCTGTTGCGCAGTGCGCTCGAGACCGATCCGGAATTCGAAGAAGCGCAGTATGCGCTGGGGGAGGCCTTGCGCAACGGCGGCCTGCCGTTTGACGCCGGTGCGGCGTACCTTAAGGCCGATGCACTGAGCCGCAAGATTGGCGGGAAGCCCAATCTAAAGGCCCTCGTGTCCGCGGGATTTACCTATGATGGTGCCGGCTATTATACCGATGCAGAGGACGCGTTCGCCGCGGCGGACAAGGACGGCGCCAACGATCCGCTGGCGGTGGTTGGGCGCATTTTCCGCGCGGGACACACGCGCCGTTTCCGCGAGGCGCTGAAGCTGGCCGAGTCCGTACTGAAAAGCGCGCCGCATCTGTGGGAGACGCATTTCGCCTATGGTTACGTATTGCTGGAAGGCATCCAAGACGGCATGTTTCCCACCAATCCGACGCGCGATGCGGCGCTCACCGAAATCCACAAAGCGCTGGAACTTTCACCCCGCCAGGCGGAAGTGATGAACTGGCTGGCGATCGGGCTGACTCGCAGCGGCAAGCACGAGGAAGCATTGGTGTGGAGCGGCAAGGCCATCGCGCTCGAGCCTAAAAACGGCAACCGCTATTTTCAACGCTGGATGATTTTGCATGAAATAGGGCGGACGGAAGTTGCTGAGAAGGACTTCGCGGATGCAAAGAGATTGGGAATCAGTTCCAGCGAACAGTTGCTGTACGACGTGCTGGCGGCAAACAACGCCAATGATCCGGAACGTGCGTTTAAAATATTTGGTCAGTTGCTCAAGGAAACCCGAGATTGGCCGTCCTTTGTCTCCAACTGGGCAATCATCGGCCTGAGACTGGGCAAAGTCGATGAAGTGCGCCCGGTGCTCAAGCGCTGGAGTGAAGCCTATCCCGATTACTGGTGCGTGCGTTTGCTGCGCGCTGAGATCATGATGAAAACAGATCCTCCCGGCGCTTTACGGGAGATTGCGGAAGGACTGAAAAGCAATCCCTATCAGCCCATGCTCCTTTGCGTGAAAGCGGAGATCCTGATGGGCGGAGGCCGCATCAAGGACGCGCTCGACATCTGGGAAAAGGTGATTGAACTGAATCCCGCCGACATTCGATCCGTGGGCGAACGCGCACTCTGCCTCTTGGCCTTGAAGCGCAGCGACGAAGCCGACGCGGCGATGGAAAAAATGAAGAAGGACTTCCCGAAAAATCCGAAGGACATCAAGAATTTCGAGGATCAGTATCTGGAGGCGAAGAAGCGCCTGAAGTAACCTTATGGACAATTGTCCATAGGGTCAAAATCCAGCACTCCTTCATTCGTCGTTCAACATTCCCTGAATGCGCTCGTACTCGGCTTCGCTCGACAAACTTTCCAGCGTGCCTGCGTCCTGAACGGGAACATCCTGCGTTCGCTTCAGTTGATTCAGCAGCCAGTCGTCGAAGTTCGTCTCGGGCGGCAGCGCGGTAATTTCGGAAATGATCGCGCGATCGAAGAGCACCGGATACGCGCGGATACCTTGATGGACAGCCTGCGCAAACGGACGGGCCTGATCGCGTTTGTCGGAGCTCTCCCGCGCGAAGGCTTCCACCAGTTGCGCCTGCAGTTCCGGGCGAATCAGCGGGCGCTCGGCGCGGAAGAGCATCACGCCGTCGCGCTCGAATGAGCGGGCCAGGCCGCGCACCTTCACGTCAGCGTTCTTGCTGTGGCGACCCCAGTCCAGCGGAGCGTCGGCTTTGCCAGGCGTCGATTTTTTTCCGACCGGACGCGGAAAGTCGTTTTCTTCATCAGAGTCGTCGTCCGGTTCGTCCTTGAAGCGCGCGTTGGCAGCGGCCATCGCGCGTTCCCAGCGCGTGCGAAAGTCTTCAGCGAATGCCAGCGCCGGGCTCAACGCACCGACGCTGCCGGGTCGCGCCGACTTCGGCAACGCGACATGACGCACGGCGAAACCCGTCAGCGCTTCCTTCGCCTCTTCGGCGTGGCCTGAATCCGTGGCGACAATCGTTCCGCCAAACGGACCGCGCAAGACGACGCGAGCCACGCGTTCAAGCGCGGTTTCATTTCCAAGTGGAAGCAGGAAGGGAGGCAGTGTGTCGATAACGGGCGAAACTTTGTCGGCAAGGATAAGAGCGATGATCATGAGCGGGGTACGCCAGAGTTTTTAGTTTTGAGCACCGGCACACGATAACTCAAAACTAAAAACTCAACACTGAAAACTTTCGCTTAGCGCGGCCCCTGGGCGAGAAACGCCATGGTCTTCTTCAGGTTCTCGTTGGTCAGCGCATCCTTCATGGCCTGCAGCCACGCCAGCTGTCCGTCGCGGTAGCGCAGCATGATGCGGCAGGCTTCGCAGATCTTCTCCGGCGAAGCGGTGTTGAGGTTGAAGTAGTCGCGCTTGGTGATCACGACGCGGTTGATGTACGACTGTTCGCTGCTGTCGATGTTGTCGGCAATCGCCTGTTCGACGTTGGACTGCCAGACGCGGTTCCAGCGGCGCGATTCGTTGCTCGGGTCCAGGCCGCGCTGCTTGCAGTAGGAATCGACGTACTTCGTGGCGTAGTTGTAAAGATTGTCGAGTGTCGGTTCGTCACTGATGATCTCGGGAGCGCTGGAGGCTTTGACCACCGCCGCCGCATGCGTGTCGGGCTTGTCGAGTCGCGCGGCTTCAGACGTGGGCTTGGCGGGAGTGGCTGGCGTGGTCTTTTCAACGGGCGCTGTCGGCGTGGCGGGAGTCACGGTCTTTTCCGTGGTCGCCAACTGTGGAACGGCAGGCTTGGCTGTGGTAGTCGTGGTGGCGAACGTCGACTTGTCCGTCTCCCTCTTATCCAGCACAGTGACCGTCGCGGCCGGCGGATTGACCGTGATGTTCGGCGGAGCCTGCGGCGGCGTATTCACGGTCACCGTCGGAGCGGCCTGTTGTGGAACGTGCACGTCCACCCGCGGTGCGGTCGACGACACATTAATATTGGGCGGTAACGCCTGCGGCACATTTATGTCGATTTTCGGGGGTGCCGCCTGAACTCGGAACTCAGTAGGGCGATCACTGGACTGAGTGATAAGGTGGCCGGCGTACATGGACCCCATGACAATCAACGTGGTCATGACAGGCAGGCCAAAGGCCATCACCAGAACATGGGTGTTGCGCTGCGCGACTTTTGGTTCCATGAGCTCCCCCTCCGCTGACGCCGAAGTGTGGAAACTGATATCGGTCCGGAAGGGCAAGAGGCTTTACTTCAAAATATAGCACGGCCATCAGGAAACGTTCGGTTCACTCGTGCAATTAATTACGGGGAGTAACCTTAGCGTTTTCGATGAGACACTGTTAAATCAGAATTAGTGCCACGGGTCGAACTTGAGGAAACAAGGCTGGGAGAAAAAGTTTCCTAGACAAAGTTTTTTTCTGTGTTATGCACGTGGTGTAATTGCCGAAAATTACGCGGAGCAAATGTTTGAGCTGGCGCTTCGTGCCATCCTCAGACACCCTGGAGCCAGCAAGGAGCGGTTGCCATGCGCAAGCACGGTCTAAAAGCAATTGCGTTGACGATTCTTTTGGCGGTCGCCTTCTACTTTATTCGCGGCCAACGCCCACAACAACCCAACACACCTCGCGTCGCCGATTTGACTCCGGTTGCCGCTGCTAAGCCAGTCCAGTCTGTCGCTTTTGATTCGCGACCTTCTCCGGAGCAGCGCAAAGCTGCGCAGGACGCGGCGTATCACTTGCCCATGACCTTCGAATTGAACGCCGGCCAATCGATTCCTCAAATTGCCTACCAAGCGCGGGGACATGGTTATGCGCTGTTTCTAGGTGAAGGCGCGGCGTTTTTGATGTTGAAGAATCATTCGAACATCGAAGGCAAGTCGGAAAACATGTTGAATCATGGTTTCGAATTTTCCGACATGCGCAAGCACGAAGGCACCTCGACGTTCTTGAAATTTAAATTCTGCAATGCCAATCTGAATGCGCAGATTCACGGCATCGACGAGACCATCGCAAAATCCAACTACTTCAAGGGACCTGAATCGAAGTGGGTGTCCAACGTTCCCAACTACGCTAAGGTCTGCTACGACGATATTTATCCGGGCGTCGACATGGTTTACTACGGTTGCCAGACGGGCCTGGAATACGACTATGTAGTCAAGCCCGGTGCTGATGCGTCTGCCATCGCCATGGAAATTGACAATGCCAAAAAACTGGAATTGACCCCGGCGGGCGATCTGCTGATCAAGGTGGATGGCGGCGAAGTCCGCAAATGCAAGCCTGTGGTGTATCAGGAATTTGGTGGTCGTCGGCACGAGGTCGAAGGCTCGTACGTGTTGCAGTCTCCCAATCGCATTGGATTCAAACTGGGTGCGTACGATCCCTCGAAGACGCTGGTGATCGATCCGTCAATCGTCTGGTCGTCGTATCTCGGTGACGATCCGACCGGCCAGGCCTTTAACAACTTTGGATTGGATATCGGAAATGGCGTGGCGGTGGATTCAGCCGGCAACACGTATGTCTGCGGAGTGACGGACTCCTACGATTTTCCGCAGGTAGCATCTGTAGCTTACAAGACGCTGAATGACTTCGTCACGCCTTCGAATTCGGGCAGCCTCACGGATTCCTTCATCTGCTGTTTCTCGCCCAATGGCTCCCAGTTGCTATTTTCGTCCTGGTTTGGCGGCAACGCGAGCGACGGCGCCATGGCAGTTAGTGTCGACGCGGCTGGCGCAATTTACTTTACGGGATACGCGGCAGACGGCGTGTTTCCCGCAAAGAATCCGCGCTTCGTCTACTCAGGTGTAACCGGAAAGACGGACGCGTTCGTGGTGAAACTTGCGCCGATGAGTGCCAGTGTTGTCTACTCCACTTTTATTGGAGGAAACAACGACGACGTGGGATTGGGTATTGCCTCCGATTCCCAGGGAAATGCATACGTGGTGGGTATGACACTCTCTCCGGATTTCCCAACCAAGGCCGCGCTGATTTCCGCAGCCACCAGTGGCACGGCCGGATTCCTCGCCAAGTTTTCCCCGGATGGTTCGAACTGCGTATTCTCGACCTACATCAATGGCACCAACGGTGCGGGCGCAGTGACGCGCTGTAATTCAGTGGCGTTGGATCCGTTCGGCAATGTGTATGTTGGCGGCTCCACCAACGGATTAAACCCGTTGTTGATCAAGAATGCTTTCCAGTCAAACTTCAAGGGTACGGCTGGAAACACGAATGGTTTTGTGCTGAAAACGGATGGTACCGGCGCGGTTGCCATCTTCGGCTCTTACTTGGGCGATTCGGGTCCTGACGGCATTAACGGCATTGGCGCAGACGGACTAAGCCGGGTCTTTGTCACCGGGTTTACGAGGTCAACGCAGTTTCCGCTGTTTGGGGCAAATCAGGGCGCACTCGCCGGAGTGCAGAACGCATTCTTTACCATCTTTGCCAACACGGGTCAAACCTTGGCTTACTCTACGTTTTTGGGTGGAAGTGCCTCGGACTTTGCTGAAGGAATCTCCGTGGATCCAGATGGTTATGCCTACATTATTGGCACAACAACATCTACCGACTTTCCCGTCAACTTGGCGCAACAACCCCCAATTCAGTCTTCCAATGCTGGTCTCTCGGATGTGTTCATCGCCAAATACAATCCTACGGGCGGTGAAATCTTCGCGACCTACCTTGGAAGCGACAACAACGACAAAGGCCATGGAATCGCCTCCGGCGTCAAAGGTTCCAGCTTCGAAGGCGACACCTACATCACGGGCGAAGTGGGTGGGCGGAACGGTACGTTCGGCACTCTTGGAAGTTTCAGAAATGTTCCGGGCGCGACCAATCCCAGTTTCTTCCAAAGAATTTCAGTCCAAGGCACAGCCACGGCGGCGACAAGTACCATCGCCGGAATCACACCCAACACCACTGGACTCGGAGTGGGCTGGTTTTTGACGGCGAGCGGCGGCGGATTTCTTGCAGGTGATTCCATCGCCACCATCACGCCACCCTTCAGCTTGACTATGAGCGCCAGTTCATCTTTGACCGGTCAAAGCTCCTACACCTTTCAAAATCCTGTAGCGACCCTTGCCCCGGACGTCTTTGCTACGCACATCGGGGATCTCTCGCCACGTATCACCAGTCCCAACACCATCATTGCCGCGGTCGGAAAGGCCATTCCTCAATATACCATCACAGCCACCAACAGCCCCACGTCCTTCGGAACTGCCGGGCTTTCATTGGCGGGACTGGGACAGCCCAACGGTCCCACCAAAATTGATGGTACGCCCTTCACGCCAGGCGTCTTTCAAGTGCTGTTGACGGCTACAAATGCGGCTGGAACGGGAACGCTCTACCTGACAGTTGTTGTGAACGGATCCGCGCCGAGTATCAACAGCTCGTCTGTCGTGACCGTCGCACAGGGCGTGGGATTTTCGTACAACATCACTGCGTTGAACAATCCCACGAGCTTTAATGCCACCAACCTGCCGCCGGGCATGACCGTTGATACGCTGACCGGCGTGATCTCTGGTACGCCCTCTGTGGCTGGCTCGTACGTCGGAACGATGAGCGCCACGAACAATGTTGGAACTTCAACGGTACCGTTGACCTTTAATGTGACGCCTCAGCCTCCGATCATTGTCGGTTCGCTGACGGCGAGTGGGTCAGCCAACGCGCCGTTCACCTACAACATCAATGCATTGAACAATCCCAACAACTTCACTGCCGCGCCTTTGCCGGCGGGGTTGAGCCTGAATACGTCCACCGGCGCAATTACGGGAACGCCCACCACGCCGGGCATCACCAGTGTGGTGCTATCCGCAACGAATAGTGGTGGCACTTCCGCGGTGACTCCGACGCTCGTCATAACGATCGACAACAAGCCCGTGATCAACAGTGCCGCAACTGCAACGGGTACTGTGAACGTACCATTCACCTATACGATTACGGCGTTTAACACGCCGACATCCTTCACTGCAGTTGGATTGCCGCCGGGATTAAGCCTGGCGGGTGCCGTCATTTCAGGTTCGCCCACAGTGGCCGGTGTCTACTCGGTTACACTGGGCGCGATCAACGCCTCCGGTACGGGACAGGCAAATTTGACCATTACGGTTTCGCCCGGCCCGCCGGTGATCACCAGTTCGCCCAATGCGGTTTTCTCGGTCAATGCTCCCATCGTGTACACGATCACGGGCACTAATACGCCGACGTCGTTCACGGCCACCGGACTGCCTGCTGGACTTACCGTGGATACCACGACCGGGATTATTTCCGGAAGTGTCTCCGCGATCGGAACGTACACGGCCATGATCGGAGCCTCCAACTCCGGAGGAAGCAGTCCGTTGGTCACGCTGACGATTCAAATCGTGGCGGCGCCGCCGATCATCACGAGCAGCTTGTCTGCGGTGGGTTCGATCAACAGCGGATTTACTTATAACATTGTCGCATCCGGTTCCGCACCCTTGACCTTCACGGCTGCGCCATTGCCACCCGGACTGACCTTGACGGGTAATGTCATCAGCGGCGTACCCACGCAGGAGGGTACGTATTCCGTTCTGTTGACCGCCTCAAACGCGCTGGGTGTCGATACCAAAACGCTGCTGATCAGCATTTCCAATGTCATCACCGCCATCAAAGAAGTGGATTTCGATGGCGATGGCTTCCCGGATGAACTGGAGATCGGTGTTGGCACCGATCCCAAGAATCAAAGCAGCACTCCTTTCGGCGGCGCGCCGGCCGGAAGCAAGCACACGCTGAATATCACCTCGATGCAAATCAAGCTCGACTTCTCGTCGGTCACCTCAACAAAGGACACGATCTCCATCAAGGGTACGCTGCCGGTTCCCTCCTCGTTTAAGGGCGATGTGAAAAACATCGTGGTCTTCGTGGGCGGAGTGGTCCGTCAGTTTGGGACAGCGGGTGCCGTGAGCGCACCGGGCCCGAAGGATTCGTTTAAGCTAAAGGTGTCGAATAAACTCGACGCTTCATTGTCCCCGTTCGCCAAGACGCCGAAGCCAGTGTCCTTGCTGGCCCTTGCGGCGAACTTCCAGTTGAAGATCAGCGGCGCCAGTTTCAAGCAGGCGTTTTTTGATGAGGGTTTGATTGGAAACACGCAGATCAAAGCACCCTCGGCGCGGACCGTTGATGTGATCATTCTGTTCCAGGACATCAAGGGCTTCTACCAGAGCGCCAAGGTACTGCAGTACACGGTTAAGAAGTCGACGGGATTGGCGAGAAACGGCAAGTAAGCCAGACGACTAGCATCAAAGAAACGGGCCGGCAAATGCCGGCCCGTTTTTTATTTGTGCCGGGTAGATTTACTTCGGAACGACGGCCCAGGCGTCGGACGACACGGCCACGGCCACCGCCACACCATCCGCCAGCGGTGCTGCGCCCACTTCCTGCTGGAGCACACGCCAGCGCAGGGCGCCAGGCAATTCCAGTTCGTACAAGGTATGTTCGCCAAGGAACGCGCCACTGAGCACGCGGGCTTGGACGTTGAGCCACGCGTAGTCAGCCGTCAGTCCTGGCTTCGGAGCTTCCGCCGGTGAAATGCGCGCGGTTTCGGGGCGACAGAAGGCGAGCGCTTCGGCGCCGGGTTTGAGCTGTTCGGGGAGCGTTGTCTGATGGAGCGGCAACGCGCCCAGCGCCGTCGCGACGGAACGTCCGTCGGCCGCGATGGTACCCGGGACGGCGTTGACGTCGCCCAGAAAATCGGCGCTGAACTTCGTCGGCGGGAAACGGTAAAGCTGGCGGGGCGGCCCCAGCGCATCGATTTTACCGGCGCGCAGGATTGCCATGCGGTCGGCCAGCGAGAGCGCTTCCTTCTGGTCGTGGGTCACGTACAGCGTCGTGATTTTCGTGGCTTTATGGATGCGCCGGATCTCTTCGCGCATCTCCCAGCGCAGTCGCGCGTCGAGATTCGAGAGCGGTTCATCGAGCAGCAGCACCCGCGGCCGGATCACCAGTGCCCGCGCCAGCGCCACGCGTTGCTGCTGGCCGCCGGAAAGTTCTCCGGGCCGCCGTGCGCCATATCCAGCGAGGCCTACCATCTTCAGCGCTTCATCAACGCGCGTTTTCTGTTCGGACGGCGACACGTTGCGCGCTTCCAGACCGAACGCCACATTGCCGTCCACGGTCAGATGTGGAAAGAGTGCGTAGTTCTGAAAGACCATCCCGAAGTCGCGGCGGTGCGGCGGGACACCCTTGAGCGACTGGCCATCAATGCGGATGTCGCCTTCGAAGTCCTCAATGAATCCCGCGACCGAACGCAGCAGCGTGGATTTTCCGCAGCCGGAAGGCCCCAGCAGGAAGAACATTTCGCCGGGCTCCAGGGTGATGCTGACGCCGCCCAGAGCGGGCGTAGCGCCGCCGCCGTAAGTAACGCGGAGATTATCGATCTGGAGGCTCATGAGTGTGGGAGTTTAGAATTGGAAGAAGGGAATGCGAATGCTTATTCGCAGTGTATGGATCGCTTGGTTTTTGGTGGTTGCAAATTTGCAACCACGAAATGGAGCACAATGTGCACGTCTGGGTTTGCAAAACCTTCAAAAATAGTGCTCGAAAAATCCGCGCAAACGCCTCGTTGCACTTGCCGTCAGTTCGTTTCCCATAATACTACCAAGCGTTCAATGCAAAAATGGGAGGGGTAATGTTCAAGGTTTTCGTGTCATTCATCGTCGTGTTGGGATTAAGTGGTTGTTCGTGTTGCAGCTGCCAGTCGGGGGTCGAGCCGGAACGCCTCAACGAACGGCACAGCGCCGCCGATCAGGCCAGTTCCCGCACGCCCGAAGGTGTCCAATTGGGTAACACATTGGATAAGGGTCCGGAAAAGGTCGATATTCCAATCCTGAATAAGATTTTGAAAGACGACGACTCCAAGTAGTTTGTGTTCGAAATCCGTGCTGGTTCGCCAGCACGGATTTCACACCTCCCGCCATTTATCAACGAACTCCTTAAAGCAGGCTCACGTTATTCCACTATCCACTCGCTGTGGAGCGTGCTGACTTGTAGCGCGAGATATTTAAGTCCTGTTTCTGAACATAAGAAATCCAGTTTCACTATACATATGGCATGGAGTCCATCTGTCCACTATGGGATCGCGGAGCACGCCGATGAAAATAAAAACGCTGAGCTGCATTTGCCTGGTGCTGTGCTTTGCCACGCTGCGCGCCGAGGTCTGCAACGTCAAGGTGGTTACGGACGCCAATCCAGACTATACCGACTTGCCCAGCTTCGTGCGGAGCGTCACTAAGAACTGGTCCTCAAATCAGGACAAGTGCTGGGCCATGTTTTATTGGAATCACATTTCGCGCCGGCAGACGGAGCCCATGTTCGTTCACGGCTTGGAACTCACAGACACAATTCGGGGGTATTGTCAAATCTTGTGGATTGGGCGGGAGGAAAAGTGCGGCGTATCCTTGGTGATCTGTCAAAGGAACACCAAAGCCCCCACAGCGGGGCAGAAAGGATACGCCACATGGGAGAGGTTACGGCAGCGGAGTTTTGG
>JBBRPR010000115.1:0-11687 GCA_038227875.1 Planctomycetota bacterium
CCAGGGACCCAAAGACACCACAAGCGCGCGTATCAATTATTTAGAAGGAGAAATGAGTCCCGATCCCATTACGCGAGTAAATAATAAAAGAGGCGCCTTTAATCTCGCGCTCAATCGAGCAGAATCGCAAAATATCGTTCACGACGCGGCAGCCTTGCTCGCTGAGAATGCACTCGGTAAGGAAGAGCGGGCAAAAATATTAGATGAGGCGATGCGCGCCCATTACAACCTTAAAGAGTATGAGGCCTCACTTCAGATAGCACGAGAACTTCAAGGATATACCGGTTTACCAGCTCAGGTCGCTGATGGACAAAAATTTGAAGTGATGATAAAAAATCAGGTATTTAATGATATCGAAAAGCCCTAAAACGTTTTCTTTTTCTCATCCTCCGAAGGTGCAGGTTTCAAGTCGTTTTGAATTTCCTTCTCTGCCGCCTTTGCTGCTTTACGGACGTTTTCACACTCATCAATTGTAGCGTCTCCTAATAGTCCCAGTGCGCATTCAGCATTTCGGCCAAAGCCACCTAACAACTCGGATACGTATTGTCTGGTACGGGGATTTCGATACTTTAAAAGATCCTTCACTTTGGATGCGATGCCTTTACTATCGTGAGTTTGTTTTAAAACATTTACAGCCCACTGGTTCAAAATGTTCTCTCTGTCCTTTAGCGCCGAAATTGCTATAGTTTCAATGTCATTTTCTTGCTGTGGAGACAATTTCCAATCTCGAAAGCTCTCAAACACATTGGGAATTTGAATTCGAACCAGGTCTCGGTCATCCTGCAACATTACCAAAAGGATTGATGTCGGCTCACCCCCTCTAGCCATATCTTTCAATTGATTTATATTCTGCTTAATGTTGTCCGAAAGTAGTGCGAATCGCTGTTTGTTGCCGTTCGACAACTTAGAAAAAAGTCGCGGCCTTCCGTCAAACAGCTCAGCAGCATCATACAAATCATAAATATCCTCTTTCTCAACTTCGCTTTTTAGAATCGAAATCTGTAGATCATTTCCCGGAATTTTGACCAACATTTGAATTATTTTCATTTCATGTTTTGGTTCTCGGCGACTCGAATGATACGCTTTGAGCAAGTCTCCATATAAGCTGGGAAAATTAGCGAGCACAGTCTGTCGATTTTCCGGTAATAGCCAAATATCCAGTGCATTGAGAAGTGTGTCTGCATATAGAGAATGGCTTTCTGACAGCCATTTTATAAGTAATCCAGCAGCCTTTGGACACCCAAATGACGAAACCGCGTAGACCACACCCACACGTTCTACGTCATCCGCGTCTTTCCAAAATGATTCAAAAAGATCAAGCATCTGGCTCTGAAGGGAAGAATTCAACAGAAGCTTAGGCTCGATCAATGACGGGATCGCGGCAATTGATGCTACACGTTGTGAGTCCGAGAAATCATAATATCTCAAAAGATGTAAAGTAAGCGTTGCACAACTGAGGTCCGCTTGCCTCCGCCGTTCGAAAATATGAACGGTTTGAAATCTCAAAAGATAGGTGTCATTTAACTCAACATCTGCTTTAGCAAGCGAACTTTTGGTTTCCAGATCGGCCAAATGCGAAAGCTTTTCGAACTCTGTGGGATGATTCTTCTGATACGTTAGCGCTGATATTAACCACGCGCTATCGCCATCAACCGACGATGCTCCCTGCGAAAGGTAGTGCCTAACAGCTTCCCGGTATGACGCACCGTGTGCGATCGCAACTGAATTAATCGATACGTTCTGCTCCGCAGCCTCAATCAACGGAATACCTATCATAATTAAGGCGATCGAATGTAGCAAAATTTTCATGGTACACCCTGAATCAAGATTACTAGTGTTTCTTTAATGGTTCTCTTACCACATTTGTCAGACAATGCAATTCCCCGCCGCCCGCATATGGCCCGCTCGCGTCAACCAAAATTGGAATAATGAAGTCCGGTTTATACGAGTTCGTTCCTGCTATAATGCTCTTAAATTTCTCATCAAAATCCGGCAATCCCGGTCCACCGATTGTGGCACCAGCTCCCGCATTCGCGGGATAGAAAAATACAAGATCGCCGCTGGATCCCGGAAAAACGATCGGCTGAGAATTGTTGTAGTCATGCGTTAATTGGGATTCCTTAACGAACATTCCTTGCTGGATTGCAGGGGGATTTCGAATTAGCACGGGCGTGCGAGTGACGCTGGCCGAAATTGGAGCCGTAGAAAGGGTGCTAACAATTTTAGTGTACACTGAGTCCACTAAAGTTAACTCCTTTCCAAGATCAGTCGTAGCGACAATTGCAGCTTGAGCATCTTTATAAGTTTTGAAATTGATTACACTCCCAGGGCCATCAAATGTGGTTCCGGGAGCAACGGCATTTATAACCTGCGACGCGCTATTCGCACCATAATTCGCCGAAACAAACATGGTGAACCCGCCTTTATTATCGAGCGGGACCACTGTTGCAATCTCATCAATGTGGCCCACTCCAATTCCTGAAGGATCCAGCGTTACCAGTGCATTCGACGACAGCGTCTGAACCTTTTGTCGAAGAAAGAATTTTACAGCTGTGGTGTTTGCCCTTGTCGTCATTATGTAGCCGTATGGATGCGCTGTGTCATTCTTAATTGGCGGCAAAACTCCGTATGCCCCCCCTTCATCACCAGCTTGCGCCGAAATAAAATACCAACCAGAGTTGGCGCTTAGTTGCTCCTTATCCCACTCACCTAATCCATTCAGTCGACCAAATACGTGCAAAACACTTTCTTTGCTGGGATCTTTGGAAATTTTTCGACAAAATCCAATGATTGTTCGATCCTGCGAAAAATCCTCTTCGCCATTTGCCTTGGCCTTTATAACTCCTTTTGCCAATTTCTTATTATTAATAATATTTTCCTGAATGGAATCGTGGAATTGTTCCCCATTATGAGCCCAATCGGAATAAAAAAAGTTAAATTGCACATCAGTAGCAATAGGTTGGGTGTTCGGAATTGCTATAAACGGTACACATAGTAAAACAACCGAGCTAGTAAAGGCGGACTGAGGGAATGTCGGCGCCTGGGCAGCCGTATTTTCGACAACCGTTAGGGTGTATTTAACTTGTTCGCCGAATTTTAATCCTTCAGCGAGAAGAATGTGCTTTTTACCATCCTTTAAAATATCTGTTACGTCGACAGAAAGGTTTTTCTGATTAGGGCCGAGCAGCATTTTTGCATCACCAAGCTTCTTTTCAACATGACCACTTTCTTCTAATTGCAAAACTGGTTCAGCTGCGTCGCTTGGTATGTGAAATACTCGGCTGAGCTGATTTGCGTCAGAAATCGCTTCTGGACCTTTATCCACCGTTAGAAGAACTTTATTATATTTATAAAACGTATCTGAAATCTTCGGAAGCTCAATTCTTAACTCCGACAAATTTTTAACATCATCCTTCCCGTTAATAATATCATCATCCATATTGGTTTCAGAAGATTTGGCGTGAGTACCCGTTTGTCCACAATTCACCATTAATAATGCTCCATTTTTCAGATAGTCCACCGGATTCGACTTGCCTTGAATATCATCGTCCGTAATGACTCCGTCTCGATTCGTATCGGCAAGAATTGATAACCGAACAAGAGTTACGATGGTCTTTACATCGGTTTTTCCAGTTCGCACTGCCACCACTCTTGCACCATTTGCAGCACTTATTATTATTGGAGCGCCGGCTTTGAATCCTGGGACACCTTGTTTGAATTGAAATTTTGCTACTGCGTTATTAAATTGAAGAACGCCATCGGAGCTCGCGGTGAAATTTCCTAATGCGGGCACAGGAAATTGAGGATTGGGAACTAATGCCTCTTTAATTGCGGTCGCGATTTCTTTTGGTTGTTTAATATCAACCTTCGAGCTTAACACAATCAGCATGTATGTGACGCCCTTTTCAGAAGGGTTAGTGTCATTAACACCAATAGTGAATACGGGACCCTCAAGGCTATCGGAACTTGGATCTTCGGCAGCGGCGTCAGCCCGTCCTCGTCGAGCGCGTTGACCTGCGCGCCACGTCCGAGCAACAACTTGATCAGTGGAAGTTTGCCGCCGCGCACTGCGTAGTGTAACGCTATTGAATCGAATGATCAGTCGGGCTCTGCTCTTAGGGGCGCGTACATTCGCGGCATCGCGCGCAAGAGCATCAAGATTTCGCCGAAGTATGCGCCGCCTGGAAAACCGCCGCGCTCGCGCAAAGGACGCCTGAAGGACGCGATCATCTTCGCGGTGGAGAAAAAACAGCAGCGCGTTGTCGTTGGCCCGACGGCAACGGAAGTCGGGCAGATCGGACGAACACACGAGCAGGGCGGCACCGAACCGCCGAAAACGAAGAAAGCCCGGAACCCCAACTGGAAACTTGAGGTCGGCGGTCACGGCCCCGTTCGAAACGACACGAACGGGGTTGGATTCGCCAAGTTGGAAACGGAAGCCCAGGTCGAACGCGCAAAGAAGATCGCGCCAGCCGTTCAGGCTAAAGAAGCGCAGGCCACGGCGCAGACCAAGTCTCGAAAGTACCCTCCGCGCCCGTTCATGGGACCGGCATTCAACATCGCCAAGGAACGCTTGCCCAAGTTGTGGGCAGGCTCGGTGAAATAAGAGGAGACCACGACCATGAGTGCCAAACTCGGCATGCAAGCAAAGCTCTACCGCCTCACCGCAGGGGTGCGCGGCGCGTGGCCCGGTTCGGGCGCGCCCGCGAATCTCGTCGAACTGGGCAACGTGAAGGACGTGACGCTCAATCTCGAAACCGGAGAAGCCGACGTAACGACCCGCGCCAACAGCGGGTGGAAAGCGACCATCGCCACATTGAAGGAGGGCAGCCTTGAGTTCGAATCCATCTGGGACCCCAGCGACGGCGGGTTCTCCGCGCTCAAGGACGCCTACTTCAACAACACACCAGTCGCGTTGGCCGTTCTGGATGGATCGAAGGACGTTGTCGGATCGCAAGGACTGTGGGCGGACTTCAGCGTGACGAATCTCACACGCGAAGAGCCGCTCGAAGATGCCATCAAGGCCAAGGTCACGCTCAAGCCGACGTACTCGGCCATTCCGCCAGCGTGGGTCACCGTCGCGTAACACGGGTCCATCTTGGAATCGACTCTCACGGAGGAACAGATGCGCACTTTCAAAGACACCGCAGGCCGCACGTGGACGTTGCAGATCAATGTCGACGCCATCAAGCGCGTTCGCGGTCTGCTGAACGTCGATCTGCTGGAGATCGCAGACGGCAAGCTCATTGAGCGGCTGGCAGGCGATCCGGTTCTGCTCTGCGATGTCGTCTTCGCCATCCTCAAGCCCGACGCGGACGCACAGCAAGTCTCCGACGCCGACTTCGGACGCGCGATGGGCGGCGACTGTCTGGAACAGGCCACGACCGCCTTCTTAAAGGAGCTGGCCGATTTTTTCCCCTCGTCGAAGCGCCAGGTGCTGCACCTGGCGCTGGCCAAGCTGCGGGAGGTGGATGCCAAGATCGTGGCACTGGCCGAGAAGAAGCTATCCAGCCCGGCGCTCGACGCGCGGATCAATACTCTGCTCAAAGACTTTGGCGAACCATTTACGAGCTCGCTGGAATCGTTGGCTGTCCACCCGGTCAGTTGACCTTGCGCGAACTGCTCTGGATGGCGGAAGCGCGCAGCAAATCGGAATGGGGCCGCGCGTCGGCGCTGCTCGCGCTCATCGCAAACGTGAATCGTGATCCGAAGAAGGGCGCTGCGTTCACCCCTTCGGATTTCAATCCGTATGAACGCAAAAACACGGACGTGCCAGTCACGAAGCTAACCGATCTTAGCATTCTGAAGTCGGTCTTCGTGGACCGGCACTTGGGAGGAAAAACATGAGTGAAGAAATCATTCCGGTGAAGCCGGGATACCAGACCACGGAGTTTTGGCTCTCGGTAGTGGCGCTGCTCTTGGGTCTGGCGCTGGCCAGCGGAGCGGTCCACGACGGAGGCCTCGCTGCGCAGATCATCGGCGGCGTTCTGTCGGTGCTCTCCAGCCTTGGCTACACGGCATCGCGCACGAAAGTCAAGAGCGCGGGAGGTGAATGAATGAGTCTGATCGTGCAGGCGGTGGTGGGCATCATCGGGATGCTCATCGAATTGTTCATCCCCAATTCTGTGGAGGTCGCCCGTGAAGTTCATGACAAAGCTGCTCCTTCTTCTGACGTTTACGCTCAACCTTCCCGGTTGCGCCGTCTCTGCTTCCCGCCCCTTGAAGACGAATGAAATCACGTGGGCGAAGATGGGCACGCCGGCGCGCATCGTTGACGAGCAGAAAGTTAAAGTGCTGGTTCCAGATGGGAAGGGCGGGTGGACGCCCGGAAGGGGCAATCTCGCCGGCATGGTCGCCATCGACGAGCCGACGCTGGATTACTACCGCACCGTCGACCGCAAGCAGCCCCTGCCGGAGCCTAAGAAATAGATGGCCTCCGCATCGGGTATTCGCGCCGGGCTTGCGTACATCGAACTGTACGCCAACGACGCCCGGCTGGTCAAAGGACTGAACGCCGCCGCCGCGAAGCTCAAAGCATTCGGGGCGGCCGTGCAGGACATTGGCACGAAAATGTCGCTGGCCGGAGCGGCTATTGTCACGCCGCTGCTGGCCAGCGCCAAGTCGTTCTCCGATGTCGGTGACGCACTCGACAAAATGTCGGCGCGCACCGGCATTTCCGTCGAGGCATTATCTGAGATCGGATTCGCTGCCGATCAATCCGGTACGTCGCTGGACGACGTGGAAACCGCCGTACGCAAAATGCAGAAGACCATCGCGGCGTCCGCGGGCGGATCGAAGCAGGCGATAGCTGCGTTGGCAGAGTTGGGACTTACTGCGGAGCAGCTTCTACGGCTATCCCCGGAAGATCAGTTCACGGCCATCTCCAAGCGACTATCGGAGATCTCCGATCCGGCATTGCGCGCGGCCGCGACAATGAGTGTCTTCGGAAAATCTGGCACGGCACTGACGCCCCTGATCGGCGATCTTCAGTCGCTACGCGCCGAAGCACAGGCGTTGGGATTTACGATGTCCACGGATGCGGCCAAAGCCGCCGCCGCGCTCAACGATGCATTCGGGCGCGTGAAAACTGCCGTGCAGACGGTCGCAAACGCCATTGGCGCAGCCCTGACGCCCCTCCTTATAGATGTCTCAAACCAGATCGTGGCAGTTTTGGGCGACATTCGCCGCTGGATTAACGAAAACAGGGGGCTGATTGTCTCCGCGCTAAAAATCGGCGCGGTGGTAGCTGTCGCTGGAGCCGCCCTGGTTGGATTGGGTGTCGCTCTTGCAACCGCAGGCTCAATCATTGGCGGCATTGTGTCGGGCATCACGGGTGCCATTTCAGCAATCAGCACCGCCATCACCATCGTCACGTCTTTAGGCCCCATCTTGGCTGCCGCCGCGTCCGGCATCGCCGCTGTTTTCGGCGCGATCATCACGCCAGCGGGAATCGTCATCGCGCTGCTGATCGGCCTCGCAGCGTATGGAATCTACGCTTCCGGCGTGGTGGGGCAGGCGCTGGATTACCTCGGCGCGCGATTTGACGACCTCAAAAGCGTCGGAATGGAGTCCCTGCAAGGGATCAAAGATGCCCTGGCGGCGGGCGATATTTCTTTGGCCGCGCGCATTCTGTGGCTGTCGCTCAAAGCCGCATGGCAGAAGGGCATCTTCGAGCTCAATACCCTCTGGTTGGGCTTCAAAGAACAGTTCCTGTCCGTCGCCACGGGCGCATTCTACGGAGCCGTCGCGCTCGTCGCCGAAGCGTTCTATGGTTTGAGAACCATTTGGACGCAGACCATCAACTTCTGGTCCGATGTGCTCGACCGGTTTGCCGGGTTCTTCGTCAAGACCTGGAACGAACTCACCGGCTTTCTCGCCAAACAACTCACCGAACTTGAGGGCACGTTCGACTCGTCGATCAACGTTACGGCCATCAATAAACAGATCGACCGGGAAACGCAGCAGAAAAATACTCAGGTCTCGCGCCAAAATCTCGACGCGCGAGTGGGACGCGAAGCGGATTTGCAGGGTATCGAGCAGGAGCGCAAAGGCGTCATCTCTTCCATCGCCGAGATGGCGGGGAAAGAAGATGCCCAGCGCCGTGCGAAATTTGCGGCCGAACTGACCGACTCCGAAAAGGCGCTCGAAGAGGCGCGCGGCGAATGGAAAGCTGCAATTGAACAGGCGCGCACGCAACGATCCGCCAAAGAAACAGAATCAGCCAACCGTGCTCCACTGCCCGAAATCAATCTTCCGGACATCACGCAGCGCGCGCAGTCCGTGCTCGACGTGAGCGGCACATTCAACACTTCAGCCATCGCTCAACTTGGTGTCGGCAGCACCGCGACCGAGCGCACGGCAAAAGCATCCGAAGAGACTGCACGAAACACGAAGCGCATCATTCAAAAAATGGACGAAGAAGGAGCGACCTTCGAATAATGGCTGGCCAGCTGATCGAACTTTTCAACAGCCGTACTGAAATCTCAGGCGACAAGCCGTCTGCCGAGTTTCAGTATGTTGCGCTGCAGTGCGCGGATGAGAATGAAGTCCGCACGCTGGCTTATTCAACGTCGCCAGCCGCTTATAGTGGATTGATCCGGCGCTCCGTAGAAATCTCGGAACGATTGGCGAACGATACATGGAAAGTCGTCGTTCGTTATGACGCGCCGCAGCCCTATGAAGACACGACACCGCAGCCGGTGTTCTCGTTCGATTCCACGGGCGGCACGCAGCACATCACGCAGAGCATTCAAACCATCAATCGCTACGGCCCATCGGCGTCCACGTTGCTTGGCGGTGCCATTGGCTACGACGGCGAGAACGTCGCGGGCGTCGACATCACGATCCCTGTCTGGAACTGGCAGGAGACGCACTACCTCACGGACGCCCAGCTCAACACGCCTGCATACTACGCATTGACCGGCATGGTCAATTCCGATGTGTTCGAAGGCTATCAGCCTGGCGAAGTACTGTTCCTCGGCGCGTCTGGCCAGAAGCGGGGCGACAGCCGCTGGGAAGTGAACTTCAAATTCGCCGCGTCACCCAACCAAACCGGCATAAGCGTCGGCACCATTACGGGAATCTCGAAGTGGGGATGGGACTACCTGTGGGTGCAGTACGGTGAAGACGTGGACAACACGGCCAAAATTCGCATCAAGAAACCCATCGCCGTTTACGTCGAGCAGGTCTACGACGTAGCCCCGTTCTCCATCCTGGGGATATAGCTTGAAAAAAGTTGCGTCGGGACAACCACTGCGTATTCCCGCATCCACGTTCAACACGATGGTGGACGCGGCGAGCGATTTTCAGCGGCGCTCGCTCAATCGTGGCTCCAGTGCCGTGCCGCCTGACACCAAAAATGGCATCATCATTGTTCGCAATCAGTCGGGATCGGATCGTGACCGTTTCGATGTGCTTGGTCTATCGACCGTCATCATCACGCCGACACAAAACGCGCAGAAGTTCGCCAGCCGCTGGGCGCTCAACGCGGCGCTTCCCGCCGCCACACACACTGGCAAGTTCGCGATTCTACAGGAGCCCATCAAGAGCAACGCTTTTGGACTCGCGATGATTGTCGGCGTTTCGCCGGTCTACGTCACGCGACCGACGGGAGAAACGTCTGAAATCGCCGGTCTCAAGGTAGGGCAAACCTATCTTGAAGCCGGTCTCACGGGCGCGCAGATTTTATGGGAGGATTCGGGGGGAACGACGCCGCATCTGGCATTGGTGCGCATGCCTGCCGCACTTGATCTGACGATCATCCGCATGCGCGTTACTTCGGTGCAGGGCGATTATCTTGTCTGCCAACGTTGGACCGGTTCTGCGTGGTCGGCAACGAATGAAAACGTCGTCAAGCCCTATCTGCTGCGCACGTCCGGCACGTCGCGCAACGGCATTACTTACGTCTACTCGAATGGTTTCACGCGAACGGCGACGCAGGGCGCCAGCAACGAGACACAGGTCATCGTGCCATCGTACTACACCTCCGGCGACGAGGTCTTCGCCGCACCCGTGAATTACACCGGTGTGGTAGTGGCAACGAACGAACTCAAGCTCGTCGATATCAACGCCGACGGCCGCGCGTGGGCGAAACAGTAATGGCGACACCATTCGACTCATTCAACCGCAGCCCATTGGATGCGTTCATCCAGAGTCCGCTGCTGGCGCGCGGCGCACCTTCTGGCGGATCGTTCAGCCGCACGGCGGCGCTTTCGTTCGCGATCACGCCGACGCCCAGTTACGTGAAATACCCTCAATACTCGCTCTTTATTCCGAGCACGCGGTTCATTCAGCGCTACCAGAACAGCGGCGGGTCGCTGGTCTTTCTCGATGAATTCACACTCGCCGGCGGCGGCGACATGCTCGTTGGCGCGGGGAAGAGCGGCACGCTCTGGCGGATTGAACGTGCGCGTACCAGCGTGGCGACAGTTCCCGCCAGCGCGCCTGCAAGCGCGTACTGGCGCGTCCGTGTGCGGGCATCCAATCCGCCGAACGGAATCGCCGCCGATATTTACATGGCTCACGAGTCGTCGGCATGCACATTTAATGGTCCCGCATCCGGCTGGTATCTCGGCAAGGCAATTCCCAACGTGGACAACTACTTCAATCCTGGCGCGCTCATTCCGGGCCAGCGCTACTACCTTTTCTTCCAGGGCGAGAACGACTGGTCTTACATGAACATTTCGAACACGCAGTTCTACCAATTCCATGCCAGCAACGACGGCACGGCCATCCGTTTGGAGACTTTCATATGATCGGCTTCGGTCTTCGCGGGATGTTCAAGCTGAAGCATTTTCGCTCCGGCGTGTTGATTGCCGAGCACGCGTTCCCAAACGCCGTCGTGGATCTTGGTGCGAATCTCCTGCTTGAGACGATGTTTCGTGGGGCCGCGCAGCGGAATTGGTACATCGGGCTGATCAATAGTGGGCTCATATTGAACAATGCCGACACGATGGGTTCGCACGCAGGTTGGACAGAGCTTGCTGCGTACTCGGAAGGCGCGCGACCGCAGTGGATCGTGAATAATCCGGCGGCAACTCGGCGGCTCGTCAACGCAGGGCCCGATGCAGGCATCTTTCACTTCACGGCGGCGGCAACACTGGCAGGCGCGTTCCTATCGGACGATGCCACGAAGGGTGGATCGGCGGGCGTGCTTTTCTGCACGGCAACTGTCACAAGTCTAAGCTTGGTGGCTGGCGATGCGGTGACGGTCAGTTATCAATTGCAGATCACTTAATGCTGGACCGAGCCGCACCGAACTAATAGCGCCTGATTGCGCCTGCCCATGTACAAACACGCTGCCGTACAACCGCTCTTCACCGCTGGAAATTCCACTGGGATCGTTCGCGGTTGATACGTTCGTGCGTGGCAAGAGGACGGCGAAACGCTGCCGACGAACGGCTCCGTCTGGCATCCGCCGTCATCGAACGAAAACACAGGCAACCTCTACTTCGATTTCAAGGTGTACTATGATTGATTGCGTCTCAATGGCAGGCGTCTTTTGTGTGAAGCACATCCGTGACGGCGTAGTTCTTGCTGAGCATGAGCTGCGCAACGCGATCACGAACGTCGGCAAGACCGACATGCTCAATGACTACTTGGGCACCGGGGGCCTCGCTGGCGGTCAGTGGTTCTTCGGGCTGATTGACAACGCCGCCTTCAGCAGCACCAACGTCGCAGACACGCTC
>JBBRPR010000116.1:0-11607 GCA_038227875.1 Planctomycetota bacterium
ATCGGAAGAAAACCCAGCACGAAGAAAACTGAAAACGGCGGAAGAAGATATCTAAATTGAATCTCTCGAAGAAAACGGATTTGAAGAAGACCACATTTTCAGGCCGGTAGATTCGCTGCTCTTACAGATCGGCGCTGACACCCTAAGACATTCGAGGGCAAACTTGTCGCCGGAAGCTGCCATGTCACCTAAAAAATATGCGATGTTCATCATAAACCAGTCGGGCGTCGTAGATACCGCTGTTATCGAATACGAGAATCGGCGATTATTTGCGGCGTGTTTCATTTCCGCTACAGAGGGCAGACATTCGCCCCGAATTGCTTGATAGAGGAATTCTCGTCCTAATACCTGCTTTTTTTTATCTTTACTGATAATGAATGAATTCGCTTTTGCCATCTGGGAGACGGTCGGGCACCGCACGGTTTGACCCAGATCCAGAATCCTGATCTTTGAGTTTGGTCCAGTTGGGAACTCCGCGCTGGCAAAGCGAGCTGCCGAAAGATATTCGTCCACCCTTGAATTCGAACTAATCCCCAGCAACGTTTTTAACTTTCTTTTAAAGCCCGTGTAGCCGATAGCGTTGTGACAAGTTAGAACGAGGCCGAGAAATGTTCGCGTGGCACCCCATTCGTTTTGCTTCTGGACGACGCGATCCGTTGCCGTTCGGTAGCGCTTATAGGCAGCTTGTAATTGGGCGTCCAGCGACATGGGTTCGTTTTGTTTCATTAGTTCCGGCTCCCTCGCGCGAAGAATAGAGGGTCAGAATCATACAGGATGTCGTGATCGCATGCGAATGTAGACCGATCGCTTGATCGACCTTTACGCGATAGTTGGCCCTATGGCGCCGGTTTCGACATGGAAAACGCCATCCATGACTACCGCATGCCGATCGCCCAGGACATCCATGAAGCGAATGACTCGGCTCTTTCCAACTGAATCCAGGACCGTCCGCGACACCCCAGCCTCAACGAAGCACGTTATACTTCCCGACTCGGAATCGAATTTAAGCCGGAAATAGTGTTTCTTGTCGCTCATGAGAATCTAGCCATTGAAATTTGATCTTACTCAAAACGGGAGATCGTGTTCGGTCTCGATCAGGATTATCAAAAACAGATCGCCAAAGAATTTTCGCCCACCATCACTTCGAATTCCGGCTAAATGGAACATCGCATGCTCTAGTCGTTGAATCCGGCGCATAATTCGGTGCCGGATTCGTCGGCCATGGAACTCGAGAAATTTACGCTGCCGTTCCCGCGCGATGCGCGATTCAATTTCGGTTAGAATTTCTTCGCAGCGCTCTAATGGAAGTTTTCCTTTGACACTCAAATGATTCATTCGCCAAAGCGCTCTGGCACAGGCCTTCCAGTCGTCATAGGTCTGATTGTCCATCGCCAGATCGATCGCTCCCTTTAGTTCGGTCGCAGTAAGCCTTCATCCGATGGCCTTCTTGAGGGTCGACAACATCCGCTCGAGCTCAAAAACAAGCGCGCGCAGGTTTGTTTTGAGGGCGCGATTTTTTGTCTCGTCGCTCGTTTTGGCGAGCGGTTTCGAACTTACTGGCGCTTGGCGAAGTTCCTCAATCATCGTTGCTGCTGGCGCCCGAAGAAGGGTGACGAGCTGTTGGACTTTTTCGGACTCCCGGTCGGTCTGCTTGCGAACGCGATGATTCTTCTCAAGCAGACGGCAACAACGCCAGGCCGTATTTCCGCTGTTTCCGCGGAGCTTGTAGCGCTTCTCCAGCCCTGAATAGGATTCACCCGCCGCCCAGCCCAAGTAAATTTTCTTCAGCAGTTCCGGCTTGCCACGAACTTCTTCTGTCGACAACCCAGTCTCCCAGTTGTCGCCTCTGCGCTTGCTCATCCTCGTCTCCTTGGTTCTTGGCGAACGCCCGCGCGTTGCCGTATCAGGCGCGACTCAACAGAGTCGCTGTTGTTCCGACACCAGCAGCGTGTCAATCCGTTCGCGCACTGTCCACAGTTGTTTGAAGAGATTCGAGAAATTTGAGGTGATCGATCGCAATATTAAAACGGGCAGGCTGAACGCTTCTGGCTGCGGTCAAACTTGCGTTAATCGAATTTGAGTTTCTTTGGAGCTGAAATAATTAGGAGGAAGAAATCCGTTATGAATCCGTTATAGGAACCGTTATGGATCTTGCAAGTCGTTGATCCATAACGGTTAAAATGGAGGCGGCGGGAATCGAACCCGCGTCCCAAGATGCTTCCGACAGGGCTTCTACGCGTGTAGCCAGGTCACTTTACGGCTCTCCTCGCCTCAGCACCGCAACTCCGGCATGCTACGCTGAAGCCAGCCCGGTTAGTCTCGCCTCAAACCCTTCGGACAGGAGCGTTTGAGGCCAGCTTGTATTAGTTGCGCAGAACTGGGCGCCACAAGCGGGGCCCCCAATTCCACGTTGCTGGAGCTAACTTTCGTTAGGCAGCAAGGGCCATCTCATTGTGAGTGGCATTTGAAACGTGCACGGTGTTTTACGAGGCCTCCATGCAACCTCGACGCGCCACCTCTATCCTCTGCGATCCGGTCGAAACCTGTTCGCCCCCTGTGAGGAATACTACGCCCTTAGTCTACCATGGATCCGCCGCTTCGAAAGTCTGAAGCTCGCTTTTGCACTCAGACCAAAAAGAAAAACCCCGCTGGAGTCGCCTCCAGCGGGGTTCTTTACCAGCTTTTGGAAGAGCTGAACTTACTCAGCCTTCTCGAGCTTGGTGACCTTGACGTTGGTGGCATCAACCTTCGTGCCGGAAACCTTCGCCTTGGCGCCCTTGGCCGCCCATTCCTTCAGTTCCTTGGCCGCATCGCCTTCGGCCCACAGCGCAACCGCGACTTCCTTGTCGCCGTCTTTGACCTTCAGCGTGGCAACGACGCCAGCCTTGGCATCCGCCGGAGCGGCGGCCAACGTGCCCGTCCACGTTTCGACCTTGTCGTCGGCCTTGACATTCGCGGCCATCAGAGCAAACAGAACCAGGGGAATTGCAAACTTCACCATCCGCATGACGTACTTCCTCCACTTACTTCCTACGGCGGCCTCACCTTTGT
This sequence comes from Planctomycetota bacterium, assembly GCA_038227875.1. Taxonomy (GTDB): domain Bacteria; phylum Planctomycetota; class SZUA-567; order H5-PLA8; family H5-PLA8; genus JBBRPR01. Next base: position 3,052 of record JBBRPR010000116.1, read on the forward strand.
CGGTTGAGTCCCGTCGCATATTTTTCCCCGGTAACACGGGACCGGAGAGCCACCCGTACTTCAATTCGCTTGTGTGACGAACCGGCGAAGAATTTATTCAAGGAGATACGGAAAGGCAAGTTTATTCGTGCGAGGTGCATAAATCATGTAAATTATTGATTTTAAATAGTTTGTAAGATCGATGTAAAAAATATTAACGGGTGAGACGCAATCCGCGTGGATTGGTGACATTGAATTGGCTTTGCACAGGTGCAGGGCAAGGGTGCGGCGGATTGGCCTGCGCGATCAGCGCCGCTGTCTTTTTCGGGACAGGCGGAGGCGTGCCACGGACAAGTCCCAGCGCTTCCGGATCAATAGTCTGAGACGCGACGACGACCTTCGCCTTCAATAATGCCGTCGGAGGCACTGGCAACACAGGAATCTGCGGCTTCGGGAGCGGACCGGTGGGCAACGTAAGGTGTTCCAGCGGCAGCGCGTTCACGGGCGGCAACGCCGGGCGAATGTTATGCGTGTGATTCCACGCCACGACGTCGGTGACTTCGCCGGGCTCCACCCAGCCCAGTCGGCCACGGGCGGCACGCTCCCACGCGCGCGGGTCGCCGCGGGTGAGTTCATCGATGCTGCGATGGAGGCGGGCGAGTTCGCGCTTCTCGGCTTTCAGATGTCCAATGAGGACCTGCTGGCGTTCGGTCAGATTATTAAGCCGTTCGCGCTGAGGTGAAAACAACAACAAGAACCATGCGCTCAGAGCCACCAGGAAAATGAGCCACCACGCGACGTCATGCAGTCCCAGCTGATCCGCGCGACTCGCTAGATCATCCAGTCCATGACACCGGAACATTTGAGACGTCAAATGACCGACAGTGCGCACAGCGCACGTGATGCGGCTACGTGTACTTCCCATTGGCTCCCCCTTGGGAAGTATCGGCAAGCGGGGAGCTCTCCCTGAGGAAAATGGTGCTTGGGATTTTGGTTATCCGAGCGCTTTGCCGTACCGTCCGGCTAAAGGTAGCCGGTCGTCGGTCGGGGTCGCTCAGCCGGATGAAATCGCATCGAGAATCGATGCGACTGAGTGCATTCCATTTTCCGTCCGGCTAAAAGAAGTCGGTAACAGCCCAGCAGGGAAGTCGCCGCACGTTCCCTGCTCCGCCATACCGACCACTTATCGCCGGACAGAATCCCGAACTCGCAATCGCGCCCAGTACTAGCAGCGCCAAACCAGATCGCGCTAATACACCTCCGGCACCATGATCTCCGGCGGCAGCGGGTGCCGCTGGTACTCCGGATGATGTACGCGCTCGGGCAGCACCACCGGTTCGCGCTCGACCTCGTGATACTTCACCTGGCTCAGCAGATGGTGAATGCAGTTCAGGCGCGCTTTTTTCTTGTCGACGGCGTTGATCACCCACCACGGCGATTCGGAGATGTTCGTGCGCTTGATCATCATCTCTTTGGCGGCCGTGTAATCTTCCCAGCGCCGGCGCGATTCCAGATCCATGGGGCTCAGCTTCCACTGCTTCATCGGATCGTGGACGCGGGCGTTGAACCGGAATTCCTGCTCGGCGTCGGTGATCGAGAACCAGTACTTGATCAATTGGATGCCGGAGCGGATCAGCATCTTTTCGAATTCCGGCGTGTCGCGGAAGAACTCTTCCAACTGCGCGTCGTTGCAGAAGCCCATCACGCGCTCGACGCCCGCGCGGTTGTACCAGCTGCGGTCGAAGAGCACCATTTCGCCGCCCGCCGGCAGGTGCGCGATGTAGCGCTGAAAATACCACTGCGTCCGTTCGCGCTCCGTCGGAGCCGGCAGCGCCGCGACGCGGCAGACGCGCGGGTTCAGGCGCTGTGTGATGCGCTTGATCGCGCCGCCTTTTCCGGCCGAATCGCGTCCTTCGAAGATCACGACCATCTTGTGTTTGGTCGCCACGACCCAGTCCTGCAGTTTGACCAATTGCGCCTGCAGCTTGAACAGCTCGCGGAAGTACAGCGCGCGGAATTCCCGCTCGGCGGCCTTTTCGGCGTCGGTGGATGCGTTATGGAGCGCGATTTCCCCGGGGCCGTGGTCCTTGAATTCCAGTTCCAGCTCTTCGTCGAATTCGTCAATGAGTTCCCGGCGGATGCGTGCGTTCATGTCGCTGTGGCTTTCACCGTTCTGGCTCACGGAAGTCTCCTTATGAATTTTTGGCGTGGCCGTGATTTTACAACACGGGTGCCCGTGGGCCAGATTTTTCCGCCCGTCAGCAAGGATTTGATGTCAGCGACGTTAAGAATCGCTGAAGCTACTCCGCCAGCGCTTCGACGCCCAGCTGCACTTCCGGCGCGCGCCGCGGATTGGCGACGGTTTCGACTTCGGCGATCAATCCGTCTTTTAAATGGATGATGCGCTGCGAATACTCCGCCTTCTCGCGGTCGTGCGTCACCTGAACGATTGTGCGGCCGGTGGCGTGCAGCGCTTGAAAGATGCCCATGATTTCCATGCCGGTGCGGCTGTCGAGATTTCCCGTCGGTTCGTCGGCAAGGATCAGGGCGGGAGAGGTCACCAGCGCCCGCGCGATCGCCACGCGCTGGCTCTGCCCGCCGGACAGTTCCGACGGCCGGTGCGTCAGCCGTTCGCCCAGTCCGACCAGCTTGAGCATATGTTTCGCGGCGCTCATGCGCTCGGCGCGCGGAACGTGAGCGTAGACCAGCGGCAGCGCGACGTTCTCGACGATGTCTTCCTGCGGCAGCAGATTGAATTTCTGAAAGACGAACCCGATCTTCTGATTGCGCAGCTGCGACAAGCCCACGTCTTCCAGGCCGGAAACTTCGACGCCGTCGAGCTTGTAACTGCCCGTCGACGCACGGTGGAGGCAGCCGAGCACATGCAGCAGCGTCGACTTCCCCGACCCCGACTGTCCCATGATCGAGACAAACTCCCCCGACTTCACCGTCATGGTGATCCCCCGCAGCGCCGTCACCGCGCTGGGCGCGACGCCGTAGGTCTTGGTCAGGTCCGTGATGTCGAGAATCTTACGATCGGAATCGGCCATTTCGGATTCGGGTACCTTAGAGTATGCGCGCGGGTTGCGAGATGGGGACGGGAACGGAAGGACTGAGGACTCCCCTGCTGGTCACGCGCTCCGCATGTCTCATGCTAACAAATTCTCCCCGTCAGCGGAGAGTTTCAGTCCTCACTGTCAGTTCACTCGCACCTTCTCCCCTTCCTTCAACCCATCCACAATCTCGACCGCGTTGTTGTCGTACCGTCCCAGCTTCAACATGCGCCGCGTCGTCGAACCGCCGGAGACCACATCCGCGTACGGCGCGCCGTCTTTGTCGTACGCCACGGCCGTCCACGGAATGCGCAGCGCGGAAACTACCGGGCAGAGGTTGATCGTCACTTCCGCCGTGTAACCGATGCGCATCTTCTTCATCATTTCGGGGGCAAGGCCGTCAAAGTCCAGCTTCGCTTCGACCACGTTCACGAACGCTTCGCCGTTGCGCCGGGAGGCCAGGCCCGAGAGCGCCACGTTTTTGTCCTGAGCCACCAGCGCCAGCTTCGAGACTTTCGCCTTGAACGACGTGTTCGGGAACGCACGGAGCTTTATTTCGGCTGGCTGTTCCACGGCGACGTTCTTGACGTCCGCTTCGCTGATCAACACGCGCACCCGCAACGCGGAGACGTCGCAGATCACGCACAGATCCGATCCCTGCGGACGCTGCTCGCCGATCTGGATGGGCGTGTTCGATTTTCCCGGCCCTTTCCACACGTCGATAAACGAGGCGCGCCCGCGGACCGGCGCGCGGATCGTCGCGCTGTCGTAGACTTTTTGTTTGCGCTTCAGATCGCGCTGCGCGTTTTCGAACTGGATCTTCGAGAGCGTCAGCTGGGCGGAATAGACTTTCAAGTCGGCATCGCGGTTGAACGTCGTCACCGCCAGCTGCTTCTGAGCGTCCTTCACCGCCAGATCGGCGACGCGCTTGGCGTCCAGCGTCGAACCTTCCGTCTGAGCGTCGTGGATCACCTTCGCCTTCAGGTAATTGACGGTGTTGGTGGCGACGTCGAGCGCCTTCTTCTTGCGCTGTGCGTCGGCGACGAAACCGCGCTTGGACAGGTCTTCGGTGATCTCCAATTCGTGCTTGGCCGCGGCCAGGGACAGGTCGGCGGACTCCAGCGCCAGCTCGCCGTCCTTGCGGTCGGCTTCGTGCGGAAAATTGTAGATCTCGTCGCGGTCCAGTTCGGCCTGCTTCAACGCGATTTCCTTCTGCCGCACCAGGCACTGGTACCGTTCGCGCGTGTAGTTGAGCTGCGATTCGACCCGGTGAACGCTGTCTTCCCGGTCTTTCAACGTCTGGTCGGCGGTGACAAGGTCTTCTTCCAGATTGCTGGAATCGAAGCGCACGATCGGCTCGCCGGCTTCCACGAACGTGCCGTCGTCGATCTTCCACACCACTTCGCCTTGAAACGGACTCAACACCGGCGTTTCCGTGAGCGCTTCGATTGCGCCAAGTTCATGCAGCGAACCGCCGCAGTCCGCGCGCTCGACCGTCGCCGTCTTGATCGTCACGTCGGTGCCGCCGCCGCCAAAAACCGTCGCAGCCACGATGGCAATGCCGATGCAGCACACCACCAGAATGATCAGCCACTTCGACGAACTGCCGGATTCCTTCACCGCGCTGGGCACGCGAATCGGCACCACGGGGCCGATGGGCGCCAGCGGCGCGCTGTGGCCCGCGTTCTCGAATTTCGTCTGCGGTTTTGTGCGCGTGCTGGACATGCCATTCCTGTTCCGAGTGAAAACCGTCTGTCCTGTTGCGTTACAACCCGACCTCGCGCTTGCCCTCTAGGGAAGTGTCTGCGCCACGCGGGCGCCCGAATCTTTTGTGGACGTCGCCGATGACGTCGGTGTCGATTCCCGCCGCACATCCATCACCCACACCCGGTCGCCTTCCGCCAGCCCTTCAACCGCCGCAGTGGTTTCGTCCTGCGCCACCACATTGACCGGCTTGCGTTGCGGGCCGGATCCCGTTTCCACATTCACCGTGTACTTGCCGTTGCCGTCCTTGAACAAGGCGATGCGCGGAATGACCAGCGCGTTGTCGACGGAACGGACAATGATGTCGACGTTGGAGCGCAGACCCAGCCGCAGACCGTCGGCGACGTTATCGATCTCAACAGTGACGTCGAAGACCTGGCGATTGGCCGTGCCGGAGATCGCCGTCGTTTCAGGCAGGAATAATTCGAATTCGTCGCGCCCTTTTTCGGCGACCTTCGTCACCTTGCCGGTGAACGGCGCGCCGGTCCAGCCCGCCGGGCGAATTTCCGCCAGCTGCCCGACCTTGACGTCGGCCACGCGCGCTTCGTCGATGGTCAGCGCCGCGCGCATCTTCGAGAAATCCGGAATCGACATCACCTTCACGCCGTCCCAGACCTGCCGCCCCGGCGCGAACGCATACCAGCGCCCCTTGGCGTACACCGTCACGCCCGGCCCCGGCGCGATGCAGACGCAGTGGTCCAGGTCTTCCTGCACTTTCTTCAGCTGCATCTTCAGGCCGTCCATGCCGTTGACGAAGCGTTCCTCGTCGCGCTTGATGTTCGATTCCAGCAGCGCCACTTTTTCGCGCGCGGCCTTCAAGGTCTTCTCCGCGTCGTGGACTTTCAATTCCTGCGACGCGATCTGGATCGGGTCGAGCGTATCCAGCCGGGTCAGCCCGATCTGCGCGTTGACCAGCTGCGATTTCTGCAAGTCCGCCGCCAGCCGCTTGGTGCGCACTTCTTCCTTGGCGACATAACCGGCCTTGCCCAGCTCGTTGAGAATGCGGTACTCGTCTTCGCTCGCGGCCAGCAGCGCCTTGTTGTTGCTGACATTGGATTCGGCGTTGGTCTGGTCGGTCACCGTCGGCCCTTTGCGCAGTTCCGCCAGCCGCAGCGTCTCCAGTTCGGCGCGCAGTTCGTAGGTCACGACGTCCAGCTTGGCCTGGTTGAGCGCCTTGGCCGAATCCTGGCGTGCTTTTTCATTCTCCGCGTTGCGCCCGCGGATCGATGCCTGCAGATCTTCGACCGCGTCGCGGAACTGCGTGTCGTCGATCTTCATCACCACGTCGTCTTTTTTCACCGCCGTGCCCTGCGGCACCAATTCCTGGATCGTTCCGGAGACGCGCGAGAAGATCGTCTCTTCTTTCAGCGGCTGCAGAATCCCCAGTCGGTGCACGACCTGCTTGAAGGAACGGCGTTCAACTTTGGCGATGCGGAAATCCGACGTCACCGGCCCGGGCGCAGACATGAAATACTTCACCGCGACGCCGCCGATGGCCAGCAGTGCCAGCGCGATCAGAATCGAACGCTTCCCCGAAGGCTTGCTCATTCCCTGCGCCCTCGCTTGCGAGGGCGGTCGTCGGCCGGCGGCGCTTCCGGAACCGGCGCGGCCTCCTTCTCGTTCTTGTCCGTCTTCTTGGCCTTCGCGTCCTTGGCTTTTTCCGGCGGCGTCACTTCCGGCGCGGAGATCACTTTCTCGCCTTCGTTCAAGCCGCTGGTCACCACGAACGCATGCGCCGACTGCGCACCCAGCTCTACCTTACGCCAGGTCGGCGACGTGCCTTCATCGGTGACGACTTGAACATACGTGCCGCCCTCGCGCCGCACGACAGAGCTGGCGGGAATCGAGAGCACATCCTTGAGCAACTCGCCGGGAAATTCCACCGTCGCCTGGAAACCGTCGCGCAGCCGCGTCGGATCGCTCTCCTTCAATTCCACTTCCACGTCGAACACGCGCACGCCGGCCATGCCCTGCGCCTTCACGTCCGCGTCGGACAGCTTCGCGTTGCGATCGCGCGCCCAGCCGTCGATCCACGTCACTTCCGCCGTGTAGACCACGTCCGGCAGCGTCTTCACCGATACCCGCGCCGCCGAGCCCGCCGATCCCGCCTGGCCGCCGGACTTCGCCACCAGCCGCTGCACAAACGATTCCGGAACCTGCGTGCGCACTTTCATGCTTTCGTAATTGGGCAGATCAATCGGGCTGTTCCACGGTCCGACCCGGTCGCCGACTTCCACCTTCTTGTTCAAGTCGCGGTTGACGATGCGGTAAACGACCACGCCATCGTGCGGCGCGCGGACGACGCTGTGTTCCAGATCGCGCAGGCAGCGGTCGAGCTTCCGTTTCGAGGCTTCGACGCCATGTTCGGCCGCGCGGATGCGCACCGCGTAGTCGTCGGTCTGATCCTTGATGTCCAGTTCCTTCAACGCCAGGTCCAGGCCCGCGGTCTCGCGCGCCAGCGCCGCCTTTTTCCGGTCGTACTCCAGCGGGCCGCCCAGGATCGTATCGGCCTTGATCTGCGCGCGCTTCATGCCGACCAGCGAGGTCTTGTACGCCAGGTCCTTGGTGCGCAGATCGCCGGTCGAAGCGAAGCCTTTGTCGAACAATTCCTGAGTGATCTCCAGTCCGTGCTTGTCGGACTGCAGCTGCGTCTGCGCCGTCTCGAGAACGTTGGCCGCGTCGCGCTTGTCGATCTCCTGCGGATGCGAGAGCAGGTCGTCTTCTTTCAACTTGGCGAGATTGGTATTGTCCTTCTGAAACGCCAGTTCCGTCGCCAGCCGTTTGACGTCCAGATCGCGTTGCTGCTGCTGCTGCGCCAGGTTGAGCTGCGCCGAGGCCAGTTCATCCTGCAATTGCTTGGAACGGTCTTCGAGCTGCCGCGTTTCCAGGCTGAAGACTTTCTCCCCCTTCTTAACGAGCGTGCCTTCCGGAACAATGAACCCGAGCATGCCTTGAGTCGGGGAGGCGAGGGTGGTGACCTGGACTGGCCGGAGCTCGCCGACTTCGACACAGACTTCCTCAAAGTCGCCACGCTTGACGACCGCGATATCCTGGCCATTTTCCGCCGAAGCAACTTTGGAGTCCTGCTCGCCGTGCACTTTAAAGTGGCGAGAAGTAGAGGTGACAAGAACGCCGCCGATAGCCGCGACGAGGAGAACCAGGGTCCAGCGACCGAGTGTAGTAAGAAGTGGTATTTTACTCATGCGCATTCACCATCTTACATACACCAATCCAGAACCCCAGAGGTCAACAGAACCTACATTTTTAAGCCACAAGTACAGATGTCCCATTAATGTAACTCAGATATCACATGGAACTAGGATGCGCAAAGGGTGCACATTAATATCCAAAGATATTTTACGCACAATGCGATGGAAAGCGAGGGAATTAGTACCACGACCACTAGGCCGAAAGAGGGTTTCGCCCCGCAAGGATGCCCGATCCGAGTTCGAATAATCCCATAGGTGAGCAGGCGAACAAGGACCTCCCAAGAACAAGCACGCCCAATCCTCCCCCCCTTGAAAAAGGGGGGCTGGGGGCCAAGTCAGCCGGATAACCCCACAAAAAAACTGGCTACTTTTCCCTTGCAGTCCGCCCTCACATTAGGGTAATGTTACGTCACCTGCGAACGTCCGTCCTTATCGCTGAAACGCGGTCCGGCGCTCGCCAACTTTCTCCCACACAACCCAGCACACCGATCAAAGCGCCTAGCGCCTTCGTGTCGCTCCGTGGGCAAAGAAAGGAAGTACCTATGAAAACG
>JBBRPR010000117.1:0-11025 GCA_038227875.1 Planctomycetota bacterium
GAGCGTCAAAGAGGCGATGTCGCTGGCGCGCCACAAGAACCCGACGCTGACGCTGGTGACGTATGGCAGGGCGCGGAACGAGCGGCTGAAGACGGTGGCGAACGCGCTTGGGGAGATCGTGCTGGGGGAGGAGCCGGGGCGGGCGGAAAAGCGGGCGTAGTCTGCTTCGTAGAAGTCTTTCGCACATCGTTCCTGTCATTTGCCGAGTGCGCGCAAAATCGGATTGGCTGCCGGTCCGAATTCCGTCAGTTCCTTTAATGCAAATTCCACGCCCTCTTCTTCGGTATTCGTATTAAAGCGGAATTCACGTACCGGCCACTTTGCCATATCCGATAGCAACGGTAATACGCGCTCATCTTTAACATGGCAGAGTGACAACAACGCGGGAAAATCGGGTGTTCTGGCATTCACGGAGACCTTCGCCTCCTCAAGCCAATCCTGAAGAATTTTCTCCCCTGGGGTTCCCGGCTTCTCAAAAAAAGTACGCGATTTCGCCATTCAGTCCCACGGCATTTTCCGGCGTATTTCGGGAAAGCGCGTCTCAAGGGCTGCGATGGCTGAGCGCAGTTCAGGTAAAACTCGTCGACGCGAGTAGACGGGCATGTTGTATAGGAATTGAAGCGTGCGCGCATCACCCAGCATTTGGCACGCCTTTAGAGCCGAGCGTTATTCTTCACCAGCACGGCCATCTTGGCGGGCACGCTTCGCCAGGTCGTCGCGGTCCTGCTCGCTCAGGTCGCCGGTGATGTTCTTGTATGCCTCGTCAATGGCCGACGTATTGATCTTCAGGTTTACTTCAGGTGCCTCGAAGTGCAGCGGCAGTGTCGCCTTGTCACGGATCGAATCCTGGAACGAGTAGTGGTACAGGAATCAATCAGCTGGACCGCGTCTTTCTGCCAAAGGATTCGACGGTCCTGCTCTCATGTTTTCGGGAATGACTTCTCCACCTCCTCCTATGACGCCGCTTGCAACGGAGCGGCCGAACATACTTTAGGTAATTCGACGATAAAGTCCGTACCCCTGTCCAACGAACTTTCGACCCGTACCGTTCCCCTGTGTGCCTCAGCCATACCCTTCACAAGCGCCAGCCCCAATCCCCATCCGGTGGCACTCTTAGTATTGGCACCCCCGTTAAAATTTTCGAATAGTTTTGCTTGGGCGTCAGGGGGGATGGGGTTGCCGTCGTTATGGACTTTGAGCGTTACGTGCTCGTCGCCTTGCTCCGCATAAATCACGACCGGCGATGTTCCATTGCCATACTTCAATGCGTTGATAGCTAAATTTTCAATTATTCTACGCAACCCTTCATTATCCCAACAGCCAGTAATTGGTTCATTTGCGCGTGCTTCAAATCTAAAGCCATAAGATTCTGTCAAATATTTAACCATCTCGTTGACAAGCTCGTCTAGACGCATTTCCTTGGCGTGTACGACAAATCCTTTGCCAGCCCTAATAAGGCTGACATCTAGCATTTCTCCAATCATTGAAGACATTCGAGTAGCGTTTTTGGCAATCTTGTCCAATGCGAAATGGATTGTTGGAACATTAGCTGCTTGCACTCGCGCTACTTGAGCGGCCATTTTTATGGCAGAAAGTGGACTTCGTAAATCATGAACAAGCGTAATAGTAAATCGCTCGTGGGTCTTTATCTGTAATTCTGCAAACATACAAGCGGAGTCGTTCACTGTCTGCTCGAACGAGTTGACAATGATGTCGCGGTCGAGCTTTGATAGTGGCGCAGTCTCTTCGAGCACTTCGAATATAACCTGTCTAAGAATATGGAATTCCTTGATGACTTCCGGGAGCCGGTAAACTTCGGTCCGTGCGCGTTGCTTACCGTGCTCTTCAGCAGTCTCGCGTCTGGTCAATTCTTGCGCAATGGTGAATGGAGTACCATTTTTTTGTTTGTCGACAGTTCCGGCCAGCTCCGCAATGACTTCGGGTAGCTGGTTGCGAAGAACTAAGGATGATACGCTGTAGGCATGGTGAATCTCGCTGTTCGCTCGCGCCTCCCAAAGTGACATGATTCTACTTGATTGTGTTCGTAGTTCATCCGAAACACGATTTGTCATGCAAGTCCCCACGAATTAAACACTGCAAAATGCGAAGCCCATGGTCGAAATCGAAAAGCGTTGGGGATTGCAACGTTGTCGCCTTCCACGCAACGTCGACCCGGTTGCTCGATAATCAGTCACTTGAATCAGGTTCAAGACAGGATCAAGACAGGAGACATATCTGATGCTACCTATGTCGCCGTAAGTTAAAGGTACTATCGGACAAAATGGCTGCAATGTTCGGGCCAAGAAGATTGATGGGAAGCGAAGTGAGCATTAATCTGTCGTAATTTGGGGCTGAAGTGGATGTCGTTAATAAAGTAGATTGAACAGAGTGTCGATAAACGACGGGAATGACACGATCATGGTCGACCGTCGACGTTATCCGTGGGGGCATTTAAGTGCTGATATAGTTTGAAGATTTTTCTTTATTGGTCTGCGTTTTGCGCGTAAACTCGGTGGTGCCGGATCTTTCTGTAGGTTTAACTTCCTCTCTCCCGTGGATGTCGGATAGTTCTAATGGACCGACTGCGGGAGGAACGAGGATGTTGGAGAACGATTACAATGAATTTAATCCCTGGCGTCAACCTCAAGAGCAATGTCAATCCGCATAAAGCAGGAATGCCCATCAATGCGTTTGAGGGCGCTGCTTGCCTTCGCGTCTTGATCGGCTTCGCCAAGAGCAACGGGCCGCTGATGCCTGCTGAATTGGCCGTGTTGGGAGAGGCGTGGGACAAACTAGCGCTGCCCGCGACTATGACATTGCAAAAACTATTGGGCGAGTCCATCGACCTGCCGAGCCAACTGTCCCGGATTGAATCTGAAGAAGGCCGCGAACGCACCTATACCGCCACGTATCTGCTGGCTCATTCCGGCGGACCGTGTTCCACGTCCCAGCAGGAACTCCTGGCCAGCATCCGCACCTCGTTGCATCTGTCCGATGACATGGCGACACCGCTAAGCCGAATCTACGAGGAAGTCCGCGGCATCGTCTCGCCGGGGTTGACAGGATTTGTCGCCGATCCGGCCACGCGCTCCACCAAAGTCTACGATGAGATCCTGAAATGCGCGCTCGGCAACGCCGTCAACGGCGCGTGTCCCATCCAGGATCGCGCTGTTGCAACAGGGGTCATCATCTTTTCCGCACAGACGCTCATGGTCCGAACAATCGGTCATTACTGGGGCTTCGCCATGGATGCGCCGTCCGCGCGTCTGTTGATGGAACGCATTCAGGGCAAGACTGGGATGCGGATCGCGATTCAAAGTCTCCTTGGAGAAACCTGCATCCTCAACGATTCGCTCGACTCCACCACGTCTTATGTCACCACCTGGGCGCTTGGCATTGTCGCCAACAAGCATTTCGAAGGCGGCCGGAAATTGGAGTCCGAAACACTTCGCAAGCACTTTGCGGTCGCCTTGGAAGAGGGAAAAGTTGAGTGCGAGAGGTGCCGCGCGGAGATAGCGGCAGCCGTACATTCGCGTTCGATCACGCTTGATTTATTGAACGAGGAACTGATGACTGGCGAAATAGATTCCGAGGAATACGACCGGAAAATAATGGCGTTGCAATAGTTTCCGAGGTACGTGTTGTTCGCTTTGCAATCTCTGATACCATTGCCTGAATAAACTCCCGGAGTGTTCATGGAATCCCGTAAGTCGGATAAAAAAGTCACGACTGTAAACGATCCTTCGAATGTGGATTGGGTGGCCCGTCGTCTGGCCGCTCACGCCAACATCGCGCGAGTCTTGACAGTGGCGCCCACGCTCAGCGAGGCCGCGCCGGAGATCCTGCGTGAAATTTCAGAAGTGCTGGGCTGGGGCATGGGCATGTTCTGGCGCGTCGATCCAGAGGCCCAGGTGATGGTCTGCGAGGACGTGTGGAGTGCACCCGCGCTCCGTTCGGAAAAGTTCATCGCCAAAATCAAGGAGACACGCCTGACGCCGGCCAAAGGACTGCCGGGGCAAGTGTGGAGCACCGGAGAACCGGTCTGGGTCGATAACTATCAGCACGAAGATCTTCCTGACAAACGCAAATCGCCCGGAGGCATTGATCGCGGCGCCGCATGCATTCCGATCAAGCTGCACGACAAAGTGCTTGGCGCGATGGAATTCCTGAGCCACGACACGCGGCGGCCGGACGCGTCGATTCAGGATATGATGATGGTGATCGGCAATCTTGTGGGCTTGTTCATGGAACGCGTCGCCACTGCCGATGCGTTGCGCGAAAGCGAAGAGCGCTACCAATTATTGGCGGATACGTCGGCCGACGTGCTCGTGACCATCGACGACACGCTCAAGATCCTCTTCGTGAATAGAGCGGCCGAAAAGATTTTCGGCTACGTGCCCCAGGAACTCAAAGGGCAACCGCTGACGGTTATCATTCCCGACTATGCGCGCCGCAAGCGATCGCGAGAGCATAGTGCTCGCCCCGCGCAGGCAAAGTATGTGGAGATGGCTGGCGCGCATAAAAACGGCGCCGAAGTCAGCATCGAAGCCGCGTTTGCGGAATACCTTGGCAAAGGCAAGCGCTACGCCACGGGAATCATTCGCGATCTGCGCGAACGCAAGCACAATGAGGCCGTGCTGCGCGCGACGGAAATGAAATTGCAGAGCGCGTTGTCCTCCAGTCCCGGCGGCCAGTTGATCGCCGTCGCGCCCGTCATGCTTAAATTGGTGGAACGCGCCAAAAAGGCGGCGGCCAGCGACGCGCCGATTCTGATCCAGGGAGAAACCGGCAGCGGCAAGGATTGCATCGCGCAGCTGCTGCATCAATATTCCAACCGTTCCAGCAGGGCGTTTGTCGCGCGAAACTGCGCCGCGATTCCCGTGAATTTGTTCGAGTCTGAAATGTTCGGCCACAAGAAGGGCGCGTTTTCCGGTGCCGAGCACGAACGCAACGGCGCGTTTGTCGAAGCCGATCGCGGCACGTTGTTTCTCGATGAAATCGGCGACCTGGAATACAGCCTGCAGACCAAGCTGCTGCGCGCGATCCAGGAAAAGATCATCCACCCCGTCGGCAGCGACCGGGATGTGCAGGTCAATCCGCGCATTATTTGCGCGTCGAACAAGGATCTCCATGAGTGCATTAAGACCAAGGAATTCCGCGAAGACCTCTTCTACCGCGTCGCCACGGTTGTGCTGAACGTGCCGCCGTTGCGCGAACGCCGCGAGGACATCGTCCCTCTGGCGCGCCACTTCGTGGGACTGGCGAGCAAATGGTCGCACACGCTTTCCAGCGACGCGGAAGCGCGCTTGCAGTCCTACGCGTGGCCGGGCAACGTGCGCGAATTGCGCTCCGTGATTGAACAGGCCGTAATCTTCGCCATCGGCAACGAGATCCAGGCGGGCGAGCTTTCGTTCAGCAGCGCAACCGAAGCCATCAACGAATCGTCACAGAGTATGGCCGACGTGGAAATGCGCCACATTCTGCAAGTGATGCGCAATAAAAATCAGAACAAGAGCGAGACCGCCAAAGTATTGAAACTGGCCCGAAGCACGCTCCTCCTAAAGCTCAAATCGTTTGAAGCGACCAAAGCTCAGGACAACACCGAATCCGAAGTTTAGAAACTATCTGACTGTCACGGCGTTTTGCGGTATAGGTCAGGAGTTTTCAAAGGACTGCCATGTCCCATCCCAATGATTCTGGTGCCTCACGTAGAATTTCCTGAGCAGCGTCGCTTAAGGTGGACATTTTGGACAAAGGAAGGGCGATCTTGCACTAAGCAGACAAGCGATTAAATGGTCATCTACATTTGAAGGATCGTGAGAAAATGAAGCGCCGCAGCTCCAAATCACTGCCTGCAGTAACCGACAGTCCCTCTTTTCCCATCGTGGGCCTTGGCGCCTCGGCGGGCGGATTGGAGGCTCTGGAGTCGTTTATCAAAGGCGTGCCTGCCGACAGCGGCATGGCTTATGTAGTGGTCCAACATCTCGACCCCACGCACAAGGCCATGCTGGCGGAGTTGCTGCAGCGCTGCAGCGCCATTCCAGTGGTCCAGATCAAGGACCGGATGAAAGCCGCGCCCAATCGCGTCTTCGTGATTCCACCGGACTGCGACCTGTCCATTGACCATGGCATGCTGAGGCTACAGTCCCCCGCGGCGGCACGCGGGCTGCGCCTGCCCATCGACTTTTTCTTTCGTTCGCTGGCTCACGACCTCAACACCCGCGCCATCGGCGTCATCCTCTCGGGCATGGGCGCCGACGGGCAGCTTGGCGTCCGCGCCATCAAAGAAAACGCCGGCGCCGTCTTTGTGCAAAGCCCCGAGACAGCCAAATTCGACAGCATGCCGCGCAATGCCATCGAAACGGGAGTGGCCGATGCCGTCGCGCCAGCCGAGGAGCTCCCCGGTCGCATCGCCGCTTATTTGCAGCCTCTTTCAAAGCGGGTTCCAGATGAGCTCGACATGGAAGAAAAGGATCGCGGCTCGCTCGATAAAATTATCGTGTTGCTGCGCGGACATTCCGGCCACGACTTTGCCAACTACAAGAAAAACACACTTTATCGGCGCATCGAGCGACGCATGCTGCTGCACAAACTCGCGCGGATTGAAGAATATCACGGCTATCTGCGCAAGAATCCCGCCGAGGCGGAACTGCTCTTCAAGGAATTGCTGATTGGCGTCACCAACTTTTTCCGCGATCCGGCAGAGTGGGAACTGTTGCGGCGCAAAGTCATTCCCGGCCTGCTGACGTCGAATCTGAATTTCGAAACCGTGCGCGCCTGGGTTCCCGGTTGCTCGACGGGCGAGGAAGCCTACGGGCTGGCAATGGTCTTCAAAGAAGCCGTGGAACAGGCTCGGCCGCCGCGCAACACGGCCATCCAGATCTTTGCAACCGACCTGGACCAGGAGGCCATCGATAAGGCCCGCGCGGGGATTTATCCTGTCGGCATCGCCGCGGATGTTTCCGAGGCCCGGCTGCGCCGCTTTTTCGTCGAGGACGAACGCGGCTACCGGGTGAGCAAGGAAATTCGCGACGCGGTGATCTTCGCCCGGCAGAATATCATCATGGATCCGCCGTTCACCAGGATGGATATCGTCTCCTGCAGAAACCTCTTCATCTATCTGGAATCAGAACTGCAGAAGAAATTGATTGCGCTCTTTCACTACAGCCTCAATCCCGGCGGGATCCTGTTTCAGGGCAGTTCGGAAACGGTGGGTGAGGCCAAGGAATGGTTCACTGCGATCTCCAGCAAGTCGCGCATCTACCGGCGCGTCAAAACCAGCCGACAGCCCGAGAATTTCGAATTTCCGGTATCGAATTTTCGCCGGCAGCGGGACGCTTCGGCCTCTGTTCCGCCCAAAGCCGAGCCTAATCTCCAGACCGCCGCCGACCATCTGCTGCTCCAGGACTACGCTCCTCCCGCCGTGCTGGTCACCAGCCAGGGAAACATTCTTTACATCAGCGGCAAAACCGGGAAATATCTTGAACCCGCCGCGGGCAAGGCGAACTTGAATCTGTTCGCCATGGCCCGCAAGGGCTTGAGCGAGGCTTTGAGCGAGGCCTTTCCGCGCGCGGTCCGCCAGAAATCCACCGTGACACTCAAGTCCGTCCAAGTCGCCTCCCACGTTTCAAGGCGCGTACGCGAATCCAGCGGTGACTCCCTGTTCGTAGACGTGGCGATTCATCCGCTTACCGAACCCGAAGCAATGCGTGGATTGGTGATGGTCGTCTTCTCGGACCTGGCGGTGCCGGCCAAACTTCCCTCCGCCAAAACAGGCGCCTCCCACGGCGCGGCGTCAGTGCGGGCGGAACTCAAGGCCGCAATCCTCGAATTGCAACGCGTGCGCAACGAACTGCACGAGGCCCGTACGGAGATGCAGGTCTCGCAGGAAGAACTCAAATCCACCAACGAGGAGCTGCAGTCCATCAACGAGGAACTGCAGTCCGCCAATGAAGAACTCACCACGTCCAAGGAAGAAATGCAGTCCATGAACGAAGAGTTGCAGACCGTCAACGGCGAACTGCAGGCGAAAGTCACGGAGTTGTCGCGGGCCAGCGGCGACATGAACAATCTGCTCAACAGCACCGACATCGCCACGCTCTTTCTGGACATCAAGTTGAACATCCGGCGCTTCACCACTGAAACGGCCAGGATCATCAAGCTGATTCCCGGGGACGTGGGCCGGCCCATCAGCGATCTGGCCTCGGCTCTGGACTATCCCTCCCTGATCTCGGACGTAAAGGAAGTCCTGGCATCGCTCGTGTTCAAGGAATCCCAGATCTCCACCCGCGATGGCCGCTGGTTTGCAATACGCATCATGCCTTACCGCACGGAAGACAACCGGATCGACGGTGTCGTGATTACGTTTTCGGACATCACCACCGCAAAAAATCTGGAAACCGATCTAAAAGGAGCGTTGCATACGCTGGAAGAACGCTTCACCACGCAGTCCACGGAATTGGACCATGCCAAAGCTCTGGAGCTAGTGCTGCAGAAGACTCAGTCCATTCTGGAAAAACGCGTCGCTGAATTGAAAAAGCCCATCGCCTGATAGCATCCCGTTTAAAAGTTCCTGACCTAACGTGGCAGAATAGTGTTTTTCAACAGGCTGATGGCGCACAGAAAGAGGTCTATGCACAAAGATGCCGCCACACCCAATGACGACCTCCGCCGGCAGGCGGAGCGCCGGCTGAAAAGGCACGCCGTCCCAGAGGGGTCGGCGCCATCGCCGGCGGAGACGCAGCGACTCTTGCATGAACTGCAAGTCCACCAGATCGAGCTGGAAATGCAGAATGAAGAATTGCGCGCGGCGCGCGTGGAGGTCGAAGCCGGGCTGGCGTGTTACACGGACCTCTACGACTTTTCTCCCGTGAACTGCTTCAACCTGGGCGCCGATGGCTCGATTCGCGATTTGAATCTGGCGGGCGCGCGCCTGGTCGGCGCTGTACGTGACAACGCGAGAAAAGCGCGTTTCGATACGTTCGTCGCGCCGGGTGATCGCGCGGTCTTCGCGGCTTTCCTGCAGAAGGTTTTCGACTCACAAGCCAAGCAATCCTGCGCCGTAACCCTGGTCTGCGAGGGATTTCCGCCGCGCATCGCGGAGATCGAAGCCATACTCATGCCCGGAAACCCACGGCCCGGTAAGTCGTTTGAACTGTCTGTCATGATCGCAGTGACCGATGTCACGGAGCGCCGCCGCGCCGAAACCGTCTCGAAACTGCAGCAGGCCCGGTTGGAAGGGATCGTCAACTCCGCGATGGACGGCATCATCACCGTCGACGAAGAGCAGCGCGTGATTCTGATCAACTCCGCTGGCGAAAAGATGTTCGACTGCACCGCTGCCGCGGTGATCGGAATACCACTGGACCGGTTCATTCCGGAGAGGAGTGGAATCGCCGCGCGTGCCATAGGACAGTTCGGTCCCATCGGCATACGTTCGACTGGCGAGGAATTTCCGATCGAAGCCTCCATCTCCCAGATCCTCGTCGATGGCCAGAAACTGTTTACCGTGACCTGCCGCGACATCACCGAGCGTATCCGGGCCTTGGACGTTCGGCAGCGGCTCGAAGCGCAACTCCGCCAATCTCAAAAAATGGAAGCCTTCGGCCAGTTGGCCGGCGGTGTCGCACATGATTTCAACAATCTGCTCACGGTCATCGGTGGCTATGGCGTGATGCTCCTGAACAAGCTGCCCCCCAATGATGTCAGGGCGCCGATTGTCCAAGCCATTTGCCGGGCCAGCACGCGCGCCGAATCGCTGACCCGCCAGCTTCTGGCGTTCACCCGGCAGCAGGTGCTTGAACCGCGAATCCTGGATCTCAATGCGGTGGTCGTCGACGTTCAGAAAATGCTGCGCCGCCTAATCGGCGAAGACGTGCTGGTCAGCACCGTGCTGGGTCTGAACCTCAGTCCCGTCAAAGTCGATCCGGGGCAGCTCGAACAGGTGATCATCAATCTGGCCGTGAACGCTCGCGACGCGATGCCGCGCGGCGGAAAACTGATTCTCGAAACGAGCGACGTCGAATTGGGCGAGAGCAACGTATCTACTTGCCTCGATACCCGTCCCGGACACTACGTCATGTTGGCCGTTTCCGACACCGGCACCGGGATTTCTCCGGAAGCCAAGAAGCGCATTTTCGAACCGTTCTTCACCACTAAAAGCGTGGGCAAAGGCACCGGACTGGGACTGGCCGTCGTTCACGGCATCGTCAAGCAGAGCGGCGGCAGCATCGACGTCTGCAGCGAAGTTGGCGTCGGAACCACGTTCAAGATTTATCTGCCTGCCGTCGCTTCGCATCTGGGTTCCGCCGACGCTGCATCGAAAATGGAAGCTCCGCAGCCCGGCGGCAAAGAAACCATTCTGCTCGTCGAAGATGAAGCCGATGTCCGCGAACTCGCCGCGTTCGCGCTGGAATCCTACGGCTACACGGTGCTCGCCGCGACCAATGGTTCTAACGCAATCGAAGTGCTCAAGCGGTTCAACTCGCGCATCGACCTGCTGGTCACCGACGTGGTAATGCCGCTGATGAGCGGGCGCGAGTTATCCGATAAACTACTGGCTGAACGCCCCGACTTAATGGTGCTTTTTGTAAGCGGCTACACCGACGACGCCGTTGTCCGCCATGGCGTGCTCCAAGCTCAAACCGCATTCCTCCAAAAACCATACACGCCCGGAACACTGGCCCGCAAAGTACGCAGTGTGCTGGACCAGGACAAGCCGGCCTGATTACCATCGCCTCACGCCTGCGTTCGCACCGCGATGGGGTGTTCCGACGTGGAGAACTTAGTTTCACCGGACGACGGAGTGACGCAGTCCGCGACTTAGGCGATCCGGCTGCCAGACGTCCTGCACCTTTAGCAGCCCGTTGAAGAATCATCATTTGGGTTCAAGTTACGCGGCCGATTGTTGCACCGCGACAGCGATCAGCGCGTGAAACGGCAGCGCCGCGTCGGCTGTGTCGAGCGGCTCGGCAGGCTTGCGCAGCGGTACGTGGCCGGCATGAACGTCACCGTGATGCATGCTGC
>JBBRPR010000118.1:0-10754 GCA_038227875.1 Planctomycetota bacterium
CCGAGAGTTCTTCAGCCAGCAAAAGCAAACGAACTCATGCCGATGAGTTGCTGCTGCGCGGGACAGTTTTCAACGAGCGCGGATTGGCGATGCGGGAAGTAAAGCTGCGCATCCGGCGAGCCAATGAGAAAAAGAGTCACTGGGAAACGCATACGAATTCCAGGGGAGAGTTTGCAATTCGCGTGCCGCCCGGATCAGATTACGAAATGCAGGCGGCGAGCAAAGGGTTTGAAACGCAGACGCGAGCGATAAGCGCCAAAGACAGCAGCGGCGACGAAAAGATTATTTTCCATCTGAAGCCTGCAGAAGGAGGCAAGTGATGAAGACCTGGCGTCAAGTGGTTGGACTGGCTGTGGCGCTTTCCTTCTTTGCGGCGTTCGTGGCAGCGCAGGAAGCCAAGAAAGAATCGCAACTGCGCAGCGTGCACGGCATTGTGACCGACAAAGCGGAAACTCCCCTGCCCACGGGCGTGGTGTTTCTGAAGAACACACGCAACAACGCGGTGCGCAGTTACATCGCGGACGAAACGGGAAGTTACAAGTTCAGCGGTTTAGATCCGAATATAGATTACGAAATCCATGCGGAGAAAGACGGCGCCAAGTCCCCTACCCGCGCGATCTCCAGTTTTGAAAGCCGCAAGGAAGTGGTGGTCAATCTGAAAATTGACACCAAGAAAAGCTGATCGCGGATCGCTGAAGAAACCTGGATACAAGTAGTGAAATAAAAAACGCGCCGAAAAAACGGCGCGTTTTTTATTTGCTCTACTTTCCGGGCTATTGCTGGGGCTGCTGGCCGCCGATCTGTGTACCGATCACTTCTCCACTCACGATAATTTCCACGCGGCGATTTTTCTGGCGCCCCGCGGCGGTGGTGTTCTCGGCGATAGGATTGTCTTCGCCCAGGCCGGCAGCGGAGATGGAGTTCGTATCCAAACCTTGCTGGACGAGGTAATCGCGCACCGTACCGGCGCGCTGCTCAGATAGCTTCTGATTGAACGACGCAGTTCCGGTGGAGTCGGTGTGACCTTCCACCTGCAGACGTAACCCTGGGTAGGCTAGAACGATTCCGGAGAGCTTCGCCAACGCTTCACGCGCGGGACTGCGCAAGGTGTACCGGCCGGTGTCAAACAAAACGTCGCCGATATTTACGACCAGGCCGCGGACGGTGTCTCGGGTCTCCAGAACGCGGTTGAATTGCTGCAGCAGCTTGGCGCGAAGCTCCTGTTTGTCACGCTCGGACTGCGCGGCGAGTTGCTGCGCTTGTTGAGCCTGGGCCTGGGCATCCTGAGCCTGCTGGGCAGATTGCGCCGCTTGCGCAGCCGATTGCGCGGCGGCGTCACGGGCCTGCTGCTCCTGCAGCATAGCGGCCTGGCGCTGGGCGTCAGACTGCGCCCGGGCAGCGTCCGCTTCGGCGCGCGCTTTGGCTTCCTGGGCGGCTGCTACTTCAGCCTGCATACGCTGGCGGTCGGCATCGGCGCGGCCCTGGGCTTCGGCTTCCTGCGCCGCACGGGCGCGGCGGGCCTCGTCGTCAGCAGCGCGCTGCTGCTCTGAGACGTGTTCGTCTTCCTGGCGGCGCACTGCGATGTTTCGGGCGTCTTCGGCGGCCTGCGCCGCTTCCCTAGCAGCCGTGGCCACGGCTTTGTGCTGCTTGCGCAACTGGTAGTCTTCGGCGCGACGCAAAGAGTCTTCGGCCTTGGTCCACGACTCGGGCGCATACCGCGCCGCGCCCTGGGCCTTGGCGATGCGAAGGGCGTTACGCGCTTCGTAAAGCGACAGCGGGACTTTCGAATCGGATAGGTAGCGCTCCAGACGCATGTCGTCATACGTGCCACGCTGCAAAAGTTCAAACTTGGCATCTACGCTGCTGACCGCGCCGCGGGTGTCTCCGCGGACAACGTTTTCGAGGGCGACAACTTCACTGGGATAGCTCACCGCAAAGTACGGCTCGGCGGTCACGATCATCGCGAAGGTCTGGAGATTCGTGGTGACTTGCAGCTTGCTCTTGCCGCCATCGAGCAACAGTTCGCCGAGATTGTTCGGCGTGCCCTCGGGCGAAATAGCCCACAGAACATAAGTCAGGTACGCGGAGCCGAAACTCGAGGCCGGCTCGATGTGCTCGAACTCCGCCTTGATCGCGATGCGCCCGTTCTTGGCCTCGATTTCGGCCTTACCTTCGGCGCGGGCCATGAGCGGTGTTCCCTGGAAGTCGATCTTGGTGGAACTGCGATCGCGATAGTTGACCACCTGGGTGGTCCGAGACACGCGAATGTTTATCAGCGAACCCGAGCGCGATTCCTGGGCACGCGTGGATTGAGGCGAAGCATGGGCACCGGAAATCACAAACAGACAAAGAGTCAAAGTAAAAAGGGACTTAAACATTTTTCCTCGATTCCTGAGTGGCGAGCGATGAGGGAAGCAGAGTGACAACAGTCAATTCTAGCGGGACTACCAACCGTGACCATCGGGCAAAGCAGGTATGGCGATCAGTGAACGGCACCGTGAATCAATTCTTGAAATTACTGGTGCCGGCGGAGGGAATCGAACCCACGGCCCACGTTGAATCCACGTAAGTTATTGATTCTACGAACAGCCAGAAACCTCAAAACCGCCAAAAACGTGTTTCGCGGCTACGCGGCGGTTACGCGGGACTGTAATGGCAAGTTGATCTGGCCCGGGTTCGTGGGTACCCGGAAATTGTTTCGCATTCGAAGACCGGCCAAGATCCCCAACGGGACTCCTATTCAGCTATAAAATCCGGCGAGCTTGCTGTAAGCCGAGCGTTTTTTAGTTCAACCACGCGTAGCGCTGCCTCCGGCTTGTTTTCGTTGATTTTCCGCGTTCGAGTGTACGAAGACAACTTTGAGGACTGATCGTTGGCGAACGGGTGCCGGAGACAACAATGATTGTGGGAATACAGAGCTCGCCTCCCCGGAATTGATCCGCAACCACCCTCATTTCGTTGCTCCGACGGCATAGTACGCCGTCCCTCGCGATCTTCGGCCTTGGGACCGGACGTGTTGATAGACTATCCAACTGGAGATAATGGATGTTTACGCACCCCTACATCGATCCAGACAGATGCCCCTTGGACCCAGAGGCGAAGGGCCGGAAGTCGTGCCCGAGGTGTTCCCGACCAGACAAGCCATGCTGCAATATTGTCATCGAACCCGGGAGCCAGTGACAATTAGAGGCGCAACCGCCAGGAGGTGGAATCATGCAACTGGAAGATCGCAACCGACTGCAAGTGTGGTCCCGTCTCGCCGCTCTGGTTGGAATTATGTGTCTGCTGTCCGATTTTGGACCGGCGCGGGCTCAAGCGCGGAATCACCCTGATGCCTCCGACCTAGGTGCGATAGCGCGGCAGGCAACGATCGAGATTTGTCGAAATCGAGATTCCACTGCCATTGATCGTTTCTTTTCCGAGCCGTTCGTGCAACACGATCCGAACATTGGGGACGGACTGCCCGGCCTGAGGGCTTTTGTTACCGAGCTAGCGAATTCTAGGACGACGAACATTACGATTTATCGCACGGTTGTGGATGGCGACATCGTCATGCTTCATTCGAAATACGAAGGCTGGCCCGGCTTTTCGGGGCCGGTCATAGCGTTTGATCTTTTTCGTTTCAAGGACGGCAAAATCGTCGAACATTGGGGCGGACAAACCCCCGAGACCGGTCCCAATCCGTCCGGGCATACGCAGGTGGATGGCCCGACGGCCGTTGTTGGTCGCGAACGGACCGAAGCCAATCGCACTCTCGTTTCCGGCTTCAAGCAAGTCGTGACCGTTGAATTGCGTTTCGATCGTGTCGGTGAGTTCATCGATGGTGATCATTACACCCAACATGCCTCCAAAGTTGGTGATGGTGGCGCACGGATGCAAGCGCGGGTCTCCGGGGTGGTGAAGCCCGGCGCTGCGCAGGTGCTGATTCCTCGACTCTACATCGCGGAAGGCAATTTCGTGCTTGCCCTCGTCGAAGCACGCACCGACCCGCCCACGGCGAACTACGACCTTTTTCGAGTGGAGAACGGCAAGATTGTTGAGCATTGGGACGTGCTCTCTGTGATTCCGCCGCGCGATCACTGGAAGAACACCAACGGCACCTTCTGAGAATCATATGGGAAAGGCAATCGGGAGTGAGTGATCTGTGGCCGAAGGGCAATTAGCCCTGCTAGTCGACACCAATCATTTAGGAGACTAAAAACTCTTGGCCGCCGCCTTGTACGGATACAATCCTGACGGAAACCTGTCATCGCATGCGGGCTCTATCGCCCCGTGAAAAGCGTGCGCCCATCAACGAACCGGAGCTTGTTGCCAACTGGGTAGACACAATAAAAACTGCGTTCACCCCACGGTTGTGTTTCAATCGATCGGAGAATGGAGCCGTTCGGCTGTTTGAGACGGCGAACACCACATTACGCATGAAACAAATCGCCAGGTCTGGGCGTATCCTAGAGCGCGTACCTTCAGCGTCGGGGCCAAGCCGATGGCGGAACTTTCTCCCGTGGCGTTCCATGCACCCACTGCGCTGCCGGCGCAGCCCTCCAGCGTTGGCACGCGAATTCGCTGGGGAATTTGTGTCCTGCTGTGCCTGGGAGTTGTAGGTGTAGCTTCGAAGTATTACTTTCGCCGGCCTGTCGGGCACTTCAACGAACATTACTGGTTGTTGCTGTCGCACATCGTTGGAGGTTCCGTCGCATTGCTCTTTGGACCGTTCCAATTTTCGCGACGGCTGCGCGATCGCAATCGTTCGCTTCACCGGCGAATGGGTCAGGTCTATCTCTTGGCTGTTGCGCTGGGTTCCCTGGCGGGATTCGCGTTGGCATTTTTCTCTGTTGGCGGTGTGGTGACCCATTTCGGCTTCGGATTTCTGGCCGTAGCGTGGTTCTTCACCGGTTGGATGGCCTATCGCTATGCCCGCGCAGGACGCATCGAAGAGCATCGCGAGTGGATGATCCGTAATTTTTCACTTTCACTGGCGGCGGTTACGCTGCGCCATTATTTGCCCTTCGCGTTGTTTGTGCTCCACTGGCCATTTTTACGCGCATACGTCCCCATTTCATGGCTATGCTGGGTCCCGAATTTAATCGTGGCCGAATGGATCATTCGACGGCGCTGGGCTGTCGCGACAATGTAGTGCGTGCAACCAGACCCCGCCTTCAAACGTCGCGTGTATTTCTGATGCGGATATTCACTGTTTTCACTTATTGGCATTCAATTTTATGAACTCTGAATCTGCTCCCCAAAAACTCCAGCAACCGTCTGATTCAATGCTTACCCCTTTTTCCAACAGTGCGGGGCGGCTGTGAACATAGAAGCCTCGATCAGTTGCACCGCGTCATGCCGTGTCAAGTGGAGCGCGGCACAATTCCCGGCTTCGTAACTTTAATCGGGGATTTCCCTTTTGCCCTCGGATAGGCACACTTATACACCCCGGGGCCCATCCTATTGAACTTCTCGACTCCGCGGAACCTGATGCAGAGCCGCGAAGCTTTCTCGCTGAGCTCGAAGAGTCGATGACACCGGAGCAAAAAGGACAATTGACCGAGCCGTGGCCCGGTAGCGAACCGAAAGGCGAGGTCTCAACACGAAGTTAGGAATCCCGAAACGTTCGGCCCATCTCCTGAACGTTTTGGTCAAGCTCTTCTTCGGTGCTGGCGTAAGCGAGATTATGGCATCCATCAACGGAGCAATGTCGGGAAAATCGGGTAACGTCACCAACAACGGTTGTTCCGTTTTCAAGAGGTGCCGCTGGATGGTCCGGACAAATAAGGCGAATTTGCGCATCCATTTTAGCGACCTTCAGACCGTCTAACATGTGAGCGCCATTATATATGTGCAACACAGAATTATCATCACCGGCCGTCTTTGCTCGTCTAACTTCCGACAACAATGCGTTTTCTCCTTTTGGGGATACTTCTTGTAATGGTTGAATTATGGTGGGATTTCAGCTACTGACTTGAGAAATTAAAAAGAACGGCGGAACTGGCCGAGATCCCACTGCCGAATCATCGGTACCAAAAAATTATTCTAAATACGAAGACCTGCTTAAGCTCTCATCGGGCCCCCTCATTCTCGGTGCGGTGGGACGGTAGAACCCGCTGATCTCCCTAAAAACCGCGTAGCCCAACTTCCGGCATGATTTAGGCAAAGATCGCCTTCACGCATGTAGGAAGAGGCTCTCAGCAATCGATCGTTGGGCTACGGATGCGGGAGACATCAAGGATTGTGGGATTACGACTGCGTAGTGGCGTTTCCAACGGTCGTAGGACTGCGCGACGCGAGCATCTGACAACTGAAGTAGTATGCTTTTGAGCTTTAGCGTCAACGGAACCTGCGATACGGGAGCTTTCTATGGCGATCATTATTTCTAGGGATGGAAAGAATGCAAAGAGAATCGACAAGTCTGATTTCGCCGAAGAAGACCAGCTCCAACAATACATCTACGCGAATCCCGAAAGTATTCCGCTTTATGACATTAAGGAAGACATTCGCCTGCTCCTGCTAGGAAGAGAATTTCCCACTGATAGTGGACCTATCGATGCCATCGGAATTGATAAAGACGGCGACATCTACTGCGTCGAAACCAAACTCTACAAGAATCCAGACAAGCGCCTGGTCGTCGCTCAGGTGTTGGACTACGGCGCTTCACTCTGGCGCTCGTATCAGGATTTCAGTGAATTCACCGGGTGGATGGAAAGGGAGGCAAACAAGACGTTTCGAGTAAGTGTGTCTCAGCGAATCAAAGACTTCTTTGTGATGGAGGATGACGATGTTACGAACACACTTCACGCCGTAAAGCGAAATCTCAATGCCGGCAAGATTAAATTTGTCGTCTTAATGGATCAATTGCATGATCCTCTTAAGAATTTAATCGTTTTTCTTAATCAAAGCAGCCGTTTTGATATCTACGCTGTAGAGATGGAATTCTATCAGTACGAAGCATACGAAATCATGATTCCAAGACTATTCGGTGCCGAGGTCAAGAAAGATGTCGACGCTGCGTCTCAAAGTCCGAGACGCGCGTGGGATGAAAATAGCTTTTTGACTGATCTCAAAACTAAGAATGTGACTGAATCGGACGGTTTTGCAATCAAGAAGCTGCTTAATTTTTCGCGAGATGTCGCCGACGAGCTGAGCTGGGGGACCGGCGTCACTACTGCGTCGTTCAGTGCCAAATTCCGCAAAATTGCACGCGGTTCCCTATATACGGTTAGGTCAGATGGAATTTTCATCCCTAATTTTGGTTGGTTAAGTGGTAATGAAAAGTCAGAAATGTACCGAGATGAGTTTGCTAAAGATTTGAGAAACATTCCAGGCTTGAACATCCCCGAATCTTACGAAAAATTCTATCCCGCGACCCCAGTTGCGAAATGGAGCCCTTTTGTTGATCGCATCATCCAGGCCGTGCAGCGTCTGCTTAGCATCCAAGGTTGAATGCTTAGGTAGCTTGTTTTGATAAATTGGCTTTTCCGAATTTACAATTCCGTCGCCACAGTTCAAGGCCTTAGAATAGGGCGGAGTGCTTACAACAGCCTTGGAGAGCTAAATAATAATGTTCGATGCCGAAACCAAGAAGCGAAAACGAAAACCCTGGGGCTGGAAGCGGATCGCGGGTGGCGTTTGCATCGCGTTGGCGCTTGTTGCTCGTTTAACTTCCCACACCAATGCGTTCTCTTTTTTTCTCCTTTTGGGGTTAATTCTTGTAATGGTTGAATTGTGGCGGGATTTCAGTTACTGACTCCAGAAACTCTAACGAACCTTCGGAACTGTCCGCGATCCTACTGCCGAATCATCGGTACCAAAAACATCATTTTGAATACGAAGACCAGCTAAGCCCCTCGCGGGGCCCCGTATTCACTCATAAAATCCGGTGCGGTAGGGCCGCAGATCCGAGCTAACTTCGGCAAAATGGCGTAGCCCAATTTCCGGCCATGATTTAAGGATGATTGTCTCTACCGATGTGGGAAGGGCCCTATCCGATACTGATCGTTGGCGTACGCTGAAGGAAACTTCAAGGATTGTGGATCTACGGCAGGGCTCGACTCGCCTTTCCGAAAAACCACTTCTCCGGTAACCCGACTTACCAAGCACTAAGAGAGTTTCTGCACAGCGTCGCGATCGATTACTTCCGAGTAGCCCGTCACTCGACCACGACCCGAGCAAGCTGTAGCCGTTGCCGGGGGAAATTGGTCTACCGCCATTCGTTTTGTCTATGAGCGTGAATCCTGGGATCGTCTTTTTCACTGAGGTGGACCCATCATGTCGAGACCGTGTCATTGACCGCAATGTAGCCGTCCGGGATACCAGAAGGCTTCGCAAAAGCTGCATCGGCAATCGCTTCGCACCCGTAGTGAAAGACCGGCATCATAGATGTCGAAGAGCACGACCCTGATAGAGCCCAACGTACAACATTGCCCCAGCACTGGCTGCGGCTAACGCCGTGGCAACGTAACGATCTGGCGAATGCGCTAGATGTTCTTGCATCGATCCCTTTGGCAGTCTACTGCTACCTCTCTTCGCATGATTCGCCAGCTCAAAAAGCGTTACAAAAAAACGTGCTGAGAGTTGGCATTTCTAGGACTATGCAATTCAGCTATCGGCACTTACTTGAGTGGGCGTAGAATACGCCTGAGCCAACCCGCATTGTCGGACAAATGGATTTCAAGTAGCGTTTACCCACGACGAAAGGTTGCTTACGTGAGGGCTGTCACCTACGCATCACCGAGAGTTTGATTGGAAGAAGGTTCATACCGGTGAGGCTTCGGCGCGTCCCTCTGCTCATCTACCTAATCAAGCCGAAAAGAGGAAAAGTCAATGTCAGAGCATCATGACGCACCGAAAGGGCACGAACCCCACGCAATCCATGAAGAGCACGCCAAAGGGCCACACGACCCGAAAGAGATCAATCCGAAGATATCATCCGACATTGCCTATTGGTCCAAAGAGTTTGGCGTCACCGGCGACCAACTTCACGAAGCCATTCGCAGTCATGGAACGCATGTAGAGAAAGTACGGGCTGCTCTCCACCCGAAGGCCGTCTGAGACATCCTTATCATGCGTGACAGGCGGCTGAAGTATGCTCCGCAGGTAACGTCTGATCCATCGGTATACATCAAAAACATCATGCGAAGCGCGCGCCCCAGAGCTGGCGGTACCTCTCGATCCATGCCGCCTCTTCTTGCAGTCCGCGTAGGCCGAGCTTGCAGGTCCGCACGCGCCCGACCTTCTCGGTGGTGACGAGCCCCGCTTGCTCCAGGACGCCTACATGCTTCTTCATGCCCGTGAGGGTCATGTGGAATTTCTCGGCAAGGGCCGTGATCGAAGCGTCTGCACGCCCGAGCTGCTCCAGGACGCCGCGTCGGGTGACGTCCGCGAGCGCGCCGAACGAGACATCGAAGCGGGTCTGGCAATACTGAACCATGCGGTTCAGTATACAACGCGGATTGACGGCATGCAATATTAGGATGAGCGCGCCCTGCGTTGCCGGCCTGCAGCTATACACACGATCAACGGCACAGCGTTTACCGTCGCCACCGTCCGTATGGTCGGCAATACGGAAGTTATGACCCGTCAGGCGCTAAGTTCCGAGTGGCCCGTGACTCGGGCGCATTCCCGAGAAGCGCCGTAGTGTAGAATCCGCCCGGCTGTTCGCCCAGGGAAATTAACCATGGCTGACAGCTGCCTGGCAACAGGAGGCTCGATCGGATCGGGTGGACGCTCTCGCACTACGGGATCACCGCAGCGATTGGCCAATGGAGAGGCACCATGTTCAAATCGGCATCGCACAAAAGCAAAATTCTGGGGGTTGTGTTTTGTCTAATCGGTTGGGCTTGGTTCTTCGCCGCTACTGCGCCGCCTGCATCGGCGCAGTTCAAAGCATGGGTCATGGCCAAGCTCCCCGACACACCCGAGGGCCTGGGAATCGATTCGAAAGGCAACATCTACGCAACTCTCTTGCACACCGGCGAAGTAATTATGCTAAAGGACGATGGTAGCTACGATCACATCGCCTGGGTCCCGTCGAAGGAAGAGAGCGGAAAGGGGGACCTGATCGGTCTCGATCTCGACAAGGGGGACAATATTTACGTCGCGTACAAGGCCCATTCCAAATATGACGCGACGGATTTGGCGAATCCCTTTCACCCCTCGTGCCGGGACGCGACGGTGACTCGCTCTGGGGTCTATAAGATCGATGCCAAGATGCGAAAGGTTACGGCCCTCGCCACAAAAGCGGACGGTTGGCCGTTTTGCTTTCCTGACGATGTGGCGATCGATTCGCAAGGCAACGTATACATGACCGACCTCACCTACTCGGCTATTTGGAAGATCTCGCCGGATGGCAAGAAAGTTGATCTGTGGTCGGCCCACGCGCTGCTCAATTGGTCGCCAAGGCCCTATTCGGGAGCACCCCTCGGCGTTAACGATCTCGCCCTCGATAAACAGGAGAAGAACATCTACGCCGTCACCGATGGCGACCCAATGGTGCTCAGGATCCCGATCAAGGAGGACGGAACGGCCGGTGAACCCCAGCCCTTGCAGCCCAGCGGTTACTCGCCATTCGATGGGGTCGAGCTGGACGCAAAGGGCAACATCTATGTCTCTGAGATCTTGCGAAACGAGATCTGGGTCTTTTCGCCCGACGGTTCCCAACGCATCCTGATAGCCAACAAGATGAACGCTCCGCTGGACAACAACACAAGCCTGGTTTTGAAGCGCGACCTTCTTTGCACGGCCAACCTCGGCTTCACCCACGC
>JBBRPR010000119.1:0-10631 GCA_038227875.1 Planctomycetota bacterium
CAGCCAAACAGGCAACCGACAAGGCTTGCAAAACGGAATCGAAAGAATAGAAATGGCGTCCACTGTGAACGTCATAGGGTATTTTTAGGCGGCCTAATTTGAAGTGGCCACGCCCGGCCTATTTTGAAGTGGCCAATGACATCCCGGCAACAGCAACATTAGGATTTTGGTGTTTTGAACACCGAATACGTGGCTGAATTGATCGAAAAGTTGACGGTACATTTTGATAGCCCTCGCCATGGATGCGATAACAACCGCGACAATTTCGTATCGTCGGCGGTCTGGCGCGGCGTTCGAATATTCGAATCAATAATTATTCTCGGACGGAGTGTTTTGCGTGGGTCGATAATATCCCGAACCATAATAACTTCAGAGCTGTTATGAATGCAACATTTCGTGCTTACGCGCCGGCGGTGGATTGATACGGAAGATCGGTGTCGGTTCTCAAACTCCATTCGGTCAGTTGGAGCAGGAGTTCCTGGACGGTTCGCTGGTATTCTTCGCGGCCCCAGAGGTTTTCGGTCTCGAAGGGATCGCGACGCAGGTCGTAGAGTTCATTGCCTCCGGTCAGCCGGACGACCAGTTTAAAATTCTCCGAGCGGACCATTTTGGTGCGGGACATGGTGCGGGGATCGGTCTGGTAGGTTCGCTGCTTTCCGGTGACGTGGCCATCGACGGCGGTGCCGACTCGAGCGAGCATCTCGTCTTCGTGGCCGCCGTTGGCGAAGACGGCAGCTTTCGATTTCTCTCCCGCGATGATCGGCAGCAGCGATTCGCCGTGAACGTTCCAGTTCGCTTTCAGGCGCAGCAGTTCAAGCAACGTGGGCGCCAGGTCGGTGTGCGCGGTCAGGCTGTCGACGCGTTTATTTTGCGGTAGTCCGGGCGCGAAGAGCACGCAGGGCACGTGAAGAATGCAATCGTTCATCGCGGTGTCCCACTTTTCGACGAGGCCGTACTGTCCCGCGAAGTCGCCATGATCGGCGGCAAAGAGGATAACGGTGTCGTCGAACAATCCTTCCGCTTCCACGGCGGCGAATAACTTCCCGATCAGGTGATCGACTTTGGTAATCGACGCATAATACGTGGCTTGAATTTCACGAAAGACGGCGTCGTTATCTTCGAGCGTCGTGCGGACGGCTCGCATCACCTGCAAGGGCAACGGTGCTCCCTTTGGCAGCGCGTGAGGCCAGGACCGAATTCGCTTTCGGTCGTACATGGAAAAGTACGGCTCTTCCGCCCCATACGGCGGATGTGGGTGGGAGATGTTGAGCTGCATGAAGAACGGCCGCGAGCGATCCCGGACGTTTCGCAGGTAATGAATGGCCTGGTCGGTCCGGGCATCGTCGGAAAATCCGGTGAGCGGGGCATCAATCCGGCCGCGGTAATTGTAACCTTCGGGAAGATTCAGTGGTTCCACGCCACCGGCGGCGGGAGCCTGAACTGAATAAGAGTGGTTGGTGAACTGGCGGAAGTAGTCGTCGGTGTAAGAGTGATAGTCGACGCAGCCGCTGGACTTTTTATTGGTCCCCCAGAAATCCGGATCGTGCCAGACGTGATTGATGCCGAAGACGGCCGTCTCGTACTGTGCGGCTTTCAGCGTCGTCAGCAAATTGGGGTGATTGCGCGGCAAGTGTTGGGTAATGGTGCGATAGCCATCGGTGTGGCTGTACCGCCCCGTGACGATGGAGATGCGTGACGGAACACACTTGCCGTGGACAGCGAAGTGATGATCGAAGACGACTGACTTTTGCGCGAATGCATCGAGGTTCGGCGTTTTGCAGTCGGGATTGCCGCCGAAGCCGGTGCTGTCTCCGCGCAATTCGTCTGACGTGACGATGATCAAATTCTTGGGCTGGTGCCCCATGGCTCCCCCGCAGCGTTTAGTTCACGTCAGTACATCACTTTTAGGCCCAATATACAATTGTGGCGATGGCAAAAAGGATGCTTCTTTTGAGCGCCTCCTACGGCCCGATCTGCGGCTACAATATAACCATAAATAGTTTAATTGATTTGCTTTACAAATTTAGAAATGGCGAAACAGCACGCTTCAAGCGACATTTTTCAGAGATTTTAATCGACACACCATTGGCCCGGTGTATGGTACACCAGTGACACAGAGAATGATTCACGGAGAACTTAAGAGTGCCTGCGATCGGCCGCACTTCTAATAAACTCAGCTCCCAGATCCGCGATCAGATCCGGAATGGGGAGATGGAAGAGAGCGGCTATCTGCCGCCCGTGCGCGAACTGAGCCGAGCACACGGGCTGGCGATGCGGACCGTGCAGCGTGCGCTCGGCGCGCTGGAACGCGAAGGATTGATCGTTTCCGAACCGCGCCGCGGATACCGCGTGCTGGCGCGCTCGCACGATCCCAATCGCGGCATGCCGCTGGCGTTTCTGCTTTCCACGCCCGTTGAGCCGGACAGCTGGGTCGCGTTTGAAGCGATGCTGGCGCATTCGTTTCAAAAAGCGGCGATGGGACATGGCTGGTCAATGCTGGCGGTGAGCACCTCCGGACGCAGCGTGGCCGACGTCATTGATCAGCTGCGCGTCGCGCGCGCGTGCGGCGCGATTCTGGATACGCTCGATCCTGAATTGATCCGCGCGGCCGAACACCTGGGCTTGCCGATGGTCATGGCGGACGCGTGGGTGGAGCAGACGCCGGTTGACGCAGTGCTTCAGGACAACTACCGCGGCGGATTCATCGCCGCGGAACATCTGTACCAGAAGGGCCATCGCGACATCACCTGGTTCGGACCGCTGAACACGACGCCTCACGGACGCGAACGTTTCGGCGGCGCCGCGGCGATGCTCGCCGCGGCCGGGCTTGGCTTCACCAACGAACGCGTGGTCGATGCCGCTCGGACGACGCTGGATCAGGACGCGCTTGCACTGCTGTCACGACCGTCGCGGCCGCGCGCGATCCTGACGTTGTTCCGCGACGCGGCGTTGGCGATCGTCAAAGCGGCGCGAACGCGCGGGCTGGTTCTCGGCCGCGATCTGGATCTCATCGGTTGGTGCGCCGACGAACTTTACAACGACACCTACAGAGCATTCATGACGGAAGGCTATGTGCCGCCCGCGATCTGCTGGCGCATGTCTGAAATGGCGGAGACGGCGTTGCGCCGCGTCGTCGAACGCCGCACGGCGACCAACCTGCCGGCACTGCGCATCCATGTTCCGGTGCGTCTCGTAGTCGGGTAAACCCAAAAGGAATCAGTGAACATGCGTCAATCTTTCCTTCCCCTGCTGGTCTGCATTGTGGCGGTGAGCGCCCTTCTTCCGGCGCTTGCCGTAGGTGCGGACGTCAAGTTCGCGACGCCGCCCACGGTGGCCAAGTCCAGCGATGGCGCCACGATCTCGTTTGCGGTCTCCGAAAAGACCGACGTGGAAGTCGCGGTGCTCGCCAGTAACGGCGACGTCGTACGGCACCTCGCGGCCGGCGTACTGGGCGGAGAGAAGCCGCCGCCGGCGCCGCTCAAGGCCGGGCTTTCCCAGTCGCTGACGTGGGACGGCAAGGACGACTTCGGCAAGCCGGCGAAGAATGGCCCCTTCAAAATTCGCGCACGCGCCGGAACGCAATTCAAGTTCGGTCGCTTCATCGGCGAAGATCCTTACACCTTCGGCGCGGTGGACGGCCTTTCTTCCGATGAAGATGGCAACCTGTACATCAGCTCGTATGCAGGAACGCACAACCAGGGTGAGCGTACGTTGCGCGTGTACGACGGGCAGGGACGATACCTGCGCGAACTCATGCCGTTTCCGGCGAGCATGAAGCCCGATTCGATGAAGAACGTGGCGCGCTGGGATGCCGGCGCTAAAGTCTGGCGCCCGACGAACTACTCGTGTCTGAACCCGGATTTCTACGCCAGCCCCGGTGTGTCGCTGGTTTCGGCTTCACTCTCCAACGGCGTGTATTTTTCCGACCGGGAGGACGTCTATGCCATCAACGCCGACGGCAGCGTCAAGGGCGCGGCCTTTGGTACAAAACAGCGGCCCTGGCCGATCTTCGATGCCAAGAATCAGGAGAACGATCACTACGGGCATCCCTGGCACTATCACGAAGGCGTGGAGTGCTTCGCCGCATCGCCGGACGGCAAGTGGCTGTACCTGACCGGCCCCGTTCCCAATGCCGAAAATCGAAAGAAGAAGGAGGATCCGCGCTTCCCGCTCGGCGGTGTTTATCGCATGCGCCTCGATGGCAAGGACGACATGAAATTATTCGTGACGCTGCCGGCGACCTACGACGGCAATTGGGCCAAGGACGGCGGCAAGAATTACGGCAGGTCCGGCCCGATTCATTTCGTCGGCTGCGATTCCAAAAACAATGTCTACGTTCCGGACCGCCAGACCAACCGGGTCGTGGTCTACTCCGAAGATGGAAAGCAGCTGGGGGAAGTTCCCTGCAAGAACCCGCATCAAATCGTGGCGCATCCCAAGACCGGGGCGTTCTACGTGCTGCGAATGGTCTGCAACGGCTGGAACACCCATGCGATCGCGATCGAAAAGTTTGACGGCTTTGCATCCGGCGCCAAATCCGTGGCGGTCTACGACAAATTTCCGAACAAGGTTTCTCCGCGCATCGCCGTGACCACCAGCGGCGGCAAGACGATGATCTGGATCGCCGGCCTGCCCGAAGGCCTCGTCGCGCTGGAAGACAAAGGCTCGTCGCTGGTCCTGGCCGAAACGGCGTTCAAGCGCCGGCCTGAATCGCAGGTGGATTGGAACCGCCTCTCCGTCGACTACGCACGCGATGAGCTCTATGTGGCCGACGGCGGAAACCTGATCTGGCGCTACGACGGCAAAACCGGCGATGGCGGCATGCTCAAACGCAAAAACGGTCAGCCGCTGGCCGGCGTGGATTTGTCGATTGGCTACGACGGTCTCCTCTACATCCGCACCGGAGAAAGTTTCAGCGGCCCGCTGGAACGCTTCACAAAAGATCTGGAGCCTGCGCCATATCCCAGCGGCACAAACGTGATCAGCCCTCAGATTTACAGCCGCTTTGGCATTGGCAATTGCGAAAAGGGGTTGGGCTGCGGACCCAACGGCGAGGTCTACATCTCGTTCATGTACGATTGGACGCTCTACGCGGTCGGCGGATTCGGTGGCGACGGCAAGGCGCTGAAGGGCCAGTACCTGGAAGGCAAGTTCCCCGCCAAGGGCGACAATCTGAAAGGCTATCCGCCCGAACTCCGCACGTCTTCGGTGGGTCCGATCACCAGTGCCGGCGGCGGCGTCCGTGTGGACCTGCAGGGCAACATTTACCTTGGCCTGGACGTGAAGCCCGCGGGATTTGCGATGCCGGCGTTCCTGGCCGGAGACGAAGTCGGCAAGCGCTGGTATTCGAGCGTGGTGAAGTTTGGTTCGGCCGGCGGCGCGATTCTGGGCATCAAGGACAGCGAATCGAAAATGACTTCCGCGCCGAAGATCGAGCTGGAAGGCAAGCTCACGGCGGAGAACGGGCTGAACATCTATCCGGGCCTGGGACCGATCAGCGGGCCTGGTCCGGGCGGCAATTCGTCGTGTTGCGTCTGCCGCGTGCCGCGCTTCGACGTCGACCGCTACGGCCGTTTGGTGATGCCCAGCGCCTTCGCCGCCAACGTGCTGCTGTATGACAATGCGGGCAACAAGATCGCGGAAATCGGCAGCTTCGGCAATTTCGACTCGCAGTACATCAACGTCAACAACGAAGCGGGCAAGCAGAAGAAAGCAGCGATCACGCAGCCGGAAATTCCCCTCGCCTGGCCCAGCGGCGTGGGTTTCAGCGAGAATCATCTCTACCTGAACGATACCTACAATCGCCGCGTGGTACGGGTCGACAAAGCGTTTTCGGCCGAAACAGTGAGTGATGTGAAATAGTGACTTTTAAGGCCCAGCCATTACAATCAAACGCCCTGTCGCGCCGAACGCGGCAGGGCGAATTCATTGGGTGCTGACGCGGGACGGCCAGCGGAATACATTCGGAATGAACTTTTACTTCTGCGAAACCTGCGGCAAGCGCGTCACCGAAAAAGACATTGCTGACGGCCGAGCCAAGAACAAGCAGCTCAAAGGCGTCTATTGCGTTTCCTGCGCCGTCGGTGTGATGACGATGGAGATGGACGCGATCTCCGACACCGACATCCGCAAAAGTATTCGTCGCTCCAGCGGCAACAACGCGATTCCCCAGGCGCGAAGCACGCCAGCCGAACTGCGCATCCCGGGCAAGCCCAGTACTTCTAGCAACCCCACCCTTTCCGCGCAGCGTCGCGGAGAAGCCCGGTCCACCAAACCCGCGATTGAAACCAGCGCGCGAGCACAGACCAAATCGTTCGCCGCAGCGCTGGGTGGCGTCAGCGCTGTAACCGTACTGGTAGCGCTCGTGCTGTTATTGGGCTCCAAGCCGCACGAAACGGCCGGAAAGAATTCGCCGCCAGCTCCGCAGGTGATAATTGAGAAAGCCCCACTTCCAACACCCGCGGTCGTGGAGCCTCGCGTGGTCGAATCACCTGCTCCCGCGCATACTCCGGCCATTCCAGAGACGCCATCGAAAGCGAAAGTTGATACGGAAAACGAGGTGGCGCAAGTCACCCCAACGCCCGCTCCGGAAATTCCGGCTGCGCCCGTTGCTCCTCCCCCTGCCTTGCCTCCCCCGGAAGCTTCGCGGACCACGAACACGAATGATGTTCCCGCAACTGTTCCGGTGGCGACATCCCCGTCCGCACCCTCTGCGACACCCGCTACGACCGCCGCCACCGCCACCGCGCCCGGACCTGATCAGGCCTCCGGACTGCAAAAGATTCTGAAGCAGTCGTTGAGTCTGCTGGGACAAGCGGACGTCTCTGCAGCCCAGCGCTTCGTCGCGCAGGATACCGAAGCATCCGAAGATGCGCGGGCCGCGCTCACGTTGGCGCTGGCGACCATTCGAAAACGAGAGACGGCCTGGCGCGAGGCGCTGGGCAAGCGAGTCGGTCAGAACCTGCATCTGGAGACCAAATCCGGCGTGATCGATGGCGCCCTACAGGCCGCCGACAGCGAAGGACTCAAGATCGACAAACCACTTATCCTGGACGGAGCGGTCAAGGGATCGGCTACGGTATTTGTCGCGTTTGCGGACATTCAGCGCAATGCTCACGATGGCGTCCCGCCCACCACGGTCGAGGAGTGGCTCGCTCAGTCGCTGCAGTGCGCGGCGAAATCCGACTTCGATGCGGCCGATGCGGCGCTCACACACTGCGACGGCCAGTTGCTTCAGGCGCCGTTAAAAGGCCTGTACGCCGACACTCGAACCTCGGCGCGCGAAGTAAAAGCCGAGGCAGCGTGGAAGGATCTTGCGACACGCATGGCCGGAAAGATATCGCAGTCTCAAGCCAAGGCACTGCTGCTGGCACTCAGCAAATTCGAAACGGACTTCGCCGAGACCGCGTTCATCAAGAATCCGGACACCTTGCAGAAACTCAGTGACGCCAAGGAAGACATGAACCGCGCACAGCTGGGCCTGGATCCGCGTATCGCGCAGTTGTTCAAAGGGAAAATCACGGCCTACGAACCGCGGACGCAACGCATCACGGTCGTCTGGGATCTCTCGGTCGCAGTGAAAGACGACTTCGAAGGCTCCGAGAGCAACAACAAAGTCATCTTCAATTGGCTCCCCAAGGGTTTGTTCCTCTACAATTGCTATTCACGGGACGCGCTGATGCAGATCCCACAATTCATGGGTGAGGGGGCCTCGATTAAATTCGACTACAAGAATCTGACGATGATCACCGGCGGTTCGCTCGGCTTTGCGTTTTACGGAAATCAGAGCAAAGCGACGAGTCCGCAGATCATGGCGCTGGTCGGCAAGGCAAGCGGGATCTGGGACATGAAAGCAGAC
Source organism: Planctomycetota bacterium (assembly GCA_038227875.1). Taxonomy (GTDB): domain Bacteria; phylum Planctomycetota; class SZUA-567; order H5-PLA8; family H5-PLA8; genus JBBRPR01. The sequence continues at coordinate 7,859 of JBBRPR010000119.1, forward strand.
GGCTTTACGACGCAGGTTAATCTCGCCGCGGATGCCATTCCGAAGGACGGAACGCTGGAAGCGTCGCTCAGCGGAAAACACATCACCACCAAATGCAACGGGAAGGTACTGTTTGAAGGTGAGGCTCAAAAGGCCAACGACCATGCCGGTCTGGGGATCGGTGGCGGACACGAAACCACCCTGACGATGACGCGATTGGAAGTCAGCGCCCGGTTGGATCCGGCGTGGCTTGCGAAAAAACTGGACGCACTGAGCAAGCATTGAGAACCGGTTAGTTCCCGGGCAGCGCGATTTTCAGATCGAAGGGCGTGTACTTGATCTCGTCGAAAACCTGAACTTCCGTGATCGACAGGTACCGTTGCGTCTCCACTTTGTATTTCACGTAACGACCCTTCACGGGCTGAGGCGGTATCAGTTCGAAATTCCAACCGGTTGCCGTGTCGTCGTCAGTGACCATGTGATTGATCGGCACATCCCGCTGGCGCAAATTCATATTGAAGCGCCCCGCGGAGGTAAATTCTTTGCCATCGTTGGAGGTCAGGACCTCCACCTTGTCTTTGACTTCCCAATTGAACGCGTCCCACCAGGGCTATCCGGCGGTCAGATGAATGCGGAATGCACCGCAGGATTCGTCTTTGCCCAGATCGACTGTGATCTCCGGCGATGCATTTTCCCAACACGCGCCAAAGGTGGTCGGTTCGCCGCCGCCGGCGAAGGGGGGACCGACTTTGCCGTCGGTAAGCTTGTTGCCTTTATCATCGCTCTTGTTGGGAGGAATCGAGAGCGTGTAAGATTTTCCTTCCGCGAGATTCCTTCCGTCCGTGCGCCAGCGGTGGATAAATTTTTCGCCACCAACATCCTTTCCGTCGGAATAACCGGGCTTTACGTTCGCCACCGCGCCGCTCAGGTTGATGGACAGGGATTCCATGGCCGGCAGATCGTCGCCGCCGACGTTAATGAAATACGTCAAGGGTAGCTTTTCCACGCGTTGCGTGTGGCTGCGCTCGATTTTCGAATGATCCGCCTGTACCTCTTTCCATTTGTACGTGATCTCGAGCGGCTGGAAGTTTGTGTCGGCAGGTTTGTAATCTGCTTCCATCCGCAGCGCATAGAATCCCCAGCTCTGCTCGCCCGGCGCAGTGTTCCCTTCAATAACAAACTTGAACAACACGGACTTTGTGCCGGCCGGGATCTGATCAACGACCTGGTAATGAATCACATCGAACGGCGGCCCCGCGGCGCTCTGCGTGAACGACTTGATCCAAGTCTTCCCGTCGTCGAAGGAGTGCAGGTAATCGACGTGCGTGCCGGTGCCATAGTTATAGATTCGCGCGCCGTAGTTCAATTTCACAATGTCGCTGGGCGCGTCCATCTTGTAGGTGACGTACGCTTCGCCTGGTGCGGCCTGGCGCATGACCGCGTGCCAGGACTGATGCGTCTTATCGGTCACAATGTTCTTGCTGTCGACGACCATCGGCTTCCAGTTGTCGCCCTGCAGATCCGGCCAGTAAACGAGGGCCTCCGTCTGATCGCCCGCGCCAACGAAGATGGTGTTCTTACCGAGGTTCAGCTTGGGCAGGGTCTTGGTGTTGACCTGGGTGATCGTCTCGATGGCAATCTGGTTCAATTGGGCGTCGGCTGCCGCTGCGGCCCCGAACAATTCAATTTTCCACAGTTGTTCATACGATCCATTGACCTCCGCAATCACTTTCACATCGGCTTTCGATTCGCCCAGCGCGGTTGCCTTCCAGATCTCCTTCCAGTTCAGGCCATTGTCTATGCTGACGGAGATTTTTGCGGCGTCTGCGTCAGTCTTGCGAGTGAAAACCGCGGCGACATGCTGCGACGTCGCTACATTTGCAGACTGGATCCGGAAGAGCACTCCCGCCGCCGCTGCAGGCTTTTCAGGATGAAGCCCCTGCTCGCTGGCGACAATGCTCTTGGCGCTGTGGATGTATTTGATGTATTCCCTGGGCGTTAAGACTGGCCGAAAAGTCCACAGGCCATTGCCTCGAATCCGGTAACGGGGATTCACCGATTCCGGATCGCGACCACCCACGTTCGGATTGGGATTGGGCGTGTAGTACGCTGGATCCGAGGTGAACTTGTATCCTTCTTTTTTCTCATCACCGTCATCCTTCTTGTCCAGCCGGTGGTAATAGCGCGTGTAGGTTTCGTTTTCGCGGAGATTCAAATTATAAGTATGACCGGAATCCCAACTGTAAAAGTAATAGCGGTAGGCGAGGCCCGGTGCCCGGAAGACATGACAACCTTCACTTTCCAATGAACGCGAACAGTCGCCACCCATCAGGAAACCATTCTTGCTGGTGCCCGCCAGGCAGTGGTAACGGGCGATATGCCCCGGCTCAACTTTTCCGCCGCTGAGCGCGCAGGCGCCATCTTTGCCAATGTCCTCGACACCGGCGATAGTCTTGCCATCGCACAGCGTATAGATGGCCGAGAGGCTGTTGTCGTAGCAATGAAAAGCGCCGTCGTATTCCACTTCCGCAACTGTATGGGCGTGAATGTCCCAGAATTTGTGCTTCAAACCCATCTGCTCCCAGATGGATTGATTGATTCCGGAAATTGTGCTGCACTGCGTAAAGCCATAATCGTTGTATTGGCGAATTGTGGGGGTATTGTCAAATCTTGTGGATTGGACGGGAGGAAAAGTCACGCGACTTTCTCCTTGATGCCGTCCACAAAGCGGACGCCCTGTACGATGTCCGCTAACAATTCGCTGCCTTGCAGTCGGTTCCAGTGCTGGGCGGCG
>JBBRPR010000120.1:0-10553 GCA_038227875.1 Planctomycetota bacterium
GAACGGGAACGGGAACGGGAACGGGAACGGGAACGGGAACGGGAACGGGAACGGGAACGGGAACGGGAACGGGAACGGGAACGGGAACGGGAACGGGAACGGGAACGGGAACAGGAACAGGAACGGGCGGAGCGGGAGCCACGCCCACTGCGCTGCCGTTGAGAATACTAGCTATGAAAGGCGCTCTGAACGTAAAACCTGGGCACGATTCCTGCAGCCTAAGCGGCAGCATTCTCGGGCTACCCGCAACGTTCATCGCCGTGGGTGCGCAGGTCGCTGTGAACATCGGCGGAGTGCCCGCCACCTTCACGCTGGATGCCAAAGGTCATGGAAAATCGGCCCAGGGCACCTTTGCCCTCAAGTTGAAGTTGGCGAAAACGAAGGGAAGTAAAAGGCCGGCTTTTCAAGGCGGAGACACACCATTCAAATTGACACTCAGGAACGGATCCTGGACGTCGATCTGGGTGGCAGACGGCATCGATCTCACAAAAACACAGCACAGCGCTCCATATGCGATGACCATTACACTCACGCTGAATGGTCAGCCCTACACAGCCGATCTCACTGGCGCTGCAAGAACGAGCCCAAAGAACGGCGCGACTTTCACTGGACACTAAAATTTTGCCGCTGCAGCAAAAGCCAATACAGGGAAATTCACTCGGCTTGTACGGAGCAACTTTGGGGATGCCGACTGAACTGAGGGAAGAGTTGCTTATGCCCTATCGATAATGACAGATGTCAATTATTAGGAGAAATCAATGGCTCACGTTGATGATGTCGCTATCGGTGACGCGATTAAACCTTCCGGCGGCGACGTAGACGCAGTCGAGGTAAGACCGTGAAACTTTCGTCGGACATTTTGTTAGTAACGATGAACCATGAGCAAAAGGGGACGTCCGAAAAAGAGTGATAAGGTTCTAAGCGTTCGTTTCTTTCACGGCTACAAATCTGCGAACGAGTACACGTTTGTCGGCGGCGAGTCGCTGTGCAATGCGCGACTGCAAGGGGAGCGTTAGAGGCGAGGAAAAATCGGAGTCGGTTGGTCCGCCCGGCACGGTTACTGACTTCGGCTGAGATGTTCATCGGCACTTTCAGTGGGCGATGACCGATACATTGTTCCAATTATAACCTGAAGAGCGACGAAAAATAGCTGATAGCTAAAAGAAAAGCCTCGGTCGTTGTTACTGACCGAGGCTTTCGACGCGTCATTTGCTGTTTCACTGGCGCGTACAGGGCGACGGTTCGCTATCGAGATAACCTACCGAACCACACCTCGCCCGCCGCATTCTTGACAAGGTTGAAAACGCTTCCCTTTGCAAAACGAGCATTTAACCCCGCCAATTGCTCCTGATCAGCCGCAAAGTGAGCATTGAAAAGGACCCGTTCCGGAACCATTGCAACTGCTACAGGTAAGCCCCGTCATCACCCGCTTGGGATGAACAATCAGCACATCCATTTCATCAAGGTGCTTGGCGATCCAGTCTTCCCGGGCAATCGGCTGAACTGTGTCGGGCATGATGACAGCGCGCAAATTGGCGCCATTCAGCATCGTCTGGATTTTGGGCCTTACATCATGTTTACCCGTAAAGCTGACGTAGATGCAGCAGCGCCGTCCCGCCTTGAGTTCGGCCTGACAGATTTCGATCAAGCGCCGATCCTTGCCGTCGATGTGATTCTCGCCCAGGTCGGTCGGTTGAGTCACAAACGTATCGCCGCGCCGATTCCCCTGTTCGTCATAGGCAGGACAGGTGATGGGGCCAAAGCCCCACGGCTTGTCCGCATAGGCGTCGAGAGCTTGGATGCGGATCGTGGCGAGGACCGGCGGCCCCTTCCCCTTGTGCGCCTTCGTCTTGATCGCACATTCCAGATCGCGATCGATCTCGGTGTAAGCATTTCGCAATTCGGATCCCATTTCGCAGGGTTCCAGAATGCGCTCAATCGTGGGCAGCGCGGGTCCTAGTTCGGACAGAGACATGAAGACGCCGCGTCCGATCAGGAAGTGGTTGTAAAGATCAGGGCTGATGCCAGGCCGCGGCCGTTCATCCGTTTTATACTCGCGCTTCCGGCCGCATGCGCCGCGCCGCACATTGCCGGCGAATTCATCGTCGACGCCCCTGACGATTTGATGTTCCATCACGCCGTACTGCCCGATGAAAGCACGCGCATTCCGCCCAATCGCGCCAATCTGGCCGCCACGCAACGCCTGGAGATCGAAGCCGCGGCGACGCAACAGTTCCGGTGACATACGCCACAGCGGGGCATGCAGGTCACGAGCATGTCCGCCGATCAGCGTGCCGGTGAGTGCGATAGTGTAGCGACACGCCGCCGCCAGCGTGCCGAACGTATTGCCCTGGATCGTGTCGGACCCTGCCAGTTCGTGAACCTCGTCGGCGATCAGCAGGTCGAAGAACCGCCGCATTTTGCGCTGGATATACCGGTCCAGGTGGGGTCCCTTGCGGAAGCCGTAGGCGGCCGTACTCAGTTTGTCGTGACAGCCGGCGCATCGAACCGGCGTGTCGGATTCCATGTAGTCGGAATAGGAAAGCGCGTTCTCCTGATCACCACTGCGTTCCTTCAGTAATGCCCCGCAGGTCGGGCATGCCGCCGCCACCAGCGGTTTGCGCACGTCGGTCGAATTGCCCCTGGCATCAGCGATCGCCACGGTCTGAAGTACGGTTCGTAGCGCCGCACAGGGCCGATCCACGTCGAATCCCAGCTTTGCCGTTTCCTTGGAAATCACAGCGACAGCTGGACCCACGTGTTTGATGGCAGCGTCACGCCAGCCAGTCAGCTCTGCAAAGGATTTGATCACACGCACCAGCACACCGGGTATCGCCCACTCCACTTCGCGCTTCCACTTCCGAACCAAGTGGCCAGGACTTAAGACCAAGACACGGAACTGGCGTTTCTGGTGGAGCAGCGCGTAGGCCGCGCCCAGCGACATGGGACTCTTCCCCGATCCCATTTCGGCAATCAGCCAGGTGCGCCGGTACCGCTGCAAACCCTTCACCGCCGCCGCAATCTTCTCCAGTTGGGATGGGAAGTACGTAAAGGGTTTCCCGCTCAACCGGGACCGGTTGGATTCTATGGCCGACAAATCCAGTACGGGGTCCACTCCGGGCCGATGGAACGGCACCAGCGCCTTTTCACCGGTGTTAGCCATGGCGGAGCCGTACTTTGAAATCAGTTCGCTCAGGTCGTTTGCCAGTTTCATGCCGCTCCTTTCAGCCGTGTGGCTCCAAAGCCGTTTTGTTTGCGTGAGCCGATCTCACGCACATAGTTGCCGATGATGCCATCGAATCGTTCCGACGCGTCGGGCGCGAGAACGAAAGCCTTCAATGCCGGATCGATCCCGTGAGAATTGGCTGGGATCAGTAGACCCGACTGCCGAATGCGCGGAACGAGCGCGACGCCCCAGCGCTCCAGGGTGGGACACGTCATTCGTGCCCGCAGCTTGGACCAGAGAGTACTATCGTTATCGGCCAAAATCAGATCGCCGGCGGTGTCGAGAGCGGCGACGTGATGCAGCCGTCCCTTCCATCGGGCAACTTCGAGCCGAGTGTCCCGGATTGTGAAATGGACGCCCAACCGGACCACTTTCCAGTCGCTGCCGAACGGTCCGCCACAGATCTGCCATTGCGCGTCCACCCTGCTTTCACTCAGCGCGCCAGCGATCGCATGTGCCGTCGAGTCCGCCGTCGCCGCCACTTCGAAATAGTAGAGCTGGTCGCCGGCGAGAATGGCGGCAGGCATGGTGGCGACGAGATCGGCTCTGATCGTGTCGCCACGTTGTACCAAACAATGCAGTTTCGGTAACGCGACTGCCGCACTTTCGTCTTCCGTTTCATTCATGTCGCTTTCTCCTTGGTATGCCGCGTCTGGAATATGTGGTGGCATCGCAACCACGGATCCACTTCGCTGTCGTGGAATTCGGTTTCTTCCTCCACGTCGAAGCCGGGCCGTTGGGCATGATCGACCTGGCAGGGACGGTTTGTAACCAGTGATGGGACATTCCCGTCTTCGACGATGACGGCGACGTGGGTGGAGACGCGATCGAACGGAACTTCCATCAGCCCGCCACTACCGAAGGGCTCGAAGCATTTGGACGTGGCCGGTACTTTTCCTGTCTCGTTACTCGACCGTTCAACCAGGAGATGCGTGACCGCATCGTCGAATTCAGTGTGGGCCACGTTCGGGTGCGGCGCACACTTATTGAACAACGCGTTCAGATCGACGCGGCGCAGCGCTCGTTGCGCCGCCGCCCGCTGGTTTGGAGCGGATTCGTCCACGACCTTTACGCGGACATTGGCGTGCAGTTGGACGTCGTATTTCATCGGGTATCTCCTTGGGTTCGGCGGGTTCAATTGAGATCCGATAGTGGGAGTCGTCACCTTCAATCGCCGTGCGCTACGGCAGGCCCAGCGCCATCGCCTTCTCCAGGGCCAAGTTTTCGTTTGCCGCGTCGATCCGGATCGCGCTGGTGGCTTCCCACGTGATGCGGACTATAAATTTCATTCCGCCTCCCCTTCACCACTTTCAGAATCGGAACCCACGTCTTCACCATCGTTCGACGAATAATCCTCAATCGATCCGTCGTCGCGAAGGCAGCGCACGTTCATGGCGTAGACGGTGCGAAAGATGTCCACGTCGGCGATCTTGTTTCCATCCGCATCCAATTTCTGTGTGGTTTTAGTCTGGCAGTTCTTGCGGCTCAGCGTGCCTTTCACGAGGAATCGGACTCCGTCCTTTTCAACCACGCCGTCGCATAGCCCGCCGGCCAGCGCCAGGGCCAGGTGTCCCGCCTTGAGGGGCAGTAGGGGCCGCTCGATGGGCGCGGCCGGGGCCAGTGCTTCCCGCAGCAGTGAATTGCGGAGGGGTGAGTGTGATAGCGCGTCCTGAATCACGGCGGTGCTGAGACAGGTGCGCCGCAGTTTGATCGATTCGCCGATAGTCAGTGTGGCGATGGGATACCCTGCGTCGGGCAGGACAGGCCAATTTTTGCAATCTGCCCAATTGGGATGTTCGACCCGATTGTGGTTCAGCGGCTTATCGCGCCGTTGCGCAATCAGCACGCACTGCCTGAACGATTTGTACTCCGGTTCGGGATAGCGGTAGATGCCCAGCGGGTGGAAGTGGCGTTCCACCGCGGACGCCAAACCGGTTTGGATCTCGGACAATACGTAATCCGGCACGATCAGGACCAAAACACCGTCGCGACCGCACCAGCCCCTCACGCGATGGAACAGCTCCAGTTCCATCCGCCCCGCGCCGCGGATCTTATCGTAGGGCGGATTGAACCAGAGCAGAGAGGCGCCGCGGTCACTATCACAGTCTTCAATCGCGGCCCAGATCGCTTCGCCGCCCGATTGGGAAAAGCGTGATTCTGCCACCCGGTGCCGTTCGCGGTCCGATTCGATTCCATACAATTTTACAGTCGTGTCTGTGCGGGCGTAGGATTGCCAGGCATTCCGTAGTTCGTCAATCGCGTCGCCACACCCGCAGCCCGCGTCCAGCACGGTGACAGTTCCATGCTGGGGCGGGACGACAAGACGACTGATGGCGTGAACGACACGGGATTGCGTGGGAAAATAGCCCTGCGCCACGCGTGCGATTTCACGCATGGAAAGCTCCTAAAAGTGGTTGGGATTAACGCACTGATCTTCTCATTCACTTCGATGGGACCGTCGATATATTGGTCTGACGCTAAAAGACAAATACGCAACGCTGAATTGCGGATCGGTTACGAATCACGACCGCATAACTGGGCTGACTCAAGCACCAGACGCACCCTCGGATGTGGAAGAAGTCGAGCGTTACGAGAAGTGGTTCGCTGCAGGCTGGCCTAAAACCGGGTGCGGATTTAATTCATGGTCGTTCAGTAATTGACGGCCGCATCTGCAGGGAAGTTGTGATCGCAATCTCAAAAACAATGTGGGGAATCAAAGGTTCCTGACGGACTCTGGATTGCGTGGCATTAGCACGCGCGGCGGATTTGACTGTGGCTGATAGTGGAGATGTTGGACTGGCCCTGCTCCGCTGCGAGGATCTGCCGGAACAAAGTCTGCAGCATGTCGTTATCCATCGTAATCAGCAGCGCAACCGGCTCTTCGTTTTTGAAGAACGTAAGGCGGGACGATTTCGGATCGACGGAGACCTTCACGGAGTTCGCGCCGGTGACGGACTGGATGAATAGGAGACGGTGCCCATCCACGACCGTGATGCGCTCGCCAGGACCGGTGATGCAGACGAACGGCTGTGTTGCTTTGTAGACCTTTCCCACCACTGCGCCCAACACGTAGCCGCGGATCCCGGCGGCATACTTCGCGTCTTTCACGGTTTCATCGAACATTTTACGCGTCGATGCTTCCGGCACCGGATTGTCCGGACCATAGGGACCGCACTTCGCGCTTTTGAGCCTAGCCTGGAATTGATCGCTGCAGGCGCTACGCAGCAGCATCGAGCGACCATCGGTGATGAACCGGCCATCAACGCCGGCGCAGTTGCCGTCGAACGCCTCCTTAGTGTTGGGGATCAGGGCGGCCATCGGTGCGAGCGTGGGCAGTTGCGCCGCCGACATTGGAATGATCGCCGCTGTCGGTTGTGAGTCGTCGAATTGTTTCGAGGCCGGCTGTTCGGCACGCGCCTTGGGCTCGAGCGTTGGTGGTGGAATCGGCTGCGGCTCGGGCTTCGTTTCCCGCGCCGTCACCGCGTCCTCGAAGCCGGTCCAGCAGGTGATGATCCCGATGGGAATAGAGCGGAGGGTCCAGCGGGCATGGCAGCGCTCCGACATCGCCAGGCTCACGCTCCCGTCGCTTTCGTGGCGTTCACACTCGGGTCCTGCCCCGCCCAGCGCCGCGGTGTCCTGCAGTTTTGCGGCAGCAGTACGCAGTGGCGAGACTTTGTTTCGATCGCCATGCAGCCAATCCAGGGCAACACGGCGGACCGGCGTTGCGCGTTCCTTGGTCATGCACTCCGCCACAATCAACGCGGTGGCCCCCGCCGGTGCTTCACGCGCCCATTCTGCCGACGTCTTGATCTTCGGACCTTTACTGGTTCGATTACGCATGGTTTTCTCCAGGAATTTGACAATGCGACACCGAACCACAGATGATTTTTGTGGCTCGGATCGCGGACCACGTCTAGGTATTTAAATTAGATGGCGAGTGCAATTCAGATTGGCGTACTGCGCTATAGGTCAAAGGCTTTGTAACGGGCTACTGGGTCAATGGCGTCGATCACTGACGCCTGTCCTTCAAATAGTGGTTAACGAACCCGCCGCCTCAAATTTGGCCAGCGGAGGGGAGTCGCCAGTGACGTGCAGGCTGTAGCGCACGCCGCAAAGGCGACACGCCAGATTGACGACCGAGTTGGGCGTTAACGGCACACTGAACGTTTCGGGATGGGTGCAGGCGGGATTCGTACACTGGCCTAACCAGCCCTGCGAATCGCTGGTCATAGTGCCACCTCGCAGACGTACGGTATTGGAATCGAAATCATCGACCTTGCGACGGTGGTCAACACGCGGTTTGGGTAAAAGGGCTTGGATAGAAACGCCAGTTGAAAGCTCGCCGCAACAGCCTCTCCACCAATGATTGCGCTGCTCAGGATGATGTTCGGCGGCGACTCGCAGCTCCGAATCACGTCAACAAAGTCAGAAAAGGGGATGTCGGCCATGAAGTATTCCGCAATAACCACATCGGCGTTGAAATCAGATAGCACATCAATCGCCGCCGCTCGGGTTGGCGCGGTTCGTACGACGTACCTAAGAGACAGGATATATGCCATCACTTCCGCGGTATCGGCGTCGGCATCCACTATTAAAACGCGGCGGGAATTCATGGTTGCCCCCTTCAAATCTGACTGCCAAATCGCGGAATACAAAATGTGTAAATCGAAGCAACATTGAAGCGCGCAAATCTGACGCCCCGTATAACTTTCTTGCAGCATCTTTTAAAGTGTGGGGCAGTCGCGACTACCAAGCCGCTGTCCTCAGGACGGAGTGGTTTCATGTGGCGTGATTTAGAGTCTGCCCATTGAAACTCGGCTACGGGAGAATTCTTATCCGCGGGAATACATTTGGGCGGTCCGTCGTATCCTCACAAAATTGGCCCTGGATAGGAGTCCCGCTCAGTGCGGAACTCGCATTGAAGTAAGCCAACACTTACTGTGCAGTTAAGCAGCCAGGTCGCGCAGGCACGTACTGTAGATGACGGCCGGCACGGTGACATTGTGGCGATTGATCTTCTCGATCGCATCGTCGATCCAGACTTCGCGGCCGAAAATATCACCGCGCCGGGCGCAGGCGGAGGCGATGGCGAACGCGTCGGAGACGTCGAATAAACCTTTGTGGTGGAAGCGGTGGGAAAGGCCGTTGAGGATGGAGGCGGAGAGCGGCATGGTTTTGATCCTTTGTGCTGTGGCATCGCAGCAATCAACCAGCCGATGTCCACACCGGCTGAAGTTGATTGCCGTTGTGGTAAGTAAGATTTGGAACAGGTTTCAATTCAAGCTGGCAGTGAGGACGGCGTTGAGGGCTTTGAAGCCGTCGACTTGGCGTGCCGGCGACTGGGTTTTCATGATTTCGGTGCAGCCCTGATACAGATTCCAGGCGTTGCGATCTTTGAATTCGGGATGCCGCGGAGCCTCGAATTCCTGGACCACCGGAAGAATGTCGCTGGAAGAGAACGCGCCGGCGCGGGCCAGTTCGACGACGAGTGAATGAGCTCGGGTTGTGGTGAGCCTCCAGTTGCTCAGCTTCGTGAATGTTTCCTGGAACGAACGGATCGAATCCATGAACGCGTCGAGCGCCTTGTCGATGGATTCGCCCATGTCGAGCCCCGACGTGTGTTTTCTTGCCACAATATGCTCAGCGCTGAGCACCCCGTTCGCGCAAATGAACACCCGCGCGCCGGACAGAATCGAGAGCGAGAAGGACTTGTCGTGGCTGTTTCGGATCCCGGCACTGGGCGTACATCCGGCCGGGAAGGGCAAGCCCTTGATCGGTTCGAAATCGATGGTGCCGAACAGCCGCGCACCCGGCAATTCGATCTTCGTTCCCGGTGTGGGATAGAGCGCCCCGGACATGACGGCGTAGCGCTCGTTACAGATCGTCAATCCGCGCAGTCTCGCGCGGTCGGTCAACACGTCGACCACGTCGGAATGGGCAACTGGCCGCCAGGAGTCGGTGGGATCGGGGGTCGGGATGGAACTGAGATCGCGACGTGAGATTTCGTGAGCTTTCGACAGCATCAGCATGGGACGCGCTCCTTTTGTAGTGGGATTTTGGACTCTTGGACTACTTGACTTTTGTGCGTTGGAACCCGGGAACGACGCCCCGAGCTTTTCGATCTGCAGCCGACGCCCTGGCCGCTTTACGCCGCGGCTTATCCGTCAGCACGTCACGCTGCTGCGCAATCGTGTCGGCGACGGTGTTTCGCGGCATCGGCCAAGGGTGTATCAACGGGCTGCTATGCTGCGTCATCAGAATCCAAGTCGTCCATTCGTAGAATTTTCGCCAATCGTCGACCCCGACGTGCTCGTTTGGCTTCCACGTTGATCCGATCGACGATGGATTCCAGTGTGTCATCGACGCACCAACCTTCACCGGTGTGTTCCAGTGCACGGTCGATCGCCCCGGCCTCGCTGACCAGGTCTGAAATCGCGTGAAACAGGTCATTGCGGCGCGAAGCGGGAATGTGTTCAAGGGTGACAACAGGCATGGGCAAACTCCTCTTTTAGGCGTGGACGAACGACGAGCAGCACACGCGCTCGCACGGACCTTGGAATGCAATGCAATGGAACGGAACGGGATGAGACCTACGGCTTGCGCGCGCCGGTATGGATCGCGCGACAGAGTTTTCGGATAAACCGCCACTTCAAACGAATCCGCCGCGTGTGAAAGCGACGCTCCAACCGCCCTTTCATGCGCATGTAGAGCATAAACGTCTCGGCGAAGTCTTCGGCCGGCGACGTGCCGGCGTAGGCAGTCAGGTGGAACCCGTCGATAAATCCCACCGAGACATTGGCGTCGTGCCGTGCCGCAAAGGCGTTCACAAAGGCGCGGGAGCGAACCAGCGTGGGATAGCAATACGCAATCGCATGGGCATATTCGTGGCGGATCACATCGGCCAACGGCACATAGGTCCCAGCATACCACTCCCGCAGCCGGCAGAGCGAAAAGATGGGGATATTAATCTCGCCGGTAACTGTTTAGCGCCTGCCACGGCAGCCTAACGCGAAGCGGCGTGCGGGCAATTTCAAGTGGATGCGGTGATCAGGCGCGGAACTTGGCCGGGCGGGGCGCGTAGCGTTTGCGCCAAGAAGTCGAGGGCGTCTTTGCCATGTTGAACGGCCGTGCGCAGCACCGACATCAGCACGCTTTGCGCCGTCGCGCCGTTTTGCGTGCGGTTGCCGCCCCAGACTTTGCGGTTGACCACGGCTGGACGGATGGCCTGTTCGGCGCGCCAGTTCGTGGCGTCCAGCGCGGGATGCTTGAGAAAAGCAAAGATTTCGCTCAGGTGCCGGTGCAGGAATCGGGCGAAGCGTTCGTTGTC
>JBBRPR010000121.1:0-10330 GCA_038227875.1 Planctomycetota bacterium
ACGCTTGGAAGAACGACTTTATTTGATTGCTGACGCGCCTCAGCAAGGAGCAATCGAACAGCAGACTGATCCTTGGCACCCCGGCGACTCGGCCGCCGGAGATCGACGAAATGACTGATCTGGATTTTGAGAAAGGGAGCAACCCGTGAGCAAGAAAAGTAAGACCGCCGCGAGCATGCCAAAAAAGCCGGAACACAAGCCGCCCAAAGTGAAAATCCGCCTGCTGCCGACCGGCGTGCGCGGCCTGGATGAAATCCTGGACGGCGGGCTGCCGGAATTCTCCTTCAACATCATCGCCGGCGCTCCGGGTTGCGGCAAGACCACGCTGGTGCATCAGATCATCTTCGCCAACGCGACCCCGCAGAAACCCGCGCTTTATTTCACCGTGCTGGGCGAACCCGCCATCAAGATGCTGCGTTACCAGCAGCAATATACCTTCTTCGATCCGGCCATGCTGGGCAAGGCCATCCGCTTTATCAACCTGAGCGACGTGCTGTTGGAGAAGGATTTGGATGGAGTACTGGAGAAAATTATCAAGGATGTGCAGGCGATCAAACCCAGCTTGGTCGTGGTGGACTCCTTCCGCACCGTGGTGCGCAAAGCGATGGCCAGCAGCGGCGATACGAAACTGCAAGCCTTCATCCAGCGGCTGGCACTGTTCCTGACCAGTTGGGAAGCCACCACGTTTTTGATCGGGGAATATACCGAGGGGGAACTGCGCGACAATCCCGTCTTCACCGTGGCCGACGGTCTATTCTGGCTGACCCAGAATACACAGCGAAATTCCGTGGTGCGAAAATTGCAAATCATGAAGCTGCGCGGGCAGGACTCGGTGCCGGGATTGCACACCGTCCGCATCAACGATGACGGGTTGCAAGCCTTCTCGCGCACTCTGGGTCTGGCGGGCCCGAAAAAAGATAGACCACTCAATCCGCGGCGTCTTTCCACCGGTATTTCGGAACTGGATAAGATGATGAACGGGGGCATTCTGGAAGGCGACAGCGTGCTGATCTCAGGCCCTTCGGGCACGGGAAAATCGGCGCTGGCCACCCAATTTCTCGCCGATGGCCTGCGCCACGGAGAAGCAGGCATCGCGGCGATCTTCGAGGAACGCCCTCGCGGCTACGTGGCCCGGGCCAGGAATTTTGGCCTGGACTTTGAGACGCCGCAAAAAAACGGCATGCTCGAAATACTTTACCTGCGTCCGCTGGATCTCTCGGTGGATGAGACGATGCAGGAAATCCTCGATGCGGTGAAAAGGCTCAACGCCAAGCGGCTGGTGATCGATTCGCTGGTGGGCTTTGAGATGGCGCTGGCCCCCGATTTCCGCGACGACTTTCGTGAGTCGCTCTACCGCATGGTCGCGGCGCTGACCGGAGCGGGGGTGACGATCTGCACCACGGTCGAGATCGAGGACACCTTTACCGCGATGCAGTTCAGTCACTACGCGATTTCGTTTCTGACCGATGACATTATCCGGCTGCGTTATGTGGAGATTGACGGCCAGTTGCGCAAAGTCTTGGCGGTGATCAAAATGCGCGGCGGCAACCACAGCAAGGATCTCCGCGAATATGTGATCAACGACTCAGGCATGACCGTGATCGGCCCGCGCCAGACGGATTACGCGCGCCTGATCAGCGGGCTGCCGGATCGCATCGGCCTGGTGCCGCCCGAGCTGCCGCCGGAGCCGAAAGAGAGATTTAACCCGGATCTGGGATGGAACCCGGAGCCGAAAGGGAACCCGAAGCCGAACTTGAAACCGGCGCCGAAAAAGAAACGGTAACGCGGGCACCGTGCCGTGCCGTTCCTTGCCCCAAAGGGGCAATGTAACAAAGTTACGGTGTTCGTGCCGTGCCTTGCCCCAAAGGGGCAATGTAACAAAGCCCAGGGTTGCGCCCGCAGGCGCTACCCTGGGTAACGAAACGCCAGATGCGAAACAACCCCGAAGGGGTTGCGGCGGGACGGCGACGAACGGAAGATGAACGGAGCTTTATGGATACAGAACGCACACCCGGCAATAAAGATCCCGCGCCGGAACCAAAGATTTCAATAAAAATAATTCCAACCGGAATTATGCCATGCAGCCGGCACTTGGAGTAAGTGGTTATGGATACAGAACGCGCACCCGGCAATAAAGACACCGCGCCGGAAATTCGAAGTTACTCCGCGCCGATCATCGAGCGCGCGCCGCTGCCCATCGTCGAGGTGCAGGGGAATAACCACATCGTTTCATTTGTGAATTCAGCTTTTTGCAAACTGATGGGGAAAACCAGGGCGGAATTGATCGCCAAGCCCTTCGCCGACATCGTGCCGGGCGGTGGCCACTGCGTTCCGATCCTGGATAAAGTTTACGAAACCGGCGAGGCCGTCACTCATGCGCGTGAGGACGATTCCGAACCCAGCCCTGCGTACTGGCTGTATGCGATGTGGCCGGCGCTGGATGCGGATGAACGCCCGGCGGGCGTGATCATCCAATTGACCAAGGCGGTCGAATTTCGGCAGAACGTCGCGGCAATGAACCAGGCCTTGCTGCTTGCCGGGTTGCGCCAGCATGAATCCCTTGAAGCGCTTCAGAAGATGACTGCCGAACTGGAAGCGGAAATCATCGAACGCAAACGCGTCGAGGAAGCATTGCGCGACAGCGCGCAGCGCCTGGCGGAGACGGATCGCCAGAAGGATGTCTTCATGGCGATCCTGGCGCATGAACTGCGCAATCCCCTCGCGCCGATCAAAAGCTCGGCGCAGATCTTGCGCCTGGCCAATATCGACAACCCCACGGTGATCCGGGCGCAGGCGGTGATCGAGCGCCAGGCCAACCATATGGCGCGGCTGGTTGACGACCTGCTGGATGTTTCACGCCTGCAGAATGGCAAGGTGCGGCTGCAGAAAGAAGCCGTGAATCTGGCCGATGCGGTCGCCAATGCCCTTGAGACCTGCAATCATCTCATTTCTTCACGCCATCATCAGGTGATCTTGAACGTGCAGAACGAGCCGCCGGTCTTTGTCGATGCCGACCCCGCCCGGCTGGAGCAGATCGTCGCCAACATCGTCGGCAACGCCGCCAAATACACGCCGTCTCACGGCAGGATTGAAGTGATCGCCGCCGCGGAAGAAGACGATGCCGTCCTGCGCGTGAAAGACAACGGCGCCGGCATCGAAGCCAGCATGCTGGGCCGGATTTTCAACGTGTACACGCAGGTCGAGCAGTCGCTGGACCGCAGCCAGGGCGGGCTGGGCCTGGGACTGAAGCTGGTCAAGGAGCTTGTTCAACTGCACGGCGGATCGGTGGAAGTGAAAAGCGAAGGGCTGGGGATGGGCAGCGAATTCATCGTCAGGTTGCCACGCTTGCAGAAAGCGTTTTCCAGCGTGCGCGCGGCGAAGATGATACCGGGCAAGAGCACGGTCAACCGCAAGGTTCTGGTCGTCGAAGACAGCACCGACATCCTCGACACGATGCAAATGCTGCTGACGATGAACGGCCACACGGTTGAACAGGCCGTGGATGGACCCGAAGGAATCGCCAAGGCGTTCTTGACCGCCCCCGACGTGGCGTTGATCGACATCGGACTGCCGATCCTGAATGGCTACGAAGTCGCGCGCGAAATCCGCTCCAAGCCCGGTGGCGACAAGATCGTGCTGGTCGCGCTGAGCGGCTATGGCCAGGGCGAAGACAAGCGCGCCGCGGCCGAAGCCGGCTTCGACCACCATCTGACAAAACCCGTCGACGCGGAAGAATTGATCTTGTTATTAAACGATCTGGAACGGTTCGTCCTGCGCAAAAAGTTCGTTTCAGCGTAAACGGTTGGCAGTGTAGCGGCCTGCTTCCGAAATCCTGTTGATCGGCGCGTTGAAAAGCCGGCTGGTGTCGCGGCCCGACAGACTGTGAGACGGAGAATGGAAGTCGAAAACGCAGGATATGAATTTTGCACGCAGTGCATGAGGAAGATGAGGACGGAGTATCTCTGCGCGGAGGAAACGAAGAGAGAAAAAGTTTTCAAAGAGCCGGGCTCTGAAACAGAATTCGCTCACGCCACGAGTTCGACGGAATCGACGATTTGGATGGACAGAGTTGGCAAATGGAAATCGCCGTGGAAATGAATGCGTTGAACATTGATCGCCGGCTTGATTGCGCTGCGTTCGAGCATCGGCTTCGGGTGCGGCAGCACGACGCCGGACCAGACTTCTTCCGGGGTTCGGCCGCCGTGCAGCCACATCGGTCGTTGGATGTTGTACCAATCGCGGAAGATGTCGAGTTTGCGTTGAATCCAGTCCTTCTTGCGCGCGAAAAGCGTGAGCCGCTGCCAGAGTTTGAAGGTCCTGAAGAACCGCTCGACCTTTCCGTTGAACTGCTTGGAACGATCCTTCATGCCTTTGACGACTTCGATCTTGAGCGGATTCTTCTTGAGAGCGCGCTTGAATTTGCCCCGGAACTGGCAGCCATGATCGGTGACCATGAAGCGCGGCGCGCCGAACGACTTCGCGCAGGCCTTGACGAGAGCAACCATGTTGCGCGTGGCCGGCGCATCCTTGTAGACTTTGAGGGCCAGCAACTTGCGCGAGAAGCCATCGACAACGGCGGCGACGTAAAAGCGAACGAGAATCAAGTCGATGGTGGTGAGGTCAAGGTGCCAGGTTTGGTTGATCCGCTCAGGTCGCAAGATGTGATGAGGCGGAACATCCGTCACGGCAGATTCCTTTTTTGCAGGCGCGTTCGGCTGCTGGGGCTTCATTTCACGGAGAATGCGCTGGACGGACGAGCGACTGATCTGGCGGCCCATTCGGACGATTTGCATGGCAATGGTCCGCGTGCCGAAGTCTTTTTCGGGGCACAGTTCTCGAATCTGGTGCACCATCCAACGCCCGGCTTCAGAAATCCTATTGATTGGCGCAGAAAAGAGCCGGCTCCCTTTCCCGCTCGTGTTCATTTCTTTGATCCAGCCGCGAAGCGTATTGGGATGCACGACGAAACGGACCGCCGTCGTTTCAATGCTCCAGCGGCGCAAGCGCATGAGTTGAACGATTTCAAAGCGGGCTTCTGGCAAATAGTGCGGCCTGTGTTGCGGCGTATGGCTTTCGATGCGCCCACGCAGAATATCGGCTTCGCGCTTCGACAATGCCGCGTCCCAGGCGTGCTCATCCCGATCGGCGAAACTGCGTACAATAGGCGAACCACTCGCCGCCGCGCGGGAGCGAACCAACATCAGCACGGCGGTCAGGCTGCAAGCGATGGTGTCCAACGTCCGAAGAACGGATGCGGGCCAGGTGGACGGATTGTTGACGCGGACTCCGGAGTCAGGCTTTGCCATGGAGAACGAAGTTCCTTTTCAATAGTGAAGGTCGGCCATCGTATGTACCTGGCGACTGGCCGCAAGGCGGCGTGAGAGTTCTTTGATTCTTAAATAAGCGCGGGCACGGAATCTCGCCTGAAATCGCATTGACTGAAATACGTCAATGGCGTATAGTCCATTCCAGGATGGGGTTCCAGAGAAATGTCGGACGTTATACTTGTCGACACACCGGTGTTCTTTGAGGAGATTCATCAATATATCGACTCAAACGACCTCTGGAGTCTGCAAGAGGCATTGATACGGAATCCCGAGAAGGGCGCGATCGTCAAGGGGAGCGGAGGAATCCGAAAGATGCGCTGGCCATTGCCCGGCAAAGGCAAGAGCGGTGGGCTGCGGATCATTTACCATTGGGATTCCACCGACCGGCGGCTGTTCTTTCTGTTTTGCTATCCGAAGTCCAAGCAAGGCGATCTGACTCCGAAGCAGATCAAGGCATTGAGAGAGACTTTGGAAGCAGACGAATAGGAGCTAACTCCGATGAAGAAGAACGACTTCGACAAGCTGCTCCTCAGCGTGCGGCAAATGAAGCAAATCAAGAAGGGCTCGCTTAAGCCGGCGCGAGAGATCCGTGTTTCTGTTCCAAATGCCAAGCAGATTCGTGAGAAGCTGCACATGTCGCAGACGGAGTTTGCCACGTTGATTCATGTAAGCGTGGACACGATACAGAACTGGGAGCAGGGGCGCCGTATACCTGACGGGCCTGCCAGGGCACTTTTGCAGGTGGTCGAGAAATGTCCCGAGCAGGTACTTGAGGCTTTGCATGCAGCAACTCATTGAACAAATCGCGACGCGACAGGTCGCGCCATTCTGTGCCTACGCTGTGCCTACGAGTGGTCTCATTAGGGCGCGATTTGGCGCGTCCTGTCGCGAAGGCGGATTTTCGGCGGTTCTTCCAACCTCAAAATCTGACGTGAGTTGACGCTTGTTGACGCATCCTGTCGCTTAAACGCGAAAATGGCGAAATCGCGGGGGTTCTGCTTCCCAAGCCGAAGGTCGCGGGTTCGATGCCCGTCGCCCGCTTCAGTTTTTTCAGTCGATAACACCATGGCGTCACAAGCCTTTACGTCAACGGCTTCCGCCCCCACTGCAACCCGTTGCATACCCGCTGCATACTTTTCATCGAAAATGACCCGTGCGCCCACGGCTTCGGCGGTTGCGGCCAGTCGGTGCTTGCCCACGTGGGAATAGACATTCATCGTGATCTTCGGGTCCATGTGACGCAGCAACGTCTGTGCTTCCTTGACATTCGCGCCCGATTCAATCAGCAATGAACAGTACGTGTGCCGAAGACCGTGAAAGACAAGTGTTCCACCCGGCGCGATTTCTGGAATGCCCGCGGCGTCATAGTCACGGAAAAAAAGCCGATCGATGTGCTTGTCCACTGTCAGCAGTGGCGCGGCGGCGGGCTTGCCTTCGCTGGCGGTCTTCAACTTCGCGGCCAGCGCGGCCGGAATCGGTTGTTGTGAATCCCTTCGGCCTTTCGAGTACTTCGCGGCAAGTTTCAGCGTGCAGCGTGCAGCGTTCGGCGTCCAGATCCGCCACGGTCAACGCGGCCAGTTCGCCCTTTCGGTACCCCGTGCACAACGCCGTTTCGTACAGCAGGCGCCGGGCGGGCGGCGCAACGTCCAGCAGCTTACCGATTTCCTTTTCAGTCATGGCGCGCCGGACAGTCTTCGGCGTCACGTCCAGCGGCGCAAAGCCTTCAAGTGGATTGCTGGCGAGATACCCGCGCCCTTTCGCCCACAAGCACAAAGCCTTGAGACTTTCAACATGCGTGTAGGTCGTCTTCCCACTCTTGCCGGCCGTCAAAAGTTCACGCGCCACGGCTTCGACCTTCGGCAGTGTAACGTCCACCAGCGTCGTAAGGTTCAATCGTTTCGGCCAGAATTCAGTTAGGTGACGTGTTCTCGTTTCGACGTGCGTGGAACTCCACGGGCGCCCGCCATGCCCGCCTTGCGCGGTTCCCCATGCGATGTATTCAGCGGCCATGTCCGTGAATGGGCGCGCCTTGTCGCTGGCCTTCGGCGGGGGAATATGCCCTTGGCGAATTAGACGGTCGTGGTGTTCCTTCGATTCGGCTGTCTGCCGGACTTCCTTTTCCTTCGCGTCACTGACGGGAAGGAAACGCTGTTTGCCTTGCCAGTCGATATACCAGCCTCGAAACTTCCCGCTCGCAAGTTTCACGACTCCGGCCATGTCATTCACCCTTTCCCATTGCGTCTCGGCGCGGCTTGGCGATCCACGGACCCAAGCCCATGCCTTCCGCCTGAGAGGCTTTCGTCCACGCGGTTTTCTCGCTGGCCGATATTCGAATCAGAACAGGAATCTGCCGCGTCTCCGGTCCCGACGGCGGGCGTCCGGTGCGCTTCTTGTCCGCTGCAATTTCGGCGCGTGTGCGTTTCACTTTTTTAGCCATGCCTCACTATGTACCATTTGCGTATATCAGAAGTCAAGACCGTAGGCGCGCAAATTTTCGCGCTTCGGCCTCAAGTCGTGCTTCGTGATGGCGAACAATGGCGCCCGCCGTCCACGTGTTCTTGCCCATCAGGCGCGCCGGGCGGGGCAATTCTCCCCGATCCACGGCGGCTTTGATGCTGGCCGTGCACTTCCCGAAAATCGTCGCTAAGCCTTCCTCGGTCACCAGCGCGCCGGGCGGGAGGGCACCGATGGAAGAAAAGACGCCGGGCATTGACGTCGCTGATAATGCGGTCACAACCGGCGGAGTGGGTGTTGCAGTATCGTTGTTCTCGGTCATGACGTGACGCTCCCTTGGGATTTTGTCTTTCGGCGTGGGTGGGTGTCAGAGTGAGAGTTTCCCCTTAAAGTTTCCTTTAAGGGAAAAACACTCTCACACTCCCCCCCTGTTACCTTGGGTTGAAGGTCGAGCTTAGGTTGAGGAATTGTTGCGAAACTGGGCGGCTTGTTTCCGCCATTACTCCAGCGGAAAGCTTGGCCAGTGGCCTCTGCCTTCTCTAAGAATTTCACTGCCTTGTAGTCTGTCAGGCCTTTTTCGTTTGCGTCGGCGAGTATTGCGCCCTTCAGTTTTGGACTTTGACTGATAAGCGCAGCGACGAAGCTTGTCGTGGTCCATTCGACTTTTGCTGGCTCCGTAGGTGTCGAAGAAACTTCAGGTTTCTTCGCTTTAGCGTTTGCCCTTTTGAACTCCGTCGGATCCAAGTCGGGCGCCGGCGTCCACAGCGGGAATTCAAAGCGAAGGCACCTTGAAAGCACGGGCGGCCAGCTGCGCGGCGCGGCGTCGAGCACCACCGCCGCTTCTTCGGAGTGTGGGCGCAGGATCACATGACAATCCGCGGCGCGGGAGATTGCCCCGGCCCCGGCGCCTACGTCGGTGACGGCGCGGCCGGACTGCAAGCCTTTGCTCGTGTGGTGAATCAGCACGAAGGCACAGTGTAACTTTTCCGCATAGGCGTCGATTTGATTGTAGAGACCCGCCATGCTTCCATTGTCGTTTTCGTCGGTGTCTTTCGGTAAGAACCGATAGAAGGCATCCAGCACAATGACGCTGAAGTACCCCGGCTCCAGCGCGTTTAACATGGGCCCCAGGGTGAATATGTCCTTCAAATTTCCGCGCAATAGCTCGTACGCAATTTTGTTTTCATATCGATCACGCGCGATACCCTTTGCTTCCGCAACCCGTGGCAATCGGTTGCCGATCGTTTCGGCGTGCAACTCGTTGTCTAATATCAGCACCCGCCCCGGCGCCACATCGAAGCCAAGCCATTTCAGACCCGTCGCCACGCTCAAAGCAAAATCCAGTGTTAGCCAGGTCTTGCCCGTCTTCGGCGGCGCGATGACGTTCATCGTCTCGCCTTCGCGAAGTAGACCGTGGACTAGCGGCCGCCGTAAGCATGTGTATTTGTCAATGAGCGACCCCACAAAATGATAGGGCGGCGTCGAAGTAGCGCGTTGCACGGCGGTCACTGCTTTCAACGCGTCCACCGCGGCGCCGTCTTCACCTTTTTGCAGCAAGGTGCTTGCGCTGACGAGTGCCTCGGCAAGTTGGCGGCGACGCGTGTACTGTTTGAGCGTGGAAATCTCGGTTTCAATGTTTGCGCCGCTGTGCAAGCCGGCATCATGATACAGGTTCCCAATGAAGCGCTTCCCGCCCACAGATTCAAGATTTCCGGCGCGTTCCATTTCCGCCACGATGGAAATTTCATCTCCCAAGTTGAGTCTGGCGAGATGACAGGTGCGGAAGGCAATGAACGCAGCGCGGTACATCGGACTGTAAAAGTCCGATTCGAGCAATTCCTCGAACGCAATTCCTGCACACCTCGAGTCCGCAAGGCATGAAAGAATCGGACTGCGTTCGGCATCCTGTGAGTACAGTCGGGCGATAGGCCGGCCAGCGTTCAAGTTACACACGGGTACTTATGGAATCACCGGTATTCAGGGCATCACGGGTGCCGGTTCGGGCAGTTCTGCTTCTGTGAATTACCTGATTAATCCTGCGTGGGAAATAGCGGGCTTTGCTGAAGGTCAGATAGTCGGTGTTCTGAGTGAAGACTCGATGTTCCCAGGCTGGAGAGCCAACGGTTGGACAGGTATGGCTGGTGTGACCGGTGTTGCTTACATTCAAGTCCAAAAATACAACAGATTGAGTGGTGGTGTCTGGTCCTGTGGTCTCGGTGCCACGGGAATACTTGGAACTAATACCTAATGGCAGCTAACGTTTCGTCACCAGTATCAGTAGTCGGGCAGCACTATTTCGTTTCCATATCCGCTGGCACGGATCGAAACACGGACCAAGTGTTTACCGTTGGACTGAAAGCTGACGGCTCCGCTTGGTGTTGGGGCGATAACTCACACGGTAATTGCGGTGGAAGCGTCCCACTGATTGTTGAAAATTGAAGAGCGTCCCGTGCCGATGAAGAAAGGTATGGGAGCGATGAAAATGGAAAGTGACGAGATAGTGGAAGAGGTTGGCAGGATGGGGCCGCAGGCAGCGGGAGACACGTTTC
>JBBRPR010000122.1:0-10323 GCA_038227875.1 Planctomycetota bacterium
AGCCCGAGTGACCACGAAGAAACTCTGTCCGGAGCCATCCAATTTTGCTCGAAACGACTACACGCACCAGCATTCTCATGCCCACGTGTTACTTCGGGCATAAAACCGTGGCACGCATTTCAATTTGGAAACAGGAACTAGCTAGTAGGGTCGATGTTCGTTCCGTGTTGCAATTTTTACGGTTTCAAACAAAAATGTTTACTCATGTACTGAGCCACATACAGTTATTTGCCGGTAATGCACCCAACCGAAGACGTGCGATTCTCGAGAAAGCCACACTGTTTACCGGCTCAATAGCCTTCGAGGACAATTTTTGTGAAGACAAAACATGGAGCATTCGGAAAATTTCGAATCAGTGGAATGGAAGGGAACTACGTTTACATTTACGCCGATGCAAAGAGCTGTGGTTCGAATCCTGTTCGAGAGCCTCGGAAAACCAGTAAGTCAGGCGACCATTAATTCGAAACTTGATCCGAACGGTACCAGCAATGATCGACGTATCCGGGACGTGTTCCGTCAGCATAAGACCCCGCACCCAGCATGGGGAACCATGATAAAAAAACATCCTGGCGCGAAGGATTGCTTTTTTATACCCCGCGATTTACCCATCTACGACCCACATTTACCCCAGGAGGCGGTATATCCTGCTAATGAACGTCCCAATGGGGGCGGCAGTGCATCAGACGGATTGGGAGGAAAAAGAATGGCGGCAGCGAAGGTGATCCGCCCCTACCCCAACGCCCGTTGACGGAAGCTGAAACGCAACACGTGGGATCGGATGCCCTGCCGCAATGTGGTTGAGCTGCGTAACCGGCTGCAGGTGGAGTTGCTCTATAGCTGCGGCATGCGGCTCTCGGAGACACTGAAGCTGAAAGTCTGCGACGTGGACTTGAGTCAACGCAGCGTACGCATCAACGGAAAGCGCGGCGAGGTACGCATGCTGCCGCTGCTGTCCAGCGCGGTGCAGGCGCTGAACAGTTACCTCCCGCTGCGGCGGCTGCTATTGCGTGGCAAGGATGAGGACTGGTTGTTGCTGGGCAAAACGACGGGCCGGCCATTGAGCGAAATGGCGATTTACCCCGTGTTGCGAAAGTTGCGTAAACGGCTCCAGCTAAAACGACATCTGCATCCGCATCTGTTCCGGCACAGCATCGCCGTACACCTGCTGCAACGCGGCGCGGATGTCCGACACGTGCAGGAGTTTTTAGGACACGCGAGCATCGACACAACGAAAATCTATCTGCGTATGGTTCCGGGCTGGTTGAAGGAAGATTACGACTTGGCAATGCCGCACATTGCAGTGATGGACACAACAATCTAATGCCGTGGGCATTCGCTACCTCGCCATCGTTCTGCGATGCTTCAGGATTGCCTCCAGGAAGGCCGGCGATTTCTTGTGAGCATCGCCGGCAAGGATTTCGGTTACGATCTACAGGCCTGGCACGACCACTTAAAGCATTCGCGACAGGGCGGCTACACCTACGGACGAAACATTGTTCTTCCACGCGTGATGAAGGACGCACTAGCCAATCCGAACTGGCAGCAAGCCGTAAAACAATTAAGCGAACATGACCCTGCCGCATGAAGCATCGCGGACCTGTACCGAAGTTCCTGGAGATCTGAAAAATGGAGAGTCCTCGGTGGCTGAAGCTGCGCTGGCTCGTGGCATGCCTGGCGCTCACGGCAGCCGGTGTACTCGCGGCGGATACTTCCCAGGACGGGAAGCCCGTCGTTGTGGAAGACTACGCCAAGTCCGATGCGGTGAAGCTGGGCGGCGATCACCTGGATCCGGCCAGCAAGTTGAACGTGGGACCGGTCGCGCCGTTTGCTCAGGCGGTGCAGATTCACTTTTGTTTTACGCCCGGAGGTGGACCGAGCTGCGGCGTTAAATTCGCTTCAAATCTGATCCTGCAGGGGCCGCTGAAACGCCTGCTCATTCCAATCAAGGGCGATGCCGCTCATCTAGCGATCCGAGCCAATCTTCTCGATGCCCACAACGAATTGCATATGTTCACCTGCGTGCCCGCGCAGGCAGACACCACACCGGCGGGATTCCGTTGGATCGCCGTCGACTTCACTAAGCCGCCGCTATTTGTGGCCGGCGGTGATGGCGACAAAGTGCTGCAATGGCCGGCCCGGCTTGACTCGCTGTTCATCGACGGCAATGGCAACACCGGTGCCGAAGGCGATCTGGTCGTCGGCCCGATCTCTGCCGTGCCGGCGGCGGATGCGACGAAGGCAGCGGCGCCGCTGCCCACCAAACCTTATCTCTTGCAACGTTGCGAACGGCTGGTCGCCGACGCCGGGACCTGGGGCGACAAGGCTCAGCCGGCGGCAAGCCTGGCGCTGGATCTAACGCAGAAGCACGAAGGCAATGCGAGTCTTCGGCTCGACTATCATTTCGCCGCGGTCAACACAGGCCAATCGGCCTGGGTGCCGGTGGGTGAACGACTGCCGGCGGGCACCGCGCGAATTCGAGCGGCGCTGCGCAGCGACGGACACGCTCGCCAGGTTTTCGCGACGCTGATCGACGCCAACGGCGCATTCACCACTGTGACGTTCGGCTCGGTCGCGGCCGACACGTGGCAGGTGCTCAGTGCGGACCTCGCTGGGCGCACGTTTGCCTGGCCGGTGCAATGGCGCGACATCGCCGTCAGCCGCGAGGCAGGCAAGCCGGATCAAGGACGCCTGTGGGTCGATGCGATTGGCGCCGATCTTCCCGATGCGCCGGGGGACCGCTTGAAAGCCTCGCTTGATTTCGGCCGCTGGCCGCCGCTGTGTTGGGGCAAAGACGATGCTCCGCACGCCGAGCTCGTGGTCGACTGCGGCGCTGAGGAGGCGGCGGCGCTGCCCGTGTCGGCCAAGCTCTACGATCATCAGCGGAGATTGCTGGCCGATTTATTTTCAGGCACGGCCAGCGCTAAAGCCGGAGCTTCTTTTCGGCAACCGTTGGCATTGAAGCTGCCGGGCTTTGGTGTCTACGAAGTAGAAGTCAAACTGGGCGAACACACCAGCCTGCATTCGTTCAGCTGGCTGCCGCAGCGCAGTCCGCAGTGGGCGGAAGGTCCTTTCGGCGCCAATGCCACGCCGCTGTGGCTGCTCGACGCCATGGCCGGCATTGGTGTGGCGTGGACGCGTTCCGAATACGGCTGGCGCATGGTCGAACATCGCACCGGCACGTACGAAGACGGGTTGTTCGCCGGGCCTCAGGCCGCCGTCGCTGCCGCCGGCATGCACAGCTTGCTGCTGATCGGCGACTGGGGCCCGCAGCAGTGCCAGGGTCGCGGCAAGTCGCCGGACAATCCGGAAACCATCGCGGCTTACGGCCGCTACTGCGCGTGGATGACGACGGCCAATCACAGTCCGCTGACGCAGCACTTTCAGATCTGGAATGAGCCCAACCTGGCGGGCTTCTGGTGGCCGAAGCCTGATGTCGGAAACTACGCGGAGTCCCTGAAGTCGGCGTATACCGCGATCAAGGCTGCCGATCCGCAGGCCCAGGTGGTCGGCGTCAACATGTCCTGCATCGACCTGCCCTTTCTTGAGGAGCTGCTCAAGCGCGGCTGTGCCAAGTCGATGGATGTAGTCGGCCTGCACCCGTATCACCTGCCGGAGGCACCGGAGCGATTCAAGCGCGCGGTCCCCTCGCCCGCGCTCGGCGGCGAATTTCCACCGGGCACGTTTTTGCAGCAGATGACGCGCTTGACCGAGTTGCTCGACCGCTACGGGGCCGGAAATCTCAAACTGTGGCTCGACGAGTACGGTTATCCGGACCGCCCGGATCTCTACCCCGATTTCGCTCACGACGAGTGGCGTGCTGCCGCGCTGATGGTGAGACAGAGTTTGCTCGCGCTGAGTATTCCGCGCGTCGAGCGCCTCTTTCCGTATAACGTCCGCGATGTCGCGACTGGCGATGCCGGCAATTGGGACAACGCCACGGGATTCGTCCGCAGCGATGGTTCTCCCAAAGCACGCTTCGCCAGTTGGGCGACTCTGACGCGCATGCTGCACCAGCGCCGCTTCGCCCGCACACTTAACGTCGGCGCGGATAGTTTCACCTATGAGTTCACCGGCAAAGACGGACCGGTGCTGGCACTGTGGTGTGTCAGTGGAGCAAAGACACTGGCGTTTAAAGGCAAAGGCAACGCGCCCAGCATTACCGATTCGATGGGCAACACGTCAACACTGACGGCGCGTGACGGTCAGGTCATCGTCGGGATCAGCGAAGAACCGGTTTATCTCGCGGGATGGAGCGACGCCGAAGCGGTGGCAGGAGCGCCGGCGATTCAAGGCGACTTGCGGTGCGCTCCGGGCGAAACCGCCGAAGTTACGGTGCCCAATGCGCGCGGAACCTGGACGCTCGTGGCTCCGCCCGGATGGTCGCAGAAAAATCTGGAGGCTGGTCGCTTCGCACTGACTCCTGCGGCCGACGCCGTGACGGGCGCTGTGCCCCTGCTCTTTTCTGGAGACGGGAACACGCTGGGCGCCACGCTTACCTACGACGACGCGCTGCGCCTGAGTGTGTATCCCGGGCGCGAGGGCGCCGTGGTTGAGATCGACAACCCGTACGCACGCCTCCGCAAGGTCGAGTTCACCGCACGACGCGACGGAGCCACGCTGCCCGTTGTTCACGCTGCTGCCGCACCGCACGCCACAACCCCCATCACCCTGCCGCTGAATTGCGAAAGCGACGCGGGCTTCACGACCATTCCGCTCGACATCTCGGCAGCGCTGGCCGAGGGCGAAGCCCGCTCGCCGGTGATCATCGCACAGGGGCGGCACACCGTCGTCGGTTTCACACCCTGCCCGGCATTGGTGAACGGCGCGCCGACGGGTAAGCCATGCCTGCTCGACAAGCCGCATCAGAAAGTCTTCCTCAAGCAGGGCTCGAAGTTTGATGCCGCCGATCAGTCCGGATCGTTTCGCGCCGGATGGGATGCGCATCGGCTGCACCTGGAAGTTGCGATCACCGACGATCAGCACCGGCCGCAGACGGATGCTGCCAATTTATGGAAAGGAGATTCGCTGCAGTTCGATCTCACGGTTGCAGGAGTCCGTCACGAGTTCGACGTCGCTATCCCCGCCGCCGGCGGAGGCGCTCTGACCTACCGTCGCTCGCCGACCGAAGGCCCCGCGCCCGAACTGTCCGCCTCTGGCACTCGAAACGGCACGCTCACCACGTATAGCGTCGACATTCCGTGGAGTTTGATCGGCGTAACCAAACCCGAGACGACCGCCATCGGCTTCGCCCTTCTGGTCAACGACGACGACGGCGCAGGCCGGACCGGTTGGCTCGAATGGTTCGACGGCGTCGGCATGAGCAAGGATCCCAGCCGCTATGGACCGCTGGTGATTACAAAGTAGCCGAATGGACGGCGGCGGAATTGCTCGCCGCGACTGGAATTCCGGCGGGTTCCAGGTTCATCCGCACGCCAATATTCAAATACGGTCGCGCGGGCTGACGCAGCCGCGCGAGCATCGTCTCCGCGGCCACTTCGCCCAGGGCGCGGCTGTTAAGGCAGATACTTCTCACGCGACCGGCGTTCGGCTTTTCGCTTCCGCCGGCAGCCTCCAAATTCAGTCCCAGTACCTCGCACTCACGGATCAGTTTCTCACCCGTCGACGCCTCATGACAAATTAGTGCCTCAGGGCGATCGCCCACATTTAAACGTGCCAGTTCCATGGGAAGTTTTGTGTCGTTGGTGGGGACAAAGTGCACCCAACTATCGGGAACCGTGATGCCATGTGCGTCCATCGCCTGACGATAAGCGCTCAGCCGCAGAAACGAATCGGGGTCGATGCGCCGCGCGAAACGAACGCCTTTGGGCGCGGATGGATCTGGCTCGCGCGTTTCCGGATCGAAAATCATCGCGCCGACAAAGTGAATCCGGCGCAGACCCGCTCCTACGAAAGCGTCGACGGCCGCGCGAAAGGCTCCCTGCGGATTGGCGTAGACGACGTCGGCGCAATCGCAAAGCCGTTGCGTCGGAAAATCAACGATGGTCAACGGGCAGCCGGTTTTCACGAGCGCTTCGAGCCATTGTTCTTCCAGGATGCCAATGGTGATGACGCCATCATATCCGCCGCCGGCCACTGCATTCAGGGATGGCTTGCGCGTGGCGCCGCCGAGCAGATTGCCGAGACATTCCACCGTCAGTGCCCGGGCCGGCTGGGACCAGCGCGCGCGTGTGACGCTTGCGACCTGCTCATGTTCATATTCCGGATCGGTATTCGTAACACCCAGCCCGCGCAGAATTCCGCCGGTAACACGGCCGCAGAACGTGTCCATTTCCGAAGGCACGACCGAATGATGCCAGAGTATTCCCAGCTTCAAATGCCGACCGGGAATCAACGGCGGCTGATGGCGATCCGCGACAAACGTTCCGCTGCCCCGGCGCCGGTGGATAATGCCTTCGCGCGCCAATTCGTTCATGGTGCGAACGACCGTGGTGCTGCTGACGCCCAGCGCTTTCTGGAACTCCGTTTCCGGAGGCAGACGCATCCCCGGTTGAAATTCCGACTGGATGCGTGCGCGCAGCAGTTCGCGAATCTGAACGTGTTTGGGTATCGATCGCTTCCGGATGTACACCGAGTTACCTCCGCACTTGACAACTTCATAGTACATGCATGTTTTAATTAAAATAGTGAATTCCTAGTATATTTATAATGGGCCATTAATGATCGAGTTCATTGGTAATGATGGGCGAGAGTTCACAAATAATAATATTTTACGCAAAACATGCATGTTTTGGTGTAGAGTCTGATGTGGATGTGAAGATATGACACCGCCCGAAGAACTCATGTAAAGGAGCAGAGCATGCGAATCGCCAGTCTGCTGATAGTCCTACCCTCACTTATGATCTCGATTGGTTTTGCCGCAGAGTTGCAGAAACCGGAGCACTCGGATTGGCCACAGTGGCGCGGACCGGACCGCAATGGCATCGCGCCGGCCGGACCGAAGCTGATGGATTCCCTTCCGCCCGAGGGCCCGAAGTTACTTTGGAAAAGTAATTACATCCCGTTTGGATGGTGGGGTGGCTGGGGCAGCCCGGTGGTGGCGGAGGGCAAAGTGTTCCTCTACGTCTATTGGATGCACCCCAATGGCGGCGGCAATTATATTCGCCCCGTTACGGCCGAACTCCTCGAAGCGATGGGCTGGATGCCAGATGTTCCCGACGATCTGGCGAAGAAGCTGGAAGAAGCGTGGGCCTCGCCCAACCGCCCGGTCGCGGTAAAAGGTGTGCCCGATATGATCAAAAAGACCGACCTCGACGCGTTCCTCGCCAAACAGCCTGAAATGGACAAGTACATCAAGGATTTCATGTCCACGTTGAAGCCGGAAGAAGCGCAGAAGTACGGCGCATTCATCAAGCGCCGACTCTGTCTGAAGCCCGTAAAAAACGGGGATGGCAGCTTCCCCTGGGAAACTCTGGTCAAATTCAGCAAGTTGCAGGGGCAGGAATTCAAGACCGCGAGCAACTTCGACGCCGCGACGCGGAAACTCGAAGACGAGGTAAAGCATCCGCACGGCGACACCTCCAGCGTACCGGGGTGGGCGTCGCAGGTGGGTTACAGCACCACCACAGACACGCTGATCTGCCTCGATGCAGAAACCGGCAAGACACTTTGGAAAAAAGATTTTCCAGCCGGAAAGCCTGGTAGTTATCCACTATCCACCACCCCGGCCGTCTCGAACGGAAAAGTCTGTTTCTGCGGATCAGGCGGCACCTACTGCCTCTCGACCAAGGACGGCAGCGACGTGTGGCACAAGCCAGGCGGTGGCTCGCAGGCTTCCGTCCTGATCACAGACGGCATGGTTTACGATCCGGGTGCACGTTCGGCGTACGATCTCGACATCGGCAAGTTGCTGTGGCAGCCCAAGGACTGGCAAGGCGGATCCGGAGACTCCTCTCCGGTGGTCTGGAACAACGGTGCCAAGAAATGCATCCTGATCAAAGGCCAATGCCTGGATTGCCAGGACGGCAAAGTACTGTGGAAAGGTTTTGCGCAGAATGAATCGACGCCCGTGATTGTGGGCGACGATGTGGCCGTGGTCGCGACCCGGTACAGGATGACCGCAGGCGGAGTGACGCGGGCCTGGCAGCAGATCTGGAGCTTTGATCGCAGCAGTCCGGTGGTCTACCAGAACCACCTCTTTCTCGGCAACGGCCAGAACTACCATTGCGCTGATTTCGAAACAGGCGCGGAGAAGTGGTGCAAGGATGGCATCAGCACCGATATGAACTCCCCCATTCTGGCCGACGGCAAGATCATCGCGCAGATGGGTCCCGGTCATTCGCACAACGAATTGGGGTGCGGTATCGTGATCTTCAAAGCCACACCCGACAAATATGAAGAGGTAGGCCGCTTCAATCCGCACGCCGCCTCCTGCGAATCCCCCGCCATCGCGAACGGCAAGCTGTATTTCCGGGTCGAGAATCCAGAGGGGGATTACGGCGTGGCGTGTTACGACCTGGTGGAGCACCGGCCTTATATTGCCGATGTATCCGCGACGGGTGGTCAACTGCTGCTCAAGTGTCAACAGGCGGAGGGCGGGCTATCGATGGACAAAGCGGCCAGCGCCATTCGTGGATTCACGCTTGTTGATGCATCAGGCAAGTCCAAACAAGCTGACGTTCGACTGGAAGGAAATGGTGTGGCTGTCGACGTGAAGGGCGTTGTCTTTCCGATTGAAGTCTCATACGACGCGGGAAATCTTGCAGCCAAAAACGGCCCGCTCGCCCCGTTCCACTGGAAGTCTCCGAGTCTGGCGTTCACTTCTTGTGCTGGCCACACGCTTACGTTTGATTTTCATGGCGCAGCACAACCGGATCCGAAGGTCTGGAGCGACACTAAACTCTATGAGATCGACGGAACTAAGGTAACCGGGGCGGAAGTTTCCGGGTGGTCCATCAAGTTGACCACTGAAAAAGAATGGCAGATGGCAGACCAGCTCGCCCTGCACTATTCGGCCATGCCGGGAGATTCATCCCTGCCAAAGATGGAACTGACACGGGGCAAAGGCATGCTGGCCTACGCGGTGGGCGAGAAGCCGCTGCAGGAGTTCCTGTTCGGCGAGCAGCGCAAGGGCGTGCCAGCGGCGGAGATCGAAAAGACTCTATTGGCCGAAGTGAGCCAGTACCAGGACCTGAAGCCGGCCAGGGGTGAGAAGTGGAAGCTATGGAACGTCATGCCCGATGGAGGCAGGTTTGCTCTCAACACAGATTTTTTGGGCGTCGGTGACAAAATCACGCCGGTAAGCGTCTATGTGTATGCCGATAGAGATCGCAAGGTCCAACTGATGTACAAACACTTCGGCTGCGGCGTGCAGTTCGTGATCAATGGCAAGGCGGTACTCACGAACGACAAGGGCCTGGACGACCACAACAAGCGCGACTTGGTCAAGGATGTCGAACTGAAGCAGGGCTGGAACACCGTCTTGTTGACCATCGCCGGAATTTCGACCGACTACTGGCAGTTCGATTTCGACCTGATGATCCGCGACGAGCAAGGCAAGGCACCCGCGGACCTATGGTATCGGGCGGACCGGCCGGCCGAGAAATGATGTCCGGCTGATCCGTGGGTCAGCGCATCGAGAGCCCTGACGTGTTATTCGATTTTTTCCACACGCCCTTGCGCGCAATACGCAGGGGCGTATGAGCCTTGTCTTGGGAGTCCATGGTGTAATGGCATCGGCGCAATGGTTGGCCGGCCGGGATCCGCCTCAAGGATGGGCGCAGTCAACCTTCCTACGACTGGACGTTGCTTCGCAGCGTCTCGTGGCCGGACAAATCCGAAAGCGACCGATCACGGAATCGGAAGCTACGTATCGCTATAGCCTGCGGCATTCGTTCTGTACGCTGGTAATCGAATCCGGTGCGAACCTGAAAGAAGCGCAGCAGCTGATGCGGCACACCGACCCGCGACTGACTGCGAACATCTACAGTCACACACCAAAGGAACGTTTGCAACCTGTGGCCAGCGGTCTTTTTCGTCAAGCTGTTGCCGGATGGATTCGAGATCGGCGGACAATCTTTCGTTGAACTGGCCGGCCGCGTCATCAAGACACGGCTCATCCGCAAGCTCTTCGAAGACGGAGCGCTCGCCTGCCAATCCAAGGACGGCGTCACCGCCGAGAACGGCACGCTCTGCGACCACTGCCGACATCCCCGTTGCCGCCCCATCCTGCGCATCCACCTGGCCGATCTGTCCCGCGTCTACCTCATCGATCTAAATGCCAGTTCCGCGCATAACCTCTTCGAAGTCGAAGATCGTTTGCAGTCCGCATCTGGCTCTCTCGAGGCATCGCCGCTGCTGCTGACC
>JBBRPR010000123.1:0-10007 GCA_038227875.1 Planctomycetota bacterium
GTCCAACACGTACCCGGCAAAGATGGTTCCTTCTCCGGCCGCCGGCGCAGCTTCAAAGCGCATCAACGATTCTTCATGCGTGGAAGCGGCGAGCGGGCCGTGTGCCCAGCGCAATTGTCCGGAGATTTCATCGAGCGCGACCAGGGACGGACCAACCTTTTGCATGGGCGTAAACACCATGCCGTCTTTGACCAGCACGTCTTCTTCTGGATGCATCATTTCGCGCCAATTTTGCGCGCGTACCATGCCGCCCATGTCGTTCACCCAGCGCAGTTGGCCATTCACTAGCGAGTGGCAATAAATGATGTTCTTGTTCCGGTAGATCAGGCTGTTTTCCGCAATCACTGGCTGCGAATAAACGAAATTTTCCTTACGCGAACCGGGCAACGCAAATTTCCAGACAGGATCCTTGATAGCAATCGGATCTTCCAAGGGCAAAAAGCGCGTGAAGTCATCGCAGGCGAGGTTGGGCGCACTGGCCAGTTGCGACGAGGATTCGGGCTCCTTGGTCGCGCCGGAGACGAGCGCTTTCAAGCGATCCAGGTCGGCCTGGCTGATGCCGGATTTCTCTTTCGGATTGATGGAAACGGGCGCTTCACCAATCATTTTCTTGCAGTAAGCGAACTTTAAATCCAACTCCGGCGTACGGCATTTGGAATCTTTGAAAAACGTCAGCAGCGACGAATAGTACTCCGACGCCTGCAGAAAATTGCGATCATCCATGGCCGCATTGCCCAGTTCCAGCAGCGCTTTGTCGCCATAGGTTGTGGCCAGCATGGTGTCCGCGACTTCGGCCAAACCCGTCAATGAATTCTGGCGGCGCGCCTGCTCAAACGATTCCTGTGCGCTCGCATCCGTCAGCTTGCGGTAGTAGTCCAGCTCGACGGCCGGCATGTTCAGGATCCGGCGCAAACAATACTGCCGCATCGGAACGAACACGCCGTATTCGGAAACCCGGTAGAGCATGTCGTTGGGATTGCGGTTCAGTCGTTTCTCGAACAACTCCAGGTACGTCTCCAACGCCTTCCGTGAATTTCCCGCCGCTTCGTATTCTTTGGCCACTTTTATGTAGCCATCCATTTCATCGTCCATGCACAGTCCGGTGCCGCTGCTGAGCGTATAGAACGACGGCTCCGACGAGAGCTTTCTCTCCGTCTCGTCTTTCAACCAGCCCCCGGGCCAACCCATGGTACAGCCATACTCCTCATTCTTGTCCTTGGGAATGAACTTGAGGAACGACGGCTTGTAGTCCTTGTACTCCTGATAGATCTCGGGAATTTGAACCTTCGGAGTTGCCGGGGCGGGCGTGGGCGGCTTGGCGTCAGGAGCATCACCGGCCAAGAGAAGTCTCGCGGAAAATACGAGAATCGCGAACTGCGCGAGAACTGCTTGCCTCATCGTTCATTTCTCCTGCTTGCCGCAGACGTGCCCCTTTGAACTGCTGCTTCGACCCGTGTTCTGCAAAAGGAACACGTGCGTGAAACTTAGACCTGCGCAGTGTTCTATAAACAGGTACAGTGTCATACCCACCTAACCCGCAGAGCGCCTCGTATCGCATCCAATTGTTCAAAATATTAAACGTGTCATTTTGTGTGTATAATGAACAAGACCGTGCCGGTAACACTAAACCGAACCAACCCGCCATTGCTTCAGCACGATTTAATCTTAAAACCCTATGCAGCGAAGAGGAGCTGAGAGGAACCATGCCCAAACTCAAACTCAAACCCAAGCCCACCGGTCTGCAAAAATTCGACGCTAAAATGCGCGCCGATGAAACCGTGAGTGATTTCGTGTGGTATTCTCCCGCCCAAGCGCCGCTCCACCTCGCGGGCTTTGCGTGGTACGCCAAAGACCGCGTCTACCGCCGCATGCCGCTCAAGCCCAAAGACAAATTGCCGGAAGCCGTCGACTGGCTGGCCAATCACACCGCCGGCGGACAGATCCGTTTTCAAAGCAACTCGCGCAAGCTTTCCGTCCGCGTCAAGCTCACGCGGCCGGCCGACATGGTTCACATGCCCGCGACCGGGCAGTGCGGCTTCGACTGCTACGCCGGCCCGCCCACTCAGCAGGTGTTCGCCGGCGCGACGCGCTATGACGTCAAGGCCAGCGAATACCAGATCGCCGTCTTCGATCTCCCCACCGCCGAAGAACGCAACATCACGCTCAACTTTCCGCTCTATCAAGGCGTGGAGCGCGTCGACGTCGGCCTGCAACCCGGCGCAACGGTCAAAGCGCCCCCACCCTACGCACGCAAGCGGCCCATCGTGATCTACGGCACGTCAATCACGCAGGGCGGCTGCGCCTCGCGGCCGGGGATGGCGTACACGAATATCTTGAGCCGCCGCCTCAACGTCGAGATCGTGAACCTCGGCTTCTCCGGCAGCGGCAAAGGCGAACCGGAAGTCGCGCGTACCATCGCCACGATTCCCGATCCGGAAATGCTCGTGCTCGATTACGAATCCAACACCGGTTCGCTGGAAGCACTCAGCGCCACGCTGCCGGGCTTCATCCAGATTCTGCGCAAGGCTCACCGCAACGTCCCGATCCTGGTGATCTCGAAAATCAATTACGCGATCGAGAACTTCAACCCCGAAGCCCGCGCCAAACGGAACAGCACCCGCGACTATCAGCGCGACACCGTCGCGAAGTTCGCGAAAACCGATCCGAAGATCTTCTTCACCGACGGCGGCAACCTGCTCGGTACCGACTTCGACGAATGCGCCGTCGACGGCGTGCACCCCACCGATCTCGGCTTCCTGCGCATGGCCAACGGCCTGGAGCCGGTCTTCCGGACCATCCTCGGGCTGTAAACGTTTACCGCGGCCCGGCGGCGACGATCTCCGCCGGCACGTCCGTGAACTGCGCAAAATTTGTCTTGAAGCGCGCGACCAGATCGCGCGCCTTGGCGTCGTACGCGTTCACGTCAGGCCACGTCTGCCGCGGCTGCAGCACTTCCGACGGCACGCCCGGGCATTCCAGCGGCACCGTCAGGCCGAAGACCGGTTCGACCACCGTCTTGATGTGATCCAGCCCGCCCGCCAGCGCCGCCCGCAGCAGCGTTCGCGTGTGCGAAATCTTCATACGCTTGCCCACGCCAAACGCACCGCCCGTCCAGCCGGTGTTGACCAGCCAGCAGCGCGAATCGTGCTTGCGAATCTTCTCGCCCAGCAGCTTCGCGTAGACGTTCGGCGGCAGCACCATGAACGGCGCGCCAAAACACGTGCTGAATGTCGCTTCCGGATCCTTCCCCAGCCCCACTTCCGTGCCCGCCACCTTCGCGGAGTATCCGGAGATGAAATGATACAGCGCCTGCGCCGTCGAGAGCTTCGCGATCGGCGGCATGATCCCGAACGCATCGCAGGTCAGCAGCACGACATTTTTCGGATGCC
Source organism: Planctomycetota bacterium (assembly GCA_038227875.1). Taxonomy (GTDB): domain Bacteria; phylum Planctomycetota; class SZUA-567; order H5-PLA8; family H5-PLA8; genus JBBRPR01. The sequence continues at coordinate 3,390 of JBBRPR010000123.1, forward strand.
CGCCGACCGACGGCTTCACCGCGTACGAAATCAAGGCGAGCGGATACGCCGCGCGCGTGTTCTCCGTCAGCGACGCGTCGCTCAGATCCAGGCGGCGCGTGAGCGGATCAAAAACGGTGTTTTCCAGAATCGTGCCGAACGACTGCGTGCGCGCGAAAATTTCCGGCTCTTCCTGCGCATTGAGCCGCACGACCTTCGCGTAGCAGCCGCCTTCGTAATTGAACACGCCCTTGTCGCTCCAGCCGTGTTCGTCGTCGCCGATCAGCCCGCGTTCCGGATCGGCCGAGAGCGTCGTCTTGCCGGTGCCCGAAAGTCCGAAAAGCACCGCCGCGTCGCCGTTCTTCCCGATGTTCGCCGAGCAGTGCATCGACATGATGCCTTTCATCGGCATCAGGTAATTGAGCAGCGAGAAGACCGACTTCTTGATTTCTCCGGCGTACAACGTGCCGCCGATCACGATCATCTTGCGCGTCGGATGGACCACGATGAACGTGTCGGTGCGCGTCGAATCCAGATGCGGCACCGCATGGAAATTCGGCGCGTGCAGCAGCGTGATCTCCGGCCGGTGGCTTGAGAAATCATGACCTTCCGGGCGCACAAACATGGTCCGCGCAAAGAGCGCGTGCAGCGCGTTCTCGGTGACCACGCGCAGCGGAATCGCCAGCTCGGGATCGGCTCCGGCGAAGCTATCCTGCACGTACAAATCCTTGTGCTGATAGTACGCCGTGATCCGCGCGACCAGCGTGGTGAACGCCAGTTCGCTGATCGGCTTGTTGTGCTTGCCCCACCAGATGTGCGCCTTGCTCCCCGCCTCTTCGACGATGAAGCGGTCGGGCACCGAGCGCCCCGTGTGCTTGCCCGTGTTGACCACGATCGGCCCGCGGTACGCGATGCTCGCCTCGCCGCGCTTGATCGCCTCTTCATACAGCGTCGGCGTCGTCTGGTTGAGCGCCACGGAACGGGGAAAGGTCACGCCGATTTCTTCGAGCGAGCTGAGCGTCTTGTACACACCGGGAGCAGGCAAAGTCGTGACCTCGCAAAGGGAAGCGTGCTTGGATTCCCTAGTTTTGCCACAGAGCCCCACGGACTGCAATTCGTTGTTTTCGATGCGCGCATGTTTGTGTGACAAGGAGCAAGCGGTCGTATGCCTGCTCCTTGCTCAACGCGAGTCTTACACAAATTACTTCGTACTTCCCTTGCCGTATCCAACCGCGGGCGCGAATTGGCACGCACAAAAGCAAGGAGCAAGCGAACAGCCGCTTGCTCCTTGAAACACACCCCTTGCGGACGCGCACGTCCGCTAAACGGAAAATGGGAAAATGTCCGTTCAACTCGCCTTCTTCCGCCTGCCCTTCTTCTCCGGCTTCTCCGCCTTCGAAATTTTCGCGCGCTTCATCAGATTCTCAAAATCCGGCTCCGCACACCAGCGGGTGATCTCCCGCGCGCGGACCGATAGATACGGATGCGTCTGCCGCGCGATGATCAAACCCTGCAGCAGCGAATCCCAACCCGATTCCATCAGCTTGTCGTACGCGCGGGACTGGGCCATGTAGAGCTCCAGATCCACGTCGTTGGTGATGCTCTTGGGCCCGCCGGCCAGGCGGATGATCGTGTTCACCACCGGCTTGGAGCCGCCCATCACCACCGCCGCGGCGCGGTCGGCGGAAAGTTCACTGCGGCGGAACCAGTAGAGCAGCCCCACCTGCACCGGCACCGACAGCAGCGACAGCGGTCCGAAAATCCGCTCGCCAATCTGCAGCAGGAACATCGCCATCGTGCGGTAGAGCACATGCTGGCAGGCGATGTGACCGCATTCGTGCGCGACGACGGAATAAATCTCTTCTTCGTCGAGCGATTCGATCAGGCCCGACGTCACTGTCACGAACACGCGCTGATCGCCGTAGGTGTACGCGTTGGGATTGGGATCCAGCTCGAGATAAAATTCCGGCTCCGGAATATTCAGCGCCTTGCACGCCGGCGGCAGATGCTTGTAGATCTTCGGCAGCTGCTTGGGGCTCAGCCGGATTTTCGAGGCCATGTTAAAGCCATGCAATTGGCGCTCGGGCAGAAATTTCATGAACGCTTTGACGCACGCCGGAAAAAGCGGGATCGCTTTAAGCTTCTCCAGCGCGGCGCGGTCTTCCGGGTGCGTGAAGTCGTCGGGTGTATACACGATTTGCAATCCTCCGGGTCGAATCGAAAACGGCGCTGCACGGGCATTTAGTCCACACGCGGCGCGTGGGCCAGGTCACTGAATTTTATAACCGGGTTTCGTCGCCGGAGTCCTCAATTTCTTTCATCACACGTACGTGTATTTTCACGGCATACATGAGAATCGCAAAGCAGACAAAGAATCCCAGCACCATCGCGCCGGAGATGGCAGGGTCCAGTTGCGTGAAGGCCATCGCCGTCAGCGGAATCGCCGCCACCGCGAACAAAAACGCCGGCGGCGCGATCAATCCCACGCAGATCAGCCACAGCCGGCTGCGTGAATTTTCGATCAGCAGTTCCTTGGCGACCCACAGTCCCCACGTCGCGCCGCCCAGCGCCCAGACCATGCACGGCAGCGCGATGATCAGCAACATCGGCGCGCGCCCGCCCACCGACGCGGCGACACTTTCGCTCAGCGTTTTGTAGGCCAGGCCCCACACATTGCCCAGCGCGGCGACGACGAGCAGCAATTCCGTCAGCCGGATCTGCACGACCCGAAAAAGCGCCAGCCCCACGGCGAACAGCGCCATCAGCAGCGCCAGCACCGTTCCGCAGACGAAAATCACCGGACCGTCGCTGCGGTTGAACAGCACCGCGCCGATCCCGCCGGCGATCCCGGTGGCAAACACAATCAGGGCCAAACGGAGCGTGTAACGGGTGACTGCGCCGGCTTCTTGAGAAAGCTCGTCGATGAACGACATAGTCGGCCCGGGGAGGTTGTCAAAAGGGTCAGCCGACAGTTACAACAGTTGTGAGTTTTGAGTTAACGTCGTGGCAACAACAAATCAAAACTAAGAACTCAAAACTCACAACTGCCGTCCTAATGCCACGAATAGCAAAAAGGGCTGAATTCACACCATCTCCACCATCTCCACGACATCCAGGTTCAGCATCTTGCGCCGGCCGGTCGTTTCCACCAGCACCCACGACCCGCCGATGCGTTCCTTCACGATGCCCGTTACTTCCTGGCCGCGGATGATGAAACTGTAGCGCTGATTGATGTGCAGCACGCGGAAGAGCACCGCGCCGCGCGACAGTTCTTCCGTCGGCGAAGCCATCAGGCCCGATGCTCGCGGAGCCGGAGCCACCGGACGCGCCACGACCTTGGAATCGTCACTGCCGGCAGGCGCGCCAGTGCTCGCGTTGGGTTGCACGGCCGCGTGCAGTCCGGAACCCGGACCCGTGCTGGCAGCCGGAGCGGCCGACGCGGGCGGTGCGGGCGGCTTGAGATCGGGCATCATCAAGTCGGCATCGTCGAGACCGACCAGCGCCTTGGGCGCTTCGGGCGGAGCTTCCACCGCTACCGGCTTGGCCGCCGCTTCGATGGTCAGGTACGACTGCGCGCCCAGCAGGTTGAGCGTCTGTTGAACATGGCGCGACGAGAGCACGCGCAGGCGATTCTTCTTTTCCAGCACGTCGGTTGCAGACTGGATGATCAGCTTCGCCACGGAATTGTTCAGCCAGCGCACGCTGGACAGATCCAGAATCGGATCGCCTTCCACTGTCGCGCAGTACTTTTCCAGCGCGGACTGAAACTCCGGATCAGCGGACTTGTCCAGATTCCCCGTGACCTGCAGCGCCCCGTTAACTACTTCGCACGTCGCCATCCGCTCATCCCCTTCTCGATTCAAGAAACTGAAACTAAAACTAAAACTGACCGTGTGAGCCCGTCTTCGTTACGGCGGCAGAATCGGCATCTGGAAATGCGTCTCCAGATTGTACGGCGTCTCGGGCCCGAACCACTTGTTGAACACGCGCGTCCACTGCCCGCTGGTCCAGATCTCGGTGAGAATTTCATCGATGCGCGAGCGGAACTGCGAATCGTTCTGCGGCAAACCGATCGCATACGGCTCGGCCGAAAATCCTTCGCCGGCAATTTGAAACGCTTTCGGGTTGGCACTGCCCTGGCTGATCGCCCGCAGTGTCAGCCCGTCGCCGGTGGCCGCATCCACTTCGCCCTTCTGCAACTTGTCGAACGCTTCCAAATTGGTGCTGACCACGACGATCTGGCAATCCGGCGCAACAGTCTTCAAGTTGTCGAGACTGGTGGTGCCGGAGGCGCAGGCCACCTTCTTGCCGGCCAGGTCGCGGTACGATTTGATCGCCGATGCCACCGGCACCAGCAGGCTCTGCTGGTCCTGGAAGTACGGCATCGAGAAATCGATTTCATGCGAGCGCTTGCGCGTGGCCGTCAGCGTTGCGACCAGGATGTCGATCTCGCCGGCCTTCAGCTTTTCGAGGCGGTCCTTGCTGGTCACCGGCACAAACACCGGCTGCACTTTCAACGCGCGCGCGATGCGGAATCCCAGATCCACGTCAAAGCCCTGCGGCACCGCGTCCTTGTCGGCCGGGTCGACGAAACCAAACGGCGGACTGTCAATGCGCACGCCGATCTTCAGCACCTTCGCCGCATCGATTTTTGCCAGATGTCCGCCAGTCACTGTCGCGGACGGCGCTTGCGATGACGAAGTCGCGGAAGCCGTTTCTGTCGCGCCGCCGCCCGTTACCGTGGTCGTGTGCTCTTCGACGACATGCCAGCGGCCGTCGTCTTCCTTGTCCTTGTCGCATCCGGCGCTGGCCACCACCAGCAGCATCGCCGCCGCCACCAGCACATTCAGCCCGATTCGCTTTTCCATCATCACTCCACCTGAGGTCTTGACGTAGTGCCCGATCACCGTGATTTACAGACTCTGGTATTTGTTGCAGGAATACAAATTCATGGTCATGTCTTCCGCCAGCTTTTGAATATCCGCGTTGTTGGGATTGGCATCGGCGACTGGCGTCAACTTGTCGAGGCTTTCGTTCAGGATCTTCGCCGCCTTCCTCCAGTTCGTGTTCGCGCCGTTGTTATCGTTCTTGGAAAGCTTGCGTGCTTCGCCCATGAACTGCAGCGCATCGGCCAGCGCCTTCCGGGCATCGGAGACGACCTGATCGGTCGACTGCGGCGCGCCGCCGCCAGACTTGGCGCTCTGCGCCGCGACCACTTTTTCCGCCACCGCTTTCGCCCGGTCGGGAAAGCTGAAGGGACTCGGCACTTTTCCGGCGCGCTCCGCTTCTTCAAACGTCTTGTATTCGATCTTCGCCGCCGGCCGGATGCTCTTGGCAAAACGGCTGCCCGGCAGATGGTATTCCTTGCTGTTCAAGTCCGCGACGACCGGACCCTTATAGTCCGCCGGCGCCACGTCGACTTCCGCCGTCTTCGCCGCTACAGCCGTCTTGTCTGGCGTGGCTGGAGGAGTCGTGTTCGTGCTCGCCACCGCCGCGCCCGGAGCCCACAGCCCGACCTTGGCCGTCATCGCCTCCGACTGCGCCGTCTGAATCGCCGCCGCGTATTTCTTGCTCCGCCCGTCCGTGATGCCCAGCCCGCGCTTCAGCAGTTCCATGTTCACGTGCGTGTTGCCAACAAAGAGGTGCACCGGAGCCGGCATCGCGTTACCGTCGGCGTTCAGTTCCGGTTCCATTTCAATGCGGATCACCGTTCCGGGATGGAGCGTGTCGCGCAGGTATTTAAGCGTCTGCGTGTCACTCTCGCCGCCTTTGGTCTGCACATTCGCCAGCTTCACCTGCAGCGGCAACCCGCAGTACTTGATGCGCAGCAAGTCCGGCCCATCCACGGAGAGCACCGTATGCGTGAAGGTTGTGCCATCCGGCGCTTCGTTCGCGCGAGCACGCAGGTGCGGCAGTCCGATTGTCGCAACAGTGAGAACCACGAAAGTTCGAAGCAGCGAACGCATGATCGTTTCACCCGGCTTTGCTATAAACGGTTGACTGTGAAAGCTCTTATCACGAGCTGGGGGAAAAGGCAACTGACCGACAGATGGGACTGGGGATCGCGCATCGGGGGCCGGTTAATGGGTTCGACGAATGCCGAAGAAAGGAACGAATTCCCCGCGCAAAAAATCACGCCACTTTCCCCTTGCATATTCACCCCGCATTAGGGTAATCTTCACCCACCTGCGACTGTCCGTCCTTATCGCTGAAACGCGGTCCGGCAGTCGCCAACTTTCTCCCACACAACCCAGCACACCGATCAAAGCGCGCAGCGCCTTCGTGTCGCTCTGTGGGTACAGAAAGGAAATACCTATGAAAACGCTCGATCCCATCCACGACCGTGCCATCGACCTGCTCGTCCAAGGTTACCGCCAGCACGAAATCGCCGCCGAACTCAAGATCAGCGACAGAACTCTCCGCCGCTGGATCAAAGACGAAGTCTTCCGCGAAGAACTCGAAACTCAGCGCGACGGCGCCCGCACCATGGCGCAGACCGTGATGGCCATCGCTGCCGCCGACCAGGCCGCTTACGCCAAAAACGCCATCAACCTGGCCTTCAACATGCTCAACTCCCACGACGAAAAAACGCACGAACGAGCGATCGTTTTAGGCATGAAGCTGATCGCTCAGCAAGAA
>JBBRPR010000124.1:0-9938 GCA_038227875.1 Planctomycetota bacterium
AAAGAAGATTTGCAACTTGGAAAATACTGCCCTGCTGTTCGCTGCGCCGGAACATCTCACCCCCGTCCACCCCACATTTCTTTTGTGGCATCGCCGCTCAGGACGTTCACTCTGAATCGGAGGTTTTTACGAGAGGGTCAACTATGTAGGTGTTCAAGGACGCGAATACGATGGAGAATTGTTCTCCATTAAAAAATGGTTGGGTCAACCGTCCAATTACGGGGGTAACAATAGCTCCTATAATCAAATAGCGCGCGACGACCATGCGGCGGTTAGTCCGATCGAGTGGCTTCGCTTTTGATAATAAGTCCAACATTACGAGAGTTGCGCCGGCAGCACTCAACGCAAGCGTCGCAAAGTTAAATATTAAAAGGACAGAACCAACATCCCGTAGTGCGGAAACAACCGCCCAAACTCCGTATGCCGATAGAGTCAAGATGAAAACGGAAGTCAGCGATAGAAGTACCGACATTTGCGTTGTAGGTGTTCGATGTGTGCGGAGTTTGGTTACAATTATGAAAAAAAGTAAGGCTAGAAATAGGAGCCAGTGAATTACATTTCCTGTTTTATCTATAGGTGAGAAGGCTGTCCAGGCGATTGGGTTTGCTTTTGAAACGTATAGAAAAAACAAGAGCACGATTCCCATAGACGCAAAGACGGTACCCCGAATCAGACCGCTAACTTTGAGCGCGGCGAAGCAGGCAACCAATAATCCCCAGCACCAAACCGTAGACAACATTAATTTGAAAATTAAAGTGTAAAAATGATTAAAATAGTCAAACGACCAGAGAAGTCTGTCGTCGGCAACTCCCCACGGAAGAAGCACAGTACCGAAAACAAGCAATCCACAAACTACGCCTAACCGAACACTTGGCGGTTGAAAAGGATTTTCAAAATAGCGTTGATCTGCCTCTTTGGCCATTCCTGTCATTCTATTTTCTCTCAAAATGCTGCACGCCAATATCCGCGATTTAACTAAGGCTGACGACCTTTGGAGGCGAGACTTCATAAATTATTGGGAATATTAGAAAAGTGCAATGTATCACGCAAACCAAGTCTTGACCTCTGAATGACACAGGATGTTATCGGCCTATTAGCCGTCGTCGCATCCTACGAGCACCGAATTCGGAACTCGATCATTGCCCCTAGAAAATCTATCGGATCGCGCGAAGAATCGCCTCCACTACACACGCGTTTCTTTAAATCGTGTCCCGCTCCGCTGTTTTTTGCGGGCTGCTGGATTACTTTGGGATTTGAGCGAGTTGCACGCGGGCTTTGCGAGCCTCGGGGGAGTTCGGATATTGCGAAATGATTGCCTGCAGGCTGCTGCGCGCCCGGCGCGGATTGGACGAGACGAGGCCGCTGGCCGAATTGTACATCGCCGCCACGCGCTGCGACAGAACCGCGCTGGCGCCGCTATTGCTGTTCGAACTTACCAGCGCCTTTGCGGCAGCCGACAATTCAACCGTGTCAGGAGCAGCGGCCTTGGGTGAGGCTTCCCGGGATTCCTCTCTTTTCTCTGCCGGTTTGGGCGCCTGAATGGGAGCGGTGTTGCGACTGCTGACAGTATCGATATTCATGCGGATCTCCTTTGCGTCACTACTACATATCGACTGCAAGCGGAGCGGCACGAGTGCGAATGTCTAAAATAATAGGCATGCTGATTTCGACACCGTGTCACGCAAAGGGCGAGGCTATTTGCGGCGCAGAAAATTCCAGTAATCCAAACGTTCGAATTGGCATCGCAAGTCCCATGTGCTGACAGTCACCGCTACTCTTGAGCAAATTTTAATTTTGCGGTAGGCTCGCGATTGCGCTTCTTCAGCGTTGGTCGACAATCGAGTCACAAAAGTCGAATAACGCTTTCAGATCATTGGATTTTTCACGTTATCCCGAGGTTGCTGCGCCAAAAAGCGAAGAGCAATTCAATTGCAACTTATTGCTTTGGGATGTATTCAGAAGAGTCACATCTCAAGAAGATTAATATTTTGTAATAGTGCAGAATTTCCCGAAGCTAGACAGTATTCTATGCGGACTCTTACTGGGGGACGAAAAACATGTTTCAACGAATAATCTGTGGTTTGGCTCTGCTTTCCATGCTGGCGCTGGGACTTTCCGCTCATTGCCATGCGGAAGACGTCGACGTCTCTGCGCTCGGCGATCTCTCATCATTTAAGAGTATTTCGGAAGCGTCCATAAAGTCGCTCAGCGACAACGATCTGGCTGCTGGAAAGGCGAAGATGAAGGAACTGGAGTCGGCGTGGGATGCGGCCGAAACTACATTAAAACCCAAATCTGCTGCCGCGTGGACGACGCTGGATAAGAAGATCGACCACGCGTTGGCGCTTGTCCGCGCGGCTAAACCCGATGCCGACAAGTGCAGGGATGCAGTCCAGGCACTGGTCGACGCGTTTACGCCGGCAAAAAAGTAAGTAGTTTTGGGGACCTACAACGCACTATTTCAAGTGCCGCGCTTGGGCGGGTGTTGATCTGTCATAAACCAAATGCCGCTGAAACTGACGCGCATATTGCGCGCGCAACTGGTAGAGCTTGAGTCCGAAGCGCGCCTCGAACTACAGGGGATTGATTAAGGTTGTCTAATAATCTATTCAATCAATGAAGTCATCTGGTTGTGTTCCGTCAAACAGATATTCGGAGCATTGGAGATACAAATTGACACGAACCTGTATGATGTGCACACGTAATCTGGCATTGACGTTTGTGGCGATTGCTATGGCCGTTCTTCTCATGGGTTGTTCCAATGTATCAATTCCCAGTACGAGTGTATCTGTGGGGGAAAAGAAGCAAAAATGAAGTCGAATTGGCGTGGAACTTTGCCAAAGCCATAATAAGTCCACAATGATCGCCCTTATGTGCTCAACCTTTCATTTCATTTGTGCTTCCCTTATAATGCGCAATTCCGGTTTCCGAAGATCGCCATTGTTACGGCAGTAAATTGGGAGCGTCGCTTGAAACAACCGACAGTACCACCTTACCTAAGCAAAATTCCCGAAGCCACACTGAGTTTCTGGATATTAAAAGTCATAGCGACCACTCTCGGCGAAACCGGCGGCGACGCTGTAACTATGTCTATGAATCTTGGCTATTTGATCGGAACAGCAATCTTTTTCACAATTTTTCTAGTCGCTGTGAGCGCCCAGATCATGGTTGCGCGGTACCACCCCGTTTTATTCTGGGCTGTAGTTGTCGCTACCACTACTGCTGGCACCACATTGGCCGATTTGGTTGATCGCTCGCTTGGAGTTGGCTACATAGGCGGATCCACGATCCTCTTTGGATTGCTCATACTCACACTTGCGCTATGGCACTGGTCCCTTGGAACTGTTTCAATAAAATCTGTCATATCTCATAAAGCACAGATATTCTACTGGGCAACAATCATGTTTTCGCAAACGCTGGGTACTGCTCTCGGAGATTGGTTTGCCGACGATGAAACCGGGCTAGGGCTTGGCTATGAGCGTGGCGCCCTTGTCTTCGCCGTTGCGTTGGCGATTGCAGGTTCACTGTATTTTTGGACCAAACTTTCTCGCACGACGTTGTTTTGGGTCGCATTCATCCTCACACGGCCACTTGGTGCGATGTTGGGCGATTTGCTCGATAAGCCAATCGCCAATGGCGGCTTTGCCTTGAGTCGTTACTCCGCTTCAGCCATACTTGCGGCCTTCATCGTTTTCGGAATACTCCTTTTGCCATCTCGGTCTGAAAAGACTACAGAACTCGAAGGGATATAGCGGGCTTTCGAGTTCGATCGGGTCGAGTAGAGTTTCGAGCGGTGCGCGTGCCGCTTAAAAATGGCTGGCATCGGATGCCAGTATGGCCACTAAAGGTGTCACGCGCAACGGAGATCGAAGTTCGCCAGATTTCACATTTAATTTGGGCCACGCCACATACCAATACCAAGTTGAAGGACTTGCCAGCTTCGCTACATTCCCCAATCAAGAGTGCGAAACATTTTGAGGAGTCTGCTTTGTTTACGTTAAGCGTCCGATTGATCGAGCTGTTTTGTTTTGCTCTGATGACTGTGCCGGTGTTCGCGGGCGAAGTTCCTGACGCGGGTGCCACTCCCTCTCCACCTTCCGCACTGACGGCAGATGCGCCGAAGGCGCCGTCGGATCTGCAACGGCTGATCGCAGCGCTCGGCACCGAGCCACTGTGCGTGGTCGGCGTGCAGGACGTCAAGTTGCTGCCGGAGCACTTCGCAAAAACGCATCTCCACCAGATGCTGATCGATCCCACGTACGTAAAAGGCCTGGCGACGATCAAGGCGCTGCTAAACGACAACACGGGTGTGGATCTGACGGAATTTCTGTTGCGCGCGACGAAGTTGATCGACGGGCCGGCGGCGCTGGCGGTGACGACCGGTCCCGACGGCATCGCGTATACCGTTTTTGTTCAGGCCAAGAGCGAAGAATCGGCCAAGCAGCTCGCATCGATCTGGCCCGATGTGAAAGACCCGACAGCACTGTTCTCCGTGTTGAAGCTCAAAACATTTCAAGCCAACCAGCTTCCGGCTGCGACTGCAACGTTACCGGACTGGGCGACGAAGAATTTCCTCGAGGGCGATCTGTTCGTCACGGTTTATCCGCGCAAGTTGGTCAAGGCGATCGAGAAAGCCATCGCCGACGGCAAGCTCGACACCAAGGCCAAACCACAGGCGCTGGCCACAATATACGACACCGGCGTCGAACGCATGGCGCTGGGCATTGCGATTGATGGCCAATCGTTCAGGGACAACCTGACGTTGGAATTGGCGCCTGAAACGGACAATACGTTTTCGCATGTGATGATGGCGCTGAAAGAGAAGCCCAAAGGCTGGGATTCGCTGCTGGCGGCGATGCCGTCCGATGGCGATCTGGTCGTGCTGATGCAGTCGGATTTGAAGGCGATGGGCGCCGACCTGCCGTACGCCATCGAGCCGCTGGAACGTTACCTGCGCGGCAAAAAGTGGGCGCGGAAAGTGGGCATCACGCCGGAAGCGCTGGACCCCAAGCGCTTCGATTTTCTGGTCAGCCATCTGCACGGCGAAATCGGGATCAGCGCCAAGCCCACATTGACGGCGGAGTTGCATCTGTGCCTGGCCGGCGCGCTGAAGCCCGGCGAGCCGGATGCGATCCGCGATGAATTCATCAAGGGTCTGGAAAGTCTGAGCGCTACGTTCGAGACACTGCAGGGCGTGCCCAAAATTGGCAACAACTCCCCGCTGGGCGCGCAGTTCCAGGGACGCGGAATTTTCACCGCGCCGGTGATCGGGTTGAGCCCCGGCTGGTCGTGGTTGTGTTCGAATCTCGCGACGTATCAGGAACTGACGTCGTCACTGGCGAAGGGGCGCACGCTGGCCAACGCTTTCAAAAGCGAAACGGCGCGCGTGAATGCCGGCGGCGCGAAAGTGGAACTGTGGCACCCGGAAGACGCGTTGCGGGTGCAGATCGCGCTCGAACGCGTGGTTCAGCTCGCGTATACGGCGTGGCTCCTGTCGGGAGAAGATGGGTTCATCGCCGGTTGGCGCGTGCCGTCGGACATGCTGCTGCCGCCGCAATTGTTTCAAGGTAAGCTGGGCAATCTGCGCGTCGGCATGAGCCGCTCGGGGCGTACGCTCTCCGCGTATTCGCATTGTTCCATTCCCTGCGTGTCTGGACTGGAAGTGCTGCTGTTGGGCGAACTCACCGCCGCGGTTGACGATGGGCGCCAGTTCGCGAAGAATCCGCCGCCTCCGCCGCGGGAACGTGTAGCGCCCATCAAACAGAAGAAGACGAAGGACGATGCCGACACCGATCCCGCACCAACATCGGGAACGGGTATGGGTGAAGAGGGAAAGCAGGCCGGGAAGCCGAAGTGAGGACGGCCGTAACATGCTGACGCGAGCCCGCCCCGCCACTTCATATTGGATATTGGAGGCCGCGAACATCGGGCGCGGCTGATTCGGCCACTGCCGCGGCAGGCGCTATGCGATCAATAGAAAGGATTTTTTCTTGAATCAGTTGTTTTTGCGTCGAGCTCAGCTGCTCGTCTGTCTCCTTGGCCTGGTTGCCGGCATTGCGGTGGCACTCCTGCATTCCCATTCAATTCATACTGCCGTTAAGCCGGGCACACCGCCGGTCATGGTGGAACCTGCACCGAATGAAACGCCGCTGCGCAAACCGAAGATTCTCGATAGGAGGCGCGTGCTGACAGCCGCGCCATCAGGCCGTGCGATACTGAAATCGCCGACCTTTGTGGAATTGCGGGACGGACTCTACGACGTCAAAACCAAACATTATAACGCGCGGCTGACGGCCGGCGAAGGTTTGGAGTACCACCCGGTGCTGAAATCGGGCGCGTGCGCCGAACTTCACGTGCGGCTGCGCAGCGTGACTCGCGGCGCGAACGTGATTTTCGATCGCGCGACCGACAGTGAAGCGGCCACCGGGGACACGGTCGACGACGGCGCGATCACTTTCTGGCGTGCCTCGGGATTCGAAGAGCGGTACAAGCCACGCGGCGATGGCGTGGAACAGAGATTCCTGTTTGAAAGCGCGCTGCCCGGCGAGGGCGATCTGGAATTCGTGTGTGACCTGTCCGCCAAAAACCTGAAGGCCCAGCCGCCCCGTTTCAACCGTGCCGGCGGCATTTCATTTCTGGACGCAGCGGGTGAACTCGGCGCACGATACGGGCAGGTCGTCGTACGCGATTCGGCCGAACACGGCATCAGCGTGGAGCCGGTGCTGCTGGCCGATGGCCGGAGTGTAAGATTTGCCATTCCGGCCTCGTTTCTCGATACGGCGATGTTCCCTATCGAAGTCGATCCGCTCGTCGGTGCGGATTTTCTGATCACCACCAGCGGAGCGACCAGTTCCGTGGGTGGTCCAACCGTCGCGCCGGGCAACAACAACTATCTGGTCGTCTGGGACGATGTCACAAATCCGGCGGCACCACGGTTGTTTGGCGCGATCGTTTCGTCGTCGGGCATAGTCTCGGCACCACTGCCGATTTCCGCCGTCACCGGCCTGCCCCAGCCCTACCAGTTTCAACGTGTCGAAGTGGCGTACGACGGTTCGGCCAATTGGCTGGTCGTTTTCTCCGATTATCGCCAAATCGGACCGGGCATCCGCGGCGCGATCATCAGCACCACCGGCACGCTGCTGGGCGGCAGCGATTTTCTGATTGCGCCGACCACAGCAAAAGTTCCGGAATTCCCCCTCGTCGATTTCAACGGCACCGATTTTCTCGTGAGCTGGCAGGATTCGCCTGTGAATCAGACCAGCGGCAGCCAAGTGTATTACGCCCGCGTCACCACGCAGGGTGTGGTGACGCCGCAGCAGGCGTTGCAGTCGAAAGCGCAAACGCCAAATCAGGCGCTGCTCTTCCTGTCCTCGCAGAAGCCCAGCGGCGATACCTTACTGATCTATCGCGAACTGACCGAAACGCCGGTAGTCACACGTTCCGTCCGCATCGGGCAGGACGGCACGATCCGCGATCCGTTCGGTACAAGCCTGTTCACCGACAGCCAGGCCAATGGCGGATTCGGCCGGGCCATCGGTGTCACTTTCGCCAATGGCGCGTGGCAGATTCTCTCCTCCTTCGATGAAACGGTAAACAGCTCCATTTACCTGCATCAGGAATCAACGGCGGGTGTCATCACGCCACCCACGGGCATCTTCGCGATCGTCGGACAGGGACCGACCGGAACGAACGCCGATCAATTCCCGCCGGTGAGCGCCGGGCCCAGCGGCTGGCTGTTCCTGCGCAACGAACGGGTCAAGAGCAGCGTCTATCATATTCTGGGCAAGCGCGTGGGGTTCGACGGCAAGGATCAGGATCCGATTCCGTTTCAAGTCGATACCAGTACGCAGGGCGTGCTGCGCGCGGCCGTCGCCGCCCAGACCAACAATCTCTTTCTCGTCGCTTGGCTCGACGGGCGCCTGGCGCCCACGCAGCCCGGCGACGCGCACGACATCGGCGCGGCGCTGGTGGACGTCACCATCGCCGGCTCCGCCGGTCCGGCGCTGGTCCCGGTGATCTCCGCGTCGCCCACGTCCGGAGTCGCGCCGCTGGCTGTCTCGTTCGACGCCAGCGCTTCGACGGGAAGTTCCGACACCCTGCAGTGGGATTTCGGCGACGGCACGACCGCGACGACATCGGTCGTCTCGCACACCTACAAGATCAACGGCACGTTTACCGCGCAACTGAAACTGACCAAGGGCTCGTACAGCGTGCTGCAGACGGTGCTGATCACCGTCGGCGGCGGGCTCGGCGGCGTGGGGACCGGAACGTCCAGCCAGGTCGGCGTTCCGGTGCTGAATTCCGCGGATCTAGTACCCAGCCTCTTCATCAACTCCGTCATTGCCGACCTGGATTTTACGGTCGCCAGCAACGATGCTGTGCGCGTGGGCGGCTTCGTCGATCTTTCGGCCGTCAGCAGTTCCCTCACGGGCATTGCCGGCAGCGTCCAGGTTGGATCTGTCAGCCATCCCTTTACGCTCGACGCAAAGGGAAATTTTAAATCCGATGCCAGCACCACGCCGCTGGTTCAATTCAGCGTCAGCCCCTCAAGCGGCCAGTTTGTGTACCAGGTCAACAAGGACGATCTGCGCGCCAACTTCGACAACCTCGGCGCGAAGAACCAGGCCGTCAAGCCAGCCGTGATAGTCAACGTGCCCGTCACAGTAATGATCGGACCGTTCAGCGCGACCGCCACGCAGGGACTTTCTTACCGCGCCACGCAAGACAAAGCCGGACAGGGAACCTACGTCTTCCTCGGCGCGGGCAAGGAATTTTCAGGTTCGTTCCTGATCAACAAGTTCAGCGCGCAAGAAGTGATCCAGGGCAAAAACGGTCTAACGGTGCATAGCTATTCAATCAAGGGACAGATTTCGCGTCCACATGGCGGCCAGTTCCTGCCGTCGGAAACCGGCCAGTTCACAATCAAGATCGGGAATTACATCGTGAGCGTGCCGTCAGGGCAGTTCCGAGGCATCAACAATAAATTGAAGTACACTGGCCGCTTCGGAATCTCCGGACTGAAGAAATTCTCGATCGATTTCAAATCAGGCATTTTCAATTTGCAGCTCCTGAAAGTCCCCGCCACCGGCATTGGCGGCAGCAATCTGCCCGTCTCAGGCAAGGACGTGATCAATGTCAACTTGAATCTCTCGCTGCAGATGGACTTGAAAGACGAGCATCTCGATGCGGGCCGCTTCATTTTCATCACACGCAAGAACGCCAATGCGAAGGTGTGGAAAGTGCGATAGACACGCTCAGCGTACACATCGTCATTGTGAGATTCTGACTGACTAAAAGGGTGTGAGCGAACGAGCTATTCCTCCCGAACAGTGGATGAATCTAGGCCGCATAACGCAGAGGCAGGTAGCATGAAAAAGCGTTATCTAGTCAGAGCCGTCAGTCAAAAAGACGGCGAATATTTGCTGAAATTTGAATCGAGGGTCGGGGCCGTGATGTACGCGACGGCGGGCCACGAAATTTTTGAACAGACTTACGACGGACGCACGGAGGTAACTATGCGAATATTCCCTGAAAAAGGCAATGCAATCTTGCGGGTCTGCGATACGCCAGAGTGGTGTAAGTGAGGACGTAGCGAAAATGCTTTCCAGATATTGGTGAGTTCGAGTGGAATCAACGCCGCGACTTACTTCAGACATGCAACAGACTATTCTTGTGGACAAGAGCTTGTAATCAAGAGAGCGATTTTTCGCTGTGGGCTAGGAACCGGAAGTTCTGTAAGCGTTCCATGATCAGCGCCGTCTAATATTCCTTCGGAAATATCCCTTTGACGAACCAAGCCCAATGAAAAGGGCAGAGTCGAAAACGCAGTCGGCTACATCAAGAAGAACTTTTTGAGCGGGCTGGAACTCTCCGACTTCAAGCTGGTCAATCCCGCCGCGCGACAATGGATGGAGACCGTCGCCAATGTCCGCATTCAC
>JBBRPR010000125.1:0-8911 GCA_038227875.1 Planctomycetota bacterium
GCGCGGGCTCGGATTCATCTCTCAGTCGGCGCTGCGCATACGAGATTCTTACGCGACTTGGGACGCCGAGGCTCGTTTCAGCGTTCCGGGAATCCGCATTACCGATCCCAAAGCTGCGCAGTGCGGTGAAGTTTTGAAGGGTGTGCTGAAGCCGGCCCAATGTAAACTTTTTGCGCGCGAATGCACGCCTGAAAGTCCCGTGGGCGCGCTCATGGTTTCCTCCGAAGGATCATGCGCCGCTTTCTACAATTACGAGCATCGCAAGACCGTCAACATTTCAAACCTTGCCAGCGTCGTGTGAGCTAATCAAAAACCAATGGACGAATTCGCCGGCAAGATCAGGTTCCGCGAACCGCAGATCGAAATGGCGCATGGCGCCGGCGGCAAGGCCAGCCGAAGACTCGTAGAAGGATTGTTCGCTCCGCTGCTTTTCGGATCCGCGACCGGCCCGCTCGGCGATGCTGCCCATATCCAGATCAACGGAACCAGAATCGCCATGACCACGGATAGTTTCGTCGTCAAGCCGCTCAGTTTTCCCGGTGGCTCCATTGGCGAGCTGGCCATCAATGGCACCGTGAATGACCTGGCCGTCTCCGGCGCGAAGGCCGAAGCGATGGTTGTCACATTCGTGCTCGAGGCCGGCTTGCCTACGAATATTCTCGAAGCAGAAGTTCGCGCGATGGGTAAGGCCGCGCAGCAAGCGGGAGTCCTGATCGCCGGCGGTGATACCAAAGTAGTCGAGCATGGTAAGGCCGATCGCATGTACGTCACTACCACTGGCATCGGGCGCCTGATTCCTGGAGTTGAAATTTCGGCGCAGTCAGTGAAGCCAGGCGACAAGGTAATACTCTCCGGTCCTGTCGGCGATCACGGCATTACTATTCTGTTGGCGAGGGGCGAGCTTGATCTGGAGGCGGACCTGCGTTCCGATACGCGCTCGGTACTGCCGCTGGTTCAGGCGCTGGTGCGCGAAGCCGGAGCGGGCGTGCGATGGATGCGCGATCCCACGCGCGGAGGCGTGGCCACTTCCTTAAATGAACTGGCCAGAGACTGCGGCCATGGAATCATCCTTAACGAGGAAAAAATTCCCGTTCGCGATACCGTGCGCGGCGCGTGCGAATTGCTTGGCCTGGACGCCCTGCACATCGCGAATGAAGGACAGTTCCTCGCCATCGTCGCGCCCGAATTAGCCGATGCCGCATTGCAGGCTCTGCACGTCACTCCGGGTGGAGAAGGTGCCGTAATTATTGGCGAGGTGCGCGAGCAGCCTGCCGGCACTGTGCTGGTGACCACGCTGTACGGTGGAACGCGCGTAATTGACATGCTGGTCGGTGATCCGCTGCCCCGCATTTGTTAGGAACGGACCAATGGACACGCGGTGCGACTTGGGAACGCAGATAGAACAGCGGCTGCTGGCGCGTAACGCCATATTCGAAAAGTTTTTCGCCAACGAAGCCCTGCGGTTGGCCGAAGCCTGTCGCGAGATGTCCGAGCGGTTTTTGCGCGGCGGACGGTTGCTGGCCTTCGGGCGCGGTCCGTACGCTACCGACGCGCAACATGTGTCCGTGGAATTCGTGCACCCCGTAATCGTTGGTAAGCGCGCGTTGCCGGCCCTGGATCTTTCCATGCTCTTCCGGCCGTGGCTCGAAGCGCTTCTTCAACCTGAAGACATGGTGATGGGTTTTGGGCCGCCGGAAGGGGATCCGGAAATCTGGTCAGCATTACAGTTCGCGCACGAGCGCCGGGCCATGACCTTCGCGCTTCCGGGAACACAGGGATCGTACGCTGTTTCTCCCGACACTCCAGATCCGTTTGTGCATCAGGAACTGATCGAAATTCTTTACCACACGCTCTGGGAGACGGTGCACGTTTTTTTCGATCATCACCAGATGGGCCATGAAGTCGGGGATGCCGGATTTCTGTATCCCTTCCTTGGTAAAGACAAACAAGCCACCGGCGATGTAATTACCCAAGTCGCGGAGTCTATTCGGATGAAGGTTCGGGACGACGCTCAATTGCGTGAGCGTGTGGCGCTGGAAGAGTCAGAAAAGATTGGCGACGCCGCAACGGCCATGCGAGAGCGAGTCCTGCGCGGTGGCAAACTGATTATCTTCGGCAACGGCGGATCCGCGACGGATGCGAATGACTGGGCGCTCGATTGCGTAATGCCTCCATCAGGATACCGGCCGATTCCCGCGGTTTCGCTCGCAATGGAGCCGGCGAACATTTCCGCCATCGCCAATGATGTTGGTACGGAGTTGATCTTTTCGCGCCAGTTGATCGCCCAGGCGCAGCCCAACGACGTGGCGGTGGCAATTTCCAGCAGCGGCGGTTCGCGCAATATCGTCATGGCCCTTGAAGAAGCTCGCAAGCGAGGTATGTTGACGGTGGCTCTGCTCGGTTATGACGGCGGCGAAGTTTTACGCCGGGGCTTGGCGGACTTTCCGCTGATTGTGCGGTCCGATTACATTCCGAGGATTCAGGAAGTTCAGGCTTCAATTTATCATTTGCTCCGCGAAGCCATGGAAGGATTCGGAAATGTCTAAGCTCGAGCTCTACGGAACATCGAGCTGTCCGTACACGAGCGAGATGCGCGAGTGGCTTGAATTCTCGAGGAAAGATTTCGAAGAGTTCGACGTCGAGTCTGACGAAGCCGCCCGTTCGCGCATGCGCTCGATGGCCACGGCGCCGTACACCGTGCCGATTCTCGTGGAAGACGGCAGAGTTAAGCAGGTGGGATGGCAGGGTCGTGGCTGCATCGTTTCGGCCACATAAAATTCATGACTAACGCTTATTCCATCAAGATCCGCGGCGTAGTCCAGGGCGTCGGATTTCGTCCGTTTCTTTACCGTTTGGCGCGCGCCAATGGCTTGACGGGTTGGGTTTTGAATGCGGAGGAAGGCGTCGAGATTCACGTGGAAGGCGCGGAGCAACCCGTACAGAGTTTTCTTCAAGAGTTGAAAGCTCAACCGCCACCAGCAGCTTCTATCGCGTCGGTACGAGTCGCGCCCGCAATGGCAGGCGGATTCACGGAGTTTGAAATTCGCGCCAGCAACCGAGCACAAAAACCCACGGTTCGAGTGTCGCCGGATTTGCCTGTTTGCGACGAGTGCCTTGCAGAGTTATGGGATTCTCGCGACCGCAGGCACCGCTATCCTTATGTAAACTGCACGAACTGCGGGCCACGCTACACCATCATTCGCAGCCTGCCATACGACCGTGCCAATACAACGATGGCACAGTGGCCTCTCGATAGCTATTGCGCGACGGAATACGAGAATCCTGAAGATCGCCGTTTTCATGCCCAGCCCGTCGCTTGCCCCACGTGCGGACCGCACTATTCCTTTCAGGCCGGCACTGATATTCAGCACGGCGATGCCGAGGTGATACAAAAAGCCGCCGGTCTGCTGCGCAGCGGGAAAATACTAGCGGTGAAAGGCCTGGGTGGTTACCACCTGGTCTGCGACGCGGAAAATGTGACCGCGGTTGCGGAGTTACGATCGCGGAAATATCGCAAAGAAAAACCGTTCGCGCTGATGGTCAGGGACGTCGCCGCCGCCGCCAAACTGATCGAGCTGGATTCCGCAGCAGAGACCTTGCTGAAATCCCCTGCGCGCCCCATTGTATTGGCAAATGCCAAGGTTGAATTGCCGGGAGTCGCTCCTGACAATGATGATTTGGGAGTGATGCTGCCATATACGCCGCTGCATCACCTTTTATTTAACGCTGGGGCCCCAGAAATTTTGATCATGACCAGCGCCAATCGTTCCAGCGAACCGATTGCGTACGAAGATGACGAAGCGCTGGAACAACTTTCTGGCATCGCTGACGGATTTGTGATCGGCGAAAGGCCGATTGCTCGCCGCGTCGACGATTCTGTTGTTCGCGCAGGTGTTTTTGGCCCGGCGATTCTTCGCCGCGCCCGTGGTTATGCCCCTAGCGCTGTGGCCACGCTTCCTACGGAGCGCCCGATTCTCGGCGTGGGAGCCGACCTGAAAAACACTGTCACTCTGGTCGTGGCCGGGCAGGCCTTCGTCAGCCAGCACATCGGAGACTTGAACCACTACGAAGCGTTTCGCGCCTTTCAGGAAACCATCCGCGACTTGTTGTCGATGTATGAAGTAAATCTTGAAGAGGCGCTGGTGGTTCACGATGCACATCCACAGTACGTTTCGGCGCTGCACGCCTTGGAACTTCCGGGGTTGGAGAAACGCGCGGTGCAACACCATCGGGCGCACATTGCGTCTGTGCTTGCCGAGCGAGGCGCCTGGAAAAAACGTGTTATTGGAGTGAGCTTCGACGGAACTGGTTATGGCGATGACGGCACCATTTGGGGCGGCGAGTTATTTTCTGGCAGCGTGAGCGCCGGGTTCGAGCGCGTGGCCCATTTGCGCGCTACACCATTGGCCGGAGGCGACGCTGCCGCGGCATATCCCGTTCAGGCAGCCGCGGGTTATTTATACGACTTGCGTGACGCGTATGACTTTACTGCGTCGCCGTTTTCTTTTCCCTCCCGGTTTCACGATGCCGTGCGCTTGATAGAAAAGAAAGTGCGTACCTTCTCTACCAGTTCCATGGGTAGACTGTTCGACACTGCGGCTGCGCTCGTGGGCTTCACTCGGGAGGCCACGTTTGAGGGCCAGGCCGCTATGTGGCTGGAGCGCCTAGCTCGCAACTCACGCGAAGTCAGCGGGTATGAATTTCCGTTTGTGAACGGCGAACTGGATTTTCGTCCTGTGCTGGAAGGAATTGTCAGTGACCGGCTTCGCGGACGAGACCCGCGCAAAATTGCACGCGCTTTCCATCGCGCTATCGCTGCCGGACTCAGCGAAGCTTTGAACCAACTATGCTCCGCTTACGACTCCGACACGGTGGTGCTATCCGGTGGAGTATTTCAGAACGAACTATTGCTGAGTGATCTAAAAGCTTCGCTCGCGCGCGATCCGCTGGAGATATGGACGAACCATGTGGTGCCGGCCAACGATGGGGGCATCAGCCTGGGCCAGGCGGCTCTCGCGGCGTTTGATCTTCCCAAGGTTTTCGGCACGTTGGACAAGTCTGATTCTCAAAGCGTGGAGCGCTCAGCGTGACCGCCCGGACCCGAATTCGATTGAGATTTGCGTGCCTAGAGATCGGGCTGGTATTGGCCAATGCATGAGCTATCCATCGCTATGAGCATCGTGGAAATGGCTCAAGAGGAATCGCAACTGCGCGGCAACGCAAAAATTCAGGCCGTGCACCTTCGTCTGGGTCTGTTGTCTGGCGTCGTCAAAGAGGCGCTGCTTTCTTCCTATGAGATGGCTTGTGAAACAACCGTGCTGGAGGGTTCACGACTGGTGATTGAAGAAATTCCCGTCGAAATTTTCTGTCCCACGTGTCAGACGGCCCGGCCGGCTCAGTCCATTCAATGGTTTTGTTGCGTCGAGTGCGGCACCGCGACGTGCGACATACTGCACGGCAAGGAACTGGAAGTGTTTGCTCTGGAGCTTGAAGAATGAATCCGCAGCCTCGCATGGTGGAAGTCCGCAGAAATATTTTGAAACAGAATGACGTGTTGGCGGCCGCCTTGCGCGAACGATTTCGCGCCGAAGGAATACTTGCCGTCAGCCTGGTTTCAAGTCCTGGTTCCGGCAAAACTGCGTTTCTGGAGGAGACGCTGAAACTGCTTCGCCCTAATTATCGTGTCGCGGCGCTCGTTGGCGATCTCGCCACGGAAAATGACGCCGTCAGGCTGGCGCGCAGCGGTGCCCCCGTAAAACAAATCACTACCGGAACGCTGTGCCATCTGGAAGCCAACATGATCCAGAAAGCTCTCGATGACTGGGATGTCGGCAAATTGGATTTCTTGTTTATTGAAAACGTCGGCAATCTGGTGTGTCCATCTTCTTACGACCTTGGCGAAGATTTGCGCCTGGTGCTGTTGTCCGTCACGGAGGGGGAAGACAAGCCGCTGAAGTATCCGACTATTTTCAATAGCGCGGATGTCGCGGTGATCACCAAGATCGATCTTGCCACGGCCGTGGAGTTTGATGAGGCCATGGCCGATCGGAACATCCAGGCCGTGCGCCCGGGCATGGAGGTTCTGAAACTCTCTGCCAAAACGGGTGAAGGAATGGCCGCGTATTTGCAATTCCTCAAGCGCCGTTGGACCGGAACACGAACTGTTTCCGCCGTCTAGACGATTGATTCAAGGGCCTGGTTGGTTCCGGCCAAAAATCGAAGTGGAGCTGAGGGTTTTCAAACATACAACATGCTAAGGAAGCCCAGTTCTGTCACCAATATCTGGCGGGCTCGATAAACGGTCTGAGATTCTGTTCGAAGGTTCAAATCCTTTCGCCCCGACCACTTCGAAAATCACTCGACATTGGTTTTAAAATCAAGTGAGAGTCGCGTTGGTCAATAAAGCCGTTCGAGGCTTACTCGGATCAGGAACCGGCCATCGTGCTGAAGTAGGGAATCCTCGGGAATCAAAATGCGGTACTTCTCTCCCAAGACCGCTCTGTCGTTACACAAATGAATTTGACACTGGACGAAACAGGCCGCCATTTGGGAAAACAAATTGTTCGCTGCCGCCGGCACGAAACCTATTTACCAGCGGCCCGTTAAAGGTGAGTTCCGTTTCCTGCCCCGGAGATGGCGAAGAATAGCCCGAGCGAAACGCGTACGAGCAGGATGGCACGTTGTTTCAAAACACTCCTGACCAGCAGCGCAAACTGGACCTGCCGTTTCCAATCCTTCTCTTACCCCTCCATTTCGGCTTCGAGATTATGCGTCCATCCGTTCGACCCATTGAGCGCGTGATGTGGGTGCCACGAACGGGTCCGCAAAGTACTGTGTTTCCCGGGCAACCTTGTCGCCCCGGAACTCCATGATGCTCACGGTGTAGGACGGCTTGCCGTCATAGGTCAGGATGAATTCTGTAACCCAAAGATCACCGCCGCCAACCATTCTTCGGACAGTGAATCGCTTTTCGTTCGGCTGACTAGCGCGTTGGCCCTGAATGTTGCGGCGGCCGCGGGTTCGCTCGCCAGACTGCGGATATTCCAGCACCGCGTCCTCGTGATATATGAGGTGCTCCGTTTCGAAATCGTTGGTATCGGAGGCCACCCAATGCTGATCCAGTGCCGCACGGATTTCTCGATCTCGCGTACAGGAAGACGGCTCTTTCTTTTGTTGATCGTTCATCTTGTTTGGCTTTAATCAAATTTTGTCGAGCCGGCGCCGATGCCAGTTTGCGCATAAAGTCATCGGATCATCCGGTTCGTCTGCACCCAGATGGCTGCGATAAACGAGATGGTGAACCTGTAAATTCGTCCGTGAGCCGCAGGATTGGTACTCCATCTGTCTTTTTCCAGGACGAGCATTCTCAACCGACAGAGAGATATCAACGACATGCCCCCACGTTATCAGATGAGTGAAACATTTGAGTAATTCCCGCTGAACAACGCCTAGATGTATTGTTCCGCCAACATTTCGGCGGCGCTTTCGTCCAGTTGCTCAGCGCGACGGACTTCCTCGAACCGGGCTAACAAGTCGTCTGGACGAAGGCGGCGTTTTTCCGCCCCCTTGAAATCGTACAGTATCTGTCCGCGATGCATCATGATCAGGCGATCGCCGAGGCTAGCGGCTTGGTGCATGGAATGCGTGACCATCAGGGTAGTAAGTTTGTCGCGCGCGATAGCCTGTTCGCTCAGTGCGATGACCAGGTCGGCGCTTTTCGGATCGAGCGCGGCGGTGTGTTCGTCCAATAAGAGCAGCTCTGGCCGCAACCATGTAGCCATGAGTAATGTAAGCGCCTGGCGCTGGCCACCGGACAAGCTGCCAATGGCATTTTCGAGCCGATCTTCGAGGCCCATGTTCAAACGGCCGACCTCATCACGCATTCGTGCGACAAGTGACGATCTCAAACCCCATCCGAGGCCGCGAGACATTCCGCGCCGCGCCGCGAGGCTTAGATTCTCACGAATCGTAAGACTGGGCGAGGTGCCGCTAAACGGATTCTGAAAAACGCGTCCGATCCACTTGGCGCGTGCATGTTCGGGTAGGCGCGTCAGGTCGCGTTCGCCAAGGCGAATCTTGCCGTCATCCACAAAGAAAGTGCCGGCCACGGCGTTGAGCAGAGTTGATTTGCCGGAGCCGTTGGTGCCGATAATAATGACCCAGGAACCGGGATCCAGGACAAGACTCACGCCACGTAAAGAGCGCACTTCATTCGGAGTTCTGGCATTAAACGTTTTTGAGACTTCTTGCACCTCAAGCATGGGCGCTCCGTAGGCGCGTTTTTCTTATGAACTGCGGCAGAATCAGGGCGAAGAATACGAACACCGCAGTGATTAATTTCAAATCGTTCGGGCTTAGCCCCCAACGCAATGCCAGTGCCACCAGCAAGCGGAAGAGCACTGATCCCATAACGGCGCCAATAATCGTCAAGCCCACCTGGCTGGTACCTATAAGTGCCTCTCCGATAATTACGCTCGCGAGTCCCCAGACCACCATTCCGATTCCCATCCCTACGTCCGCAAATCCCTGGTATTGCGCCAGCAGAGCACCCGAGAGGGCCACCAACCCGTTGGAGATGGCGATTCCAAAGACGATCATGTTGGCATCGTTGACGCCCGACGCGCGAATCATCTGCACGTTGTCGCCGGTGGCCCGCATGGCCATGCCGAGGTTGGTTTGCAAAAACAGGTAGAGCAAAATGCCGGTCACCACCACCGCCAGGGTGATAGCGCAGAGACCCGCTGCGTCGCGAACGCTAACTTCCCAGCCAAACAGGCGAAACGAATTTGCTCCTCGCATGACTCGCAGACCGATCCGTTCCGACTGTGTAACAAGAGTGTTTGCCGTGAGTAGTGGCACATTACTCTTGCCCATGATGTGCAGGTTGACGGAGTAAAGCGCGGTCATCACC
>JBBRPR010000126.1:0-8350 GCA_038227875.1 Planctomycetota bacterium
CATCAGGCTTAATATGGGCAGAGTCAGGATGAGACTGATCCAAAACCGCCGTGACATATCGACGAGTTCCGGATTGGATTCGTCAGCGGTAACTTGCCGCGGCTCCAGCGCCATTCCACAAATCGGGCAGGACCCCGGCGCGTCGCGTATAATTTGCGAGTGCATGGGACAGGTATATTCAACAGCCTTGTCATTCTTTTCTAAGGGTTCTTTTGGAAGCGCTTTCGACTTTGGAGGCACGCTGGGCTTTGGAAGGGACGGTGATTCGGGAACGACCGCTTCGAGCGTCATTCCACACTTCGGACATTTTCCCGGTGCTGATTGGCGTATTTCTGGGTGCATTGGGCACGTGAATACGTCGGTTCCCGTGCTAAGCGGTTCCTCTACTATGGTTCCCATATATATTCCCCTTTGCCCATCGGCTCCTTACGAAAATACGGCATCGAAGTTTTTGACGCACGTGTTGTGCCGCGCCGCGTATCCTCGTTCCGGCAGAGGGTGTACCGCGCATGAGCCTCGTTCATTGATTCTCAAAGAAGGTTCAATGAAGGTAGATGATTACCGCTGTGGATGTGCCGGAGTCAGTCAGCTTTTTATGGGTCAAACGTGCGACTTCCTGAAAACTGCTTGAGTTTCATTCCGGCTGTAGTTGTTTCAGTCATCAAAAACGAACACTAGGTTGAACACAGCAATCATTTCATCATCCCATGGACCCCATTGGAACTTGCCGCCTCCGCCGGTAAAGGTGAGCGACGCCGCGTTCAATGCCGCAAATCCGGCCACTACCACTGCAACACACAGCCCCCAATCTAAATCAGATGCGGTTTCCGCGTTGCCATAACCTGTCGACGACTACCAATCGGGAGTCGCAAATTCCTCTATTTCAAGGGAGATCGCCATGATCAAAATTTCAGCCACGCTCGCAAAGAAGGTTCCGATCGAGGGCCTGGCCTACAGCAGTCAGCAATACGGTGCCGCGATGGAAATTGAAATTTCAGATGCCGATAGACCCGATGCCATCAAGTCCCGCATCCAAGAACTGTACGCGTTGCTGGCGCAGACGATTGACGAACAAATCGGAGCCGCCCAGCCGTCGCTTCAGCAAGTGAACGCCGGCACAGTGAACAGTCTGCCCCAACAGCGTCGCCTGAATAGCCCAGCCCCCGCTGCAACGCAGCCGCAGAACGGAAATGGCCGTCGCGCGCCCTATTCCGATGTGGTCGAAGTGATGACCGACCGTGCGCGGCTCCGCGGTCTTGTGATTCGCTCAGAGCGTTACGCCGTGATGCCCGGTGCGCTGTATCCGACGCCGGGGACGAAGATCGAACTTCCGGGCGCACGACTGTTCGGCTCCCTGGATTTCGAACCGGTCAAAGGGGTGCCGTTTCCGTCCGGCTGCACGCCCAGTGCGGGAATTCGAAACTCCCACGACAAAAGCTTTGCGCTGTCGATCCTTTCCGGGGCGCGCGTCTTCATCTGCGCCAACGGAGTTCTGAGCGCCGAGCACGTGATCAGCCGCAAGCACACCAGCGGCCTCGATATGGTCGAATCGATCGACAAGGCGTTGGACGCGTTCATGGATTCGATCCGTGCCTTTCAGGAAACGTACACGAAGCTGAATGCCTGGCGGCTGACCAAGACCCGAGCACATTCGCTCATCGTTGACCTGGCGCGCGGCGGAGCATTCTCGTCCAGCGATATTCTGCCCGTCGTTCAGGAATTTGAGAATCCTCGCCATCCTGAGTTCAAGGAGCCGACAGCGTGGAATTTGTATCAGAGCGCCACCGAAATCATGAAGGCGCAATCGCCCGCGCGACAGGTTGAAGGTTTCAAGTCGCTCAATACCGTGCTCACCGCCCATCTGAACTGATCGATCGCACGTTCGAACAAAATCGTGTCCGCGTACAGAGCTGAGATTGCTCTCGGCTGCACGCAATTCAACCACCCACAACGCCTGCATTCCAGCAAGCCGGCGTTGTGCGTCGGCTTGCTGGAGTGCCTTTCAACAGAAGGGACACTCCCATGCCACTTTCAGCTTCCATTCTCACCCGCGTCTCGCGCCGCTTCTTCAAGAAGGGTTTCTTCGATATATCTGACGCACTCGCGATCGCCGCGTCATGCGCCATTCGCGGCGACATCTTTGGCCGCGAGGAATGGATCGATGCGGCGACCGCAAAGATGATGAAACACGGGATCAGCGTCCCGGCCACGATTCAAACCGCATACTTCCGCGAACTCGGCGTCTGACCCTCTGTCATCCTCGTCCACTGCCTGTTCCCGCACTGGCGGGAACAAAGTCCCGTTCATCGAAATTGGAGAAGTCTCATGTCGAATTCAAGATCCACTGTACGGCTTCCCATGAAAGCGTCGTCCGACTGGGTCAAGACTGCACCGGTCGGAGCCACGGCGCTCATTATCGCCGAGTGCATGGAGAAGGACCGATCCACGCCGTTCCGCCGTGTCACCATAGACTGGCTCTCTGGCGAACGAACCAGTGTTGCGACGCTGCGTGCCGCAGCGACCAAATTGCAGGACGCGGTGGCGCTGGCTGTGGCCGGAACCGAGACGGAGCGCCGCGATAGCGACGGCAGCCTGTACTTGAGCACGTCGGAGCGCTGCCAGACGCGATGGACCATTCGTTCCATTCCGGTGGGGATCCTGACGTGCTGGTCCGGTTTCGAGGACGGGATCTGTCCAACCGAGCAACCTAGCTAGACCGTCGCCGCCTCTGCCGGGGACGATGAATACAGGCCCGAATCCACAGCCACAAGCTACAGCGCGTCCCACCCCGAAAGCCGTGGTAGCGCCATCCGCAGCTCCGGTGGAAACGCCGAAGGCAGAAATGACCGAACCGTCGCGCTTCGTCCCGGTCGCACAGCCGGTTCATGCAGCCGCGCTGCCGGCGTTCGCACCACTGTCCGCACCACTGTCCGCGCTGATTCTTAACGCGAAGATTGCGTTCAGCGGAAACTGCGCCGTACCGGGCGGTGACTTCATCACGGACGGGCGGACAATGTTGTTACGTTCCGCCTGCAACGAGACGTTTCTATCAAAGGTAAAGGCGGCGAAGTGTGGATCTTACGGCCCTGAGAATCCTGTCTCCACCGAATCATCGCGAAAGGTCTTCGCCACCACGGTCCAGGATGCGAAATATGAGTCCAGAGTCGTCGGCTACATTCTGGGCAGCAGCGCCGGACCGGGCTATGAGTCCGATCAGCCCTACGCCTGCATCGCGGGTCCCGGCGATCGCGTCAGTGTCGCCAATGGTCATCGAGTGCTCTTCATCCAAAATATCACGGGCGCGAATCGCGTCATGGCGTCGGTCGATCCTAGGTCGCAGCGGCTCACCTTTTTCAGGGCGGATGAGCCTGTCGCGGTACTGATGGCGATGGATGAGTGCGGTCTGAACGAAACTTTCCTGAACATGCTGGAACGCGACAGACGCGCCAACATTTCCGTGCTCGCGCAAAACCCGGCTCGCCGCGTGGCTGGCTGACAATTATCGACATACTTAAAAGCTTGCATGCAAAGTGTCAAGAGTAACACAGTCCAGTCATGGATAAAGTTATCGACGCGTCTTAACGCGACTCAATACATGCTGTGGCGTATGGGTTGCGCTCTTTTTTCGTAAACGCAAAGGCGACCACTGATTTCACAGGTACATGCCGGAGTATCACTGGCTTAAATCTGTCGCAGTGAACGACAATCAGGCAGCGCGATCGGCTGGAGGACGTAATGAAAAGAGTATTGGTTATTGAGGACAATGCGGACACCTCGTTGATGTTAGTTTGCGCGTTGCGTGGCTTCGGGTATTTGGCCAGCTCTGTCGCACGTCGTGAGTTTGCAATTCAAGCTGTCATTGTCGAAGCCCCGCATACTGTTTTCGTGGATCTTTTTATGGCAGGTGATTCGATCGATACTTTTTGCGCTCAAATGCGCTCAATAAGGCCGAACGTAAAAGTGGTACTGATGAGTGCCGCCAATTCGGCCGCGGTCGCCGAAGTTTCATTTCGAAACGATATTTCATTTTTGTTGAAGCCGTTTGAACCCAAAGCGATGTGCGCGTTTGTTGACAACGTATTGGAGTCGGGTGATTATGTTGCAGTTCCCTAAGAACCAGCCATGGGCCTATCTGATGAACCAAAACGAGTTCAGTGAGAAGTGCCTCAACCTCAACTGCGCCGATCCGCAAGTATTCAAAGTGCACGTCTCGGGGGAAGTACTTTACAAGTGGGAATGCCCGTCGTGCGGCACAGAGCACACGCTGAACGTATCAGATGGGCGAAACCCTCGACTAACGTTTGGCTTGTCGAAGAACAAAAAGAATTGAATATCTTAAACTAAATACAGATCGCTTGCCCGGATGTGTCTGTCCAACTGCTTCAAACTCGAAAATAGTATGCGTGGATCGATACCATTCAATATCTGAGTGACAAGACCCTTATAAATTGCCTCGAGTTGGCAACAACCCCTTCTCTCGGGCGGACTGGCATTCCAAGCAAGTTCACTTCCTGTTGCAGCCCAATAAAAAAGCCTAACATGGTAACATAAATTCGCGCCAAGCGCGCTGCAATAGCAAGAACGATAAACAATACATGCACTATACGCGCCTTGTGCTGGCGTGCGGCGCCGATGGCAGAACTGCGGCCGGAGGACGACTGAAAATGGCTACCGGTGCTGGTTTTTCGGGCACCATTATTCGGTCCCGGCGCACCAACCACTGCCTACGACCCGTATGGAGCCAGTGCCTCGTTCCTGAGCGCACACTTGCCTTTGGGCGCCATTCCTATTGCCTATTGCCTACTGCGTACTGCCGTTTTCATTTCCGTCGACTGGCCAATCCTTTGCATGCCTCCCGTTGGGCCCGGAGAACTATTCTCTGGCAACGATTATTCGATGAGGAGTGAGCGAAAAATGGTTACGAAACTGTTAACGAAGGTGGGTTTGTTCGCGACGGTACTGTGTGCCGCATGGCCGCTGATGGCTGCCGACAATCCGACGAACAAAGTTCCTGTGACGGCTGTCAATGCGCAGGAGATGAAAGCGAAGCATTTCGATCCGCACATCAATGCCTGGGCGGAAGGCGATGTGTCGTCGATCGACTACGAACGCAACACGCTGAAGGTGCACGGCAAGCAACTGGCCATCGCTTCGTTGCACGCACAGATGAACAAGGACTTGAACGACCAAGTGGCGAATGCGGACGCGGCGCAGCGCGAAAAAATCGCGGCTGACGTGAAACAAACTTGGAAGGACCGCCTGGACAAGGCCCGCACGGCAGCCGCGAACCAACCCGAGAAGGACTTCGCGTTCACCTTCGCCGCCGACGGCAAAGTCAAGGACCACGCGGATCTGGAACGCCAGCGCACTGAACTGAAGGGCCAGGACGCGGCGCAAGCGAATCAGCCGGAGCTCGTCGGCGAAATTGTTATCGTCGATATCTACGAAGTCCCGGCGAACGCTTCGGACGATCAGAATAAGACGACCGGCAAGGCAGCCGACAATCTTAACTCCAATAAGAACCAAGAGCGCCCGTTGGCCACGTCGAGCGACTCGAAGTCCGTTGCCTCAAAGCTGACGTTGCGCGACATCAAGACCGGCGACAAGGTTATGGTCGGCTTCGCCGCTGGCAGCGACCAGGCCTATCTGATCGTCAACGAGAACAAGACGGCCGCGAAGTAGTCTGTTCTCAAAAACACCTTTGAAAGGAGCGAGTCGGCCATGCGCCGGCTCGCTTTTTATTTTCTGGCTCGGTGCAGAATTTCTGAATGCGCATTTGCGCCGCATGTCGTGGAATGCTGCTCCAGACGCGATCGTTTTCGCCCGCGTGAACAATCAGCATCCAGCAGCGAATCCAAAATAGGCACAAGGAGAAGCCAAAATGAATGCGAAAGAACTCCTACACACGGCAAAAGGGAGAGCCGAGTTCAGCCCGGCAAAAGGGGCGGCTACACAGCTCCGCCGCTGTCGTCGGTGCGGCGTCGGCCCTATGAGTTTCATCACTTCAATGAGGAGGCATAGGTAACCATGACACTTTCTATTACCCTCGCACTGCCGGAACTGGATGATTAATACACTCCGTTTCTTGGCCGTGGACATGGTACAGAAGGCCGACTCGGGCCATCCCGGTCTGCCCTTGGGTTCCGCAACCATGGCGTATACGCTGTGGGACCGTTTCCTCAAAGCGAACCCGTCCGACCCTCGTTGGCCTGACCGCGGCCGCTTCGTGCTCTCGGCTGGTCATGGCGCTGCCCTCCTCTACGCGCTACTGCATGTCACCGGCTTCGACCTTCCGCTGGAGGAATTGAAACGCTTTCGCCAATGGGGCAGCCTGACCCCGGCCATCCAGAATACGGCAAGACGCCAGGCGTGGAAGCTACTACCGGTCCCCTCGGTCAGGGCTTCGGCAACGCCGTCGGCATGGCCATTGCCGAGACGGCTCTCGCGGCTCGCTTCACCCAACGGGCCTGGGTTGCGACAACAATCGGCCGCGTAACTTGAACACAAATGATGATTCTTCAACGGGCTGTTAAGGAGCGAACATGCGTGAAATCGCACGTGTCGCGCAGGGCTATTTTCCAACGCAGCCGCGCATCGTCGCCGCCATCGCTCGCCTCTTCGACCTGCCCCGGCACGGAACCGTCACCGTGCTGGACGCAGGTTGCGGCGGCGGCGATGCGATTGCAACATTGCGTGACGCGTGGATGCCCCGCGCCACACCCGAACTGCAAGTCAAGCTGTACGGCGTCGAATCCGACCGCGAGCGCCATCGTCAGGCTCAGGACCGATTGTCTGCCGCTGGCGGCGAAGCCATTTGGTCCGCCATTGAAGACTGTGCGCCGGATCGTGGCGCGTCACTGCTCTGGTTCAATCCGCCATACGACCGCATCCGTGGCGCAGGACGGACAGAGTTGGCGCTGTTCAACCGTGTGAAGGATTGGTGCCGCCGCGACGGCATTCTGGTCTTGATCGTGCCAGACTACGTGCTGGCCGACCCACAGACCGGACTGGCGACGGCAGTCGAGCGTGCCTATCGAACCGTGGCCGTATTCCGCTATCCCGAACCTGAATATCAAGAATTCAAGCAATGCGTGCTGATCGCTCAACGCCGTGGAAAGGCCCTGAGTGGTATCCGGGAGGAAATTTTGCAGGGAATTTTGCAAGCCAGTATCATTTCGAAGACGGTATCGGGCCGCGCGAGCGGCGGCCGGTGCGCTGGGATCTGGCGTGGCGGCGCGACGAGCCCAATTCTTTCGGCACGGATGAATTTCTCGAGTGGTGCCGGCTGACCGGCGCGGTGCCGAATCTCTGCGTCAACGCGGGCAACGGCACGGCGGAGGAAGCGGCGCGCTGGGTGGAGTACTGCAATCTCAAGTCGGGTTCGCATCATTCCAAACTGCGCCAGGCATCGGCGCATCCGGAACCTCACGGCGTGAAGTACTGGGCGATCGGCAACGAGCTCTACGGCGAATGGCAGATCGGCCACTGCGTCGACGGCAAGGAATGCGCGCGGCGCACGATCCGGTTCGCTCACGCGATGAAGCAAGACGGATCCCAGCATCGAACTGATCGGCGTGGGCACGCGTCACGATCCGCAGTGGAAGTGGGACATGGTGACGATGGCCGGCAAGTGGCTGCGGCATCTTTCGGTGCATTGTTACATACATATTCATAAGCACTCGCTGGCCGATGTGCTGGGCTGCTCGGCGTATTTTTCGCAGATTCTCGATCACGTTGCGGCGACCATCCGCGGAGCTCGAACGGCGGCGCGGATCGAACATCCGATCAGCATCGCGCTGGACGAATGGAATTTGTGGTACCACAAAGTGAATTCAGATAACGATCCGGAGAGCGAGCACATGCACGTCACTGCGCTGAAGGATGGCGTGGCGACTGCCTGTATCTTCAACACGTTTCACCGCCACTGTCAGAACCTGTCGATGGCGCATCTGGCTCAGACGGTCAACGCGCTGCCGCTGATTTACGCGCGCGAAACGCCGGAAGCGGGGATGTTCGTCAATCCGCAGTATCTCGCGTTTAAGCTGTACGCGCATCACACCGGGGAGCTGAGCGTGCGCAGCCGTGAAAGCGGGGTGAATTGACCGTTTTGAAAATGCAGTGAAAAAGTTCCGGTGTGGCGGCGGCGCTGACCGGCGATTTAGTTTGGGTCAATGCGATCTTTCATGCGGTAACTCTTTCCTTCGATGGTAACGGTCTCGGCGTGATGGAGCACACGATCGAGGAGGGCGGAGGTAAGAGTGCTGTCGTTGTTGAAGATGGACGGCCATTGTTTGTAGACCTTGTTGGTGGTCAGCACGATCGAGCCGCGTTCATAGCGCTGGCTGATGAC
>JBBRPR010000127.1:0-8239 GCA_038227875.1 Planctomycetota bacterium
CGCGCTGCTTGCGAGACCATAGCGTCGATCGGCTCGGCTTTTCGTCGCTTATTGGCGGATCCTCTCGCTTGGCGCTTGGCGGATTCGGCGTGGACGATGCTGTTTTACGGCTTGAGTCCGCGCGCTATCCTCATGGCCTTGGCGCCCGGCCGGCGAGAAGCCGCTTACGATTTATGCGAATTCGCTTCGATAATCTACCTTGCCGGTCTGGATCGGCGCTTTGATGAAGCCCGTTTTTCGAACCGGGCATCCTGCCAGCCGCCGCAGCAACGATAACTGGCCGACGTGTGTCATGGCGTCGGCCAGCGGGCCATGCCAAAGCTGTTCTTCAGTCATCATCTTCGGGACGGCCCCGGCAGCGATTGGACGCGCGGCTGGACGACAATGCCGCAGTCCACGCCAAGGATGTTACATTCCTGCGGGTCATCTGCGTAGAAACGTGGGGTACTGATCCCGGTAGGGACGTTGCGTCAAAGCATTTCATCGGTTCGGAGCTATTTTTGAATTGCACCTTCGTGGCAACCTCCGGATCAAAGACAAGTGCGCAGCGTCTCAGGTCGTAATTCGGATATCATGTCGAATAGCGTTGGCCGCTCCGGCTTACGAGTCGAGGATACTGCGTATCCTTTCGGCCAGGGCCGAGGGGGCGTACGGCTTCTGAATGAAGTTGACGCTTTCATGCAAGATGCCCTGATGAACAATGGCGTTCTCCGTATAACCGGACGAATACAGCACCTTGATCCCTGGGTAGCGTTGGATCATTTTCTTGGCCAATTCGGTGCCGCTCATCTTGGGCATGACGACGTCGGTAATCAAGAGATGTATGGGGCCGTTCAGAGATGAAAGCCGTTCCATGGCCTCCTGGCCATTGGCGGCATCAACCACGGTATAGCCCAAGTCTGACAAACTCCGGCGAGCGATGTCACGCAACAAGGGCTCGTCTTCCACGTACAGGATAGTTTCCGTCCCGCCTTTCATCGGCGCGGCGGCCGGTTCAATTTTCGTTGCTTCAAGTCCTTCCTGCGACAGTGGCAAGTAGATCTTGAAAGTGGAGCCCCTTCCAACCTCGCTGTAGACGGCGATGTGGCCTCCGGCCTGCTTGACGATGCCGTGGGACATGGCAAGCCCAAGCCCCGTGCCTTGGCCGATCGGCTTGGTTGTGAAGAACGGCTCAAAAATCCGGGCTCGAACGTCTTCAGGCATGCCCGCGCCTGCATCTGTGACGGCGAGCATGACGTATTCTCCCGGTTTCACGTCAGCATGGCTTTCCGCGTAGTCCTCGCCGAGGGTCACGTTCAAGGTCTCGATGGTCAGTTTGCCTCCCTTGGGCATGGCATCCCGTGCGTTTAGCGCAAGATTCATGATGACTTGCTCAATGCTGCCCACATCCACCTTAACCAGGCCAAGATTCCTTTCCGGCACCATAACGAAATCGAGATCTTCGCCGATCACCCGGCGCAACATGGGCTCCATCCGGGTCATGGTACTATTGAGATTCAAGACCTCGGGCTTGACGATTTTCTTTCGCGCAAAGGCGAGCAACTGCTGAGTCAGGTCGCCGCCACGTCTGGCCACTTCGACGATGCGCGCTAGGTATGTGCAGCCTCGGATTCTGAGGAAATGCTCGCACGTGCAAGTTCTGACAAGCCAAGAATGGCGGCCAACATGTTGTTGAAGTCGTGCGCAACCCCGCCGGCCAAGCGTCCGATGCTGTCGACTCGTTGAGCTTGCTGCATGCTCTCCTCCAACTGCTTGCGCTCAGTGATGTCCTGAGCAAACACAATAATGCCAGCGACATTGCCACTCGCATCTAGAAAGGGCACCTTGTCTGTCTGGATCCAGCGTTTGTTTCCACCCTGTGATTGAACGGGTTCAATGATGCCGAGTTTCGCCTTTTGGCGTTGGATCACTTCCAAGTCGTCGCGATAATATTGTTCCGCCTCATCGGGATAGAATTCGGCTGTATGCTTGCCTTCGACTTCCTGAATCGACAGGCCCAGCGCTTCAGCGGCACGCTGGTTAACGCGCAAAATGCGATTCTTCTGGTCCTTAATCCAAATCAGTGCCGGCACGGAGTTAAAAACGACGCGGAACTCCTCGGCCTTCCTTTGCAATTCGATCTCGGCTCGGCGCCTTTCAGCGTCGTGCGCCTTCAAATCTTCGCGGGCAGTTGTCAGTTCTGCGCGAATGACCGCAGCATGTCGCTCCTGTTCATCCCGCACGGTCCTCGACTGTTCTTCCAAATCACGGCTGGCTTTTAAGTTCTCTTCCAGCACCCGCATCCGATGTTCAAGCCGACGGCGAATCGAAAACGTGTAGGCAAGCGTAGCCAAGAGCGCGACGACTATCAGCGCGCTGATTGACACGACGGCGTCAGGGAGAAAAATTTGTCCAACGGGCGGCACAAATAATACAGAACTGGAGCTAAAG
Organism: Planctomycetota bacterium; assembly: GCA_038227875.1. Classification (GTDB taxonomy): domain Bacteria; phylum Planctomycetota; class SZUA-567; order H5-PLA8; family H5-PLA8; genus JBBRPR01. The sequence continues at coordinate 2,431 of JBBRPR010000127.1, forward strand.
ATGTGCTGCATAAATTGCTCGCAAGAATTCAGGTACAACAACAATTTATGACTTCATTGCCTACCACTGTAGCCGGTTTTCCGTGCCGATAAAAGGGCCAAAAGAAACTGAACTGGTCTTGCCTTTGGCGCGTCCGCTTGACCAAATTGAACGCGATGAATTGCCGTACAACATGACAACCGTTTCAAATTTGCCAATGCCCAGCCATTAACAATCGATCGTGCTCCATCGGCAATTCTGAGTCTAAAACTTCCAGCGCGACCATCAATGGACGAGATCATGGAAGTTTGACAGAAATGCAACGCGTTAAAATCTTCACGTTGGCTGGCAAATCGATATCGCCTTGCAATTTTCAACTTGTCCACGTCATGGCATACTTGGCAAACTTACGCCGCACACGTTTATTGTGGCACTTGCCGGGATTCATCCCGATCAGTACATTCCTTCAATCTGGAATTCACCGCCGGGCGTGTTCCCCAGGGCTCCAAACTTGATCGAATAGCGCACGCAGATCTATCAACGGGTGTGGGGCTTTGGTGTTCCTTTGACAGATCACCAAGGATACGCCGCACTTTTCCTCCCGCCCAATCCACAATATTTGACAATACCCCAAGAGGGAGTTGGATAAGATCAATGCGGAAAATGAGCAACGCATGAAGAACGCCGCCGAATACTCCAGGCGGGCAGCCGAGTCCGACGAGGCAAAGAAAATTAGTACTCGCCCGCGGCGGCGGGTCTAAATGGTGGCGGTGAAAAATTGGATGCGTTTCTCTTCTTGAACGTCAACAGCCCGCTAGTGTAGTGTATTGAAAATAGAGTGACCTATAGAAGCGCGGACATGTTTCCTTTTCGAGGAGGATGGAAGCATGCGAGTAGCGCGAGCGGTGGTGTTGAATGACGATAAACGACAGCAACTGCAGCAATGGGCTCGCGGACGGAGTACCGCATAGCCATCAACTACGCTTGATGGAGTTCCACTGAAGGATAATTGAGTTCGCTATCAGGCGCAAGGTGGGCGTTGACAATGAATATTCTTGCATGACGGCGCTCGATGCTAAGATGCCAGCATTGGAGACTGGAACTTGTCAAAGTATTCGTTTGTATAGGCCTGAATCTTTTGGACACTCCGGAAGCCACAAAGCCTCCGGAAAAAACAACCATCAAGCCGTCTGCAGCAGTTTGGGGCAGAGCCCCACGGCCTCCCGCCCGGCCTGCCGCCACTCATGCGCCTGCGGAGCGGGGCGGGGCGAGGCAGGCGATATAGCGGCGGGCAGTTCGGCGGCGTCGATCAACCCGCCGCGAGATTCTTCACGACCTGATCCAGCGCCTGCACGGAGTCCTTCACGTTCACGTCGGCGAGGTAGCGGGGCGGCGGCGCCAATGCGCTCAATTCCCCACGGAACGTTCCGATACCGTGCCTGACGTGCACTTTTGGTGACAGCTTGCCTCGTTCAACGCCGCCGCGGCCCGGTCATGGGCTGATTGTGATCACCAGAAACGCCTGGGTAGTGGCGGTTGTATTGGTCGCGCTGATGATCACGGTGTACGGGCTGCCGCTCGCGTCGGTCGGTGTACCCGTGATCTTTCCGCTGCTCTTATCAACTGAAAGTCCTGGCGGCAGGCCCGTCGCGTTAAAGCTCGTCGGGCCGCCCGTGACTGCGATCGTGTAGGTAAACGGTGCGCCGACAGAGCCGCTCGCTGTTAGCACGCTGGCGATGACGGCGGCAGCACCCGATGGGGGCATATCCTGCATGACAATGCGCCCATCCGGAGTCGTCGGATTAGGGGCTCCATTGGGCATTGAGTGCGTTATAGGCGTTCCCGCCGCGCCGCCCTTAGTCTCTACGACTGTTTGCGTGGCGCCGCCCGCCGCGCCGGGATCGTACTTGAATGTTGCGGCGCCTCCACCCCCCTTGGGGGTTCCGGTAAAGCTGATAACTCCAGTTTTCGGATCGTAGATTCCCGATCCAACAAATGAGGTCTTGCCAACCTTCAGGCTGGCCTTGCTTGTGCTGCCGTTCACCAACGAGGCCGAGAACGATGCTGTGGTTGAACCGGAAACGAACGACTGCTTTACGCTGATCTTTCCCTTCGCCACGGTCTCCGACCAGGATGCACTGAATTTGTCCGTTTTACGCGCCGTCTTCCACGCGTCTTTGGTCACAATACCAGTCAAGGTGGTAGTAAATGAACCGGTCGATTTCGAACCATCTGGATTCTTGATCGTGGATTTATAGGTCACTGAAGTCTTGCCGACGGTCACCTGCGTTTCGTAGCCAGAGCTTGCCAACTTAAATGTGGTTTGCGCCGTCTTAAGGTCTGTCTTCGTCGTAACTGTAACTGAGACATTGACTGGAGTGGTCGTTACACCGGCCACGACCGTATTCACCATCAGGAGTGGGATAGCCCCGCTGACGATACCCACTTGACTCGTCGTAACGGGATTGAGCGTCGCACTCCCGGCAGTGCAATATACGAAAGTCGTAACTCCGCCGCTGCCGTCAGGCAGACCGATGATGTCGAGTTTTGCAGGCTTATCTTTTGGCTTCGGCGCGGGCCCGCTGGCGAAACCTCCGGGTTGCGATTGCGTATTGACGACCTGCATGAATGCGTTTGACGCGCTGGCCAGGAACGCGGTTGTGCCCGGCGTGAAAGCCGCGGTTACGGCGACAGTCTTTGCCGCTGCGAAGGTGAAGTTCGACGTGGCCGCGCCAGTGGCGTCTAGCGTGACGGGCGCCTGAGCAGTTCCATCTATAGTGAAGACGACCGAACCGGCCGGCGTGGCGCCGGTTGCGGTGACTCTAGCGCCGAAAGTAACGGCTGTGTTGACCAGTGATGGATTGAGCGATGAAATGAGCAGCGTCGTCGTGGGCGCGGCAGTCACCGCTTGCGTTACGTTGGCAACCTGGACTGCGGCACCGCTGCTGATGCCGTTTGTCGTCACAATAGCGGTCAGGTTCCCGGCGCTGGTTGGCTTTATGGAGAAGGTGACGGTCAAGGATGTCGCGCTGGCCGTGGTTACGGCGCCGACGGCGCCGTCGTTGAACACGACGGTGTCATTCGCGGCGGTCGGGTCGAAATTCGCGCCGGTGATGACGATGCTGGCCGCGGTCGCGGATAAATTGGCGGTGTTTGCCGTTACTACCGGCGGATTGACGACCGTGGCGACTTGTACGGGCGTGCCGCTGCTGACGCCGTCGGTGGTCACGACGGCGTTCAATGAGCCGAGCGTCAGTCCGGCCAGCGAGGTCACAGTCAGCGACGTCGCCGTAGCCGCCGTAACCGTGCCTGTGGCGCCGCCGTTGAACGCAACCGCGTTATTTCCAGCGGTCGCGCTGAAGCCGAAGCCATTGATTGTCAGCGTCGTCGCGTTTGACGCGCGATTCGCGGTGCTGGCGGTGACCACTGGAACGACCGTGGCGACCTGCACGGCTGCGCCGCTGCCAACGCTACTGGTGGTTACGACGGCGGTCAACGAGCCGGGCGTCAGTCCGGCCAGCGAGTTCACAGTCAGCGACGTCGCCGTAGCCACTGCAACCGTACCTGTAGCGCCGCCACTGAACGCGACCGTGTTCATTCCGGCGGTCGCGTTGAAGCCGAAGCCATTGATCGTTAGCGTCGTCGCGTTTGCGGGAAGATTCGCAATGCTGGAGGTGACCACTGGAATGACCGTGGCGACCTGCACAGGGGCGACGCTGTCGACGCCATTGGTGGTCACGACGGCGGTCAATGAACCGACCGTCAATCCGCTCAGCGGGGTCACCGTCAGCGACGTTGCCGTGGCGGTCATGACTGTACCTGTGGCGCCGCCGTTGAACGCAACTGTGTTGTTCGTAGGGGTCAGGTCGAAGCCGTTACCGTTGATGGTCAACATTGTTGCGTTGGCGGCCAGATTAGAGTTGTTCATCGTCACGGTTGGCGTCGACGCGGCGACGACCGTGGCGACTTGCATGGCAAGCCCGCTAGTGGTGCCGCTGCAACCGACAACGGCGCTCAGCGGCCCGGTGCCTGTTGGCGGAGGGGTGAAGGTTACGGTCAGGGAGGTTGGGGTCGCCGCCATCACAGTGCCGCCGGCGCCGTTGTCGAAGATGACCATGTTGTTGGAGGGAATCGGATCGAAGTCGGTCCCGTTAATAACGATGCCCGACGCGTTCATGGCCAGATTGGCCGTATTCATGGTCACGGTCGGCGGATTGACGACCGTGGCGACTTGCACGGGCGCGACGCTGCTGACGCCGTCGGTGGTCACGATGGCGTTCAAGGCTCCGAGGCCGGGCTGTACGGAGAACGCCACGTTCAGCTGCGTCGAGGTCGCAATCGAGACAGTGCCAACGGCGCCGTTGTCGAAGGTCACGCTGTTGCTAGAGGCAGTCGTGTCGAAACCCGTGCCGTTGATGACGATGCCGAGTACGTCGGAGCCTAGTTGAGCGCTGTTCATAGTGACGGTCGGCGTCGACGCGGCAACTACCGTGGCGACTGTTACGGCCACGCCGCTATTGCCGCCACCGTTGGTCACGACCGCGGTCAAAAATGTGCCGACGGTCAGTGCGGTCAGGGAAGTCACCGTCAGCGTCGTCGTCGTTGCGGCGGTGACCGTGCCTGTGGCGCCGTTATTGAACGTGACGACGTTGTTGCCGGGAGTCACCGAGTCGAAATTAGAGCCGGCGATCGTCAACGTGGTTGCGTTGGCCGCAAGGTTGGAGGCGTCTGGCGTGACCACCGGCGCCGCCCAGACATTTCCTGTTGCAAACAAGCCCATGATGGCCAACGGCAGTAGAAAACGCATTTTGATCCCTCCCTAAAGTAACAATGAGTTGTTCCTCCGCGCTTGAACTTCGCGTAAATGCCGTCAGCGCGGTGCTTCGATCGTCGCCACATCCAGTCTCACGTAGTTGATCCAGAAATGCGCCGGGCCTTCGACGTGCGCCCTACCGGCTCGATCAACACTCCTTTGAAAAGCGGGTTATGATTTTCAGTGAAAGCGAATACCAGCGAGGACATCGAAAATTCCCGAATTGTGACGGATAGGCAAACCGGGCTCTGCCCAAACATAATCATTAACAACGATGTGCTGCTGCGTGGCAAGCCTGCAACAATGACGTAATTGTGTTCCAAATTGCCACGTTTCTGCACGGGTGCTTACCGCGTCAGGCGATAAGCACAAGTGCGAGTTGAAGTTTGCCACGAAATAAAGTCAAGCGCAACATGATGTGGCAATTCGAAGGCCAAGCGGTCGCTCCGTCAAACAAGACGGGGTCGCACATGGGTTTTTCTCTGGTAGGAGTGCGGTGTTTCAGCCCGATTCGGGCAATCGTCATTAGTCACACTCTAGTGTAGTGTATTGAAAATAGAGTGACCTATAGAAGCGCGGACATGTTTCCTTTTCGAGGAGGATGGAAGCATGCGAGTAGCGCGAGCGGTGGTGTTGAATGACGATAAACGACAGCAACTGCAGAAATGGGCTCGCGGACGGCTTGTTCGCGGCACTGGAAGTTGCCACAGGCAGGGTGATCGGAACATGCATGCCGAAACACCGCCACCAGGAATGGATCAAATTTCTTGAACTAATCGATAAGGAAACGCCACAGGATCTCGATTTGCATATTATAATAGATAACTATTCGACCCATAAAAATCCGAGGGTGAAACGCTGGCTCAAACGCCATCTTCGTTTTAATATACATTTTACACCTACATCCAGTTCGTGGCTGAATCTGATCGAACGCTGGTTTCGAGAGATCACCGAGAAAAGAATCCGGCGCGGTGTATTTCATAGCGTCGACGCATTAATTAAGGCAATTAACGACTA
>JBBRPR010000128.1:0-8064 GCA_038227875.1 Planctomycetota bacterium
GTGATGCTGCCGAAAGTGTCCGGCTTGGAAGTCCTGAAGAAAATCCGCCTGCGCAATCTTTCACTGCCCGTGCTGATTCTGACCGCCAAAAGCAGCGTGGAAGAAAAAGTCGCGGGACTCGACAGTGGGGCCAACGACTATTTGGTGAAACCTTTCGCGTTTGCCGAACTTTCCGCGCGGGTTCGCGTGCTTCTGCGACGCGGCGCGCAGGAATCCACCACGCTAAAGTTGGCGGACCTGGAAATGAACACCGCGATGCGTTCGGTCAAACGCGCCGGGCAGAAAATCGATCTGAAACTGAAGGAATTTTCGCTCCTCGAATTCCTGTTGCGCAACGCTGGACGCACAGTGACCCGCACCATGATCATCGAGCACGTTTGGGATATTCACTTCGATTCCGTCAGCAATGTCGTGGACGTGCACATCAACACGCTACGCAATAAAATCGACCGCGACTTTTCTCCCACTTTGATTCACACCGTGCGCGGCGTCGGGTATGTGCTTACCGAGGAGCCGTCATGAAAGCCCTCAGCGTTCGCGGGCGGCTGACGCTGTTCTACTCCACTATGCTGACGGTGGTACTGGCTTTTTTCGGTTGGCTTTTTTACAACGCCCTGGGTTTGGTTCTTGAGCGGCGACTCACCGAGGAACTGACGGAACGCGCGCTTTTTCTTGCTGATCATGCGCGCGTTCAGGACGGCGGTGTGCAACTGGTTTACAACCCCGACAACCGTGAAGAAGCCTACCTGGTGCATTCCGCGGCCCGCTACTACCAGGTGTTCCAACTGCCCAGCGGCACGCTGCTCGTGCAATCTCAGGAACTCGAACTCCTGGATGTGCGGCTAACGCCTGAGGTGGTGCGCTCGCTGGCGAATCCTCCGGAATTCTCCGACTTGAAATTGGACAAAGAACGGCTGCGCTTTCACAACGCCGTCATGCCCGGCAACAACTCCGACGCTTACCTGGTACGGGTGGGAATTCCACTTACGCCCGCGGACGACGCGCAAAGAGGTTTCGCGCGTTCGCTCTTGTTTCTGACGCCGCTAGGAGTTCTGCTGGCGGCAGTTGTCGGCTGGGAGATGTCCCGCCGCGCCTTGCGCCCCATGCGTGTGCTGGCCACAGCGGCGCGCAAAATCGGCATAGAGCAACTCCAGGAGCGCTTGCCCACGCGGGGCACCGGCGATGAAGTCGACGAAGTGGCCCAAGCCTTCAACGAGACGCTCTCACGCCTCGAAAATTCCGTCGGCCAGATGCAGCAGTTTACCGCCAGCATTTCGCACGAACTGCGCACTCCGCTGACCGCGCTGCGCGGCGAAGCGGAGATTGCCTTGCTGGAAGCTCGCTCCGTCGAGGAATACAAACACGTCCTGGCCAGCCAGTTGGAAGAATTCGACAAACTGTCGCACATGATCAATCAGCTTTTGGTGCTGGCCAGTGCAGAAGCCGGCGAAATCCAGTGGACCGATCAAAGCGTGGACCTCTCGGCACTCTGCACCTCTCTGGCGGAGCAACTCGATCCGGTGGCCACCGCCAGGAAAATCACGTTGCATACGACCGCCGAGGAAAACGTAAATGTGCGCGGGGATGCCAGTTGGATTGAGAGGGTGATTCTGAATCTGGTGGACAACGCCATCAAATTCACCCCAGAAGGCGGCCGTGTACTGGTTACGGTTACCGCCGAAAATGGCAAGGCTGTGCTGCGGCTCAAGGACACCGGCGTGGGCATTCCGCCAGAAAGTCTTCCGCATATTTTCGAGCGTTTCTATCGCGCCGAACCTTCGCGCTCCAAGCAGATCGAGGGCGTCGGTCTGGGCCTGGCGCTGGTTTGTTGGATCGTCGAAAAGCATCGCGGGCGCATCGCGGTGGAGAGCCAACCGAGCCGCGGAAGCACCTTCACCGTCACGCTACCTCTGTACAGCGCCGACAACCCTTAGATTCAGGGCAACTTAGCGATCTACTCTTCATTAAATAGAAATTAGATTCATTTCATCTTCGCTTCACGCCCATCCGTCACTATCTCTGTGGTTCAGCAAGTAGCGAAGCGCCGATGATCACTATAGGACTGGATTCATCTGGCGACTCGCTAATCCCCGATTTTCGCAATGAAGGAGAACAGCCGTAATGCGCACGAACACCAAGTTCCGAATGTGGACCTCGTCCCTCATTCTTGCCACCGCCATGATGGTCGGTGGCGTCGTCATCGCCAAGACTTCGCATTCGGGAGTCAAAGCGGAAGCGCCCATTTACGCCCCCGCCTCCAACGCGGCACCCGTTCCGTCGCCGTTGATGTCCAGTTACGCGCCCCTTTTGAAAGAAGCGCTGCCCGAGGTGGTGAATATTGCCTCCTCGCGTATGGTGCAGCACGCCGACGAGGAAACCTCTAACCCCATGCTCGACGATCCTTTCTTCCGCCAGTTCTTCGGCAACCGCAGCCCGCGTGAGGGGCAGCAACAGGGCTCGCGTCGCCAAATGCCGCAACAGGAAAAAGAGCGCGGACTGGGTTCCGGTGTGATCGTCGGCACCAACGGTTACATCATCACCAACAATCACGTGGTGGATGGCGCCACAGACATTAAAGTTTCCCTACGCGACAAACGCGAATTCACCGCGACAATCGTGGGACGCGATCCTAAGACCGACGTCGCCGTGCTGAAGATCAACGCGGAAAATCTCCATGCCATTCCGCTCGGCGACTCCTCGAAAGTGCAGCCCGGCGATCTGGCTTTCGCTATCGGCGACCCTTTTGGCGTAGGCCAAACGGTAACTATGGGCATCGTTAGCGCCACGAGCCGCGCGAACCTCGGCATCGAGGACTATGAAGACTTCATCCAGACCGATGCGGCCATCAATCCGGGGAATTCCGGCGGAGCGCTGATCGACGCCAAAGGCGAACTCATCGGCATCAACACTGCGATTCTTTCCGGCAGTGGCGGGAACCAGGGCGTCGGCTTTGCCATCCCGGTCAACCTCGCAAAACGAGTGATGGATCAGATCGTAGATCACGGCCAGGTAATTCGTGGCTTCCTCGGTGCGACCATTCAGGACGTGACCCCAACGATGGCGGCAGCGCTGAAAATGAGCGATTCGAATGGCGTTCTCATCGGCGACGTCACCGCGAAAGGGCCGGCCGCGCAGGCGGGGGTGAAACCTGGCGACGTGGTTATCAAAATGAACGGACAACCTGTTGCTGACGCGTCATCACTGCGGCTGCACGTATCTCAGACCGATCCCGGCACTACCGTGCCGTTGACCGTGATGCGCGGTGGCAACCCAGTGAACCTGAGCGTGAAGCTGGGCGAACTCCCCGGCGATCATGACAACTCCGCGGACAACGGTTCCGCCCAAGGCACGCTACAGGGGCTGCAAGTCGAGCCGCTCACCCCAGCCATGCGTCAACAGCTGCATCTTGGTTCGTACAGCAATGGCGTAGTCGTCTCACAAGTGGATCCCAACGGAGCTGCCGCTTCATCGGGCATCCGTGAAGGCGACGTCATCCAGGAAGTGAACCATCAAACAGTGACTACAGTGAGCGAGTTTGAACACGCCATGCAAAGCGTCGGAAACCAAGTGATCCTGCTGCGAATCATGCGCGACGGCACGGGACTATTCGTCGCCATCGCGACTCACTAAAAACACAACCCGAGAGATAGTGCAAAGCAGTCACGATGCAAAGCGACGGGCGATCGTGGAAGCGATCGCCCTTTTTTCTCTTATTTTGTATTCGGCCTAGGCTTGAAGTCACAGCAGCGATTCCGAGGAAGATTTTGCCAACGAGCTGCTGCACATGGCCGACGGCCTGGAATCCCAACCGGTGCGTCTGGTTGTCGTTCTATTGACGTACTCAATGCGAAGATAGGGAATAGAAATCTTTCCCGAGACAACTTTCAGGTGGTGGCGCTCGGCTACTTCCCCTCGGATAGCCTCTGGTTTTCTTCCGCGGTCCTTCGCGGCGCAAGGGATCCGTAAGTAGAGCTCATCTTTTAATTCGTAATCGAGCCTTACGCGAAGAACCCTCTCCAGTTCGTCAATTCCATTGATCGCGGTAAAGGGATCATTGATTCCGGGCGATAAAGCCCGAATTATGACGTCGGTCAGCTGTTGAAACTGATAGCGGATGTCCTGCTCGGGGGTGCGTTCCCCGGCAAGTACAAAGGCGTCTACCATCCGTGTGCGCACCTCAGCGTGAAGCTATTGTCACCGTCAGTTTTGAAGTTGTTGCTTTCTCGGTCTTCGTTCAGGGTTTGACGTTGGCACCGTTACTGCGGAGGCTCGGCGAGATTCCAAAGAGTCAGAGACGGGACCTGCGGTAGAAACGCCTTAACCTGCGCCACTGCCCCAGCAGCCGGCAGGCATGTCGCTCGCTCACTGCATACTTCTCGCGCGCACGCTCCACCGCACAACGCCGCCGCTCAGGGCTCACAAGTTTCCCGAGGCCACATCCTTCAGGATCTGCTTCTCCAGAGAAAGTACGAAAGTGAACAGTTCTGCGTTAACAAACCAACTAGAGTCTATTGGGAAGGATCACACCTTGAAACTGCAGCAAAAAATGTAATGCGAAGATATTGAATCGTTAGGTCAATGCTGACGAAGGATTCCAGTTGTCAGATATCACGCTCTACAGAGGAGAAGAAATGAAAAGTCACTCAGTGAAGCTGCTCGCTATTCTGGGTCTGGCTACTGGCCTGGGTCTTACAGTCTCACCGGGCCGCGCACAAACTCAGTCCACCAAGATGCCGGCAAAGGTGGTCTCGGCAACGGGCTGTTTAATCAAAGGCGATGAGGCCAGAGAAGTCTGGTTGGAGCAAAAGGACGGAACTATCTACGGGCTGGAGAGTTCGAAAATAAAGCTGAACGTACACCTGGGCCACGAAGTTACAGTGACGGGGAACGTGCTGCCAGAGGGAAAGGAAGAAGCGGGGGAAGAAGCGAAAGAACAAAAGAAAACTGGCAAACATGAAACCGCCGATTTTCGTGTGCTCACACTGAAGATGATCAGCAAAACCTGCAAGCAGTAGACAAGCGGACACATCCATGCAGTTCTACGGGCGGACCTTGATTTTACATTTGTATGCTCGCTTACAATTAAATTGTTTAGCTAAGGGCAAGGCTGTTTAACGCCTGGCACGCACCGAAAGGATTGCTGTCCTTTCTACAATGCGATATGGCGAGCCCAAGAAAGCCAAAATCGGCCTCTTCGTCCTTGGATCCCTCCTGGTTGCTGGTATGGCCCTGTTGTTTTTTGGGTGGCTGGCAGAAGAGGTGCTCGATGCAGACACAAAGCAATTTGATGCATTCGTGCGAACAGCGATCCACGGACTCGCTTCGCCGGCCCTTACTAGCTTGATGCGGGTGGTCTCATTTCTTGGTTCCGTCGGGGCACTGGCCACATTGAGCCTCTTGGCGATTGTTCTATTTTCCTATTTCCATCGCTATCGAGAGGCTGTATTGCTAGCCATTACCATGGCTGGTGCGACTGTGCTAGACCTAGTGTTGAAGCATGCTTTTCATCGAACCCGTCCTGTTCCTTTTTTCGGCGCTTCTCCTGATTCGTATAGTTTCCCTAGCGGCCACGCTCTAAGCTCGCTCTGTTTTTATGGAGCACTTGCTTCGATTCTTTCCGCGCGTACGTCGAGACGTGATATGCGATTGTTTATCTGGATGGTTGCTGTGCTACTCATTGGAAGTGTTGGATTTTCTCGCATTTATTTGGGAGTGCATTACCCTAGCGATGTCATCGCGGGATATTGTGCAGCCCTTGTTTGGGTTGGAGCAGTCGATTTCTTAGACAAAGCCTTTAAGCTCTGGTCAGAGGAAGGACCAGAACGAACGGCACGAACGTCTGAGCCAATCTGAATCCTGAGATGGAATCGCGACAACTTACGGTCATACTCAACCGCGCGGCGGGCACGGAGAATGAAGGGGTCCTGCGCGGCCGTATCGCGAAAATTCTGAAAGAACACGGCATTCAGGTTGAGATTCGTATGGTCCAGAGGGGTAGCGGAATTACCGAACTTGCCAAATCCGCGGTGCAAAACGGTAGCTTTGCCGTGGCGGCCGGGGGTGGCGATGGTACGGTGAGCGCAGTGGCTTCCGCCCTGATCGACTCAGAATGCACACTGGGCGTCTTGCCGCTGGGGACTTTCAATCACTTCGCCAAAGACTTGCGAATACCGCTCGACGTAGAAAAAGCTGCTCTAACGATCGCTACGGGTGAGATCCGCAGAGTTGATGTGGGCGAAGTCAACGGCAAAATCTTCGTCAACAACTCGAGCCTGGGTTTGTACCCTAGTATGGTCCGCGGGCGCGAACAAGAGCAGAGGCTAGGGCGAAGCAAGTGGATGGCTCTTTTCTGGGCGACCCTTGCGGTATTGCGTCGCCACCCCGTTCTAGTGGTTCGGCTAACTTCCCGCGATGGTGAAGAACTAATACGCCGCACGCCAGTGGTTTTCATCGGTAACAACCAGTACGAACTGAAAGGTTTTGAGATCGGCTCGCGCTCATCGCTCGATGGAGGCGAACTCGCCATTTATGTAGCTCATCAAGACCGCCCGGCAACTTTGATCAGAATGGGAGTTGAAGCTGTTCTTGGCAGGCTCCATCGCGGCGTCGACTTCGACTTTCTGTCCACGGAGAATTTACAGATTGAAGCCGCTCGCAGAACCATCCAGGTTGCTACCGATGGGGAAGTCTCACCGTTTGCTCCGCCATTGCTATATCGAATCCGCCCCCTCGCGCTGCGAGTCATCGTTCCTAGCGTTGGCTAATATCAGTCATGCGCACCATCGTTCACCTCTCAGACTTGCACTTCGGCCGCGTCGATGAAGCGACCACCCAGCCTCTCGTTCGACAGATCAAAGCGCTTCAGCCCCACTTAGTGGTGGTTTCGGGTGATCTGACCCAACGGGCTCGAACATGGCAATTCCAGGAAGCGCGTCGGTTTCTTGAGTCTCTCCCCAAACCGCAGGTGGTTGTTCCCGGAAACCATGACGTGCCAGCCTACAACTTATTCAGAAGGTTTTTCGATCCACTGAAAAGATTTCGACGGTACATAACAGACGAACTGCTGCCAACGTACGTTGACGACGAGGTGGCGGTCTTTGGCCTGAACAGCACACGGTCGTTCACCACCAAGTACGGGAAGCTCAGGGAACGAGACATCGCATGCGTGTGCGAAGAACTAATGCGACTCCCCGGGGCGGTTATGAAGATTGTGGTCTGCCACCATCCGTTCGATCTTCCCCCGAACCATACGGAGCGAGACTTGATCCGCGGCGCCGCAAGCTCGATGCGAGCCTTTGCAGAATGCCGTGTGGATGTTATTTTGTCCGGACACCTTCACTTGAGTCATACCGGCCAAACGACGGATCGGTATCGCATTCCCGGGCATTCCGCGTTGATCGTGCAGGCGGGTACGGCAATCTCGACCCGATCCAGGGGTGAATTGAACTCATTCAATGTGCTGCGCCTTCAGGCGGCAAATCTAGTGGTGGAAAGATTCACCTGGGACGCCAAAACTTCGGGCTACTCACTATTAAAGACGGAGGAGTTCACGTGGACTTCTTCCGGGTACGCCAGCCTTTGAGTTTTCGGGGATTTTCTTGATTTCTTTTCAGGGCTGACTCCCCACGCTTCGGACAGTTCGGCGGGCGAATAATGTTTGTCCGTCGCCTTCATCAGCACGCAAAGGTTTAGGTCTAGCGGCCACTCGCGAAACTTTGCGGAGGCCAGAAGGGCTTGGACGTCGTCTGTGGTGGTGAGCATCTCAGCAGCGTAGCATTCGCCGGTCAGACCGAAGTTGGTACGGAAATCTCGCCCTGGGGAGCCCGTAGCCGAACGATCAATAGCCGTCTGGGCATCTAGCCGTCGGCTGTTTTCGGGCTTTTCTGCGCAGCCGGTTGGAACGTCACTTTTTTAGTTCTGCGATCCGACGCCTGACGCGCACAAGCAAGTCCTCTAACTCGGGGGTGCGAGATGTCTCAAACATCCGGGTACGGATGTCGCCGCGCATCCGGTCGTCAAGTTCCGCAAGTGTCGCGCTGCTGATGCGCGCGTTTTGCTCGTCAA
>JBBRPR010000129.1:0-8055 GCA_038227875.1 Planctomycetota bacterium
AAAACGAGCAACGAGCCGTCGAAAAAGACGAGAAAACGTCAAAAATACCTTCATATCGCAATCGCGGACCGGAAAAAGCAGAGCGCCGCTTTTGTCGGAGAGCTGCGTCGCGAAATCCCGGGGTATTTCAGCAGCCTGTTAGGGCTTCACGGCGGTTTCCTCTCTCCGGCAGTCCTACCCCTTTTGCGATCTTGATGCGACTGCACGCCAGCGCAGAGCGCGTGAAAGGGTCAAGACGCTGCGAAGCCGAATCGTTTGTTGCCTTGCCGGCGGATGTCGCGCGCTGGTAGCAACGGCATACGCAATCTGGAATTCCGTTGGGAAATATCCCCAGTTCGGGATGAGTTGAATTCACAGAGGTTCGGCAAGACATGGGAACTTGCGATGCGTGAAACGGAAACAGTTCTGGTGACAGGAGGTCGCGGCTTTATCGGGTGCAATCTGGTCGAGCGGCTCTCCAAGACCTACCAGGTGCGCATATTTGATTCGCTTGAAAGGGCGTCCCCTACTGGATGGGGTGTGGCCGATCAAAATTTTGTGCAGGGAAGTATCCTGGATACCTTTACGATCGCCCAGGCCACCCACGGGATCGGAGCGATAGTTCATCTGGCGGCGTATGGTTCGGTGGTCGAGTCGGTGAAAGACCCCGTGACGAACTTTCATACCAACGTTGCCGGCACTTTCAATGTGCTCAATGCGGCCGTCAACTCCGGGGTGCGACGGGTCGTCTTTGCTTCCACAGGTGGAGCATTGATTGGCAACGCCGTTCCCCCGGTGCACGAGGGTTCGCTACCGAAACCGATTTCTCCGTATGGCGCCAGCAAACTCTGTGGAGAAGCCTACAGCCATGCCTTCGCCGAATCGCGTGGACTTCAAGCCGTATGTCTGCGGTTTGGCAATGTGTACGGGCCGCACAGCGCGCACAAGAAGGGCGCGGTGACCACGTTCATCAAAGCGCTCATGAGCAACGAACCAATCGTTATCCACGGCGACGGATCTGCTTCGCGCGACTATATCCATGTGGACGATCTTTGCAAGGGTATCGCGGCAGCAATCGCGGCGCCGTTGCAGGGAGGTGAAGTTTTTCATATCGCGTCCGGGCGCGAAACGACTGTCCTGGAGTTGGCCGAATTGCTGTGCAAGGTGGCCGGCAAGCCGCATCATCCGATCGAGTTCCGTCCTGCGCGGCGCGGAGAGGTCTCCAGGAACTTCGCCAACTATGACCTGGCGAGGCGCACGCTGGGATTTGAGCCGACCCACGGTCTGGAAGAGGGCATGGCTGCCACCTGGCAATGGTTCGTGGATCATCAGGATTTCGTTTTATCCACGCAGACCAGCGATTCATGACCCACGTCTTGAGCGTGATCCACTACCCGATCTTTGGCGGGCCGCATAACCGAAATGCGAGGCTTGCACCGATACTCTCGGAAAGAGGGGTCAAGACGACTGTACTTCTACCGGACGAGCCGGGTAACGCTGCGGAGAGACTTCGCGACGCAGGGGTCAATGTCGTCTTGTTGCCCATGCGGCGGATCAGGGCTACCAAGAATGCCCTGACACACCTGCGGCTTGTGCTTGGCTTTGCCGGCCAGGTCAGGGCAGTGCGAAAGCTCATGAGAGAACTGCAGATCGACGTCGTCCAGATCAATGGGCTTGCCAATCCACACGGCGCATTTGCTGCGCGCGGACTGGGCATCCCTGTGGTATGGCAGGTCCTGGACACGTACACACCGATGTCGCTGCGCAAGTTGCTGGCGCCGATCGTGCGCAGATACGCGGATGTGGTGATGTGCACGGGTCGGCAAGTGGCGAATTCGCATCCCGGGGTCACTGATCGGCCGGAACGCCTGGTCAACTTTTATCCGCCCGTGGATGTGGACCAGTTCAAGAGCGACCCATCGGTCCGCTCGGCCGCTCGCGCAGCCCTTGGCCTGGATGCCTCCGCCTTTGTCGTGGGAACCGTGGGAAACCTCAATCTGCAGAAGGGACACGACAACTTCATTCGCGCCGCGGCGTTACTGAAATCCAGGGTGCCACACGCGAAGTTTGTGATCCTGGGGGCGTCACATGGAAATCATCGCGCCTACATCGACGGGATGTGGAGTCTGGGGGCAAAACTCGGATTGGAGTATGGACGCGACCTCATGTCGATTGACCCGACCGGACGAGTGCACGAAATGGCGCAAGCGCTGGATGTGTTCTGGATGACTCCTCGACCAAACTCGGAGGGCATCCCGACTGCAATGGAAGAAGCCATGGCAATGTGCATTCCGGTTGTGAGCTTCGATGTGGGCTCCATTTGCGAACTCGTGGAGCACGGGCGCACGGGTTTCCTCGTCAGCGATCAGGATGTGGCCGCTGTCGCGGAGCTCACATTACAACACCTGCTTGATCCGGACCAGCGGGCGAAAATGGGCGGACTTGGTCGCCAGTTTGTTGAAGCCAATGCATCGCTGGAAAAGTGCGCGGAGACGCACATCAAGGCGTATGAGCTGGCTAGCCGCAACAAGTTGCGCACCCCATTCCCGGTCCACTACGGCGCCTGAAAAAGCGCGTCAAGAAGCGATCTCATGGGAGCCTCGGTGCAGATAGCGAAGCTGAAAAAGTTGTGCCTCATCATGGCCAGGCGCAACTATATGAGAGCACTGATTCGAGGAGCCGCCGCTGGCGTGGAACACGCTCGAGTGATCCGTTTCCTTGAGTGCGCCACGGTGGTGGACGTAGGAGCCAACCGAGGTCAGTTTGCACTGGTCGCGCGACAATGCTTTCCCGCCGCGATTATTTTTTCCTTCGAGCCGCTCCAGCGCGCGTCGGATACGTTTCGTCGCGTATTCGAAAAGGATCGTCATGTCGAACTCTTCCAGAGCGCCATCGGTCCGACTTCAGGAACAACCATCATCCATGTTTCACAGCGCGACGACTCATCTTCGCTGCTTTCGATCACGGATAAACAGAATGAATTGTTTCCGGGGACCGCCGAAGCGACGACCGAAACCATCAAGGTCGGCAGATTGTGCGATTTTCTTATCAGGGAACGCATCAATCCCCCGTCGTTGCTGAAACTCGATGTACAGGGGTTCGAGCTTTCGGCGCTGCAAGGGTGTGAAGAATTGCTGCGGCACTTTTCCTGGATCTACGTCGAGTGCTCTTTCATCGAGCTATACGAAAGCCAAGCCCTGGCCGACGAGGTGATCGACTGGCTACGTGCTCGAGGGTTCTCACTGACGGGGGTCTACAACATGGCTTACGACGCCAGGGGGGCGGCTGTGCAAGCAGACTTTCTTTTCAGGTCGATCACCGCCCATGCATGACAAGCGCTGCTCCATGAAACGACGAACCGCGTGTCAACACGGCATCGCGATCATCCGCTCGATGTGCATAGGACACGAAGGATAGGCCTGAAAACATGCGAGTATTGATTCACGACTATTCTGGGCATCCGTTCCAGGTGCAGCTGAGCCGTGAGCTGGCGCGCAGGGGACATCGATTGCTGCATTTGTACAACGGCTCGAATCCGACAACGCCCAAGGGGGCGGTCGAGATGCGGTCCGGGGATGCCGGGCGGCTGCATATAGAGGGAATTGAACTTCCGCGCAATATCGAGAAGTCGTCGTTCGTGGATCGATGGAGACTTGAACGCCTGTACGGAAAGCTGCTTCGCAGGAAAATCGAGGATTTCGGCGCCGACGTCGTGGTGTGTGCAAATACGCCGCTGGATTCATTATCTAGGGTTGACAGCGTCTGCAGGGCGAGCAAAACCCCGTGGGTGTTCTGGTTGCAGGATCTGATCGCGGAGGCAACCGATCGCATTCTGAGACAAAAGTTACCCGCGCTTGGCGGCGTCGTTGGCATGCACTATCGACGCGTCGAGTCGAGACTACTCCGGAACAGTTCGTTCGTTGTCGGAATCACGGACGACTTCGCTGGCGTTGCCGACGCCGCGGGCTTGCCCGCCAATCGATACGCAACCATTCCCAACTGGGCGCCCCTCGACGAAATTGTTCCAAGACCCAAGGACAACCCTTGGTCGCGAGAGCATGGATTGGCGGACAAGTTCGTGTATCTGTACTCCGGAACTCTGGGATTCAAACACAACCCCAGGCTCTTGGTCGAACTGGCGCAATGCTTTGGCTCGAATCTGAATGCCGTCGTGGTTGTCAATTCCCAGGGCGAAGTTGCCAATTGGTTGCGCGCACAGGCAAAGGATGCCGGCCTGTTGAACCTTTACGTCAACCCGTTTCAGCCCCACGAAGCAATGTCGGAAGTTTTAGGTGCTGCTGACGTGCTCGTAAGCATTCTTGAGCCCGACGCTGGAATATTTTCGGTGCCATCCAAGGTCCTGTCCTACCATTGTGCGGCGCGCGCGATGTTGCTGGCTGTGCCGAAATCCAATCTGGCCGCGCAGATTGTTACGGAAGAGGGAACCGGAGTGGCGGTCGATCCTGGTGATGTAGCGTCGTTTATTTCGGCAGCTCGGGGTCTGCGCTCGGATGACGCAGGCCGCGCCGCAATGTCCATCCGAGCACGTGCGTATGCGGAACGGACGTTTGACATCGTATGCATTGCAGACAAGTTCGAACGCATTCTGCGAGGGATCGCATGCAGGTAAACTGAACCATTTCGGGCGCTTGCGCCTGCAAATGCAAGCCAACTTATTGATAGCCATCTCATCCTGGAGAATAGAGTGAATAGGAAAGTACTCGTTTGCGGCGCCGGCGGATTTATCGGCAGTCACCTCGTACACCGTCTGAAAGCCGAAGGCTGCTGGGTTCGCGGCATCGATCTCAAATATCCAGAATTCGACAGAACGGCGGCGGATGATTTCATTGTAGGCGACCTGCGTGATCCGTTGATTTGCCGTGCCGCAGTCGATACTCGATTCGACGAGGTCTACCAGCTTGCGGCAGACATGGGCGGAGCGGGATTTGTATTCACCGGTCTGAACGACGCCGACATAATGCATAATTCGGCAATGATCAACCTAAACGTGCTGGATTCGTGCCATCGCCGCAACGTGAAGAGAATTTTTTATTCTTCTTCCGCGTGCATGTACCCTGAATACAACCAGCTCGATCCTGGCAATCCAAAATGCTCCGAGGACTCCGCTTATCCTGCCGCACCTGATAGCGAATACGGTTGGGAAAAACTCTTCAGCGAACGGATTTACTTCGCTTTCGGCCGCAACTACGGAATGGAGCCGCGAGTGGCACGCTATCACAATATTTTCGGACCCAAGGGCACGTGGCAGGGCGGCCGCGAAAAGGCACCAGCAGCCTTGTGCCGCAAGGTGTGCCAGACGCCCGACGGGGGGGCAATAGATGTCTGGGGAGACGGCAAGCAGACGCGTTCGTTCCTTTATGTGGACGAGTGCGTGGAAGGCACCATTCGCTTGGCGCGATCGCAGGAGTTTGCCGGCCCCGTCAACATAGGTTCGGAAGAAATGATCTCGATCAATGATTTTGCAAAGATGGTGATAGCCATTTCTGGAAAGAAGATCGAGATTCGCAATATTTCCGGTCCGGAAGGGGTACGAGGCCGCAATTCGGACAACCATCTTATTCGTAAAAAACTGGACTGGGCACCTTCGCAACGACTGGAAGTAGGCATGCGTGCGACGTATGCGTGGATCGCCGGGCAAGTCGCGGAGTCGCATTGACAAGCGACTCGTCCGCTGCAACCTGCGCCGCGGAGAATCGGCGTGAACGGAAGCGGGAGACTGCAAGGTATTTCGTCGCCGGGCATCGCGGATTGGTTGGCAGCGCCATTGTCCGCAAGCTGACAAGCGATGGCTGCCAACTGTTGACCGTTGATAGAAAGAGTCTCGACCTTACCGATCAACTAGCGGTCGAGCGCTTCTTCGAGCTTGAGCGACCAGAATACGTATTCCTTGCCGCCGCAAGGGTAGGCGGCATCCTTGCCAACAGCACGTATCCAGCCGAGTTCATCCGGGAAAACCTGGTGATTCAGGCCAACGTTATCCATGCCGCTTGGCGGTCAGGGTCGAGGAAACTATGCTTCTTCGGCTCATCTTGCATCTATCCCAAATTTGCCGCCCAGCCGATAACTGAAGACGCGCTAATGACCGGATCGTTGGAGCAGACCAATGAATGGTATGCGGTCGCCAAAATTGCGGGCATTAAAATGTGCCAGGCCTATCGCCGTCAGTATGGATTCGACGCCATCAGCCTGATGCCGACAAACTTGTACGGTCCCTGCGACAATTTCGACCTGGAAACTTCACATGTGCTACCCGCATTGATACGCAAGTTCCACGAAGCGAAGGTGGTCAATGCGCAGGAGGTGGTGCTGTGGGGCAGCGGATCACCGCGCCGGGAGTTTCTTCACGTTGACGATCTGGCCAGTGCCGCAGTAGCTCTTATGCGCGACTATAGTGGCGATGCAATCGTTAATGTGGGCGTAGGCGAAGATTTAACGATTGCCGAATTGGCGCGGGTTGTGGGCGATGTTGTGGGTTTTCGCGGTCGCGTCGTCAATGACAACAGCAAGCCGGATGGCACGCCGCGCAAATTGCTCGACACATCGCGCCTGCGTGCCCTGGGCTGGACACCTGCCATCCGACTCAGGGACGGAATCGCCCAGACATATGAATGGTTTCTCCGGCACCGACTGAATTGTGGCGCAAGTTGAGTATTCCTGGAGGCTCCGCAAGGGCCTCCGCTTGCAAGGGATGGCATCAGATCTTTGACGCAATAATGACACACGAAATACTCAGATCATTGCGAATCGCGCGCTCAAGAGTCGCGCCCGTGACAGGTAGGAAGTCGGCGCTGTCGATCCGGAATCCCTGATCCTCAACAAAGCGGGTAAATTCAACCGTGGATCGCCACAGGTAGATGTGATCAGGCGCCGGGCTGTTGATCGGGGCGTTGATGAAGATCCGGCCACCATGCTTCAGCGCGCTGTGAAGGCTCCTCAAGGCCATGTCCGGTCGCTCGAGATGTTCAAGAACCTCGCTGATGACGGCCGCATCGAATTCCTCGTGCCGCGAAGGAGCTTCGAGCACATCCTGGTGAACAAGAAGAATGTCACGCGTGACGCCCAACTGCGCGAGCGCGGAGCGTGTTTCCCGAATACTCGAATCGCTGACGTCCCAGCCTTCCAGGCGAGCTACTTGCGGCGAGCGCGCCGCGAAGTAGAGGAAAAACCCATGGCCGGGACCTACCTCGAGGTATGACGAATCCTTTGGCAAGCCGGCCAGGAATCTGGTACGGAACAGGTCGAATGCGCGCGCGTGCGGATCCCAGATGATCTGCGATATCAGGATGCCGCGAACGTAGCGCGACATGTAATCCGCATTCGCGTAGATTTCCGCATTGGCCTCGGCAAAGGTCGAAAGGCGATAGCGTCCATGTCGTCGGAAATAGATCTCCTCGTTTAGAAACTCTTCGCACATCCATCGATAGTCCCATGCATACCGCGGAAAATCCTCTCGCATGCTTGCCAGGGCGAGTGACGAAAATTCTTCGGTCCGCTGCAGGAAGTCCTGATCATTTCCGGAAAAACGGGACATGCAATAGCGCTCGTGTTCTGGCCACGCCGCAAGAACGCCTTCGACGATCTTGGTGAGGCTTGGATATTGTTTCAGCGAGTCAACGGGGTTCGTCATGTGCGTTCCGGATGGAGGAGCGTGCGGGAAGGAAACCTCGTGAGCATTGCGTTGCCTCGCGACTGATTTGTCGTCGCGATAACAAGCAATTTTAACACCACGGATTCGACAGTGGAACAAGGCAGCGTTCGGTCTCAGGTGTAACACCCCTGACTTTGTCGTGATCGAGACTGCCTTGGCACGTGAGTGTAATCCGGCCCATGTCGGTACGCGATTCCGGAGCATGTCGGTACGTCATTCCGGTCGATGTCGGTACCGGATTCCGGCGCATGTCGGTACACGATTCCGGAGCATGTCGGTACCTGTGAGCGGGTAACCCGTATCGTCACAGTCTTTTTTGCACAACGTGTGCAGGAGGCAGCGGTGGCACAAGCGAGGTTATCCATGCGCAAGTTGAAGGAGATTGCCCGGCTGCGTTTCGAGGCCGG
>JBBRPR010000130.1:0-8037 GCA_038227875.1 Planctomycetota bacterium
ATGCGACCGTGACGGCCGGGCAGACGGCGACGTTCACGGTTTCGGCAACAGGAACGGCGACGCTGACGTACCAGTGGCAGAAGAACACCGTCAACATTTCGGGTGCGACAGCCGCTTCGTACACGACTCCGGCGACGACCACCGCAGATAACGGCGCGACGTTCCGCTGCGTCGTCACCAACTCCGTCAGCAGCGCGACCAGCAACGCGGCGACGCTGACCGTCAACGCCGCGCCCGTGGGGCCGACGATCACCGGCAATCCGGCGAATGCGACCGTGACGGCAGGACAGACGGCGACGTTCACGGTTTCGGCAACGGGAACGGCGACGCTGACGTACCAGTGGCAGAAGAACACCGTCAACATTTCGGGCGCGACGGCCGCGTCCTACACGACCCCGGCGACGACCACCGCGGACAACGGTGCGACGTTCCGCTGCGTCGTCACCAACTCCGTGAGCAGCGCGACCAGCAACGCAGCGACGCTGACGGTGAACGCAGTCGTCGTCAATCAGCCGCCCGTCATTACTTCCGCCGCGACGGCCACTCCGGCTACGGCGACCACTGGACAAAGCGTTGCGTTCACGGCGGCGGCCAGCGACGCGAACGGCGACGTGCTGACCTACGCGTGGAATTTTGGCGACGGCGCCAGCGGCTCGGGTGCGAGCAGCGCGCATGTTTTCGCGGCGGCCGGAACGTACTCGAGCGTCGTGACTGTTACCGACGGCAAGGGCGGTTCGGTCACCAGCGCGGTGACGGTGATTGTTTCGAACGGCAGCACGACGAAAACTCAGGTTGCCGTCAATTCCGGCGGCAACGCTTCGGGCGTCTTCGCGGCCGACAACGGTTTCTCCGGCGGAGCGAAGTACACCTCGACGAGCTCGGTCAGCACCGCGGGTATCGCCAACGCCGCGCCGCAGGCCGTGTACCAATCGGAGCGCTACGGCAACTTCACCTACACGCTGGGATCGCTCACGCCGGGCGCGGCGTATACCGTGCGGCTGCATTTCGCGGAGATCTGGTGGGGGGCCGCGAACCAGCGCGTCTTCAACGTCGCCATCAACGGTCAGCCGGCCCTCGCGAACTTCGACATTTATGCGGCTGCGGGCGGCAAGTTCAAAGCGCTCGTGCGGGAATTCACTGCCACAGCCAATGCCAGTGGCCAGATTGCGATTGCCTACACCACCGTGAAGGACAATGCCAAGAGCAGCGGCATCGAAATCGTCAGCATTCCCGCAGCCAGCGTCGTTTCGGCTCTGGCCGTCGCGCCGGCAGACGTCACATCCGATGCATTGAGCAGCATCGACCTGGGAACGTTTAAAGCCAACACGAAGTTCAAGCTCACCCTCGAGGCGCCGGATGCCGGCAAAAATGTGACGCTGCGCTACGCCGCCGTCGACCACACGAAACTGCCCGCAGGCGTGCGCGTCAGCAAGGGTTTCATCGGCGGAAAAACGAAGACGCCCGGGACGTACACGTTCGACGTGAAGATCGCCGGGAAGCTCACCAGCGCGACGAACACGTATGTGTTGACGATCGCGCCGTGAGGCGCGCACTTCGGCACACGTGCGGAAACTTTGCGAATTTATTGAAACTCCTGCAAACCAATTGAGCTCCAACTCGGTATAGTCTTTAGAGTATTGAGAGCTTTTCCATGTATGCACATTTTGGCCTGGTATTGATGGTGAATCATGCGTGCAACCTGCGTTGCTCGTATTGTTACACCGGAACAAAAT
This sequence comes from Planctomycetota bacterium, assembly GCA_038227875.1. Taxonomy (GTDB): domain Bacteria; phylum Planctomycetota; class SZUA-567; order H5-PLA8; family H5-PLA8; genus JBBRPR01. The sequence goes on from JBBRPR010000130.1 coordinate 1,734, forward strand.
TCGCGCGCTCGATGCCGAAAGAGATCGCGTTCGCTTCGGTTGACCGCGCACTGAATTCCCTGCATCCAGACGGAACACTGGAGTTGAGCTTTTTCGGCGGCGAACCGCTGCTTGAGAGCGCGTTGATGGAAGAGTCTGCCGCCTATGCCAGGCTGCAAAGCGCAAAATCCGGACGCCGCGTCAGTCTCAGCTTCACGACCAACGGCACGATCGACACGCCCGACGCCTGGCGCATGATGCTCGACTCGGACGTGGATCTGACGATCAGTTTCGACGGGCTACCCGAGTTTCACGACCGCCACCGCGTGGACACTGAAGGATTTGGCAGCAGCGCGCGGGTGCTCGCCACCATCAGTAAGCTCGTCGCGAAGGGTAAGCAGTTTCAGGTGATCACTGTCGTGCGGCCGGACACAGTGGCTCAGCTGCCGGCCGGGCTGCGCTTTCTGCGCGAATTCGGCGTCGATCTGGTCGTGCCGTCGCTGGATCTGTGGACCACGTGGACCGACAAGGACTTGATTCAGCTTGAACAGGCGCTGATCGACTCGGCCAGTGTCTGGCGCGCGGGCTTGCCGAAATTCGGGGTGAGCTGGTTCAACGAGAAGGCGATCGAACTTTCCGGCACGCCGCTAATCGAGAATGCGCGCTGCGGATTTGGCGAGGGGGAGGTCGCCGTTTCGCCGGCAGGCCATTTGTATCCCTGCGAGCGTTTGATCGGCGTGGACGAAGTGGACAACCCGGCGCGGCTAAATGGACACGCGCTGGACGGCGCAGATTTTCTATTTGGCCCGCGCTGCGGCGCGCTGGCTTCCGCGCCAACCTGTGGGCTTTCGTGTTCGTGCAGTAATTTTGTCCGGAGCGGGCGCACGGATACGCGGGATGTGCTACTGAAAAGGCTTGACGACGTCTGTCTGCGTGAAACGCGTCGCGTGTTAGCGGCCGGTGATGCGGTTCCGCAAAACGCGTAAGGAGTATGGCATGGCGACCAAAGGACCTGACGATGGCATCGGCGCGCTGACGACGCTCACTGTGGCGGTGCTCTTCAGCGGTGCTGCGTTTGTGCTCGTCAACGGCCGCGTCGGCCGTTGCGCGGGCGCACGCCGTTCGGTGCGGTTGCAATTCCAGCAACGGCAGCAGGTGATGGCGGCCGCCGCTGAGCAGGTCACGCCAGCCGCCGCCAGCACCCCCGTATCAAGCGCTGCACCGGTCGCCGAGAACACGTCGCCGGAAGCCGCGCATGAGTAATTCCGCTCTGGCCGATCCCGTTGTGCCGCTGCAAACACCTGGCGTTGATGCACCACGGCGCACCCGCATGCGCCGCGTGTTTCGCATCGTCGAACGCGGACTGGCGATCATGGGACTGGTGCTGCTGATTTACACGGTTGGCTTTCGCATCGACGTCATGACGTCCGGATCGATGTCCCCCACCCTGCAAGGCAACGGCAAACCAGGCTCGGATTGGGTGCTGAGCGAATATGTCTCGCACGCGCTGCGCCATCCCCGGCGCTGGGAACTGGTGGCCTTTCGCAACGAGGAAGGACTTCAGATCATGAAACGCGTGGTCGGACTTCCCGGCGAAAAGGTCGAGATGAAAAAGGACGGCACGGTGCTGATTGATGGCACTGCGATCGAGCGGCCCGCGTCACTGTCCAAGTTGGAGTATATCGCCTGCGGCACGGTCGCGGAAGGCAAGGTGGTACAGACCGGCAGCGGCTACTTTCTGCTCGGCGACTACGCCCGCGATTCGGAGGACAGCCGCTGGGAAAAACCGCTCCAACCGGAAGCGATGAACGGACGCCCGTGGCTGATTGTCTGGCCGCTCTCGCGGTTCGGGTTTGTGAATCCGTGATTCAGGTGGAGAAACACAATGCCTGCCGATGAATCGATTTCACGCGCGATGGAACGCAGCATTTACATTCTCTGGCACTCCACTGGACTTGTGCTTATCGGAATCCTCATGCTTCCGTTCTCGCAGCCTGGGGGTGAGATCGGGATTGAAGTCGGATTGCTGCTCGCCGCGTTGGGAATTGGATGGCGGATGTTCGGCGTGCTGCAGATTCGGATCGCGGAATTGATATGGCTGGTCGCGATTCTGGGGAATTTTTTTGGCCTGTGCCTGTACCTCATGCAGGATTCCAATGGGCAAATTCAGATTCGAAATCCCGGCGCGTGGTTCAATGGTGTGCTCTTTCTACTGGTCTGGTTCATGGGTAGCGTCACAAACGGCCTGATCATCGCGCAACGTCTGGGGCTGGACAGCACGTCTGAACGGATCGAGATGGCCGGAATCTTTCTGATGTATCCGCTGGGAATCACAGGCTCGCTTCTATTCATTCCCGGCATGCTGACTGCAACGTCGCCTCCCCTTGCCGTATTTTGGTTCTGCGGCGGAGTCATCTCGATTCTCATCTGGATCTACGGACGCTCGATCCGCCAGGCGGCCCGACAGGCGGCGCTGGCCGCACAAGGATAACGCGATGAGCGATGCAGGAGCAGTCACGCGCGCGCAAACCGGAAGCAGCAACCTGCTGCGCTGGGCCAATTGGACGGCGGCGTTCGCAATGGTGCTCGCCCTCTTCGACGGCTGGTTGTTTGGAGCGGCATTCGCCATCGCACTGGTCATGGCAAGTACCGCCATCGTGTGGCGCCTCTTTGGAGTAATTCAGATCCGTATCAGCGAGTTATTGCTGCTCATCGCACTGCTGGGCAATATCGGCGGCTGGAGCATCCGAATTTTGCTTGGCGCATCGCCAAATCCCCAACCGGAAGTCATCGTGTCGTTCTGTTTGTTCCTGATATTCGTTCTAGTCTGGTTGCTGGGTGGGATCACCAATGGTCTGATTATCGCTCAGTCGCTGAAACGGGAGCGGACAACGGAGCGTCTGGGTCTGGCTGTGGTTTTCATTCTGTATCCCGTGGGCATTGCCGGGAGCATCGGCTCGATGCTGGGACTTTTTATCGCGCTGTTTGCCGGAAGTGAGTTTGGGATCCTCTGCATTGCAGTGGGATCCATCTGCGTGGGGATCTGGATTCATGGCAGCAGTTTGCGGCAACAGTCCGCGGTAGCGGCCGCATCGCGTGCACGCATGTTCCCTTAAACCCAAAAGCTTTCCGTAAAATCCCGGCAGGCAAATCAAGGCCAGTGGCGCGGTGCTCGAAGAGGTCACGTTGGAACAGTCTTGCAAGCCGACGGGAATCGAGAATAATGGACCGGCGTCGCGGTGCTTACAGGATCGCGCTGACGCAAAAGTTCCCGTAGCTCAACTGGATAGAGCAGCGGATTTCTAATCCTCAACCCACCTATGAAGTAAAAACCGTTCTTACATTTTTCTTACAACCAGAATTCGCGGCTCATTCTGGGTCTGGAAGTCGCGCCTGAGTCCATTCCTTGACGTCGGCATCGCGCATTACGATCATCGACCCGATCTTCTCGAACTCCATCCCCTCCTCCCGCCAGGCCCTGAGCGTATCAGGGTCAACGCCGTACTTCTCGATGGCGTCCGCGATAGACAGCATCCCCTTAGGCCGTGGCTGCTTGCCCTTGGGCTTGCCACGATTGAACGGGTTCGTCTTCCTGAAGCCGAGGCTCCAGGTCAGTATCGTCTTGGGCTCGACCCCCAAGGACTTTGAGTATGCCAGTAGTTCCTTTTCGGTCATGCAGCCATTCTAGCGGACTTTTCAGGTTCCAAACGATTTCTTTCAGCATGATCGAATCCACCCGGACAAACGATTACCTCACGACAACATGCCCTCCAAACCCGGTGGCGAACGCGCTGGGGAAGATCGTGCTGGGGAGGAGCAGGGACGGGCGAAGCAGGCGTAGCTGGATAGGCGTAGCGGTGGAGGTTGGCGTCATCGGCATTCAGATAATGCGGGGCTGAACTGATTGATGGCTATTCCTCAATATTTTTCAGACCGAAGAGCCTACCGTGCGGGGCTTCTTGATGGCAATTCATACACGACTTCACGCGTCCAGCGGATGTGATGGTATTGCTGTCGGCTGACACAGTTCCATACACCCATCCATCATCTGTATTTTCCGTCTTCGGATCGGTCTTGTACATGATGAAGAGGCCTGCCTTGGAGTCGGCATGAAAAAGTTTTCCGTCCTTCTTTGCATAGGGAACGTAATGGTCATGAAGCAAATCACCGCCGATTGTTTTCAGGGCCTTACTGAGAACTGCGGGAGTTTCAACGACCTTGGTTGGTTCGTCGGCTTTCGTTTCCATTGCAGTCCAAGACTGCTTGACGACCATCTGGCCTGCAACGCTCTCATTTTCCTTCGTCAGATTTTGATATTCGGACGGCTTAAATGCAAAGATATAATAAAGCTTCTGTCCATGCGTCGCCGGATCGTCGCTTGAGCTAAAGCGAGCGATAGACGGTTTGAGCGTGCCGTGCTGCGGCATACCACAGAGTATTGGCGCCAACCGCAGCGTATCATCGACTCTGCCGAAGGATTCGTAGTTGGCGGCGATTTCCTTTAACTTGGCGTGAAACGCAGTGTCATTGACTACGGGTGTAATTTTCTTGTCGTTTTGTGTCTTATCGGTCGTCTGTTCAATATTCCCGGCCTTTGGTTGATCGGTATCGGCAGCATCAATTGCGGACATGGAATGGCAAATAACAACCGCAGCCAAAAGTTTCAGCATTCGATTGAGATTCATGCATCACTCTCCACGAGGCAGAGTCATTCTATCGGGCGGCAGCGCAAACGTCACTACAAAATATCGCATCCCCTGTCTTGAACGCCCCCTTCGGTTACGCTGCCGCCATGCCCGAACCCGCCGATCCAGCGCCCCCGCCGAAGCCAAGGAAGCGATGGCTACCGCGCCTGCGATTCTCTGAGGACACTGGTGATTTCTTTACGGCTTGCTGCGGACGTGGTAACGTTTGCAGATGGGGCAACACTTACGGAGCCAATTCAATGACCGAGTCAGACGACGCTGACGCCTCCATGAGCGGCAACGGCTTTCAATGCCTGCGGCGGATCGGATTCGCGGTTGATGAGGCAAGAGCGTTCACAGACGATAATTAACTCGCAACTGGGAGGGGAGTTCGTGGAAAATCAAAAATCTAACGTCACTGAGATCGGAGACGACGTATATCTATGGTTGGAACAAGATTCCTCTATTATGATAAAAGCGATATCAAAACATGGCGACCCAGTAGAGTTGACTGCTGAAGAAGCGCTCAAGTTGGCAATGGTTTTGGAGCAACTTGCGAAGAAAATTAAAGACTAGGACGATGGACCCAGAAAAGCGAATTGTAACGCGCCTGCCCTTAACCGAACTGTGGACCGACTCTGGTTCTTTGAAAGGAGTACGCGGTGCCTCGATTGGGAAGGACACGATCATCCAGTTTCTCCGTGAAGGGCGCGTCCGGTTTGTCGTAGCGGATGTCGGAAATAAACTACAGTGGATACCCGAAATCGAATGTTTTGACTTTTGGAAAAAGGAAGTTTCGCCCCATTTGGCTGAACCCGAAACCCAAATCCAGCTTGAGCAGTTTCCCAGTAATTACTGCTTCTGGGCATCAGAATGGCAAGCTGATGACGAACATAGGATTGTAGTGCTGGAAAAAGCTCATTAAACCGTCAAAGTAATTTGGTCATCATTTGTAAATTGTCCTCCGGTTGCCATCATGGGCAAATTCTGGCTTCCCCCATAACGCATTTGGCATCGCCGCCGCCCCGAATACTGGTGGGGCGTCGCATGGCTCCCGGAGTTCTGGCTGACGGCGCTGTTCGCGGCGGCGCTGGGATGGAGCGTTGGGCGGGATAGAAAGCGCATTGGCAAGTCCGCTTGAGGTTGCTGGAGACCGGATGGCGCGGTTGCCCGAAGCGATCTATAATCCCGATCCATGCGCTTATCCCTGATCCTGCTCTTCATTTTTGCCGCAGCGTTGCCAGCCGCCGAGCAGCCGCCCAATGGCACCGCCTCTACGATCTATCCATTATGGGACGGCTCCGAGTCCGTCGCCGACTACGCCAAACGCGTGAATCTTCCGACGACGAAGAGGCTTGACCTCGGCGGCAATATCAAACTCGAACTGGTCTTGATCCCAGCCGGGAAGTTCCTGATGGGAACCCCGCCGCCGACCGAAGTGGACGAGGCGGGGTTCAGGAAGAAGATCGTAGTCGGCGAAGCGCTTCTGGCTCTCAGCGGCGGCATCCTGCTGGTCATGCTGGCTTTCGTGGCGATCAATGCTATCCGCAAGAAGCGTCGCCCCCAACTGTCGCTGGGTCTTCTGCTGCTGGTGACGGTTGCGGCTGGAGGAGCCGTTCTAAGTGGCCTGCACTGGCGGC
>JBBRPR010000131.1:0-8023 GCA_038227875.1 Planctomycetota bacterium
GAAACCGATATCAAGACCGGCAAGTTTCTCGTTGTGGCTCACGGCACCGATGCGGAATTAACTAAGGTCCAAGGCATCTGCGCAGCCCACTCGGAAAACGTCAAATTCCACGCGGCATTGATGACGGCCACGAAGTAAAGGCAGTGGAATTAAAACGCACGTCGTCCGAATACATTCTACTTTCATAATTGCGGAAGTGCGATGAGGCTTCCCAATTTGTAGCTGTCTGGAACCGACACCAGACGGTTTTTCTGTCAAAATTTGAGCGTCGCACACTGCGGAACGTTAATAAATATCCATCCTACTGGAAAAACGCTTTCATGAATGCCATCATTTCACACTGTGTAGGTCTCGCCGTCCTGAACGATGATGACTCTGCCGACGTAATCGATCTTTATTCCGCCAAGTTTCATTGCGTAATTCAAAGCGTGAACGATCGCATGGTCGGGCTGCAGATCGCTCGCCGCTCCCGGCCGATCGTGGTGCTTGTTGATGGCGATTTGCTCGAAGAATATCTGCAGGACTTCGTGGCACGACTGCAAGCCCGCTGGCCTACATTGGATATTATTATCATCAGGGATGGCGTGCCAGAGCCCTGTTGCGAATTGCGGCCATTTGGTAGGTGACGGCAACGCCAAGACGTTCGGTCCACGACACATCATCGCTCATCCTTTTCAATACCATTGGATAATGAAGAAGCGCAACCACGCTGCTGTCCCAGGTTTACATTGTCCGGCGGGTTGCCTGTATCCCTGGCAGATTGGACGTACCGGTTGGCCGCGGCAATATCGACCGGGTAAGCACTCGCCGGCAGAACTTAAGCCAACAGGGGATCCGGATAGAGCGCAATCGGTGCTACTAATGCCCGTAGTTCATCATTCGTAAACTTTTGAATCTGGGAGGACTCAACGACAGAGTCGTCGCCGTTTGTGGTCGTGCAAATACTCACCATGCATACGCACGTCAGAGTCAGCAGAGATAGCGTAGAGCGGCGGAACATATAATCGCGCGGAGTTAATTCAATTAAGATTCGATTGCCGGCGGTTTTTCAACGGGCAGCCATACGTCCGTCAGTGCGTATTATTAATAGGTGCCGGCGCAAAGCGTGCGCCGATGAAAATAACTGTTTGATTGACATTTTGGCAGGGCTGTGAGCTGTGTGATTTTCATCGTCAGCTACTGATTATTACGCGGTTTAATGTCCGATCTATCGCGCTCGGTTCGGCTAGTAGTTCGTAACGATTGTTAGTGCGTGTCAAGACGCAGTCCCGGCAGGATGACCTTGCATTCGATGATTTTCAGGCAGGCATAGCCGGATTTCGGTTGAGGTTGCCTGCGCCGAGTCCACAATTTGACGCTAACTTCTACCGAGTATCCGCGAACAGCAGACGGCGCTCATGAAGAAATGTAATATTTTGCTGAAGCTGGATCGCGGCACAAGGAGTGCGCCAAGATGAATAGGCTTTCTTAATAGAGGTGTCTTCATAGGTTCCGTCGTGGTCCTTGCTCATTTGAATATTGAGTCGCATAGGATCGTTTCAAGTTTTCAACGCGTGATTCATTGAAAGGGAGCATCATGCCGATCGAACTTAAAGAAGAAAATGGCGGCAAACTGGCATCAGTGTGTGTAAGCGGGAAGTTGACGAAGCACGACTATGAGCATTTCGCGCCAGAAGTCGAAGCGATGATTAAGAAACACGGAAAAATTGATTTCCTGCTCAACATGCACGAATTCCATGGCTGGGACGCTGGCGCACTGTGGGAAGACATTAAATTTGACATGCATCATTTCAACCAAATCGGCCGCATTGCAATGATTGGTGATTCCAAGTGGGAAAAGTGGATGTCGGCCTTTTGCCGGCCATTCACTACGGCAAAGGTCAAGTATTTCGAAAAGGACCAGCTTAAAGAGGCGGACGCATGGATTCGGAGTGCATAGCGTGTTGAATCCTCCCCAATCGCAGGTGAACTAATTGAAAAACATCGGCGTGGTTGTTTCGGTGCGCGGAAGTGTCGTCGACGTTCGATTCGACGACCATCTGCCGCCGATTTACGCCATATTGCACGCTGGTGATAAAGAGAAAATCGTTATCGAAGTCCTTGCGCAGCGGGACTCCCATCACGTTCGCGGGATCGCATTGACGCCCACGCAAGGTCTCGCTCGCGGAATGTCCGTCGAAGATTCGGGCGGTCCGCTGAAGGCACCCGTGGGTAAGGGAATTCTCTCGCGGATGTTCGATGTGTTCGGAAACGCTATCGACCGTGAGGCACCGTTGTCCGACATTCAGTGGCGGTCTGTGCATCGCGCTCCCCCGCCGCTGGCCCGACGCTCCACCAAATCCGAAATCTTTGAAACGGGCATCAAGGTTATCGACGTGCTCGTGCCACTCGAACGCGGCGGCAAAGCGGGTCTATTTGGCGGCGCAGGGGTGGGTAAGACGGTGCTGCTCACCGAAATGATCCATAACATGGTTGGGCATCAAGATGGCGTGAGCATTTTCTGCGGCATCGGCGAGCGCTGTCGCGAAGGTGAAGAGCTTCGTCGCGATATGAAGGACGCGGGCGTATTGCCTAAAATGGTAATGATCTTCGGCCAGATGAACGAACCGCCTGGCGCCCGATTCCGGGTCGGACATGCAGCGCTCACGATGGCCGAGTATTTCCGTGATGACGAACATCGTGACGTGTTGTTGCTCATCGATAATATTTTTCGCTTCATTCAGGCCGGTATGGAGGTGTCAGGGCTTCTGGGCCAGATGCCGTCCCGACTGGGTTACCAGCCGACCATGGGTACTGAGTTGGCCGGCTTGGAAGAACGGATCGCGAACACCGACACCGGCGCCATTACCTCAATCCAGGCGGTGTACGTTCCCGCAGACGATTTCACGGATCCCGCGGCGGTGCATACATTCTCGCATCTCTCCGCTTCCATCGTGCTATCGCGCAAGCGCGCGAGCGAAGGCCTATTTCCCGCCATCGATCCGCTGCAATCCAGTTCGAAGATGGCTACGCCCGGCATCGTCGGCAAGCGTCATTACGATCTGGCGCAGGAAATCCGTCGAACGCTCGCACAGTATGCGGAACTCAAGGACATTATCGCAATGCTTGGCCTTGAGCAGCTCTCGCCAGGGGACCGCACCGTTGTCGCGCGGGCGCGCCGGTTGGAGCGTTTCCTGACTCAACCATTCTTCACGACCGAGCAATTCTCTGATCTCAAAGGGAAGCTTGTCAGTCTGAAAGATGCATTGAATGGGTGTGAGCGCATCCTTCGGGACGAATTCAACGACTATCCCGAGAGTGCGCTCTACATGATCGGGTCGATTGATGAAGCGAAGAAGAAGTCGAAATCCGATCCACCCGTGACACCGGTCGGGTCCATGCCACTTCAGAAGCCCGGTGCACAGCCACCGCCAAAGGTCGAACATGCCATTGGCGCTCATGAATCTTAAAGTGCTCTTGCCGTTTCAAATCTTCGCCGACAAATCCGGTGTCTCACGGATCGTGGCAGAGACGCGCGAGGGCTCATTTGGACTCTTACCGCACCGGCTTGACTGCGTCGCGGCGCTCGCGCCGGGGAATCTGACGTACGAAACGGAAGCAGAGGGCGAGGTCTTTGTGGCCGTGGACGAAGGCGTGCTGATCAAGACTGGCGCCGACGTGCTGGTGTCCGTGCGACGCGCTACAGGCGGACGTGATCTGAACGTATTACGCGATGCTGTGGAGCGGGAATATCTGACGCTGGACGAGCAGGAGAAAAGCGTGCGCTCTGTCGTGGCTAAGATGGAATCTGGTTTCTTGCGTCGATTTGCGAGTTTTCAACATGAATGACGGGCCGGCAAAAATAGAGCCGCGAATGGCCGCGCAAGTAGGCGCGAAGGCGGCGCGCAAGCTCAAGGCGCGGCGCGACCCGGCGCAAGGTGTGTGGTTCGGTCTGGGAATGATGGGGCTGATCGGCTGGTCGGTGGTTGTGCCGACGCTGCTCGGTGCGGCCCTTGGTCGATGGTTGGATAGTCGTTATCCAGGCACGCTGTCCTGGACGCTGGCAATGCTGACCGCTGGGCTGGTGATCGGCTGCTTGAATGCCTGGCGGTGGGTTGCAACAGAGGACCAAGCAATGCGGGATGAACAGGAAGACAACAATGAGTGAACCATTGATGCTGATTCTGGCGTGGGTATCCGGCCTTCTCCTCGGCGCAATCTTTTTCGGCGGCCTATGGTGGACGATTGGCAAAGGCGTATCGTCGCCGCAACCGGCGCTGTGGTTCCTGGGTAGCCTGTTGTTGCGGATGAGTATTGCACTGGCTGGGTTCTATTTTGTCGCCGGCGCCAACTGGGAGCGACTGCTGGCCTGTCTGGTTGGATTTGCCATGGCGCGTCTGTCCGTAATGTGGTGGGTTCGCTTGTCTGGCAAAAAACATACCCGCCCGGTGCTGGAGGCCAGCCATGCGCCTCAGTCCTGACGAGCTGATCTTCTGGCAGCACGGCTTACTCAAGCTCAACGGCACAATTGTGTTCACTTGGGGACTCATGCTGGTGCTGGTCCTCGGATCAAAGCTGATCACGCGCAAACTATCCACGGACTTGAATCTCTCACGCTGGCAGAACCTCCTGGAAATCGTCGTCACCGGCATCGAGAAGCAAATCGAAGATGTTGGACTCGTCCATCCGGAAAAGTATCTCGGCTTTCTGGGCACGCTTTTTCTATTTGTGGCGGCTGCCAGCCTCTGCACTGTCATCCCCGGCTACGAGCCGCCGACCGGTTCGCTCTCAACTACGGCCGCGCTTGCTCTGTGCGTGTTCGTGGCCGTACCGTACTTCGGGATTGCGGAGCAAGGTTTGGGCAATTACCTCAAAACCTACGTGAAACCGACAGTCATCATGCTGCCGTTCAATATCATCAGCGAATTTTCACGCACGCTGGCTCTCGCAGTTCGCCTGTTCGGAAACATGATGAGCGGAGCGATGATTATCGCCATTTTGCTGACCATCACGCCATTCCTTTTTCCAATCGTCATGACAGCGCTGGGCCTGCTTACCGGAATGGTGCAAGCCTACATTTTCAGCATTCTGGCCGCAGTTTACATCGCGTCCGCCACGCGCGTTCGCAAACTAAATCTTGAGCCGGTGCCCAAGACTTGACACGACAACTTTCTCAACCCAAGGACACCCTATGGATAGCATGACCCTGATCGCAGTTGCCTCAATTGTCACTGCGGGACTCACGACGGGAGTTGGATGCATGTGCCCCGCCCTCGGCGAAGGCAGGGCGGTCGCGACAGCATTGACCGCGTTGGCGCAGCAACCCGACGCCTCCGCAACCATAACCCGAACTCTGTTCGTCGGTTTGGCGATGATCGAGTCGACGGCGATCTACTGTTTCGTGGTTTCGATGATTCTGATTTTCGCCAATCCATTTTGGAATCATGTCATCATCCAAGCGGCGGGTAAGTAACTCATGCTGATCGATTGGTTCACTGTCGGCGCGCAAGCGCTTAACTTTCTCATCTTGGTTTGGCTGATGAAGCGCTTTCTCTATCAGCCCATTCTCCACGCCATTGACGCGCGGGAAAAGCTGATCGCCGCGGAACTCGCGGATGCAGCCGCGAAAAAGTCTGAAGCGCAAAAAGACCGCGACGAATTCCAGCACAAGAACGAAGAATTCGACCGGCAGCGCGCAGCGCTCCTGAGCCAGGCGGCGGACGCGGCGAAAACCGAACGTCAGCGGCTCCTGGACGAAGCGCGAAAGTCGGCCGACGCATTAAGTGCCAAGCGCATGGAAACGCTCAGAAACGATGCCCGGAACTTGAATCAGGCCATCCGTCAAAAGGCTCAGCAGGAAGTTTTTGCGATCGCGCGAAAGGCGCTAACGGATCTCGCCTCGACGAGTCTGGAAGCACGACTGTGCGACGTTTTCACCCGACGGTTGCGGGAGATGACAGGCTCTGCGAAAGACGAACTCGCCAAGGCGCTTAAGTCGGCGGCTGACCCGGCGGTCATTCGGAGCGCATTTGATCTGGCCGCGGAGCAGCGCGTGGCGATTCAAAAGGCGCTGAACGAATCGTTCTCATCCGATGTCCACGTCCGATTCGAGACCGCGCCGGACCTGATTGGCGGGATCGAACTCTCCTCCAATGGACAAAAGGTCAGTTGGAGCATCTCGGATTATTTGGCGTCACTGGACAAGAGTGTCGGAGAACTTTTCAAGAAGATGGACGCGCCTGAAATCAAAGTCAAGCCTGACACTGAGAACCCCGGACTCAAACAACCCGAGCTTGTGCATGGAACCTGAAAGCCTTCAGAGTGTTTTGGACAGCGCATTCGCGAACATCAGTCAGGCGCGTGAAGCCTTCACGCCGCAACTGACTCATCATGAGGTCGGGACTATCGCGAGTATTGCCACCGGTATCGCCAAAGTCTCCGGGCTTCCCAGGGTAGGCTTTGAAGAGTTAGTCACGTTTCCGGGCGGTGTGTCCGGCATCGCCTTCAACGTGGACGAGGACGAAATCGGCGTCGTGCTGCTCGGCGGCTACGAGCGCTTGCGCGCTGGCGATGAAGTCCGGCGCACTGGCCGGGTGATGGACGTGGCCGTGGGCGACGAACTATTGGGACGCGTCATTGACCCGCTTGGCCGTGCACTCGACGGCCAGGGACCTATCAATGCCAGTGCTCGTCTGCCCATCGAGCGTCCGGCCGCGCACATCATGGATCGCGCGCCAGTCACCGTACCTCTTCAGACCGGCATAAAGATCATTGATGCGCTAATTCCGATCGGGCGTGGACAGCGCGAATTGATTCTTGGCGACCGTCAGACGGGCAAGACCGCGATTGCGATCGACGCCATACTCAACCAGAAAGACCAGAATATTGTTTGTGTCTATTGTGCCATAGGGCAGCGTGCTTCCGCCGTGGCAAAGGCCGTGGCCAGCTTGCGCGAGAAAGGCGCGATGGACTATACCGTCGTGGTCGTGGCCGAAGGCAATGATCCGCCGGGCCTCACCTACATCGCTCCTTACGCCGCGACCAGCATCGCCGAACATTTCATGGCGCAGGGCCGCGACGTGCTGATCGTCTATGACGACCTCACGCAGCACGCGCGAGCATATCGCGAGCTTTCGCTGCTGCTGCGCCGGCCGCCTGGTCGCGAGGCATTCCCTGGCGACATTTTTTATATTCATTCGCGGCTGCTGGAGCGGGCGACGCATCTGAGCAAGGAACTCGGCGGCGGCGCCCTTACCGCGCTGCCCATCATCGAAACCGAAGCGCAGGACATTTCCGCATACATACCGACGAATCTGATCTCGATCACGGATGGACAGATCTACCTGTCACCATCGCTGTTTGAATTGGGAGTGCTGCCCGCGGTCGATGTCGGAAAATCTGTTTCGCGTGTCGGCGGCAAGGCGCAACGGGCGACCTACCGCGCAGTGGCCGGCGATCTTAAACTCGCTTACGCGCAGTTCGAGGAACTTGAGACTTTCGCACGGTTTGGCGCCCGCCTTGACGAGAACACGCGCAACATCATCGAACATGGAAAGCGCATCCGCGCGTGCCTTAGGCAGCCGGAATTCGCACCCGTGCCCGTGCCCGCGCAAATCGCCATCTTGCTTACGTTGACGGCAAAACTGTTCGATCCAGTGCCGTTGGAGAAAATGACGGAAGCCGAGCACGCGGTCCAGGATGCCGTCGCAAAAGTGCCACAGGAACTCTCCGCGCGCTTGGAAACCGCGGCAAAACTCAGCGACGAGGACCGAAAAACGATTGTTGAAACTGCGCGCAAAGCGCTCGCGCCTTTCCAGCCTGCGCCCACGTCCAAAACCGAAACCGGCAAAAATCCCGAGCCGGGACCTACTACGAAGCCGGCGGATGCGCTCAAGGAGAAATCATGAGCGACAACACGGCTGCATTGCGCAGAAAGATAAATAGCGCAGGCGATCTCCAATCCGTCGTTCGCACGATGAAGGCGTTGGCCGCATCGAGTATCGGACAATACGAAAATTCGGTGCGCGCACTGGCCGATTACTAC
>JBBRPR010000132.1:0-7833 GCA_038227875.1 Planctomycetota bacterium
CGCTCAGGAACGCGACGAGCGCGGCCACCGCTTGGTCGTACGCAACGGCTCGTTGCCGGAGCGCACGATCTTGACGGGGGTGGGCGCGGTGAATGTCGCGCAGCCGCGTGTGACAGACAAACGCTTGGATGAAAACGGCCAACGCGGTCGCGCTTCACTGGATCATCGTCGACCAAGTCGGCGATCCGCAGCACCCGGCCCGCTGGCGTCTTGACCAGTTGAAATCCGGTCGAGGGATCGGCGCCCTGCCATTCGCCCAGCTCGCCAAGGATGTGCTCGACTTCCTTGATCTTGTCCTTGGTGCTCTCTCGCGAATTGACGTTGGGGATGTGGACGATGGTCTTCTCGGCAGGGTCGAGCACCTTCAAAAGGTCATCCGCGTAGCCGCCTTGTCCCCGGCGGGACAAGGCACACTTTCAGGACTGCTCGCGTTCTTGTTCAACGCACGATTTCGCGCGGCGCGACGATCAATGCTGGGATTACATCGGGCGGGGCCCGTGGCTGCGAAGCAGCTCTTGGATGACGCGCAAACCGCTTCTGAGCGCTTCGCTCAGTGGCGCTCAATATTCAACACCGGCCCCACAGCAATTCCTGATCTGGAACGCATGAAGGAATGCGTCGCCAGCGTGGCGAAGATGGTCGGCATCGATTTGATCGAGAACCAGTTCTGTCAGCGCATCAAAACCTGCTCCGCCTACGTCAACGTCCATCCATTTCTATTGTATTAAGCATTAAGCCTAATAAAGTTACTCAATCTTAAGACCAGATCTGGGAGGTGACATGACGTCCGGTTTTTCTCGAAAAATATCGCTAACATTTCTTCTTACCGCAGTCGTTCAAACAGCGTGGGGTGCGACGATCGCCCCTGCGGCGCCGCTTTCCGTGGCGAGAGCGGACGCTGTCGCGGCACTGCTGCCCAATGGGGAGGTACTCGTCGCCGGGGGCAACTATCTCGACAGCCAAGGTGTGGATCAGAATCTGGCCAGCGTGGAGATATATGACCCAGTCGCGAACTCCTGGAGTTCGGCTGCGAGCATGTCCGTTCCGCGCTCCGGGGCGGTTAGCGTGATGCTCGCCAATGGCAAGCTGCTGGTCATGAGCGGAGCCGATATCAACGGCGACGGAACCGGCGAATTCTACGACCCGGCTGCCAACACGTGGAGTCCGGCCGGAAGTTTAAACGTAGCGCGCCGGGGATTCACCATGACACTTCTGCCCAATGGCAAAGTGCTGGCAACTGGCGGAGCCGGCGTGATCAGGGCGGATGAGCCGGCGGACAATTCACATCTTCATAGCGCGGAGCTTTACGATCCGGCTGCCAACACGTGGAGCTTCGCCGCAAGCATGGCGATCGGGAGGACTAGCCATACGGCGACGCTGCTAACGAATGGCCAGGTGCTTGTTGCTGGCGGCTATTCGGAGGGCGTCAATTTCTATGAAAATACGACCGAGTTTTACGATCCGGACACAGACATGTGGAGAATGGGTCCCAGCTTCTCGACGCCCCGCATATTTCATTCAGCAAATCTCTTGAACGACGGAAGTGTACTGATCGCTAGAGGTTTTCAGCCTGATCCACCGTATTTTGCGATCGGCGCTGAACGATACGATCCTCTAACAGGTCTGTGGAGTTCCGCCGGTAATTGCGCGATTGGTGGGACCGCATTCACCAATACACTGCTGCCGAATGGAGAGGTCCTCCTGACGGGCGGCGATTTCAAAGCCGGCACGCAGCCGGCAAGTTCGCAAAGCGTGTGTGAAGTGTACGATCCAGGTGCTAACTCATGGAGTACAATTGGCAATCTGGCGCAGGACCGCGAATCGCACACGGCAACGTTGCTCAACGACGGAAGGGTGCTTGTGGCAACCGGTGTTACAGCGGTGGGAGACACTGTGTTTACGGTTCAAGCACAGGAATTGAACAGCGCGGAGCTGATCGATCTGCGCGCGCCCGCGCCGCCGGTTTTTACCAGCGGCACGCATGTGAATTTCGTAATTGGGAGGGCCAACAGCTTCACCGTCACGACGACTGGCATGCCCGTCGCCGCGATCACCGCAAGCGGAAATCTTCCGCGCGGAGTCACTTTCGCCGACAACCACAACGGTACGGCGACATTAAGCGGAATGCCGACCGGCGCCTCCAAGAAGTACGAGCTGACCCTTACCGCGGACAACGGCACGCCCCCCAAGGCGACTCAACCGCTTGGCCTTGTGACTCTCGTAATCCCGGCGTCTAGCGATCCGATAATCACGTCAGGTCCGACTGCGACGCCGAATCCTGCCGCGGTCGGAAAGGCGGTCGTCTTCACCGTCGCCACGCAGAATCCCGGCGACGGCACTCTGACGTATTCATGGGATTTCGGCGACGGCTCGACAGGCAGCGGCGCGTCAATCTCGCACGCGTACATGGTGCAGGGCGATTACATCGCGACGGTCACGGTTGCCGCCGATCTGGGTTTGACATCCAGCATCGTTGCAGTGACGGTCGTTGGCAGTCACTCGCCGCCGTTCGTGGGCACAGGAGCGGATAGTGACGGCGACGGATTCTCGGACTCGTTCGAGACGTCATTCGGGACTGTACCAAACGATCCAGCGTCAGTTCCGTTTGCGCTGAGCGGAACTCCCGGAACGCTAACCAAGGCGGCCATCACGGCAAAGCTGGATTTCAGCAAGCAGAACAATGACAGTTTCACGTTGAGCGGAGTACTGGCCGTGCCGGCGAGCTTCGCTTCCAGTGGGGCGAAATTGGCGCTGACCGTCGGTAGCTTTGTCGAAGTTTTCATGCTGGACGCCAAGGGTCACGCCAAGTCCGGTACGGACAGCGTAGTCGTGGCGCTCAAATCGGGCGGCGCGGCGCAGATGAGCAAGTTCACCATTAAGTTAAACAAGAAGAATCTTCAGGCCAGCCTATCCATATTTGGTTTAACCAACAAGGACGCGGCCAAGACTCCCGTGACGCTGACGACGGACGTGGTTTTCGCCAACGCGCTGTTCATCACAACGGTAGCAGAGCATTACAGCGCCAAGCTGGGCAAGACGGGAGCGACGGCGAAGTGAGACGCTATTGAATCTGGGAGCCGCGATCGGACTACGAATGGCGGGCCTGGTGCGACGGGACAACAAATTGATCCGCCCGCACAAAGCCCCATCCTCAACGGCGTTGCTTCGCTCAGGCGGCCAGTCTTTCCGAACCGGGGCGGCACGCTATAGCGCGCCGGGGTGGATAGGGGAAAGGAAACGGGCCGGAAACAGCGATGTCGTTCGCTTTTTGAAGCACCGCCGCCGCTTTTCGGGCCTCCTTCTCTGTTCATGATGTTCTCCTCCTTTTCAGACTTATGGACACTGCTGTCCACTATGCAATTACAGAAATCATACCGACCACACCCACGGGGGCTCCTCTTGGTATGTGGGCATGGCTGCCGGTGTCCGATGTCTGGCCATTCAGGATCGAAAGCAACGTCCATCACGGAAACCCCAAATGGATACTGCCGCCGATACTCGCTTGAGATTTCTTCCAAAAGGCATCCGGCTCGAATACTTGACCATTGGGTTGAGCGACTGGAACTGTACGTCATAGCGTTCCCGACGCCGATATCCGCAGGCGCAATTCAAAAATGGTGCGGATGCCGCCAGCACCAGCCATGTCCCATTCTTATTAGCCGACAACACCTTTCCCAGTCCGTCTGAACCACCTTGCCGTTGTTATTTCGACCGCCGACTTCTGTGGAGCGAGAAGCGCCAAGACGCGCAGTTTGGCGATGGATCTTTACAACAACTCTTGTTTTTCCATTGCCGAGCTGTACTCGCGACTGCGCGCTGCCCGATTGCATCTGGCGCGATGATATAGAGCTCGCTGGGCCACTGATACTCGGGCGTCATCGCCACGCCAAGTCTCCAAAGCCGGTTGCTGGATCGCGCGGGCATACGAAAACCCCAGCGCCCACGGCAGCCGCGATTTGAATCGCACGTTCATCGCGTTCAATCGCGCGGAGGCCAAGTCCGCGGATTGGCCGCCCGACAAGAATGCAATTCCCGGAACAGCCGCGGGGACGGCTCGCAGGAGACTATTCACTGTGGCGTCGGCCACTTCGTCCACCGATTCCTGCGCGGGACAATCCAATCCCGAAAGCACCATATTGGGCTTGAGGATCATGCCCTCCAGTATCACGCGTTGAGTGAAAAGTTGCTCGAAAACGGTATGGAGAACTCGTTCTGTAACTTTGCTACACCGCGCCAAAGTATGCGCGCCGTCCATCAGCACTTCCGGCTCGACAATGGGAACGATTCCGGCTTCCTGGCACAGCGCCGCGTAGCGAGCCAGCGTCTGCGCGTTAGCTTCGATGCAGCCGCGGCTAGGAATATCGTCGCCAATCACAATCACCGCGCGCCACTTGGCAAAGCGGGCGCCGATTTGAAAGTATTCGGTCAGGCGGTCGCGCAAACCGTCCAGACCTTCCGTAATTTTCTCGTGCGGATGTCCGGCCAGATCTTTGGCGCCGGAGTCCACTTTGATTCCCGGAACAATTCCCGCGTCAGTGAGAACTCGAACAAATTGAGTACCGTCCTTCTTACGCTGGCGCAGGGTCTCGTCGCAGAGGATCGCACCGCTGATGCTCTCGTTGAGTTTCGGCGTGGTGACGATCAAGTCACGATACGCGCGCCGGGACTCCTCGGTCTGCGGAATTCCCAGTTTGGCGAAGCGCGCGTTGCAGGTTGAAATGCTCTCGTCCATCGCCAGCAAACCCTTGTCGCCAGCGAACAGATTTTTCGCCGTGTCCATCAGCGCTTGCGTACTCATTTGGTTTCTCCATTTTCGCAAAAGGTCAATCCAATTCCCAGTTTTCAAAGGGCCTGCGACGGTTTTGATGGCAATTGGCGTGATGGTTGAGGCCTGTAGGCCAAGTCAATCGATCCCAGATAAATGGCCATCGCGACGAACATCAACACCAGCGCAACCCAGAATTTCCAATCGTGATGGGCGCGCTTCCAGTATGGGCGATGTTCCAGTCCGTCTTTTGAATGTGCTTGGTGGTGATCTAGTTTCTGCTCGTTCATTGAGCGCTCCATTTCCAGTTGCGGATCTCGGGCAAGTCTTGACCGTTCTTGTCAATGTAAAGTTTGTGCTCGATCAACTTGTCCTGAAGTTGCTGCTTCAGATAAACGCCCTTTTCGCCGGTCCGCGGAATGCGGTCGATGACGTCCATCACGAGATGAAAACGGTCCAGATCGTTCAGCACGGTCATGTCGAATGGCGTCGTGATGGTGCCTTCTTCCTTGTAACCGCGGACGTGGATGTTGCGGTGATTGGTGCGCCGGTACGTGAGCCGGTGGATCAGCCAGGGGTACGCATGGAACGCGAAGATGACGGGCTTGTCCTTCGTGAAGAGCTCGTCGAAGTCCATGTCACACATCCCGTGCGGGTGTTCGCGCTCGGGTTGCAGCCGCATCAAATCAACGACGTTGACCACCCGGATTTTCAAGTCGGGGAGTTTTTCGCGAAGAATGGAAACGGCGGCGAGCGTCTCCAGGGTCGGCACGTCGCCGCAGCAGGCCATGACCACGTCCGGGGCGGTGTTCTGATCATTGCTCGCCCACTGCCAAATGCCAATGCCTTCGGTGCAATGCTTGATGGCGGCGTCCATTGTCAGCCATTGCGGCGCGGGATGTTTGCCGGCGATCACGACGTTGACGTAGTGGCGGCTGCGCAAGCAGTGGTCCGTCACTGACAGCAAGCAATTTGCGTCCGGCGGCAAATACACGCGGATGATTTCAGACTTTTTATTTACGACATGATCGATGAAGCCGGGATCCTGATGCGTGAAGCCATTGTGGTCCTGCCGCCAGACGTGGGATGCCAGTAGGTAATTGAGCGACGCAATCTTCCGCCGCCACGGCAATTTCGACGTAACCTTCAGCCATTTTGCGTGCTGAT
Organism: Planctomycetota bacterium; assembly: GCA_038227875.1. GTDB lineage: Bacteria > Planctomycetota > SZUA-567 > H5-PLA8 > H5-PLA8 > JBBRPR01. Next base: position 5,933 of record JBBRPR010000132.1, read on the forward strand.
TGAACATGGAATCGATGATGTGGATGAACGCTTCGTAACAATTGAAAAGTCCATGGCGGCCTGTGAGCAGATAGCCTTCGAGCCAGCCTTCGCACTGGTGTTCGCTGAGCATTTCCATGACGCGGCCCGCCGGGGCGAGGAACTCGTCGTTGGGCACCGTCGCCGCGTCCCATTGGCGCTGGGTGGTTTCAAAGATCGCTTCCAATCCGTTGGAGAGTGTTTCATCGGGACCGAACACGCGAAAGTTCCGCTGGACGCTGTTGAGCTTCACAATGTCGCGCAGGAATCGTCCGAGTTCATGCGTGTCGCCAATGCCGCGCACTCCTGGTGACGGCACATCGACGGCGTAGTCGCGGAAATCCGGTATCCGCAGGTCGCGGAGCAGAAGGCCGCCGTTGGCGTGGGGATTGGCGCCCATGCGCCGAGTACCCTTGGGGGCCAGCTCGGCGAGTTCCGGCTTGAGGCGGCCTTCCTTGTCGAAGAGTTCCTCCGGCCGGTAGCTCTTCAGCCAATCCTCGAGCAACTTGAGGTGCTCGGGATGCGTGGCCGGGTCGGAGAGCGGCACCTGATGCGCGCGGAACGTGCCTTCCACCTGACGTCCGTCGACGACTTTCGGCCCGGTCCAGCCCTTGGGTGAATTCAGCACGATCATCGGCCAGCGCGGCCGCGTGAGATTGCCGTGATTGCGCGCGTCCGTCTGGATTGCTTTGATTTGCTCCACGGCGGTGTCGAGAGCCGCGGCCATCGCTTCATGCATCAATTCCGGTTCGTGGCCTTCAACGAAAATCGGCGTCCAGCCGTAGCCGCGAAGCAATTGTTCGAGTTCCTCGTGAGTAATGCGAGCAAGCACGGTCGGATTTGAAATTTTATAGCCGTTGAGATGCAGGATCGGCAGCACCGCGCCGTCGGTAGCCGGATCGAGGAACTTATTTGAATGCCACGCGGTGGCCAGCGGCCCCGTTTCCGCTTCACCGTCGCCGACGACGCAGGCCACGATCAGGCTGGGATTATCGAACACGGCTCCGAACGAATGGCTGAGCGAATATCCCAATTCGCCGCCTTCGTGAATCGAGCCCGGACATTCCGGCGACGCGTGGCTGGGAATTCCTCCGGGAAACGAAAACTGAAGAAACAGTTTTCGCAAGCCAGCCTCGTCCTGGCTAATATTGGGATAAATCTCGCTGTACGTGCCCTCGAGATACGTGTTGCCAACGACGGCCGGGCCGCCATGGCCAGGGCCGGAGACGTAAATCATGTCGAGGTCGTATTTCTTGATCACGCGGTTCAAATGTACGTAGATAAAATTCTGCCCGGGCGTGGTGCCCCAGTGCCCCAGCAGCATGTGCTTCACATCTGTAAGCGCCAACGGCCGCTTCAGCAGCGGATTGTCGTAGAGATAGATTTGCCCAACCGAAAGATAGTTCGCCGCTCGCCAATACGCATGCATTTGGCTCAGCAATTCTGGCGAGAGCGCTTTCATCAGAGTCAGGGTATTTGTATCCATATCAGTTGGCATTTCTAAATTTCCTTCGACATGTGACCAGGTTAAAAACGGACAGACTGACGTGGCGTTTATGACTACTTCAACCCAAAGGATTCCAATTCGGCGCGGGTGGATTCATAATCCGTGTGAAGTATGCTGCGGATGCCCAGACCTTCCGCGATCTGCACAAACAGGGCGGTGTTTTCGATGTAGACAATTTCGCGGACAGGTGTCTGCGCAACGTCCATTGCGAGCCTGAAAATGTCCCCGTCGGGTTTGCGGAGCCGGACGAAGCAGGACGAAATGAAAAAGTCCACGAAGTCGCCCAACTGGAATGTTCGAATTCGATACGCGTTCAATTCGCGCGCTTCGTTGCTGACCACTCCAATTTTCAGTCCATGGCGGGCCTTGAGTTCAC
>JBBRPR010000133.1:0-7585 GCA_038227875.1 Planctomycetota bacterium
GGGGCGTATTTCATAGCGTCGAGGCATTAATTAAGTCAATTAACGACTACTTGCAACAGCACAATCAGAATCCCAAAGCGCTGGTTTGGACCAAAAAGGCCAGTGACATCCTTGCAAAAGTCGAGAGAGCGCGCGAATCTCTGAATAAGGCATCATCTGTATGATACACTACACTAGCTTCGAAGGCCTTGTGCGTATCTGGGCTCTGGACGGTCAGCTTCTGAATACATTCAAAGCCGACGATGTTCGCGTCAACACGCTCAGATTTTTCGCCGACGAGAACCGACTGCTGGGCGGCAAGGCGGACGGATCGATTGTGGTGTGGGATTGTTCCGGCAAAGAACTTCTCCACGCGCACGGAGATAATTTTTATTCCGACGACTATGCTGTTCCCGTTAAGGCCTCCTCGTTGCCGACGCCGAAACCGGATACGACATCAGCACAGCCACCCACGCCGACTGTTCCGAAAGATCCAACAGCGGCGCGCTGGTTTGCCGCCGAAGGTACTAATGGACATTACTACGAGATCCTTACTACCAACCTCATCGCAAACGACACGCTCGTGCTCACCGTGGACGTGTATGGCGAGTCGCGGCTGTGGAATGCAGTAAGCGGGGAGCAGATCGCTCCCTTGGAGGATCATTACGTCGTGGCCGTTGCGGGCCGCTTTGCAGCCAGCATCAATAGCAAGGGAAGTGAATCTGAAATTCAACTGTGGGAGCGCCGACGGGAGCCGTCGCAAAGCCGCCTGTCGGCGCAGCCTGAAATCTGGATCGGCGTGCTTCTGATTGTGCTTGTCCTATACCGAATTTACTCCTTTCTGCGAAGGAAGCCTCGATGACCCGTGCTAAGCGCAACTTCTCGCAGCGACTGGTTGCGACGCTGCTGTTGATTTTATGTGCTGGTCCAACGTACGCTGATTTTTCCACAGGGGACGACGCGCCGGTGGAGCGCCTGGTTAAGAATATTGCCGCGGTTCTGGAAAAAACGCCCGCGGATTCGCAGGCACTTTATCTAATGGGCCGCGTGTATGCGCTTGCGTACACGTATCGCACGACGGTGTTGAAAGCATATGACTTCAAGGATCAGGAAAGCGTACTTCCGCAATTGAACGAACGTGCTCGTGTCACGCCGCAAACTATTCCGGCGGAATTGCAAAAACGATACCTTCACGATGCCATCGAGTCCTACCGTGCAGCTATTCGTTATGCGCCGCGCAATCCGCTTTACCATCTCAGCCTGGCCAGCCTGATTGAATCCGCTCACGGTGACATTGCAGAGTGCAATCCAGAACTCGCGCCAGCGGATAGCAGTCCCGTGTCCGCGGAGGAAGTGCAGAAAATCATGGAAGAGTCCGCGAAAGGTTCGACGACGGAGCTTCAAAAGCAGTCGTACAATAGGGGCGCGCGCTTGGCGCCAATTCTGCGCAATATCATTAATGAATATGAAATGAAGGCATTCTTCCCCGATCGAACTAAACTGATCGAAAGAATGCTGATGCAACCCTCTGCGGATAAGGCACGCGAGCTTCTGATTTCAATCTGGCGAGAGGAAGCTATTTACCATTATTGGATTGCGTATGTGTATTCTGTTCGGAATGAACTCCATATGCATGTCGATTCCTTTTTTCAGAGTTCCGTGTCTCAAGGAATGAGCGAGTGTTACGATGACAGTAGATCGTGTTACCGTGTGACCTTCGCAGCGGCAGCAATTAGAATTAAGAATTCAAAATTGCCGGCGTGAGAAGGGGCTTGAAACCCCTGACCCGGTCTTACTGGTTCGTATCCACCTTGCCGATGCGGTAGATCAGATTATCGCGGCTGAATTTTGATCCGTCGGGCATGAAGCCGACGCTGGTGTTGATCGATCCACCCAGTGTCATGTCTTCACCCGGGTCGATCAGGACGAATGAGCATTCACGGCCCTTGGCGTCTCGAAGAATTTTGTAGGCGTACGTCCTTCCCAGGGGACTGGTGAAGGACTCGTCTTCAACGTCACTGCGGGTCACAAACACCTGAAGCAGCGGCGGACGGTCTTCGTGTGAATCGAAGTCCATCAGCTCGCGGTAAAAATGATGTTCGTCGGAATCGTCCGGATACCTGCCAAACTTCTGGTGAAAGCGCTCCACCATCAACCCAATCGCATTCAGCTGCCGCTGCGGCGAATTTTCGATGTATCTGGACATTTCTGGCGATAGTTGCGTCGCCGGCGGGCGGGACTTTGTTCTCAAGGCACGCCCACTTCCGGAGATACAGAACATCAGCGTCGCCACGCCGCCATAAACAAGGGCATACAGGACAAGACCAACGAGCAGCTCTTCATCCACGTAGACCACCAGGAGGCAGGCGATCAGCGTTCCGGCAGCCACCATACCAAAGGTCTGGTTTTGCACCCAGATGCCGATGACGCACGCAATCAGGATGTGGATGAAGACCAGGGCCTTGAGCGACACTTGAAATTTCAGCCAGGGTTTGGGCTGGACCGGATCCGTGCCGTCGGGCGGAATTTGCCCTTCACCGGACTGATTATCGCTCGACTTTCGAACATACTTTTTTTTAATGGGATGGATTTTCATAGCGTGCACTCCAATCTGTCTTATGCACTCAAGATAAGCAGCGGCGCCCGATGGTTACAGAACAACCCGGCCCCGGGGAGGCCGTGCTGAATCGGTAAGATTCGGGTTAATCCACTTCGCTCAGAAGTAGTGCGCACACCAGCATGATGATAAACAGAATAGCCGTGAGAAGGACCTCTTCTTCCACATAGACCACCAGCAGGCAGGCGATCAGCGTGCCTGCGGCCACCATTCCAAAGGTCTGGTTCTGAACCCAGATCCCCACGACGCACCCGATGAACATGTGGATGACAATCAGGGCCTTGAGTGAGACCTGAAATTTGAACCACCGCCGGGGCTGGTCCGGAGCCGATTCTGCGGGCGGTGTGTGGGGTTGCTCGGATTGCTTTTCGCTCGGCGTTTGAAGGGGCTTTTTGTCCGGACTACGGTTCATCGATCTCATTCAAGTACCACCTCTATACACAGTAGAAGCGGCGGTTCCTGAAGGTTACAAGACCAAAGAATTTAGGGGGCATTTGGGGCTTTAAGCGCTATTGCGACGTGTGCACTCTAAACAAGATTGAATCTCAACATCGATTTGAAACAACGATGTATGGGCAGCCAGGACACTCACGAGATCCGTTTTCGCTGCCGCAGATTTTCTCAAGAATGGTAATGACTTCATTTTCAATCGGCGGGCTGCTAAATCACTCCACTGTTGCCGTAGCGGACGCTGTGACGGATGGATGGTAACCACGTTTACAGCACACTTTAAAAGATGCTGCAGAAATAGCTTCCGCGGGCTTCTCATTTGCGCCCTATTCCCAGTGGTTCACGCCACCGTTAATGCTTCGCAACTGGAAACTGATTGAGAGACAACGTCATGGAAACACGCACTGTTTTAATTGTGGACGCGAATGCCGATACTGCGGAGTTGATGGCCTACATCCTCTCCCGCAGATACACCGTTCAAATTGCGCCCAGTCGGACCCTGGCGATGAGGGCGTTATTTAGTTTCAGCCCCGATGTGATCGTGGCCGAGTACTTCATGGCCGGCATCCCATTTTCCGATTTTGTAAACGCGCTTCGTCAATTCAACCCCGCATCAAATATCGTACTGACCAGCGCCATCGTTGGTCTCGACGACGTGGCTGCAGCCTATCCGCTGCACTACCTAGCCAAACCATTCCACCCCAACCGATTGTTGACCACCGTGGCCCGAGCGATGATTTCGAATCCAAATCCACAAACCTTGGAATTGGCGCTATGACAGTGATCCTGCAAAGTGGCCGCGCCGTGTCTTGAGCGCGGTTCCAAGAGCCTCCCAGTAACGACTAAAAATCGCACGATCTCTGACTTCTCTCGCCTGCCGCGACGAAATAGACCAATACCTTCAAAATTGGAACCGTCGCGTCAACGCGGCCCAGCGCGGCTCAGCGCGGCCTCGACGAACGGCCACGCCAAGGCAATTCCGGTCCGAGCGGGTTTCGGCGTTCGCTACACTCATTCCTTGACGAACGGGAAGAGCGCTTGGCGCTTTTCGAGGCTCATCGGGCTGCCGTATTCGCAGACTTCGAAGGCTTCGGCGTACTTGATTTTCGAGCCTTTGCGTTTGCCGTAAAGTTCGATCAGCTTGCCACGGTAGCGGTCGGCGCAGTTGGCGTCGTACTTGATGCGCTGGGCTTTCATCCATTCGCGGCGTTCGCGGTCGCCTTTGGGGCACTGGTCTTCCACCTGCTGATTGTACGGCAGCCACTCGTAGAACTGCGAGACGTGGCAGTGCATCATGTCGATCTTTGTTTCCAGCACATCGTCGATGCCGACGACGACATCGGGAGCGAACGGAATCGGTTTCTGGAACAAGTCCGAGAGGTACGCGATCACCGGGTTGTAGCGCAGCGCCGGCGTCGTGGGCAGATTGTTGGGGACAGTGACGACGAAAGCGGAATCCTGGACGAGCTGCGAGGTGTAACGGTGATCGGGGTGGTAGTCGTTGGGGCGGTGGGTGAGCACCAGCGTGGGTTTGAATTCGCGGATGAGCTTGATGAACATCTTGCGGTAGACCAGCGAGGGTTCGAGATCGCCGTTGGTCATTTCCATGACCTGCGATTCGATGCCGATGACCTTCGCGGCGTTCTTCGCTTCTTCCATCCGCCGGCCGACGAGTTCCACGCCGCCGATGGCGTGATGACCGGTGCCGCCGTTGGTCGCGGAGACGAAGCGGACGACATGCCCCGCCTTCGCCCACAACGCGGCCGCGCCGCCGGCTTTGATTTCACAGTCGTCGGGATGAGCACCGATCACCAGTATGCGTTCTTTTGCCATTGTCGTTTCCTTTGCGCTAAGCGCGCTTACGCGCGAGGGGTTAGGGGTCAGCGCGCTTACGCGCGAGGCGCCAGGCTTCAGCGCGCTGTCCCGCATTTGACAGTTTCGCCGAAGTTAATAGAAACAAGCGCTGTTTGCAGGGCAAAATACTTCCGCACTCACACGAAAACCCCGATGAACCACGAAATCGAACGCCGCTATTTCATCGAACGCATCGTCGACTTCGTCGGCGCGCTGGAAGAACCGACCAGCGATTTGCATCTGTGCGACGACAATCGCGTGCTCTTTCGCGTCTCCGGGAAACCGTTCGAAGCTCTGGCGTGGGTCAACGCCGAATACGATCTGATCTGTATCACCACCCGCACCGTCGACATGCAGCCGGCGAAGCTCGAGGAAGCCGTCAACCTGCTCAAGTCGAGCATGCAGATCTGCTGGGACCACTGCGTGGCGATGTCGCCGGTCGACGACCGCTACGATCTGTCGATGGCGCTGTTCATCGGCGGGTTCACGTTCGACGCGTTTGAAGCGGTGGTGCTGAATCTGCTCTGCTGCGCCGAAGCGATCGAAGAACAGGTCAAGCCGCCGGGTGCGAAGAAGAAAAAGAAGTAGTCATTTTCCATTTTCGATTTTCCATTTCCCATTTCCCATTTCTAATTTTCCATTTTCCATTTCGCACGCGGTAGTCGCTTGCGCCGATGGAAAAGGGAAAATTAGAAATGGAAAATGGAAAATGTCCGTTGAGCAACTATTCCCTCGGCGCACCCGCTGAAGCCGGCTGGTTAGGAGTCAAACTGGCCTCGACCACCACTTGAAAGTGGTGGCAAGCAACAGCGTGAACGGCAACGGCGAGCAACGGCAACTGCGATGGCTGCGATTTGGCAATCGGTCGTGGCTCGACCTGGAAGGCCGACCGTCAGTAGCCATGGGCGGGAGCCCTTGGCGAGTGTGGCATTAGATATCTTGAGCCCCGGCAGGGCGATCGAGCGACGGCGCGAATTTTCGGGCGCCCTTCCAGGGCTTTGACTTCCATGGGCACGGTCCAGGGGCTTCCGCCCCTGGCTGGTGACAACGTGTGGAACGGGTATTTACAATTTTCAATTGGTGATTTTCAATTTCGCAGGCGTTCGTCAACGCTTGCGCCGATGGAAAATGGAAAATTAGAAATGGAAAATGGAAAATGTCCGTTGCGCGCCTATTCGCTCGGCGCAACCGTGATTACAGGAACGGGTCCGTTGGTTTCGGCGGCGTGTTCGATCTGCGCGTACCAGTTGCGGCCCCAGGCGACCCATTTGTTTTTCAGCGCGTTGCGTTCGTCGGGGGTCATCGACTTGGTCTTGGCGGCGAGCTTGAAACTTGCATCTTCGCTGAACGGCGGCTGAGCCAGCGCCATGCCGAGATCGGCGTCGCGGCCGGCGGCGACGACGGCTTTGCGCGCGGACCAGAGTTCCTCGTGGGTGTCCATCCACAGCGACTTCCAGAGATCGTTGAGAAAGTTCCAGCGCGCGCCGGCTTTCTTGCCGTCGTACTTGAACGACGCTTTGTCTTTGAACGGGTTGCTGACGGTGTTGGTCGGGTAGCCTTTTTCATAGGTAGACGGCATGACCGGCAGGCGTTCGAGATCGTATTCCTGTGGGCCTCCTTCCGTGGCGCGGGGTTGGTACCAGAGGCGCTGGCCGTCTTCGGAGAGCACGAATTTCATGAAGGCTTCGGCGGCGGGGGCGTTCGCGGGCGACTTTAAAATGGCGATGCAGTCGGGCGTCGCGATGGTCGCGCCGGCGGGAATGACGAGCTGCAAATGCGTCGCGCCCTGCCGGCGGACCGGCGCGGAAGCGTAGAAATCGATGCACGGCCCGGCGGCGGCTTGCCCGAGGCTGACGTCGCGCGGGATCGATGCGCCGCCTTCGTTGAAGGCGCGCGCATTGGAGGCCAGGCGTGTCAGCGCGGCGTAGCCTTTCTCCCAGCCTTCCGCCTGGAGCACGATCTCAAACGCCTGATGGAGCGAGCCGGACTGCCCCGGATCGCCGCAGGTGATCCAACCCTGGAGCGCGGACTGGCCCATGTCATCCCACGTCTGCGGCTTGGGCAGATTGGCTTCGACGATGACCTGTTTGTTGTAGACGAAACCGAACATGCCCAGGCAGGCGGCGTGGTAGCGGTTTTGTTTATCGCGCAGTTCCTGGCCGTTCACGGATTCGGGGATGGCGTCGATGATTTCCTTCGCGGGCGTGTAGGGCTGGAAGTAATCCTTGGCGGCCATGCCCGGGAGCATGTCCATGCCGCCGCCGAAGAGAATATCGGCGCCGACGCTTTTGCCGGTGCCTTTGACCTGCGCCATGCGCTGGTCGAGCCACTTGCGGATTTCGCCGGTGCCGCCGATGTCCAGCCAGACGACGTGAATGTGTTTGCCGCTCTGTTCGAAGTATTTTTGTTCGAATGCCCGGCCGAATTCGTTGCGGATCCCGTCCCAGTGGGGCGAGATGATGTTGAGCGTTTCGTCGGTCTTGGGCCTGTTGGCGACGATCTGCGGGCCGAAGGCGAGCGCGAGGATCAGCAGGGCGAAGAGGGCGAGCCAGAGGTAGCGCATGGGGTGATTATGCGGGCAGCGTGCGGGGAGGCAACAAAGGAACTATGAGTTAGGAATTATGAGGAATGTCGAATGTCGAATGTCGAATGTCGAATGTCGAATGTCGAATGTCGAATGTCGAA
>JBBRPR010000134.1:0-7268 GCA_038227875.1 Planctomycetota bacterium
GGCGTGGGGCACACGGGAATACCTGGATGCCAATGATAAACTGGTGGTGGATACGCGGCTGTTTGAAGGGGATTTTCCGTCTTTCAAGACGGAATTGTTATCGAGCGATGAGGTTCTGAATGGGGCAAAGTCGTTGGATGAGGCGACGACGGGGATGTTGGTTCATTCGGAGAATTTTCAAGGATTATGTCTTTTGAAAGACCGTTACCGAAATCAGGTAAAATGTATTTACATCGACCCTCCGTACAACACTGGATCGGATGGATTTAACTATAAAGATTCATTTCAACATTCCAGTTGGCTAAGTCTAATAGATGACCGTTTATTGATTGGTTCAGACTTTTTGAACGCGTCCAGCGTGTTATTTGCCTCAATCGACGACCGTGAAGTTCACCGTCTTAGGCTTAAATTGGACGACAGATTTGGTTCGCATGGATTCATCGCAGAGATCATCTGGCAGAAGCGTTATGCTCCAGACGTAAGAACTGCAATCAGTGACGCACATGAGTTTATCCTTGTGTACGCGAACTCTCCGGAGAATTTCAAGGCTTCGAGAAATAAATTACCATTAACTGACGCCCAAACTTCACAGTTTAAAAATCCTGACAACGATCCACGAGGGCCTTGGAAATCAGACAATTTCACTGCTCCTGGATATCGAACGAATCAGATGTATTCAATCACGACGCCCGCCGGACGTGTAGTCACGCCACCAGCCGGTCGATGTTGGGGTGTAACAGAATCTACGTTTATTGAGCTTCGAGCAGATAAGCGAATGTATTATGGAGCAGATGGCAGCGGACTTCCTGGGGTAAAACGTTTTTTAAAAGATATGGATGGAATGGTCCCATGGACGTGGTGGGCACATGAAGACGTTGGACACTCGCAAGACGGTATCAAGGACTTCATGAAACTTTTTGGGCGTGAGGATTCTTTCCTTACTGCAAAACCGCCATCGCTGATCAAACGGATTGCACTCATCGCCACCGGTAAAAATGACACAGTATTGGATTTTTTTGCAGGGTCCGGCACAACTGGACAAGCAGTAATCACGCTAAATCTGGAGGACAACGGTAGTCGCAAATTCATCCTCATCGAAATTGGCGCGTACTTCAACACCGTACTCAAGCCCCGCATTACCAAAGTTCTCTACAGCCCAGATTGGAAAGACGGCAAAGCTGAATCGCACGGCAAAGGTTCGTCCGCGCTGGTAAAATACTTCGCGCTCGAATCCTACGAAGACGCCTTGAATAACCTGCCCGCGCCGACCGGCGAACTGCTTGCCAGCGCCGACACGGCGACAAAAGACGCGCTGCTGACCTACGCCCTTGATTTGGAACTGGGGCCGCACCTGCTCAACCTGGAGGCCTTCTGCGATCCGTGGGGCTATTGCATCAACGCCCAGCCTGCCGGCGAGGCTGAGATACGCAAGCACCCGGTTGATCTGGTCGAGACGTTCAATTATCTGCTGGGCCTCAAGGTCAAAGCCTACGGACCACTGGAGCGCTACAAAGCCGATTTCACGCGGGCCACGCACGCCGATGGTCTGGGCCAGCTCAAGCTTTCCGGCCGTTTGCGCCGCGACGCGAAAGGCATATTTGTATTCCAGCGTGTCGAAGGCGAATTATTGGACGGCACGCGCGTGCTGGTCGTCTGGCGCAAACTGACGAATGATGAAGAACAGGACGCGGCCGCGCTGGAGGCTTGGATGGAGCGCCACCGCGAATCCACCAAAGAGCGAACCGAGCATCGCGATTACCATCAAATCTACATCAACGGGCCGGTGACTTTGCCGCAGCCCACACAGGAAATCCGCACCGTCTTCCCCGTTGAGCAGACTTTTAAAGACCGAATGTTTGCAGATACGGAAGGGGCGGGCGCATGAGCAATGAAATCGTCCCCTCCGATCCCAAAGATTTTTTGCTGTACCAGACTGTGGACGGCAACACGCGCATCGAAGTGAGGCTCGCCGCGGAAACGGTATGGCTAAGCCAAAAGCTCATGGCGGAACTGTTTCAAAAGGACGTTCGCACGATCAGCGAGCACATTCATAACATCTTTGAAGAGGGCGAGTTGAAGCCCGATTCAGTTATCCGGAATTTCCGGATAACTGCCGCCGACGGCAAGCAGTATGACACGCAGCATTATAACCTGGACGTCATCATCTCGGTCGGCTATCGCGTGAAATCATTGCGCGGCACGCAGTTTCGCATCTGGGCCACGCAGCGGCTGCGCGAGTACATCGTGAAAGGATTCACGATGGATGACGAACGCCTCAAGGCGGCTGGCGGCGGAAACTACTTCGACGAACTGCTGAATCGCATTCGCGACATCCGGTCGTCGGAGCGCGTCTTCTGGCAGAAAGTGCTGGAGATTTACGCCACCAGCATTGATTACGACGGCAAGGCCGAGGCATCGAAACGATTTTTTCAGACAGTGCAAAACAAGATTCACTGGGCCATACACGGCCAGACGGCGGCGGAAGTCGTTCACGGCCGCGCGGACGCTCGGAAGCCGCAGATGGGGCTGACCAGTTGGTCCGGTGACAAGCCCCGCAAAGGCGATGTGAGCGTCGCGAAAAATTATTTGAATGAAGATGAAATCAAGGCGCTGAACCTGATCGTCGCGGCCTATTTGGATTTCGCAGAGCTCCAGGCGGTCACCCGCAAGCCGATGTACATGGCCGACTGGATTCGCAAACTGGACGACTTCATTCGCATCAGCGACCGCGAGATTCTGACCCACGCAGGGAAGATTTCACACGAGACAGCCAGACTTAAGGCCGAAGCTGAGTATGATACTTTTCGCGCCGCGCAGGCAGCGCTGCCGCAGCCGGTGGACCGACATTTCAAAGAATCCCTCGACGAATTGAAGCGGATCGAAGGCGAAGCCAAAGCCAAGAAAAAACCCGCCCGCAAGAAGAAGGGCGACAAAGAATGAAAAAGCCCGCCAAAGCCAAGACCGCCGTCAAGAAAGCCAAGCCCGACTTTCACCGCCAGACCGTGCTCTTCCAGTGGGCGCTGTCGAAACTGGGCGTCGTGAGCCTGAAGGATTTCCGGGACCGGTTTCAGCTTTCGCCGGACAGCGCGGAAGGCTTGAACGAAAGCAGCGGCCGGCACCGTTTTTTCGAAGCCATTGCCAACGCGCTGCCGACCGTGGGCGACGGGCAGATCGTTCCGGTAGATCGATTGCAGTCCTACGAGCAGAATATCCTGGAGCACACACAAGCCATCAACGCCGCGCGGCTGCACCACGGCCAGCCCAAGATCGACTGGAAATATCATCAGTATCTGGCGCTGCTGTTCACGGAGTTGTTCCTCGACCGGTACTTCGACGACCCGGCAAAATTGCGCGACGAGATCAATGCGCGCATTGCGGCGCATAATGCAGAGGCTCTGGACTCGGACCGCGTCGAGCCGTTCCCCGCCGAGCCAGATGCGCGCGGGCAACTGGCAAAGCTGGCGTTCTGGTGCGCCACGGGTAGCGGCAAAACACTGCTGATGCACGTCCACCTGCGGCAGTTCCGGCACTATCACAAACAGGCGTACAGCGCGGGCAAGTGGTCGAAACTCGATCAAGTCATCCTGGTGACGCCGAGCGACGGATTAAGCGAACAGCACGCGATGGAATTCACGCACTCCGGTTTCGATGTGGTAATGGTCGGCGAACAGGGCATCGATGGCCTCTTCGCGGACCAATACAAACAAGCCATCAAGATCCTGTCCATTCACAAATTTCAAGACGACCAAGGCAAGAAGACGGTTGCGACCGAAGCGTTCGAAGGGTGCAATCTGGTGCTCGTGGACGAGGGCCATCGAGGCGCGGGGCGGGGCGAGGACGGCAAATGGCTGGGTCGCCGCGACCAGCTCGCCAAAGGTGGTTTTTGCATTGAATACTCCGCGACGTTCAAAGAAGCCGTGCAGGGCGACGACGTCATGCGCAACCGCTATGCGCGGTGCGTGCTCTTCGATTACGCCTACCGCAGCTTTTACCGGGACGGTTACGGCAAGGACTTCACGATTCTGAATCTGGAGGATGACGGGAAACAGAAACGCTATCTGACAGCGGCATTATTGTTGTTCTATCAGCAACTGCGGGTGTGGCGGGACGGTGGCGACGCGTTGCGCCCCTTTCTGATCGACAAGCCGCTGTGGGTGTTCGTCGGGCACACGGTCGTCGGCAAGGAAGCGAAGACTGAGTACGATAAGGTGTCTGTCTCCGACGTGGTCGAAGTGCTGCTGTTTCTGAAAGGTTTTCTGGCGGACCCGGCGGAATCGATTGGACTACTTCAAAGCCTGTTGGAAGAGGGTTTCAAGGACCAGAAAGGCCGCGATCTGCTGGCGCACCGCCTGCCACATGTGGACATCGATGGCGACAAACCGGCGCTGGCCCGCACACTGCATGCGGGAATTTTGCGCGACGTATTCAACGCGCCAGGCGGCGGCGCGCTGACCGTGCAGATGTTGAAAGGCGCGACGGGCGAACTGGCGATCAAGGTAGGCGAAGGTGATCCGTTCGGCGTGGTGAACGTCGGCGATCCGGTCGCCGTCGCTGACGCATGTGTACAATATGGTGTCGTTCGCCTGGAGGACGATCTCGGTCGCGAATCCCTCTTTAAGGGAATCAGCCGCGACGACAGTCCGATAAATTTGCTGGTAGGATCGCGCAAATTCACAGAAGGCTGGAATTCGTGGCGGGTATCGTCAATCGGCCTGATGCGCATGGGCAAGAACGAAGGGACGCAGATTATCCAGCTCTTTGGCCGTGGCGTGCGATTGCGCGGCTACCGGATGAGCCTGCGCCGGTCATCGGTGCTCTCGGTGAAGCCGACGCCGCCAAAAAATCTGCGGCAAGTGGAAACGCTTCAGGTATTCGGCGTCAAAGCCACCTATATGAACACATTCCGTGACTGGATTTTCAGTGAAGTGCCGGAAGCAATGGACAAACAGATTTGGGATCTGCCGGTGGTGAAGACGCTGCCGTCGCGAAGACTGAAGACGCTGCAATTGCGGGACGTAATCGACGGCGTGCAGGTGGATCGTGGGCAGGCGTTCCGAAAACTTGGGCCGTTGGTCAGACTACGCCCGCCACATCCCACTACGCCCGAGGACGCATGGCTGCGCCATCATCGCACGCGCCTCAACTGGTTGCCCCGCATTCAAGGCATTGCCGGCGCTGATCGACAGATTTCGGCGGCGATTGGGGAGGCGGGGACGCTGCCGCCACAAGCGCTGACTCCGCTGCATGTCGCGTTGCTGGACATCGACGAATTGCTGTTTGGCTTAGAAGCGTTTAAGGCCACGCGCGGTCTGGATCGTCTTCACGCCGACCGGGCCACCGTGTCCTCGTTGCTGCGCGAAAACGGGTGGTATGAACTGCTCGCGACGGCCGAGGACATGCGCACCGACCGTTATGAGAACCGGCCTCATTGGCAACGAATGGCGCAGCAGCTTATCAATGGATATGCCGAGCGTTTCTACCGCTACATCCGTGGCCGGTGGGAAGCGCCATACATCGAGGTTGCCGATGTGACCGAGAATGACGACAGCATAGTCGACGGCTATACAATCGAAACGACCGACCTTGTCAAATCTGGAGAAGAGATCGAACAAATCGCTGAGTTCGTAAAGAACCTGAAGACGGCCCTTGAAAGCAATTTGCTTGCGCCGTGGAGCCAATGGGGAGGTCGGTGGAATACGGTTCCGTTTGCGGGCCATCTATACCAGCCGCTTCTTTTCGTTGGCAAGAATGCGCAAATCAAAATCAGCCCCATGCCGCTGGATAAGCACGAAGCGCTATTTGTCAATGACTTGGCGTATTGGTGCCAGGCGAATGCTGGGCGTGAGGTCTATCTCCTGCGCAATATGGCCGTGACCGGGCTCGGGTTTTTCCAGGCAGCAAACTTTTTTCCAGACTTCCTATTGTGGACGCAAGTGGGTGAACACCAACATTTGGCTTTCGTGGACCCGAAGGGACTTCTACATTTTGATCCGGCTGACCCCAAAATTCAGTTTGCGACATCCGACGTGCCACGCCTTCAAAAGATCGTGGATGCGCAATCCCCGGACCTTTTCCTCCATGCATTCATCCTTTCAAATACGCCCTTCGCAAGCTTGGGCTGGTCGCGTGGAAGTGGAAATTTGATGTCGAAGCAGGAAATCGAAGACCTCGGTGTTTTGTTTCAGACGGACGATGCAACGACTTACGTCGGATCACTCATGCAGCGGATTGCGAGTCTTGATCTCATCAAACCATGAGTTGCATGAACAGGTTCTATCAGGCCCTTCCAATTCTGAACGCAGTGTGTTCAAAATTGAGCTGATCTTGGATATGTCTGACGAACACTTGAGGAAGCTCTACGAGGACGTACTGGCCCTGAATTGATGCGCAGAGCCAGTTACGTTCCGCCGCGTGAAGGACCTGGCTGGCGCGTTCGCGCAGTTGCCGCGTTTGCCGAAGATGCTGAAGGCAAGCGCCATTGTGGACACGCTCGTGGACGGCTGCGAAAAGGGCGCGTTTGTGTTCCGGCTGCCACGCAGCGAAAACGACACGCCGACTTCCGAGGTCCAGAAGGCGATTAATGACGTTTTGGCCAACGTTAAAGAAGATCTGAAACTGAGACAGAGCGGGAGTTAGTCTTCGCTTGGTGATTTGCTCGATGTCAGAGACGTGATCCGCACTGTTCACGCTTGAACAGCGGGCCGATTGAACTGCGTGTGTACGGGGAGTGCCTGTCTGCGGCGTGATTGGGAAAAGTTATGAGTCGAGCGACGCATCCTCCACTTGCCGATATCGCAGCAATTCAAGTTCTCTTGCGTGATCAGTACGATCCCGATGCCATCGTCAAAGAGTTAGTCCAAAATGCGAATGACGCCAAGGCAACTGAGCTTCGCCTCGGCTACTTTTCTGGCTTGCCTGCGGCCAATCACCCACTTTTGCGCTCACCTGCAATCTTGGCGTTAAACGACGGCGATTTCACAAGAGATGATGCCAAGGCGATTACCTGCATCGGCGTAGGTTCTAAGGGGAAGAGCCTACGCGCAGTGGGGAAATTCGGATTGGGTCTAAAGAGTGTTTTTCATTTCTGCGAAGCCTTCTTTTTTTTGTTCCTCGGCCAATCAAGATGCATCCCGTGATAGGAAAGGTGTAAACGCCGGTTGAGAAGCGCGGCGGAGAGCGGCGGCGGTTGAAAACTGCGACACCCAGATAGACCCTCAGCGACTCTGCACAATGAAGTGCGAGAGGCGTTGGAGGGTCAGAAGGGTGTA
>JBBRPR010000135.1:0-7133 GCA_038227875.1 Planctomycetota bacterium
ATCGACGAATCGCATCTCATGCCCGCGCCCTTTCTCGATGAACTGCGCCTGTTGACTTCCTTCGACGCCGACGCCCGCGACGTTCTTGCTCTCGTTCTGGCCGGCCACCCGCAACTCGAATCCAATCTGCGCCTGGCCGTGTCAGCGCCGGTGTGAAAATGTAGTAAATCAGCCGGTTTGAAAATGCATTAAAACGCCGGCGTTAAAAGGTGGCGGCGCAGAAGAGGCGGATCAAGGTTCGATGCGGTCCTTCATGCGGTAGCTTTTCCCTTCGAGAACGACGGTTTCCGCATGGTGGAGGACGCGATCCAGGATTGCGGAGGTGAGTGTGCTGTCGTTGTTGAAGATGGACGGCCAGTTTTTGAAGACCTTGTTGGTGGTGAGGATGATGGGGCCGCGTTCATAGCGCTGGCTGATGACCTGGAAGAGCAGATCGGCGCCGTGCTTGTCGATGGGTAAGTACCCGAGCTCGTCCATGAGCAGTACGCTCGGTCGGAGATACTTTTTCAGTTCGATGGCCAGGCGTCCCGCGTTCTGGGCAGCGGAGAGTGTGTTGACGATGTCGATCGCGGTCGTGAACAGAACGCTGTGTCCGGCCAGGCACGCCGCGTAGCCCAGCGCGATACTTAAATGGCTTTTGCCCAGACCGACGCCGCCGACAAAGATCACGTTGGCTTTGTCTTCGATGAACTTGAGGCGGAAGAGGTCTTGGACCTGGGCGCGGTTGATCTTGGCCGGCCAGGTGAAGTCGAACTGATCGAGCAGTTTGACGATGGGAAAGCGCGCCAGACTGATCCGCCGCTGGCGTGCGCGTTCCTGGCGCTCGTGGGCCTCGCCGTCGATCAGACGGTTGAGGAAGTCGACGTGCGACCAGTGATTTTGCGCGGCCTGCTTTGCCAGTTCGTCGACGTGTTGCTGGATGAACGATAACTTCAGGTAGCCGAGTTTCTCCTGCAAGTCGTCATGCGATTTCCTGGGGTCCTTGTTCTGAGTCATTCATGGCTCCGGGGCTGAGGCCGTACAGGCCGAGGTTGGGTTCGGGCAGTTCCAGGTCGAGCAGGTCCTCGCGGCGTGTCAGATGCAACGCGCCGGGTTCCGGCAACAGACGCTGGCGTTGCTCCAGCAAGTTGGCGATGTACTCGCAACTGAACGCCTGGAACTCCAGCGCGTCCTGGATGGCGCGGGCGGCCTTGTCGGTGCCGTAGATTTCACTCAGGGCTACGATTTTACGGACGTGATGGAGCACATTCAGGCGCCGCTCTTGCAGTCCCAGGTAGAACGCTTCGGCCTTGGGCGTCAGGTTCAGCAGGCGCAGAAGCAGTTTCTGATCGCTGGCCTTGCGGCGCTGCTGTAGCAGCGCTTTGACGTGGTCTGGGTTTTCAAAGTCCTGGCGCCGGTCGTAGCAGCGGGGATGACGGACGAGCAGTCTGTTCTGGTCGTAGATGCACAGATGATCGGGATAGACCTTTACAGTCAGATGCGCGCCGGCGTAGGCGGCGGGAACCGAGTAGGTGTTGGTGTCGAGCGTGATGCGGAACTGGCTGTTGTCGCGCATGGCGTGCGTCACGCCGACATCGTAAGGCATCGGCGCCAGAGGCTTGAGCGCGGGTTTTTCTTTCTGGAAGAGTTCCACGGGCTTCTGCTTCACGCTGCCGTGGAGACGGACGTTGGCCACGCCGTCCAGCCATTGCCGCGCGGCGGGCGCGACCAGCCGGAAGTCGGAGAGTTCCAAACCCGAGAGGAAGTTCTTTTTGACGTAGCCAACCGCGTTTTCGACGCGGCCCTTTTCGTGGGCTTGCCTGACGCCGCAGGGCGCGATCTGGAAGCCGTAATGCTCGGCGAAGTCCTTGTAGCGCGGGTTGAGGACCGGCGCTTCGCCAACGATGCGTCTTAAAACTGCTGACTTCAAGTTGTCGACCATGATTTTGGCCGGAACACGTCCGCCAAAGAACTCGAAGGCGCGCTGGTGGCAGGCCAGAAAATGTTCCATTGTTTCGGACAGCGTGAACTCAACGTAAAGCATCCGGCTATAGCAGAGCACCATGCAAAAGAAGCTCAGCCGGCGGCGCGTGTTGCCAACGTTGATCGATCCGAACTGGCCCCAGTCCACCTGGGCGCATTCGCCGGGAGCGAAGGCGAGCGTCAGAAAGGCCTGCGTGCGCGGCGGTCGAACCTGGTGAACGTAATCCTTGACGATGGTGATGCCGCCGCTGAAACCGATTTCGCGCAGGCGCAAATGGATTTGAGTCGCGGTGTAGGGATGAGTCTCCAGCCAGCGAACGATCTGGCGCTTGAACGGATCGAGTTTGCTGGGACGCGGGACGATCTCGCGCTGCCGATATTTACCCGCGTTCACCCAGCGTGAGACGGTGCGTTCATCGATGTTCAGTTCGCGCGCAATCTGCGGCACGCTCAAACGCCGGTTCTGATGGTAGTCCTTGATCTTGCAATACAACTCGTAGTCGATCATTGCCGCGGCCCCTTCATCTGCCCGAAAACAGCGCCGATGCTCAGCGGCTGCGATTGACGAGGTGGAGAAGGATCGTCCAGCGACAGCACCTGGTAGAGCGGCCTCTGGTAGGCGATCAACTGCGCGGCGAGCAGTTCCTGTCGGGCGCGTTGCAACGCGAGGACATCCAGCGTCAGCATCCGTGAGATGGAGCCATCGGAGTAATAGCTCAAGCCCTCGGCGTCGGCGACAGTGGCGAGGAACAAATACAGCGCCAGGGCCTGCGCCGAGACACGGCTGATGTGTCTATCCCGCACCAGGCGGTGGTCGATCCAGTTGAACTGCGGCGGTATTTTGCGCAACCGCGCCGGGCACAGTACTCGTTTCACCACCATCGATCGCTCCCCGGCCCAGACGCTGGCCTTGAATCTGTCCTCCAAGCAGTATCAGCCGGCGCACAAAAGGAACGATGTCATCCTGTAACGCACCCGAGAAGTGGGCGACAAACCCAAGCACCAACGAGTTTTGCGCGGACAAGATATCTCGTAACGCATGGGGGCTGGCTGTCGTCAAATCCGCGGCCGTCGAGGAGAAGGGGGTGGGAAACAACTCTGACATTTCTACATTGGCGTCATTTAAGACGTGAACATCCCTCGGCGGAACAACGGGTTGCGTAAACAAGACATCCTGTAACGCAACCGGCTTCGCGCGCCGCCTCCAGTAGCCCGGATGCGTCTTGCGCCACTTGCGCACGCGATCAAGGTTGGCCGACCCCCGAAAGTAATCGCGTCCTTTATTTGAGCGCCGCCAACGCCGCAGGCTGGCTTTGTGGCTGGCCTCCTGGCACGCTGCGCCTGAACAGTATTTCTGATGCCAACGATTGCGCGGATCGGGTCGGTACAGCTCTCGGCAGTTGCGGCACTTACGTCGTCTGCATCGCGTCATCAAACCGCTCCAGAATTGGAGCGCCCATGATTGCGCCGCGGCCCGACCGTGTCGGAAGAAAATCCAACCCGAAGAAAACAAAAACGGCTGAAGAAGATTTCTAAATTGAATCGATTGAAGAATACGGACCCGAAGAAGACTGCATTTTCATACCGGCTATTTCGCTACATCATCGGATCGGCGCTGACACGGGGACCTGCTGTTTTTATAACCGTCCGAAATCTTCTGCGGCCTACTGACCGCATCGGCGCAGATTAGCGCGAGAATGACTGCTGTCTACGATGCAATACTGTGCGAGCCCTGACAGCACAATTGGAAGTGCAGTTCCGGCACATTTGAGGACTCAAATGTGCCGAAATACCACATTCGTAAAGCATAGGTCCTGGGTTCAAATCCCAGAGATGGCTTTCCACAAAAGACTTACAAGAACGGACTCGTTCCGACCGAAAGCGGACTCTCAACGCCGCAAAGCGGGTCGCCGCACTGCGTTGAGAAGAGAGTGGATGTCGAATCCCGGACCCATGCTCCGTTGACACACACGCCAGCCGGACTTTCCACGAGCACAATAGAAGCACAACGGAGAATCTCTGATTCACAGCCATCCCTGCCGCCCGATCTAGCCCTCGTCGTTTCAGCATGGGCTGCCCTATCGGATGGGGAGCGCGCGCGGATCATAGCGGTGGTCAAAGCATCGGGCGGGAAGTAGCAGCCCACTGGCCGTCGTCGTCGCCACGGTGGCGATTGTTTAAGAAGGGAGCCGCCGCCTGATCGGTGTAGAAGAGTCATTTTCTGTAACCGATTGCAGAGGTGAGCATAGGTTCACCCAGATTGAACTACGTCCCAATACGGTAGTGGTGGTATTGCGTGCGCACTTCCATCCCATACACACACGCCGCACCAACGGACGTTGATGGTGCGTTGGACAGACGGTAATGTCCGGTTTGGGGACTGGGAGACTGGCTTCACGGCAACCGGGATAATACTTTTGCCCGCAGGCTCCATGAATCCGCATGGGCCAGCCAGCCGCATCTGAAGGCGTAGCCGCTCCAGCAGGATGTTTGCGCGGTCGAGGAAAGCAACGTTCTTCCGCTGATAACGCGCTTCGATGAGCGTGTCCAGCAAATCCAGCATCGTCGTCTCGATCCGGTTGCCAAGCGAATACCTGTGATGGCGCGGGAATCGCGCTGTATGGTTCATCGCCCACAACATCAGGTCGAAGAACTTGAGGATTACTGGCGCTGCTCGTTCAGACATGCTGCCTCAAAATGAAGGTCGGAATGAACAATCCGACCAGAGCCTTGAACCCCTTCCGCTCGCTACGCTCGCAACGGCAAAGGGAAAGAGAGAAAAAGAGCAAAGGGTTATGGGGGAGTCCTGAACGCAGGCACCAAGGCCACCCGAAAACCGATGAAGAAGTAGCGGATATCGGGATTGTTCCTGCGGCGGTAAGCCGCCCGACAGTACAGGGGATGGTCGTCCCAAGAACCGCCACGCAACAAGCGAAAGGCACCCTGCGACGGCCCTTCTGGGTCCGTAGCCGGCGACTTTCCATAGTAGTCGTCCGCGTACCAGTCCTGACACCATTGCCAGACGTTGCCGTGCATGTCGTACAGCCCGAAGGCATTCGCTTCCTTCTGGCCAACAGGATGCGTTGTGCTCTTGCTGTTCGCGCCGTACCACGCCACGCGATCCAAATCGGAGTCCAAGTCACCGGAATAGAATTCCGTTGTAGTTCCCGCACGGCACGCGTACTCCCATTCCGCTTCGGTTGGCAGACAAACGGTCTGACCGGACTTCTCGCTCAGTTTCTTGCAGAACGCTTGCGCATCATCCCACGAGACAGTCTCGACAGGGTTGTCCTTGCCCTTGAAACTGCTCGGATTCGTCCCAACGATTTGCTGGTACTGTTCCTGCGTCACGTCGAACTTCCCCATGTAGAACGCCTGCGTCAGCGTCACCATGTGTGCGGGTTTCTCGTAGTCGTTCGCGCTTTTGAAACGCGATTCTGCAGCAGCATATTCCAGCCGTGCCGCCTGTAGTCCGTTCGCCGATTGCCGCCAATGCAGCCCGCTCAGCACGCATCCACCCGTGGCGACCGTGACCAGCAGCAGCAGGCCCAGCGACACTTGCGGGCGACGGCGCTTACGGATGGCCTGCACGAGAACGACGCCCAACATGACCAGCAACCCGCCGCCGCTTACAGCCAGACACGCCTGCGCCGTTACGATCTTCTGATTGAATCCGGCCTCATCCACGGGCGTGGGCTCCGGCGTCCCCATCATGAACTTCCCGGCTGGGATCAAGACCAGTTCGAGTTTGATATTGCCGCCGAGATCCAGCGTCTTCGTCGTCGGCAGGTTCACGCGCTTGGCGTACCGCTCGACGGACTCCACGCCGTCCCAGAGCGGGTATACGGTCGGTTCGCTTGCAAGCAGCGATCCCGCCAGCATGAAGAAGACCAGCGGCAACAGGCGCATGGCCGCATTGTAACATGGGGCGCGGGCGAATGCATCATCCACGCTTTATACCCCTTTGCTCGCTACGCTCGCAACGGCAAAGGGTAAAAGCGAAAAAGAGCAAAGGGTTATGGGGGAGTCCTGAACGCAGGCACCAAGGCCACCCGAAAACCGATGAAGACGCCGCGGTTGCCGGGAGAGTCCCTGCCGCGGATAGCCGTCCGACAGTTCATGGGAGAGTAGCACCAAGAACCGCCACGCAACAAGCGAAAGGCACCCTGCGACGGCCCTTCTGGGTCTGTAGCCAGTGACTTTCCATAGTAATCCTCCGCGTACCAGTCCTGACACCACTGCCAGACGTTGCCGTGCATGTCGTACAGCCCAAAGGCATTCGCTTCCTTCTGGCCAACAGGATGCGTTGTACTCTTACTGTTCACGGCATACCAGGCAACGCGGCCCAGATCGGCCTCAGAATCGCCAGAATGGTACGTCGTCGTTGTCCCGGCGCGGCAAGCGTATTCCCACTCCGCTTCGGTTGGAAGACGAACAGCCTGACGCGACAACTCGCTCAGTTTCTTGCAGAACGCTTGCGCATCATCCCACGAGACAGTCTCGACAGGGTTGTCTTTGCCCTTGAAGTTACTGGGGTTCGTACCAACCACCTGCTGGTACTGTTCCTGCGTCACCGTGAACTTCCCCATGTAAAACGGCTTCGTCAGCGTGACTTCATGCGCCGGCTTCTCTTCTGGTCTCGCAGCATCGTACCGCGACTTCGCCGCCTGGTAGTCCGTCCATGCCTGATCCGTCTTGTGCCACCGTACGCCGCCATAGACCGCGATGCCGGCCATGAGCGTCAGCAGCAACAGGAACCGGAGCGAGAACTTCGGGCGCTGCCGCTTTCGAATGGCGCGGAATAGGACCACGACCGGCAGTCCCAGCACGCAAGCGATGCCGACGTACAGGATGCCTTGACCGACCGCCACGGTCTCCGCTGGCTCTTGCGGCTCCGGCGTCCCCATGGCAAACTTCCCAGCCGGAATCAGCACGAGTTCCATCGTGACGCCGCCGCCGAGGTCCAGCGTCTTCGTCGTCGGCAAGTTCACGCGCTTGGCGTACTGCTCGACGGACTCCACGCCGTTCCAGAGCGGAAAGGTCCGCGCTGGTTCGGCCGCCGACAACGAGGCTGCGAACGCCAGCACGATCAGAGGCAAAATACGCAGATTGCAGCAGTTCATACGATTGGATGCTCGGCCATGCATCATCCACGCTTTATACCCCTTTGC
>JBBRPR010000136.1:0-6817 GCA_038227875.1 Planctomycetota bacterium
GTTAAACTTACCCAGCATGAAATCCGCCGCGGCATTGCCGCTGAAGCCGCCGGTGAAGTTCATACTGCCGCCGGTGAAGAAGTTTTGCAGTTCGTTAACGCGGTTCTTATAAATTTCGACGCCAACCTGCAGGTTGTGCTTGCCGCTTACCCAGGACGTATTGCTCACAAAGTGGCTGCTGGGAACGATGTCTCTCGTGGGCACTCCGGGGTAGGCGCTGAAATATCCGGAAACCCCCAGACTCGAATCGGGAGTGAGGCCAAAATTGGAGATGGCGCTGCCGTCGCGCACGTCGAGGCCGATTTTACGTAGTGAAAAGTCCGGCGAATTGGTAGTGCGGACACCGAATACGTTCCGGATATGAGTGAAATGTGTGTCGGTGATGAGCGACGGGGAGAAGATATGAACAAAGCCCAGATTCCAACTCTGGGTGCGGGTGGGCAGATCCTGCACCCAGCTTGAATCGAGCGGACTGTTGCTGACGCCTCGTTGGGGCAGATTGTTGTATAAGTAGCGGAACGACAACCGGTCTTTCGCGTTTAGCGAGTAATCGATCTTAGTAACAACCTGATCCTGATCTAGCTTTTGGGCGGTGCCAAAGGCATAGAAATCCGGGCCGGAGTTCGCGTTAGGAAGAAAGCTACTGATAAATCGACTGGCGTAAGGCCGGATGCGGTTAGCAGGGATGCGATTGCCTGGGAAAGGGGTGCCGCTTTGAGGATCGATGATCGAACGCGTGATTCCGGAGAAATCGCCCACGCGTTCGGCGGCATTGAGCGTACGATACCGGCGCTCACCGGGGCTTCCGCGTTCTTTTGTGCCCTGGTAGCTGGCAAAGAAGAACAACCGGTTTTTGATAATCGGGCCTCCAAACGATCCGCCATATTGGTTGCGCTTGAACTCGGTGCGTACTTTCGCGAAGTAAGGCCGGGCGTCGAGTTGTTTGTTGCGCAAGAACTCGAAAACAGTTCCATGGAACTGGTTGGTGCCGGATCGTGTGGTGGCCGAAACTGACGTGCTTCCCCGTCCGAAGACCGCGCTGACGTTCCGCGTGGATACCGAGAATTCCTGAAGTGCATCCGGGTTCGGGTAGTCGGCGGCGCTGTTGTAAAACGTATTCATGTTGAAGCCGCCATCGAGTGAGAAATTCATGTCGATATTGCGGCTACCGGAAACCTCGAAGGCAAGTTGCGTCGCGCCGAATTGTCCGATTCGACCGGTCTGGACCACGCCAGGGACTAACGCGACGAGTTGCAGGGCGTTGCGGCCATTGAGCGGCAGGCGTTCGATTCGTTGCGAATCAATAACTTGGGCCAGCGAACTGCTTGAAGTGGTAACGGGCGCGAGGCTGCTGGAAACCTCGATCTGGTCGGAAATCGAGCCGACCTCCAGCGTCGGACGGACAGTCATCTGCTGTCCGACGTTGAGAGTGAGGGATGAGAGCGTCAACTCCTTGAAGCCCGGGGCCGACACTTTCAAGCGGTAGACGGCGGGCGAAAGATCACCGAATTGAAAGTAGCCCTCGGCAGAGCTTCGGAGTTGCCGCGTTTGGCCATTGGCGACATTGGTTAGCAGCAGTTCGGCCACGGGGAGCGCGCCGCCTTGCCCGTCGATGACGGTGCCATTCAACGAGCCGGTGTTTTGTGCCAGCGCGGGCACCGTATTCATGGCCAGCAGGAAGCAGCAAAACATTACCGCAGTTTTCATAGCATTACCCCTTCAGAATGAAATGGTCGTCCAATAGCATGAGGACCTCATGATTATCACTGCTTCGTTGATGACCAAGTCTCGCTTCAAGTCAATGTCGAGGTCGGCCACGTTCACCAGGCAGACACGGGCAGTCGGAGAGAGCATTTCACAAGCTGCGAAGGTTGTCAAGGATGCATCCCGATTGTGTCGCGGCAAAATCAGAATGGGCTCATCCGCAATTTTGGTGCAGACAAGTCACGGGAAGAGGGCGGTGATGGAGACGAATTACTTCGGCGTCTTGCGGTGTATTAAATGCGTCGTGCCGCAAATGCGCGAGCACCGGAGTGGAACAATCATCAATGTCAGCTCGGTGGCGGGAACATTCTGCTACCCACCGGCGACGCCATACTGTGCTTCGAAGTGGGCTCTCGAGGCCCTAAGCAAGGGGCTGGCTTGCGAGATGAAGGCATTCGGGGTGCGGGTGGCGCTAGTTGAGCCAGGGATCATTGATACCGCGATGGCGCAAAGGATCAGCACGAATGGTGGTTCGGCATATCCGCACGCGGCGCGTATCGCGGCATTATTCACGGCCACGTTGAATAACGCACCAGTACCGCCGAGCATTGTGGCGCAGAAGATTCTTGAAATCGCCCAGAGCGACTCGTGGCAATTCCGGCATCCTGTCGGACCCGATGCTGAGCCGTTAATCGCGTGGCGAAAAGGGATGACAGACCGACAGTGGGTCGACCTTCATTCGGCGGACGACGGGACATTTCAACAGCTGATGGGAGCGTCCACAGGTGGCAACGAAAATTCCGTAGGTTAGGTGAATCATGGCGCCGGTTACAGTCGGCGTTACGGTATTTCTCGGGAGCTCCGAACGGAGCCGTGTAGCTTGAAGAGTTGCCGCAGACAGCGGCACCGTTGAGCGGTTGCGAATCGCCGCGCTCTACTTCTTCGCCGCAACCTTCGGCACCGTGCCGGTCCAGGTCCACGACATGAACCGCCACGTAGCGCCTTCCTTGTGCAGCACCATCGCCATACGCGCCGGCTCACGCATCGGTACACCCTTCAACTTGTACATGTACGTCATTGGACACACAAGATACGCAACGTCGCCCGTCACGGTCTCTACCAGCGCCGGGTCCATGATTACCAAGGGATCTGTGATGCCCTTGGCTTTAGCATCCTTGTCGTAATCGGCCGTCCATGCTGTAAACGCGGACCTCCCCGTCCACAGGTGCGGCGCAAACTCATCCACAATCACCAGTCCGCCCGGCGACATGAGCGCCGCTGCCTTCGCGTTGTCACCCGCATTGAAGGCTGTGAGGAACATCTTCGCCGCCTCAACCGGCTTCGATTGCGCTATGCTCTGGACCGAAGTAACGAATACCACGCCCACGAGCACCAGTCCGCGGCACAACATTATTCTGAGGCGCATCGCCCTATCCTCTCCCGAAATCGCGTATTTTTTCAGAATCATGGGGTATTCTCTACAACGCGGACATCGCTCAAACTAAAATGCAACCGGGCTACTGCTGAGTCGCCCCACAGGCTGTAAATCTATCACATAAAGAAGAACGAATGAAATGCGAGGACCATCGTTGGTTTGCTTCACGCGCGATGGTAAACAAGAAGTGTGGTGGCGGAAAGAGCGTATTAAAGAATCGCCCGAGTTCTGGCTGTTAAAAACATGGGGTAACTTTGATGGTGCAGTGCGGCCGGTAGGAGCAACAGTAATCTGATGGTCCGGGTAGATTGCCAGTAATACGGAACTGCGATATCTGGCAGGAAAAGCCTTTGCGGTGTCAAAAGTTGCGTGAGACCGCCGTAAGTCAGCTAGTATTTAGCTGACCACCTGGGAAACGGCGTTCACGTCAAATGCATTGGGGTGCCGCAGTTTACGAGAACGTGACTTTCCAGTCTTATCTCCGCAAAAGAGGTGAAACTTGGGCGCGCGTGCGGTGTCCAGTCCATAGCTTCATCCGGATAACTTTTCATCTCTCGGATTCTCTGGGAGCATTTGTCAGCCGCTCCCATGCCTTCGCAAAGGTTTCAGTGAAGCTTGCGTGCTAGCTCCAACAACGCCTGCTTCTGGTCGATGTTCAACTCGTTTCGCCCCTGAAGCTCCAGATAGATCCTCTCGGCGCGACGATAGGCACCCATGGCGTCATCCCGCTTTCCGGATGCGATGAACGCATCGCCCACACTGATCTCTCCATCGGCGACCGAGGCCCGCGTATTCGCCGAAGAATGACTCCTGTCGGCCTCGCCTGCGATCTCGAGAGACCGCCGCGCTGCCTTCATCGCTCCCGCGGCATCGTGAGTTTTTGCCAAAGCCTGCCCAAGCATGGAGGCGGTCAGCATCAACGAATGGCGGGGCCGCTCATTGGTTGGGTCCGCAGCCACGGCTCTCTCATAGATCTCGCAGGACTGTCTCAGCAGGGCTGCGGCCATTGGGAAGTTGCCGGTGCGCATTGCCATTCGCGCCGGACCATCCAGATCCGCGGCTAGCAGCGACATGACGGCGGGATCTGTGGGATGGCGCGCGACTATCTTCTCATCGATGGCGCGCGCGGCCGCGAAACTTTGCATCGCCTCGTGGATCATGCGCTGCCTGGCCTCCACCTGCGCCAGCCGCCGATAAAACGCGCCGAACGCGGATTGCGCCGCTTCGTCCGACGGGTGAGCCGCCAGCCATTCGCGGCGCAGGCCTTCTTCTTCGCGATAAGACCTTAGCGCGCCAGGAAGATCGTTGCTCTGGAGTTGGGCATAACCCAAATCGCGAAGGCCCGCAGCGACATTGAACTTGTCTTGCGCGGCCCCGGTTTGAGCCGCGATCGCGCGATATCCGGACAACTCTTCGCGAGCAAGAGAAGCGCCCTCTGTAACCCGTCCGCGTCCGATTTCAACCAGGCTCCGTTTGCCTGCGACAGACGCAAGACCCCGCATATCAGGCGCGCGGCGGTAAAACTCAGCGGCTAGTGCCAGGCTTCGAGAAGCGCCATCCAGATCAAGAAGATGCGCCGTAGTGCGATCCCCCTGCACCGTGCCAAGCCGTTCGTATCCGGACGCCACCTCCAGGAGAAGCGATCGGTCGTTGCCCGCCTCGCGCGCCAAGCCGTCGAGATAAGTAATCGCGCGGGAAAGCAGAATGGCTCGCGCGGCCGTTGCGCCGGGCACGCGTGCGATGGCGTCGTCCAACTCGAAAATTACGGAGTGGGCGAGAGACCGTACCTCCGCAAAACGGCGATCCGCCCGCCGCGCTTGCGTCAGAGTGGCCACAATGCCAGCAACGATTACTAGAAAAAAGAGAGCGGCGACCGCGAACCGCGTTTTATGGCGACGGAACAGTTTCTGCGCTCGATAAAGAAAGGATGCGGGGCGAGCGAGAACCGGAAGCCCGTCCAGATGACGGCGCAGGTCGGCGGCGAAATCGGTTGCCGAGGCATAGCGACGAAGCGGATCCTTTTCAAGCGCCTTGAGAACGATATTGTCCAGATCGCCCGCAAGAATCTTCTGTCGAGCGGGCGGCGAAACCTGGCTAGGCCGGTGCGGCGTGGATAAATGGAGATCGTACGGAGACTTCCCGGAGAGAAGCTCATAGAGGAGCGCGCCGAGCGAATACACGTCGCTTGCGGTGGTCAACGGCTCGCCTGCCAGTTGCTCGGGGCTGGCGGCGCGAGGAGTGAGGACACGGAACGCGGTCGCGGTCTGCTCGCTATCCGCCTCCTCATCGAGCAGCTTGGCAATGCCGAAATCGAGCAGGTGAGGCGTGGCCGCCGCGTCCACCAGGATATTGCGCGCTTTGATATCGCGGTGGAGAACCAGATTGCGATGAGCGAAGGCTACCGCATCGCAGACAGGCAAGAAGATTTCGATGGTCCGGCTGACGTCCAGATCGCGGCAGTATTGGTCTATCGGCACGCCGTCGATCAACTCCATGACGAAATAGGGACGCCCATCCGAAGCTACCCCGCCGTCGAGAATGCGGGTGATATTGGGATGAACAAGGCGTGCAAGAATTCGGCGCTCCGCCACGAATCGGCGTAGTATCGCGCCGGAATCCATTCCGAGCTTGATCAGCTTGATGGCGACTCGCTGCTCGAAATTGCCGTCATCGCGGACGCCGGTGTAGACCACGCCCATGCCGCCTTCACCCAACTGGCTTTCGAGCCGGTAATTGCCGACCCGGTCCGGAGCATTCGGAGTTAACGGCGGCGCATCCAGATTGAGAAAACCCGGCATGTCGGCGGAGAGCAGAGCTTCTGCTTCGCGCCGCAACTCGGAATCTTCAGCACAGGCACGATCTAGAAAACCCGAGCGTTCCGGAGCCGGAAGTTCCATGGCGTCAGCGACCACGCCCTTCAGCGTTTCCCAATTCATTGCGAGGCACCAAGCTCTCGCCGCAACCAAAGACGGGCGACCGTCCAATCGCGCTTCACGGTGGTCTCGGAAATCTCAAGAGCTTCCGCGACCTCTTCCACGCTAAGCCCACCGAAACATCGCATCTCGACAATCTGTGCTTGCCGGGCATCAATCGCGGCGAGCCGGTTCAGTGCGTCGTCTAGTTCGAACACTCCGGCATCACAGCGGGCCTCGAGAGAGTCGAGCGTGCCGTCGAGCGAAATCCGGTGAAACTCCCCGCCTCGTTTTTCCGTGTGGCGCATTTTTGCATAGTTGAGCAGGATTCGCCGCATCATCTGCGCTGCTATACCCAGGAACTGCGCCCGATTTTGCCAGTCCACATGGCGTTGCCCAATCAGTCTTACATACGCTTCGTGTACCAAAGCCGTCGGTTGAAACGTGTGATCCACGCGTTCTTTGCTCAGATAGATGCGCGCGAGACTACGCAGTTGTTCGTAAATGTGCGGGAGGGATTCATCCAGCGCATCGCGAGCGTGGTCCGGGAGTGCGCTGCCTTGTTCTTCCATCTCCCGGCTCAATGAAATTGTACAATTTTTTATGAGCCGAACTCCCTCGATTTGCGGCGTTAGGTGTAGAGGCAATGAAACCGTGAAAGTAAAGCTAAAATTCCTGATCGCGCTGGCGCTGCCGGCGATTGCATTTTCCCAGGCCGCGCCCACCTCGCTATTGCCAACGGCGGCAAGCGCCACCCGCGTGGCAA
>JBBRPR010000137.1:0-6629 GCA_038227875.1 Planctomycetota bacterium
ACAAAGCGGATTGCTCCGCACTGCGGCCCGGGTCGCTACCAAGGTGAACCGACTACTCCTTGGACGGATCTCGCATCCGCTGGTGTTGCGCGCCTTCGTGGCGCACCGAGATATCCGGGCTAAGGGCTTTTGGGGAAAGCCCGCAGAAATTCTGCGCGAGAAAGGAAGCACTTCGCGGCAAGCACGAAGGCTCATAGCACGACCAATGTGATCGCGACCGGCGGTTGCTCCTTTTCGCACGGACCACACAGGAAGCGGCGATGCAGACGGCTTATTCGATCTCGTGTTTTCCTTGCAAAAATCTACGCGCATTGAAATGTAAGTTTGCGTACATTCATTGGGGTGACAGACTTGACAGACTCCTAAATTCTCGAGAGGCCGCGATCTATGTCTGACCTTCTTCCGACGAACCCGCAAGTGCAAGCTTTCGTGGCGACCATCGTCGCAACCGTGGGTGCGAATGCTGCGGATGAGTTGGATCCCGATAAGACAATCAGCCCGACTCCGACGGTTCGTCCGAATGGTCCGGACATCAAGGCGAACGTCATTACGTCACAGAACACGGGATCGGCGCAGACCGTGATTCAGTCCAATCCTGCGGAAGCGACTCAACTGATTTCATCGGGCGATGTTCCGACGCAAATCGGTGGTGCACCCGCGGCGAAGAGATCGGCCATTGGAGCGGTTCCCTCTGAACGCGATTCGCACAGCCGGGAGAATCTGGCGCGCTGGAGCGAATTTACAGTCCACGATCGCGTAGGCAAAGGGGGCATGGGCGAGATTTTTCGAGCGGGGCAGAACGCTCTGCAGCGCGAAGTTGCAATCAAGAAGATTATTCCGGAGCATCTTCATTCATCGAATGCTCTGGCAATGGAGCAGTCATTTATTTCGGAAGCGGTAGTCACCGGATACCTCGGCCATCCCAACATCGTCCCCGTTTACTCGCTGGGACGCGATGACGAGGGCAAGTGGTTCTTCACGATGAAGATGGTCTGCGGAATAGAGTGGCGGCATCTGCTGCATCCCGACAAATGCAAAAACGAAGAGATGAAGCAAGACGCGAAGTCTCGTAACCTTTCGGTCGACAATCCTGAATTCCGTGCGGCGCACCTGGAAGCCAATCTGGGCATTCTGTCGTCGATCTGCAACGCCGTGGCGTTCGCGCATTCGAAGAATGTCATCCATCGCGATTTGAAGCCAGAGAATGTCATGGTCGGTGCGTTTGGCGAGGTGCTGGTGATGGATTGGGGCTTGGCGGTGGATGTCTCGGAAACGCCTGCTCCCATGGGTTCACCCGACAAACGCGTGCCGTCGCGCGCAGAGTGCGGATTGGGCGGCACCCCTTCCTATATGGCTCCCGAGCAGATGGCGACAGACGCCGGCGGTAACTACACCGGCGGACATTTGAATTGCTGGACCGACGTCTTTTTGCTGGGCGCGATGTTGTATGAAGTGCTGGCTGGAAGTGCTCCTTATTCGGGCCAATCGATCAGTTCGGTTTTGAAGCAGGTCGCCGCGTGCGCTCCGCCGGCACTGCCGGATTCGGTTCCCGCCGAATTGGCAGCGATTTGCCACAAGGCGATGTCCAAAGAACCACGCGACCGGTTTGCAGACGCGCTGGCATTTCAAACAGCGCTGACGGGCTTCCTACAGCACCGCGAATCGGCACTGATTGCAGCCAAAGCGGAGTGTGAATCGTGCGTTCAGGACATTCCCAGTCTGGCTCGCGCAGTGGTTTTGTACGATCAGGCACTGGAACTATGGCCTGGCAATTTTGCGGCCCAGGAAGCGCTGCACCGGGCGCGGATTCTGCTGTCGCGATTGGAACGCAGGGCGCGAGTCACACGGCACTCGTTAATCGCGGCGGTGGCGTGCATCGTGTTGGGTTTGACGATCGGGTTCGTCTGGATTCGCAACGAGCAGAACAAAGCACTCGCTTCGATGGAGGAAGAGAAAAAGGCGAAGAACGCCGCTGTGCTTTCGATGGCTGCGGAAAAGCAAGCCAAAGAAAAAGCGATTGTAGCGATGCACGCTCAACTGGTGGGAATTGCGTCGGGTTTGGCCGCTCAAGGTGACGCATATTTAATGGCGGATCGTTGCACATCGGGTCAGGCGCGTTATGAACAAGCGTGGAAGCAATTCGAAGAACTTCAGGAACCCACCGCTCGCGCGGAGTGGGGGATGTGGGGGCTGTATCAAGCGGTCGACACTCCGCTGCTGACGCTTTCCGATACGGAGTTGCCGAGCGGGGCGGGGGCAGTCGTGTTTTCGCCGAACGGCAAAAGCGCGTTGTCTGCGGGCAGTGACAACAGTCTGAGGCTCTGGGACATCGCCACCGGAATTCAGCTGTCGGCGTTGAAAGGACACACGAACACGGTGTGTTGTGTCGCATTTGCGGCGAACGGCAAGCAAGCGGTGTCAGGCAGCCTGGACGGTTCCGTTCGGGTGTGGGATGTGGAGCGCGGAACGCAGCTTCGCGAGTTTGCGTTTTCGACGCCGCTGATGAAATGGGTTTCGTTTTCGCAGGACGGTCTGAAGGTTCTCGCGGGCGGGACCGACGGCGTGATCCAAAAATGGGAGCTTGCTACCGGCAACGAAATTCCGGGGCCTCCTCGCGCAAAAGTCATTGTCATGACCGAATCGTTTTCGCCCGAAACGGGTCATGTTCTGACAGGCAGCAATTTCAACGCGGTCTCGCTGTGGGACGTGGACAGCGGTAAACTGCTTCGAGATATGAACAGGAACACGGACCTCAGCGCGTTCATCCTGAGCGTCGCATTTTCCAGTGACGGCAAGCGCGGATTGTCCGGCGGACGTGACAAAATTCTGCGGATCTGGGATTTGGAAAAAGGCACGATTTTACATGAATCGGCAGGCCATAATTCAGCGATCAGCAGCGTCTCATTTTCAGCGGACGGCAGACGGGCGCTGTCGGGTAGTTGGGATCAGACGCTGAAGATGTGGGACGCCGCGACGGGTATTCAGTCCAGCGAGTTGATCGGTCATACGAACAAAGTCGTCGGTGCAGCCTTGTCGCCCGACGGCAGGAACGTGCTGTCGCGCGGACTGGATCGGACCTTGAGATTATGGGACACCTCGTCCCGATTTACGACGCGAGTATTCAAAGGACACACGTCGGGTCTCGAATGCCTCGCCATTTCCCCGGACGGCAAACTGGCGCTGTCGGGAGCACGTGACAACACGATCCGCATCTGGGATCTGGAGAGCGGAGTCGAGCTTCGAAAAATGCGCGGCTTCGCGAAATGCGCCGCGTTCTTTGCGGACGGAAAGCACGCTATCACGGGCGACAATGTCCACGGCGTGCTGCAGACATGGGACCTCGAATCAGGCTTGAAATCACGCGAAATCAAAGCGGCGTTCAAATGCGGAGCGTTCTCCACTGATGGAAAATTCGCATTCCTGACCGGCCATGCGCTGACCGATTTCAACAGCACCGATGTGAAGCTCTGGGACGTGGAGTCCGGTGCGGTTGTGCGTGTCTTCGAAGGCTCATCGAGCACGTTTTACGATACTGCGATTTCAGCCGAAGGCGGATATGGAATCTCGATCACCGCTGAAGAATCGTTGAAAATCTGGAACCTCGCGACTGGAAAGCTGCATCACGAAATCAAAGGCGCTTTTTACCGCGCCGCCTTTGCGCCGGGCGGCAAACGCTTCGTGACCGGAACTATTAGTGGTGACGTGCAGACGTGGGATTCCGAAACCGGGACAAAAATTCGCGATTTCCCCGGGCATCTCGAAACCATTCGCAGCGTGGCGTTTTCGCCCGATGGCAAATACATTGCCGCCGGCAGCGACGGCAAAACGGTGAAACTTTGGGATGTTGAAAGCGGAACGGAACTGCGCGAATTCAAAGGGCATGAAAGCGCCGTCGCGAGTATCGCGTTCTCCGGCGATTCCAAACGGATTCTGACCGGCGGCGACGATGCCGTTCTGAAATTGTGGGACGGCACGTATCCCGCACGATACCGCCAGTTCCAGAGCCTCCTTCTCAGCGCACAGAAGCAGCTGAGGGAGAATCCGCAGAATCCATCGGCGCTCAACACGCTCGGCGAATGGTTCGCTTTTCGCGGTGTTCACGATCACGCGGTCGCGGTGCTCGAATCCGCGCGTTCGAACGGCGCGCCGGTTTCTGGCCTCACGCTTGGCCGGTGTTACGAGCAGCTTGGAAATCTCGAACATGCGGCGGCAAATTACGATGCAGAGTTGTCACGCATTCGCGCTGATCCGATTCCGCCGGACGTGAAATCGCGCGAGCTGCACGGCGCGAATGAAATGTATCTGAGCATCTGCGTCCGAGTGCTGTATTCACGGCTAATCGATGCGCCGAGAGCTGCGAAAGATCACGCCGCCTACATCGCGGCGATTCAAACTTATCTGAAGATTTTCGAGCGCGAGGTAAAATCGCCGCTACTGCTTGCAGACAAGCTGAACCAGTACGCATGGACGTTGTTAACCGATCGCGAGCCGGCGCTCCGGGACACCGTCGTGGCCCTGCCTCTCGCCCGCCGAGCTGTGGAACTAACGAAAAAGACCGATCCGTCGCCACTGGACGTCCTTGCACTCGCACTGTTCCGCAACGGCATGAAGGACGAGGCTTTGACGACGATTAAAAAAGCCATCGCGCTTTTGCCGGCGGATTTGTCACCGGCGTCGCGAAAGGAATACGAGGACCAGCTGAACGAAATTCAGAACGGAAAGTGAATTTTAGGCGTTCCGGAATTTTGATTCCCCCGCAACAACCCCCATTTTTGAGTGCGCGGTTTTTAGTGGGGCGGCGAAACGGGCACGCTGTTGCCAGCGCCGATGGCCCGTATTACTCGATTGGACCGTCTGCTTTGGTGACAAATGGCTATCGTTGTGCGGCGGCGGCTTTCTAGGCTGCTTTTTTCGCCTCTTCGGCCAAGTAGTTCACCATGCGCTTGATGTTGCAAGCTAACGCTTTGAAATACACTGCCAGTTTAACTTGCTTGCCACCTCTTACTCGTAACTTACCTATTCCGTGCGCGCGTTTCAGTTCCGAATTTGTCGCTTCGATTCCCGCGCGGTCTGCATACCGCTTGCGAAACTCCTTCGTTTGTTCGTACGCTCGACGCCGTGCTAACACCTGTTCCTTGAGCGTCGTCTTCAACTTCCGTGTTCCATCCGGATTGAGCCGCGTCGGACAACTATTCTTAAACGGACAATTCGCGCAATGCTGCTGCGAATAGGTCGCTTCGATGCGCCCTTTCGACTTGCATTCCTGGCTCACCGGAGTGTGTCCGGCAGGGCACACTATCGGAGTATCAGGTGCTTTGACATCGATAGTGAAATCAGCCAGCGTCTTTTCATTTTCCTTTGGAATAGCGGCCGCCGGACCTCTCACAGGTGCTACCATTTCCGTGCCCTGTCGCGCGCACGCGATGACGTTTGCCGCCGATGCGTAGTTGGTATCCGTCGTGAGTTCCGAAGGCTGGATGTTCCGCTCCGCCAAAACTTCCACTGCGGGCACTGTCGCAACTTCATCCGATTGGCAGGAAGGAGTCACTTCCGCATAGGTAATCAGTTCCGGTTTCGCACCATTACCTACGGTCTCCGCAAGCTGCGCTTCATACCCTTTGCCTTTGTGGCCGCTATAGGTCACATTGATATCATGTGGCGTTTGCAGGGACGCCGACGACACTTCTTTGCTCTCCTTTAAGGTAACAGGCACGGCAGGTTCCTGTACATCGGCATCGTCTTGGGCGGGGACAGTGGCCTTCAAACAGAACTCACATTGCTCCAGGAAGAGCCGCGCCAGAATGCCATAGGTAAGTAGCTTCAAAATCTTCGGGTCTTGCTTGAAGCGGTCGACCAGGCGATAGCTGTCTCGCGCCGCCACATTCAACCGCCGCTGCGTCTCGGTGCTCTTGGCATCATGATAGGGTGTGTCCGCGCCATCTTCCTTAAAGTAGCGCTGACGCAACGCAGCCGGAACCTGCTCGAATTGAGCCGGCCAGTCCTGTTTGAGGTCCCGCAGAAACACACGCATCGTCTCGCAAAACAAACCCAGCCGTGTCAGTCGCGCGATGTTGGAAACAATATGAGTCGAGTCCAACCGCTGCCGCCCGACAGACAGTCCCAGCTTGTCGAGCATTTTATCTGTCATCTGAGCAAACAGGTGTTTGGCGTGGTCGTTCCCCAGCAGCTTGGCTCGAAAGTTATGCAGCGTTTTCTGACAGCAGTGCGCGTCCTCGGGAGTCAGATTGAGCGCCACCTGCCAGCCCAGATCGAAATCGATGCGATACAGCGCCTGCTCATCGGTCAAGTCGAACATATCCTTGAGCACCAGCACGCCGATGACAGTCTGCACGGGCTTATTGGGCCGCCCATTGTCGGGGCAGTACAACGTACGGAATTGCTCTTCATTGATCAACGGCAACGCATGTCGCCGGAACTGCCCTGGCCACTCCCGATCCAACCGCTCCTGCTTGTCAACAGGCAGGAGATTGGAAGTCTGGAACAAACTGCCTTGCGGATCGCTGCGTCGAAACATGTCAATCTCTCTTGCCCTTTTTTACTGCACTATATATAGGCGAGCTATCCTCTGCGTTTGCTGCAAAATAAAGGGTTTTTACGGGGGAATCAAT
>JBBRPR010000138.1:0-6595 GCA_038227875.1 Planctomycetota bacterium
GCCTCCGCCACTTCATCGGCCACAATCCAGAATTCTCTTTCCTGCTTTTCGTCCTGCTTGCCCATCGACATCTCGCGGCTCTCCGGTGTTGTCAATATGACGCTCATCCGGACGTTCTAACTGCCATTTTTCAACGGGCTGATAGTGGCAAGCGCGGCCTGTGAATCCACAACGGGAGTTACCATGCCTATAGTTTTCTGCCCGAATTGTTTCAAGAAAATCAGTGCGCCGGAAGCGGGAATCGGCAAACGCGGTCAGTGCCCTTCCTGCAAAGCGTGGATGCGGATTCCGGAGCGTGACGAATCGCCACCGGTGGTAAAACGCGATGACGCCGATCTTCGTGAACTCGCGCGCGAACCATTACCCACCCAGCCAACTGCTCCAAATCGCAGTGTAGAAGACAGGGCAGGGGCGGGATTCCCCCATGCAACACCGCTCTTGATCAGCATACTGGTCTATGTGTGTCTGGCGATGCTGACGGGTTATGCGTACTGGCACCATGAAGTGAATGCAATTTCGTTGTTTAGCAGTGCGATCGCAGTGGCCATGATTGTCACAATCGTGTTTGCGGCCATCTTCGTGTACCGCGCCTGGGCATTGCTGCCCGCGGAGCAGCGTATTTCTCCAGCCAAAGCTGTTGGACTGATGTTCGTTCCGATATTTAACTTTTATTGGGTATTCATCGCTGTTCGTGAGCTTTCCGAACGGACAGTGGCTGAAGAGCACAAACGAGGGCAGGCCCAAACGAGCGTCGTGGGAATTGCAACCGCGCTCGCGGTACTATTTGTGCTCAGTCAAGTCCTGCTACCACTGCCACTCTTACCGGCGTATGCATTGATGGCGTTCATGGGAGTTCTGCCACTCTGGGCCGTGCAACAAGAGAAAGCCTCAGCCCAAGCTGTCGGTGCTACCGTCACCGCAAAGAAGCCGCTATTGATCGCCTCGCTCGCGTGTACATTGGCGTGGTTTCTATTGCCGTTCGTCCTTTCACATTTGCCAGGAGCATCATACAGCGACGACCGCAGCGAGGACGATCCCGTCCCGCAGACAGATTATCGCCCCCTCCCCTACTCCCGAACACTTCAACGCTCGACTTCTCCGAATCGAATACCGATTGCCGGTGAGCCCACGCAGCCCCAGAATTCATTTGCTCCTGCTCAAAATAATCCGCGTCCGCAGATGCCGCCCCTCGGTGCTCCACAGCGACGAACGTGTACTGCCTGCAACGGCTCCGGAACGAGCGACTCGCAGTGTCAGCTATGCAATGGGACCGGACGGACCAGCAGCGGGTTCAAATGTTCCCATTGCGGTGGGCGTGGATTTTCAAACTGTCCGTCTTGTGGCGGTAAAGGGTTCACGACTGCTTATTGAATTAGTTTGCTAACTACCGAGTGGCCCTCGTAACGCTCTCGACCAACATATGCGTCGGCCGATAGGATTTATCGCGGCGACTTTTTAAAATCAGCACTCCCATAAATGCGCAGGTTTGCGCAGCGATTCTCGCTAGTACGCCAACAATCACCATAAAATTCTGGAGTCTACCCATGGCAAAAACCTGCCGTACGACCTATACGTGTTCAATGTGTGGAAGCAAAGTATCGTTCATCCTGACTACTGCGACTATCAACAGCGAATGCTGGACGCAATTGTTCCCCAGGCGATTCAAACGGGACCGCGTCGTGCCGCGCAAGTTCAATTTTCGGATCCCGCTCTTTTTTACGTGTACCCAGTGTGGCCAAGCACTCCCGCTGCCGACGCCATTCCCGAATCGAACTTCCAAATTCCACGATTGAAAAAATAAAGTGCGTTCTGCGCACGCCTCTGGACACGCATCCAGAGGCGTGCGTTCGAATGCTTTCGTTTAGCTATCCGGTGATCATTGAACGATCTTCTGGCTTGTGATCGGGACCGTCAATGGTTGACGACTCTGGTGTGCTGGCGGCAGTTTTGTTCGGTGAATCCGAGTCTGCTGGAGAGAGTGGGAGAGTGGAAATCGATCGGATGTCATTACCATTCTACCTGTTATGGACAAATTTTAAAATTTAGACTTTTAGACTGCCACCTTTGGCGCTTGCGTCGAATGTGTCAGTCTAAAAGTCTAAATTTTTGACACCCGCGGCCCCCCTCACCGCCGCCCGCCACTCGCGACGTACCGCCGTTTCACATTGAAAAAGTCTGCGCGGCTTCCGCCGGTGAGGCACTCCTCGTTGCAACGCGACTGGAACAATTTCGGATGCTCCGACTTGGGCACTGTTTTATCGTTCATCAAATGTGCAACGATACACAGTTTCTTTCGTTCATTTTCGTCAGCACGCGACTTGTACTCGGTCGGCCTATCGAGGCCCACAAAGCAGTTTATCGCGCATTTGCGCCAGCCCTTTGGATCACGTCGTTTGCGGTTCGCCCATTTGGCGTACCAGCGACAATCCGGCCGCTGGATTAAGTTCAGGTGCTGCCCCATCCAGCGGTAGACCGCCCGGTCGACCTTCCGACCACCCATGAAATCGTGAACTTGTCGAGCGTCAGGATTAAATGCGAAGGGTTCGAGTCTGCTGAAAACGGCGCGCTGCGATTCCGAAAGCCGCTTGGGCAAATCATTCCCCAGGATCAGCACGGGCGATTTACAAATGAATCTGTCGCCCCCGGCCTCCGTTGACCGGCTCGTAAACGTAACCAGGCGACCGTGCTCTAAAGTGCGGACGCTGCAGAGCTGACGGAGGAGATCGACCTTTGCAGGATCCGTCAGCAGATCTTCCACGTCGTCAATGACTATAGGAATGTGAAACTTTTTTTGAGATTTCGAACCTTTGCAAGCATCACGGATTTTACAGAAGGCCGCAAACGCCGTCATGCGTCCGGCAAGGTACAAACATTTTCCGTAATACTTGCCGTCCAGTTCTTTGAAATCGAATGATTTCCCCCCACCGGCGCTACCGAGAATGAACGCGCCAGGAATCTTACCTTTCATAAAATTGGATTTCACGCGCTGCAAGTCGCGGTAGGTTTTCAAAATCTCGGGGTCTACAAATGCCGGAAAGGTCATAATTCCTCCAATCAATCTCAAAATCTAAATACTCTGTCTGCGCTTAAAAGTCAATATTTTGAGACGAATTTTCGTTGCAAAAGCAGAGCTTATGCACAGAATGGCTAAAAAGGAGATCGCTGATGGCTAATAACGAGCTAATACTTAAGCGGTTCAGATTGGTTCTCGATACCCTCTACCGGAGCGACGCAGCGCGAATGGCGCAGGAAATGGGAGTGAATCGAACAACGATCACGCGCTACATCAACGGCGACGTCACGCCCACGAAAAAAGCGCTACATCTACTTTCCCTTGCCAAGCGTATTCGCCTTACCTGGCTGCTGGGAGACGGCGGTGATTCGATTGAATATGACAATGCTTTTGAATTCGCACTGCCGCGCCTGCAATCTCCGATCGCGGGCGACTCACCAATAGACTCAATGAGTTCTCGACAATCGATTCCGTTCTACTGCCGGCCCGGCATGTACTACTTGCATGTGAATGAAGAAATGAAAGCTAATGGCATCCTTGTGCACGATCATTGTTTGATCCAACAGATTACTCCTAGACCAGCGTCAGAATGTGATTGCGAAAAATTGAGAGTTGTGGAACGAACATCCAAGATTCAGATGGCTGTCGTAAGCATCGACGATGTAAAGTCGTCGACTCTAGTCCATGGAATCTTACGGCGCATCGAGCGGGACTTTGAGGATTGACGTACGCGCTCCGTGAACCCTG
The DNA here is from genome assembly GCA_038227875.1 of Planctomycetota bacterium. Lineage (GTDB taxonomy): Bacteria > Planctomycetota > SZUA-567 > H5-PLA8 > H5-PLA8 > JBBRPR01. The sequence goes on from JBBRPR010000138.1 coordinate 3,761, forward strand.
CGCCTGTGAGAAAACCGTCTACCGCGTGCGACAAATATAACCGGAATTAATACTTCATAGCGATCTTCGATGGCCGTCCGCGACGACGCGGCAAAAGGAAAAATCGAGCGATTCTTCAAACGCGTGCGCGACCAATTCCTCTCCAGGAATCTGGATCTATCCTTGCTTGAGGCCCTCAACCGGCAATTCACCGCCTGGGTCGAGAGCGAATACAACGCCGTCGAGCACTCCGCGCTGGGCATGAAACCCATCGACCGCTTTGGACTGGACCTCAAGCGCATCCGCTTCCTACTGCCCAACGAGGTCAACGACGAGCTGTTCAACCGACTCCTCAGGCGAAGGAAAGCTGACCATGATTCGATCCTTCTTTGGGCTCGTTGTGCTTTACAACACTCTGATCGTATTTTTGGAGCCCGCCGTACCAAACTGCCATCGGAACGGTTCTGTTTTTATACGCCGTTAATTTGGTAATGACGGACCCCGCCGTTCCCGCAGACCCCGCCGCTGTTTTTTGAAAATAGTACCCCGCCAGCGCTGTTTTATGTTTACACCGCCCGATCTCGACGCCGCTGGACCGACAGAATTTCTTAGGCAGGTATAATCCCCGCTTTTTTGCTGTTGAGGGGGTGTTCTGAGCCTACCGCTTGCGCGATATTATCAATCCAATGACAGCTTCCTGCAGGTGTATCACAACCTGAAACTTACGCTCTGCCCGCACTGCAAGGCGGCGGGAACGTTGATTCTCAACGGCAAACTGCTGCGGTCCCTGCGTAACGACCTCCCGATGGCCATCGTCATCCAGCAATTGGGTGACGACAGCCCGCACTCCAAATACGTTGAAGGCCGTCTCCGCTTCGTCTGCCACCACTGCCGTGAACTCCGCGCCGCCGTCAATCCACGCAACAACCTCGCCCATTGCTTCAGTTGCGGCAAGAACATCAACAACATCGACCTGCTGCTCGCCGCCGAATACGGGTTCATCGAAGCCGTGCAGAAGCTTGAAGGATGGCTGCTCCTATACAAACGCAATGGCGCGGGATCTACTCCGGCCGGCACACCCCGTCAGACCGTTTCCGAATCAACACCCGCCATCGCCGCGGACATCGGTGTGCTTTCCCAAACTCTGATCGTATTTTTTCAGCCGGTTTACCGAACTAGCGATCCGAAATTTCGTTTTTTATTACAGCGATAATTTGGGAATGATCCCGCCCGCAAACCTCGCCGACCCCGCCGTTTTTTGTTTTTAATTGGACCCCGCCGGCGCTGTTCCCGCCAGCCCCCAGCCGCGGTGAGGGCAAGATTCTAAAGGCCGATATAATCCCCGCTTTTTGTTTGGAGGGGAATTTTCTGAGCCTGACGCTCTCGCGGTTCTACCGGTCCGAGGACGATTTTGTTCGACTGCATCGCACCTTGAAGCTCACGGCGTGCCCGTGTTGCAAAGCCGCCGGAACGCTGATTCTTCACGGCAAACTGTACGGCTACAGCGAAAGCGACGACCAACAGAAATCGTGCCGCGGGCGGCGCGTGTTCTGCAACAACCGCAAGCGCTGCAACAACGGCTGCGGCCACACCTTCAGCGTGTGGTCCAGTGTTACGCTCAAACGCCTGCGCCTCAGCGCCAACACCCTGTGGAAGTTCATCAAGCTCGTGCTGCTCCTGGGGAACAAGGCCGAAGCGCTCCGGCAGTTGAACGCGGATTTTAGCATCTCGTCGGCATATCGCATTTGGAAGCGCGTGGTGAACAGTCAATCCCACCTGCGCACCGCCTTGGACCAGCGCTGCCTTGCGCCCAGCCTGCCTCATGCCGATCAGCCCGTGCAGCAAACCGTCGCGCATCTGGAAGCCGCATTTCCCGGCGAGCAATGTCCCGTCGCGGCGTATCAAGACCAGCTTCAAATCTGGTTTCTATAGCGTCCGCTCTGTTTCGCGGTGTCGCCCAACGTGCCGAAGCTCTCGCCGTCGTGTTTACGGCGCGCATGCCTGCCGCAATTCAGTCCGCGAGCCGGCCAAATTCTCATCGCACCGCCGTGTGCGCGCCGGCCGATTTTGATCAACAACGCTACATAACTCTGTTCGCTGCCAATCGGCGAATCTACAGTGGCGCGCCACGACGCATCCGAGCGGCAACCTTAGAAAATGAGGAGAGGAGCACGCCATGAAACAACCATCGACCTACCTGAAAATGCGGGTGCTGGGCGCACTCGACACGGCCGAAGGCAAAACGCGGCACGCCAGAGTTCACAAGGTCGCCGGGATGACCTTCAGCGATGAAGACGGCAACCCGCGCGCGTTCACCTGGCGCACCATCCAGACCTGGTACTACCGCTACAAGAACTATGGCATCACCGGCATGAACAATCAGCCGCGCCGGGACAAAGGACAGCCTCGCAAGATCACGCCCGAAGAATTGCTGGAGGCGATCAACGCCGCGCTCCCCCACTTCCGACAGAAGCAGCGCAATAAAATGGCCATTTACCGCTTTTGCATTGAGAAGGGGCTGCTTCAGCAAGGTCAGATCTCGCAGACGACCTACTTCCGCTTTGTACGCGAATTCGAATTGTTCAAGCCCGAGACCGAAGTGAACAAACGCCGCCTCGCCTTCAGCATGCAGTACGCCAACCAACTCTGGCAAGCGGACACCATGTTTGGCCCATACCTTGCCGCCGTCGGTGCGAACAAGCAAACACGGCTGATTGTAAACGTCGGTCGAAAAGCGCGGCGGTGAGCGGCGGTTGAAAACTGCGGCACCCAGATAGACCCTGAGCGACTCTGCACAATGAAGTGCGAGAGGCGTGGGAGGGTCAGAAGGGTGTACCGCGATATGGAGCAGTGGAA
>JBBRPR010000139.1:0-6555 GCA_038227875.1 Planctomycetota bacterium
CGCCGCCTGGCGCACAAGATCGCGCGTGGCGGCAAGACCTTGCACAAGGCCACGCGCAAGAAATTGTACGGCAAACTGCTGGAGGGAACGGAGCGGACCATCACATGGGCCGAAGAGGTGCGAGCGGCCATCGCGGCGCGGCAAACCCCATCCGCGCGGCTCCTGGAAAAGTATGAACTGGAGGCGCTGGCCGACGAACTGGGACATTATGTGCCGCTGGCGAAGAAGTGTGTTTATCAGGCGCGGGAGCGCGTCTTGAACGAACAGCCTGTGCCCCACGAACAAAAGTTATTCAGCATTTTCGAACCACACACCGAATTGTTGAAACGGGGCAAAGCAGGCAAAGAGGTCGAGTTTGGCCACATGGTCGAGATCGACCAGATCGAAGGCGGATTGATTACACATTACAGGACATACGACCGGCGCCCGGCCGAAGCGCCCCTCCTGAGTCAAGCTGTGACACGGCACCGGGAAATCTTTCAGCGTTCGCCTGTCGTATGCGCGGACAAGGGTTTTTACTCTGAGGAAGCTGTGAAGCAGGCGGCGGAACTGGGCGCGAGGGTTTGCGTGCCGAAAAAAGGACGGCGAGACGCGAAGGAAGAAAGGCGCGAGCGCAGTCCATGGTTCAAACTGGAGCAGGCATTCCGCGCGGGAATCGAGGGCACGATTTCCGTACTGAAACGTGTGTTTGGATTATGGCGCTGCATGCGTGAAGGCTACGCGCGATTCGAGAGCTGGGTGGGAACCGGCGTGTTGGCGCACAACTTGGTGCTGCTGGCTCGAACTTGAACGGGTAACGCTGGCGAGGGAGGAGCCCGAGTGACCACGAAGAAACTCTGTCCGGAGCCATCCAATTTTGCTCGAAACGACTACACAAACCAGCATTCTCATGCCCACGTGTTACTTCGGGCATAAAACCGTGGCACGCATTTCAATTTGGAAACAGGAACTAGCTAGAGCATAATTTTTGACGCCTTTTCGAATATCGGTTAGTCTAAATTTAACAATGTCATTGGTTAACCCACGGGATTCGGAGATAGCATGCCAATGCATTTTTGCAAATTATATGATTTTATATATCTGATTTTCGCGCGGCAGACGAGCCTTATCAACACTGTCCGACCCGGACGCAGCGTGCTGGGTATGTTGGCGCTGGCTGCGGCGGCCGGCCTTGCCGGTTCTTGCCATGGCGCGGAAGTACCGCACGTGGAAACCCCACGAACGTCCAAGGACCTCACCAATCTGTCGCTGGAAGAACTGCTGAACATCAACGTCACCTCCGTTTCGAAGCGGCCCGAACATCTGGTTTCCGCTCCTGCCGCGGTGTACGTGCTGACCAACGAAGACATCCGCCGCTCCGGCGCCACCAGCATTCCCGAAGCGCTGCGCGCGGTTCCCGGATTGAATGTCGCTCGTTCCGATTCGCACACCTGGGCCATCAGCGCGCGTGGCTTCAACGACGCCTTCGCCAACAAGCTGCTGGTGTTGATGGACGGCCGAGAAGTTTACACGCCGCTGTTCTCCGGCGTGTTCTGGGATGTCCAGGGCACGATGCTGGAAGACGTCGAACGCGTGGAGGTGATCCGCGGTCCCGGCGCGACGCTGTGGGGCGCCAATGCGGTCAACGGCGTGATCAACATCATCACCAAAAGCCCGAAGGACACCGTCGGCGGAATCACGTCCGTGACCGGCGGCACGGTGGACCAGGGCTTCGCCGACATCCGCTACGGCGCTCAGGTCACGAAGGACTCCTGGATCCGCGGCTACGCGACGTTCACCAACACCGGCGCGTCGGAATTACCCAACGGCGACCGCGCCAACGACCGCTGGTACCAGGGGCGCGCGGGCTTCCGCTATCTGCTGGAGCCCTCGATGCTCGACACCGTCAACGTTCAAGGCGACATCTACAGCGGCCGGAACAACGAAACCTACAACGTCCCCAATCTCTTCACGTCTACGGTGGACAGCGACCGCCACGTCGACTCTGTCGCCGGCGGCAATGTGCTGGCGCGCTGGACGCACGGAAAAAAAGAGGAAGCCAACTTCTCGCTCCAGGCGTTCGCCGACTACACCGACCGCAGCCTGCTGGTCGTGCATGAACTGCGCCAGACTTACGACGTCGATTTTCAATACAATCTGCCCGTCAACGACCGCAACCGCATCGTCTTTGGCACGGACTACCGCCTGACGGCCGACGAGCAGCCGCCGCGGGAATTCGTGCAGTTCCGGACGCGCCACGACACGCTGGGCCTAGTCAGCGGCTTTGCGCAGGACGAATACAAGCTGCTGAACAACCTGACACTCACCGCCGGCTCGAAATTTGAATACAACACCTACACCCATTTCGAATTCGAACCCAGCGCGCGACTGGCCTGGTCCCCGGCGTCGAAGCAAACGGTGTGGACGGCCATCTCGCGTTCGGTGCGCACGCCTTCGCGTGGCGAACGCGACGGGACGATCGAATCAACAGTGCAGCCGCCGGGCGCGCTGGGCGCAGGAACTCCGCAGACGCTGGTCAGTGTGGTGGGCAGCCGCCGCGTCGTTTCCGAAGTTCAGATCTCCGGTGAAGTCGGCTATCGCGTCGAACCGCTCTCGCGGCTGTCGTTTGACCTCGCGGCATTCTACAGCGACTACAGAAAAGTCCGTTCGATCGACCTTCAGCCCCCAGTGGTTCAGACTACGCCGGTACCGCATTTGGCGCTCGATGGTTTGATCGGAAACAATCTGCAGGGTGTGACATACGGCGGAGAACTGGTCGTCAACGGCCGGCCGACGGATTGGTGGCGCATCCAGGCGACGTATAGCAATCTGGAAATGGCCTTCGACACCACCGCCGGCGGAAAAAGGTCCAATCTGGGCCTGGAAAAGGACAGCCCGCGCCACTCGCTGACCTTCCGCAATTCGTTCGATCTGCCTCATCACGTCCAAATTGATGCCAGCCTGCGCTATGTCGATCAGCTCAAGGATTTGAAAGTCCCCGCGTACACCACCAGCGATGTGCGGATTGGCTGGGCACCCACGTCGAACTTGGACGTGTCGGTGTGCGGGCAGAACTTGTTTCAGCCGCGCCACCAGGAGTTCACCCCGACGACCGTGATGACGCCAACCACAGAGGTGGAGCGAAGTGTGTACCTGAAGATGACGCTGAAATTCTGATGAAACTGCGCCGCTCGACTGCTGCAATGCCCCAGTTGGCCGCTGCCTTGCTTACAGTAGCGTTTGCGGCTGCCTGCTTTTCTTGCAGTGCCAGCGACAGCCCCAGCCTGGAATCGAAGGTCAAGGCGGCGTTTATCTTGAATTTCATTCGTTTTACCGAATGGCCCGCAAGTTCGAACGGGGAGATTGTAGTGGGGGTGCTGGGCGACGACCCGTATGAAGGGGCATTGGAGGAGATCCTGAGCGGGCAGAGCGTGGGTGGAAGAAAAATCGTAGTCCGCCATTTCTCCACGGCCGCCGACGTGAAATCCGCGCACGTGATTGTCGTGGGCATTACCGACACTAAAACGAGTCAGGACGCACTGGAGCAGTTGAAAAACCATCCGACGTTGACCGTCGGGGCATCTTCGACGTTCATCGACGATGGAGGCATGATCCGGCTGCTGAAAGAGGATGGGAAAATCCGGTTCGAAATCAACACGACCCCGGCAAAGTTTTCACATCTGACCATCAGCTCACGATTACTATCGCTGGCCAAGGGGTCGCACTCGAAGGGAGATTAGCGCGTGCATTGGTCGATTCAGCGCAAGCTAACCCTCACGATCGGTGCGGTGGCGTTGCTAGTGCTGATGGCCGCGTGTCTCATTTTTTACGCCTACGAATACTCGATCTCGCACCAGCAGCTCGCCAGCCGTGCCGAAACGCTGGCGGACGTGATCTCCGGAAACGTGATCGCGCCGCTGGCCTTTGCCGACGCGAAGTCCGCCACCGAAGCGCTCGCCTCGCTGAAAGCCGACGAGAGCGTCACGGGCGCGCGCGTATTCAACAAAGACGGTACGGTGCTGGCCGACTACCGCCACCCGCTGAAAACCGCGCACCTGCCCGACAAGGCGGTCCCGGACCGCAAAGCATTCAACGGCAAACAATATATCGTCGTGCGCTCGATCGAATTGGACAACCAGCCCATCGGCTGCCTGTATCTGGAGACTGACAACGAACTTCAGATCCGCCAGTTGCGTTCTCTGGGATGGGTGATCGCGGCGCTGATTTTAAGCTCAGTGCCCATCGCGCTCTTAATGGGCTGGTTCCTGCAGCGCCGCATCTCTGGCCCCCTGCATGAACTGGCGGAGATCACGCAGCGGGTCTCCCAGCAAAGAGACTACTCGATTCGCGTCACCGCCGTCTCGCAAGACGAAATCGGGATTCTATTCCGCCAGTTCAATCTGATGCTCATACAGATCGAAGAACGCGACGCGGAGTTGAAGCAGGCCAACGACGAACTTGAGAACCGCGTGCTCAACCGCACTCGCGACCTGCAGACGGCCGAATCAGCCGCGCGGCAGAGTGCCGTGGAAGCGTTGCAGGCACGCGATCTGCTCACTGGAAAAACGGTGCAACTGGAAGCGCAGGCCGTCGAACTGGCCGCTGCGCGTGACTTGGCGCTGGCCAGCACGCGCGCCAAGGCCAACTTTCTGGCCAACATGTCCCACGAAATCCGCACGCCAATGAATGGAATCGTGGGCATGTCCGAACTGCTCTCCAGTTCGCCGCTGACGGCCAGTCAGAAGGAGTACACCGACACCATTCTCTCCAGCGCCAATGCACTGCTGGCGATCATCAACGACATTCTCGACATCTCAAAAATCGAAGCTGGAAAATTCACGATCCAGAAACAGGATTTCGATCTCCAGGAAACTCTCGACAGCGCCATGGAACTGTTGCGCGTGCAGGCTGTCCGCAGGAAATTGTTTCTTACCGCGACCATTCACGTGGCGGTGCCGATACTGCTGCGCGGGGACGCGGGACGCTTGCGGCAGGTACTGATCAACCTGATCGGCAATGCGCTGAAGTTCACCGCGCGCGGCGGCGTGCGCGTGGTGGTCACGAACGTTTCGGAAACCGAATCGGATTCAACCATTCGTTTCGCGGTCATCGATACCGGCGAAGGTATTGGCCGGGACACGCAAACGCGACTGTTTCAGCCCTTCACCCAAGCCGATGATTCCAACTCCCGACGCCATGGCGGAACGGGGCTGGGCCTAGCGATTTCCAAGCAATTGGTTGAACTGATGGGCGGCGAGATCGGCGTTGTCAGCCGTCCTAACGACGGTTCATCATTCTGGTTTTTCCTAACGCTGATAAGGCAGCCCGGCGCGACTCGACGGCTTACGACGCAGGAGCACGTCAATACCCCCAAACTGCGGCCTCAGCCGCTGGATTTACGTGGCGTGCGCGTGCTTATCGCCGACGACAACGAAGTCAACCAGCGTGTGGCTTCTTTGCTGCTGATGCGCACGGGCGTGCAGACCAGCGTGGTCGACAACGGCCGAAAGGCCGTGGACTCCTGGGCTCAGAACAAGCACGATCTAATCTTGATGGATTGCCAAATGCCGGGTTTGGACGGATACGAAGCCACTCGGGAGATCCGCCGCCGCGAGAGAACCGGTGTGCGCATTCCCATCATTGCCATTACCGCGCACGCAATGCTGGGTGACCGCGAGAAATGCTTGGAGGCAGGCATGGACGATTTCATCGCCAAACCGATTCAAGCCGAGGAACTCCGCGGCAAGGTTGAAGCCTGGGCCGCCAAGGCCCTCGCGGGACGCAATCCGGCGGAAGAACCGGCGCTGGATCTCTCCCGATTTATGCAGTTGGTCGACATCGAGACCAAATCGAATGCCACCGGCATGACTTGCGACATCGTCGAAGCGTACCGGACCGGCGCGCGTAACGTCGTCTCGCACCTTTCCACCGCGCAGCTGAATTGCGACGCCGAAGCGATCCGCTGCCTAGCGCACAAAGTCGGCGGCAGCGCCAGTAACCTTGGTGGCCGCCAAGTGAGCCAACAGGCACTGCGGGTCGAACACGCTGCGGAATGCAAGAATCTGGAAGCCCTGCCGCTCCTGATAGAGGCTCTCGTCGCAACGATCCAGGAACTCGACAGCGTGTTGGTGGAGCAACTGGCGTGCATGGAGGGGCTGCGAAAGGCTAAGTAACGCATTGTACGTTTTAATGTTTAATGAGATGCATGAGATACCTTGAGAAATTAATATTTTTATAGGCAGATCCAGAATCGCCATTGCCAAACTGTTGTAGAAAAATAGTGGTTGGATAAGGCGAGGATGGTCTCGCCGCTTACCTATAAAAATTCGATCGGCGGTTGCGCGGATTTCGCGCCATTGCCGAGATGGAAGAAGTGGAGCAGCGTCTGCTGGCCGACCATGAACGACAGTACACAGCGAGCCAGCAAACACTAGCATCGAAATCTGACTCAGACGGAACTGACCCTATTGCGGCGTCTTGCGGTAGCTGCGGTGCTGAAGGGCGAAAAGCAATGCCGGGTTGCGGAGCTTTTCGGCGTCAGCCAACAAACCCTTAGTGTTTGGATGAAAGAGTATC
>JBBRPR010000140.1:0-6213 GCA_038227875.1 Planctomycetota bacterium
GGACGTCCCCCTTTCGGACTGTTAGGCTGGTCCGGCAACATCGTGCAAAGCATATCCAGTTCCGGCACCGTAAGTTGTAACATTACTATGCTTAACCAAGTTTCGCGCTTTTTAACAAGAAGGTTTTGGGATAGCCTCTACTTAGTGGCCGCGCTTGAGACGACCACCGTCTCCACCGACGACCGGGTTTCGCGCCCCAATCCGTCAACCTCCCATTCGTTTTCGCATGTGCTCTTCGCGCTGAGTTTGTTGACAGGCGGGCAGGTCGCTTCGACGGCGATTGACACGCCGCCAGGCGCCAGCCCGGCCTTTGACACCAAGGTACAACTTCAACGAGCAGCACTTCTCCTCAACGCTGGCACAATCTACGTCGCCTTCGGCGCAAACGGCTGCGACGCCGACGGCAACCAGTATCACGGCTGGGTGATGGCGTATGATGTGACGGCGTCGCCGGGGCGTGCGACCTTCACGCCGAGCGGCGTGTTTAACAGCACACCGGGCGAAACTGCCGGCGTCCAATCTGCCGGCGGCATCTGGATGTCGGGCGCCGGCCCGTCCGTCGATGAGGCTGGCGACATCTATATTGAATCGGGGAATGGTATTTACGACAAAGGCGGCGGCCCGAACGTCGGCGACGCTTTCGTGAAGCTGCACCATGATCCGATCAGGCATACGCTGATTTTCGGTAGTGGGCTACTTTGAATCCGAGAATCTGAAAATGGGATTGCAGGCAGGGTTGGCGATGGGCATCGTGCGGCATGCCTACACGCCCAAGCAAACGAGAAGACGCCATGCAAGCGGCGGCTCGGATCGTCGCGCAGACGACCGACCAGCCGCTACCTAAACTTGTCGAGAAACCGATTCCAACCGATGAAGAGAAGGCGCTACGGAGTCAGGCAGCTTCGATTTTGGGAAAACTCGGCGGTAGTAAGGGGGGCAAAGCTCGTGCTAAAAGCCTGTCGGCGAAGCGCCGGAAACAGATAGCCAAAGCAGCGGCAACAGTGCGCTGGAGCAGAGATTTACCGGAAGGCGATTAGCGGAGCTGTTGAACTGGCGGTTGAATAAGATTCTTAATCATTCCGATTCCAGCGTGGTTTTCAATCACCTTGTAAGCCTGAGTATTCATCAAAGTGTGCATGTAGCAGTGATGAACGGTTAAAACCAAGTCTTGAAAAGTGGCCATGTAATCCGGCCCCTTGTCCGTATCGTCCTCGATTGACTTAACGTTCAATCCCATTGCGCGGCACTCCTCGAAGTGAATATGCCGATCGTGACTCTTGTTGTTGGTGTAATGAGTCAGAGCTTTGACAATTTTAGCGGCTTTCAACTTGGCTTTTCCGTCTCCGTTGAACATCACTGCCGCCAACTGCTTCGTGACAAAAGCATTCGATCCGTCGATGGCGTTCTCGCACCGGCTAAGATAGGTGGGTCGATACTGGCCAATAATAGGCTGCCACATGGCAATCTTGCTAGGGTCCGACTTTACCTCCTTGCATGCAGTTTTGAACTCCCTGAGAACTCCATAGGCAGGCACACCATTTACCTGCGGGTCGATCGGACCGAGGTTAGAGTGCTTACCCATCCAAATCTCTTTGCACGAACACGCCATCATGGTTCCACCGGACATGGCAATCTGCGGCACTATTGCCCTAATATCCGGCACCGGACTTCCGGCCTGTCGGAACATTTTATGGAGATAATCTACGATGGATTGAGTGGACGCTATGCCCCCGCCTGGAGTGTGCAGAATCAAGTCGAGCCCATTCGCACGGTCTAGCTTATGAACGGTCATCATGAAGCCGTTCTTATCCTCGTCGTTAATCTCAGTGCCTACCGTGTTCGGCTTCGACAGGAAGCCGGAATAGTAGGCAATTACGTTCCTTCCAGTGTGCTTGTGAAGCTCATTTAGGTATTGCTTTCGGACACTGGTAATCGCCTGATGAGACTGTGCCTCAAATTGTGCGGCTCTAGTCTGGCACTCCGCAGATTTAAGATGGATTTGCTGAAGAACCTCGCTCCAGTTTGGCATATTACGCCAAGGCCACGTCTAACCCGATGCCATAGGTGGTCTCCGAAGGATACCATCGAAGCGGAGACGGTTGTTCCAGCGAGAAATTATCATCGTCTCTGGGCCGCGGAGGGATTGGGACAAAATAACGTTCGTAATCCCGCTTCAATGAACGGGACTTTCCTTTCTGTGGAGTGGGGGGGCGTTTGGAACGCGCAGAGGGTGCGTTGCTCTTCATGCCCCTACCATCAGCATTCCCCGTGCATTGCGTCAATTGAAAACACACATCAACGCATCACGATGCGGTAATTTGTGAAAGTTAAGTTGACAATGCTTAAGCGGGCAAGCATGTTGACCACATGAACAAGCTGAGCACCGCAGAGCGCGCGCGAATCGTCGCGTGCATGGTCGAGGGGAATTCACTTCGCGCCACGTGCCGAATGACCGGCTTCGCGAAGAAAACCGTGAGCAAGTTGCTCGTGGATATGGGAACGGCCTGCTCCGCGTATCAGGATCGCGTCTTCCGCAACCTCCCGTGCAAGCGGATTCAATGTGACGAAATTTGGGCGTTTGTTGGGGCGAAAGAAAAGAACGCCAGCGCAGAGCAGAAGGAAAAAGGATGGGGCGACGTGTGGACGTGGACGGCGATCTGCGCAGACACGAAACTCGTTCCATGCTGGTTTGTCGGAACGCGTGACGGCGGCGCGGCGTATCACTTCATCCATGATCTCAAGGCCCGTCTCGCGCATCGCGTGCAACTCACGACGGACGGCCACAAGGCGTATTTGAACGCCGTGGAAGATGCGTTCGGGTGCGAAGTCGATTACGCGATGCTCATCAAGGTTTATGGCAACACGCCAGAGGGCGGCGAAGTGCGCTACAGCCCCGCTGTGTGCATGGGCGCGAAGAAAGCCGTCATCACCGGCTCGCCAGATTTCGCGCACGTCTCAACGTCCTACGCCGAGCGCCAGAATCTTTCGATGCGGATGGGAATGCGCCGCTTCACTCGCCTCACGAATGGCTTCTCGAAAAAGGTCGAGAACCACGAACACGCGCTGGCGATCTACTTCATGCACTACAACTTCTGCCGCATTCACGCCTCGCTTCGCGTCACCCCTGCAATGGAGGCTGGCGTTGCCGAGCACGTCTGGAGCTTGGAAGAAATGGTTGGCCTGCTCGAAACTGAGTGCGTTTCAAAGTAGCCCACGACCTGATTTTCATAGGGGTGAGTACAGTTTAAGCGGACATTACACTACCCGACCGCTCGATCGTCCACGATCAGAAGTTCCTCCAAGACAACGATCTGGATCTAGGTACGATCGGCTCGCTCCTTTTGCCGCCCCACCACCTTGTCGGCGGCGGCAAGGAAGGCGTGTTCTTCGTCCTCGATCGCAACGCGCTTGGTCCGATCACGAGGCACAATCAAATCGTGCGCGTCGCGCACAACACGTATTGGGGTCCGGCTGATCTCGGCAATGAACTCACGAGCTACGAGGGATACGGCCCGCTAACGAACCAGAACTTGTGGCCGCATATACACGGGAGTCCGGTGTACTGGGGCGATAATAACGGCGGGCGCATTTACGTTGCGGCAGAGCGCGACTACCTGCGCGGGTATTGGTGGTTGCCACACACGGCGACGCTAGCCACGCCAGCGTTCGCGGTCGCGACGAAGCGCGAACGACCGAACAACTTCGACGACCGTAAACCGACCATGCCGTCCGGGATCCTGTCTGTGTCCGGCAATCCGCCTGCGCACCAGGCGCCGATCCTCTGGATGACGCAGCCGCTCCAGGCGCAGAAGGACCCGGCGCGAAACTCGCCCCCCCATATGGAAAAGGTAGATGGAATTCTGCGCGCGTACGACGGTTATTCGCTGCGCGAGCTCTGGAACAGCGGGAACGTCCCTCCGAACACGCTTGCGCCAAGCGCGCCGTTGGCCGCGGATTTCCTCGGATCGATCGCGAAGTTTTGTCCGCCGACGATCGCCAATGGGCATGTGTATGTCGCGACATTCGATGGCAAGGTCCAAGTCTATGGGCTCAAGACAGCGAGTCGGGTGAGGCCGATCGCCCATGGCCCCGACTTCGACGGGGATGGCCAGCCGGACGTCGTGTGGCGGCACAAAAGTACGCAATGGAACTCCTTTTGGCCTCTGAAGCCAGTCGTCGCGGGTCCAAACACCTACGGACCCTACGCATATCCGAGCTTTGACTCCGAAGGACTGGAGGACGGATGGGACATCGTTGCCACAGGGGATTTTGACGGCGACGGCCAGACCGATCTCGTCTGGCGTAACGAGGCCACGGGAGAGAACTCGGTCTGGATCCTCGACAGATTCGATCCGGAAAAGAACGTCGCACACACAAAGCACTTCGCGCAGCTGCCACCGGTGAGTGACAAGAACTGGCGCATCGCCGCCACTGGCGATTTCAATGGCGACGGCCAGACCGATCTCGTATGGCGCAACACGGCCACAGGAGACAATTCGGTATGGATACTCGGAGCTTACGTCGAAGCGAAGAACGCCGTGCCGGTCGTCGTGTACGCCACCGTGCAGCATCAAGATCCGACTGCCGGTTGGGATCTAGTCTCGTCCACCGCAATTAACGAGGAGGATTTGTTGGGCGCAGCTTCGAGCGGGCACGTTTGACTTTCAGGAGGATGTCGTTGGCCTTGGCCGTCCAGACAAAGGGCGTGGGGTTGGCATTGTAATGCACCAGATAGTCTTCGAGCGCGGTGATCAAGTGTGGCACGCTGTGAAAGACGCCGCGCCGCAGTCGCTTCTGGGTTAAGTCCCGAAAGAAGCGCTCGACCATGTTCAGCCAAGAAGCACTGGTCGGGGTGAAGTGCAGATGAAAGCGCGGATGTTTGGCCAGCCACGTTTTGACTTTCGGATGTTTGTGGGTGGCGTAGTTATCGAGGATCAGATGCAAGTCGCAGGTGGGCGGGGTTTCCCGGTCGAGTTGTTGCAGGAACTTCAGCCACTCCTGATGCCGATGCCGCGCCTGGCACTGCCCGATGACTTTACCATCGGCCACATTCAGGGCGGCGAAAAGCGTGGTGGTCCCGTGCCGGACATAGTCATGGGTCATCGTCCCGGCGCGTCCTTTCTTGAGCGGCAGTCCCGGTTGGGTGCGATCGAGCGCCTGGACCTGGCTCTTTTCATCGCAGCAGAGCACCATGGCATGCTCCGGCGCGTCCAGATAGAGGCCGACGATGTCAGCCAGCTTTTCGGCAAAGTGGGCATCGTTGGAAACCTTGAAGGTCCGCACCAGATGAGGCTTGAGTCCGTGGGCGCGCCAAATGCGTCCGACGGTGCTCGGGCTCAGGTCCATCGCCTTGGCCATCGTGGACCGGCTCCAGTGGGTCTCTCCCGGAGGCGTGCCGCGCGTGGTCTTCCGGACCAGCAACTGGCGCACTTCCGCGGGATAAGTCGGCTTGCGGCCGCGCCCGGGCGCATCCTGCTCGATGCCGGCGCGACCCGTTTTCGCAAAGCGCGAACGCCAGCGGCCCACCTTGTTCGCCGAAGCGCCCAGCGCCGCCGCGATCTGTTCATTCCTTTGCCCCTTGGCGGCCAACAAGACGATGCGGCAACGCTCCGCGAGCCGTCGTGGGGTCAGCGCACTTTGCGCGGTCTGCTCCAGCCACAAGCGATCCGCGACCGTCAGTTCAACCAGTAAGGCAATGCGCATTGACGACCCGTAACAGGGTCTGAACGCGATGAAAAGATATTCCTCACTAAATGCGGCGGACCACACTAGCCCGCGTAGCAACGCGAAGTCCGCACACGAAGCCCGGGTCGGAGGGACGCAAGTCTGTCCGGCCCGGCTTCGTTCACGGGCCACCTATTTTCAGCAAACAACCCGCGCCGGAGATTCCTGCGGCGCATCAACCACACGAAAGGAGGTCGCCCTTATGGCCACCAACCCACTCCTCGACGTGCTCACCCGCGAGGGTGTGCTCGTCAATGTCAGCGTGCGCTTCTGGCGCGGCTGCAAAAAACTCAAGCCTGAAGATCTCGGCCTGAAGATCTCGGCCTGGACGCGCAGGACGTGTCCGACCGGCTGATCAGCCTCGGCCACAAACGGCTCCTGCCCAGGGACGCCACCGCGGATCTCGCCCTCATCGAAGGCCGCTCCCACGCGCTCATCGAAGCCAACACCTTCCCGTTCCTCAACGGGCTCGGTCATTTCCTGCCCAAC
>JBBRPR010000141.1:0-5777 GCA_038227875.1 Planctomycetota bacterium
AAACGTGTCTCCCGCTGCCTGCGGCCCCATCCTGCCAACCTCTTCCACTATCTCGTCACTTTCCATTTTCATCGCTCCCATACCTTTCTTCATCGGCACGGGACGCTCTTCAATTTTCAACAATCAGTGGGACGCTTCCTGATTGAATATCAGTATATTTGCCGGCGCTAAGTCGCGGTGGAGGAAATTTTTACTGTGCGCATCGGTCATTGCACACAGGATGTCCTCAAATATGTGGACCCGATGAATTAATTCCAAGGCGCTATTCTTGTATTGAATGTAGTTGTACAGGTTCTGTTCAGCTGCAGGCATAACGATGATGAAGCGATTGACATCCGCAAATAGCAGTGGAACGACGTGAGGATTGCCTTGGAGTGCTTCCAAAATCTTGACTTCGCGTTTGAACCAAGAAACATAGTCTAGATCCTTCTGGCTCTTTGCTGTCAGTGTTTTTACGGCAATGGCCTCGCCCGTTTGCTTGTGTTTCAACCGAGTTACAATAGCGAATGAGCCTTCCCCTAGCACTTTCTCAGTTTCATACATCGACAAATCCATATAGCCTCCTTTTTGGGGCGGCATTATATGGTACTCCACAGACCTCATTCGAGTGATATTTGCCCCAACCATCGCGTAAGCGAAATGAGATGGTATGGTCCCGCGGTGCGCGATGCCCACCGTAACTGCTGTGTCCCCCGAAGATCGGTTCGTACTCAGGAAACGCGGCTTTGATCACCCGGCGTGCGTGTTCCATTTCGTTCTTGGTCGCCTTGCGATCGACGTTTCCCATGGACGTTTTCATTCCGCGGACAGGTCGCCAAAGTAAAAGTTCGGTCCAATAATATCACGCGGATAAGACAAAAGGTTCGCCCGTGGGAAAAAAGTTCCGAGATAATTGGAAATTTATAACCACACAGACCTTACCGTCGTCTTGACAGTTCAAAAACCCGCCTTAACGTAACCACGGGGGTTCATCACATACCTTAAATGAGTCGCGTTCTTGCGGTCGTTTTCGACGTGTTGCCCCATGGCTCAAGACCCGGAACCATGACCCATGCCCGCGTTGGCGCTCCACGCGCGCGTCGCTTCAAGTAGGTAGGGCTGCATGCCGACGCTGGATGACATTCGTCTGGGACAACTCTCCGTCGCGCAGGGTCTCTGCCAGCCTCCCGAAGTTGAAGAATGTCTCGCGCTGCAGCACCGCAACGAACAGACCGGGGCGTCCGAACGCCTGGGCGAATTGCTCGTCAGCCGCGGCTACCTCACGCCCAATCAGCTCGCGCGCCTGTTGAACCTGCAGCGCGAAGCCGAACAGAAAGTCACGCGCATCGGTCCTTACGATCTGATCCGCAAGCTCGGCGAAGGCGGCATGGGCGCCGTCTACCAGGCGACCGACACCCGCGACGGACAGATCGTGGCGCTGAAGGTGCTCCCGCGCTCCCGCGCGCGCGACAAGGTTTTCGTCGAACGCTTCGAACGCGAAGCGCGCGCCGCGTTTGAGCTCGATCACGACAACATCGTTCACGGTCTCGATGTTGGTCAGGCCGACGGCTACCACTTCCTGGTCATGGAATTCGTACAGGGCCACGACGTCTACGCACTGCTGGAACAGCGCGGCCGGCTGCCCGAAACGGAAGTGCTCTCGATCATGGAGCAGATCGCGTCGGCGCTGGACCATATTCACGGCGAACGGCTGGTCCATCGCGACATCAAGCCCGAGAACATCATCGTCACCGCGCACGGCATCGCGAAGCTCGCCGACATGGGCCTGGCGATGGACAACCAGACGCAGGGCCGCCGGCGCATCACGCGGTCGGGCATCGCGATGGGCACGCCGTTTTATCTCTCGCCGGAACAGATTGAGGGCAAGACCAACATCGACATCCGCGCCGACATCTACGCGCTGGGCGCGACGGTTTACGAAATGATCACCGGCCGCCCGCCCTTCGACGGCGAAACACCGGCCGTGGTAATGATGAAGCATCTGAACGAAACCGTGCCGAGTCCCCACGACATCGACCACGCCGTCTCGCTGAACTTCTGCCACATTCTGGAGAAGATGATGGCCAAGGATCCGGCGGAGCGTTACCAGACGCCCGCGGATTTGATGGCCGACATCGCGCTGGCGCGGCAGGGCCAGGCGCCGATCAGCACGCGTCCGGCGTCGGGGCGGTCGAGCGTCTCGCGGCCGCAGGCTCAGAAGAACGCCGAGCGCGCGATCACGCCCGAGCGGCTGCCGGAGATTTCCGGATCACTCGACAGCATTTCCAACGGCGCACTGAAACCGCGCTCGCGCCGCAGTCAGCAGTCGCATGCGTCGGTGGCGATCGGCACGCGTTCGCGCAGCACCGTCAGTTCCACGCAGGGACGTTCCGCCCAGTTCAAGTACGCGTTCCTGATCGGCCTGGCTGTGGCGATCGTGGTGCTGGTGATCGTGGTCGTGGCGGTGTTTCATTAGTTTTCTCACTGGATCAAAATGGAATGCGAGAGATTGACCGGAAGTCGTACGGAACGGCCGCGCGTGAATTGATTGAGAAGGCCGATGCGGCCGAGCTGCCGCGGACGCTGAACATCGGAACGCCCGTGGCGGACGCGCTGCCGGCGTTGCGCGCGATGAACGATCAGACGATCTCCACTAACCGCCGCGTGCGCATGCCGCACGACGCGGAAGCGTTGCAGTCCGGTTTGTGGCTGCTGTTCGATTACTTCACCGAAAGCCACGACATCGCGCAGAAGATCGCCACGCCGTCGGGCAGTTACTGGCACGCGATCCTGCACCGCCGCGAACCGGACCCCAGCAACGCCAAATACTGGTTCGCGCGCGTCGGCGAACATCCCGTCGGCCCCGAGCTGCTCGACGACGCCCGCGAAATCACCGCCGCCGCCGGCGCAGCCGGAAAACCGCTGAACGAGCAACTGCTGAAACTGACCGCCTGGGACGGCGCGTGGTTTGTAGACCGCTGCTCCGCCGCCGGAGATCCCGCCACCACCGCCGTGCTGCTGAAATTGCAGCGCCGGGAATGGGCGCTCTTGTTTGATTACAATTTCAGGAAGGCGTTTGCGTAGGGGCGGCTCTTAGCTCTTAGCTCTTAGCTCTTAGCTCTTAGCTCGTTGCTCTTGGCTCTTGGGAGCAGCGCTTCCGAGTCGGAGAGATCATGGGAGCTTCGCAGCAACCTTTTTCGTTGAGCAGAGATTGACCGTGCCGTTGCTCCCAAGAGCCAAGAGCCAAGAGCCAAGAACCAACAGCCAAGAGCCATTCCGTTATGTCGAACATGTTTCTTGACTTTGCCGGTGTACGTAAAATGATGTCTTGCACACTTCACATCACTTCTCATCTCATTTGGGGGAATTGCCATAATGGCCAAGGGTAACAATGCGGGTCCCATCCGGACTGCCGTCGTGGGTTTGGGGCGCGCGGGTTGGAGCATTCACGTTGAAGGTCTGAAGGATCGCCCGGATTACAAAATCGTCGCGTGCATCGATCCCCAACCCGAACGGCGCAAGGAAGCCGAACAGGTTCTGGGCTGCCGCACATTCGCGGAGTGGTCGGACTTTCTCAAAGATCCCGGCGACACCGAGCTGGTGATCGTCGCCACCGCCAGCACCATGCACACGCCGATGAGCATCGAAGCGCTGAAGAAGGGCCTGCACGTCCTGACCGAAAAGCCCATGTCGATCAGCCTCAAAGAAGCCACGAAGATGATCGAGGCCGCCAAGAAATCGAAGAAGGTTTTCACCGTCCATCAGCAGTACCGTTGCAATCCCGAACTGCATCACGTCCTGCAGATCATCCACTCGGGAATTCTCGGCAAGGTCCATCTGATCAAGATGAACTGGTCGAACTTCGCGCGCCGCAACGACTGGCAGACGCTGCGCAAGTACGGCGGCGGTTCGCTGAACAACACGTGTCCGCATTCGATCGACCTGGCGCTGCAGCTGCTGGAATCCCCCGTCGTTGATGTGTGGGGCGACTTGCAGGCCGTGGTCACCGCCGGTGACGCCGACGACCACGTCAAGATCCTCATGCGCGCCAAGAGCGGCCGCGTGCTGGACATGGAAGTCAGCAGCGCCTGCGCCTTCCCGCAGCCCAAGCTGATGGTCATGGGTTCCCTGGGCACGCTGATGCGCGAAGGCAATGAATTCGTGATCAAGTACCTCGATCCCAAGACGCTGCCGAAGTTGAAGGTCGACGACAGTCTCGCCGTCCCCAATCGCAAATACGGCGTGCAGGGCGAAGCGCTGCAGTGGAACGAAAAGCGCGTCCCTGCCGAACCGGCCGAACTGAAGGTCGATTTCTACGGGGAGCTGTACAAGACCATTCGCGAACACAAGAAACCGTTCGTGAAGCCCGAGGAAGTGTACGAGCAGATGCGCGTCAACAATCTCGCCCGTAAGGGAACGAAGTTCGAGATCAAGGGCTAGGGCGGAACAGAAGGACTGAGGGCCGAGGACTGAGGTACGGCGCGTCGCATCGCTTGTTAATTCATGGAAACAAAAAACTCCCCGCGTAAGCGGGGAGTTTTTGTTCCTCATCAGTCCTCACTTCGATCAACCGAGGAGCTTCAGGACGCCCTGGGGCAGTGAGTTGGCTTGGGCGAGCATGGAGGTCGAGGCTTGTACCAGGATTTGCTGTCTTGAGAAGTTCGTCGTTTCCGCGGCGACGTCCACATCGCGGATGCGGCTTTCCGCGGCCGATACGTTTTCAGAGTAGTTTTGCAGGCCCTGGCTCTTGAAGTTGAGCTGGCTCTGGTTGGCACCCAGTGCGGCGCGCTGAGCGGAGATGGTCTGGATCGCGGCCTGGATCTGGCTGACGGCGGTGGTCGCATCGGACGTCGCGGCGATGGTGTTGATGGCCGTCGAGGAGAAGGAGGCGATCGCGGCGCTGTCGAGCGAGAAGACGCCGTTGGAGTTGCCGTTGGCGTCGACGACGAAGGTCGCGGTGCCCGTTCCGAAGATGGCCTGACCGTTGAACTTGCCGTTGGTGAAGACGTTGTCGATTTCACCCTTCAGTGCGTTGTATTCGCTGGCGATGTTGCCCTTGTCGCCGCTGGTCTTGGTTGCGTCACCCATTTCGACGCCCAGTTCTTCCATGCGGCCGAGCATGCTGTCGACCGTCTGAAGGTAGCCGTCAGCGACGTTGATGAAGTTGGTGGCGTTGGCGATGTTGTCGACGGCCTTGTTGGTTCCGGCGATCTGACCACGAAGATTTTCGCTGATTGCCAGGCCCGCCGCGTCGTCCGAACCGCGATTGATTTTCAAGCCGGTGGCGAGTTTTTCCATCGAAGAAGACAGAGCCATTTGGTTGCGGTTGTAGTTCTTGTATACCGTCAGCGCACTCGTGTTTGTGTAGATCGCGGCCATGATTACTTCCCTCCCTGGTTGGTTCCTTGGCATCCTTGCCATTTTTGAGCTTCGAGTCCCGGTTCGCTTGAACTGGCTGATCCTCGTCGCTTCCACACCACTCATCGGACTGAGTCGTGGATGGTTTAGGATTGAAATGGAAAGAAATCCGATTTTTCGGACAGTGTCACGGGACACCTTGGCAGTAACTGCCGAAAGTGTCTCATCGTCGCGACGGCGCGCTAAAGCGCGAGGGGTCAGGGGTCAGGGGCCAGGGGTCAGAGATGGGGATGGGCAGGGATGACCTGCTCCCCAAAAACTGAACCAGGTGTTATGAGAGTTCTTAGGCCTGAAGAGGCCGGAAGGGATTCTCATGAAACGCAAGAGGCACAGTCCAGAGCAGATCATCGCCAAGCTGAGGGAGGCGGATACGGCGCTCA
>JBBRPR010000142.1:0-5630 GCA_038227875.1 Planctomycetota bacterium
CCCCCTTCGGCCAAAAGGATAATTTCGGCGCGCTTGACGAGCCGGTAGGCGGTGCTGCGTCCGCGCGACCATTGCTGCAATTGTTGTCGTTGATCGTCGTCCAGTGTCACCGTTCGCGCTACGCGCATGCTTCATCCTCCTCGATAAGGGAAACATGTCTGCGATGTCATAGGTCACTCTAGTTTCAATACACTACACTAGTGCAAAAGTCAATCGTCCGGCTATCCCGCCGAGGATTGTGCCCTGTAACAGAGTGTGTGGCTCCGAATCACGCCCTTAAAATCGAAAGTCTCTCACAGCAAATGGTTTGAAGAATTTGATTTTCGTTGTACTGATGAATAGTACAACGGAATAGTACATCCAAAATAAGACAGGCACGCGGGTGGATGTGCGAGATTCGAAACCCGGGCGCTACTGGATTCCCAGTAAAATTACAAAAACGGAACGAGGTAAATATTTGAGCTGGAAAATCAAAGGACATGTCACCCTGCACTATCTAAACGCAGGAATGAATCCGGCCGCCTTCTTTGCGCTTAATAACGAGCAGTGAATCAATGGTGAGAATTGGAATCGGTCGCGGCCAATCTTCCAGTTGCTGCGCGGTCTTTCAGTGCTGCGATCACTTGCGGCCGGGGCTTCGAAGTGGGTTTGTCCGCGACTGCGGCCTCGTCGGTCGCTGCGGGCTGCGGTTCAGTGCGCCGGTGTCCGAGCACCAGTTTACTGAGTACCCCTATCAGTTGGGTCATTTCAATCGCTTGGGCGGAGAGCTCCTGGCTGGCCGCAGCCGTCTCCTCCGCACTGGCTGCGTTCGATTGCACGACCTTGTCCATTGCGGAAATTGCGATGTTGATTTGCTCGATGCCCTTGGCCTGTTCGTTGGTCGCGGCGCTGACTTCGCTGACCAATTGGCGAACCTTTAGTGTCTTCTTCGCCGTGTTCTGGAAACTGCTGGAGACGTCGTTTTCCATAGTACGCTTGAGCAGGTTGGCTACATCAGTCGAAAGCTTGACGCCAATGGCGGCCTTCTTCTGCGAGGCTTCGATAAGCTCCGTGGTATTTCGCGCCGCTTCCGCGGAACGCAACGCCAAACTGCGGACCTCGTCGGCGACCACGGCGAAGCCTTTCCCGGCATCGCCCGCGCGCGCGGATTCCACCGCCGCGTTGAGCGCCAGAAGATTGGTCTGGAACGCGATCTCATCGATGGTTTTGACAATCTTCGCCGTCCGGTCGGTCGAGTCCTTAATTTCCTCGATGGCATTTGCCATGTCCGCCAGACGTGCCTCGATCTCCGTGGATACACGGTGAACGTTGGACAGTCCGGTCTCGGCAGCTGTGCCCACGGCGTCCGCCATGGAGTTGGCCTGCTGGGCGTTTTGAGCGTTTTGGCGCGTCATCGCGGCCATCTCTTCAATGGAGGCGGAGGATTCCTCCAGGCTGGCCGCCTGCTCTCCGGCGTCGCGGGCCATGGCTTGACTGGACTGCGCGACCTGGCAGGAGGCTGACGACACTTGATCGGCGTTGTGAGTGATGCCGCCGATCACCTGCACCAGCACGCGATTGATGCTTCGCGCAATAATGGAAACCAGAGCGAAGGCCAGCAACAGCACCAGCGCAGTCAACGCAACGCAGGTGATTCTGGCCTGCCGGTAGCTGTCCATGCGCAGCTGCAACAAATTGTCCAGTTCCGACGCTGAATTGCTCCAGAGTTTGAAGCTCGCGTCCCTGGCCTTGGCACCGGCTGCAAAAAAGGCTTTCGCATCTATGTCGAACTTTTCCGAATCGGCGAGCGTGTTCGTCAGCGCGATGAAGGCTTCATCGGCGGCGACGAATTCCGCCAGCGCGGGAGGCACATTTTTCTGGAACGACGCGCAGGTTCCATAGTACATGGGATCTTCGCTGAGCGAGCGCTGGATGCTCGCGACAATGGGATCGAGGTCTACGGCTTTCAAATTAGCGGCGCCAACTTTCAACTGATCCCGCTGGTCTCGCGAAAGTGCCTGATGCCGGAGCACGTCGTCGCCGAGCGCCATCACGTTGGCGAGGCGGTCCTGCGTTTGTGGTAGCAAACAGAGTGTTGCGTTGCTCAAGTAGTAGCTGTCGATCGTGGGATCCAGGATGAGCTTCGATGTGTCGCCGACATGCGTAGTGATCGTCTGGATGTCCGCAATCAAATTCGCGTGCAGCGTATCGCATTCGTCTGGTTTCAGGCTCGTGAATTTCTCCTTCAGCGAGCGCCAGTCTCTGGCGATCGACTCCGCGCGCGCGGTCTCCTTGCGGCGAGCCAGACCTTCATCGGTAAACAACAACATCGAGCCGTACTGTTTGTCGACGGCGGTCAGCGCGTTGACCGCGGCATCGATCCGCTGTTCCAATGAGCTCAACTCTTCTTTCGCGCCGATTTGGCCGGCCAACAGATGGCCGGCGAGAGCCTTGTGCCCGTGCACGTAGTTGAGCAGATCTTCCAGCGGCCGCTGGAACGCATTACCGGCTTGTTCATAGTGGCCGAATTCAATGTTCTCATCGAAGCCGCTGACCATGAGGTAGAAGAGCACGGCGATGGGCAGGGTAAAGACGAGGCTGATCAGCAGCACTCTGTTGGAGATCTTCATAGTGTTAAGTAATGACATCATATCGATCTCCTTTGTTTGCGGCAAAATTCTCACTATCGACAGGCATACGCAAAAATAGGACCGACGACTGTTGGAAATATTTGCAGTGAACCGCGCGCGAAATATTAATTTCGGACGTTGTTGCCGAGCTGAAATTGGGAGAGTGCTCGACACACGATGACGTACGAAATCAGTAAAGGCAAAGGGACCACGGCGCGAGCGAAATTCAGTGACAACTATTTTCAGTGCTATCGCGCTTGAATCGCAAGAAGTAGTAGATATTTTTGTGTAAGAGATTGAATGGACCAAGTAGGCTTGTTCCGGTCGCCAAAACGCTGACCGGTATTTTAAAATTATCCTATATTTAAAGGTTAACCTGTATGAAAAGCACGGCTACTTCACCTGTGGCGGCTCGACAAATTAAGCGCTTACGGAATGCGCCCGAAAGTGGCGCGAGTTTCAAATTTTGCTACCGCAGTACACAGAAACGGGACGACGGCGCGGCAGAGCATCTCGGCACACTTGGAACGACGACGTCTTTTTGGGTTGTCAAAGAGCAAAGATCATGCAGGCCGCTTGATCATTTGAACGACTTGAATGTTGAATACGGGCAGACGCGAGTCACCGCCGAAGCTGCCTCGATGCACACGGAAGACAGGCTGACAGCGGCTGCGTGCCAAGTAGCGAATCGGCGCAGGACGAGCGATTCCGCACCATGCTTCCTCAGGCGTCAGACCACCGATGGCTTGATGACAGCGCTCGGTGTTGTACCAGGTTCTAAAGTTTTCAATCGCCGCTTGAAGGTTTTCAATGCTGGCAAACAACACCGCGACGCGCTGCCAGAGCTTGAATGTCTTTAGGAACCTCTCAATTTTCCCGTTGAACTCTGGATGATGCGGCCGGCCTTTGACGAGCGCGATGCCGAGATGCTCAACTGCGGACCGAAAGCGGTCTTTGAACTGGCCGCCGTGATCAGAAACTATGAAACGCGGTTTGCCATGGTGAAAAATCGCGGCTTCAAGTAGCTTGAGCATGTCGTCTGTGGTCGGGTGATCTTTGAAAACAGATATTGCCAGCAGCTTCCGCGAGTAGCCGTCGAGGACTGCCGCGACGCGAAAAGTGCGACCACAGCACGCGGATCGTGGTCATGTCGACGTGCCACACTCGATTGGGCGTCTTTGGCCGCAAGATGTGAAAGGGCTCGACCGAGTTTTCCTGCTCCTGCATAGCGGACGCTGGGGCCGGTTGTCGCCGCGGCTTCTCACGCAAAACACGCTGAACCGTGGCGCGGCTGAGTTCGATGCCGGCCTTTCGGATCTGCGCCGCGATGGTTCGCGTTCCGATTTCCGAATCAATAAATTGGAGCCGACAGTCATGGATCAGATCGCGGACGGCGTCGGAAAGGCGGTTCCAGGCGGGCTTGCCGAAGAACAAGCCGGGATCTCTGCTGTCGGCGCCAGAGGCGCATCCAACGACGCACCGTGGAAACGTTCAAGAGAAAGCGCTGCGCGACCTCCTGCGCAGTCCAGCAATTGAGCCATGCCAGGCGCAAGATGGCCAACCTGTCCTCGGGAGCGAAATGCGGACGAGACTTCGCAGGCATGGATCCGAAGCGGCGACGGTGCAACTCGAGTTCAGCCTCGAGCCTGCGGATCTTCTCGTCCTTGGCGTCACTGGAAGCAATCGACGCGAGGGAGCCGCCAAGGTTCATGGCTCGCTCGCGAAACACCTGAAGGCCCAGCATCAGCGTCGCGGCAACGGCCTCGATGCGCTGGCGCACGGACCGCGGCCAAGTGGCGGCGTCTGACAGTCGTACTTTGCTGGTGGACATTTATCGCTCCAGGGGGACGGAGCAGTTTAGCGAGGGAATCGAGGTCATACCAGGCTTTGCGCCTGGTTAAATTTTTGAAAACGTCGACAGAATGATCCCAAGGAAAGCGGGCAAATGGCTGAGCCGGCATACCCGTGTCATAACATCAGGGTTGGTACGGCAAGATCTTTGTTAGTTCATAGGAAATATTACAATACTACGCTATTTCTTTCGGTTCAGGCTGGCAAACGTCGGACGGAATAAGCCTCGCATAGTGGGCTAGGACGACCTTTGGTGTGTCGCGGAGGACTGCCGCCGCCGTCATTAGGTCTGACCCAAGCAAGACTCGCTTTCCACACGACCTGCGCATCGTACGCGAGTCAATTCGCGTGAAGTCTAACCCCGCGAGCTTAGCTGTTCTGCGGAGTTGCTCCAGATATTGCGCGCAGAACGATTGCGCCCGCCACAGTTTCTTCGACTCGATGAAGTCGTCGTCGTATCGGGTCGTCACGCCTTCGTGCAGCGCCGAATCATTAGGAATCAGAAGAAAGCCGCCGCGGCCCAACATGCGCTCCAGGAGCGGCCTATACGCGTTGGAAATGTGAACTTTCCCGTAAGATGACTTGGTCTTGGCCTTCCATATTGTTCTTTCACCGTCCTTGATTCTTGCGATCTCGACGCGTATTTCGCCGTTGAACGTAACGCGTGACGCCGTGAGGTGACAGAGTTCCTCAGGCCGAAATCCGCCAGCCCATTGGAGTTCGGCCACGTCGCGCCAGAATAGAGGCATATGTTTTAGTAGCGCGTCAACATCGACCTGTTCTAGCCAGTATGGATTCTCGGGCTCGTCGTCTTCGTGTAGATTTGTTTTCATCCACTTTTTGACTGTGGCGGCGTCAAAAGCTCCGCCCGCCTGATGGGCCAGAAAACCGTTTATCATTCGTGCTACTTTCTTGACTGTCTTCTTTGAGGGGGCCGTTCGGCCCTTCTTGACGAGTTTCCCGTCCAGTAGTTCGATGAGATGCTGTTTGACTTGCTGGCCCGAGACCTCCGCCACCATGGTCCCCTTTGGTAGCCATCGGGAAAAACGCAGCAACGTTGGTTCCAGGGTCTGGACGAAGCGGTCGCCCGCATTCGTTCCTTTGTCGCTGCCGCTGATGTAGTCCGTCACAGCTTGCTCCACGCCCTTGGGGCTTAGCCCTTCTGTGACG
>JBBRPR010000143.1:0-5319 GCA_038227875.1 Planctomycetota bacterium
ATGAGCGGAACGAACCTTGAAGCCAGCAATCGAAGGAGCACCGTGGCAACGATCGCAACGACAAGATATCGATCGGACGATTTCCAAACGCGTCGATTGATTCTAGAAGTGCTTAGGATTTTCACCATTGAGTGCCGGACGGCGTATAATAGCAATGCAAGGTGACGGGATGATGAATGGTTTCATAACATTGCCGTAAGCATGTCGCGTTTCTGACACTCTGCATCATTCAGCCAATGTAAAAGTTCTTCGATTTCGTCACGTTACAACCATGCGCGATGACTAAACTATTTGCTTGTATGGGTATCCAAATCCGTTACCCCCTGCGTTGAATGAACGACAATAGTCAGAAATAAGGAACGCCAGCATGAATCTATCGATCAAGAATATCCGATTCCTGTGTCTCGTTACTGCGCTTTTGTCTTTCACACTGACAGCGGTCGCAGCGGACGACGCCAATGCGGCATTTTCTAAGGCGCCCACGGCTGTGCAGGCGGCCGTCAAGAAGGCGCTCGGCAACCGAAAGATGGAAGAGTTCACCAAGGAAGAGATCGGGAAAAACACTGTTTATGAGGCAGGATTTAAAGTCGACGACGTCGATCACGCCTTCGTTGTCAGCGAAAAAGGCGACGTCCTGCGCGAAGAAGTGGACATTGATGTGAGCAAAGTGCCAGTGGCCGTGACGAACGCGGTGAAAAAGGCGCATCCGGACGGCTCCATTGATGAGGCTGCAACCGCCACCGCCGGTGCGAAAAAATTCTATGTCATCGACGTCAAGGTCGGCGATGACACCCGTGTGATGGAAATAACCGCGGATGGCTTTGTTAGTGCCGACGACATCGAAAAGTAATGTAGGTCGGTGGAGGACGCCCCGACTTGATATTATAGCGTACCTGCAGCGCGCGAAAGAAGTATCCAGTCTGGTCACGTCGTAGTCATCATTCGCCGATAGAATGACTATTGTGAAAAAGATTGAAACATTCATTATTGGACTCATCGCGGCAACGCTTGCACTTTCCACGCCGGCAATGGCTAAGGCAAAGCGCCATCGCGGTACGAATTCCGGCACTGGGACTAGAAAACCTGTCCCCGTGAAGCCACCGCCGCCAAAAGTGTCGCCGGCGGATCAAAAAGCCATTGACCTTGCAGCCTTGAAAGTCCAAAAGGATCAGGCCGCCCTAAACACGATAACCGTCAAACTCCGCGCACAATTTGAAACATCTTCGGATTTTGTCTCGGCGTCCACGGAGGCGAAAAGGACAGAGGATGCGTATTTGGTAGAGTCTCGGAGGGTGCTGTCGTCTCTCGATTCCAATCCCGACTACCAGCACGCGTTGGCAGACAAGGCAGTTGCTTCGGCAAAGGTTGATTCATTGCGTGCCGACCCAGGAAGTTCACCTGATCAAATAGCTCCCGCCGCGACGGGCGCACTCGAATCCGCAATGAAGGTCACGAAAATCGAGAATGATGCGATCAATGCCGATCCACATATCGCGACCTTAAAAGCGGACGCGACTGCTGGCGCTGATAAAGTTGCCCGGTTACGAAAAGCGTTTGAGTCATCCCTGACGAGTGAACCCGCGTGGTCAGCAGCCAAGAGCAATCTCGATCAAGCCGAGGCCGCGCTAGAAAATGCGCGAAGAAAACTTTCGGTCTAACGCTTTCGAGGAACATCTGTTGGCTGCTGCGGCGCGCCGTCGCGCAACTTGAAGTTGCCGAGTGCCTGCAAAACATTGATCATCTCCCGCCGGCGGAAGTCGCCGTTTCACAAAGAGTTCCGTCTGATCGTGGAACAACTCCGGCGACTGGGACTAGGGAAAGTCAGGTTGACGCAGGTGGGCCGGCAAAGCAGAAGAGAAATGGCTGGCCAAATCGTCGCGATTCAGGCGGCTGCGATCCAATAAAAGTCGTTGAGTGAACTCAATTCGTCTATGTTCGCACGAGGTGGCCGGCCACAAACGTCCACTATGAGAATTTCGGTCGCCGTTTCCGTCGTCGTTGATAGGTGATATTCATGTTTGGTTTCAGTCGCACGTCCCGCGTTGAGATTCAAACGTCCAAGCCCGCCATTGAGACGCTTGAATCCCGTTGCATGATGAGTGTCGTGCCGGCGACGGCACCGTTGCATATCCTGATTTATGGCGCCAGCTATATCAACGGCTACCAGAGCGGCAAGGGCAATGTTCAGCCGCTCCCCACCATGCTGAAGGAAATCGCGTCGGCAGCAGGGTTTGCGGCCCCGGTGATTACGAACGTGTCGACCGACGGCAAAACCCTCGCGTGGGCGGTATCACATTTCAAGGCCAGCCAAGTATCGAGCCTGACGGATTTCGTCATCTTCCAGGATCAGTCTAACCGGATGGCGAACATAACTTACAACAACATCGGCAACCCGGTGCAGTCGGAAAAGGACGCGATGACGCTGTATCAAAAGGTGAAGGCGATCGCGCCGCACGCCGTGCCGATCGTGTTTGAGGACTGGGGCCGGTCAGCGCTCGATACCGCGGAGCTGAAAAAGTGGTACCCCTCGCTGACTCTCGGCAAGCCCACGCCGTACGCGGCCGCGGCCAACCAGATGCAGGCGGAGATTAAGAAAAACACCGCTGCCGAGGTCGCGTATCTGAACACGGCCGCCGGCGCAAGGGTGACGCGGACGGCTCGCGTCGGTGATGCATTCGCCGCCAAGGGATTGGCCGTCGAGTTATTCGATACCGACCACCACCACGCCAGCAACGAAGGGTACGTGCTTTGCGGGTTGGTCAACTTCGAAGCGATCTACCACGTGAAGACGGCCGGCTTGGACCTGACCAGCGTTTTTTCCAAGCACGGGGTTTCGGCGACACTGGGTAAATCGCTGGAGACACTGGCGGACTCGGTTTAAAGGTTCTGGCATTCCCAACAAACGGCGGACATGCAGGATTTAGTCCAATGGTTCTGCCAGAATGGGCTGTAGAGTAGAAACGGTGATCCGCTTCGGCGGGTAGCACGTTGTAAGTGCGAAAACCGGAGTTCCTACCGTTTGAAATCAAGCTTTTGGCAAGAGTGCGGGACAATCCCTAGTCTGCGGATCATTTTCCCATCATGTCAGCCCTGCAAACTGCTTTTCAATTACTAGCGCGGAATCGGGCCGCCGCTGGTGACATGGCACTGGAGCAAATCTGTTGAAACGAATCATTGAAGTACCTGCGTATTTGATGGCCGTCGGTCGAGATTGGCGGCGGTGGGTGAAGCCGGCGGTGTCGGTGGCTTGCGGGGCGTATCTCGTCGCGGTGATCGCGCTGTATTTGATGATCCGCCTGATCGGCGAGCGGTGGCTGCCGGTGTCGCTGTTGTTGTTCGGGCCGCGGTGGATGGTGGCGCTGCCGGCGGTGCCGCTTATGGTGACGGCGGTACTGGCGCGGCGGCGGTTGGCAATCGGCGCGACGCTGATCGCACTGATCGTCGTGGTGTGGCCGTTGATGGGGTTTTGCGTCTCGTGGGCGCGGCTCAAGGGCGATCCACCGACGGACGGGGCATATCACTTGCGGGTGATTTCGTTCAATGCTCACGAACAATCGGTGCCGCGTGATCGGAAGGCGTGGGATGAAATGATCCGCACGGCGCAGCCTGACGTGATCGCATTGCAGGAATGGCGTGGTGGGCCGACCGTCACCGGCGCGGCCGGCGGGTGGTACGGAATCGACGACGGCGAACTGCGGCTGGAGTCACGTTATCCGGTGCATCAGACGGGGTCACTGTTCAAGAGCGACCTTCCCTCGATGGGCGCGGCCACACAGTTTGAAATCGAGACGCCAGCGGGACCGGTGCCGTTCGTTGTAGTGCATTTCGCGTCTCCGCACGGATCGCTGCGTGACGCGGTACAGGGCCGGCGACGGTGGGGCTCCAATCCCACGCTCGGCGAAAACACACAAGATCGCGATGATCAGGCCCAGGCAATCGCGCAGGCGGCCAAAGAGCTAGGCGGGCAGGCCATTGTGCTGGGGGATTTCAATCTGCCGTCGGACAGCCAAACATTCCGTCAATCGTTCGGTGCGCTGACCGATGCGTTCGTCAACGACGGCGGCTTCGGTTTCGGCTGGACGTACACGACGCGTAGTACAGCGGTGCGGATCGATCACGTGCTGGTTGGCAGCCATTGGCGCTGCGGCCGGGCGTGGGTCGGTCCGAATGTGGGCTCTCCGCATCGGCCATTGATCGCGGATCTGGAATTGGTGCGGCCGGAACCTAAATTGGCGTCACTACGGCTCTGAATCAAACTTACCCCGCCTCGGAGGCGATCGGTACTGGTCCACCTTTAGTTGCACTGCGGTCGGCTCAGCAGCGAAAAAGCGTGGAACTACTCAAACACAAAATGGAAGATTTTCGGGGGGAAGTTCGGCAACGCAACCGCGTTACAACTGCTGAACGTTAGCACGGTTCAGATTATAGACGTTAGCCAGCGGCACGAATTGCGCAATTCCGCCGACCAGTCCAGCACAGATGCCGTCGCCGGATAACGGATGGCGGATGGAGAGCGCGAGCATTTCTGCTTCTTCGGAAACGGGTCAACACTTGACATCCTGTCTTGACCAGGGGGCTGCGCGCCTCAATACGATCTGAAGCGAAGAAATGCGTAAACTGCTGCGAGTGCCATGATGCTGCGAGATAAAGACAAGACGATTCACCTGCTCTTCGACATCAGCCTCTGGGCCAAGTTCGTCGACGGCGTGCTCGAAATCATCGGCGGCGTCTTGCTGCTGCTGGTGAATCCCGACCAGATCAATCACCTCGTGCGCCTGCTCACGCAGGGTGAACTCAGCGAAGACCCGATCGATTTTCTCGCCACCCATCTCCTTCACACGGCCAATCATCTCTGCTCCGGCACCAAAATCTTCGGCGCGATCTTTCTTTTATGGCACGGCGTGGTGAAGGTCGGCTTGGTCTGGGCGCTACTTCGCAAGCACCTATGGGCCTACCCGGTTGCCATAATCGCTTTCGGACTGTTCGTCGCGTATCAGATTTATCGCTATGTGCACACGCACTCAGTGTGGCTCTTGGTCCTGACGGTGCTCGACGTGTTCGTGATCGTCATCACCTGGCTCCAATACAAGCGATTGCGTCGTTCGTTTGACTTGTAACCTGGGAAAACTCAATCGTCAGCAGGTGGCGAGCCTGGCGGGACTGGCCCCGATCAACCGTGACAGCGGCACGATGCGTGGAAAGCGTACCACCTGGGGCGGCCGGGCGACGGTCCGCTGCGCGTTGTACATGTGTGCCGT
This sequence comes from Planctomycetota bacterium, assembly GCA_038227875.1. Classification (GTDB taxonomy): domain Bacteria; phylum Planctomycetota; class SZUA-567; order H5-PLA8; family H5-PLA8; genus JBBRPR01. Next base: position 5,259 of record JBBRPR010000143.1, read on the forward strand.
CAGTGCCTGGCGGTGCAACCCGCCGCTGCGTCGATTCGCCGAACGCCTCAAAGCCGCCGGC
>JBBRPR010000144.1:0-5177 GCA_038227875.1 Planctomycetota bacterium
CGGTCCGAAGGACATTGCGTCCGCTCGGCGAGTGGCCATCTGCCGTGCTCTCGTTAACCACGGCTTGTTGTCCATCCGGAGGAAGCGATTTACTCTGCCCTTTAAATACAAATCGGCTTAGTCTTACTCGTAGGGGCCACAGGCGGTTGCCCGGGGTTCCTCCCATGGACTTCCTCAAGGAATTGGTGCCGTGATACGCCATAAAATTTACTAGTGACGGTGTGTAATTCCTCTGTTTTCAACAAGTTGTCAATGGTAAATGGAATCCATTTGAGCAGTCCTCCGTATAGGTGGAGAATAATCAAATGCTATCTCTCGTAATTGCGTGGACATGCGTTGGAGTGTTTATAGCCACCTCGGCGTTAGCAGTTCTTTCGATCGCAAATGTTATTAAACTTGCGGACGATAGATATCGGAACAGACTGTTCGTGGCGCTAATCGTTCAGGTTTTGACAATTGGCGTGGCAGCGTTTTCAAAGCAAATTGACTTTTCTATCGAAGCCGCAAAACAGCGAGCCGTTGACGAGCGATATGAGGCGATGATTGGTGAAATTGATGATGCCACTAAAAATCTGAGATCAATCTTTAAGGACACTTCTGTTGCCGACTCTGTAAATGAATTAGCGCCAAAAGTCAAATCCAAGGCTGAAGATCTTGGGTCGGCGTTGAAGGCTGCACTCGACAATTCAGATCGTTGCTTTTCTACTCTAGCACTTCCCCAAAGGAAGCAGATCGCAATTGCGCTTTACTATAGGGGCCTCGCGCAGAGCGCTATGCAAGAACTGCCGGACGCATATTCTTCCTTCGTATTAGCGCAACGTCTTGACGCAACAAGTATAGAGTACAGTATTCGCGCCGGTGATCTGGCGCGGTTAATGAAGGATTACGAACACGCGGCTATGCACTATCAGCAAGCCAAAGGATTATTGGATATTCGATCCTCAGGTCAAATCGACGAGAAGTTTGCGGTATTCCGGGGTCTGACGAATACGGAACGAAGGCTTGGGGCATTTATGTTAAACTCTAATCCAAAGGCGGCGCGTTTACGACTAGACACCGCGTTGACATACGCCACTACTCTTAGGAATATCGGTGGTATTGACCTAAAGCGCAAACGAATTGCGATCACGTCTCAGTATGCTATTCACTGGGAATCTAAAGATTACGACAAAGCAATTGCTGTCATTGACGATGCAATCAAAAGCGACCCAGGATATGCAAGGTATTACGAAGATAAGGCGGCGGTCATGCTTGACGTCGGTAAGCGCTCCACTGGGCCAGATTCAACGAAGTACGCGCAAAGAGTGGTCAATACTCTTTTGGACTTAAGAACTAGAAAACTAACGGGTGTAAATGATGCCTTCATCGACGGAACTCTTGGCGAGGCTTTATCTTTGATTCCGGACGCGCCGGTCGAATCCTTGACTACGGTCGCTCAAAGTCTACAACTGGAAATGTCCAAGGAGCAGACCAATAAAGATCCATATTTGCGCTTTGTGCTTGCACGAATTGATTACAAATTAAAATATACGCAGAAGGCCGTTGACATGATCTCCGAGGCAATTGCATTGGAGGAGGCCCGTGAATCGGATGTTTATACCTTTGATCAAGACCGTTTGTTTGAATATAAAGCTTTCTTGGCATCTCTACGATCCGATTCTACAATGCAAGCAAATAAACAGATTACAGATAACGGGCGCGTTCGTGATACTATAATTTTTAAAGAGTCGTCTGCCATTAAGATAGATGACAAGTAGTCAGAAAAGCCTTGTTGGATTAACATTGCGCTACGCGATTTAAAAATCACAGTGGATTGATTTCCCGCTGGCCCCCGCTATTTCGCAAACCGGGGGCGCGCGACATGGCCAGCATCAACGTCTTTCCCTCCTGCCGCATGCGCGCCTTCGCCGCCATGGTCACCCGTGAGTTTGGAGTCCAGGTCCGCATGCGCGGCCGGGAGATCTGCGTGCGCCTCTCCAAGCCGCCCGTAATTTTTCTGCCCAATCTGGAGTACGCGCGTGAGGAGGACCTGCAGCCCATCTACGGGTTCTGCCTACATGAGGCCGCCCACATCGCCTACACAAACTCCAAGGTCGGCTCGAAGGCTCCGAACTACCTCGTCAAGATGCTGCACAACGCCATCGAGGACGAGTACATCGAGCGGCGGCTGGAGCGTAACTTCCCCGGCGCGCGCGAGATGCTCACCTGCGCCTATACCAAGGGAATTGATCTCGTCTGCGAAGGCCATCCGGTGCAGAAAGCCTCGTATATCGCACCCGAGGGCCGCGAGGCCGTTCTCGAGTTCATGAAGAGCGTCGGCATGGACGTCGAAATCGCTACGCTCGTCGAGGACGTCGCCAAGCGCTTGGAGATCGAGCGCGCCGCCAAACTCTGGATTCTCGCCACCCGGGCCTATCCGATCCCCTTGATGGACTGGGGGGCGCATCCCTGGCGCACTGTGTTTGAGGAAGTGACGACGCCCCGCGCCCGCAGCACCCGCGACGCCTACGAGCAGGCGTTGCGCATCATCGAGCGCCTCGGGGTGAAGCCGGTCCTGCCGAATGACGCCAGACCCGTCGAAAAACTGGCCGATGCAAAGGCCGCTCAGGACGCTGCGCGCGAGGCGCGACGGATGCTGAAAAGGGCCCGCCTTGATTCGCGGGCGGAAGCCAAGGCCCGGATCGAGGCTGCGCCGGAATTCAAAGCGTGGAACGACGCGCGCGCCAAAGCCAAGGAATCGCCGGAGTCGGATTCGGCTTCCAAAGCAGAGCAGGAAGCACGCCAAAAGTGCGACGATGCCGAACGCCGGATCCGCGATGAAGTTCGTAAGCGTTCCATGAACCCCATCTACAAACTTGCGTAAGGATTTGGGATGCTGCGCCGAGGAGGTGTGGCATGAGCGACGATGGAACGGGCAATGTAGAGCAGGCTGCAACAGCGGTCGTCGGGCGGCAGGCACGGGAGCCGCAGTGGCGTGAGCGCGTCGCGGCGTGGAGGGCAAGCGGACTAACACAGGCGGCCTACTGCCGTGAACACGGACTGACGCCCGCGGAACTCTCGTGGTGGAAGCACGAACTGGCGCGGCGGGATCAAGCGCTCAAGACCGAGAGTTCTCCGACTCCCAAGCCGACGAAAACCAGGCGAGCCTTTATCCCGGTGCGGATTTCCCCGTCGCCGGCAAGCGAGGGCTTTGAACTCGTGCTGCGCGGAGGACAGACCATCCGCATGGGCGCCTCGTTCGACGAGGCCGGACTGCGGCGGTTGCTTGCTGTGTTGGAGAACTCCCCGTGCTGATGTTGCCGCCGACCGTGCGCATCTTCATCGCCGCCGAGCCGACGGATATGAGGCGCTCCTTCGACCGGCTGGCTGAGCAGACTCGGACCGTGATTGGGCAAGATCCATGCGCGGGTCATTTGTTTGTGTTTTTCAACCGGCCGCGCGACCGCGTGAAGATCCTGCACTGGGATCGCAGCGGGTTCTGGTTGTATTACAAACGGCTTGAAGACGGCAGTTTCCGGTTGCCGGCGGCGAAGGGCAATTCGATCGAGATCGATGCGGCGGATTTCGCACTGATTCTCGAAGGCATCGATCTGACCGGAGCGCAGCGGCGGACGCGATTTTCGCTGCCGAAAGTGTGATATTTGACCGCAAAGAAATTCATCGTTTTTCGAGCGATGTTCACGCGCGTCTCTCGTCACCATTAGCATCATGACGCGTTTAAAACTTCCTGATGATGTCGAAGAACTGAAGACGCTCGTGCTGCAGGAAAATCAGCGCGCGAATCAAGAGCATCAGCGCGCGGAACTGCTCGATCTTAAATTGAAAAACCTTGAGGCACGCGTGCTGGGGCGCCATGCCTCCGAAAAACTTCACCATGAACAGGCCACTGGACAGCAGGTTTTCGAATTTATCGACCTGCCGCATCCGCCGCAGGAAGCGCCGCCAGCCGAGCCGGTTCATCAGCCGGCGCAAGCACCCAAGGGCAAGGGCGGACGCACCAAACTTCCCGATCATCTTCAGCGCGTTCGCCGGGAACACACACTGGCGGAAGAAGACCGCAAATGCGTCGAATGTGGCGAGGCGATGCAGCCGTTTGGCGAAGAAGTCAGCGAGCAGCTCGCGCGCATTCCTGCCAGAACCTACGTCATTCAGCACGCACGGATCAAATACGCCTGCAAAGCCTGCCAGAGCAAGCCGGTGATCGCGGAAGTGCCGCACAAAGTTATCGACAAGGGCCTGGCGAACGCGGGACTGCTGGCTGAAATCGCCGTGCAGAAATTCGCCGACCACCTGCCGCTATATCGCCAGGAACAGATCTTCGCACGCGACGGTGTGAATATTCCGCGCTCCACGCAGTGCGCGTGGATGGGTGTCGTCTCCGAATTGCTCAAACCCATTGTCGACTGTATGAAAACAGACCTGCTGCGCTCGGTAAAAATTCATACCGACGACACCACCGTCCGCGTGCTGGATCCCGGCAGCCACAAAACGCGGACGGCGCGATTGTGGGTATATGTCGGCGACGAAAATCACCCGCATGTCGTCTACGACTATACCACCAGCCGCCATCGTGACGGGCCGGCGAAGTTCCTCGAAGGATACAAAGGCTATTTGCAGGCCGACGCCTACGCGGGATATGACGGCATTTACGCCTCACGGGAAATTATCGAGGTTGCTTGCTGGGCGCATTTGAGACGGAAGTTCTTCGAAGCGCGGGACACGGATGCGCGCGCCGACGAATTGCTGCTGATGGTCGCGGAGATTTACGCGGTTGAAAAACAGGCGCGGGAATTAAATCTCTCAGCGCGGATGCGGCAGGAGCTGCGGCAACTGAAAACAGCGCCGATCCTCACTCGAATCAAAACATGGTTGGACGCGCGGGCGCTGGACACGCTGCCCAAAAGCCCGTTGCGTCAGGCGATTCGATATGCGTTAAACCAATGGCAGGCGCTGACGCGATTTATTGACGACGGTGCGCTGGAGCCCGACAACAACGCCGCCGAGAACGCGTTGCGGCCGATCACGCTCGGTCGAAATTATGCAGACTTCAGCTTTATGCTGAGTTACTCGAGATGCGTTTGAGTCTTCCTGCGCGAACAAGCAGTCCGCGCAGGAGAGACGCCTTGATTTCCGTTTCAATCCTCCGTTCACGAAATGAAATTGCTGAGCATAATCAC
>JBBRPR010000145.1:0-5121 GCA_038227875.1 Planctomycetota bacterium
AGCGCTTCATGCAGCGTGCCGGGAGTTTCTGGCCCGCGTCAATCAAGCCCCGCTGGCCATGGTCGAGCGCCTTTGGCCGCGCTGGGAACTCGATCCCGAAGAGGAAAAACTACGGGTTTCTGCTTAGATTGAGTTTAATTTATTTTGAAATTCTTCAGGAATGATGAATTCTGTAGTCTTTCTAAAATTCACTTTCAAACCGGCTTTTTCCTCGTCAATGGCTTCATAAATATAGGATGTCAAGATGGGTTCCATCTTAATTATTTCCCGAACATTGGTGAACCGAATCTGGCGCGCCGCCGATCATGGGCTGGCCACCGGGCGTCCATCCAAAGTACATAATAAATAGAGGGGCGATCGCCTGGCTCTCGTTACTGTTTGAAATTGGGGCGGTCTTGTTCCAATACCCACAACGCCATTTTCTGAAGCGAAATCCTGCGCTCCAAAGCACGCAACGATCTCATATTGGTTGCACCAAAATTGCGTCTCCGGTTTAATCTGTAACGATTCAACTCCCCGCTTTGCATGAGGCAATTATGAGACAGGTTCGACTCATTTGTGTACTTCTCGCGCTGACAGGCGCGCTGCTGATCGCGGCGGAACCGGCCGCTCCGCCCGTGCCCGCGGTACTTGAACCGTTGAAGGCGAAGATTGGCGGGCATTACGCATTCAAGGGCACGACGCTCTCATTCCGGGCGGAGGAACCGCTGACCGAAGACCAATGGAAAGCCATCGAAGGTCTCGGCATTAAACAAATCAGTACCGGCGGCAAAGGAATAGACGATGCCGCAATCGAACGGTTGGCGAAGCTGGATCCGGAAGGACTGGCTCTGGATGGCTCCGGTTTGACGGACGAGGGATGCAAGCACTTGGCGGCGATGAAGTCGTTAAGCAAGCTCTCGGTTGGACATATTATCAAAAAGGAATTCACTGGCGTCGGCCTCGCCGCGCTTAAAGACCTCCCAAAGCTGGATACTTTCACGTTTGGTGGCTCGGGCACGCGCGAGCCTGCGATGAACGCGATCGGTGAGTTGACGCAGCTTAAAGAATTCGCCAGTTGGCACACGCAGAACGGCGACCCGCAGAATCCATATCTGCTCAAACTCATCCATCTTGAAACGCTCACCATTGGCAACAGCCTGAAGCGGTGGGACGGCAAGCCTCGTCAACCGTGTCTTACGGATGTCTCGCTGTCCACGCTGGCTCAAATGACGTCGTTGAAAAGTCTGACGCTCATGGAAGCGCGTTTGTCATTGGCCGCGCTCGTTCAGCTCAAGACGCTGTCGAATTTAAAGAAACTCCGATTGGACAAGATTGACTTGTCCGCCGAAGACATTGAGAAGCTGCGTGCGGAAATGCCCGGCGTGACGATCACTGGGAAGGCTTTGACGGACGACGAACGGAAGCATCTCGACGAATTTTTAAAGTAAGTATTAGCACTACAACGCTAAGTTAAGCTCATTTTTCAAATTGTAAATGCCGATGTCATAACCGGGACATTGGAGATTTGCCTATGGACGATGCGAGTGTGGCCGTGGGAGATATCAGCGATTTGCACCGGCGGTTGAAGCTGTTTGCGGGTTGTTTCTCGGATTGTTTTTCACGTGCGCCGACCCACGGACATCTGGTCACGTATATGGCCGGTCAGCATAGTTCTTTGCCGCGCAAGAGTATTGAGCCGATGGCGCTCGATGCTCACGTTCCGCCTCGCACGCTGCAAGAGTTTTTGAGCTTAAGCCGCTGGGATCATGCGTTGATGCGCCAGCGAGTGTTGGACAGGGTGCTTCAAGGGCATGCGTCGCCCACGGCCATCGCGCTGGTCGACGAAACGAGTTTTGCCAAGAAAGGCTCCAAGACCGCCGGCGTGCAGCGCCAGCACTGCGGCGCAACGGGCAAGACCGACAACTGTGTCGTGGCCGTTTATCTGGGGTATGCCACAGAGGATTTTCACGCGCTGGTCGATTGCGATTTGTACTTGCCCGAAGAGACTTGGGCGCAAGATGCGGAGCGTCGCGCCGAGGCGGGCATCCCGGAGGAATTGATTTTCCGGACCAAAGGAGAGATCGCGTTGGACCTGCTGCGCCGGACGGTCGCGGCGGGCGCGGCATTCAAGTATCTGACGGCGGACGAACTCTACGGTACCAGTTCTGAATTTCGAGCGGGCGTGGCGCAACTGGGAATTACCTATGTCGTGGAAGTTGGCCGCATGACCAGCGGCTGGACTTTGAAACCGCGCTTCAAACTGCCGCGTTCACGGTCCGGCGGTCGTCCGCGCACGCAACTCAAACGCACACCCGGTACACCCGCGCCGCGCCGTGTCGATCACCACTGGATGCGCGGAGGGCCGTCGTGGAAAAAGTATCGGATCAAAGACACGGAGAAGGGGCCGGTGGTCTGGGAAGCACGTGCCGCGCGCTTCTGGCCGTCACACAAAGGCCAGTGTTTGGCCGAGTGCTGGTTGCTGGTGGCACGCAACGTGATGACCGGCGAAATGAAGTATTTTTTGTCCAACGCACCGGAGGACGTGCTGATCGAAACGCTGCTGCACGTAGCATTTTCGCGGGCGGAGGTGGAGCAACTGTTCGAAGCGTCGAAGGGCGAGATCGGCCTGGATCATTTTGAAGTGCGCCATTACCTGCCGCTGATGCGGCACCTAATCGTGAGCCTGGCGAGCCTGCTGTTTTTAGAGGAACAAACCCAACGGCTGATAAAAAAACTTTTGGTGGAGCGTGTGCCAGGTACGCGAAGCGGTCGAAGGGCAGCTTGACCGGACACGCAGTCGTACGCAGCGCGAGCGCGAGTTGGAACACGTCGTCAGCAAAATCAATTATTGGCAGCGCCAGCGGAAAAAAGCAGCCGTCTCGCATCGACGTAAAGCCCTTCGCCTGTTACATACGAATGGCATATACTTATGGCAGCTTACCAAATGTTTCGGTGCTCAGTTAGCGTTGTAGTGCTAACCCCTAACCCCTAATCCCTAAGCGGCGATGCCGCTAACTCTCGATCAACCGCCCGCTGCGCGTGCGCCTGCCATGGATTCTGTCCATGTGCGATTCCGGATGTTGCGCGCCTTCCTCGGAGAACTGCGAGCGCGCGACTGAACGGTAATAACCGTCTTCGCGCAGGAGCATTTCGTGCGTGCCGCGCTGCGTGATCTTGCCGTGTTCGATGACCAGAATGTGGTCGGCGCACTTGGCCGACGAAATACGGCTGGTGATCAGGAAAACGGTGCGGCCTTTCATGATTTTCTCCAGGCCCGCGCGAATCTGCGCTTCCGTTTCAGGATCGACCGCGGAGAGCGAATCGTCGAGCACCAGGATGCGCGGGTTGTGCAGGACGGCGCGCGCGATCGCCAGCCTCTGGCGCTGTCCGCCCGAAAGCGTCGCGCCGTATTCGCCGATCATCTGGTCGTATTTGCCGGGCAGGCGGGCGATGAATTCGTCGGCCTGGGCGATGCGCGCAGCCTCTTTAATTTTAACCAGCGGCGCGTCCTTGTCGCTGTACGCGATGTTGCGGGCGACCGTATCGCTGAAGAGGTACGTCTCTTGAAACACGTAGCCGATCGCGTCATGAACGCTCTGCACCGTCGCGTCGCGGATGTCCTCGCCGTCAATTTCGATGGAACCGAGTTCCGGATCGTAAAAGCGCGCCAGCAGCGCGGTCAGCGTGGTTTTGCCCGAACCCGTCGGCCCGACCAGCGCCACGACGCTGCCGGCCGGGATGTTGAACCCGATGTCTTCGAGCACCTGTTTGCCGGGTTCGTAGCCGAAATAGACGTGCGAGAACTTCACCGCGCCGCCGCCGGGGCGCAGCGGAAGAGCGTCTTTCACCTGCGGCGTGGCGTCGGGGCAATCCAGGATTTCGAAAAAACGGTCGCTGCTGACGACAGCCTTTTGATAAGCGTCGCTGATCGTATTGATCTGCTGCAGGCGTGCGAGAATTTTGTTCATCGCCACGCCGAAGAAGACGAGATCGCCGAGGTTCAACTCGCCGCGCTGCACGAAGATCGCGCCCGCCCCAAAGAGCAGAATGTTGGTCGCGGTTGCGATGCCGCGGATGGCGGGCGTCATCTGCTGCTGCAAGCGCGCGCCGTCGAGCAGCCGCGCGAGCAGCGCGTCGCAGCTCTCTTTGAATTTCTTCTTTTCCAGCTCTTCTGTTGCAAAGGCGCGGACGACGTGAACCCCGGCGATGTTTTCGGTGAGCAGTTGCAACATGCGGTCGGATGCGGCCATTTGCGATTCGTAAATAGGCCGCGATTTGATCGCGAAATAGCGAATCGCCCAATACCAGACCGGCAGCGAACACGCCGCGTATCCCGCAAGGGTGGGGGAACGGTACAGCAGCAGGCCGAAATAGCCGGTCAGCGTGAGCACAATGTCGATCGACGATTGCATGCCGACGATCACGAACTGGCGCACGTTCTGAAGATCGGTGAGCGCCCTATTAATGAGCTGCCCCGTCGAGTATTGATCGTAGAACGAAAAGCCCACGCGCTGCAGCCGGTCGTATACGGCTTCGCGCATATAGTAGACCATCGACATGCTCTGCCAGGTGCTGCAATAGGTCTTCGCCCAGACGAGCACGCCGAAGATGACGCGCGCCACAGCCAGCCAGAGCAGCGCGAGAAAAAGCGCATGGCCCGGCGTCGCGGGCGTCGTCAGCCAGGCCCAGACATTTTCGGGGGGCACGGTGCTTTCGTGGTTAAAGGCCAGATGTTGAACGATATCCACGGCGGGCTTGAGCAGATAGTCGGCAACCACTTCGGCCGCGTTGCAGGCGATGAAGACGAGTCCGGTGACGGCGACCTCAAATTTGACCGGTTTCATAAAGGCGAACATGCGCTTGATAAGCTGCCACTGCGCACGAATTCCGCCCGATTTAGTTTGATGAGGAATACTCACTTCAATACTTTAAGGTCTCGTGAAGAGAATTCAAGACACGCGGGCCGTTCAACACCAAAGGCTTTGCCGCCCTATTTGACCCGCGCGTTTCTAAAGCGTCATTATCGCGCCGCGCCGGGCAAGTTGAACGAGGCGGTCGAGCAAAGGCGTATTGGGAAGATACGCCGTGCGAGACCAACGAAGTTCAACGCCGCCCGCCGCAAGCGAGAATGATGCTTTA
>JBBRPR010000146.1:0-4975 GCA_038227875.1 Planctomycetota bacterium
ATCGCATCATCCTTTAAGTCGTGGAAGATCCGCCTTTACCTCCGCCGCCCGATCCGGGAACCCGGCTGGCGAGTGTGGTTGCCGCCGTTCCCGATGATTTGGGTGCGGACGCGGTTGAACCTGATGGCGCAGCACCGGCTGCCACGACTTGCGCAGCGCCGCCACCGACAGCGCGCGCGATCCCGCGCACAGCAGCGCTGCCGGCTGAGTAAATGAGCGAAGCGCCTTTTGTGGGGACTGCGGATGCGGCCTTGATCGCCATAATGGCCGGCCGGGACGTCGCCGCGCCGACCGTTGAGTTGTAAGCAACGGCGGTCGTATTGATGGCCGTTCCGACGCCCAGGCTCGGACCTCCGATGATGAGGTCCGTCGCCAGCCGTGAGGCTACCAATGAGAAGACCATTAAGAGCAACGCGGAGAGGGCAATACAAAACGCCTCATACGTCGTCACCGTGCTTCCCGGCGGCATCTGGAGCTTTTGGAAGATGTTGTTTCCCACCCCCAGGACCAGCGAGAGCACCATCAGGCGCACGCCCGAACCGACCACCCATCCCAGCGGTCGCTCCGCGATGAAGGCGGTCTTTGAAAGCACGCCGAACGGCACGAGCACGAACGCCGCGAGGCTCCCGAACTTGAAGGTGAGAACCGCCATGACGATCTGGATGGTCATGACGCAGAAGGCGGCGACGATCGCCACGACCGCGATGGCCAGGAACGCAATCTCCGGGAAGTTCTTAAAGAATGCGACAGGACCGGACAGTCGCCCAATCTGGTCGATCAAAGGCTGTGCAGTGGTGTAGCCCAGGTAGGCCACGTTACCCGGCTGTTGGAGATAGTTGGTGTAGGTTGCGCCATCAAAACCACCGGCTTTGAGTCCCAGCGCGATGAACGAGCGCGCGATTTTGTCCGTGAACGGTTGCCAGTTCTCGATGATCCACGCGAACAGTCCGATGTAAACGATTTTGCGCGCGAATTCAGCGATGACGTGGTCCTCGCTAAGCGCCCACAGCGTCGCCGACCACATGATGCTCAGGATAATCAGGACGTTGAGAATCCACGTCACGTCCGAACGAATAAGGCCGAAGCCGGTGTTAATGGCATTGATGTATTGGTTGGCGACATCATTGATGAGGTCCGGGCCGTATCCGCCAAAATCTGCCAATATGAAATTTGTCATTGGATCGCCTCCCGCGCGTTCGACGAAGGTGCCACCGTGTTCATCACTGGCCGGCTAATGAGAAAGCGTCCACCACCGTGGTTGAGGGGCTTGCGGGGTTCGTCCAACCGCCACGAACCGCCAAACGCTGCTGCTCACCGTAGGCGTCCTCCGCCTGCTGCCGTGCGGCACGCTCTGTTTCACCGCGAGCATCGGTGATTTCCTGGGCCTGCATGGTTTGGAGTTGCGCAACGAGTGTCGCGAGCTCTTCGTTCCCGGCCTGCATCGCCGAGGTGGCTCCGGATGCGGAATTCGAATGCTCGACATAGGCCTGAATGCGCTGCGCGGTCGGTTGGAGATTCTGATAGGTATCGTTCTGGACCGTACGGTTTTCGATCAGGACATTTCGCTCCTCCTGGTCCCATCCGGCGCGCTTCGATGCAATATCGGCGTCAGAAGCGCCGGCGTAGCTGCCGGGGTCCGATGGGTACTGGCTATTCAGGGTTGTGCCCGGATCGGTTGAAGAGTAGGTCGTGCCTTGGCCGAACACCTGCCGCCAGACATTCATGTTTTGCAGAAGTCCGGGTAGCTGAGTGAAATTCCAGCTTTTCACCATCGCCACTTCATTGTTCACTTGCTCGTAGAGGTGTTGCACCATCTCGGCATCATCCGCCACCTGGAGCACCGCTTCGGCGAAGTTAGTTGGATCGAAGACAATGTCCGCAAATGCGGCCGCGGGAATCGACAGCCCGGCGACGGCACAAAAGATGACGATTCGTTTTTTTGCGCGTGTCATGATGAAACTCCTAAATCGTTACTTCTCATCAGTTTTGAAATGGATCAACGACGGTCATGGTCGGCGGTGTGGGGTTAGCCCAACCCGCACGGACGCGGATTTGCTCGGCGGCGGCGAAACTCGCTTCCGATTCTTCCCGTGCCAGGGTTTCCGTTTTCAGCCGCGATCGAGCGAGCTTCAGCGATTGCAGCTTCGCCATTTCCGCCGACGCAACGGCCAGCAGATCGTTATGGGCTTGTATGGTCGAGGTTTCCCCGGAAGCCGAGTTTGACGCATTGACGATGCCTTGAACCTGCTGCTTCGTCGTATCCATGTCGCGGTAAACCTGATTTTGCAACTGGCGATTTTCCGTGAGGGCTTGCCGCTCGTTTGCGGTCCAGGTCGATTCATCCGATTGAACTTGGTCCCATGTGATATTGGTCATGTCGGCGGGGTAGCGCGCAGCAAGCTGGCCACTGGAGTCGGACGTGCTGTAAAGCGTGGAATCCAACTGGCCTTTCACGCCATCGACGATCGCGGAGACGTTCGGCGTGACGCTGAGATTCAGGTGCTCCAGTTGTTTGACCTGATTTTCAACGTCTTGAACGACCGCGTTGATTTGCTCGCCCAACTGCACGACCTGCAAAACGTGTTCGATCAAATTGACAGGGTCCAACACGATGTCGAACAAGAATGCCTGCGCCCTGCGCGGCGCGAGAAACGTCATCGCCGCGCCTGCCGCAAGCAACAGGACAAACTTATGTCGCCGCTGCCGTGACTTCTGAAACCTGCCGGGCGTCAAAGTTAAGTCGCTCATGGTCTATCCTTTCTCCGTTTGTGGCTTCAAGACGTTCCGCCCATGAGTGCAAGCCGCGCGCATGGAGGTACGCGGGAGCAAAACGGGCACGCTTGTGTTCATCCAACACGAATGTGATTCTTGATTGATCCTGTGGTGATCCGGCTGCGCAGAATGCCAGCGCCAGTTCGCCCAAGCCGAGCTCGAAGAGCCGGTTCCCCTCTCGACTCTGGTAGTAATAGTCTTTCTTAGGGATGGACTGCTGGAGAATGCCGAGTTGCCGCTCGTTCAATCCGAACGACTCGTACACCTTGCGCGTGCGCTCCTCTAGCGCATTGCCGTTGGGCAGAAAGATGCGTGTCGGACAGTTTTCGATGATCGCCGGTGCGATTGAGCTGTCGGCAATGTCCGAAAGGCTTTGGGTGGCAAAGATGACCGCGACATTCTTTTTGCGCAGGACCTTGAGCCACTCCCGGATTTTCGCGGCGAAGAGCGATTCGGTCAGGTAGAGCCACGCCTCGTCCAGGATCATCAGCGTCGGTGATCCATCGAACCGTTTCTCCAGTCGTCGAAACAGGTACGTCAATACCGGCAGCAGCGCCGAGCGGCTCTGCATGAGATGTTCCATTTCAAACGACTGCCAGCGTGCTACGTGCCCCTCACTTTCGCTGCCGAGCGTGTCGTGATCGGAATCAAGCAGACGCCCGTGGGGTCCGTCCAGCGTGTAACTCCGTAGCGCTTGTCGGATATCGGCGTCCTGAACAACGCCCAAAAGTGTGCTCAGGGTCCGTTGCGCACGCGGCATCGATGCGAGGTTGCTCAGGGCGGCCCACAACTCCTGCTTCGTCGCCGGCGTGACCGCCGCCTTTTCGCGGTGCAGGACGTCCAGAAGCCAGTCTTGCGCCCAGGCGAGTTCTGATTCGTCGTCAATGCCCGCGAGCGGTTGAAAACAAATCTCGTCCCCGTCGCCGCCGAGATCGTAAAAGTCGCCGCCCATCGCCAGCGTCATGGCCCGGCAACTGGCGCCCTTGTCAAAGATGTAGACGCGGGCATCGGGATACCGCAGCCACTGGCAAGTGAGCAGGTTGAGCAGAGTGCTTTTGCCGGCGCCGGTGGGTCCGGCGATAATTGTGTGGCCGACATCGCCTTGATGAAGCGACAGGCGGAACGGAGTCGAGCCTTTCGTGCGCGTCACGAGCAAGGGCGGACCGTCCAGATGATCGCACCGTGCCGGACCCGACCAGATCGCGCTCAGCGGTACCAGGTCACAGACGTTCAGCGAGGAAAGCATCGGTCGCCGAATGTCTGCGTAGGCGTGCCCGGGCAGGCTGCCAAGCCACGCCTGCACGGCGTTGAAATCTTCAATCTCCGAAACGAGGCCGACGCCATCGACGACTTGCTGAACGGCTCGCGCCTTTTCCGTGGCGATCGTTTCATCTTCGTCCGAAACCGTAATCGTAAGTGTGAAGTCGCCGAACGAGCAGTGGTCGCCGCCCAGTTCCTGTAGCGCGTCGTCAACGTCCGCAGCTTTATTCAAGCTGTCAGAATCTTCCAGCTTGCTTTCTTGCTTGGTAATGGCCTCCTTCAAGAGGGTCGCCATCCCCTTGCGCTTGGCAAACCATTGACGGCGAAGTTTGTTCAGCACCCGGGTGGCTTCGGGCTTATCCATTGGCATGAACCGGCCTACCCAGCGATACTCGATCGGCAGTTCATTCAGCCGATCGAGTAAACAGGGGAGCGTCCGGTTGACATACGCCCGGAGCGACACTGTCTTGAGAAATTGCCGGCCCAACTTTGGCGATAACCCGCCGGCGAACGGTCGGTCGGAAATCATTTCATCGAGGTAGAATGGCACATCTGGGACGGCCACGGTGAGGCGCCGATCTGAAATGCAAGAATGCAGATAGGTGAGCGTTTCGCAGTTGTCCAGCAAACGGACTTGCGGCATGAACGATGCCATCAGGTTCGCCACTTGGTCTACCTGCCCCGCGAAATAATCGTAGTGTGCGCGATAGGATAGCGACCGCGATTTGCCGCCGGCATTCGGGCGCTCGATGAAAAAATCTCCGAGTCGGGTCAGGCGTTCGGCCGGAGGCAGATACGTAAAGGTGAGGAAGCATTCGCTCTCGAAATGTAGCGATTCAGCGACAAACGCCTCGCGGCGCTCCAGGTCGATCATGCCTGCAACGGGATTTGGAAAGTCACACGCCGGATATGCAGACGCGAGTTTTCGTGCAGCTTCCATATG
>JBBRPR010000147.1:0-4906 GCA_038227875.1 Planctomycetota bacterium
ATCCCCTTCAAACAGCCGCGTATCGACCACCAGTTTATCATTGGCATCCAGGTATTCCCGTGTGCCCCACGCCGGCCCTTTGATCAGGCCGCCATCGGCAGCCGGCTTGAAACCCAGCGTTTCCCATTCCGTCCACTGCGCAGAATTTGCGGCGACCGTGTCGCGTAGCGCCGCCGGCACGCGGTCAATCGTCACTAGCCAGTTTGTGCTCAACACCAACTTTTTTTTGAGCCACATCTTGCGCTGAAAATTTTCGAGCGCAGCGAGAAATTCAATCACGCGCCCGGCCACGGCACGGATTGCCTTGAGCTTGCCCTGCACGCGGACGAGGTGGTCAGCGGCCAACGCCTCCAAGTCATCCAGACGCACTATTTCGTTCTTGATGTAAAAGTCCAGCTCGCGCTTCAGGAATCCGCCCAGGTCTTTGTGAATGAAATAATCGAACGTGTTGCGCGCTGTGAAATCATCCAGATGCTTGCCCAGTATCGTTCTGGCCGGCTTGCCTTCAGTCGCGGCCGGAACAGCCACGAGCGCCTGCCACGCGGCGGGGATGGCCGCCAGTGCGCGTTTCTCGGCGTCGGCGCAGAATTGCTCGCGCTCGTCTCCTTTGGTTCGGCTGCCAGTTGCGTTATATTTCCCGCCAAAGATGCGCGTGGCTTCCGCTTCTTCAATCGCCTTCTTCTCGGCATCGGTTGGAACGCGAAACTGGAAGCACAATGTCAACTCGGAAGTGCTGGCCTCAACCGGATTCGCCGCATCGAGAATATAGCGGCGCTTGGCATCGTCGGATTCCTTGTTGTTGTTCGTCTCCTGCGTGGCCTCCACCAGCTTGAAGCGGACGATCTTGCCGCCCGCCTTGAAGCGGTAATCTTTGTGCCACTCGCCAGACTTGATGTAGTACTGATCCTTGTTGGCCCAATGCAGCGTGACTTCCTCGCCCGCATAGGGAATGGCATACGTGTCGCCTTTGTAGCGGCGCTTGGAAATGAAATCCCCTTCGTCGTAATAACGGCTGAAAAAAGCAAGCAGGTGGTTGTAGATGTCCGCTTCCAGTTCGCCGGCGCTCGCGCCGCCCGCAGCGGAAAGCTTGGCGCGGAGATCCTTCACCGCTTGGTTAGTTTCGGGATCGACCTTCAACTTCACCAACTGTGCGATTGTCTCGTCTAACTCGGCCTTCACGGTATCCGTTGTGCCTGCGCCATGTTCGGCAAGAATTTTCGTCACTACATCTTTAAGCTGACGGTCGAGGAACTCGGTGACATCCTTATTCTTAGCCGCCATGATGCGGTAAATGCCGAAATCGAGATCGGACTTATCCAGTTCGAAGAGTTCCCGCAGCTTGGCCTTTAAGTCGGCGAATCTGGTTTCGGAGAGAGTGTGAGTCATGAATTATCCTTAAACGGTCTCGAAGCGAAGGGTGAACAGAGTTTCGCGGGATTGTGTCTGCTGACAGCGGCCCTGGAGCTGCCGGAGCAGGGCCAGCCGTTCCTGCTCGACTTTGTCTTCGACATCGTCGATGTTCCGGCGCGCGCGGCGGCGTTGCGTCTCCAACTTGTTGATCTGCTCAAGTGCCGCCTGCTGGGCTTGTAAAGTTTCCGCGAGATCGGCCTGCCTGCGCGCGGCACGAAGTTCACGGCGCAGTGTATCCAGTTCCATTTCAGCGGCAGCGATTTTGTCGTCGGCCCATTGATTGACCTGGGTCTGGACTTGCTTAAAGCGCCCATTGCCCGCTTCGCTGGCCCGCGCGAGCGTCGCCTGCGCAAGGCGGTCAGCATCAGCGGCGATCCTGTCGGAGGAGGCGGCGTCCACCGAGCACGTGTCGATCACTTTTCCGGAGACGTCAAGCAGCCGCTGGGCTTGCTCCTGATCGAGATTCTGGCCGTTGTCGGTGACAGCGGTCAGCAGCAGAAATTCTTCCCGGCTATCACTGTCGAGCGTCAGCTTATCAAGCCGCAGCCAGCCGCGCTGGCCGATCAGCGGTTGGAGCATGCTGATTTTTCGGCCATGCTGTGAAATGTCAAATTGGACAGAGGCAGTGGGCAGCGGCTGGGTCTTGGCTTTGTCGAGCAGCCACAGGCCAAGCGGACTGGAAAGCCGCAGCAGATGGGCTTCTGTCGCGGCGTAGTCTTGCTCCGAGCGGGCGGCGGAGATGAGACGGTAATGTCCGGCGGGAATTTGCGGTCCCAGCGGATTGGGCAGGTCCAGCCCGAGGCGTTGGTCGTCAAATCGGGCATTGCCATCAAGCCCCCAGTGGGTGAGGTTCCAGAAACGTTCGCCCACACGATCCAGCGCGAGCTGCGCATCCTGCCCGTGTATTTTGAGCCGGTCATGCACGTCGGCGTCGAAATGTTCAAAAAGTTGCTGCCGCGCCGCGCTCATTTTTTGGGAAATCGTGCTTTCAAGTTCGCGCTGGAGCGTGTTAAAGGCGTCCTCAATCTGTTGGTCCGTGCGGCAAGTCTTCAGGATGGCAAGCACGCGTTTTTCAAAATCGACGCCTTCCTCGATAGCCCCGAGTACTTCATCACTGGCCCCAAACAGTCCATCGAAGAGGCTGAACTTCTGTTGAAGCAGGTCTTGCACGCGGCGGTCGGCGATATTGTCCTGCGACAGAAAATTCACGACGACGACATCGCGTTCCTGGCCATACCGGTGACAGCGCCCGATACGTTGTTCGATGCGCTGGGGATTCCACGGCAGGTCGTAATTGACGACGAGCGAACAAAACTGGAGATTGACGCCTTCGGCTGCGGCCTCGGTGGCCAGCAGAATCTCACCCCGTTCGCGGAATTCTTCGATCAGCGCGGAACGGATGTCCACGGCCTTCGAACCGGTAGCCTTGTCCGTCCCGGCATGCTGGCTCATAAAGTGGTCGTATGCCAGTTTGGCGCTGGGGTGCGTATTGGAACCGTTAAAAGTGACGACCTTTCCGGCATAGCCGTTGGCCTCAAGATAGCCGGCGAGGAACGCCTGCGTCTTGCGGCTCTCGGTAAAGATGAGCGCCTTGCGCCGCGCTCCGAGAGTCACGAGGCGAGCGAACGCGGCATCCAACGCCTTTAGCAGTGCCTGTGACTTGCTGTCGCTGCGAATCTTCTCCGCGCGCTCAATAAGGGCGTCGATTTGGGTCAATTCTGCCGCCAGCAAGCGCCCCTGGACGGGTGGACTGGCCTGATCCTGCTCCGCGTCGAGCCCTTCAATCTGCTCGATCAAACCTTCCAAATCGAAATCTTCGCCTGCACCCAATTCGTCGAGCAGTTCATCGTCATCGCCGACAGGCATGCCGTCGCGGAGGGTGATAAGTCGCTTACGCATCGTTCGGAGCGTGCTTGCCAGCGCCTGCGGGGAGGAGGCGAGCGTTTTAAACAGGATCATTTCAATCAACTGTCGTTGCTGCTGGGGGAACGCGAAACTGACTTCGCGGGCCATGAAATCCATAACATCCTGATGCAGTGATTTCTCGTCCGCTGTTTGCGCAAAAGACTGCGTCATCGCCTGACGCTTCGTGTAGTTCACATAAGCACAATCCTTTCGGAGCGTGCGTTTGCAGACGTGGCTTAAGCGTTCGCGAAGCCCGGCCAGATCGCCGCCCGCGCTGGCGTACTGGCTTTGAAATGAGCTTTTGTCGCCGAAAATATGTTCGTCGATGAGCCAGACAAGGCCGTAAAGTTCAAGCAGACTGTTTTGCAACGGCGTGGCCGTCAGCAATATCTTTTGGCGCAGTTCAAACGCCCAACGCACCGCCTGACCGCCCTTGCGGCTGGGCTGATATGCGTTTCGAAGTTTGTGGGCTTCGTCGAGCACAACAAGATCGAACGGGATGGCGCGAAGGTCATCCTTCATTCGCGCTGCAAAGCCATAGGAGATGACAACGATCTTTCCGCAATCGAACGGATTCGGGTTGCCATCTTTTCGCAGGCCGGCCCACACCTTTCGATCCAGAACAACGGCGGGCAAATTGAACTTCTCGACGAGCTCCGTCTGCCACTGCTTCCGGATGTGGGCCGGGGCAACGACGATGAGTTTTCGACGGCGTTCTGCCCACTTCTGGCAAAGCACGAGACCCGCCTCAATGGTCTTGCCCAGTCCGACTTCGTCGGCCAGGATCACGCCCTTCTGCAATGGATTGGAAATGGCAAAAAGGGCCGCTTCAACCTGATGCGGATTCAGGTCCACCTTCGAGTCAAAAAGCGTTGTGCTGAGGCGATCAAGCTGGCCGATGGCGCCTAAGCGGGTCAGTTCATGGGCGTAGTAACACGCTTGGTAAGATGATAGTTGCATCTGGGCATTCCAAAAATGGCTTTCGCATCCGTGACGATTGGCCGGATTTTACATTGGTTTGCAGGTGGGGGAAACGGGAAAACGCGCCGGCGTGATATTTTCAATCACGTGCGAGCATGTTTACATCGTTGATGTTTGGATATGTAACCGTTGCTGTGCATGAAATCCAAGGATGAAAATTCTGCAATAATCGAACCAATAAGAAAAGGCAGAAACGGTTTCAAACAACTGTCACACGGTAGGAACTGATCACATACTTGTCGCCCACGGCCACGACCGTCGGCGTGGCCAGCGTAACAGTGCTCCACAGAATGCCAACCGCGCCACTGGCGGCGGAAGCGACGAGGAACCCCTTCACGCTTCCGGCCGCGTTGAAGGTGAACACCGCGTTGCCGGCGGAGTCGATGATCTTGTTCGCGGCGATGCCTGCGGGCCAGGCGGGACGATTGCCGGAGTAGTTTAAAAGCTCTGTCCAGCCGGAGTGTGATGCGAGCGTGTCTGCGACGTTGGTGCTGCTGAAGGCGGCGTTGTCAATCAGCCCGAAGAACCACTGACCGCCAGCGAGGCCCCCGGTGCCCAAGTAGTCATTGAGCATGTCGGTCTTGCCGACGTTCGTGATCGCGTTGCGCAG
>JBBRPR010000148.1:0-4900 GCA_038227875.1 Planctomycetota bacterium
AGCAATCCCCGCCAACTTCGCTTGTACCGCGGTCTCCCGCAGTGACCATCCACACCCCACATGCAATAACAATGTGCGAAACAGGTCGTTCAAAGATTCGAAGCCGCGCAATCGAGCCACCGCACCCGCGCTTCGCCCCAACTCTTCCCAACCCGCCGGAAACAAGCCAACCAGCACTTGCCGGTCTTCGCGTATAGCCGACATGCATCGAGCTTATAACGCACTGCCACCGGAGTATCAATTCTTATTTTAGCGCTTATGGGCGGCGGCCCTTGCCCCGCCTCGGCACACAGTGACCCGGAGTGTGTTGGTTCACCTGAAATGGAGAGACGCGCTCTCCGCTAGCGAGTATTCCGCCCTGCGGGCGGGGATTTTCAAGGCATCCGGGTCTACCGATCCGATGTGGTTCTTTTGAAGAGCGCCGAAGCGAGACCTCTGCGCTCCATTCATCGTCTCGATGAGCCCGCCGAACTATCCCTCGGCATGGTTGCTTCCCAGCAGAGCCAGCTTCCGTTTCGCCCGGCAAGATCATTGTACCGCCCACCGCGATACCCGGCGTTCTCAACTTCCGGTTTGCGCGTCATCCGACCGGGATCGTAGGAAACTAGGCGACCTATCGGACTAATCCGCGAGTTCGGGTCATTGTCGTATTGTGTAACCCAGTCGACGCCCGCAGTTGTATATTGAATGTGCTCGACGGCGAGTCGTAGTATCGGGACTGTATTCGCCTCCAGAGTTGACTGAAAATCACTACTCGCACTGAAATGCCGATACATCGGACCTGCTGTCTTCACCACGCAAGCGCCGATGCTGCCGATTGTTTCGTGAGCCGAGTTCTGTGTGGGCATTTTCGGATCGCAGGAATAATCCTTCTGAGCGATGAGGCGCGTTCCTGTTGCAGGTGTTCTACACCATTCGCAGTGAGCGGCTGCTGATGGAACAGTTGAACTATAACCTTCTGTTCCGGTGGTTTGTGGGACTGAACATGGACGAAGAGGTGTGGGTCCCTACAGTGTTCAGCAAAAACCGGGATCGGCTACTCGATGCGGATATCGCCAGCATCTTCTTTACAAAGGTTTTGGAACAAGCCAGCGCTTTGGAATTGGTTTCCGACGAGCACTTCACGGTGGATGGCACGTTGCTGGAAGCGTGGGCGAGCCTGAAGAGCTTCAAGAAGGTGGACATTGCAGGCGAGCAGACGCCACCCGACGATCCGGGCAATCCGACCGTGGATTTCCATGGCGAAAAGCGCAGCAACAAAACCCACTCTTCGACGACCGATCCCGACGCGCTGTTGGCCCGGAAAGGGGCGGGCAAAGAGGCGAAAATGAGCTACGCGGGCCATGTGCTCATGGAAAACCGCAATGGCTTGGTCATGCAGGCCACCGTAACGCAGGCCAATGGAACCGCGGAACGGGATGCGGCGTTGACGATGGCTGAACAGATTTCCGGGGAGGGGCGCGTGACGCTGGGAGCCGATAAAAATTACGACACGGCCGATTTTGTACAGGAGTTGCGAGCCATGGAGGTAACGCCACACGTCTCGCAGAACAATAAGAACCGGCGCAGTGCGATCGATGGCCGTACGACGAGGCATCCGGGCTACGCGGTCAGTCAGAAGAAGCGAAAGCGAGTGGAAGAAATTTTCGGATGGATGAAGACGGTGGGCGGGATGAGGAAGCTGCATCATCGTGGATTGAAGTTGGTGGAATGGATGTTTATTTTGACCACGGCGGCTTACAACCTGATTCGCATCCGCAACCTGGCCGGGGCAGTTCGTTGAGTAGCTTGGGGAGTAGTGTGTCTAAATCCGATCCAGGGTACAAAATGCACTCACGCATGACGAATATCTAGCGCCCTGGGCCGCAACGGTCAATTTATCTGAATAAACTCGTAGCGAGTAGGTCGGTTCTTTGATTCACTTAGTTTTTCAGCACCCTGCTAGGGGACAAACTGCCAATGGGACGGCAGCAAATCGGCCAGTTCGGAATTGGCAAGCTCGCGACCTACGTCTTGGCTGAGCGATTAACCCACATCAGCAAGCACGGCGGAAAGTACTACTCGACCTCGATGGACTACAACTCCATCGACCGTCGCGTAGAGCGGGAGGTCGAACCCAAGGTTCCAATCACCATCGCGTTGAAGGAATTGACAGAAGCGCAAGCCAAACAAGCCGTTTCCACATGGACCGAGACCGCGGCGTTTAAGGCAAGCGGACTGGCGCTCTTCGGCAAGGGGGCACCGAAGACGTGGACCGTGGCTATCATGTCGAGCCTAAAGCCGAAGGTTTTGGAAATCAAAACCGGGATTCTGGGGTGGGTACTCCGCACTGCTCTTCCACTGCGGGACGACTTTTCCATCTGGTACCAGGGCAAGAAACTCGCGCCAAGTAAACAAGAAAAGGGGCGAATCGACAAGTGGATTCTCGGCAAGGACATCACCAAGCTGGCTCGGCCGGCCATTGATGCGACGGTTTCAACAAATGAGGACTTGTCGGCGTCCGACCCGCACCACTACGGGTTGGACATCCCTGAACTGGGCAGAGTGACTGGCTACACTGAAGCATACAAAGGACTTGCTCGCAGGCAAATCGGACGAGATCGGCCGCAGCTACGGGTTCTTTGTGTACATCTTCGGACGGCTCATCAACGTCGATGATGGGCATTTCGGGATTGATCCCAACGGGCTTCGCCACGGCACCTTTGGCCGATTCCGTCTTGTCGTCAACATTGATGGTCTTGACGCAGAACTTCGCGCAAACCGCGAGACGATCCGCGAAGGTACGCCATACGAAACAGCGAAAAACGTCCTGCGGGCTATCTTCAACTACGTTCGTCCGACCATCGACAAACATGATCAAGATGAAGCGCCCGGCGAGAAGCTCGCGCGCAAACTCGCAGGCAGTCCGGCCAGTCTTTCACGCACTCCCATAGTCGAATGGGCGCGGGCCGTCGTTCAAGGTAGAAGTCGCGCGCGCTACCTTATCGTTCCCACGCCACTATCCGAAGGAGATGTCGAAGCATTTCTCACAGCGCTCGAAGAACGCGCGAAGGATGGCGAGCAGTTTGTTACCGGACTGGCGATTGACAACAATGAATCGCCGGAATCTGGCTTGTCGAAATTCGACACTGGCACCGGCGTCATACAGCTCAACGGTTGGCATCCGTTCGTCATCACGTTTCACGATGAATTCACCAACAAAAACATGCGGCAGCCGCTGGAACTGCTCGCCATGGCCGAGATCCTTGCGGAAGCCCACCTCTACAGCATCGGAGTGCGCGAGGAACAGATCAATGAGTTTCTTACCGCCCGCGACCAACTCCTTCGCACCCTTGCTAACCAATCGGGCCGTCAAAGTCCAATGGCAGTCGCCCGCGCGCTGCAGGAAGCCCGCAATAATCCGGATCTCCTTGAACAGAAACTTTGCGCGGCCTTTACCAGTCTCGGCTGCGATTGCAAGCCCATCGGCGGCAAGAGTAGAGCCGATGGCATAGCGGTGGCCCCATTGTCAGCAGACAGCAGGGGAAATTCGCGCCAGTACAGCGTTACGCTTGAAGCCAAGAGCAAAAAGAAAGACGCCGGAAAGGTCGCGGCATCAACCGTGGACATCGCCGCGATCATTCGGCACCGGAAACAGGAGGACTGCCAACACGCTATTATCGTGGGCCGAGACTTCCCGGCGACAGAAACCTCCGCTCTTTTTGAGCACATCAACGATGATCGCGAGAAGACGCTTGCACAGGGCGAACCGAAAACGATCACGCTCATCACGATCGACGACCTCGCCGAACTGGTCCGCCTTCGGCCCCTGAAACAAATTGGCTTGCTCACCCTGCGAGAATTGTTCCAGTCCCGCACCCCGCAGGAGTCGCACGCTGGATCGAGAAGATTCGGGCGAAGAGCGTCAAAAAGCCGCCCTACAAGAAGATCATCGACGCCATCTTCGATCAGCAGAAACGGTTCCACAAGAACGCGGTAAAGTTCGCCGGCTTGAGAGTCGCACTTTCAAACCTCACTCCCACAATCCACTACGACACCGACGAGCAACTCGCCGATCTCTGCAAAGCAATGGCGCAGATGTCTAACGGAACGATGTCGGTTACTTCAGAAACCGTTGAGCTCGACCAAAGCCCCGCTAACGTTCTAGCTGAGATCGAAGCCGCGACTCGTGAACTCGAAGAATATGCTTAAGTTCCACAAAAAGACGATCTACGAAGCTTTGGGACGCGAGCCGGTCCACCCTTTCCCAGCGCGTATGGCGCCCGGTATTGCATTGGCGGCAATGCCTGCGGATTCAGACCAACTCCGTGTACTCGATCCTATGATGGGCTCAGGGACCGTATTGGCCATGGCGCGCGCAAGAGGTCACCGCGGGTTTGGCTTCGATCTCGACCCGCTCGCCGTGCTGATCTCCAAGGTTTGGACCACAGCAAACGATCCCGAGGCTGTGCGTGAAGCGTCCAAAGAAGTTCTCACGAGCGCCAAGGACCTCTTCTGCGACATTTCGGGAGAAGACGCTTACCCGCTTGACGCCGATGAAGAGACTCGGGATTTTGTGACCTACTGGTTTGATCCGCAGGCCCGGCGGCAGTTGACGGCGCTCTCCGCTTGTATCGATTGCGTCCCACAGGACATCACCCGCAATGTTCTATGGTGCGCGTACTCCCGCCTCATCATCACGAAACAGGCGGGCGCGTCTTTGGCAAGGGACCTGGCACAAAGCCGGCCGCACGGCTTTTACGCTGAAGCGCCGCTCAAGCGATTTGAGAAATTTTCTGCGTCCGTGGAACGGGTGCTAGCGAACACGATCAGCACCAAATCAACCGACAGCGGACCGGCGCCAACGATTCATTTGGGCGATGCGCGTGAACTCCCGGTCGAATCCGGCTCCATCAATTTG
>JBBRPR010000149.1:0-4836 GCA_038227875.1 Planctomycetota bacterium
CCGCTGCTTCGGCGGCGTCCGTCAAACTCAATCGCTTGTTTTTCATGCGAATGAGTAAAAAAACTTTTCTGGCTCATGTCCAGCACCAAGCTTAACTCGTTGATTTAGAACCTGTAGTCGTTATGCATAGAACCGCCCTGTGACACTCCCGTCTCGTTGAGGCCTGCTCGATGGCGAACGACCTCATGAAGAGATCTCTTTTTTATCTTTTGGTCCTCATCGTTTTTGGCCTGGGAATCTCGTTCACGCTCGAACACGGCAGAGGACTTGCACCGGCTCGATCTCTGGTTCCAAATCCTCAGTCAAAAGCCTTGATCCCATGGGGATCATGGCTTTGGTTACTGGTTCGAACCGGCTGATATCGATGACGGGATCGAAACAGTCGAAGCGGCATTCGCCGGTCGTGACGAAATTCTGCCAGCGGCAGCGAATGTTGCCGGAGTCGATAAGGTCGGCGCGCTGTGCGAGCCTCTGTGCTTCGGCCTCCAGCTCGGCGACTTCCTCATCCGCGAAGACGTGGCGCGCGACAATGAATCCGTCGCGGCGATAGCCCTCGATTTGTTCTGGCATCAGTTTGCTGTCGGTGATCGTTGTCATGGGGTTTCAGTATTCTGCATCCGCGTATTCGAGAATGCGCAGGATGTGGTTAAAGGCGTCGTAGAGATCGGCGTTGTTTTGCAAATCGAGCGTGTAGTGGCTGTTCGCATTATTGATCGTTTGCACACTGCCGTCATGGTAGAGCGTGTTAACGACTTGTTGTTTGTGGTGCGTCCGCTTCCTCACTCCGAACACGGCGACGGAAGGCGAGCAGAGAAATTGTGAGTCGATGGCGAGCGCTCGAATCGGTTTTCCCAGCCGGTTGGCGCCGGAATTATCGAGGCGCGTCATTTCGGGTTCCGTCGGCGGGGTGTAGAACAGCGCGGTCACGCCGCCGTGGCGATAATAGTAGCTGCCCTGCGCCTGCGTCGTCCCGACTTTCGCCAGCTCCGCGTCGGCATCGACTGGCTGGTCGCTGCCGGGGCAGAACAGAACTTTGGGGGTTTGCGCCAATTCATTTGAAAGCATCAAGCCCAGCGCGACGGGCGCGCCGGAAGGCAGCGAAAGCAACGACGTGGGTGAACCAGTGGAAGGATAAAAATAGCCGGGGCTTAGAAACGGCGGCGCCGTCGGTCCGTAGGGTAAGCGGTCTTCATGGTCTTGTGCGTAGGTGTGCATGGCGATGCCGAGCTGCCGCAGGTTCGAAATGCAGGCGGCCCGTTTCCCACGGTCCTTGGCTGCCGCAAGGGAGGGCAGCAGCAGTGCCGCGAGGACAGCAATGATGGCGATGACGACAGAAAGTTCGATGAGCGTAAAGCCACTGCCCGACAAGTGTGCGGAGACACTTGCTTGCCTTCCATTATCGTTTTTGCGCCTCACACACCAGCGGACGCCTACGGCGACGGGCGCGCCTGATAGAAGCGATTCCCAAAGTTTGTGCTTGTCACGGGAACGGTTCCCATGAAGTTCGTGAAGATCCCGAGCCTGGTCCAACTGGAAACGGGGGCAGCGACGTTTGTGCTGCAGAGAACTTCGTAACGGCCAGGCGCGCTGCTCAGGGTGAATTGGAATTGGTGGTTTGTGTTCACCGAAAAATTCCCCAAGACCGGATCGCGCTCAACTTGCAGGCGCACATTGTCCACATCCCAGTAGCCGCCGAAGAGGCTCGAGTCTGCGAGTGTCAGGCCGGACGCGAGTTGCACGCCGACGTATTTTCCAGCCCAAGGCTCGTTGCCTTTCACTACACCCGCCTGCGCCTGGAAGTCGGTCAGGTGCGTGTTTGTTGGGAACATCGCTTTGGAGTTTGTAATCGTCGTTGAAGAAAACGTCACGCGATTGCTCGCTGCGTCGCGGTAGTAAAAGCTGATCACGAACGGCACGCCGTTGGACATGCCACCGCCACCGCCCAGCGCGCCCACCGTCATGTTGTATGAATTGCCACGTTCGTACTTCAGGCTGAAGTCATGCGATGGCGTCGTGTCGAAGCCGCCAATGGAAATGTAATCCTGAAACAGCGCGACCTCCGCGAGCGCGAAAAGGTAAACGCCTTGTTGTCCCTCGACATTGTCGATGTGATTGGGACTGCCGTTCGAGGTATTCAAGAATTCGCCCGTGAGCGCGAACCAAGGAAAGCTCGTGTCCGTGTACCAAAATGGCTGCGCCGATTTTTGCCAGCTATCAATGTACGGAGCCGCGAAATCTGTCTTCGGAGACTCGAACGAATTGTTTGGCAGCGCGCTCTCCGCGAGTCGCACGTTGTCGAGATCCCAGTAGCCGCCCTGGAGGGCGAAGCTGGTGGTAGAGCCAAGTTTAATGCCGATATTTTTTCCGGCCCACTCATTGCTGGCGCGGACCTGCGGAACGATGACTTGAAAGTCCGTCAGGCGCGTGTTGGTCGGGAAAAGCGCAGGGGAGTTGGTGATGGTCGTCGCAGCGACGGTGACCATGTTGCTCGCCACGTCACGGTAATAGAGGCTGATTTCAAACGTCGCGCCGTTCGACATTCCGCCTCCCCCGCCCAGCACTCCAACGGTGAGCGTATAAGATTTGTTCGTCTCAAATTTAACGGCGAACTCATGCGTCGCCAGGGTGTTTGTGCCGCCGATGGAATTGTAGTCCTGGAAAATATAAACGTCGGGAAGCGCGAACACATACGCGGCCTGGTTGCCATCGCAGTTATCGATGTGGTTTGGGCTGCCGTTCGATGTGTTCATGAACTGGCCCGTCAAATCCGGCCACGGGAACATTCCCGTTGGATCGACATACCACAAGGGCTGCGGCGCTTTCTGCCATGAGTCCATGTCCGGCGCGGCGAGGTCGGTGAATGGCGATTCGAATGAATCGTTTGGCACGACGCTGTCCGCCAACCGCACGTTGTCGATGTCCCAATAACCGCCCGGCTTGTCGAAGCCGACCGTGGATGCCAGCCGAATGCCGATGCGCTTGCCCGCCCAGGGATCGCTGGGCTTCACGAAAGGAATACGCGCCTGGAAATCCGTGAAGTGAGTATTTGTCGGAAAGAGAGCTTTTGAGTTCGTGATCGTGGTCGAACCAACGGTGATTATGTTGCTGGCGGCATCTCGAAAGTAGAAGGCAATCTCAAAGGTTGCGCCATTGGACATTCCTCCACCGCCGCCGATTACGCCAACGGTGAGCGTGTACGATTTCCCGGCTTCATACTGGCCGTTGAATTCGCGCGACGGTTTGGTGTTTGTCCCGGCGATCGTGTTGTAATCTTGAAAGACCGCGACGTTGGGTAGCGCGAACAAATACGCTCCTTGCCGCCCATCCGAATTGTCGATATGGTCTGGACTGCCATTCGACGTGTTCAGAAACTCACCCATGAGTTGTTCCCACGGAAAATTCGCGTCTGTGTACCAAAATGGCTGTGGCTCCTTCTCCCAGGAGGCAATCTCCGGCGAAGCAAAATCAGTCGCGGGAGATTCGAAGGATTGATTAGGAATTAGAATGGAGGCCCCGAGAGCAGCTTTCGGGGAGGCGGTTAATAAAGCAAGGAGGCAAAGAAACGCGCGCATAAGTGCGCAATCATGCATACTTCGATTTTTATTGCAAGCGCATAGTTTCATTTTGAGCCGCGTTTTGCTTGATCGAAACGAAGGGTGCAGCAGCCCAGGTCCAGCGCCATTTTATTGTTGGAAAGCTTCTTCCTGAGCTCATCGGCTACGCGGCATTCGACCGTCTTGCCCTCCTTTTCAGTGGCCACGATGCGAGCCTCCCTGGGAATCCTCACGTGCTTTGAAGCATTGTACGGCGAGACCTCCAGCTTTTCTGCAAGTTCACCCACCGTGCTTGGGCCCGCCAGCAGGACCTGAACGATCCGCCAGCGCGTTTCGTCCGCGAGCGCCTTCAGCATGGTGATGCAAGTATCAGCTTTCATCGGCTTTCAGATTCCCTAGTCCAGTCAATCGGCGCGCGAAAGGCAAGCATTCTGCAAATCGCCTTGCGTGCGATCCACACGCGACGCGGCTCGCTCGTCCTGCCGTCACGCTGGTCGTGGTATCGCCCGACCAATCCTTGCAGGAGAATAAGGCCACCGCCTCGTTCGTCGAGACGATGATTCGCGAAGATGGCATATCCTCACGCAAAGGCATCTGGGAACGGGCCAGAGATGAGGTTCAGCAAAGCGGATCGGATTTCGTTCATTGGCCTCTCGTTGATTCCATCTATGGAACCCGAACTGAAATACCTTTTCCAAGGGCCATCCGAGGCTATTCGAGCCAGCGACTTATTCTTGGCTCATGCGCATGTCTTTATGCCTTTCGTCGAGTAAGGGGTCAACCCATAGCAGGGGTCAAACTATAGTCTAGACTAATCCTTCAGGATTTGGTGAGTCTTTCGCCAGCGATGCAACTTGGCGTTGAGGCTCTTCCAGGTTCCCAGGCGCAGCCGAGCTGCCATCCAGGGCAGCGTCAGGGTAAGTTTCCCGGCGCCGCCGTGCGGCCAAGGCCAGCTTCTGAGGGTCGCTTTTGGCGCGTTCCTCCAGGCGAACATTGCCGAATGCCGGTGCCGCACGATTGGCCCGCCCCGAACCCTATCAGTCCCCGTGGGAAAAAGTTCTGGCCGACGCGTTGCGACAAGCAGGCATTGTAGTCGTTCCGCAGTATCCCATCGCGGGCCGTTTCCTCGACTTGGGCATCTTGTGCGCGGTGATCGAGACGTAGCGCAAAACGAGCGGTTAGGAAATGGAGCAGTCGTTTGAGATTCGGAAAAGCTATGGCGCGACTGGCGCATGAGGCCCTTTGTTTCCCGCTAATTCTTGCGATTCCTCAAGCACCTCCC
>JBBRPR010000150.1:0-4763 GCA_038227875.1 Planctomycetota bacterium
ATGAGCGACAACACGGCTGCATTGCGCAGAAAGATAAATAGCGCAGGCGATCTCCAATCCGTCGTTCGCACGATGAAGGCGTTGGCCGCATCGAGTATCGGACAATACGAAAATTCGGTGCGCGCACTGGCCGATTACTACCGGACCGTGGAACTGGGATTGGGAGCGTGTTTTCGACAGATCGAACCTGTTGGCTTGAAGACTGTCACGAAGGCGCCGGGGGATACAGGTCCCATCGGCGCAATCGTATTCGGCTCCGACCAGGGATTGGTAGGCCAGTTCAACGACGTTGTGGCCGATTTTACGATCAAGACTCTTGCGGCGCTGCCAGGGAAACCGCACGTCTGGGCCGTCGGGGAGCGCGTTCGCGCGCGCATTGCGGACGCGGGCTTGCCGCTGATGGGATTATTTGCCGTGCCGAATTCCGTCGCGGGGATCACACCGCTTGTTGGGCAGATTCAAATCGAAAGCGAAACACATCGAGCTCGGGGCGAGTATGCAAGCCTTTACGTCTTCCACAATCGTCCGCAGACTGGGGCGCAATATGAACCCGTCAGTCAGCGTCTGCTACCCCTCGACGCGCTCTGGCAGCAAGGTCAGGCTGACGTCCCGTGGCCGAACGGCAACTTGCCCGAGGTGATGTGCGCGGGAGCGGCGACGTTGCGCGCCTTCATCCGGGAATATCTGTTCATCTCGCTTTTCCGGGCATGCGCCGAATCCCTCGCAAGCGAAAATGCGAGCCGTCTCGCAGCGATGGAGCGCGCAGAAAAAAACATCAACGAACTCCTTGAACATCTCCACGGCACGTTCCATCGGGTGCGGCAGAACTCGATTGACGAAGAGTTGTTTGATGTCGTCTCCGGCTACGAAGCACTGGCAAGACAAAACAGTTCTGAGCAATACGCTGTGCGCAACAACGGCTCTTCAAATTTTTCCCGGCAACGCGAGGACGCATGAATTATCTCAAGAAGTTTCTCGTTGCATCGGGAATCCAGGTCCGCCTCAAGGACTTTGATCCGAATTTCAAGGACAAGCACGAAAAGAAGGAATCGGCGCTTGCTGAGATCGGGAAGCTCCAGGAGCGGATGGAGGACTTGCAGTATCGGCTCTACGCCGAACAGAAACGCTCGCTGCTGATTTGTCTTCAGGCTCCCGATGCAGGGGGCAAGGATGGCGTCGTCCGTCACGTCATCGGCTCGATGAATCCACAGGGCTGCCGCGTCGCCAGCTTCAAGCAGCCGACGCCAGAGGAGCTGGCGCACGATTTCTTGTGGCGCATCGAACGGCAAACGCCCAGACGCGGCGAAGTCGTGATCTTCAACCGCTCCCACTATGAAGACGTGCTTGTCGTGCGCGTACATGATCTTATCCCCAAAAAAGTCTGGTCGGAGCGCTTCGAGCAGATCAACGATTTCGAGCGGCGCCTCGTCGCGGACGGCACGCACATTTTGAAATTCTTCCTGCACATCAGCAAGGATGAGCAATTGCAACGCTTCAAGCAGCGTCTCGACGATCCCGCACGAAACTGGAAAATCAGCGAGGCGGATTATTCGGAGAGAGAATATTGGGCCGACTACGACGGGGCCTACGAGGATGCACTCAGTAAGTGCAGCACCGACAACGCACCGTGGTTCGTGATTCCCTCCGATCACAAATGGTTCCGCGATCTCGCCATTTCGCAGATCATCGTCGAGACAATGGAAAACCTTGGCATCAAGGTCCCAGTGCCGACCGTGGATCTCGCCGACATCCGCAAGAAATATCACAAAGCCGCCGAAAAGGAGCGCTGAAGAATGAGTGATGAAAAGTCATCTGACGGATTCGATGCCCTGACAGAGCTCGCCCTGGATCTGCGCTGGTCGTGGAATCATGACACGGACGAGGTTTGGCAACAGCTCGACCCCGTGCTGTGGAAGCGCACGCGTCATCCGTGTACCGTCCTGCAGGCCTTGTCGCGGGACGAAGTGAAGAGCAGACTGGCCGATCCGTCCTTCCGCGCCAAGGTTGAAGCGCTCGTGCAAGCCAAGCGCCAGAAGGCCACGGCCCCTGGCTGGTTTCAGCAAAATCACGACCAAGCTCGTTTAACCTGTGTGGCGTATTTCAGCATGGAGTTCATGTTGAGCGAGGCGCTCCCCATCTATTCAGGTGGGCTTGGAAATGTGGCCGGCGATCAGCTCAAATCCGCCAGCGACTTGGGTGTTCCGGTAATCGGTGTCGGCCTGCTCTACC
This sequence comes from Planctomycetota bacterium, assembly GCA_038227875.1. Lineage (GTDB taxonomy): Bacteria > Planctomycetota > SZUA-567 > H5-PLA8 > H5-PLA8 > JBBRPR01. The sequence continues at coordinate 2,230 of JBBRPR010000150.1, forward strand.
AACAAGGCTATTTTCGCCAGGTGATTGACAGGGACGGTGCGCAACAGGCTTTCTTTCCATACAACGACCCCGGCCAATTACCAATCACGCCGGTGCGCCAGTCGAACGGCGAGTGGTTGCGGTTAGAGGTCGAGTTGCCCGGACGCTCGGTCTGGCTGCGCGCCTGGCAGGTACAGGTCGGCCGAGTGAAGCTTTATTTGCTGGATAGCAATGACGCGGCGAACATTCCGGTCCATCGCGGTATCACCAGCGAACTTTATGGCGGCGGCCCCGAACTGCGTCTCAAACAAGAATTGGTGCTGGGGATCGGCGGCTGGCGGCTCCTTCGCGCCATCGGCGCCCAACCGGAAGTCTGTCATCTGAATGAAGGGCATGCCGCATTCGCCATTTTGGAGCGAGCCCGGGATTTCATGAAAGAGTCCAGTCAGCCATTCGAAGTTGCACTGGAAGTCACGCGCGCAGGCAACCTTTTCACCACTCACACGGCCGTCGCCGCTGGTTTTGATCGGTATTCACCGGCTCTCATGGAGCAATATCTCGGCGCCTATGCACGGCAGAAGCTCGGCATAACGCTCGGCGATTTGCTCGCATTAGGCCGGCAGAATCCAAACGACGCGTCGGAAACCTTCAATATGGCCTACCTGGCTATCCGCGGCAGCGGGACGGTGAACGCCGTGAGCCGGCTCCATGGTCAGGTGAGCCGGCAGCTCTTCGCGCCGCTATTTCCGCGCTGGCCATTGGATGAAGTGCCGATCGGGCATGTCACCAACGGAGTTCACATGCCGACGTGGGACTCGGCGGAAGCGGACAACCTGTGGACAGAAGCATGTGGAAAGGACCGATGGCTGGGAACCACCGAAACCTTGGAGCGTGACATTCGGCGCGTCTCCGATGCCAGGCTGTGGCAGTTGCGCAACGTCAGCCGAAAATTAGCCGTTGCCTATGCTCGAGAACATCTGGCCCGCGACATGTGTGCCGCCGGCTCCCAACCAGACGTCATCGAACACACGAAACAACGCTTGAATCCCAACGCCCTCACCCTGGGCTTTGCACGCCGTTTCGCAACCTACAAACGACCCAACTTGCTCCTCCACGATCCGGACCGCTTGCTCCGCCTGCTCAGCAATGCCAAGTGTCCGGTGCAGTTGATTCTGGCCGGCAAGGCGCACCCGGCAGATGTCGCGGGTCAGGAGCTAATCCGAGAGTGGTCGCGGTTTATCCGCGGCGGTCCCCCGCACCCACCGGTGATGTTTTTGGCCGACTACGACATGCTGATGGCGGAACATCTCGTGCAAGGTGTGGATGTTTGGATAAATACCCCGCGACGGCCATGGGAAGCGAGCGGAACGAGCGGGATGAAAGTGCTTGTCAACGGCGGTCTCAATCTCTCGGAGCTGGACGGCTGGTGGGCGGAAGCCTACACGCCCGAAGTAGGCTGGGCGTTGGGCGATGGAAAGGAACATGGCGACGATCCAGCATGGGATGCGACCGAAGCCGAGGAGCTATACGAACGGCTTGAACAAGAAGTAATTCCTGAGTTTTATGCACGCGACGGCAACGGGATTCCCGTCAAGTGGATCGCTCGCGTGCGCGAGAGCATGGCGCGATTGACGCCGCAATTTTCAGCCAATCGCACGGTCCGCGAATACACCGAGGAACACTATCTTCCTTCGGCCGCCGCCTATCGTGCTGGCGCTGCCAAAAAGGGCGCTGCGGGACTCCATGCGGTCCATTGGCAGAACACCCTTAAACAGAAATGGCCGAGGCTTCGCTTTGGCGACGTGATGGTGGAAACCTCCAGCGAGCAGCACGTCTTTAACGTCCACGTTTACCTTGGGGACCTTGATCCGCATGCCGTGCGGGTCGAGCTATACGCCGGCAGCGTCAATGGCGAAGCGGTCGTGCGGCAGGAAATGAAGTGCGTCCGGCAATTGGCGGACGCGGCGAACGGTTTCGTTTACAGCGCCACAGTGTCAGCGACTCGGCCGGCGCATGACTATTCCGCGCGGCTTATTCCCCACCATGACGGCGTCGAGGTTCCTTTGGAAGCCTCAGAGATCCTGTGGCAGCGATGATTGGATCGATGGGAAAGAAAACGATGCGGAAAACGGCTCCGATCAAATGCTTGTTTCTGGATATCGGCGGTGTCCTGCTCACCGACGGTTGGGATTATCACGCCCGTAAACGCGCGGCGAAGGATTTTAAACTGAACTGGGCCGATGTGGAGCAGCGGCATCATTTGAATTTTGACACCTACGAAGAGGGGAAGCTCACGCTGAATGACTATCTGAACCGCGTGGTCTTCTACGAAAAGCGGCCGTTTACTCGGGCGCAATTCCGGAACTTCATGTTCGCGCAATCGAAACCGTTCCCTGAAATGCTCGCTTTGGCGCGTGAACTCAAGGCCCGCCATGGACTGAAAATTGGAGTGGTCAGCAACGAAGCGCGCGAATTGAACGCGTATCGAATTCGAACATTCCAGTTGGGCGACTTCGTGGACTTTTTCATTTCGTCCTGCTTCGTCCGGCTCCGCA
>JBBRPR010000151.1:0-4452 GCA_038227875.1 Planctomycetota bacterium
CCAACAGACGCCAACGTGACTGGCGATGGCGTGCGGAAGGTTCTGACTTTGGGCGCTCGTTTGGCCGAAATAATCGGCGCGAATGGCTGGCGCCAACACCGGCACCTGAACAGGAAACTAAAACAGATATTGCGGGGGATACCCGCGCTCGATTCGTTCCTGGAACAATTCAAGGACGAGCCCATCGCCGATGCCAAGTTGGAGCAGAAGGCGCAGTACCTACGATACCTTTCATTCGCTCAACGAGCGGGTTCATTAGAAGATCGTTGGCGGTCAAATAAATTCGAATCAGGGCTTCTTCGGGTACGCCTTCGTTTGGCGCGGTGTACGGGTTCTTTTCTTCAACTGATTTCTTTTCGGTTTGGCCGATTTGCTTTGCAGCTTAAGCGGGGGGCTTGCCGCCATGTCGACGCCAAAAACGTCCGCAAGTTTCGACGTATCCAGCGTTCGCCGTCCGGACTTCGGCGCTTTGGCGACGATGGCTTTGGCCGAATCCACGCTGACCAATTCAACATGATCTACGCCGCGCAGCAGAAACAGCAGTTCGGGTTTCTCGTCCAGCCGTGCGCCGACACCGTACATGACGGCAGCCAGGTGCTTGCACATGCCAGCCCAATCCGGGCACGAGCAGTCGAGGTCGATCTCTTTGGGCCATGGGAACAGGCCGTCGTTTTGATCTGTCACCACCTTCATGACTTCGCTGGAAAGTTTGCCCTGCAGCAACTCCAGCATCGAGCCGACGCGACCGGCGCAGGACTTTTTTACCCTGCGCCATTTCGCGTCGGGAAGCGTCGCGATCTTGATCTCAATGGTGTAAAGCTCCGATCCGCTGACTTTTGCGGTGATCTTGCCTTTGGCGATTTCAAGATGGCAAACCGAGCCGTTGCGAACATACGTCCGGCCACGCGGCAGACGGTTCGCGTAATCGCTGAACTTTTCAAGATGCTCACACCACGCTTTGCCCCAGAAAGTTGTAGCAATCTGGCGGCCTTCAATTCTGACGGGCTGGACGAGAACGCCCTGTTTTTTCGCCAGCTTATCCATCGATTTCGCCGCTTGAGCGTGGCGTTGCGCAACCGGCACATAAGGTCTCCATCCCCAGCTCATGTTCAGTCCTCTTCTAGCGCGTTGACGTCCAGCCGTACCAGGTTCAGCAGTTCTTTGTCGCCCATCTCCGTGATCAGCGACGGTACCCCGCCCTCCAAAATTTCGCTAGCAAGCTTCGTTTTGTCTCGAATCAGCTCGTCAATCTTTTCTTCAATCGTGCCTTGGCAGACGAACTTGTGAACCATTACGTTCCGCTTCTGGCCGATACGGAACGCGCGGTCGGTCGCCTGGTTCTCCACCGCCGGATTCCACCAGCGGTCAAAGTGAATCACATGAGTTGCCGCCGTCAGATTGAGGCCGATGCCGCCCGCCTTCAATGACAACACCAGAAAGGGCGGACCGCCTTCGTTCTGAAACTCGTCTACGATCTTCTTTCGTTTGCCGACATGGGTGCCGCCATGCAGCACCAGTCCGGGCCTTCCAAAGACCGTTTTCAAGAAACTCGCGATCGGTTCCGTTATCTCGCGGAATTGCGTGAAGACCAGCGCCTTTTCCTGCCGCGCTGCGAGTTCTTCGCAGATGGCGCGCAAGCGTTGGAACTTGCCACTTTCTTCCGGCGTGTACAAACCCGAAGCCGTCCATTGGGCGGGATGATTGCAGATTTGCTTGAAGCGCAGAATAAACGCCAGCACTGCACCGCGGCGTTCGATGCCACTCTTGCCATTCAGGGTTTGCGCGAGTTCCCGCACGGACTGTTCGTACAATGCGGCCTGGGTTTTCGTGAGATAGCAGAATGCCTGCAGTTCAATTTTATCGGGCAAGTCCGCGATGATGGACTTGTCTGTTTTCAGGCGGCGCAGAATGTATGGCCCGGCCAGCTTCCGCAGCGGGGCAAACTGCTCGGCCGGCCGCCGCTCCAACCGCTTCACGAATTCTCCGAATGCCTTCACCGAACCCAACAGCCCCGGGTTGATGAAATCGAAGAGCGACCAGAGGTCGCTCAGCCTGTTTTCGACGGGCGTGCCGGTCAGAACAATGCGGCCCTGCGTTTTGAGTTGCTTCACCGCGCGCGTCTGCCGCGCCGCAGGATTCTTGATGGCCTGCGCTTCGTCCAGAACAGCCAGATCCCACTCGATGGAATTCAGCCACGGCTGGCGGATCAGCATGGAGTACGTCGTCAGAACAACGTCAGTGTCCGCGAGATATTCCTGTGGATTATCACCAGCCGCTTTCAACTGCGCGGACGGCATCTGCGAAGGATGAATAAACGTGCATTTCAAGGATGGCGCAAACTTTTCGATCTCTGTTTTCCAGTTGCCTAGCAGCGACGCGGGCAAGACCAGCAACGCAAGCCTCAGCTTCTCCTGGCTTTGTTTCTTGCGCATCAACAACAACGCGAGCACCTGGACGGTCTTGCCCAAGCCCATGTCATCGGCCAGACACGCGCCCAGGCCCAGATTCGAGAGGAACCACAGCCATTTGACGCCGGTTTCCTGATAGGGTCGCAAGGTCGCGCGCAGCTGCTCGCCCGGCAGCGCGCTCTGCAACGTCTCCGGCTGCCGGATTTCCCGCAATCGCTCCTCCAGCCACTTCCCCGCGCGGATCTCGGACCACGCCGCGTTTTCGCCTTCCAACACGTCGGCATGTTCGGAGTCAATCGACGCGCCCGCCAGCAGCCGCATTCCCTGCAAGAATGAGATGCCGTCGCCCGCAGTCTCTTTTTCAACTTGCTTCCAGTGCTCCAGTGCGCGCGTCAGCTTCTCGCGATCAACCTCAACCCACTTCCCTTTTAAGAAAACGAGGCTTTCCGAACTTTTCAGAATCTCTTCCCATTCAGCGCGCGTCAGGGATTCTCCGTCGAGCGTCATCTCCACGTTGAAATCGAGCAGTGCGTCTGCGTTGAATTTCGATTGGCGCTTTTGCCCGATAGAAACGCCCACCTTCAGTCGCGACGCCCGCCGCGACCACCAATCCGGCACGCGCACCAGCAAGCCGCTTTCTTCCACCAGCGGCACGTCCTGCAAGAAGCGGTGCGCTTCCTGTGGCGTCCATGCCAGCGGGTGAAAGACCTCGCCGGAATCCACCAACTTCTTTATCCACGTGCAACGTTCAGCAGCACGCTGAACCGGGGTGAGCAGATTCACCAGTGTCTGTTTGTTTTTCGCGCCAGCGTACTCTTCCAGCGCCCGGCCCAGCGGCTGGTACTGCACCTTTCGTCCATCCAACAGCTTCGGCGCATACGTAGCCAAGAACGCAAACGGATACTCGGGATCCTGTTTGTTCTCGGCCAGATGAAAACAAACCCGGCCCACCCGATGCCACAACGGACTGCGCCGCTTCAGCCACTCACCCAGACCGCCTTTTTCGAGTGCGATTTCGTTGCGCGCATGTTCGTCCATTGCGGTCCAAAAACCGCTCACAGTCGCCACACTCAAGTACTCACCGCCGTGCATGGGCGGCGCGGACTCAACCATTGCGGGCAGTTCGTCCACAGGCACGGGCAGCGGTCGTCCAAATTTCTCTGCGGTCTCAGGAATATGGCAGAGCTCGGTCAAATACCGTTCGCCCAAGCCGCGCCAGAACAGGAAAACCTGCGAAAGTGCCGCCCGATCCACGCGGGTCGCCAAGTGAATCAAAAAATCGCCCGAGCCCGCAGCAAGTGCGCCTCGAAGCGAAGGAATATGGGATTCCAGAAGCGCCGGCTCCGCTTCCGCTTGTGTTTCGACATCCAACAGCGCCAGATGCCCAGACGGCAATAAGGCCAACTCAATCAAGAGGGTGCCCAATCTTTCTCGGTGTAGTGCGGGTCAAAATACAATCGTTAAGCCCTATCTACCCAGTTTTGAAGATTTTCTGGTGCTGCAGATCCTTGCCATTAGGATTTTGAACGTTACATAACCGTGCCGGAAGCGAAAGTGAATTCAGGTTCGCGACGCGACCATCGTCCGCCTATCGGTTGTGGAAGCGCTTCCTCCATGGCCAGAGCAGAATTAGAACCTTCCTCGCCCAGATTTGTCCACCGCCACACTTGCCGCTCGAATGCAATCCAGCCGCTCAGACCCTCGCCCACCTGGAAACCGCCTTTGGCCATGACTCTTGCCCGATCATAGCCTTCCAGCGACGGTTCCAGGCCTCTTTCACATGATTCCCGGTGCGCACTTTCAGCCGCGTTCCAACTCTACACCAAACAACTGATTCTACTTCCCCGCACATCCAATCAAGGGGGTATTGTCAAATCTTGTGGATTGGGCGGGAGGAAAAGTGCGGCGTATCCTTGGTGATCTGTCAAAGGAACACCAAAGCCCCACAGCGGGGCAGAAAGGATACGCCACATGGGAGAGGTTACGGCAGCGGAGTTTGGGGGTCAACAACCCAGCGGACGCGGAACCGCTACGGATGTACTGA
>JBBRPR010000152.1:0-4274 GCA_038227875.1 Planctomycetota bacterium
CGTTGCGCACTGGCGGGTATGTTCCCGCCAGTTCTTTATATCAGGTTGGGCAGCACTCCCTTCTCGGCATCCGGCCCCTTCGCCATGAACGCCGGGATGCCCAGTTCCACGCGCTTGCGCGAAACGGACGACTTGCCGATCTTCAGCATATTTGCAGCCTGCTGATCTGACATGGTCCCGATCAACGCTCTCATCTGCTTCGTCCATCGGGGCGGACGACGCGCTCTTCTGCGTGTCTGCGGCGTCGGAGGTTGGCGTCGTCTCGCTCATGGGTCGCAGAGATTCTACCAATCATTTCGATGATGTTGGCTTACCCCTACTACACTGGTCACCGTCGCTGCGCAGCAACAGTGCAGTCTCTTGATCGCGCCAACCGTCTTGCCTACAATCTAAAAACCATGCCACTCATCCTGCCAGCCGAAGCCATAGCGCTGCTCGGAACCATGTCCGACCGAGCATTGGCGCGTCAGTTCGGCGTTAAGCGCGGGCGCATCGTTTTCATGCGCCGGAAAATGGGGATCAAGCCTGCCGAGCCGCCACGGCTCAAGTTCAACTGGACGAAGTCCCGGCTAGCGGCGTTGGGAACCACGACTGATCGCGAACTTGCGGAGAAGTTCGGCACGACAGCGGGTGTCATTGTTCTCGCGCGGAAGAAACGCGGCATCCCGGCTTTTATACCCGGCAATTCCGTGATCGAATGGCCGCCGGATAAAGTGGCCCTGCTTGGCAGCGACTCAGACGAGAATGTCGCCAAAATGCTCGCCGTCTCCGTCCGCGCCGTGTATTTGAAGCGGCTGTCACAAAAGATTCGCCCCTATGGCAAGCCCTACAGGGAGATCCGATGGACGAAAGCGATGCTCGCTGATCTGCGGAGGCTCCGGCCGAAGGACTTCCAGCGCAAGTACAATGTGAGCAAGCCAAGCGATCGCATGAAGCGCCGAGAGATCGGGATGAAACGCGGCCAAGGCGGACTGCCGAAGATTAAATGGACGCCGAAAAAGATCGCGTTCGTGAAATCGCATTCGGCGGAGGAGTCCGCGCGGCACTTCGGCGTCCATGAGACCTCCGTCTACAACCTGAGACGTCGGCTGGCGATTCCACATCGTCCACGCGGTATAGACTGGTCGCCAGAAATGGTCGCCATGCTCGGGACTAAGCCTGATGCTGTGCTCGCCCGTCAATGGGGGATCTGGGACAAGACCGTCGGCGACGAGCGTAGAAAGCGGGGAATCCCGGCCTTCGCCCCGCGACATTGGTGGACGAAAGCCGAACTTCTGCTGCTGGGAACCATGTCGGACGTCGAATTGGCAAGGCAATTAGGAATGAGCGTCGTCGCGGTCTGGAAGATGCGCCATAAGCGTGGAATCCCACCGCTCGTTCCGCGCACGCGATTGCCAAATGGTCGCTACGCCGTTGGACAACCAGCCAACCCATGAGCGGGACGCCAATCACCACCACCGCCGGAGACGCAGCTGAGCGTGCTACCAGCAACCTCTCGCAGCCATTTCCAATGATCAACAGGAGGCCGGCGCAAGGTTCCTATGTTCCAGTGATAACTGTCCTTCGACGCGCTACCGGGTATCTGGTTTTCTTCGCCGCTTTGACGTGCGCCTGCTTTTTATCCGCGAAAGAAGAGGTTGAATCGCATCAATTGTGGAACGGGGAGAAGATCGACGAATATGCCAAGGTACACAACCTGCCTGAGATGCTAACCGTTACCCTCGGCAACGGCATGCAGATGGAACTTCGACTTATCCCGTCCGCGCGGTATCTGATGGGAACGCGCATTCCCGAGGCGCCGCTCGACACGGTGTTGCAGGAAAAGTGGGTTACTGCCGTGGGCGTCCTCTTCCTGGTGTTAATCGCCGTCCCCATATTCGTGACGACGATCACGAAGCGTGGACGGCCGCAGATTTCGCTGGCCCGGTTTCTTGCCGCTACAATTTCGTGTTCGGTCATTCTACTGGGGTTAGTGCGCTGGCGGGACGCGAATGAGCGGTTGGCACGCTACCATGTGGAACTGAGCAGGTTCAATGCCGCCACCGCGGACGAGCGGCCGGAACATGAAGTAACGCTGGCCCATCCGTTTTATCTGGGAACATTTCTAGTGACGCAGGAACAGTATGCCGCAGTGACGGGAAAGAGTCCCAGCAAGTTCAGCGGCAAGCGTCTACCCGTGGAAAGCCTCACATTCGACGACGCTCGCGAATTCTGCAAACAACTGAGCAACTCGACCGGAATGACTGTGCGGCTGCCAAGAGAAGCCGAGTGGGAATTCGCCTGCCGGGCCGGCAGTGATTCGGCATACTACACCGGCGAGTCGGAATCCGATTTGGGAAAAGTGGGATGGTACAAAGGCAACAGCGGTGGAAAGACACATGATGTCGGTCTATTCGAGCCGAATGCGTTTGGACTTTACGACATGCACGGCAATGTGCTGGAGTGGTGTGAGGATCGATATTTGCCCTATCGGATAGGCGGGGTTGTCGATGAGCCGGCGGAAGACTCGAATGCAATGACGCAATGGCATGTAATGCGCGGCGGATGTTGGTACACATCGGCGATAACGTGCAGGTCGAGGAATCGCTGCGCTATGGAAGACAAGATGGCATTGGAATACACGGGGATGAGAATTGTGATTGAACCCGGGCAGTTGGGACGATGAATCGAGAGCAACTGTCCAGCGACAATTAGTCTTCCCGCGGGAATTATAATTGTCGTCCATCAAGCAACCGCGATTGCCTATAATTTAATCACGATGACATCCGCGCCCAGTGTCCACCGGACAGCCGCCGGGCGGTCGTTGCGAGTCCATTGGGGCAGCCATTTTGTCCCGTCGAATGCTTCGACTTTTGGCTCATCGGTACTCTGGTAGAGAACCATCTGTACAGCGGGGTTGAGTGGCGTCGCTTCGATGCGATCAATTTCAAAAGTGTGGTCCATCTTGCGCAACAGGTATTCGATATTTGTCGCACGCCGCGGTGTCGGAAATGCGGCGGTTTGAAAATTTGATAACGCATCGGCAGTAGACACGAATTTCAATAAGGACTGCTTATCGTCTGACGCGAGCGCGGGTTGAGTACTTGCGGTTGACCCAGATGTGGACTTCAATGGCAGCCACCCGCGCAGATCGTGTCGAATAATTTCCTCAAACCGATCCCGGCGCGTCTGTTTTGAGGTAATATCGCCCTGGCGCCGCGCCGTTCCCGACATGGCCTGCGTGGCCGAATAGACGCATGTTGCCAATAGCACCGTGATGGCGACTGCCAGGATCATTTCGATCAGTGTGAAACCAAGCGGACGGCTGACGCGATGAGTCATTTCCCGGCTCCAGGTTGAGTCGCGGTCCCTTTGAGCGAGCCATAGTGAAACGATGTTTTGGAAAGCACCGCACGGGCGTCACCACGAACGGTAAACGTTACGCGTTGCAGATTGACCAGACCCTCAATTCCGGCAGGCTCCTGCTGCACCGACCAGGAATATCCGGGCATGACGTCCAGAGATCCATTCAGCCCCGTTTCCGAACCGCATAGAATCGCGTCAAGTTTTGACTCGCACGCATGTTCGAGCCGAATGCGATCCTGCGCCCGCAATGTACGTTGAAGTGCATTGCGATTGACCGACATCAGCAGAATCATTGCGCCGGCGGTGATTCCCAGTGCGACCATGACTTCAACCAGTGTGAACCCGCGCCGAGGACGGGTGTCAATGCTCAACATAGTTGACCTCATTGACCAGTGGATCGATTTGAACGGCGATGAACTTTCCTTTGTCAACGCCAATGTCAATAGTGACGCCTGGCGCCGTGCCTCTGGGATCGAAGTACAATGTGATTGGCGAAGTGAGTTCCAAAGATGCCGCGTTTTTGACAGACAGTAATTTCGACGGGGTATGGCACGCGTATTTTACAATAACCGGCGCGGCCTCCATGGCGCTTGGACTGGCCTCGGTGGGCGTCGAAAGAACCCATTCGCTGGTGCCAGTATCCAGGCGCAACGCATAGATGCGTTGTTCACCCATCGCCCGTTCACGATAGGTGGTGATCAGATTCCCAAGTTTGCGGGATTCTTGAATAATTCGCTGCCGTGGTGAGCCCAGATCGAGTCGAACAATGACGATGCCCATGACCACGCTGAGCGGATGTCCCATCCGTTGTTGAAATTGGTTGAACGTCCGTAGCCGAAACCGAAACGTACCTTCCTTTCACGGCCTCGTCAAGGGGCTCGCTTCGTACTGACCGCTTTGTCTACAGGACAGACGCGGTTTACAATCCA
>JBBRPR010000153.1:0-4166 GCA_038227875.1 Planctomycetota bacterium
AGTGATCACCGGTGGCGTGAACTACTACATCAAGGGTCACGACGCGAAGATCCAGATGAACTACAACGCGATGAAGGACCCGGATGGCGGCCACAACAACTTCCACAACGTTCGCAACAACAGCTTCGTTGTGAACTTCCAAGTCGCGTTCTAAGTTAGTTCGCAGTTACTGCAGGAAGAGCCGGGCGATCGAAAGATCGCCCGGTTTTATTTTAGCTCATGGTATTTAGCTATTGGCTCGAACTAAGAAGCTTTACAATTCAAGAAGTGGGCACTCCGTAATGCCCCATCATGCCGAACAGCTACTGCCCCTCGCATTCCCAAGAGCCAAGTGCCAAGAGCCGAGCTAAGCGCCGCCGCTCGTGTGCTTCAAGTACTCGGCAGTGCCGATGGCAGCCATGAACATCGTATCATGGTGGACGCGTGGGTCGATGGGGACGGGCTTGATGTTCCAGATGTCGCGCGCATATTCCAGGATCGTGCGGTCGGACGAGAACTTCCCCGAGCAGGCCGTATTCATTGCCGCCTTGCGCGCCCAGGCTTCCGGGTCGCGGTAAAGCTGCTGCACGCGCTCCTGCGCCTGGCAGTAGCTGCCCAGGTCGGCCAGATGCATGTAGCGGTCGACGTCCAGAAGTGAATTCAGGATCGGCTTGAAGATGTCGCCTTCGTTGCGGCTGAAGTGACCAGCCGCGATCAGGTCCAGCGCTTCACGCGTTTCCGGATCGTGATCGTAGTGCCACCGTGGATTGTAGAACGACTTGGTCTCCGCGACCTGGGTGGTGTTCAGACCGAAGATGAAGATGTTCTCGTCGCCGACTTCTTCATGCATCTCGACGTTGGCACCGTCGAGCGTACCGACGGTGATCGCACCGTTGATCATGAACTTCATGTTTCCGGTGCCCGACGCTTCCAGCCCGGCCAGTGAAATCTGCTCCGACACGTCTGTCGCCGGGATGATGCGCTCGGCCAGCGAGACTTCGTAGTTGGGCAGGAAGAACACCTGGAGCTTCTGGCGCGAAACCGGATCGTGGTTGACCACCGCGCCGAGGTTGTTGATGAACTTGATGATCAGCTTGGCCATGGTGTAGCCGGGCGCGGCCTTGGCGGCGAAGAGGAATGTGCGCGGCACAAGGTTCAGCGACGGATCGCGGCGCAGGCGGTTGTAGAGCACGACGATATGCAGCGCGTTGAGGAGCTGGCGTTTGTACTCGTGAAGACGTTTGACTTGCGAATCGAAGAGCGAGTCGGGGTTGAGTTCGAAGCCCCATTTTGACTTCACGTGCGTTGCCAGCCGGACTTTCGCGGCGCGTTTGACGATCCGGAACTGCTCGCGGAACTGCGGGTCGTCGATGTGCGGGATCAATCTCTTCAACTGGGCGAGGTCGGTGATCCACCCGTCGCCGATGGTCTCGGTGATCAGCCGCGCGAGATCGGGGTTGGACTTCAGCAGCCAGCGTCGCTGGGTGACGCCGTTGGTCTTGTTGTTGAAGCGTTCGGGGAACATCGCGTAGAAATCGGGCAGCAGGTTGCGTTTCAACAGATCCGTGTGCAGCGCGGCGACGCCGTTGGTCGAATGAGAGCCGACGATGCTCACGTAGGCCATCCGCACGTGCTGCGTGGGGCCTTCTTCGATCAGGCTCATGCGTTGCAGCCGCGCGTTGTCGTTGGGGAACTTCTGCGCGACCTGCTCAAGAAAGCGGCGGTTGATTTCGTACACGATCTCAAGGTGGCGCGGGAGAATCCGCTTAAACATCTCGACGGGCCATTTCTCGAGCGCCTCGGGCAGCAGCGTGTGATTGGTGTAGCCCAGCGAGCGCACGGTCAGATCCCAGGCGTAGTCCCACGAGAAACCTTCGCGGTCGACCAGCAGGCGCATCAGTTCGGGGATCGAGAGTGACGGATGCGTGTCGTTGAGCTGCACGGCGATCTTTTCAGGGAGGAGATCGAAGTTGCCGAAGTCGGATTTGAAGCGGCGCAGGATATCGTGAAGTGAGCAGGCCACGAAGAAGTACTGTTGGCGCAGGCGGAGTTCCTGGCCGGCGTAAAACTGATCGTTGGGGTAGAGAACCTTGGTCAGATTCTCCGCGCGGGTTTTCGCGGCGACGGAGGCTTCGTAGTCGCCATGGTTGAATTCATCGAAGCGGAAGCTCTGCGACGCGCGGGAACTCCAGAGGCGCAGCACGTTCACGCAGACGCCGCCGTAGCCGACGATCGGCATGTCGTAGGGAATGCCGATCACTTCCGAGTCGGGAACCCAACGGTGCATGTCCCTGCCGTTCTCATGTATGGACTCGGTGCGGCCGCCGAAACCCACATTGACGCTGTAATTCGGGCGCACCATCTCCCAGGGATTTCCGGCGCTCAGCCACTCGTCGGGGTCTTCCGTCTGGTAGCCCTCGACGATGCGCTGGCGGAAGATACCGTAGTCGTAGCGCAGGCCATAGCCGATGGCGGGGAACTGCAGACTGGCCAGCGAGTCGAGAAAGCAGGCCGCAAGCCGGCCGAGCCCGCCGTTGCCCAGCCCAGCGTCGCATTCTTCTTCACACAAAGCGGCCCAGTCGAGCCCCAGATCTTCGCAGGCTTTGCGCACGGGCTCTTCGAGACCGAGATTGATGACGTTGTTGCCGATGGCGCGGCCGATCAGGAATTCCAATGAGAGGTAATAGGCGCGCTTGCCCTTGATTTCGATGCGCGCTTCCCGGGTTTCGTTCCAGCGGTCGACCAACCGTTCGCGAATGGCCAGCGCCAGCGCGAGGTAAAGTTCATGCTGCGAGGAACTGCGGCGGTTAGTGGCGAGGCTGTACTTCAAGTTGTACGCAAACGAGCGCTCCAATTTTTGTTGAATCTCTTCGGGAGTCTTCGGAATGCTGTTCATAGAGCAGTCTCCGGTAGAGGCCTGGTGGGGATAGAGTCTGTACGATACTGCGAAGGAGGATGTGGGTACAAGGTGAAGAATGAGTTAGGAAGGAGATGGGGATTCGGGATTGCGTCGCTATGTGCAGTGTTGCGGAAGGTGCCGCAGTGATGGCTGCTTACTAATTATTCGCGGGCGGAATTCGACATATCGAAAAGGTTAGGCAAGTACGCATTGATTTCTCAAGTTCTCCATCGATTTCCCATTCTGAAGACAACGGTAAAGACAGTCGCGGTCATCGTGAGTACTTCCGCCTATGAACGGACTGCTCCGCCCCCGCGGAGCGCATTGGCACATGAAATGAGATTGTTCCTATCACATCGAGACTTTCCTCTGCGAAAGGAGCTATCGCGATGACTAAAGACACATCCTGCATCCGCTGGTTTGAGAGCCTGAGTATTGGCGACGTGCCCATTGTTGGCGGGAAAAATGCGTCATTGGGTGAAATGATTGGAAATCTCAAGGCTTATGGCATTCGGGTTCCTGACGGATTCGCCACGACCGCGGCCGCGTATCGAAAATTCATGAAAGCCAACGAGCTTGATGCCGTCATCGCGACGCATTTAAGCGCGCTCGCGCACGGTGAAGCGCCGCTCGATAAGATTGGAAAAACGATTCGCGATTTAATCCTGAATGCGCAATTTCCTGAAGAGATCGCCGTTGCGATCAAAGACGCGTACCGGGAGCTTTGCCGGCGCAGTAAGAGCGAAAACGTCGACGTGGCAGTCCGCAGCAGCGCCACCGCGGAAGATCTGCCGGGCGCCAGTTTCGCCGGTCAGCAGGAAACGTTTTTGAATATCTGCGGTGAAAAGGATTTGATGGAGTCCTGCCGGAAATGCTATGCGTCGCTCTATACCGATCGCGCCATCACCTACCGTCATGAAATGGGTTTTCAGCACGATCAAGTCGCGCTGTCGATCGGCGTCCAGAAGATGGTCCGATCGGATAAAGGCTCCGCGGGAGTAATGTTCTCCATTGACACCGAAAGTGGATTTCCCAATGCAGTCATTATCAATGGAGCGTGGGGCCTGGGCGAAAATGTGGTCAATGGCTCGGTTACGCCGGATCAATTCACGGTCTTCAAACCGCTGGTCGCGCAGAATAAGATGCCGTGTCAGGGCTCGCACAGTATTGCATCGTAGACAGCAGTAATTCTCGCGCTAATCTGCGCCGATGCGGTCAGAAGGCCGCAGAAGATTTCGGACGGTTATAAAAAAGCAGGTCCCCGCAAAGCTCGAACTTTGCAGGGACC
>JBBRPR010000154.1:0-4117 GCA_038227875.1 Planctomycetota bacterium
ACTGGATTGTAAACCGCGTCTGTCCTGTAGACAAAGCGGTCAGTACGAAGCGAGCCCCTTGACGAGGCCGTGAAAGGAAGGTACGTTTCGGTTTCGGCTACGGACGTTCAACCAATTTCAACAACGGATGGGACATCCGCCATTTGCCGGTCAGTCTTGTAAGGTGAAGTAGCCGTGCTTTTCATACCGGTTACCGCCCAGAGGTGCTGGATACCTTTATTATAGGACAATTTAACAATACCGTTCGTTTTAGCGAACGGAACAAGCTTACGTAGTCGATTCAATCCCTTACACAAAAATATCGACTATCTCTTGCGATTAAAGCGCGGTAATAGCCCTGAAGTCCGTACCGCTCAACAATGATCCGCACTTTGTCGAAAAGGTTATCACGTTGTCGGCCTATATTATATCCTCCGGAGCGCGCTTTGGTTCTTTCTTCTGACGAAAATTGCCAAATCCAGGCGCTCGACCGTACACAGAAGGGTCTGCCAATCAAGTAAGGGTAGATGTGGCACGGATGACCCACGAGCATGAGGCGACGCAAGCCGTGTGGGACGTGCTAACCGGCGCTAAGAATTTGCATTCACTGGACCCCAAAGTGGACCTAGATCGAAAAAAGATCAACGAAACGCCGGTGTCTGGCGTCAAACCAGAGTTACAAGTCTTGGATATAAAAGGAGTTAAAATGTATTAGGCGACAGGGCTCCAATAGAACTTTTTTACCGCGACGCAAGTACGATTG
Source organism: Planctomycetota bacterium (assembly GCA_038227875.1). GTDB lineage: Bacteria > Planctomycetota > SZUA-567 > H5-PLA8 > H5-PLA8 > JBBRPR01. The sequence goes on from JBBRPR010000154.1 coordinate 743, forward strand.
ATAGTGCACTGTAAGCATACTATATATATCGGTAAGCGCAAACGACACGATGTCGCTTACATTTCCACGCACCGATGCGCCATGGAGCGTTCGGGACCGATCGCCGTCGTCAGGGTTCGAAACTTTTGATACGCACTAGGAACGGACTGAACAGGACTTCGGTCCCATGAAAAAGAATCTGGATTGAATGCGGCGCAAGGCCCCCGCGGTCAATACTTCGCGCTCTCAGCCGTCTCCTTCAACTCCGTCTGCGACAGGATGCAGTCCGCGTCCAGCAGAATGACCACGCTCTTGCCGACCTTGCCCATACCCTGGATGAACTCCGTTGCGATGTTCACGCCGAATTCCGGCGTCGCTTCGATCTGCTCGGCGCTGACGTTCAGCACCTCGCAGACCGTATCCACGATGATGCCCATCGTGATGATCGAATCGCCGCGCTGGACCTGCACCACCACGATGCAGGTCCGTTCGGTGTCCACTTTGCTGTCGAAGTTCAGCTTGCGCCGCAGGTCGATCACCGCGATCACTTTGCCGCGGAGGTTGATCACGCCGCGGATGTAATCGGGCGCGCGAGGCACCCGAGTCACGTTCATGATACCGATGATCTCCTGAACTTTGAGGATCTCCAACCCATAGAGTTCTCCGGCCAAGCTGAAGGTCAGGTACCGTCCGGCTCGCGCGCTTTTTGCATTCAAGGTGTTGCTCATTTTGTCTTCCCTTATCAGATGAGGAGAGAGTTTCGAAACTGTCACCGGCGGTTAGAAGCCGCTCAGTTCCTCATCCGTAAGTGGGATAGCTGTCGCGGGTTTCAGATGCTTGCCATTTCCATTGCTGGTGCCATTGACATGAGCGGCGACGCGATTGACCGGCGCTTTGGCGGACTTGGGCTGGCTGAACGCGTTTGCCTTTCGCGCGGGCGCCGTCGCAATATAGGAGCGTGCGGCTGGAGCTTTCTCGACACGAGCCGCGCCAGGCTGGGCCAGCGATTCGTCTGCGCCGCGGATCAGCTTGATCAGCGCGTTGACCATGTCCTGCAACTCGCGGGACTGCGCCGACAACTCTTCGCTGGCCGACGCGGATTCCTCGGCATTGGCGGCGTTGGACTGCGTGACCTTGTCCATCTCGCTGACGGCCGTGTTGATCTGTTCGACGCCCTTCGACTGTTCGTCGCTGGCGGCCGCGACTTCCCCGATCAACTGCTTGACCTTGTTGGCGGCTTCGACGGTGTTGGCGAAGCTCTTCGCGATCTCGACTTCCACTGCGCGCTTCAGGATCTCCGACACTTCTGCGGACGCCTGGACGCCGTTCTCCGCGTTGCGCTGCGATTCTTCGATCAGCGCGGCGGTGTTCTTCGCGGCCTCGGCCGAGCGTTGCGCCAGGTTGCGGACTTCCTCGGCGACCACGGCGAAGCCCTTGCCCGCCTCGCCCGCCCGTGCGGCTTCTACGGCGGCGTTCAGCGCCAGCAGGTTGGTCTGGAAGGCAATCTCGTCGATGGTCTTGACAATCTTCGCGGTCTGGTCGGCAGACGTCTTGATCTTCTGGATGGCGGCGTTCATGCCGTCGATGCGGGAATTGATTTCGCTGCCCATCTTGCGAGTTGTCGTCTGGCCGGTCTCCGCGGCGGCACTGGCTTCATCCGAAACCGCGCGAGCGGACCGGGCGTTGTCGGCGTTCTGGCGCGTCATCGACGCCATTTCTTCCAGCGATGCGGAGGTCTCTTCCAGGCTCGACGCCTGTTCGCTCGCGCCCGACGCCATGCTCTGGCTGGACTGCGCGACTTGCGTAGCAGCGGCGGCTACCTGCTCGGCGCTGGAGCGCAAGATCATGGCGATGGCGTTCAGCGATCCATTCACGTTTCGAATGATCAGGAACGCCGCGCTGCCGCCAAAGAGGAGCGCAAAGCCGATCGCAAATACGACTCCCCACTGCGCCTGAGAGATCGACGACGAGATTTTCACGGAAGCGGCATCGCCGCTCTCCTTATTGAAGTCCACCAGATTGTTCAGCGCACTCATGTACTTCGCATTGGCGGGATCGACACTCGACTTTAACAGCGCCATGGCTTCCTTTGTTTTTCCTTCGTCCGCCAGCTCGATCGCCTTGTTGCTGGCGTTGAGATATTCCGCGCGTGGCGCACTGAGCGCGTCAAACAACTCCCGGTCACGCTGCTGAAAGATTGTTTTGGCGTAGTCCTCACCGATCTTGGAGATCTTATCACGCCCTTCTTTCAGTTTCGATTTTCGGTCTTCAATTTCCTTCTTATCGTCCGCAGTTAGAATCCTGAGGAGTGAGATGAAATTTTCCTTGGCCTGTCCGCGCATCAGGCTTATTTGATATACGCCCGGCAGGCAATCGCTCGTGATCGCATTTGCATCTTCGCCAATGGCACTGAGTCGATTACGCGAAAATAGACCGAGCGCCACCATGATCGCCAGAATCACTAAGAAGCCCAAAATAATTTTCCTACCGATCGTAAAGTTGCTCATGCGATTAGCCCCTTGCATCCTTTGCCTAGTTGATTTTCACCTTGGTGTTTAAAAGCACGAACCGTGCCACGTCCTAGAATGTGAAGGTTTGGCAATAGTTGCAAAGAATTTGTAGGGAGGGAGGAAATTTTCGCACAAACTCAAATCGCGCTGTCCGAATCTTCGGATCGTATACGAACGCTCGTTTTGAATCTGGTCGGTCCCAATACAATTTGTGCAAGAGCACGATCAATCCGCCGCTGTTCTCCCATATATCGAAGCTTCGATTTTCGGGTAAACGTGATGACGGTCCAATTTCACAAGCGCCAGTTTACATCACGTTTCGCGCCCACGCCTTTGCTGTGATTCGCCGACGGCTGCGCGAGCCGCCGTCGATCATTACGGCATTTGAGCAGCTCAAAAAAATGCTACGCTATCCAGGGCAAGCGGTTGATCCACCATCAGGGCACGGGAAAAAGCCGACGGCGGTGGCTCGGACACTTAACAAAGTGTCAGTAAATTTTACCGGCATATTTTTTCTAGCCTCATCATCCTGAGCTTCTTAGCGTGAAAATTTTGTAGGTGAGAGCTGCTAGGGTGATTGAGCGTCTTCGATCAACTTTGTGTTCTTCGATTCGAGTTCACCTGAAGTCATGGCCATGCAATTGCAGGTTTGAATTTGCAGTCGGTACTGCATTTTTAGATTTTCTAGAATGCGGCAATCCGGACGGCGAAATCGCGGCGGGAACTACCCATAATGAATGACGATTGCACGAAAGCACTCGAGGCCTTATGCGAAGCCGCGGTCTTTGCAGACGTGTCCGATTTGCGGACGGTGTCGTGCCTGCTGGACGGATTCGAAAGTCTTGACGCTGCCTGCAGTAAATGCAGTCAGGACAGCGCCGCGGCG
>JBBRPR010000155.1:0-4088 GCA_038227875.1 Planctomycetota bacterium
ACGCCAATGACAAATTGCAGTTGGTGCCCATGATGGGCAAGGTCAAAGAAAATGCGGGGCGGCTGCTAGACGCGGCGGCGGCAGACTCGGACTTCTTCAGCGAAGACGCGGTTCAGGACGAGCGCCTAGGTTCCGGCGTTTTTCGTTTCGCGGGTTGAATTTCGGTTTTTTCAGGCTCGGAGACGCTCAGCTTTCGCATCATCGCCATTTTCTTCGATTGGTGCCTCTGCATGCGACCCAGGATGTTGTTCAGCATGCGGATGGCGTCGGTGATGTGCGGACCCTTGTTCAGCATCACGCACTCCGCTCGCTGGCTCATCGCGGCGTCAGTGATTTCAGCGCGCGAAGGCAGACCGCTCTTGGCCAGGCCTTCGAGCACCTGTGTCGCCCAGATCGTCGGCACGTGCGCCGCTTCGCAGAGCCACAGAATTTCCTCTTGGACTTCCGTCGAACGTTCCCAGCCGCACTCCACGGCCAGGTCGCCCCGGGCGATCATGACGCCGACCGGGTAACTGCACATCGCCTGCAGCAGGATGGTGCGCAGATTCTGAAAACCCCGCTGTGTTTCGATCTTTAAAACGAGGCCGAGGTGTTCGGCCTTGCGTTTCACCACTTCGTCTTGAAGAATGCGCACGTCTTCGGCGGTGTTGACGAACGACAGACTCACGATATCCGTGTGCGCCGCCACGAAATCCAAATCGCTCAGATCCTTTTCCGTGAGACCGATGACGCCCAGGGTCGTATCCGGAAAATTGATGCCTTTGTCTGCCTCAAGTTTTGAGCCGCCTTCCTTCGCCGTGAGGATTTCAATGCGCATCGCCCGACTTCAAAAGAAGCGGCTTCGAGGTGACAGGCAATTCTCCGACCCGTGCAAGCTTGCGCCGGCCGCTGAGCTTGCCGTGCTTGCCCGTCACGTTCTTCAACCGGTTTCCAGTTTCAACATAGATGGTTTTGTTGCATTCGGCCAGACAGCCTTTCGGCGAAACGGTGCGCACAATCAAGGTGCGACGCTTCTCCCGCGCGTCCTTGATCTGCACACGGTCGCCGACGCTCAAGGCTTCCATCCACGCTGGATTAACAGGCACAAGCGCATCGGCGTCCGCCGGCCGATCGGCGGAATCCAGCGCCGAATACAGCCACACGCGTGACGGTGTCAACACCACGCCCCGTTCGTCGCGCTGCGGCTTGACATGCAGTACGCGCGGCCCGGATATCAGCGGCCCGGTTCTGACTTTGGGTCCTGACAAATCCATCAGGACGCGGCATCCCCGGCCCAATTCATTCCGGGCGTGGATGACATGCTGAATCATGCGGCTCCAGGCATCGGCGGCGTCGTGAGCGCAATTGATTCGCACGCAATCCATGCCCGCTTCCAGCAACGATCGCACCAGCGCGTAGTCTGTCGCAGCCTCGCTCGGCAACGTGACCATGATTCGCGCTGCGCGTCCATCGGGCTCTTTGCCAAGCAACGCGCGGGCGTTATCGGTCAACGCGATATGCCCGTCGGCGATCGGCACGATGCGGTTGAGCCGGCATTCCTCGGGAGAATCGTGCAGCGCGCAAAGATGTCCCAGCACGCAATTAATCGCCGCGAGCGAATGCGCTTCGCTGCGGCCCAGGGATGACAATCCCAACCGCGCCAGTTCCTCCTGCAGATCGCGGACATCGAATTGCCTTAGGGCCAGATAATGAATCAGATTGCGGGCGCTGTCCTTGAATCGAGCATGAACGCTGCCAATCACATCCGCGCCGATGGATTCGTCGTGCAACGCGGTCTTGCGAATCCGCTCCAACTGGCTGATGAGTTTTTTCAGCAGTTCGGGTGCGATGAGTTCGGGATCAGCGGCTTCGCCTTTAGGCACATTTTGCATGTCAACGCTTCTCGAAAAATGCGGAGAATGGATTCAGGCCGTGACACGCGGAGAAATCGGGCCAGCCTTTAAACATGACATTATACCGAATTCACATGAAGAGGTTGCGAACTGAGTTTGTAGATTGTGTGTGGGTCGCATCGACGGAGGCCCCTCGATTCAGGGCAGGATTCCGATGGCTTGTCGCGTCGGGGGGGCAGCGACTTAACGGATCATGGTGCTTTAGAAATGCGCAGCCGTATTGACCCGCGACTATCCTTTTTTCAGCCGCGCCAATTCTTCTCGCAGCCAGATATTTTCGTCTTCGGCCTTTTTTCGAGCTTCGGCTTCGCGTGTTACATTCAACTCGGCCTTTTTTCGAGCTTCGGCCTCGCGTGTTGCGTTCAATTCGGCTTTTTTTCGAGCTTCAATTTCACGCTTGCGCGCTTCGGCTTCACGCTTCGCGTCCAATTCCAAACGTTCCATGCGTTCCTCATAATGGGCGAATGCCAATCTGCAGTGCCTGTGTGGATCATGCCCATCTCGCGCATCATGAATAATTTTAATCCAGCTCGTGATCGATTCGATGTTGACATAATCGATGAAGCCAGCCAGGCGGACGTTATGTCACTGGTCGCGCTTTATTTCGCCAAGAGTGTCGTGATCGTTGGCGACCAAGAACAGGTGAGTCCGGAAGCCGTTGGACAACAAGTGAATGAAGTTTTGCAATTGATCGATTCGCACTTGAGCGACATTCCAAATCGAATGAACTACGACGGCAAACTTTCAATGTACGATCTCGCGCAGCACGGGCTTTAGGACTGCAGTTCGCCGCCGTGATTAACGGAATGTCCTATCGTGGAATACTGGGAACCGCATATACTGTGAGTAACGACTTCGGGACAATATCGGGGCGGAAGTAAGCGTACGTTGCTTGGATATACGCGTAGGATTTAAAATGCACTACGTGCATTAAATACCATTTTTGGGCCAAAACCAGTTAAACTAATCAAAAACTAACTGTTTTTCATAGGAAGAATGCATTTTGAGCACATTAGGTGAGAGAAGATGTATTCTCTCACCTACGATATTCGGCTACTTGATGGGCGCACGCACCGTGAATGCGTTTTCATGCTACTGTATTTCACTACTGTCCCATCATAAGTCAAATAGAGTCCTGTGGTTACAAGGGGCATGCGCTTCGGTTTTGGTGTCCGTTTCTGCAAGTGCTTGGTGGATATCGACTTTCTCAAATACGGTGACACTCAAAATCTGGAGGATTTTATAGAGACTGGCGTCCAGACTCAAACGCCTCTTGATAATAGCTACAAGAACATATATGGAAATGGCAATCCAGATTTGTGTCTTCACCGCGTTGGGGGATGTGCCATAGAATGCCTTGATACGAAGATGCTGTTTGATCCATTTGAAAAATAGCTCCACTCGCCAGCGTGCTTTATACAACTCAGCGATAGTCAACGCCGGGAGCAAGAAGTTGTTGGTGAGAAAGACAAGTCTATTTTTTGTCTCTCCATCATAGTACTTGATTCGCCTTAGTTGCGCGGGATAGGTTTTATCTGCATCCTTCCCGGTGAGTAAAATAACTTGGTCGCACAATATACCGCTGGCTTTATCCACTTTCTTTGAACGACATCGTCTAAACAACGTGTTGCATTTGGGGCGAGTCACAAAGAACGCGGCTTGTTGGGTGATGTGATACAGGCGAGCAAAATCGAGGTAACCACGATCCACCAAATAAAACGCACCGGATTCAATCGGGAGCTGATCCAGCACATTGACGTCGGCCACTTTTCCCTCTGTAATTTCGATGAACGACGGAATACTGCCTCGCAAATCCAGCAGCGTGTGCATTTTGACCGCCCCCTTCCGTTTGCGAAAATGCGCCCAAGGAAACAAAGCTAAACAGAGGTCAATGGTAGTCGAATCAAAAGCATAGACAGTATTTTCAAGATCTATTCCGAAATCATCATTGAGATAAAGTGGGCGGGCAATGCCAATCAGGACGTGAGCGAAATCTGCATAGATTCTCCAATCTCGTACCGTGTTCGCATTAGCCAGGGTATTCCGAGCTACATGCCCTCGGATGCCCATATGATAAAGTTTTGAGTGTCTGGAACGGAGACACGCTTCGATATCCCTCAAACTCTCCCTGTAGGTAAGTTGAGCAAAAGCCAAGCATAGAAATTGATCCAGACAAGAGAAATCTTTAACTTTGTA
>JBBRPR010000156.1:0-3990 GCA_038227875.1 Planctomycetota bacterium
AAACGTGTCTCCCGCTGCCTGCGGCCCCATCCTGCCAACCTCTTCCACTATCTCGTCACTTTCCATTTTCATCGCTCCCATACCTTTCTTCATCGGCACGGGACGCTCTTCAATTTTCAACAATCAGTGGGACGCTTCCCGTGCCCGGCAAGGCGAGAATCGGGCCGATCATTGCGTTGGCGATCGACGCTGCCTTAATAAACTCAATTTGCCGGTCGAAAATGTCCTCAGTGTCGTGGTCGAAGCCAATAATGAAGCCGCCGTACACAATCAGTCCCGACGATTGAATGGTGCGAATGCGTTCCAGTAACGGGAACTTGCTGATGTTCTGAACTTTGCGCGTTTCCTTGAGGCTCTCCTCCGACGGAGTTTCTACGCCCAGGAACGTGAAGATGAACCCCGCTTCAACCATGCCCTGCAACAGGTCTGGATGTTCGGCCAGATCCAGCGACGCTTCAGTGCCGTAGGAGAAGGGATTCCCATGAGCGTCGTTCCAGCGTTTGATTTCGGGTAGCAGGCGAGCGACGGCGGCCTTGTTGCCGATAAAATTGTCGTCGACGATAAACACCCGCCCTCGGTAACCGGCGGCCAGTAGCGCATCGAGTTCGGCCAGCACCTGTGCCGGTGTTTTAGTTCGCGGCTTGCGTCCGAACATCACGATGATGTCGCAGAATTCACACATGAACGGGCACCCACGCGAGAACTGCACCGGAACGACCACATACTCCGACATATTCACGAGATCGAATCGCGGGCAAGGCGTATTCGTCAGGTCGGGTTTTTCCTGACTGGTGTAGACGCGCTGCAGCGTTCCCGCCGCGAGGTCCTTCAAGAAGATCGGCCAGGTGATCTCACCTTCGTTGAGCACCATGACATCGCATTCGGCGCGGCATTCGTCGGGACAGGCGGTGGGGTAGGGGCCGCCGAATACAACCAGCTTGCTGGCGGCGCGGCAACGGCGTGCGGCACTGAACAGTTGCGAACGCTGTGCGAGCATCGATGAGAATAGCACCAGGTCCGCCCAGGCAATGTCTACGTCGGTCAGTTCCCGGCAATTTAAATCGACGACGCGAATTTCAAAGCTCTCCGGCGTCATCGCGGCGATGGTCAGCAGCCCCAGCGGCGGCATCAGCGACTTGCGTTTGATCATCTCCATCGAGTACTGCATGCCCCAGTACGTGGGATGAAACTCCGGATACACCATCAGCATGCGTCGCAGCGGCCGGTCGGGGTCAAATGGACGCAAAGCGATGGATTGTGGAGAGTCGATGGCGGTCGTGGAACCGTGAAGCATAAATATCTCCCAGAGACTGGCGTGACCTGTTCGCTCAGTAGGAGCGAGCTCGCCGAGAGCTCACCAAAAGAAAAAGTTTTTTCAATTGGAGCGAGGAGCTTTCAACAGCTAGCCCAATGAGGCGCAAATTCGCCATCGGAATCAGGCTGTCGAATTCGGGTTTAATACGCCGCTCGGCATGCTAGGAACGGGGCACGGGAGTTTTTCGTGCGGTGAGCCAACGGTTCAGCAGTGCGGGGAACAGTTCGCGAGTATCCTGCGCGCGGATCGCCGCAGCATAGTGCTCGGCGGAACGCTTAAAATGGGGTTCAGCCAGCAGCCGTTGCAGCGCCGCGCGCAGTCGTTGTGGCGTGGCATTTTCGACGCGGACACTCAATCCTGCGCCGCATTTTTCCAGCAGGGCGGAGGAGAGATGATTGTCAATATTGCTGGGAATGGCCAGCATCGGCGCGCCGGCGGCCAGCGTGGGGTACAGACCGCCCGTGCCCCCATGGGAGATCACGGCGGTGCATTGACTTGCCGTCTCTTCGTATGGCAGCAGATCTGCGGCGTAAATGTGGGGTGGAATCGGCCCGACGGGGCGGCCGGACGTGGCCAGGATCGTCGTGATCGGCAGTGGCGCGAGGGCTTCCAGTACGGCGGGCAGCGCGCGCACGGCGCCTGAACTTCCCAGACTAACAAAGACGCGCGGGCGGGGCGAACTCATGGCCTCAGCCCACCACGCCGGCTTCGGCGCGCTCGGTGCCCAATTGCAGATGCCGATATAGTGATGATGCTCCGGCGCGCCGTGCGTCGAGACGAATTCCGGAACGTCAGGATGCAAGACCAGATGACCTGCGGTGTAGATCTTACGCATGTCGCTGGAGATTCGACCGAGGCCGAACGCAACCCGCAGGTCGTTCAACGGTTTGGCATGGAGCGCATAAACCGCGGGGCGAAGGGCCGCAAACAATGGACGCAAGACTCGCGGCGACAACCAGCGCGTAATGGGCAGTTCAGGGACGACTACTGGCTGTGAAGTATAAGGACTCCAATGCGCGTTGAAAATCGACGCGAACGGCACGCCGCACTGCGGCGCACTGACGCAAAGCGATAAGCGAAAATCACCGATCACCAGATCCGGCTGGACCGCGTTGATCAGTTCCATGTCGTCGTGCACATAACCGCGTAGCGCCTCAAAGGAATAGAGCGTCGAGCCTCTCCCCAGTGCTTCCAGAAATCCGTGGGGATCGATCGTGCGCAAATCGCCGACATGAATGGCGGATGCGGGCAGCAACGCGTGGTATCGCCGCGGGGTGCGAAAGTGAATCTCGTATTCAGCGGGATTGAGCGCGGCCGCCAGCGCCGCCGGACGCGCGAAATGCGTCATCGTGATCCCTTCACCAAAAAACAGAATCCGTTTTCGTCGCGAAGCACCATGGCGCGCCGCACTGGTTTTTCCGCCGCTCGCCGTGAGTTTGGGCGCAAGGCCAATCGTACCGGGAGAGACAGGCATTGCAGCGATTCCTTCTTGATGTGTGAAGGCGGATTTACTTCTCGCGAACGCCACGCTTCCGCATTCGCCGGCGTTGCCTACTTCAATTCCGACATGTCCTTGATGATGGGCTCTGGATTCTTGACGAAGTCAGGGAGGTCCGTTTCGCTCACCGGCGTCGCGATCAGATCGCGCATGTTGTAGTTGTCGAATTGCAACACCATGGCTGCATCCGTCACGTCGCCGTTAAATTCGACTACCAACCCCGGACGATCGTTCATCAGCAGAACGGCCCGACGGTGGTAAAAGTAGCAATCCAATTTTACGGTGCGCGAGACCAGTAACTCACGCCGCTCCCAGCGATGAATCGGCACCAGCTTCCTATCGTTGCCTTCCAGCGTTAGTGTGTGGAATAAGCGCCGGTTCACGTCGAGTGCTTCGCCGTGGGCGGTAATCAGTAGCGGATCGGGCCCGAGCAAATGTGCGGGCAGGATGGCGACGTTCTGCGGAATCTCCATCGATTTCGTAGCGCGATTCCAATTCCAGTTACCCTTCATCACGAGCAGGTCCGCAGGAACGCCAGCTTCAAAGGTCCAGCGGAAATGCCAGTCCGCTGGCCGTTCGAGCGGCTTTTCCCATGCCGATTTGGCTACCGTCTTCAATTCCATGGAAGCGGTGGGTTTGGTCTCAACCTCTGTGACTTGTGATTGAACCGGCGGCGCGACTGGCGCAGTTTTTTGCGGCTGCAGCGCCCACAGTGCCCCCGCGGCCGCGATTAGAACAGCGCACGCGGCGCCCGCTGAAGTCACGACGCCGCCCTGGGCCGGCGCCGTGGCTTTGCGCACGCTGCGCGACGCGCGGAAGGATTTCCGGTTCGACAAACCGTCGGCGATCCGTTCGCGCAGTCCGGTGGGTACGTCGACGCCGGTGCTCATGGCATCACAGAAGCCCTTGGCCGACAGCAGCGGGATGGCGGCTGCATAACCGGCGGTGGAGAGGTTCGCGCGCAGAGTTTTTAGAATGCCGGTGATGCGGTAGGAAATCGTCTGCTGCGGGATCGATAACGCGTGACTGATCTCCTGCTGTAAACGGCGGTCGAAAACTGGAGCGGAGGGCGGGCGAAAAACGTAGCACTCTGCCCAACGTACTGCTTCCTGCTGGAATGTCTATTCCGCCTGGTGAGACGACTATTTAGTTTCGGATTTAGAGGGCTCGTCGCCGC
>JBBRPR010000157.1:0-3938 GCA_038227875.1 Planctomycetota bacterium
CGATCTGAAATTACCGGATTCCGCGCTCAGACCCCCCAACACCTCGCTGACCGGCGCGGCCTGCGACGGCGATGTGGCGCTGGCGCAGGCGTTCATTGACGCCGGCGCGGACATTGAAGAAAAAAGCATCGGCTATGCCTCGGCGGAAGTGCTGGTCAAGATCATCGATGTGATGGAGGACGGTCAGCGCGCCTATTCCTCCAGCGTCTTTGCGGCGCAGATCGAAGGCGTGACCTTCAAGCGCGGCCCGTCGAGCGTCCAGGCGACGATTTCAGAGTGGACGATCGAACACACCTGAATCAAGTACACGCGCTGCAGCGTGGACTCACGTCGTCATCGGTAAACGCCACCGCGAAGACCGACGCGCAGCAGTTTCCGCACGCCATCGGTTCCAGCGCGGTGAGCAGCGGATTCCAATACAGGTCCAGCGAACGTTTGGCCTGTTTGCGCAGCACGTCGCATTCCACGGCCAGCACGGGCAGCTCAATGCGCGTCAGCGTCAGCGGCGTAAGTTGCACGCCCATCTGATAGCGCTCGTCGAGTTCCAGCGTCTTGCGGCGCAATTCCAGTTCGACCGCGGCGCGATTCTGCTCCGGCTTGGCCCCCTCGTCGTCCTTCGCCTTTGCGGATTTCGAATCTTTCAGCAGCGCCGTGTAGTAATCGCGCAGCCGCTTGTGATCGCGGTCCAGCCGGCTTTCCAGCCGCGCCAAAAATTGCGCGGCGCGTTTCTCGACCTGCGCCGCGGCCAGAATGTTGGCCGTCGCTTGCGTGTTCTTGAACGGCGGCGGCGTGGCATTGCCGGCGAGATCCAGCATTCCCGCCGGTTCGGGCAGCGCGACTTCCGCCCCCGAAGCGCTGTTGAGCGACAGGGTGATCAGATCCTCCCAGAGATCGTCGGACTTCAGCGTCGCGAGATAACTCCAGACATGGTATTCGACACGCTCCGCACGCGCGCTCTTGACGCGCACTTTTGCGTTCAGCCATGAAAACGCGCGCACAACCGGCTCATCCATCGCCGATTTTTTGAGGTACGCTTCGGGAATCTGGTAGAGCGCGACGCGCGGCTCCATCTGTAGCAGCGGCGTCATCCGGTCGATGAAATCGGCCGCAAGATTGAGGCACAGCCCGCCGCTTTCCGGTTTATGCGACAGCCGCAGCAGCTCGCTGCCGCCCATCTGGCCGGCGAGGCCGGGCGGCAACATCGCCCAGCCTTCGTCGGCGCTGGTGGGACATTCCACCAGCGCCTCCCGGCGTTCCAGTAGCGCCGTGGTGAAGTGGCGCAGGCGAGCCTGAATGGATTCGTTCACTCGAAGTCGTCTCCAAACAGCGCTTCGTCGAACTCCTTGGCCTTCAGATATTCGTCCTGAGCCTGGAGCAGGCCGTCGCCGAGCTGCTGAAATTCGCGGTCCAGCGCGGCGGGGTCTTTCGAGCGCAGCCAGAGGTTGAAGACCAGCGCGTCGAACTCTTCGCCGCCCTCAAGGTTCCCCAGGATCGAACCGACTTCGCCCACGACCAGTTCGAACATGCGGATCTTGTCGTTGAGCAATCCCAGGATGCGCTCTTCCAGCGACCCGGCGGTGCAGAGATTGAAGATGAAGACCTCGCGCGTCTGTCCGAAACGGTGGACGCGGCCGACGCGCTGTTCGATGCGCATGGGATTCCACGGCAGATCGAAGTTGATCAGCGTGTTGCAGAACTGGAGATTGTGGCCCTCGCCGCCGGACTCCGAACAGAGCAGCACGGAAACGCTGTCGCGGAACGCGGCGATCGCCGCGGCTTTTTCCGGAGCCGACTGGCTGCCGGAGAACACCGCGAAGGTGATGGACGCTTCCGTCAGGATCGTTTCAAGCCGCTGCAACGTGGCGCGAAAATTGGCGAAGACCAGCGTCTTACTGGACTGGTTCTGCCGGAGCAGTTCTAGCAGCTTTTTTTCCTTCGCCGAAGCGCCGGTGCCGACGGCGCGGGCGAGGTCCAGCAGCGGCGCGGCGCGGGAATCCTTTTCGGCCGTGCGCTCCAGGACGGGAATCAACGCGGCGGGATGGCTGCCGGCCGCGAGCAGCAGCGTGTTGACCTGCATTCGCGCCAACGGCGGCAGCCCGGCGTCCGCGCCGATGACGTTGCCGGATTTGCTTTCAAGCGACGCGAAGAGACCCACGTCCGGTTCTCGCGGAGCGGCTTCCGCCGCTTCTGTTTCTTCCGCATCCGCGGTCTTTCCTGCCGCCGGAGTGCAGCGCCAGCGCAGATAGGAATCGAGCAGACCGTAAAGTTTGGCTTCCGCTTCCTCCGGCTTCACGACAAAAGTTTGAGCGTAACGCCGGGGCAGATCGATATTGACGAGACTGCGCGTGTTGCGCACCATCACTTCGCTCAGCAACCCGCGCAGTCGTTCGCGGTTGCGGGGATCGCGGGGATTGCCGCGTTTGATGTAGTGCTTCTTGAAATCGCTTTCAGTCTTGAGATGGCCGGGCTCCAGCAGCGTGAGCAGATTGTACAGTTCCATCAAATCGTTCTGCACCGGCGTGGCCGTGAGCAGAAAAAGATGGCGGCGCTGCAACGCGTTGACCAATTGCCAGTTGCGCGTCAGCCTGTTTTTGCAGTGATGCGCTTCGTCGACGATCACCAGGTCCCACAGGCAGGCGGACGCTGCGTCGAAATTGCGCTGGCTCTTGGCCGTGGAGAGCGACGCCAGCACGCGGTCGGTGCGGCTCCAGAAATCGCCGCCGGTCTTCTCCGCGACGGTGAAATCCAGGCCGAACTTCGCGGCCAGTTCCTCCTGCCACTGGGGGACCAGCGGCGCGGGCACGAGAATCAGGACGCGTTTGACCAGTCCGCGCAGCAGGTATTCGCGCAGCAGCAGGCAGGCTTCGATAGTTTTGCCCAGTCCCACTTCGTCGGCCAGCAGCACCCGGCCGCGAAAATGCCGCAGCACCTTGCGCACCGTTTCGATTTGATGCGGCAGATGCTCGACGCCGTGCAACCCGTCCAGGCAGAGCAGCTCTTCAAATCCGCGCAGCAGCCGGAAGCGCGCGTGTTCGAGATGCAGATTCAGTCCATCGAGCGTGGACGCCGGGCCGCCTTCCGCGAGGTTGTCCACCCGCACGCTGACGGCAATGCCGCCCGGCGTCTTCGCACCGCGGCCGTCTTTTCGCTTCAAAACCGAGGTCAACCATCCCATGCGGCGTTCAGTCCTGGCGACCAGTTTGTTAAATAGGGTATACGAGTTCGGCAGGCGCGCGCCAGTGAGGGTTGGCGGGAGTTGGCAGTAGCAGTTGGCAGGAATCTCCCGGCAACATTGCGCGCCTGCCAATTGCCGTACCGCCAACTGCCAACGCATCGCAATTGCGGACGCGGGCTCGACCTATCCGGACGCGCGTCGGAATTGGACTTCCGCCGGGAAATGCGTATGGTTTCTCAGCATGAAAATACTGGTCACCGGCGGTGCCGGTTTCATCGGGTCGCACACCTGCGAACATTTGCTTACCCTCGGGCACCAGATTATCGCGCTAAGATAATTTCGACTCGTTGTCCTGGTATCTGGCCTGCAACACTTTCATTTTCCTTCGTCAGGTTTTGATATTGAGTCGGCTTAGATGCAAGATGTAATAGAGCTTTTGTCCATGCGTCGCTGGATCGTCGCTTGAACTAAAGCGAGCCACAGACGGTTTCAGCGTTCCGGGCTGCGGCAGTATGCTCAGCGATGACTGTCGTAAACGATAAGAGATTTAGCTCAGTTGCGTTTCCAATCATCGGCTCCGGGTATGGCGGCCGTAAGACAGCTCTTGATTACATGCTGGCAGTATTCCAGTCTGTGGAATCAAAGGCTCAGGTTCACATCGTTGAGTTTGAGCCAAGATCTACGCCCTAAAAAGATGGTGCCAGCCGCACCGTCACGTTGGCCATCCTTTCCCGGTGTCGGAAACACGCGATTGCGCCCATGA
>JBBRPR010000158.1:0-3847 GCA_038227875.1 Planctomycetota bacterium
AGGAGCACCTCGGCCTGCCCGACCGCGACGACGTCAAGGTCGGCGTGATCACCTACAAGCTGGCGGCACACGCGGCGGACCTCGCCAAGGGCCACCCGGCGGCGCAGCTGCGCGACGATGCGTTGAGCCGGTCGCGCTTCGATTTCCGCTGGCGCGACCAGTTCAACCTGTCGCTCGACCCCGAAACCGCACTGAAATTCCACGACGAGACCCTGCCCGCCGAAGGTGCCAAGGTCGCGCACTTCTGTTCGATGTGCGGCCCGAAGTTCTGCTCGATGAAGATCACGCAGGATGTGCGCGACTATGCGGCGGGCCTGAACAGCGCCGACATGCTGGAAGCCGGCATGGCGGAGAAGAGCGCGGAGTTCCGGGCGAAGGGCGGGGAAATTTATTTGCCGGCGGTGGGGTGACTATTCAAACAGTTTTGTTGGCGCTCACCTCAGTCCCTGAGTAAGTTCCTTTAATGCAACCTTTAAGACCATCTCCCGCCACGGACGAAATCGATCTAAAAGACGGGATTTCTCTTCGTTATAGAAGAATACAAATCCCTCTTCTGCAATTGGCACGAGCGCAGTTCTCACATCACCTTCTTCGTCAGTGTCCTTAAATTCAAGGAACGGAGCGCATATTAAACTGCCATTAAATGGTTTACCGATCCCGTGAATGGCAAATACGATTTGCGCACGGCGGGTCCAGCGCATGTTTAGCGCAATCCAGCTTCTATATTCTGATGGATCAACAAAGTAATTTAAGTGCTGCCTAGCATTTTCGATTATTTGAGCCCTAAAGTAGTAATCTGTATCGTGGTTCGAACCACTAACGTAGGCATCCGAACCACCATCTACTCTCTTCAGCGCATTAATCACTCCTGTACGGATAAATGACAGGCGAGTTTTTAGGTCGTCTTCCAATACATGAGCAAGGTTAAATACTTGACGCAACGACTGAAGTTTACCGGCTGCGATTTTATCGGCAGCCTTAAGAAGTCCACCTAGTATGACCTGAACCTCTTCCTCTGCAAGCACGGATTCAGAGATAGAAGACGCTTTTCGGAACTGCGTGATCTGCAACTTTGCAATCAAATCGACCAACGGCTTGAGATCTCCCTGATCCGCTGCTTCAAGTGAATCTAGGTAAGCTGGCTTGTCATCCCGTGTCACTATAAGCGGGAAAAGGCCGTCTTTCACCAAGACCAAGGAAGCTATCGCGCGGGCAACACGACCGTTACCATCTTGAAAGGGGTGAATTTGCGTGAAGCGATGGTGGAGCCACGCGGCTTGAACTTCGGTCGGGACACCTTGTGTGATGTGCGTCGCGTGCATCTGTACAAGCCTGTCCATTTCGGAAGAAGTCTGTTCAGGCGGGCAATACATGAACGTAACGCCATCCCGTACAGGAGAATTAGGCTGTAGCTTCCAATCTCCTTTGACAAGTTCCACTTCGACCGGTTTGCCGAAACCATCAATTGCGTCAGTCACATCTTGACTACGGAGCAATGCCGCGTGCAACTCTTTTATGTACGAGGTTGATAGACTTCTTTCACTTTTGACAAAATCAAAAACACCATCCAGAGCTTCTTTCTGATCCTTAAGCAAGCGCAAGACATACTCGCGCGGTTTGTTTGTCGATCCATGACTTAGCAGTTCTGCCTGAAAACCCCGCTCAATCAGCGTAAGCGTGACACCCCGTTCTATTTCATAGAGGTTCTCG
The DNA here is from genome assembly GCA_038227875.1 of Planctomycetota bacterium. Taxonomy (GTDB): domain Bacteria; phylum Planctomycetota; class SZUA-567; order H5-PLA8; family H5-PLA8; genus JBBRPR01. The sequence continues at coordinate 1,711 of JBBRPR010000158.1, forward strand.
ATAATACCTGTTTCAATCGCCCATTCTCGGCTCAGTTTTTCTGTGAATTCAGAGAGGAGTGTCGAACCTTTCAGACGATCCCTCTGGTCACTCCAAACAGCCTTAATTCCGTCAATTTGCGAGGCTGCTAAACTACGTGCGCCTCTCTGAAGGTCAACTATGCCTGTCTCAGGATTCCAAATAAGATGTCGTGTTTTCAATGTGTTCACTTTTTAACCCTGAAAGACCTGAAGATACTCAAAAGGGGGGTACAAAATTGCTAATGACCCGACTACGGTGGAGTCGGCAAGGCAGAACTTCAAGCGGGTGCCGCTGTCCTGTCCCTTCAAGCTGATGGGCCATAAGTTCCGGCGGCAGCATGGCAACGGGCCGTACATCGCCGATTTCGCCTGCGTCGCGGCGGGGCTGGTCGTCGGGCTTGATGGGTCGCAGCATGGCGACGCCACAGCCCAGTTGGCCGCAACCGCTAAATATCCTCCGCCAGCCGCGCGTACAGGTCCGGCCGCCGGTCCCTGAAAAACCCGAACGCCGCCCGGTGTCTGGCCACCCGGTCCAGATCGAACGTCGCCAGCACATGGCCCTGCCCGATGTCGCCCAGCTCAACAACGATGTCGCCGCGTTCGTCGGCGATGAAGCTGGTGCCGTAGAAGGTCTGGGCGTGCGGCGTTCCTGCCTCCTCGGTTCCGGTGCGGTTGCACGCCACCACCGGCACGACGTTCGATACGGCGTGCCCCAGCATCGCCCGCCGCCACATCCGCCGCGTATCGAGGTTCGGATCGTGCGGTTCCGAGCCGATGGCGGTCGGGAACATCAGCACTTCGGCGCCCTGCAGCATCATGGCGCGCGCCGTCTCCGGATACCATTGGTCCCAGCAAATGCCGACCCCGACGATGCCGTGCCGCGTCGGCCAGACCTTGAAGCCGGTGTTGCCGGGGCGGAAATAGAATTTCTCCTCATAGCCCGGGCCGTCGGGAATGTGGCTCTTGCGATAGACGCCCATCACCATGCCGGCGTCGTCGATCATCGCCAGCGAGTTGTAGTGGTGCGGCCCGTCGCGTTCGAAAAAGCTGCAGGGAATATAGGTGCCGGTGTCGCGCGCCACCTCGCGCATCGCCTCGACAGCCGGGTGGGTGCCGACCGGCATGGCGCGCGCGAACAGGCTTTCGTCCTCGTGGCGGCAGAAATAATGGCCCTCGAACAGTTCGGGCGGCAGGATGACCTGCGCGCCTTCCGCCGCAGCAGCGCGCACGGCGACGGCGGTCGCGGCGATATCGGTATCGCGGTCGCCGGTGAAGGCCAGTTGCAGGGCGGCGACGGTGATCTCGCGCATGGTCAGATCGCCACTCCGAAGCGCGACAGGATCGCCGCCGTGCCGATGTAGAGCGCCGTGGTCAGCGCGCAACCCAGCGCCAGCCCCGGCCAGAAGCCGACGCCGTGCCGCCACAGCAGCGGCATGACGAGGAACATCGGCAGCGACGGCAGCACATACCAGAATGTCGCCGATGAATGCGCCGCCAGCCGTTCGATGTCGCGGGTATCGCGCCAAAGCCACATCATGCCGAGGACGGACACCAGCGGCAGCGACGCAAACAGCGCCCCCAGCGCCGCGTTGCGCCGCGCGGTTTCGGAGGCTATCGCGACCACGCCGCCCGAAATCAGCGCCTTTATGAGGGCGTAGAGCATGGAGTTCCTTTCCCTCTCGCTTGCGGGGAGGGTGAGCGACGCCGCGCTTGCGGCGGCACGTGGGGGTCCCTTCGCGGCGAAAACACACCCCCACCCCGCTCGCGCAAGGGCGCAAGTCGCCCTCCCCGCGAGGGGGAGGGATTATTCACGCCGGCTGCTGCTGGGTGATGCAGTGGAACGATCCGCCGCCGGTCAGGATGTGCGTCGCCTTCAGACCGATGCAACGGCGGTCCGGGAACAGCGCGGCGATGGCGGCAACGGCGGCATCGTCCGATGGCGCGCCATAGGTTGGCACGACGACGACGCTGTTGGCGACGTAGAAGTTCATGTGGCTGGCAGCGACCAGCGCGCCGTTGTGGTGCACGGCCCCAGCCGATGGAACCAGCACAACGTCCAGGCCGAACTCGCGCGCACGGTCGTGTGCGTCGATGAACGCCTCGCGGTTGGGGTCGTC
>JBBRPR010000159.1:0-3845 GCA_038227875.1 Planctomycetota bacterium
ACGGCGGAGGAGAAACCGAAAAGGACGTAAACGTCGCCGGGAAAACCGAACGCTTCCCGCAGCCCAACCAACTTTTGGAGCATCGGCGAGAGGACAAGAATCGGCACGGTCAAGACCAGTGAGATCCAAAACCGTTTCCGGAAATCCGCCGCCATGTGCGCGTGATGATCAGCGTGGCCTTTATGTTCGTCAGAACCAGCGGGCGACATTTGAGCTTCGGCCTCCAACCAATTCTGCTTGTCGTGCCCTTGCGGACGCCCCTCTTTTTCATAAATGGCGTAGGCCTTCTTGGCCACCTCGTCGCGCGCCGGTTTGAGAACGGGCTTAGTATCGGTTGTATCCGCTTCTTCAGTCGGATGTTCGCTATGTTTCATAAGAATGAATCGTTCATTTGGCGGTCATGCTGTCTTTTGGGTCGAAAGAGACTCAGCAATTGCCACCTGAAAATCTTTCCCTTCCCATCCCGCTTGCCAAAGTAACGTGAAGACAATACTCGCCCCGGCGGGGAGTTGGTCCGATGGCAAATCTGCAAACCAGCAACCGAAGCCCGCATCGCGTGTTACCAAGTCATTCGCGGTCGTCCAACTATCGAAGCTCCAATGAATAGCCGCGGCTTTGTCTGTGATAATGCGGAACGTTTTTCCTCTACTGATCCGCTGGGGCTGATGAGCAACCGTCCACATCTCGATTTTGCTGCCGGTCTTCGCCTTGGCGTAGCGCTGATAGACCGGTTCGATCCGGTCGAAGCACACCCCATCTTTATGGCTGCGCACGAGGGAAACATACTCGGCGTGCGACCAACACAAGGGCATGGCTGATCCCGCCGGGCCGCCACGCTTCATTTTGCCATCCGGCAAATCGTCGGCGTCCCAAAGTTGTTCCGCTAACATGCCGCCTTCATTGGCGAATTTTTCCATCGTCTCGATGAACGGCAGCGGATCGCGTCCGGCGGCGAGTTCGTAATGACCGCGTTCGCCCGTCAGAATCGGCCATGATCGTCCTTCGCCAGTTCCGTCAAACGCGCTGCCGTCCGGCTTGTCTCCGTAGCCGTCGTGGTTGTATCGACGCCAGCATTGGCCTTGCGGCAAATCTCGCTTAATCACCTGGTCCATGACCGCAATGGAATCGACGATCAACGGATCGTGCGCATCGCGAATCCCGAGCCGCACGAGATGGAGGAAATCGCCGCCGACAATGTTGCGCGCGGGATGTCTGCCGCCGCCGTTGGCGATGTTGATTTCGGCTTCGTCAGGATTGGGCGCGGCGACCGGCTGTTTCGGATCGGCGGGCGTGATGCGGATGTAATGGCGGGGCTTCCCTGGGACTAATTCGCCGCGGTTTGTGACCATCCAATCTTCCAGGTGCGCGACAAGCCAGTCCGCGTAATCGAGCAGAAAGTCCGTCGCCGCATCGTCCTTTCTGTCGCGCGCAAATTCCGCCGCGCAGACAATCGCCGCGATGATCGTCGCCAGCGTGGAGGGCGAGTAACCTGAACATTCTTCCCATCGTTCCTGCGAGGTGACAGGCCCTTTCAGAATGAGGTAACGCGCCGCGCGCGAAACCAGCATCCACGGGTCGAAAAGGCGGAGCGCGTCTGCCTGCTGCAATCGCCAGGCGAGCAAGATCGGCACCGCGACTTCATCGAGCTGAATCCCTTTCCAAAACGCGACGCCGGTGATGACACTGTTCTGCGGCAAACTCCCGTCGGTCGCTTGCACACAGGCGAGCCAGATCAGCGCGCGCAAGGCCGACTCAGTCTCGCCGCAAGCCAGCAGCGCGGTCGCGGTTTGCACCATGTCGCGCGTCCAGACCAGATGGTAGCCGCCACGATCGGTGTCATCCTTCGTTTTGCCCCAAGGGATGCTCAGCGACGCGACGAACGCGCCTTGAAACGTCTTGTCTTCGTGCGCCAGCAAGACGCATTGGCTCAAGCGCAGCATCCCTCCGCCGTCCTTCGTATGCGCGCTCAGATCCATCGTGACCCGAGCGCGCTGCCACTGGCTGACATACTTCGCGCGTTGATCGGAAAAAGGTGTCGCCAGCGCTTGCTGAAGGTGGGCGCACGCGCTGTGCGGAGTGCGACCGAAACCGACGCCCAGCGTGAACTCCATCTCCTGCGACAAATCAATCTCTCCCATCACTGCGACGTTGCCATCGTCCGCGCTTTCAAATTCCCAATCCAACTTAAAGTTGTCCATCAAGTCCTGCCAGCCATCGCTATATCCGACATAACCTACGGAGCGCCGCGTAAAATCAGGCAGGCAACCCAGGGACATGTCGATGTCCTCGCGCTCCATCTCGATGAGCCTCCGTCCACCAACGTTGCATTGCCATGCTGAGTTGTTTTTCCCCGTGCCCTTCACATGCGGAGCGAGCAGCGCGAAGAGACGCAGTTTCCCGCGCAGCTTCGAGTCCAGAATTTCCAGCCGTGTGTGCATCAACAAAACCGGCGAGTGCGGGTCCACGACAATTTCTTTAACGAGGCGATAGCGACCCTCGCGGTCGGAGTTCGTAAGGCGGTAAAGCAAAGTGCCTGACTCCGGGTATTCCGTTTTATGCACAAGGTCGCGTTTCTCCTCGTGGCAAAAAGTCTCGCCGTCGGTGATGAGAAACTGAAGGTCGCGCGTGTTCGGCGTATCGACGTGCGGAAAATAGATCTCGTTCACGATGCCGTGGCTGAGCGTGAACCAAACGCGCGAGCTGCTGTGATAGGCAGTGCCGATGCCGTCCTTGGCACTGGAGGTCCAGCGCGGCTCGATGCCGGGCGCGCCAAAGGCGATGTTGGAATCATTCATAGCCGGCGATCAATGGTGCTTGTAAAAACCGACGCCTCGAATGTCATTCCACGCGGTTGTTTGATGGCAGAGGAAGCATTGGCTGACTTGCGCGTGTGGCTGGCCGGCGATCTTCATGGAGATCATGTTGAAGTGGCCCATGTAATGGCTCGGCGGGGCCTGGTGGCATTGGGCACAGGATTGCGAGGCGGACGACGGATGGCGGAATTCCGGGATCGTCCATTTTGCCGTGCCGTGGCAGGAAGCGCAGTCGGTGCCGAAGAGGCCAAAGTGGCGGTCTTTGGTCGAGTGGCAGGCCGCGCAGTTGAGCAGCGACTCCGCGCGTTGGAGGTGCGGCGCGGACGGCGGGGCGTCGCCTTCCTTGAGCCAGGCGACGAGCGCGGCGCGCGCCGGGTCGTGGGCAACGGGCGCAGTGTCCAACTGCTCCAGGCCGATGCGCGCGAGCGCAACGTGATCCATCTTCGTCGTGCCCGCGACCCGCCCTTGATGTTCCTGATGGCACACGGCGCACTCACCGATCTCGGCATGGAAGGCGCTCGGTTCGCGTTGCAGGACGAATGTATTGTCGGCGTGGCAAACGATGCAGTTCTTAGCCTCGACACCCTTGTTCGGCGTGTGGCACGCGGCGCAGTTGTTTTCGAGAAACGCGTGGGATTGCGATAGCTTCCCGGGAAGGACGGCACGTTCAGCCGTGGCTTTGGCAGACGGGAAATGCAGGACGGCCAGCGTAGCCGCGGCAAGCCCGACGATGATGAGCGCTATCCAAAGAAGGAACTTGGTCATTTGAGCCACCTCAATCCGAAGTAGATGCCGGCGGTGATATGCGCGGCGAGCAGCGCATACATGGCCACGGAGAGAATGATGTGGAATATAAGGGTGCGAGAAAACCAGCGCTTCAGCAGCTCGTCTGTCCGAATCGAATACTCGAGATCGGCCACACCTTCGGCCAGCGTGGTGACTTGGCCGGCTGGATTGTCAGATGCAAACGACAGACCTAGTGAGGCCAGGCCGGCGGTGAGCAGTGGTGCTTTGGGAAGGCCCTTCTGTTCC
>JBBRPR010000160.1:0-3683 GCA_038227875.1 Planctomycetota bacterium
CTGCCGTGGTTTGCGGCAAGTTGAGCTATGCGTTGAGGATGATTACTGAATTCCGTCCAGTGCCCTTCTAGGACTGTTGGCGATCATCCGGAAGCGTTGTTTTTTGAACTTTCGCCGGGGCTGGGATCGACTCTTGCAAGGCGCCGCAGTTTGATCTGAAGGTATTCGAGGTAGTTGTCAGGCATGGGATGTGTGAGCAGTTCGTCAACGACTGGCAGGAAGTATGCGAGCGAGCGAATCGGCGGTAATGGGGGCAGATCGGCGGGTCTGACCATTCGGCGCAGCGTCGCGAGCAGCAGGGCGGACTCGACGGTACGCAAAGGAATGTCGCGTTCCTGCAGGCGACGGGCCTGACAATGGTCCTGAATGCTCGCCGACAGTGGTGTTTCGGGAAGCTCTATATAGAGAAGGATGACCGTGCTCACGTAACTGGCGACGGCGGAAGGCGGATCGGGCGCAGTCATTTCTTTCTCCGTCTCGCCGCTGTTTCCTGTTCGCTCTCGCGGACCCGATAGCTGTGTCCCTCAATGACCGTCACGTCGGCGTGGTGCAGCAAACGATCCAGCAGTGTCGCTATGCAGGTGGCATTGGGAAAGACCTCGTTCCACTCTTTGAACGGTCGGTTGGTTGTGACGATCACCGGCTTACGTTCGTAGCGGCGATTAATGACTTCATAGAGCAGATCCGCGGCCTTGTCGTCGAAGGACAGATAGCCGACCTCGTCGATGCACAGCAGTCCGACGTTGGCATAGGATCGCAACTTGTGACGCCGGCCTTCCGGAGTCTGGCGATGCAGTTCTTCGAGCAGAGCGGGCGCGGAACGGAACAGCACCGAACTACCCGCCAGCACGGCGGCGTGGCAGATATTCTGAGCGATCATCGTCTTACCAAGACCATTGGTGCCCACCAGCACGAGGTTGCGGGCTTCGCGTAAAAAGTCCAGCGTGAGAGCGCCTTCGACAACGTCGCGCTCGATGCGCGAGGGCCATGTCCAGTCGAAGTCGGCCATCGGCTTGAAGCCTTTAATGCCACAAAGCCGAAGGCGGCGCTCAAGGCTGCGGCGTGAACGCTCAGCCATTTCCAGCTGCGCCAGTTGCTCCAGCATCTGACGGGGCGACCAGCGGGCCTTCGTCGCGTGGGAAAGAAAATCGTCCAGCCCGGCGGGCAAAGCGCGCAGGCCGATTTGCCGGAACTGATCGGCGAGATTATTGGTTGGCTTTGTGTCGGGAGAGTTCATCGTAAGTCTCCAGGTCGTGTGGCCGAACATCAACGGACTGGGCTGCAGGGTGACGGCTGAGATCCACTGCGGCAGGCGCGGGAGCCGAGCGTTGGCGTTTGCCCAGCAGAAAGGCAACTGAGGAAGCGCGTGGCGTGTTCCGTTCAAGCGATTCGGCGATGGCGCGGCGCAATGCGGCGACGCCATACTGGTCCAGCAGTTTGAGCAGATGCGCCGTCTGACTGCCCGCCGATTCTCCCTGGGAAAATGCAAGGTCGATCAGAGCGTTGCTCTCCGGAACAAGACTCGCAAGCCGTCCGGACGGAGTAGATTCGAAGGCCTTGCGCTTTGCTGTCAGCAGGGCCTGCTGATGATTTGGATCAAGAACAAAGTGGTGACGGTCGTAAGTGCGGCGGTGGCAGGCAACCTCCGTAGCGCCGTCCAGAATACGCACTGCGGTGTCGGATGCCGCTACTGTCAGTTGACGACCAACTGCTTCAGGCGGAATGGAGTAGTCGTTGAGATCGAAACGAACATAGATGGTTTTGGCCGAGCGAACGGGCACAACCAGATCGGTCGGGAATGAATGCACGGGCGGAGGCAGCAGACGCGGCTGTTCTTCAGCGAAGGCCTGTGCGACTGTTCGGCTGTCGTCGCCAGGCCAGCGCCGCTGGTGCGCCACATTATCGCGCCAGAGGAGCGCCTGCCTGTTGCATTCGGCGAGCGTAGTGAACGGACGCCCCGCCCAGAAGGACTCGCGAATATAACGAATGGCCCTTTCCACGCGGCCTTTCTGATTACCGGCACGAACCTGACAAGGCCGCGCGACAAAGTGGTAGTGAGCGCATAGTTCCATGAGACGAGGGTTGAAATGGATCTCGCTTCCGCGACGTTCCAGCACAGCCGACTTGAGGTTGTCGTAAAGAATCACGCGGGGCTGACCGGCCCATGCTTCAAACGCATGAACATGGCCGCGCAGGAAGTTCTCCATCGTCTGATCGAAGAAGAACTCCAGGTACAGTGCACGCGACCACGACAAGGTCATCACGAAGCACGACAGGGTGCGGCGCGCCCGGCCCACAGCGACCTGGCCGAAGTGGGCCCAATCGACCTGCGCCTGGTCGGCGGGGAACGCATGCAGGCGCAGGAATGCTTCGCGCACCGGCGGGCGCAGTCGCGCCACCACGCGCCGCAGTTGTACGACGCTGCCGTTATAGCCGCGCTCGCGGATCATCTGATAAATGCGCGTGGCGCGCAGCTGCGGGTGTTGGTCGAGCGTCTGACGCACGAAGCTCATGTAAGGGTCGGTGATGCAGTGCTGTCCCATCGGCTGTGTGCGGTTGAAGCGGTCGGATTCGATGGCATTGCGAACGGCATCGGGGTGGACATTGAGTTCCCGCGCAATGGTGCCGATTTTCCAGTGGTTGGCGTAAAAATGATGACGAATCTGCACGCGTGTTTCGGAAGTAATCATCTGCGTCTCGCTTTTGGTCGTAAAGTTCGTGGGAACGGATCGACAAACCGCCCGTTCCGGCCACAGACGATGCAGCACAGGAATGGAGCAGGCCGCCGCCGAATAAAAGTGGCATTGTCGCCGGACGGTAAGGTTGGCGGAGTCGGCTCCGGCATCCCACATTCAGATGGTGTCGGAGAAGTGATCGAAAGGGAACCCGGATACGTCACGGGTTGGCATGTTCGGCGTCGGCGCCTGTATCTTCGCTGCCGGTCCCGATGATCGAGTTTCCCTTCCGGGCTCGCCTGGTGGCGGCGGTTGGCCGCCCGTCGCTGACGCTTGCGGGCATCGTCACTGCACGTACGGCTGCAATACCGCTGACCGCGGTCGCAATGCGTGCAGATCCAGAACACGACGTGGCAAGCCTCGCCGCGGCAAACTCGCTGCCGGAGAACAACCTCGCCCTGAACGTCCATCCGCGCCGACAGGCGGGACTGGACAATGACGACCGTTCATGGCAAGTTGGAACCAGCTTCGATGTGTGGTGATCTGCTTTTCGGTTGCCAGACAGATACCCGGTCGCGTCAACGACCGGGTATCGCGCCTCCATCCCAGCCTTCCACCACGAAATTACACCTTCAGCCGAATCAAGATGATCGACGGATGACTTGCGCCTGCGGCGCAGATGATGTCGGGGGGCTACACCGGCGGAAGTTCAAAAAACAACGATTTCAGATGATCGATGACACCAGACCTCGAAGTCGCGAAATCCGCTGTCCTCAACAGCCTTTCCTGTCCCGATGCCCAGCGCGGCTACCGGCACGCGATTGACGAATTCGTGGATTGGTATTGTTCCGAGCCGCGGCTGTCGTTCAGCAAAACTGTGGTCCTCCGGTACCGAATGCACCTGGAATCCCGCAATCTCGCTCCCGGTACGGTCAACCTTCGCCTTGGAGCTGTGCGCCGACTGGCGTACGAGGCAGCCGATAGCGGTCTCCTCAGCGCAGATCTGGC
>JBBRPR010000161.1:0-3654 GCA_038227875.1 Planctomycetota bacterium
AAACGTGTCTCCCGCTGCCTGCGGCCCCATCCTGCCAACCTCTTCCACTATCTCGTCACTTTCCATTTTCATCGCTCCCATACCTTTCTTCATCGGCACGGGACGCTCTTCAATTTTCAACAATCAGTGGGACGCTTCCGGCAAATGCGCCAATTGTTGTCCTTTTCAGTACTGGGTTTCGTCGCCCTACTGGTCATTGCATGGACGGTTGTGGATACGGTTAAAGTGAACGGCGAAACTTTCCGGAAAATGACACAGGGTAAGGATCTGCTCGCCGATGTGCTGCCTCCGCCTGTTTACCTCTTAGAGTTTCACGATACCGAGCTGATGATGCTCTCGGAGACAAAGTCCGAAAAGATTGACAGTCTGATTCAAAAAGCAAATAAATCCGCTGAAGATTACGCCAAACGCCACGCTTTATGGGCGTCATCCAGCCTCCCGAGTTCAATCCTAGTCCGAGAAGCGGAAGCGTATGCGCAAGGGCATGCGTTTATTATGTTGCACGACTCGCAGTTTGTGCCCTTGATCCGATCAGGGGACCGCGAGGGCGCGCGGCGGGCGTTTGCGATCAGTCTGAATCCCGCCTATGACGACCATCGAGCTGCCATTGATGCTCTGGTGATGGAGGTGGGCAACTACAACACATTGATTGCCGCCGATGCCCGCCAGCAGGAAAGCAACGGGAAATGGATGCTCGCGGGATTCGGACTCTCCGTCATCATTCTGATCGTGAGCTGGAGCTTCCTCCTTTCGCGCCGGATGACCGAGCAGCGCAGCATGGAATTGCGGCAACGGGGGGACGAAGAGCGGTACCGATTCGCGCTGGAAGCGGCAAACATGGGCGCGTGGGAATGGGACATAATCAATGGTGAAGTGCACTGGTCCGGAGCTATCGAACCGATGTTCGGCCTGGAAAAGGGTAAATTTGCGGGAACATATGCGGCATACTTAGGCCTGTTGCATCCGGAAGACCGCGCCAACGTTGAGAAGGCCATTGTACGCGCCATCGACGGAAGCACTGATGTCTATTTCGTCGAACACCGCGTCCTTTATCCGGACGGGTCCCTCCACTGGCTGGAAGGCAAGGGCCGGGTTGAAAAAGATGCGCGTGGAACGCCTGTTCGTATGCGGGGCACTGTTTCCGATATTACGATGATTAAAAGATCGGAAGCTGAGCGAAATACACTGGAAGAACGCCTGCAGCAGTCGCAACGTATGGAATCGGTGGGCAGACTTGCGGGCGGCGTCGCGCACGACTTCAATAATCTGCTCACCTGCATCCTCGGCAACGTCGAACTCGCGCGCATGCGCACCAAACCGGAGGCGCCGCTGCTGCGCTATCTCGACGACGTAGAACTCGCCGCGCGGCGCAGCGCCGACCTGACCCATCAATTGCTCGCTTTCGCCCGCAAGCAGGTGATACAGCCGCAGCTGCTGAGCTTGAATCAATGCGTGGCGGAAGCCGAGCGGCTGCTGCAGCGCACGCTGGGCGAACACATCCAGCTCAACTGCGAACTGAGTCCCACGCCGCCGATGATCATGGTCGACCCCGGTCAGATTTCGCAGGTTATCATCAACATGGGCGTCAACGCGCGCGACGCGATGCCGGGCGGCGGCAGCCTGCACATCAAGGCCGGCTTCGAAGCGCTCGACGCGGCGGTGCTCAAAGACTATCCAGACGTCCGCCCCGGCCGCTACGCCATGCTGATGATCGCCGACACCGGCATGGGCATCGAGGTAGCCGAACAAAAGCGAGTTTTCGAACCGTTCTACACGACGAAGAAACCGGGCAAGGGCACCGGCCTCGGTCTGGCGACAACGTACGGCATCATCAAACAGCACGGCGGCCACATCGCGCTGAAGAGCATACCGGGTGTGGGTTCGACGTTCTCCGTCTACCTGCCGCTGTGCGAAGAAAGCAGCATGGCAAAGCCGCATGAATGCGCGCTCACTCCTGCTGTTGCCGGCACGCCGACGGTATTGTTGTGCGAGGACGATGCGCTGGTGCGGGAAGTCATCCAGGCGGCGCTGTCGGATATCGGCTACACGATTCTGGTGGCGCCCGACGGCGATAAGGGCCTGCAGCTTGGGCTGGCCAGCGCCAATCCGATCTCGCTGTTGATTACCGACTTCGTGATGCCGTCGATCTCCGGCCTGGAGCTCGAACGAAAACTACGCGAACATATGCCGCATTTAAAAGTATTGTTCATAACTGGCTACGCTGAAAACGCGATCTCCAGTCTTAGCGTGAACGACCCGAAACGTCAGTTGTTGCAAAAGCCTTTCTCGCCGAAGGAGTTGTTTAGAAAGGTTCGGGCGATGATTGAGGCCTAACAGCCCGTTGAAAATGCCATCCTTTGTTCACGGCCATTACGCAGCGGCCAAAAATGTAGTTCCATTCTGATTTTCATGTTCGCGGCGGAAGCGCTGAACCGGTTCGTAAACGCGCTTGCTGCTGCAGATCGACCCCTCGCCGACAGGATTGAGGTGGTTCTGCGCGCGCGGCCACGCACGGCGTTACAGCGACAAAAGGCCATAGAACAAGCCGCGAAGGCGCTGGAGAAGGATGGCATGTAGCGCCGGCGCATCTCCGAGGTGCCGGCGCCGGAAGGAATGATTGTCGCTGGACAAAGGCGATTAAGACGCTGTATTCCTAGTCGCGCGGAGGTGGAATTGGCGTCGAAGGAAAAATTGTTGTCGTTGCCAGAGGCCGCGCTCACGCTGCCAGCGGTAGACGGAAAACGAAAACACGCGAGCTCGTTGTGTGGCGCTGGTGCAGGAAGGACTTAAACGGCGTTTTCCTGGAGTATGCGCGAGTTGGTCACCGGATCTGCACGTCAGCCGAAGCGCTGAACCGCTTTGTCAACGCCCTTGCCGCTGCGGATAAGCCCATTGCCCCCGGCGCCGAGACGATTCTGCGCGACCGTCCGCACCCGACAACGCGGCCGTGCATGAGCGAGGCAGAGGCCGCTAGGATACTCGATGAAGCGGGAATCTGATGTCTACGTAGCCATCGGGTTCATGGCGATGTTATTTCTGATCTTTCGTGTCAGCGATCGAGTCCGATTGATCGTTGTTCTGGCGCGCCCGGATGCGTTCTTCGGCGCCGTGTTCCAGATCCAGCCGTTCAAGCGCGGCGATGTTCTCAATCGCGACATGTAGTGGCGAACACTGGCCACAACACTGGCCACTGTCTGGTCTTTTGTTGTACTGAGCTGTCCTGAGTTGGATGATTGGTTTTCGAGTTTTCCCTATGAAAACGGCAGTGTTGGGCGAAGCTGTCCGATTCGGTCCAGAGTTCCGTTTTTTGTTGTCACGCCGAAGGTCGCGGGTTCGTTTTCGCAGCCGTATGGCTGCGGTTCCAATGAAGCCGCCCGTACCGGATTTGCTCCACTGCGGCACCCAAGCACTAGCGTGGGATTTCGCGACGTACTGAAAGAAGGCGTCGATTTTAAAGGCCAAGGGCATGATCGCGTCACTACTTCTTACTGTTTTCGTGATGGGGCGCGGCACGCGCGGGCGAAATGAGGGCATCACCTCGAGAACCATTTCCTCCCGGCCGCTCTTCCTTTCGGAAAGGTCTGGGACCAACCGTAATCAATTGCAACGGGGGAACAAATCGGTAGAACAATCCACATTGGAGTCTATTGGTAG
>JBBRPR010000162.1:0-3161 GCA_038227875.1 Planctomycetota bacterium
AAAAAGAATGGCGTGAACACCATGGATATCGCCAAGCGCCTGATTGACTACGGCTTTCATCCCTACACCACGGCGTTTCCGCTGATCGTGCCGGGCGCGCTGATGATTGAGCCCACAGAATCGGAATCCAAGGAAGAGTGCGATCTGTTCATCAACGCCATGAAAGCGATCGCCAAAGAAGCGGCTACTAATCCGCAGATCGTGAAAACGGCGCCGCACTCCACGCGCGTCGGCCGGTTGGATGAAGTGGGCGCAGCGCGTAAGCCGATTCTGCGCTGGAATCCAGCTCCGGCACGTTCGAACGCTGCAGACTGATCTGTTCTGCTTAATCGCAAAATAAAAGCCCGAGCAGAAAGTCTGCCCGGGCCAGAACTCCACAAAAATAATCGAAGCGGTCAGCGCGCCATGCGCGGCATCTGCTCTGGCCCAAACGAAGTGGAAGTAGGCGTCTCGACGGTGCGGCCCTGCCGAGCAGGCAAGACGCGCGGGGCAACCGCAGGCTCGAGGCGGCGCGCGGGCATGGCCAGATTCTCGCCCTCACGCACAAAGCTCAGACCGCTTTTTTCTTCGTTGCAGTCTATGCACACCAGGTCACCGACCTGCACCTGATCGGTGGCCAGCAAATTCGCCAGCGGATAAACAACGTGGCGTTCGATGGCGCGTTTCAAATGCCGCGCACCGTAACGCTGGTCGGTGCCCACTTGCAGCAGAAATTCGCGGCCCGCGTTGGTCACGCGAAACAGAAACTGTCCCTTGGCGGTTTGCAGCACGCGCTTCTGTACGTGCTCCAGCTCGATTTCCAAAACCTGCTCGAGCTGCGTTTTCTTCAGCGGATGAAACACCACAATCTTGTCGAGGCGGTTCATGAATTCCGGCGAGAACTTGCGGCGCGCGGCTTCCACCGCGGTGCGCTCGATCTTTTCGTTCAAAGTGTTGGCGGGCTTGTCAGTGGGCTGCACGAAGCCCATACCGCCGTTCATCATTTCCGTGATTTCGCCGCCGCCCAGGTTGGAGGTCAGGAAAATCACCGTCTGCGAAAGATCCACGCGGCGATTATCGCCCAGTGTTAACGTCGCCTTGTCGAGAATTCCCAGCAGCAATTGCCAGAGCGCGTCGGAAGCTTTTTCGATTTCATCGAAGAGCAGGAACGAAAGTTTCAGCTTCTCGGTGTGGCAAGCCGCTAGCGCTTCCTGGGTAATCAGCGGATGCGTTTCGCGATGGCCCAGATAGCCCGGGGGCGAACCAATCAATTTCGCAATTTCGTGGGAGTGCTGGAACTCCGCGCAGTCTACCTTGATCATCGCGCGGGGATCGCCAAACAAAATTTCCGCGGCCGCTTCCACGATGCGCGTTTTGCCCGAACCCGTGGGCCCAAGAAAAAGCAGGTTGCCCACCGGACGTCCCGGCGAATTCAATCCCGCGCAAAAAACCTGGTACATATCAACCAGCGACTGCACGCCTTCCGCTTGTCCAACGATCTTGGAGCGCAGCGAAGTTTCAAAATCGCGAGTGTTTGAACTGCGAATGGATGGATCAAGTTGTTGGCGGACGGCAGCTTTCATTTTTCCCCAGTCCTTCTTCGCCTCGACGTTCTGCGGGAGACGATGGAAGTCTCAAGCTACGCTGGTGCTGAGATACTGCATGGGGAGTGCCAATTGACGAAAAAAGTCCCTCTCGCGAAAGGTGCAATGCTGTCAGCAAGTTATGGCGGTTGCAGTTGTGGAAACTGTCTCACGGGCTGAGACACTGTTTCACCTTAGGGCAAACTGAGAGCGATGAAACAGTTTGTGTCAGGGGCCGCACGACAAAAACAGGCAGCGGAGGCGAGTGCGCCCGCTGCCTGTTTTTCGAAACTGGCGGTGATTTAGCGGTCTGTTTTCTTGCGCCCTTGCGGAGCGGCTGCGGGAGTCGCCGCCGGCAACGCCGCGCGCGATTTCCTCGGTTCGGCAACAACTTCTGTAGGAGTGTCCACGGACTTCCCGTCTTGCACTTTGTCGGCGGCGGCAGCGCGCGCAACCAGCGGCGGAGCGTTGCTCACGAGCGCGCCTTCGCCTTCGCGCACGAAGGTAAGCAAATTATGCTCGCCGTCCCAATCCACGCGGACGAGGTCGCCGAGCTGCACTTGATCAGTCGCCAGCAAATTTGCCAGTGGATAAACGACATGGCGTTCGATGGCACGTTTGAGATGCCGCGCGCCGTAACGCTGGTCGGTGCCTTCCTTCAACAGGAAGTTGCGGCCGGCATCAGTGACGCGGAAGAGGAATTGCCCCTTGGCGGTTTCCAGTACGCGACGTTGCACGTTGCCCAACTCGATCTGCAAAACTTCTTCGAGCTGCTCGCGCTGCAGCGGATGGAACACCACCACCTTGTCGAGGCGGTTCATGAATTCCGGAGAGAACTTTCGCCGCGCCGCTTCAAGCGCGGTGCGCTCCACTTTTTTGTCGAGCCCGGTGATGGGCTTGTCCTGGGGCTGAATGAAACCTAGGCCGCCAGACATCATTTCTGTGATTTCGCCACCGCCCAGGTTAGAGGTAAGAAAAATAACCGTCTGCGACAAATCCACTTTGCGGTTGTCGCCCAGCGTCAATGTCGCCTTGTCCAGCATGCCCAGCAGCAATTGCCACAGGGAGTCGGAGGCCTTTTCGATCTCGTCGAAAAGCAGGAACGACAGTTTCAATTTGTCGGTGTGACTCTTGGATAGTTCTTCCTGGGTAATCAGCGGATGCGTTTCGCGATGGCCCAGATAGCCCGGGGGCGAGCCAATCAATTTGGCGATTTCGTGAGAGTGCTGAAACTCCGCGCAATCCACTTTTATAATCGCGCGCGCGTCGCCGAAGAGAATTTCGGCCGCAGCTTCCACGATGCGTGTCTTACCGGAGCCGGTGGGTCCGAGCAGCAACAAGTTGCCTACCGGACGGCCCGGGGAGTTCAACCCGGCGCAGAACACCTGGTACAACTCCACCAGGGCCTGCACTCCTTCATCCTGACCCACGATTTTCGAGCGCAGCGACGTTTCGAAATCCAACGTGCCGGTGCTTCGTTTGCTGGGATCGAGCGGAAGAATGGTTGTACTCATGACCGCCTCCTTGCGCCACGTAACAGCGATGACGCATTACCGAATCGCACACCGCTCCGGTCAAATTGATCCAGCTTGACCTGAA
>JBBRPR010000163.1:0-2889 GCA_038227875.1 Planctomycetota bacterium
AACGTGCTGGTGTGGCCGTTCGTCTGGGTCGCAGGTCCCGAGAATTCGAAATTCATCTACACCGCGCTCTTGGAATATTTTCTGACGCAGTTGAAGCTCGCGCTGTTCGGTGCCGGCTTCATTTCGTTCCCGATCGTGGCGAGCCAGATCTACAAATTCGTGGCGCCCGGCCTCTACAAGCACGAGCGCGGCGCGTTCCTGCCCTATCTGATCGCGACGCCGTTCTTCTTCGTGCTGGGCTCGATGCTGGTCTATTTCATCGTGCTGCCGATGCTGGTGCGGTTCTCGCTGGGCATGCAGCAGTCCGGGGGGCCTGAGACCGCGCAGATCCAGTTGTTGCCGAAGGTCGGCGAATTCCTGTCGCTGACGATGTCGCTGATTTTTGCCTTCGGCATCGCGTTCCAGTTGCCGGTGATCCTGACGCTGCTGGGCCGGATCGGCATTCTCACGTCCCAGCAACTGCGCGAAAAGCGCCGCTATTTCATCGTCGTCGCCTTCATCATCGCCGCCGTGCTGACGCCCCCGGACGTTTTGAGTCAGGCCTCGCTCGCGCTGCCACTGCTGCTTTTGTACGAAGGCTCGATCATCGCCGTCGGTATGGTGGAAAAGAAGGCCGCCGCGAAGGCGGCCGCCGCTGGTGAGCCGCCCGACGCCAAGCCGGCGGAATAGGGGCCTTCCAGCCTCATAATTCGCCGTCATTCCCCGCGTAGGCGGGGAATCCAGTAAGTCGCGCCCCCTCGATTGTACCGCTGATACTCTGGAATACTGGATCACCCGCTTTCGCGGGTGATGACGGTTGTGCTACTGGGAGCGCGCTGCGAACGAACAACGTAAAACGTTGCTTGTTTGCAAAGTGACGCCCTAAGGACCGAACGGCCATGCACGACATCAAATCGATCCGCGACAACCCCGCAGCCTTCGACGCGGGACTGGCGCGCCGCGGGCTGTCGCCATTGTCGGCTTCGCTGCTGGCGATCGACGAGAGGCGGCGCACGGCGATCCTGGCCTCGGAGCAGGCGCAGGCACGGCGCAATGCGGCGTCGAAGGAAATCGGCGAAGCCAAGAAGGCCAAGGACGACGCGCGCGCCGGCAAGTTGATGGCGGAAGTTGCCGAGCTCAAGACCACCATGCCGGAGCTCGAACTGGCCGCGAAGACGGCCGACGACGAACTGGCGAAGGAATTGGCCGCGATCCCGAACCTGCCGCTCGACGAAGTGCCCGAAGGCACCGACGAGCACGGTAACGTGCAGCGTCATGTCTACGGCAAGATCCGCAACTACGCTTTCACGACGAAACCGCATGACGATCTCGGCGGCGCGCTCGGCTACATGGATTTCGAGGCCGCCGCAAAACTAAGCGGCGCGCGCTTCGTCGTGTTGAAGAAAGGTCTTGCACGGCTCGAGCGAGCGATTGGGCAATTCATGCTCGATCTCCACACCAACGAGCACGGCTACACCGAAATCAATCCGCCGCTGCTGGTGCGCGACGAAGTGATGTTCGGTACCGGCCAATTGCCAAAATTCGAGGACGATCAGTTCTGGGCCATCAAGGGCGAATTGCTCGCTGCTCCCGATGGACGGTTGCTGACCGAACGCCTTGGGCTCATTCCGACCGCCGAAGTCTCACTGACCAATCTCGTCCGAGAATCCATCGTCGACGAAAAAGAATTGCCGATGCGGCTCACCGCGCTGACGCCGTGCTTTCGCGCCGAAGCGGGCGCGGCCGGCCGCGATACTCGGGGTATGATCCGGCAGCACCAGTTTACAAAAGTCGAACTGGTCTCGATCGCAACGCCGGAGACGAGCATCGACGAGCATGAGCGCATGTTGTCGTGCGCCGAAGAGGTGCTGAAAAGGCTCGACCTGCATTACCGCGTGATGACGCTGTGTTCCGGCGACATGGGCTTTTCGGCACAGAAGACCTACGACATCGAAGTGTGGATGCCAGGACAAGGCGAGGGCGGCGCCTACCGCGAAATTTCGAGCTGTTCGGTGTGCGGCGATTTTCAGGCGCGGCGCATGGATGCGCGCTATCGTGGTCCCGACGGCAAGCCGCGCTTCGTGCATACGCTGAACGGCTCCGGCACCGCGGTCGGCCGCGCGCTGATTGCCGTGATGGAAACGTATCAGCAGGAAGACGGTTCGATTGCGGTGCCCGACGTGCTGCAGCCCTATATGGGCGGTCTCAAGCTCATCGAGCGCGACAAATAGTAAAAGTCAGAAATGCCGCTGCATCGCGACATCCACTGGATCGGAAGGCAATGGGCCGTCACCGGCCACGGCATGCAGTTGATCGACCAGAAATTGCAGGGTTTTTTCGATATCGAGGTCTCCAGATTATGGGATGACGGTCTCATCGAAACCTTGCACGCCAAGTATTGGCTGAATACGGCGGACTTCGACAAGGGCCTCGCGCTCGCGCGGGCACGCTATCCGCAACCGAAAGACGCCGTGACCGCGGCGCTGGAAATCGCGCCACTCCCAGCGGCTGAACCGGTTGCGCCGCCTCCGCCGGTCGTAGAACGCGAAACGCCGAAGCCGGATACGCCTGCGACCGCGGCGCCCGTTGCCGTCGAACCGCCAAAGCCGCCGCCATCGCTGTTTCAGATGCGCTATGAGGGCCACGCCAGGTTCGTGCGCGCCTGGCGCGTGGTGGTGAAGCGGCAAACATGAGGACGCCGGCCGGTTTGCCTCGGCGGCGATAGCCGGATAAGACCGCAAGATCGGTATCACAGCGAAACAGAAGGCTTTTTGGCGGATGCGAATTCTCTGCACCAATGACGACGGCATCCATGCCCCCGGCCTGAAGGTCGTCGAAGAGATCGCGCGTGCGCTGTCCGACGACGTCTGGATCGTGGCGCCGGAGCTCGATCAATCCGGCGTTTCGCAT
>JBBRPR010000164.1:0-2801 GCA_038227875.1 Planctomycetota bacterium
ATAGTGCGGTTTCTGTCTACGCCGATTTGCAGAAAGCCACAGCAGTGCTCAATGCCGAGACGGAAGATCAAAGTCGCGATGAGGAAGATCGTATCCAGAACGAGGCGGAAAATGCCGATGCGCAGTTGGCGTTACGTTCGCCGGATTCCAGATCTGACGCGGCGGAAAATGAAATCAACAAAAGATTAAGTGGAAACTCGGATCTTGGGCGGTTGACGCCCGTGCAAATCGATCGTCTCGAACAGGGTTTTCAGCAAGCCGTCACCGATGACCGACGCCTACATCGGAACTACGTCAACCTGGAAGCACTTTATGCTGCACTTGCGAAGTAATCGCGCCGCCTGGAAGCAGCCACGTTAGCCGGCAAGTACGCGCGCTCACCGGGCATTCGAGGGAAATCCTGGCAATGGATGCCGGCGGCCCTGTCCGGTTGTCGCTAACCGTAGCTCCGGCCCGGAAGGGACATTCGCCCACTTGATATGGTGGGCAGAAAGCAGCCGCTCAAATTGGGTTAGGCTATCGGGACTTTGCAAAGGGGCTTCGAATGGCTGACCGCGCTGGATCAGAGTTGCCGCCGCAACCCGTCGATGGCTTGGCCCCAGCGGTGCCACAGAATTTGGAAACACGCTCAACCCGGGAGATCACAGTGCCCATGCTCGAGGTTCATGCTCCCCATGAATCCATTCATACGTGGAAGAGCTTCTTCATCCACATTGCCACGATTGTCATCGGCCTTTTGATCGCTGTAACTTTGGAGCAGACCGTTGAATTTTTCCACCATCATCATCAGCGTCATGAACTTGGAGAGGCCCTTCTGCGCAACGGAGAAGGCAACCGACAATATATCAAGGACGATTTAGCGGTGGCGCAAGACATGTTGGACTGGGCATTGGAGCAAACCGCGATTGTTGAGCGTGCGGCGGCGACCGGCAACCTGACTATTCGCCGCATGCCCGCCGGTTTCATTTATGCACCCGACGCTGGTGTTTGGATTTCCGCAAAAGCCAGCGGACTGACGAGCCTCCTGCCCGCGGCCGCACAAAATTGGTACGAAGATATGGATGCCCGGGAACGCGCAATCTTCGACTCCACAACTGGCGGGACGACCCTGCTCTATGCCGCATTTTCGGATATAGACCAAGCAATTGGCGGGCACGCTGTAGAAACTTCCGCAGGCGACCTCGATCTCTCGGCACTAACGGCGGCACAGCGCGCGCCGGTTATTGATCGCTTTCAAGCGGTTGTGGCGCAGGTGCGTAGTGTAATGCGGCAACTGGTTTCTTACAGCAATGACAACGAATACATACTTCAAACACCGTATGAAAAGCTGGACGATCCAAACGAGTTCAAGCGGTTTTACGAGATTTCACGTAAAAACCGTGCCGCTCATCCGGGTATTCAATTCATCTTTAGTCCGAAGTAATTGTATCTGACTGTTAAATTCACGAATCGCCAGCACGCGACGCTCGGACCCGTCAAATAGGACCGCGCAACCGCGTTCTCGGCCACAGATCAAATAGCTTACCGCAATGCGCCACCGACGCTGGCGCGGCACATGCCAGGAGAACTTCATTTCCCTTTCGATTTGCGGCCCGGAATTAGCACGTGAGCTCGTAAGAGCCGGGTCAGACCCGAATCGCGGCTCAGGTCGCCTTCGCATGGTCATGCGGGGTACGCTCGTCGTCCATGAAGACGCTGAAACCCAATTACAGAGGTTTCAATTCCTGTATGGAGCACCAAAACCGCTGACCGTTTGATTTTTTTATCCAGTATTGAGTGAACTGATTTGCCGGCGAGCACAATGCGCCGACCGCAGCTTTTTTTGAAGGCTGTCGGCTAGGGCGCGATCTTCTGCCGAGTAATAGATGTGGGCATGATACGGTGCATCGCCCATGTTGTTTGTCACTCCAATCCCTCCGTCGCGAGGATGAGACTCCCATGTTGACGTTAGATACGCGCCCTGAGCCCCTCGACATCGATCTGGCGATGACGGCGGTCATTGTCGTCGATATGCAAAACGCGTTCGCGAGCCAAGGCGGCCTGCTTGACCTCGCCGGCGTAGACATCACTGGCGCCCACGCAGTGGTGCGCACCATCGGAGGCATCCTCAGCTCGGCGCGGCGAGTGGGTGTCCCAGTGGTCTATTTGCAGACCGGTTACAGGCCGGACCTCAGCAATGGCGGGGGCCCGACGTCCCCGAATCCGCGCAAGGAAACGGCGCTCTGCCTCATGCGGGCGCGCCCCGAACTTAAGGGTCAGCTGCTCGTCGAGGGTACCTGGGACTTCCAGATCGTCGACGCGCTCGCGCCGCAGGCGGGCGATGTAGTGGTGCTGAAAACGCGTTACAGCGGCTTCGCGGGCACGCAGCTCGATTCGGTGCTGCGAGTTCGCGGCATCCGCTACCTTGTGTTCGTGGGTATCGCGACCAACGTCTGCGTCGAGTCGACGCTGCGCGACGCGTATTTCCACGAGTACTGGCCGATCCTGGTCACGGACGGTGCCTTGCAGGCAGGTCCGCCGGAGGCACATGCGGCAACGATATTTAACGTGGAGTCGTTCTTCGGTTGGACGCTCGGAGCGCGTACGCTGACTGACGCTCTCAGCGCTGGAGGCGCGACTGAGTCTGTCGGCCTGAGGTAAGTGAATGGACGCACGTCTGGATGCAAATTCGGTCGCCCGGCGGCCCCGCAAATGAGGGCGCAACTGTCAAGCGCCTTGCCCGCCATCACTGATTGGACGTAGTCTGCCTTACCTGCGAAACGGGAGATCGTGACTTGCGACATTTTTTGACCACGACGGTA
>JBBRPR010000165.1:0-2774 GCA_038227875.1 Planctomycetota bacterium
AATTTCCAGATTTCGGCGGCTGCAAGGCCAGTCGCGGCAACGCTGGTTTGCGCTGCGGCAGCGACGCGGAACGAGGACGGCAATTGCGGTTCGTCTCCGGTCAGCCTGACGGCATGGAGGGCTGCGGGGTCGCCGCCCGCCGAGGTCCAGATCTCGGCGAGAATTTCCTTGGGGCTTTGCATGAGCATTTCCCTTCCCTAGTTTTACGTTCTCTGCCCGACCATGGAAGGAACTGCAATGGCCGCCATCGATCCCTTAACCGCCGGGGCCGTCCTGCTTGCAACCGCCGCCACCGACGCGGTCTATGTCATGTTCACTTCGGCGGTGGTGGCGCGCAAGCGCGTGCCAGCGGCGACCTGGAGCAGCGTCTGGTATGTGCTCTCCTCTTACGCGGTGATCAGCTACACTGAAAACTGGGTCTACGTCGCGTTCGCCGCGGTCGGTTCGTGGATCGGCGCCTATGCCTCGATCACCTATCTGCACCGCCCGCCCGGCGGCCCGCCGGTCGGCGCCGCGCCGGAGTAGACGCATTCCTATCCCTCAACGTCATTGCGAGCGCAGCGAAGCAATCCATTCTTCCTTTGCTGCGGCACGATGGATTGCTTCGCTCCGCTCGCAATGACGTGGATAGATCTGAACATACGTCTGCATTCTCGCGGCGCGATGCGCCCGGAGTTTTGAACCAACATCTAGCGTGATTTGCCCCGTCGGACGGACGCGCGACCCTCCATACCTGACTGCGCCGGTTCGCACAGCGGAATATCCGTCGTTTGAGCCGCGCGGCATTCGTCGCTACACTGCGCGCGCGTCAACAAAGGAAAACAAGATGGATCTGGGCTTGAAGGGAAGAAACGCGGTGGTGCTCGGCGGCACGCGCGGCATCGGGCGGGCGATTGCGGACACGCTGGCTGGTGAAGGCTGTGGCGTCGCAGTCTGCGCGCGTAATGCGGACGTGGTCGCGAGCACGGTCGCCGAACTGAAAGCCAAAGGCGTGCGTGCAACCGGCGCATCCGTCGACATCACCGACGGCGCCGCGCTGAAATCCTGGATATCGGGTGTCGCCGGGGAACTGGGCAGCGTCGATATGCTGTTCTGCAACGCCGGGGCGATGGCGCAAGGCGGCGATCCCGCCTCGTGGGAGCAGAATTTCAAACTCGACGTGCTCGGCGCCGTCAACGCGTTCGAAGCCGCGCGCCCGCTGCTGGAGGCCAGCGGCGAGAAGACCGGCGATGCGTCCGTGATCATCATCTCGTCGATTTCGGCAGCGATCGCCGACAACACCAGTTCGTATGGCCCGATCAAGGCAACCCTGATCCATATGGCCAAGGGATTTGCGCGGCAATACGCGGCCAAGAAAATCCGCGTCAACGTGGTGTCGCCAGGCACGGTCTATTTCAAGGGCGGCGTCTGGCACAAGCGCGAACTGGAGGCGCCGAAGATCTATCAGGGTGCGCTCGCCCGCAACCCGACTGGCCGCATGGCGACCCCGCAGGACGTCGCCAATGCGGCGGTGTTCCTGGCGAGCCCCGCCTCCTCGTTCACGACGGGATCCAACCTGATCGTCGACGGCGCGATTTCGAACCGCGTGAATTTCTAGGCGCATGGTGGGCAAAGGCGCATCTGCGCCGTGGCCTGCCATTCTCCCAATCCTCGTTCAGCAGGGTGGGTACGCTACGGCTTACCCACCCTGCTATCCCTTGTTCACGCGTTGGCTTCATCGGCGCTGAGCAGGATACCGGCATCTTCCCGGTACAATCCGGTAAAATTGAAGGCGATGCGCTAAGGCGACTTTACGACATCCGCGTCAATCTGGGACCTGTTTCGAGGACGATCTTCACTTCCGAACCAAGGCCGATGGCACGTTTTGCTCACAACACCCGCGGCCAGTCAGGTCCAACGACGGACGGTCATCATGGCTATTGATGAGCTGCGGACAAAGACACAGCGTGAACCGCGACGCCAGATGAACAAGCGGCCGGCATGGTTTACACGCGATGACGGCGTGACCCGGATCGAATGCTTCGTGCTGGACGTCTCGCCGGGCGGCGCCAAGATCATGACCGATGCCGCGATCGATGTCAGGGACAGCTTTGTGATGGCGCTGATGCCGGAACGTCCGAAGCGGCAGTCCTGCGAAGTGGTCTGGCGGCGCGGCCGGACCTATGGCGTGAAATTCCTGAGCTGAACGCGCGATACGCACGGGGCTTCACGATAACATAAAGTCTCTTTGCTGCCTTTAAGCCCGGCGACTTGCCGGAACTTGGCCTGACGTGGGCCCCATTATCGACACAACCAAAATCTTCTAATCACCTCCTGAAGTGTGGGCTTCCGGAGTCGATCGCTTGGACAAATTATTCTTCGCCATCATGGCCGGCAGCATCGTGTTTTTTCTGGCGATGAGTGCATTCATCATCAGCCTGTAGCACGGGTTTGAGTGCGGCTTTGAAGAAGCACAGACACGTTCAATGAAAATCCCGGGATGGCGGCAGGATGCGGACGTTGCGCGGGTGGCGGATTTTCTGCGCGGGCGCATCGGGATGATCGCGTCGGTCATCGTTGAGAAACCCGTCATTCAGGAGGCCGTCGTTGAGCGGCTCGATCAGCGCGGGCCCCGCCGGCACCGCATGCTTGCGGATGAAGGCGTCGTCGGCGAGACCGATCAGATCGCCTGAGCGGTCGAACATCCGCTGCGCCACCAGATGCGTCACCTGCTCGGGGCTGCTCTGGATATAGCCCTCGACCAGGATCAGCCGCGCGCCCATCACTTCCTTGCG
>JBBRPR010000166.1:0-2672 GCA_038227875.1 Planctomycetota bacterium
GAAGCGGTAATAGTGAACCGCAGCAACCTGGCACGGCGTCGACGCTGACGCCCCATGGGCCGTTGCTGCCTGCAATCCAGATCAGGAACCAAATCAAATGACAGAGCACAGTCTCTGGCGTTTTTCGCGCGCGTTGCACCGTGCGATCAATGAGCGCCAGCCCGCCGACCTTGAAGCCCTGCTCGACGACGAGGTCGATTGGGCGATCTATGGCCCGATCGACATGTTTCCGTTCTTCGGATCGCGCCGCGGCAAGGCGGCTGTGATCGAAGTGATTCGGCAGATCGCCGAAAATGTCCGGGTCCATCGCTTCGACCGCGAATCGATCATGCTGGGGGTGGATTCGGCCTCCTCGATGATGCGCTATTCGCTGACGGCGCTGGATTCCAACAAGCCGATCAGCCTGCGGATCGCGCATTTCGCGCAGTTCAGGGCCGGCCGGCTGACCAACTTCCGCGTGCTGGTCGATACGTTCGACCTGGTCGAGCAGACCGTGGGCTATCCGATCCACCTGCCGCGCATGGCGGTCTGACCGCTTATTCATCGATTTCACCTCTTCGTCATGCCTGGGCAGAAGCGCGAAGCGCGTCTTCGCGCTAGATGTCCCGGGCATCCACGTCTTTTCTTCGCCAGCCCCAAGAAAGACGTGGATGGCCGGGCCCCGCAGACAAGTTTACGCGGTCTGCGACTGCTATGCCCGGCCATGACGGATGCATTGTCCGCTCGCGCCGCCTCGCCATAATTTCGCACCAGAGCGAACGCATTGTTGGCAGCACTTGGAATGCGGGCAGGCCATGACTCCCACGACACGATATCGCCGGACGAGGCTGCTGACGCTGGTGGCCGGCTTCAGCCTGGTTTCGATACTGGCGGCAACGGCGCAAGCGCCGCCGGCTGACGACGACGCGGAAATGCCCGCAACGGAAGAGGCCGCCGTGGCGTCTGACGGCGCGGTGGCGCCCGACGTCAACGAAGCCGACATCATGAAGGACATCGACGTCAGCAAGCTGGACTGGAGCCAGCTTAATGTCGACGCCTCGACCTTGGCCGGTCCGGCGCCGAAGGGACGCGCCGCAGCGAAGGGCGCCGCCAATGCGGACGCCACCTGGTCGAACAACGCGAAAGCGAACGGCGCGTCCGCGGTGTCGGTCAAGCAATCGATCACGCCGTTCTGGGATGCCCGCATCGGCGCCGACATGACGGTCGCGCGCCAGGGCACGCTGACGGCATCCGAAGTGCTCTCGGAAAAGCTCGCGAATGGCGGCAACCTGCAACAATCCTCCGGCACCGCATGGGCCGCGATCACCGCGCCCGGCGTAGGCTCGATCTGGGACAAGACCGCGGTGGAAGCCCGCGTCGATCCCGGGCAGGAGCAGACCAAACTCGGCACCTCCCTGAGCAAGTCGCTGCCGCTCAGCGAGCAATATTCGCTGACCTTGAAGAACGACTACAATCTGATCCAGCAGGGCATCGTGCCGGTGCCCGGCATCATCAGCCGCCCGGCGCGGACCTACGAAACCGACCAGTCGGCCAAACTGAGTATCACCGATACCGGCACCAGCTTCATGGCCGGGCAGACGCTCTCGACCAATGACGACAAATGGCTGCGTAAGGTCGGTGCCGAGCAGAAGCTGTTCGACGGCGTCACCATCTCGGGCTCGATCGGCGAGACCTCCACGGGCGCCGCCAGCAAGAGCCTCAGCGCCGGATTCAAGCGCAGCTGGTAGGCTTCGCTTGTTGCTGAAATCCTTGCAGAATTTCTTGCCTTTTTCCGGCCATCTCCCAGGAATGATCCAGCATTGCCGCATATTGGCCCAGATGCGGTCAAAATCGGCAGACCAGATGGCACTTCGTCGTGCGGGGGACGTCCGCGCTCGCTTGAAAGCGAAACAGAGGAATAGCCGATGAACGCAACCATTCGTTCCGAAGACATTGAAGAAAACACGGAAGTCGATACCAACCTCGCCGCCGTGTCGGAAGTAGAAGCCGGCATCCGCGATTTCGTCCGCAACGACATCGCCTATCTGCGCCGTCCGTCAGCCGCTGCGAGCACCGAAACCACGACGCTCGACGCCACCGCGGAAGCTACCGTCAACAATGTCAACTCGCTGATCCAGCGCGTCGCCGGAACTTCGCTGGCGGAAATCGAGAAGCTGATTTCGGAACTCGAAGGCCTGCGCGATCTCCTGCATGCCGAAGGCCAGCGCGTTCAGCGCGAGATCTCCGGCTACGCCCAGCTCAGCCAGGCCGCGATGAAGTCGACGCGTATGATCGCCGACAACGTCACGCAGTGGAAGCGCGCCGCCGACGGGCTGCGCAACAGCTAAACGCGTTCGTCAAGACTTGACCTGCCGCCGCCTCCTGTTAAGGGAGCGCGGCGGTTTTGTTTAGAGTGTTTTCGAGTGAAGTGGATACCGGTTCACGTCGCAATCAAGTTTACGCAGATTGCGTAGACTTATCTGCGGTAGAAAACGCGTCAAAAACAAAGAGCAGATTTGATTTGAACTTGCCGGCTGTGAGCTGCGACCAACGGCAGGCGCCTCGTCCCGGGATCGGGATCTGGATCTGGATCTGGGCAGGAATTTTGGGGATAATCTTGATGGAAAGCGTACGGCCGGACAACGCGGAGCCGATTCCGCTGCAGCGTTCGCAGCACAACGTCGGCAGCATCA
>JBBRPR010000167.1:0-2652 GCA_038227875.1 Planctomycetota bacterium
CATTGCCGCGACCGGACAGCGTATCTGCACGCCATCGAACAAAGCGCGTGGGAGTTACCCTGAAAAACAATCTCGAAAAACTTCGTCTCGCTAGTCACTTATCCACATAGCAGGGGCAAGCGTTTTGAAAACCGGTCCGGGTAACCACGATTGTAACGGTTTTTTAAATTTTTTTGCGAGTGCAGCAGAAATTGTCACGATGGCTGACGCTGCGCGATTCCATGCAATGATTCAAAAACTTGGTGTGCAAGCTCGCAATTGCAGCGTTGCAACACTGGCGAAGAGTCGAGCGCCAACGTCGAATCACGGATTGTCAGAAATCGTGCTTGGTGTATTCCTTACTCGTTCGCGACGCCCAAGGCTCTCCTGACCAGCGCGGTTTGAGACCCAAGGACGGACGTGCAAATCGGCGGCGGTGTGCGCGTTAGCGACGCTTTCCAAGCGGTGCTAGGTTGGTAACTCATAGCAATATGAGGACGGTAGTTCTGTGTCTAAATTTCTCGGGCGTGGCGTGTGCGGTTCGCGCGCGACGGATAGGGGAAATAAGGCACTCGACGGGTTACTTGCCGGCAGCCGGAACGAATGGGAGCGCGTAGCTCGTGAACGTGTTGAAGACGACAGACTGAGGTTACGCGGCGGCGGCAGTGCCGGACATGGATGTCCGGTAGCGGCAGACTGACTTTGAAAACACTTGCGATCTGATTGCTCGTCGCGTTCTCGCGGCGAGAGGGGGAGGTAGTATGCTTTACGGAATCATCGCGACATTCGACATGCTCATTTCGAACGAGACCGTTTCCGAATCCCCAGACGTCGTTTTCAATCAGCCCCCGGCGCGAACTCCGGAAAGATCGTCGAGTACGCGCTGACCTAGCGGGCGTTTCCTCTTCTCCATCGTTAGATCTGCACAACGGCGATTTCGCCGAGCGCTCGATCTGTGTCCGG
The DNA here is from genome assembly GCA_038227875.1 of Planctomycetota bacterium. GTDB lineage: Bacteria > Planctomycetota > SZUA-567 > H5-PLA8 > H5-PLA8 > JBBRPR01. Next base: position 943 of record JBBRPR010000167.1, read on the forward strand.
AGTTGGAAGCCCCGCTTGAGGTCGCGTCGGACAGGAACCCCGCAAGGAGACCTGTCAGGCGGTTTGGCAAACACTGTTTTTCTCTTTCAGAAAAGTTCTCAAGCAAATGACAAATACGGAACAGGATCGCTGGACACGCGTGAAGGGCCGACTGCGGACGAGTGTGGGCGAGGACGTCTATACGAGCTGGTTCGCACGCATGGATCTGGAAGCCGTGCAGGATGAAAGCGTCCATCTGTCGGTTCCGACCCGCTTCCTGAAGAGCTGGATCCAGGCCCATTACGCCGATCGCGTCCTGACCTGCTGGCAGGCCGAAATGCCGGAAGTGCACCGGATCGATCTCACCGTGCGCACGGCGATGCGCTGCGCCGCGCCGGTAAAGGAAGTTCCCGCGCCGGCCGACCATCGCCGCACCGAGCGCGCCGACGGACGTCCCGCGCCCGAATTGCGCTCGACCGCGACCGCGCCGGTGTCCGCCAACCATGACGCACTCGGCGGCTCGCCGCTCGACCCGCGCCTGACCTTCGCCAGTTTCGTGATCGGCCGCTCCAACACGCTGGCGCATGCCGCGGCACGTCAGGTCGCCGAAGGACGCCGCGGCGACGCCGTGATGTTCAATCCGCTCTATATTCACGCCGGCGTCGGCCTCGGCAAAACCCACCTGCTGCAGGCGGTGACCTGGGCCGGCAACTCCGGCAGCGAACGCAAGGTGCTTTACCTCACCGCCGAGAAGTTCATGTACGGCTTCGTCGCCGCGCTCAAAACCCAGACAGCGCTGGCGTTCAAGGAAGCCCTGCGCGGCATCGACGTGCTCGTGATCGACGACCTCCAGTTCCTGCAGGGCAAGTCGACGCAGGCTGAATTCTGCCACACGCTGAATGCGCTGATCGATGCCGGCCGTCAGGTGGTGATCGCCGCCGACCGGCCGCCGTCCGATCTCGAAAGCCTCGACGACCGCGTGCGCTCGCGGCTGGCCGGCGGCCTCGTCGTGGAGATGGGCTCGCTCGGCGAAGAGCTGCGGCTTGGAATCCTGAAATCGCGGGTCGCGGCGGCGCGTGCGCATCATGCGAGCTTCGAGGTGCCGGAACCGGTGCTGGATTATCTGGCGCGCACCATCACCCATAATGGCCGCGACCTCGAAGGCGCCATCAACCGCCTGCTCGCCCACTCCAAGCTCAACGCCCAGCCGGTGACGCTGGAAATGGCCGAGCGCGAAGTCCGCGACCTGATCCGTCCGCAGGAACCGAAGCGGATCAAGATCGAGGACATCCAGCGCGTGGTGGCCCGGCAATACAATGTCAGCCGCTCCGACCTGCTGTCGTCCCGGCGGACCGCCAACGTGGTTCGGCCGCGCCAGGTCGCGATGTATCTGGCCAAGACGCTGACGCTGCGCTCGCTGCCCGAGATCGGCCGCCGCTTCGGCGGGCGCGACCACACCACGGTGCTGCACGCCGTGCGCAAGATCGAGGCACTGGTTTCCAGGGATGTGGCGCTGTCCGAAGAGGTCGAATCCCTGAAGCGGCAATTGCAGGAATGAATTCTTCTCCCGCCCGCCCAACCCGCGTTGGGTGGGCGGGAGAATGTCCTTCTGCCTGATTTTCTGCCCCAAAAGTGGGGAACGGGGCTCCGTTTCCCTTGCACCGGCAGGCCATCCGCGCCACCTTGCGGTCCCCCGGGGGCTTGATCAGATCCGACACGGATCGGGTTTTC
>JBBRPR010000168.1:0-2384 GCA_038227875.1 Planctomycetota bacterium
GAAGGAGTGATGCGCAATGAATCGACCGCGACTCGGTCAAGGGCAGGAAATAAGGCCGCGCGCATTTATAACCTGTCCAATTACCCATTCGGCATGATCGAATAATTCCACTCGCCGTGGAAATCACTGCGTTTGATATTGACCGCATCGAGTTCCTCGTTTGTCACCTTGATTCCGCTTTCATATTTCGCAGGGTCCAACTCCGCTTTGACCTTCAGTCCGGCCTTGGTCTTTGTGCTGGCGATCAGCTTTACGATCAGATCATGGCTGACGAGCGGACGACCCCGCCAGTTTTGCGTGACATGACAAAACAGTCGATGCTCGATCTTGTTCCACTTGCTGGTGCCTGGTGGAAAGTGGCTGACGTTGAGCGTCAGGCCGGTTTCATCGGCCAGTTCCTGAAGCGCGATTTTCCAGAGTCGGCACCGGCGACCGTGCCGGAACCATCGGAGGCATCGGCGGTGATCAAAAGTTCTTTCGCGTTCGGATAGCGCAACTGGCCCATTTCCCGCCACCATTTCAGAATGGTCTACGCCGCGAATCGGGCCGTGTCATGGTCCGTTCCGACACTCACCCAGCCTTCGTTGGCGGTCAGATCATAAACGCCATACGGCGTCACGCGGCCCTTGTCCGGAGCGTTGTCTATGAAGTCGTAAACCCGCACTTCCTCCGGGCAACCTTTGGGCTGCCATTCCTTGCCGGGATTCTTGAAATCCCCGATCAATTCCTTCTTTTTGGCATCGACCGACACCACGGGCTGACCTCGCGACTGCATGTCGGTGACGCGCGCATTGATGTGGTTGAACTGCGCGTTGCGATCGACATGCGTGCCCCCTTCCCGCGTCTTGCAATTGCATTGCAAACTGTAGTCGGCGGCTTTGAGCATCGTCGCCACCGTCCGCGCCGAAATGGGATGACCGCGCCGGGTCATCTCCGCCGCGAGCGTGCCCGTGCTTTTGAGCGTCCACCGCAACGGCGACATCGGATCACCTCGCGTTTCCGGTGCCACAAGTTCTTCCAGAACAGTTGCGATTTGGGGATCGGATTGTGTCAGCGGCTTGGCACCGCCGCCCAAGCGACGAATGCGCGCTGTCGGCAATATGGCATCGGGTTTTTCTCGTTCCTTTAACTCACGCATCCCCACCTGGATCGTTGTCCGAGAGATGCCGGTCACTTTGGACACCAGAGAAATGCCACCCCAGGCCAGCGACTTTGCCTCAGAGGCCGCCCACTGCCGGCGAACGCGTTCATCCATCACTGGATCCAAAAACTCGAACTTCCGCCGAATCCCTTCGGCAACGGTTGCATCATGCATTGACTCAACATAACACAGACTCCGTATTTGAATAGTTTATTATTGCGGGCGACCTTAGGCGAACCGTTGGCTTGGGCCACGTACGACTCGATCGCCGTGATGAGTTGGTCGACGCTGGTGAACACGCCGCGTTTCATACGTTTGGTGGTCAGGTCTCGGAAGAACCGCTCAACCATGTTCAGCCAGCTGGCGCTGGTCGGCGTGAAGTGCATGTGAAAACGGGGGTGCCGTTTCAGCCACGCCTGGACCTTGGGGTGCTTGTGGGTCGCGTAGTTGTCGGCGATCAGGTGAATCTGTTTGTCAGCCGGCGTCTGCTGATCGATCAGCTTGAGGAACTTGATCCATTCCTGGTGACGGTGCCGCTTCATGCAGGTGGAGATGACCTTGCCATCGAGCGTCGAGAGGGCGGCGAACAGCGTCGTGGTGCCGTGGCGCACGTAGTCGTGCGTCATCGTTGCCACACGCCCCTTCTTCAGCGGCAGCGAGGACTGCGTGCGATCCAGCGCCTGAATCTGGCTCTTCTCATCGCACGAAAGAACCAGCGCGTGCTCCGGCGGATTGAGGTACAGGCCGACGATGTCGTCAAGTTTCTCGACAAAGCGTTTGTCGTTGGAGAGCTTGAAGGACTTGACGCGATGCGGCTTGAGACCGTGCTCGCGCCACACGCGGCGCACCGTGGCCTCGCTGACGCCTTCCGCCGCTGCCATCGTTCGCGTGCTCCAGTGCGTCGCATCCGGCGGCGTGGTCTGCGTGGTGCGCGCGACGATCGCGCGAACTTTCGCATCCGTCCGCGCCGAACGCTTACGCCCGCCGCGTGGCGCATCCTTGGCGATGCCCTCAACGCCCGATTGAATAGACCGGCCACGCCACAACGCCACCGCCTGCCGACGCACGCCGACCTCGGCGGCGATCTGCTTGTCCTGCTTGCCGTCGGCGGCCAGCAGAATCATCTTCGCCCGCTGGGCGAAACGCACACTGGCGGTGCGGCTGTCCGCAACGGTCTGGAGGCGTTGCCGAAGTTCGGATGAAAGATAAACAGGCTTGGCGACTCGCATGGACTTGGTTCTCC
>JBBRPR010000169.1:0-2335 GCA_038227875.1 Planctomycetota bacterium
GGGTCGCTTTGTTCAGCGCTATTACGATCCCGTCATCGGACGGTTCCTCTCCGTTGATCCAGTCGGCGCTGACGGAAACTCAGGAGCGAGCTTTAACCGCTACGACTACGCCGGCAACAATCCCTACAAGTTTACCGATCCGGATGGGCGGGAATCGGCTTGTTTCTCGGTCGGACTAGGTTGTGGTCTTAGACCTTACACGGCAGAAGAAACTCGACAGGTAGAAGCCATGGGGAGCGGCCTGGCTAGCTTCATTCCAGGCGTCGATCTGATTGGATGCGCAAGAGGCGGCTGTGGCGGAGGCGGTTGGGCAATGGCAGTTATTGCTGTCATTCCAGAAGCCAAAATCGCTGAAGCAGCAGGGGGGATTTACCGTGGTTCAAAGCTTGCACGAGCGATGGCAAATGCAGACCGGGGTGTCGCCAAAGGCGTCGAGCAGGCTCACCACATCGTAGCGAAGAATGCCGGTGCAGCCCAGGATGCGCGCGACGTTCTGGAGCGGGTTGGCATCGATATCGATCACGAGGCGAATGGTGCAGCGATGAGGACTGCCGATCATCAAGCGGAGCATACGGCTGCGAATTACAAGAGTGTGAACGACAGATTAAGCAATGCGGAAGCGGGCGGCAAAGACGCGGTCATGCAAGAAATGCGCAATATCGGTGCAGAAAGAAGCGCCGTGAAAGGTGCAGTGGATCACGTCACTACGGCGTCGTCTCTCAATTTTTCTGACTAGGAGTGCAGCGTCGAGTGACCACACCATCGCCCCTGAAGATCTGGATGCTAGCAACTGATGCTGCCAACGAATATATGTCGGTGGCTGGCTACGCGGGGCCCGATGCGTCGTATTGGCGCGTGAACTTCGCGGGCGAGCGCATGTCCGAAGATTGGCCTTTGCCGCCGCTAAAAATCTTGGGAAAAAGCAAAAAGCTTGGCGATTTTGTCGGATGGACGTTCCGAGCGCCGATCGTTTCTGCGCGCGCCAAGGATGTCCTGCAACCGCTCGTACGTGAGGACGTGCATTTCTTGCCGTTCCACGAGCTGCGCGGCAAACCGTACTTCGCCATGAATGTGCTACGCGTCGAAGACTACCTGGACAACGAGCGGTCCGAAGGACAGCGGTGGCCCGATGGCACGTTGCTCACCTACCATCGATACGTCTTCAGAGAAAACTTGCCAGCTGACTTACCGCCCATCTTCAAGGTAACGCCTTCGTCTTCGGTGTTCGTTACACGTCGATTCGCCGATGCGATCGTGCAGAACAAGTTGACCGGCGCGTGTCTGCAAGACCCGTACAAAGGGCTCACTCTTGTTGCTCGAGGCGAGCAGTTAAATGTCTACCCCGGAGTTCTATAGCAATCAAAACACTGGCGTCAGGTTCTCTACTTTGACAAGCCAGGCGCTTACGCGCGCATGACGCCCCGCCCTGTGCAGGATCAGAGGGGTCAGGTTTATTTGACGGAAAAGGGGAAGGTGGCAATTCAATCTTCGGGGACCAGTCCATGAGATTTGCATCAATCGTTCTGCTTGTGCTGTTTCTGTCGTCAACCGCGTCTGTGCTGGCCACAGAGCCCAATAGGCCTGCCTACGACGCACCCCTCGCCAAGCGCCTCGGCGCCGATGAGCGCGGCATGCGTCCCTACGTGCTGGTCATCCTCAAGCCCGGACCGAAGCACATGCCGGAGGGCCCGAAGCGCGACGCGATGTTCAAGGGCCACTTCGCGAACATCCAGCGCCTCGCGGATGCGGGCAAACTCGCAATCGCCGGGCCGTTCGAGCCGGACGATCCCGCGCACTGGGAAGGACTATTCGTGTTCGCGGTCGGCAGCATCGACGAAGCCAAAGCACTCACCGCGACCGATCCGGTGATCGTCAATGGCGAAATGGTCGCCGAGTACCACGCGTGGTATGCGTCGGCCGCGCTGATGGCCGTGCCTGAGATGCACAAGACGCTGACGCCGCCGAAGAAGGACGACGCGGCCCGCCAGGATCAACATGGATGACCAGCTGCAATAAAGGGGGCCAAGTTCTCCAGAGTGAGGCGATCAATCCCGGGTAGTTAGATCGCCCCGCTTGCTCGCGTTGTCCTTTTTCGACCCATTCCTGTCCAATTGCGGCGTTGTACCCGGTATCCACCCGGAGTAATTTTTGGTTGGGTGGCGGCCCACGTCCGCCGGACACCAGGGAAGTGCCATGAGCCGAAAGTACGCAATTGCGCTTGCTGCTTGTTTCGCGCTCGCAAGTGCCGCTCGCGCCGATACGTTCGACGCGCAAGTGAAGGTCAGCAAAGCCGATTTCGACGTCCTCAAGAGTCAGCCAGTCCTCCAGCAGGGGA
>JBBRPR010000170.1:0-2019 GCA_038227875.1 Planctomycetota bacterium
CTCGAACGCGAGCGCGCGGGCAAGCCTGAACACGTCAACATGATCGTGCCGATCGATCTCCTGAAACCCGTGCTCGACGATTTGCGCAAGTTCGGCCGCGTCAACAAGCCGTCGCGGCCCTGGCTCGGGATGTTCTCGACCGAGATCGACAATCGCCTCGTGGTGGTCGGCATCGCCAGCAAGGGTCCGGCGGCGCGCGCAGAGCTCAAGACCGGCGACGTCATTCTCGCGGTGAACGGCGAGAAGATCACGAGCCAGACCGGTTTCTACCGAAAACTCTGGTCGCTCGGCCCCGCTGGCGTCGATGTGCCGCTCACGGTCTATCATGAGGGCGTCACCTTCGACGTGACGCTCACCTCGATCGATCGCGCCAAACTCCTGAAGACGCCGCGGTTGCATTGAAAAGCATGAGCGCCAGGAAGTCCCGATGAGCGAGGCCGTAGTCGACGACATCGTGGCCGTGCTGCCGCCGCTGCTGCAATCGCTGGAGGCGATCGGCTTCGTCGCACGCCATCTGAACCCACCGGATTTCGGCCGCGTGATGGAAGCCGCCGGCACGCCGGACGAGACGTTGCGCGCGGTTCGTCCGCGGCTGGCCGAATGGCCGGAGCAATTTTCCGATATCAGGACCGCGCTCGAGGCCGCCAGCGATGCCGCGCTGGCCGTGTTCGAAGGCTTGCGTATCGTGCAGAATGGCAACGGCGATCTGGTCAGCGTGTTCAAGGCGCTGCGCCACAGCCCGCGCGCGCAGGAGGCGCTGTATGCGTTGTCGGCAAAATTACCTCCGGTCAGCGAATTCTTTGTCGATCCGGACCTGCGCGACGATGCCGGACTTGCGGCACGGCTCGCCGCGCCTGCCAACGACAACACCGGCATCTTTCACGACCACAATGAGCCCGGCAGCCGCGGCGGCTTCTCACTTTACGTTCCCGAATATTATACGCCCGATCGCGCTTTTCCGCTGGTGATGGCGCTGCACGGCGGCAGCGGCAACGGCCGCGGCTTTCTGTGGAGCTGGCTGCGCGATGCGCGCAGCCGTGGCGCGATTCTGATCGCGCCCACCGCGACCGGCAGTTCTTCCAACAAGAGCACCTGGGCGCTGATGGGCGACGACACCGATACGCCGAACCTCACGCGCATTCTCGAACAGGTACGCTCGCGTTGGAACGTCGATTCCACGCGAATGCTGCTGACCGGGATGAGCGACGGCGGCACCTTCTGCTACGTCACCGGGTTCGAGAGCCACTCCCCTTTCACCCACCTCGCGCCGGTGTCGGCGACCTTCCATCCGCTGATGGCGGAAATGGCCGATGCGGAGAGGCTGCGCGGCCTGCCGGTTCATATCGTGCACGGCAAGCTCGACTGGATGTTTCCAGTGCAGGTGGCGCGGCAGACCGGCCAGGTCCTGTCCGCGGCGGGCGCCGACGTCACCTACCGCGAGCTCGACGATCTCAGCCACACCTATCCCCGCGAGATCAACGCGGAGATTTTGGCCTGGCTCAATCGGCCGTGAACAGGGAACCAAGCTCCATCCGCCGCGTTGTTGGCGTAACGGAGGGATTACCAATGCGGACGTTTATCGGAATGATCTTTGGCGCGCTGCTGCTGGTCGGCGGCGTCTATGTCTACGATTCCATGCAGACGTCGAGCGTGGCGAACGGTCAGGTGGCGCAGGCCAATCGCACCATCGTCAACTGGGATGTGGCGGCGACCGACTGGAACAGGTTGAAGACGCGCGCGCATGACGACTGGATCAGGATTTCGTCGAAGTAAGCGCGGCACGACTGCTGAACGGATCAAGGGCGCCCTCGTCGAGAGACGAAGGCGCCCTTATGATTGCGATTCGAAAATCTTTTTTTGACGCGTTTTCTTTACGCGAACCCCCGACCACTTCGCTTGAAAACGCTATGGTGCTAACCCTTGCCGGCCTTGGCCTTGCGGGCGTCGGCGATGACCATTTCGAATTCGGCCATTGTCAGGACGCCGGGTACGCGGAATTTGCCGACGATGAAGGACGGC
>JBBRPR010000171.1:0-1952 GCA_038227875.1 Planctomycetota bacterium
AATGATTGGAACGTACCGATTCGAATTCGAGGCCGGTGATGGTTTCCGCCGCGTGGCACGGCAAAACCTTGCCGGCGGGCGAAATGTTGAAGAATTGCCGGCCCCAGCCACCCATGCATTTCTTCGGCCGCAGCGCGTAATAATCCGGCACCACGTAGTCGATCGCCAAAATGCCCTTCAGCCTGATGGCCGCTTCGTCGACGATGCGGCTGGTTTCTTCGATCTGTTCCAGCGTCGGCATCAGCGCGGCGCGGTTCTTCAGCGCCCAGCCGTAATACTGCACATTGGCGACTTCCAGACGGTCGGCGTCGAGATCGACCGCCATCTGGATGATGTCCGAAAGCTGATGCAGGTTTTGCCGGTGCATGACGGCATTGACCGTTAGCGGCAGCTCGAGTTCGCGGGTCCACTTCGCGGCTTCGATCTTCTTCTCATGTGATTTCTTCAGGCCGGCGACGCGGTCGGCCACGACGGGCTCGTTGCCCTGAAAGCTGATCTGCACGTGACACAGGCCGGCATCGGCCAGTGCCGACAGTTTTTCCTTTGTCAGCAACACCGCAGATGTAATCAGGTTGCTGTAAAGCCCAACGTCGGTGGCGTGCTGCACCAGTTCAACGATATCCTTGCGCGCGGTCGGCTCGCCGCCGGAGAAGTGGATCTGCAGCACACCGATTTCGGCCAACTCCGTGAGAACCTTTTTCCATTCCTCCGTCGTCAGCTCGGTGCCGCCGCGATCGAGTTCGACCGGGTTGGAACAATAAGGGCACTGCAGCGGGCAGCGATGCGTCAATTCGGCAAGCACCGCCAGCGGAATGCCAAAAGTCTCCGCCGCCGACCGGCGCGATTCCAGGATCGCCAGCCCGTCATGGGCGGCGGCCGCGGCCTTGCCGTCAGCGATCAGGTCACTCATGACGTCTTCTCGCGCGCTTCGGTGAGAAAGCCCTTGTCGGCAAGGTCCTGCAGCATCGCGACCACGTCGGACGCGATCGCCTCGCGCGGGGCGGCGTATTTGGCGGTGAGTTGGTCGACCATGTCGGCGACGCTGCGGACGCCGTCGCAGAGCTGCAGCACTTCGACGGCGATTTCGTCCGGCGCCAGCACGCGCTCGGGTGCCAGGATCACCCAGACCTGCCGCGTCTCATCGAATTTCAGTTTGGCGTGGCGCGGCAATTTCGGCCGGCTCACCTCGCTGACACTGATGTTGCGGCTCACAGTCATCGATCTCAGGTCCCTTTCGATACGAACGCGGTGGGCACGAACGCGCCGGGCGGAATGTGGGCCTCGACATAGGCATGATACAGCGCGTCGAGCTGAACCCATAGCACATTGGTCTTGAAGATCAGCGCATTGCAGACCGCCTCACGCTCTTTGGGCGTCGTGGCATGCTGCCTGACGTAATCCAGCGCAAAATTGGCGTCGCGCGGCGCCTGGGTCAGGCGGCGGCTGAAATAGCTCATGATGTCGGGATTGACGAAATCGTAGTGCTGCAGCATCCCCGAAATGCGTTCTTCGTGCAGGTTCGGCGCGAACAATTCCGTCAACGACGAGGCGATCGCTTCCAGCGGCGTCTTGTCGCGGCAGAAGTGCACGTAGGCTTCCACCGCAAACCGCGTCGCCGGCAAAATGCCTTCGGTGGATTCCACGTAGGCGCTGTCGAGGCCAAGCCCCTCGGTCAGCTTGAGCCAGCGCTCGATGCCGCCTTCGCTGCCGATATCGCCGTCGTGATCCTCGATGCGGTGGCGCCATTCGATACGGGTGGCGCGGTCGCGGAACCGCGAGATCACCATCGCATCCTTGAGCGGGATCGTGCTCTGGTAATAATAGCGGTTCAGCGCCCAGGCCTGCACCTGGCCCTGATTGAGCTTGCCGCCGTGCAGCAACCGGTGGAACGGGTGCAGGTTGTGATAGCGGGTCGCGCCGATGTGGCGGAGCATCGCTTCCAGTTCTTCGGC
>JBBRPR010000172.1:0-1732 GCA_038227875.1 Planctomycetota bacterium
GACGCGGACGAGCGTCGCCCACGTGTGCGACGACCGCGCCCGGTGCAACGCGTCATGACAGCCGAAGAAGACGATGAAGTACCGCTCGTCGGCCGACTTGGGAAGGAGCGCGAGGTCCGCGCTGGTAATCTGGGCGGCCGGGGTGGGCGGCTTCTTCGCCGACAGCGCGCACCCGCAGGCGAGCAAGCCGCCGAGCAGGAGCAGTCCGCGAAAGGGTGCCGGCTGCATGGGTTGTCCCGGTCAGTGAAACTGACGAAGCCGTGTGCTATCGGCCGACACGCGCCTCCGGCTCTACCCCATTCCCCAGCGCGTGGCGTGCCGGTGGCGCACACCCGACTTAGTGGTCCGTTTCACAAATAGCGTCCGAGTTGATCTGGACCTTCGGTTGAGTCCGCCGGCATGATCGCACACCCGATTTTCACGGACGTGAATTATGCCAGGACCGCGACCCCAAGTCTGTACCTTCCCGGACGTCTTTTTGCAACAGGCTCGCATCGCCGTGCGACGACGAACGGTACTCGTTCAAGAGGCTCAACGCTTTCGACTCGTGTTGTTGATCTACGAACAGCCTACCCTCAGCAATGCCGAGGCCGGTTTTCGCGTCGGACTTTCTGAGCGCCAAGTGCGACGCTGGCGGCAACGTTGGACGGCGGGCGATTTCACCATCGACGACCGCGAAGGTCGAGGTCGCAAGACCACTTTTTCCCCCGATGGACCGAGCGTTGGTCGTCGCTACCGCCTGTCAGAGTGTGGCTGAATCCGGCGAACCGCTGAGCCGCCAGTCGCTGGCCGATCTCACGCGGCGGGCGAATCGATTGCTCACGGAGCCGATGAGCAAAAGTACCGTCTGGCGGACACTCGATGAGGACGCAATCAAGCCGTGGCAATACGAGCACTGGATCTTTCCTCGCGATCCGCAATTCCGCAAAAAGGCCGGGCCGATTCTCGATTTGTACGCGGGTGTGTGGAACGGTGAGCCGTTGGGGCCGAAGGACTTTGTGTTGTCGTGCGACGAGAAGACCAGCATTCAAGCCCGGCAACGCAAGCATCCGGGGACGGCACCGAAACCCGGCCAGCGACGGCGAGTCGAGCCGGAGTACACGCGCGGCGGGGCGTTGCAATACCTGGCCGCGTGGGATGTGCATCGCGGAATCGTGACCGGTCGGTGCGAGGCGAAAACGGGAATCGTTCCGTTCGGTCGGCTCGTCGATCAGCTTCTGGCGAGTGCCGCATACGCGGCGGCCGAGCGCCTGTTCTTGATTGTGGATAATGGGAGTTCGCATCGTGGTCGGACATCAATTCAGCGTTTGAAGAAGCGTGACAAGCGGATCGTGTTGTTGCACACGCCGGTTCATGCGAGTTGGCTGAACCAGGTCGAGGTCTACTTTTCGATGATCCAGCGAAAGGTGCTGACGCCCAATGACTTCGCGAATTTGGAAGAACTGCGAGTGCGACTGCGGTTGTACGAGGAGTTGAGCAACCGCAGTCCGAAGCCGTTTCAGTGGAAGTTCACTCGCGAAAAATTGGAGAAGTGGTTACAACGTGTGAAACCCCATTTCGCCAAGTTGCAAATCGCTGGCGACAGCCTCGGCTAACCCGGACGTTATTTGTGAAACGGACCACTAAGGCAGGCATCCCGCCTGTCTGAGGAACGACAGGCGGGATGCCTGTCCCACGGCTATCCCTCGTTCGGCTGGGCAGTGCGGCCGAGGGACACGTCGAACTCGGTGAC
>JBBRPR010000173.1:0-1669 GCA_038227875.1 Planctomycetota bacterium
CAATTTCCCCATTCTGGAAACCACCGACCGCGTGTTCCGAAAAGTCTGGGAGATGGCCTGCTGGGCCGGCTTCCTGGCCGGGCGTGAATCGGCACGCCTGATGCTGCCGCGCGGCAAGGGCAATATCTTCTTCACGGGTGCGACCGCATCCTTGCGCGGCGGCAGCGGCTTTGCCGCCTTTGCCAGCGCCAAATTCGGCCTTCGCGCCGTGGCGCAATCGATGGCGCGCGAGCTGGGGCCTAAAAATATCCATGTCGCGCATCTGATCATCGATTCCGGCGTCGACACCGCCTGGGTGCGCGAGCGCCGCGAGCAGCTCTGGGGCAAGGAAGCGCTCGACAATCCGGATCTGCTGATGCCGCCGGCCTCGGTCGCCGCGTCCTATTGGCAGCTCTACCAGCAGCCGCGCAGCGCCTGGACGTTTGAGCTGGAGATTCGCCCGTTCGGCGAGAAATGGTAGGGCTACCCATCAATCGTCATGGCCGGGCTTGTCCCGGCCATCCACGCCTACCTATTGTCGAAAGATACGAAGGACGTGGATGCCCGGGACAGTTACAACAAGAACAACAAGGAACCTAATCCATGCGCGTTCTCGTGGTCGGCGCCGGCGCTATCGGCGGATATTTTGGCGGCAGGCTGCTTCAGGCGGGCAACGACGTGACCTTTCTGGTGCGGCCGAAGCGCGCTTCGGAGCTCGCCAGCGCCGGTCTCGTCATCAAGAGCCCGAATGGCGATGTCACCCTGAAAAATCCGCCGACCGTTCAGGCGGACAAGCTCACCGAAAAGTTTGACGTCATCTTGCTGAGCTGCAAGGCCTTCGACCTTGACGACGCCATCACGTCGTTCGCGTCAGCGGTCGGTCCGCAAACGTCAATCATTCCGATGCTCAACGGCATGCTGCATCTGGATATTCGACCAGAAATTCGGCCGCGAGCGTGTGCTCGGCGGGCTCTGCGCGATCGCAGCGACGCTCAACGAGCAGCGCGAAGTCGTGCAGCTGGCGCCGATGCAGTCGCTCAATTTCGGCGAACGCGACGGCAAGATGACGGATCGCGTTCGCGCCATTGCGAAGATCATGACCAACGGCATCACCGGCGCCGTCGCCAGCGAGAACATCGTGCAGGAGATGTGGGAGAAGTGGGTATTTCTCTCCACGCTCGCGGCCGCGACCTGTCTGATGCGTACTTCAGTTGGCAATATCCTCTCAGCACCAGGCGGCCGGGACTTCATGCTCGGCATGCTCGACGAAACCAGCGCGATCGCGAAGGCTGCAGGCCACGCCCCGACCGGGCCGTTCTTCGAGCGCACCCGCGGCTTACTGACTGCCGAAGGCTCGCAAATGACGGCGTCGATGTTCCGTGACATCAAGACGGGCGCGGCGGTCGAGGCGGATCACGTGATCGGCGATCTCGTCGCGCGCGGCGACGCCGCCAAGGTGCCTCTGGCGAAACTGCGCACGGCCTACACGCATCTCAAGGCGTATGAGAAGCAGCGGGGGTGAGGGTCGCATTCGGTGTCGTCCCTGCGAACGCCCATAGGCGCTAAAATAGGCTTGCGGCTTGGAATCGTATGTGATTCCCACGAGTCATGAGACACGAATCGCTTTTGAATGAGGACTGGGCGAACGTCGTCGCTCGTCTTGGCGGAGCGGAAACGCTCAAAGTTACGG
>JBBRPR010000174.1:0-1665 GCA_038227875.1 Planctomycetota bacterium
ACGCCGCCTCGTCAACGAAGAACCTGTCGAACTCGCTGAAGTTGCGCGGGTAGTCCCCGCCGCCAATCGATAACTGCAACTCTCCCATAGTAAGGGAACGCTATATCTTGGAGCCACTTGCGTAAAGTGGATACCCCCCTTTGGGTAGAAGTGGGACGGGCGGCGATTTTTCGGCGTCGAAGGAACAGGTATCCAGGCTGAGATCCAGTTGTCCGCCAGCAGGCATGGCGTGAATGGCATTGGTGCAGAGATTGACCAGTACCTGATGAATCTGCGACGAATTACCACTGACGACACGCTTTCCATTCCCGGGCACCACTTGAAAGGCGATGTTCTTGGGCAGCGTCCGGTTGATCAATCCGCGAACTTCCGTGAGGAGCAGGTCGAGGCGGAAGGGTTTCTGTTCCTGGTTGTCGCGGCGGCTGAAATCGAGAATCTGTTTGACCAGATCGCGTGCCCGGCCTCCGGCCTCGACGATATGCTGCAGCGCCTGGACCGTCCGCGCGTCGCTCTTGCTCCATTCCAGCGCCAGATCGCTGTAACCGAGAATCGACATGAGCAGGTTGTTGAAATCGTGGGCGATGCCGCCAGCCAGCACGCCGAGTGCTTCCATTTTCTGAGACTGAAACAATTGTTTCTCGAGGGCCTGTTTCACTTCTTCAGCCTGCTTGCGTTTGGTGATGTCAAAGAGGACGACCAGATGTTCTCCGGTGAAGGCCCCGACCAGCGAGGCTGCGGAGGCCATCACGGTTTTGACGGTGCCATCCTTGCAGCGGATGGAACACTCCATGGGAGTAAACGGAGCCCCTGTTTGCCTGGCCTTTTCCATCTCGGAAAACCACGAATCCATCACCCCGTTGCGATATTGCGGGTCGGGATATGCCGTTGGCCACCACTGCGCCAGCGTAGGAAGGTCCTGCTTCGTATAGCCGAATGTTTGTACGAACGCAGGATTCAAATACGTGATCTCCTGCTGCTCGTTATTCAGGGCCATCGGAACGTCGGTGCCGCGGATGATCGCGTGGGATCTGGCCTCGCTCTTGATCAATGCCTCTTCGGCCAGTTTTCGCGCCGTGATGTTGAAATGGCTGATCACCGCACCCAGCCGTTCCCCCTTTAACGGCGTGACCCGCATATGAAACCAGCGCTGCTCGTGCGGCGCGTGACAGGGATACTCGATGCCAAATTCCGCCCGCGTTCCTGAAAGTACTTCGCGAATTCCAATTACGACCGCGTTCGCCTCTTCGCCCATCGCAAACTTGGATGCATTGGAGCAGACTGCCAGGTAGTCCATGCCGATGGAATTGTGCGACAGATAATGAGCGCCGTTGTTCTTGCCAAATTCCCGCCACGCGCGGTTCACGGCAATAATAATGCCCTGCCGGTCGAGTACGGCGATGTGTTCGGCGAGAGAGTCGATGACGGCAAGGTTGAACGCTTCGCTTTTTTTCAGCGCTTCTTCGGCGAGTTTCTGTTCGGTGATGTCAATCAGTGTAACCATCACCGTGCTGACACTGTCGTCGCTTGTCGGGAATCACGTACTTCAGCGCTGTGAGTCTCAGATAAATCGGCGCGGGAAAGTGTGAACGGCGCGGATTGATTCTCAAAATATATGGCGTTATGAATCGCGTGACGGTGCCGCAGCCGGAATAGAATCAGATTGTA
>JBBRPR010000175.1:0-1657 GCA_038227875.1 Planctomycetota bacterium
CAGGGAAGACCGGGTGCGCGCCGCACCCGCGGTCTCGCGTGCAATAGATGCATCGTAGTGCGCACACGAGCATACAGGTTTGGCGGAGGCATCCGGCCTTCCCTGCGCAATGGCTTTACGGCTTATACGTGGTCGTCCTGGTGACCGGCTTTGTTGCCACCATCATCGCCTGCGGAAACTTTCGCTCCCACGAAACTTGACGCAAGCACCGGGGCGTCGAACCCTCACGATTTCGCCGTACGCATTGGCCGCGCTCGTCAGTCGCCGCCTACGCGTCCATCGCATCCCACCGCACGTCGTGACGATCGCGATCGCCCCTCTCATCGGGTGAGACGGGTGAAGTTAAACCAGTGATTTGCCCGACGTGGCAACGGGAATATTTTTCGCGTGAGGGCTGGACACGTTTTTGGTGATTTGCCCGTCGTGCCAATTTGTCGCGGATTTGATGGCTTGCCAGTGGAGCAAATCAGTTGGTGCGATCGCGCCGACCGAACCAGTTGCCAGCGGTCAAATCAGGCTGGGCGGCCTTAAAATCCCTCGAGGCTTCCGGCCCCCACGGAAATTCTCCGCCGCGATCCGGAAACACAAGCTGGAGACATTCGAAATTGTCGTTGCTATAAAACCATCTGCTCCACCCGAGGTGAGGTTGATACTGCTCAGGCGAAACTGGAAGCAGCACGGCTACGACATTTTCAAATACCTCGCCGGTTCGCTCGCCAACGGGAAGACGTCGTCCAGCTTCGAGTTCGCGATAAATGTGCCAGAAGGTATCCTGGGCGTTCTCCTTTGACATCGAGAACAGGATCAGCTCCGGAAACCTGAACTTCAGCCAGAAGCCGGTCGTGTAGGAGAACCCCGCACCCTGGTTGTCAGGCGCGACATGCGTACCGCACCAGCCGTGTTCGCGAATTCGCTGAACGAACTTCTGCTCGTGTCGGTCGAGCCGCTCGGGGGCGGCATCAAGCGCTGTAGACATGGCACATATCGAACCGTGACAAGCGAAAC
The DNA here is from genome assembly GCA_038227875.1 of Planctomycetota bacterium. Classification (GTDB taxonomy): domain Bacteria; phylum Planctomycetota; class SZUA-567; order H5-PLA8; family H5-PLA8; genus JBBRPR01. The sequence continues at coordinate 1,006 of JBBRPR010000175.1, forward strand.
GACGGGGTGAACCTGCCGCAACCTTAGCTTACCATCTCCCATGGAGAAAGTGTCACTGGTTGTTCCGCGACCGCCGGCGGCGGGCATAGGCCGCGAGTTCGGAAGCGATGATCGCCGGAATCGCCGCCCACGTCGCGGCGTAGAACGTGAACAGGTAAGGGATCGGCCCAAGGTTGCCCCATTTGACCGTCGCGTAAGGCCGCGCCACATTCCAGATCGCGGCCGCGAGGAATGGAACTAAACCCCACTGCCACGCCTGCCACGGCCAGAGATAGCCGAGGATCGCCTCCAGCGCGGACAGCGACGGCAGCGCCGTCAGGAGGTATCTGATCTGGTACTTCTCTCCCGGCGCCCACCAATCGACAAGAATCTCTGAGAAAATGCCCGCGGCGGCCGCAATGCCGATCAGAAGCACCTGCTTCGACGGCAGGAACAAGGCCAGCAGCCCCGCGGCGACAAGGACGATGGTGACAAACGGCAGGAATGACATGCATGCCTCCGGCGTTGGGCCGCCCGTCGGTACAGCCATCGGTCATGCCGGGGCAGACCATGGTTCATCTTTCACCTACGAAAAGTTGGCTGGCGCCGCCCTTCCTCCTGCGCGGGCTGTCGTATATGAGAGATTTGCCAGCGGAACGTGCCGAGAGTCGCC
>JBBRPR010000176.1:0-1597 GCA_038227875.1 Planctomycetota bacterium
CGTTGTCGGCGCCGGCCCAACCGACCACCAACTCGGTATAGGAGGTTACCGACAGAGTGCGCGGCTTCTCGCCATGGTTGCGCAGGGTGAGGCGGCGCAGCTCGATATCGGCTTCGACGGCCACGGCAATTTCCAGCGTGCTGTCCAGCGCGCCATCGCGCCGGACGAACTCGGCGAGACCGGCCCTGAAATGCACCTCAAACTCGCCGCATGCCGTGCCTAGTCGCCCTCGTCATTGATCGTGACGGGACTTTCTGAATCTCTGTCGCCGCAAGTCAGCGATGGAGGTGATTCGTGGCCGGGCAAGAGATCGCCGTCAAGAAATACGTGGTCAGGTTGAGTGCGCAGGAGCGCGATCAACTCAACGGCTTGATCCGCTCCGGCAAGCGCTCGGCGCAGCTGCTGACGAAGGCGCGCATCCTCTTGAAGGCGGACGTGTCGGATGCGGGCGCAGGCTGGAGCGACAGCCGGATCGCGCAGGCGCTGGACACCAGCATCGCCAATATCGAGCGGACAAGGCGGCAGCTGGTCGAGGAGGGGTTCGCGGCAGTGCTGACCCGCAAATACAATCCCAACTCCGCCCCGGCCCGGATTTTCGACGGCGTGGCGGAAGCGAAATTGATCGCGCTGACGCTCTCGCCAGCCCCGAAGGGCTACGCCAGATGGAGCCTGCGCCTGCTTGAGGAGAAGGTCGTCGAACTCAACATCGTCGGGAAAACCAGCGACAACACGATCGGGCGGACGCTAAAAAAAACATTCTCAAACCGCACCTCAAGCAGCAGTGGGTGATTCCGCCGGACTCCAGCGCGGCCTTTGTCGCCAACATGGAAGACGTGCTGGAAGTTTACCAGAGGCCGCGCGATCCCGAACGTCCCGTCGTGTGCCTTGACGAAACCTCGAAGCAGATGATCGTCGAAACACGCGCGCCGATCCCCGCGAAGCCGGGACGAAAGGCACGTCACGATTACGAATATGAACGCAATGGCGTGGCCAACCTGTTCATGATGTTCGCGCCGCTGGAAGGCTGGCGGCACGTGAAAGTAACCGATCGTCACACCGCCATCGATTACGCCCACGCGCTCCGGGACCTGTCAGACGTGCATTTTCCCGGCGTGGCGAAAATCGTGCTGGTGCAGGACAATCTCAACACCCACAAGCCAGCCTCGCTCTACGAAGCCTTCCCCGCTTCTGAGGCCCGCCGGCTCGTAGAGCGCTTCGAATGGCATTACACGCCAAAACACGGCAGCTGGCTCGACATGGCCGAATCCGAACTCGGCGTGCTCGCGTCGCAATGTCTGGATCGCCGCATCGCCGACAAGCAAATCCTCGCCCACGAAGTCAACGCATGGCAGGACCACCGCAACAAGCACCACGCCAAGGCCAACTGGCAATTCAAAACCGCCGACGCCCGCGTCAAGCTGAAGAGACTGTACCCTCAGTTCGAGTGACTCGGGCGACTAGGACTTAAATACCGACGATCAATGCCGGAATTACGGCCTGGAACGCGAAAGAAAAGTGGGTTCGCACATGCTCCAATTACGCTGACGACAATCCGTCGCCGGCCGTCGAAATACGACGGCGTTAATAGGAGAGAACC